>NZ_JACEHE010000033.1 GCF_013778455.1 Streptomyces himalayensis subsp. himalayensis | reverse complement strand
TCCCAAGAAGGGAACGCCAGCGGCCGCACGCAGTCGGCGACTGCAGTCAGGATGTGGGCGCAGGTCGGGCTCAGTGATCGCAGCGTTGCCTCGGACTCGCTCCACTCTCGACCGCCCGACGTGGCCCCGCACGCACTCGCCAGCGCAGCCAGCGCAACGGAGCGATGAGAGGAATCGGCCGCATCGCCCAGGGACCGGACCGCGGCATCTCGCCGCTCCCCACGGAGGACGTCGTAGCGACGAGCCGACCCGGTCGGCAACGGCAGCCGCCTCGGCGTGCGAACAAGGACACCGTCAGCGATCAAGCCGGCCGAGAGGCGCTTGTGCGCGCTGACGCTCAGGGCCCTGACCCACTCCGATGCCCTGCGCCGTTTGCGACACGACCGGATCCGCACGAGAACCTCGCGGAGCATGGGGTCATGCGGCTCTGCACCGTGGACTGCGACGATGTATCCGTCAACGGTATGGATGAAGCCGTCCAGAGCGAGTTCTATCAGCATCGCTGCGCTCAGACCGAAGTCGAGGCCGGCGCGATAGCCGGGAACACGGCCTTGTCCGTCCAGGTACACAGCCAGCATGAAGTCTCCGGGAAGGCTCGAGGTGGCGTCAGTGTTCATCCCGTTCTCCCCAATACCGCACTTCAGCTTCGGTTCCTGGGTCCTTCCAGACCGGGTGGCTGCAGGTCTCGAAGAATGTTCGCAGCACTATGGACGACCCGGAGCCCCCGGTCAATGCAAGACGCCGTCCTGACATGCGGAACACCGTTCCCCTGTCGCCCTAGACTCCCAGAGCGACATTTCAGCGGTATGTCATGGCGCCGAGAGGCGCATCGGCAGCAATACGCCGACCCGGGTTCCCGGCCTGAAGGCCCGTCCATGAGAACCGGCTCGAACTGTGCGCGAGTGGCTTGTGGCCTTGAGGCCGTTGATGGACTCCACCCCTGCGGCGGCCGCGCGAACTTCACTGGCGGGCAGTCTTCTCAGCCATCGGACGTTGTTCACTGCTGCGGACCGGGTGACTGAACAATCCGTCCCGCGCTGAACTGGGCCTACGGTGCCGGGATCCGCACCGCGAAGACGTCGGGATCACAGCACGGAGAGAGGTCCTTGGATGGTCAAGAGAGGGAGCGTCGCCGTCGTGGCCGCCGGGCTGGTACTGGCCGTCGGCGGCTGCGGTGGCGGGACGGACGAGGAGACCGGCGCGTCGGGCAAGGCGTCGGCCAAGCCGACGCCGACACGGCCGCCGTCCAAGGAACTGGTCAAGTGGGTCGGCGAGATGTGCGTGCAGACGAGCGCCCTCAAGGACCTCCGGGCGGAGAGCGCGGCGGACCTGAAGCAGATCCGGAACCCGGACGAGGCCGGTTCGGACGCCCAGTTCTTCGCCGTCAGCTACCTCTCCCGGACACCGCTGGCGGTGGACGACGTGGAGAGCGCCCTGACGGACCTCGACCCGTCGGGCGTTCCCGCGGCCGACCGGCTGCGCAACGCCCTGCTGAAGAAGGTGAAGGGCGTCGCGGACCACCTCGACGAGGTGTCACCGATCGATGCCGTCGACGACGCCGAGGGCATCGTCGCGGACGTCGACAAGCGCGTCCAGTCCCTCACCCCGCCCCAGCCGGATCTCCTCGCGCTGACGCAGAAGGATCCGCAGCTCGCGGCCGCGTACAAGCGTGCCGAGCAGTGCGCCCCGGGCTGGAATCCCGACGAGGAGGCGGCCTCGCCCTCGCCCGACCCCACCGGCCCGCTGCCCAAGGCGGCGGACGGCAAGAACATCGACGCCTGCTCGGACGGCGCATGCGAGGTCCTGGTGACCTCGCCGGTGTGGATCACGGCGAACGGGGTGGACGTGCATGTCACCCCGGGGGACGACTCCGTCACCTTCGAGACACCGAGCTCCGTGATGCGGCTCGGTGGCCAGGGCGGTGTGGCCAAGTGGGGCGACGATCTGAAGGCCACCGTCGTCGCGCAGAACAAGGACGGCGCCGTGCTGAAGTTCACCATCCCCTGAGCGCCCCTGGCGGCCCCTAGGCCCTGTCGTCAAACTCCCTCCCCCAGCTACCGCTGGGAGGTGCCCCCAGCCCCGCGCCGTCTGGCACGCTCCCCCACTGCCTTAAGGGCGTAGGAGGTGCCCCCACCGCCTCGCCTCCCTCCTCCGCCTTGCAGCTGCACGCACCAGACGGCGCGGGGCCCGCCCTTCGGACGGACGACGGGAGTTTGACGACAGGGCCTAACGCCCCTCGCACACCGCCTGGTACCCGAGTTGCGGCAGGTGCTCCTCCCATTCGGCGCGGGTGAGGACGCCGCCGGTGCGGTCGCAGACGTAGTCCGCCGCGCGGTCCGCGCCCAGGCTCCACACCCGGGCCGTCAGGTCGTAACCGGCGGAGGCGAGGGCGTCGCCCTCCGGGCTGAACGCGACGGAGGTGACGGTGTCGATATGGCCGGTCAGTTCCTGGCCGGCGGGCTCGGCACGGGCCGGGTCCGCCACGTCCCACAGGCGGACCGTGTGGTCGCCGCTGCCGGTCGCCAGCGTCTTCCCGTCCGGGGCGAAGGCCACGGACCTGACCGGCCCGCGGTGCCCGGCCAGCTCCTCGCCCACCGGACGTACGCGGTCCGCCTGTTCCACGTCCCACAGCCGTGCCGTACGGTCGTCGCTGCCCGTCGCGAGTGTCTTCCCGTCCGGGGTGAAGGCCACCGCGTTGACCGGTTCGTCATGCCCGGTGAGAGCAGCGCCTGCGGGCCGTGCCCGCGCCCCGTCGCCCACGTGCCACAGCCGCGCCGTGTTGTCCTCGCTGCCGGTGGCCAGGGTGCGGCCGCCTGGTGCGAAGGCCACGGATGTGACGGCGTCCGTGTGGCCGCGCAGCGGTTCGCCGAGCGGCCGTACGTGGTCCGGTCGCCGTACGTCCCACAGCCGCACCGTGTCGTCCTCGCCGCCGGTGGCCAGCGCCCGGCCGTCCGGGGCGAACGCGACGGCGAGGGCGCCGCCGTCGTGCGCGTCCAGCGGTTCGCCGAGCGGGGCGGGATGTTCGGGGGCGGAGACGTCCCACAGCCGTACGGTGCCGTCCTTCGAGCCGCTGGCCACCGCCCGGCTGTCCGGGGCGAAGGCGACGGACAGCACCTCGTCCTCGTGGCCGGTGAGCGTGCGCAGGAGGCGGCGCGGGTTGCCCGGATCGGCCACGTCCCACAGGCGGATCAGCCCGTCGTCGGTACTGGCGGCGGCGAGCAGACGGCCGTCGGGGCTGTAGGCGACGGCGGTCAGGGGGTTGGTGAAGTCGGTGAGGACGGTCGGCGGCCGGTGCCAGAGGCGGACGCTGCCGTCGGCGCCGGTGCTGGCGAGGGTACGGCCGTCGGGATGGAAGGCCACATCCCACACGGCCTCCGTGTGACCGGTCAGCGGCTCCCCGAGCTGCTGCGGGTAGGCGGGGTTGGCCACGTTCCACAGGATGGGCGAGTCGTCCTCGCCCGCGCTCGCCAGCGTCTCGCTGTCGGGACTGAACGCCACCGACATGACGGGCGCGGTGTGCTCGGTGAGCGGTTCGCCCAGCGGCTCGAGGCGGCTCGGGTCGGACGCGTCCCACAGCCGTACGGTCTCGTCGTAGCCGGCCGTGGCCAGCGTCCGGCCGTCCGGGGAGAAGGCCAGCGTCCAGACGGAGGCGGTGTGTTCGCGCAGCGGTTTGCCGAGCGGTGCGAGGCCGGTCGCGTCGTCCTCGCTGTATCGCCACATTCGTACGGTGCCGTCGTAGCCGCCCGTGGCCAGGGTCTCCCCGTCGGGGGCGAACGCGACGGCGCGGACGCTGCCTGCCTCGGAGTCGTCGGCCTCGGCGGGCTCGCCGAGCGGCGCGGGCCGGGCCGGGTCGTTCAGGTCCCACAGGCGTACGGTCCCGTCGTCGCCGGCGGTGGCCAGCGTCCGGCCGTCGGGGGCGAACGCGACGGAGACGACGTTCTCCTCGTCGTGGCTCACCAGCGGCCGGCCGACGGGGCGGGGCCGCTCCCGGTCGCGTACGTCCCACAGCTGGATGCCTCCGCCTTTCCCGGTGGCCACCAGCATGTCGCCGTCCTGCGGAGCGAAGGCGACCGCGCCGACCGGTCCCGTACTCAGGCGCAGCGGTTTGCCCAGCGGTCTCCCCATGTCCTCCGGCTTGTCCGCTGACCCCGGCCGGGCGGCGGTGTCCCACAGCCGGACCGTGCCGTCGTGGCCGCCGCTGGCGAGGGTGCGGCCGTCGGGTGCGTACGCCACGGAGCTGCCCAGACCGCGGTGCCCGGACAGCCGGGTGGCCAGCACCCGGCCCGCGTCCGAGGCCAGCCGGGTCCGCAGGTCCGGGGTGGAACGCATGCGGTACGCGGCGACGTCGAGCCGGGCGGCCAGCCCGGCGTCGGTCTCGCGGACACGGTCAGCCTCGGCGGTGAGGCGGCCGAAGACCGCATCGTCCCGTTCGGCCTGCGCGGTGGCGCGCGCCTGGAGGGCCACGACGGCGGTGCCGGTGGCGAGCAGCACGAGCGCGGCGAGTACGGCCACGACCGTACGGCGCAGTCGCACGGCGCGGTGCCGACGCCGGAGCGAGGCGGTGAGGAACTGCCGCTCCAGCGGGGTGAGTTCGTCGCTGTGGTCGTCCCCCAGCGTGGTGCTGTGCGGCCGGGCGGCGTCCTGCGGGAAGGCGTCGCGGGCGGCGTGCAGACGGGAGCCGGCGTAGAGCGCGGCGCTCTCCCGGCCGAGTGCCTGCCACGTGCGGGCCGCCTCGGAGAGCGAGCGGTGGACGCGCAGCCGGTCGCGTTCGGCGTCGATCCAAGCGCGCAGGCGGGGCCAGGCGGTGATGAGGGCTTCGTGGGCGAGGTCGACGGTGCCGTCGTCGAAGGTGATGAGGCGGGCGCGGACCAGGCGTTCCAGTACCACTCGGGTGTCGGCGGGGCTGCCGAAGTCGAGCTCCGCGTGCTCGGTGGGCCGACGTGTGTCCGGCGTGCCGTCGCCAGGGGCGACGAGGCGGAGCAGGATACGGCGGGCCAGCTCGGCCTGCGGCGCGGTGAGTTCGCCGTACACCTGCTCGGCCGTACGGACGACGGCGCCGTGCAGCCCGCCGGCCGCCTCGTACGCGGTCTCGGTCAGGGCGCGCCCGCTGCGGTGGCGCCAGGTCTCCAGCAGGGCGTGCGACATCAGCGGAAGTCCGCCCGGTGCGCCCTCGACCTCGTCCAGGAGGCGGTCGGTCAGGGAGCGTTCGACGATCAGGCCGTCCGCGGCGGCCGGGCGGACGATGGCCTCCCGCAGCTCCGCGCGGCTCATCGGCCCGGCGAGCAGCGTGGCGTCCTGCAACGCGGCGGTGAGGCCGGGGTGTTCGGCGCAGCGGCCTAGGAAGTCGGCTCTCACCGCGATGACGACACGCAGCCGGCTGTCGGCGTCGGTGGCGGCGACGAGGCGGTCGATGAAAGTGTCTCGGTCGGCCGGGTCGGCGCCGAGGGTGTACAGCTCCTCGAACTGGTCGACGATCAGCCAGGTGTCGGCGTCGGTGCCGGGTACGGGCAGGAGCCGGTCGGCGTGCGTGCGCAGCGGGTCCGCACCGGGCGTGAGGATCCGTACGGCGGCGGGAGGCACGTCCTCTTCCCCATCGTCCGGGGTGCGCAGCCGGGGGATCAGGCCGGCGCGCAGCAGCGAGGACTTGCCGCTGCCGGAGGGGCCGAAGACGGCGGTGAAGCGGTGCTTGCGGTTCAGCTCGGTCAGCCGCTCCACGAGCTGGTCGCGGCCGAAGAACAGTTCGGCGTCGCCCGGCTCGAACCGGGTCAGGCCGCGGTACGGCGGTCGGGAGGTCTCGTCGTCGGCGGCCTCTGCGGCCAACTCGGCCGACACCTCGCGCCAGCGCCGCTCCCACGCGATCACGTCGCCGCCGCACGCCTTCACGTAGGCGAGCGTCACCGCGCGGGTGGGCAGCTGCTTCCCGGCCGCCGCCTGCGACAGGGTGGTCACCCCGTACCGCGCCTGCTGAGCCATCGCCCGGTACGTGGGCTTCCCCGCGGACTCGCGCAGCGCGCGCAGCTCGGCGGCGAACCGCGGCAGCGGCCCGGCCTCCGGATCCAGCTCGCCCTCGGTGCGCCCCGGTCCTGGTCTTGCCGACACGTGCCCCGCCCTGCCCTCGTTCACCCAAGTCTTCGCCAGGCCATCACCCAGCGCGTCCGTTCGGGCGCCCACGGTAGGTAGTCGCACGGGACGGGCGCAACCGAATGTGGAGCGTATCGGCAGGCGAGACACGGGAGTTCACTCGATCTGCACGTTTCCTCCTGACCCTTTCGTTCGGTTCGCGCCTCCAGGTTGTTCGGCGCCGGGAGAGGGCCTGCTGAACAACGGCGTACGGCGGTCGAATACCCGAGGGACGTGGCCCGGACGGGCCATGGCGCGGTCCGAGCCCTGCGAGGGGAGGGCTCGGGCCGCCCCGCGTCCGCACACGCACGACAGGCTGAAGGAGAGCCATGGACAGACGACTTCGCGCCCGGCACCTCGCCGTGGGGTTCGGCGCGGCGGCACTCGCGGCGACGCTCACGGCGACCACGGTGAGCGCCGCCCCCGCCGATCCGACGACCGCCGCCGAGCGGTACGGCTGGGGCGACCCGCTGCCGCAGTGGTCGGACGAGTTCGACTACGGCTCGGAGGCCGACCCGGCCATACCCGACCGCGACAAGTGGCGCCTGGCGGGCGGCAGCCCCGGCAAGTGCTGGCCCGGCCACAGCGACAACGGCCGCCGCTGCGACGTCAACACCCGGGTCGTCGGCGGCGTCCTGCGCATGACCGGCGAGGTGAACGGCGACACCGGCTGGCTCGCCTCGCCGTACGGCCGGCAGTACGGCCGGTGGGAGGCCCGCGTACGCTCCCGGGCCACCGCCCCCGACAACGGGCGGCAGTACCACCCGCTGCTGATCCTGTGGCCGGACTCGAACGAGCACCCCGAGGACGGCGAGTACGACTACCTGGAGAACGGTGCCCCGGGCGAGAGCTGCGCCGAGGCGTTCCTGCACTACCCGCACCCGGAGGGCGTGCCCGTACAGCAGGAGTTCGCGCAGAAGTGCGGCGTGGACCTGTCGCAGTGGCACAACGTCGCCGTCGAGTGGACCCCGGACCATCTGCGCGGCTTCATCGACGGCGAGGAGTGGTTCCGCTTCGCCGACGGCGCGAACGCGGACCGCGACTGCATCCAGTGCGCCCCGTCCATGCACCAGACCATCCAGCTCGACAACTTCCACGGGGACGACCTGCAGAGCGCCGTCTACGAAGTGGACTGGGCCCGGGTCTACGACCTTCCGGACAACGAAAGCGTGAGGTGATCCGCGATGCAGAACTCTCCGCATCAGCCCGGTCAGCCCGGTGAGCAGGGTCAGCAGGGTCAGCCCGGTCAGGCCGGCCTGCCCGGTCCGCCCGAGAAGGTGCGCATGCCCGGGGCCCTCATCTTCGTCCTCGTGGTCGTCACCGCGCACGCGCTGGGCACGGTCGTCGGCGGCTGGGCGATCACCGAGGAGAACCAGAGCAAGCAGGAGCACGGACAGGAGCTGCTCCTGCCGATGGGCATGGCCTGGTTCGTGGCGCTGTTCTGCTGGGCGCTGGCGGCGCTCATGGTCGTCTGCGTCGCACTGGCTCGGGGGCGCCGCCCCTGGATCCGTGTGGTGCTCATCGTGTGCCTGTCCTTCGTGACGCTCGGGACGGTCTTCGGTTTCATCGGCTCGCTGGCCTCCGGGGCGCCCAGCCTTGCGATGTTCGTGATCGCCGGCATCGATGTGGCGGCCCTGTGGATGGTGAGCGGCGAGAGAGGCCGCCACTGGTTCTCCGTACGCAGCCCGGCGCCCATTTCACTTCAGGGGTGATCGCTCATGGACTCCCCGACGTACGAACACGACCCGTACCGGCCGCCTGCCGAGCCGCCGAAGCCTCCCGAGCCGCCCAGGCGACCCCCGGCCCCGTGCGACCCGGTGGCGGCGGCGCTCGGCAACGCCTCGCTGCTCGGCATCGGTTATCTCCTGCTGGGTCGCTGGCGGCTGGCCGCGCTCGCCGTGGTCGGCACCGGCTGGCTCCTCAACCTCACCGCATCGACGGCTGAGACCTGGTGCGAGATCCTGCTGCTCCTGTGGTGGGCGGCCGGCATCGCCCACGGCTGGTTCCTGGCACATCGGCGCGCGGAGCACGTCGTACGACGCGGGCAGCGCGCGGGCGCGCTCGCCGTCACGGTCGCGGTGCTGCTGACCGCCGTACTGCTGCGCGTCGACGCGTACGGCATCGAGGACCGCGTGAACGAGGCCCGGGAGGGCGGCGACTGCGAGGCGGCCGTCGCCGCGCAGGGCGAGGTGTGGTGGGGCCACCGCCTGGCGGGCGCACCGGTGGTCGAACCCGGCGACGCGGTGGTGGAGGCGTGTCACCGGCTGGAGCGGGCCGCGTCCACCCTGGCCGGCGCCGGACGAAACGGGAACATCGAGGACCTGGAGCGAGGCTTCGGCATCCTCGCCGGCGTCCTGAGCAAGCCCGGCAACGAGCAGACCGTCAAGACGGTCCTGGACACCTTCCTCGAAGGCCTGCCGACCAAGGACTCCTGCGACACCGCCGACATCACCGACTGGCTCCGCGACCGCGACCCCACCCGGGATGTACTGGACCGGTCCGCCGACACCGCGAAGCGTACGGAACCCGCCGCGCTGGTGGGATGCGGCGACGACCTGATGGACGAGGACGACTGGCAGCAGGCGCGGGCGCGCTACCAGCACCTCCTCGACGAGTACCCGGACGACGCACGCACGGACGAGGCACGCAGCGGCGTGAAGAAGGCCACCCTCGCCATCGAACTGGACACGGTACGCCGCCTGGTCGAGAACACGTCCGACGCGAAGTCCGGCTACTGCGACACGCCCGCCAAGTACAGCGGTGCCCCGCCGTATCGCAAGGGGTTCAACCGCGCAATGTTCCTCGGCGACACCGAGTACACCGACAAACTCCCCCGGGACTGGCGCACCGGCGACCCGACCAAGGCCGCGCTCGTGGTCTGCGCGGACACGGCGAAGAACGGAGCCGCCGTCGAGACGTGCTACTACGAGAACGACAAGTCCGAGTACCTCCCCCACGAAGTGACCTTCTACAAGGTCAAGATTCCCCTGAAGGTCTACGAGTTGCGCACCGGAAAGCGCGTCGACCCGCGCGAGGTGCAGATCAGCGGCGGAAGCTGCCCGAGGGTCCTGCACTACGAGTACTACGGCTGGTACGACTACGGGCCGGGCGGCGACGAGTTCGTCTCCACCGCCAAGTCCGACGTGCGGGACGCCTTCTGGCCGGTCATCAAACGGTGACCGCGGCCTGAGCGGCGGCGCGGCGGCCGGGGCAGGGTGCGTCACCTGCCCCGGCCGCCGCGCATCCGGCCAGCACATGGAGCCATGCCACCGACGGGTCACGTCACAGCACTGCCAGAGCGGCGCTCGTCAGCGGACGACGTCGAAGACGTTCTTCTGCAGACCGTTGGCGTACGCCTCGTGCTCGACGAGCTTCAGCTTCTGGGCGTCCTTGTCCGTGTCGCTGAACAGCCGCTTGCCCGCGCCCAGCAGCAACGGGAAGACGAGCAGGTGGTAGCGGTCGATCAGACCCGCGTCGGAGAGGCTCCGGTTGAGGGCGGCGCTGCCGTGAATGATGATCGGCCCTCCCTCGGTCTCCTTCAGAGCGGCAACCTCGTCGAGAGAGCGCAGGATCGTGATCTCACCCCAGTCCGACACCAGGTCGTCCTCGGCGAGGCTGGTGGAGACGACGTACTTCGGCATCCCGTTGTAGTCGGCGAAATCCTCCATACCCGGCCAGACCGGGCTGAACGCCTCGTAGCTGACCCGGCCCAGCATCATCGCGGTGGCCTCCTGCTGCTCCCGGCCCTTGATCTCGAACGCCTCCGGGAGGAACTCCACATCCTTGAAGGTCCATCCGGAGTTCCGGTAGCCCGGCTCGCCGCCGGGGGCCTCCACGACGCCATCGAGCGAGACAAAGGCAGTGCTGATCAACGTACGCATCTCGGGGTCTCCTAGGTCGTTCATTGCCGGTTCCCGCTTCGACCTTGCGGCTGCTGAGCATGGCTATCACGGACTGGAGTTCTTGGGCAGGGGGTTGCGGCCTCCGCCCGATGACCGCGACGCGACAGCACCTGCCCATCCGGTCACTGCCCAGGAGCCGGGCGGACGGGATGCCTGCTCATGATCGAGACCCGGTTGAACGCGTTGATCGTCACCGCCACCCAGATCACCGCGGAGATCTCGTCGTCGGTGAGCACCTGGCGGGCGGTGTCGTAGGCGATCTCCTGCCCGGTGGCGTTCGAGGGGTCGGTGGTCGCCTCCGCCAGGGCCAGCGCCGCACGTTCCCGCGGTGTGAACAGTTCCGTATCCCGCCAGGCCGCCAGCACTCCGAGTCGTTGCGTGGTCTCACCCGTGCGGAGGGCCGCCTTGGTGTGCAGACTGAGGCAGTAGGCGCAGCCGTTGATCTGCGAGACGCGGAGGTTGACGAGTTCCACGAGTGAGCGGTCAAGGCCTGCGTCGGCGGCGGTCGCTCGGACCGCCTCGGAGGTCTGGATCAGGGCGTGGTAGGCCTTGGGGCTCTGCTTGTCGATGAAGATCCGTCGGCTGTCCGGGGTAGTCGTCGCGTCGCTCAATCCGGTCTCCCTCGGGGGACGGCGGTCCTACTCGTTCCGCCGTGCGTTTCGGACGGTGGTGGCCTATGATCAAACATGGTAGTTGATCGCTCAACAACATTGGACTTTGGGAGGTGACGAGCGTTGAGCAACGTCGAAACAGAGCCTTCCGAGGTGCGCTGCGCAGCGTCGGTGACCGAGGAGCGCGGGGACGGCATTCCGCACGTCGACGTGCTTCCCGCGCGTGATGTGCCCTTGGGCGGCCCGCGCGCGATGACGGTGCGGCGCACCCTGCCGCAGCGGGACCGCACCCTGATCGGTGCCTGGTGCTTCGCCGATCACTACGGCCCCGACAGCGTCGCCGAGACGGGCGGCATGCAGGTACCTCCCCATCCGCACACCGGGCTGCAGACGGTGTCCTGGCTGTTCAGCGGGGAGATCGAGCACCGCGACAGCCTGGGCAGCCACGCCTTCGTACGACCGGGCGAGCTCAACCTCATGACGGGCGGGTACGGCATCAGCCACTCGGAGGTCTCGACCCCGAGCACCACGGTCCTGCACGGAGCCCAGCTGTGGGTGGCGCTGCCCGAAGAGCACCGGCACGCGGAGCGCGACTTCCAGCACTACGCGCCCGAGCCGGTCCGCCTGGCCGGAGCAGAGGTCAGGGTCTTCCTGGGGTCTCTCGCGGGGGACACCGCCCCGGTACGGACGTTCACGCCCCTCCTCGGTGCCGAACTGCTCCTCGACCCGCGCGCGACCGTCACCCTTGCCGTGGACACCGGCTTCGAGCACGGCGTACTGGTCGATGACGGGAGTGTCCGCCTGGGTGAAACCCTCGTACGGAGGGCGGAGTTGGGTTATGTCGGTCCCGGGTACGACACATTGACGCTGACGAACGAGTCCGATGACACGACGCGGTTGCTGCTGCTCGGCGGTACGCCGTTCGAGGAGGAGATCGTCATGTGGTGGAACTTCATCGGCCGCAGCCACGAGGACATCGTCCAGGCCCGCGAGGAGTGGGCGAGCGCTTCCGAGCGTTTCGGTGTCGTCGAGGGGTACGCAGGGGAGCGTCTTCCGGCGCCCGCCCTGCCGAACGCCACCATCCGCCCGCGCAGGAACCCGCCGCGGCGCTGAGACGACGCGGTGCCGCACACAGCTGAAAGGCATGCCATGACACAGAACGCCTCCGCTCCGGTCGTGGAGCGGATCGACGCCCGGCACCGGTACGCCATCCTCGTCGACGGCAAGACCGCGGGCTTCACCGCGTACCGCGACCGGGACGGACAGCGGGTCTTCTTTCACACGGAAATCGACGACACCTTCGCCGGCCAGGGACTGGCCTCACTCCTCGTGCACGAGGCCCTGACCGACGTACGCAAGAGCGGGAAGCGCATCGTGCCGGTCTGCCCATATGTGGCGAAGTACCTCACCAAGCATGACGAGTTCACCGACATCACCGATCCCGTGACTCCCGAGGTCCTGCAGTGGCTGGATGCGGAGTTGGCCGCCTCATGACGCTCCAGGGTGCAGCGCGTCCGAGATGGACTTGACGCCGCCGTGCGCGGTCAGGCCGCCGTCGACCGGGATTCCAGCGTCCGCTTCGCTGCCACCGTTTACCAGAAGGTGACTGCCACGGCACCGGACGAGATCCTGGTAAGGGAGGGCCGAGGGACTTCACCCCTACCGAGGAGAGAGATGACGAAGGCACAAGCGGATGCACAGCCGGACCGGTCGGCCTTTGAGGCGGAGCGGCAGCGTATCCGAGACCAGTACCTGCGGCCGAGCGATCAGCGGCCTGCCTCGTCCGCCCGGGGCCTGCACCACACCGCGCTGATCAGCAGCGACGTCGAGCGGACCGTCCGCTTTTACCAGGACGTGCTGGAGTTTCCGCTGACGGAGCTGATCGAGAACCGCGACTACCCAGGCTCGTCGCACTTCTTCTTCGACATCGGCAATGGCAACCTGCTCGCCTTCTTCGACTTCCCCGGACTGGACGTGGGTCCGTACGCCGAAGTCCTCGGAGGCCTGCACCACGTCGCGATCTCAGTGGAGCCTGACCGCTGGCGCCACCTGGTCGGCAAGCTCGAGCAGGCCGGCGTCGACCATGTGGTGCACAGCGAGGTCTCCGCGTACTTCCGGGACCCCGACGGCGCCCGCATCGAACTCATCGCCGATCCGCTCGGCGAGATGTACGGAAACGAGGTGCTGTGACGGGCGGCGGCGCGGTGGCCGCGACGCCGCTCTGACCGCGCCGGCGACGTCACCGTCCGCCGCTCCACCAACCCGAGCCGGCGAGCAACATGCCGATGCCGCCGCAGTGCCTGCCCTTGCTCGGTCGCCCGTGCGGACCAAGCGACGAGAGACGACGAGGCGGAGTGCGCGGCCTTCCCGGCAAGGGGGCCGCGCAGTCCACCTCCGGCAGACGGGCTGATGTCGATCCGGCGCGAGGACGAGCGGGCGCCGTGCTGACCGGCGGCGGCGAGTGACCTCCGCCGGTCAGCGGGCACGGCCCGGTCAGGCGGTGGCGCAGGTGGTACCGCTGAGGGTGAACGCGGTCGGGGCGGCGTTGGTGCCGCCCTTGCCGGCGGTGAAGCCGACAGTGACCGAGCCGCTGGCGGGGATGGTGGCGGTGTACGAGGCTGGGGCGACGCTCACCGTCCCGCCGTCCTGAGTGGGGGTGCCTCCCCACATGTTGGTGATGGTCTGGCCGTTGGCGAAGGCGAAGGCCAGCGTCCAGCCGCTGACGGCGGTGGTGCCGGTGTTGCGGATCGTGATCTCGCCCTGGAAGCCGCCCGACCACTCGTTGACGACGCGGTAGCCGACGGAGCAGCTCACGCCGGGTGTGCTGCCGTCTTCGTCGGTGGTGACGCTCACCGTGGCCGAGCGTTCGGAGCGGTTCCCGGCGGCGTCGCGTGCGTAGACGGCGAAGGTGTACGTCGTGTCGGCGGTGAGGCCGGTCACGGTGGCGGTGTTGGTGGCGGAGGCGGCGACTGTGGTCTCGGAGCCGCCACTGACGCGGACGATGTCGTAGCCGGTGACGCCGACGTTGTCGGTGGCGGCGGTCCAGGCGAGGGTGACGGAGGTGGCCGCCACCGCGGAGGCGGTCGGGGTGCCGGGGGTGGTGGGGGCCTGGGTGTCGCCCGGGTCGTCGTCGTAGACGGTGGCTTCCCGGGAGGTCTGGGCGATGCCGTTGGCGCCGTTGAAGATGCGCTGGCCCCAGGAGCTGAGCTGGTTCGGGTCGAAGCCGATCGCCAGGTCGAGGATGGGGTCGGTGTTGCCGCTCCACGACCAGGCCAGGTAGCCGAGCCGGAGCTGCTCGGCGGCGGCCATCATGGTGTCCTCGTCCGGGTCACCGTACTGGTCCGGGGGGCCTCCGAACTCGCCGATGAGGATGGGCAGTTCGGCGTTGACGAAGGCGTTCAGGTAGTCGGTGATCTCCTGGGCGGTGTCGTAGACGCTGTACATGTGGATCGAGAAGATCAGGTTGCCGGTGGGGTCGGCGTCGTAGACGGACTGGGCGTTGGCGCGCATGACGCCTTGCCAGTCCTGGCCCCAGTTGGGCGCGTCCACCATGATCGTGTGCTGGAACCCGGCGTTGCGCAGCTTCTTGACGGCGGCGATGGTGGGCTCGGTCCAGCCGGCGGGGTTGGTGTTGCCCCAGGGCTCGTTGCCGATGTTGACGATGACGTAGTTCTCTTCGCCTGCGAGTACGTCCTTCAGGCCTATCCAGTAGTCGGCCGCCTGGTCGAGGGTCGCGGCCTCCTCGCCGTAGCCGGTCGTGTCGTGCACCTCCAGCACGCAGATGAGCCGGTTGGCCTTGCACTGGTCGATGACGCCGGCCACGTCCTCGGCGCTGTTCTCGGTCCAGCGGTGGCCGTTGGAGAGGACGACGCGGACGGTGTTGGCGCCCAGCGCCTTGATGTGGGCCAGCGACTGCGTCTCGCCCGGGTACCAGGTGTGGGCGTGGTTGACGCCGCGCATGATGAAGTCGTTGCCGTTGCCTTCGAGTAAGCGGCCGTTGCTGATGTGCAGGCCGGTGGCGAGGGCGCTGGGCGACTGTGCCTGCGCGGTCGTCGGGCAGAGGGCGCCGAGAACGACGAGCCCGAGGAGGGCGGCCAGTCCGGACAGCAGGGCGGTGACGGAGCTCTTTCGTGTCGTGCTTCTTGTTGTTCTCACTGCGACTCCAGAGAGTGAGCGTCAAGAAACTCGGGCATCAGGAGAAAGCTTGGGAGCGCTCCCATGAAGCCATCATGTCGAGAGCACGTCAAGGGCTGGGCGTGTTGCGGCGCAATCCGGGGTGCGTGGGCGTGGCTGGACTGGGACGGGCATCCCGTGGGGCCACGGACGGGGCCGCGCGAGCCTGCAATCGTGCTGATGCTGTGGATCTTTGCAGGTAGAGCCCTGGAATCCGGACGACGGTACCCATCCCGTACCGCGGCCAAGCGCGGGGGCGTGATAGCACGTTAGTGACCACAGTAAGAAGGAGACGACGTCATCATGGGTTTCTTCAGCCGTCGCCAAGCCGCCACAATCGAGCCTTCGCCGGCTGTCGGCCCCCGCACCGCTCCCACCGCCTCCGGAACGGCCACCGCCGTCCTGGACCCGGCGCTCGCAGCTCTGACCGGCCACTGGACCATCGACAGCCCGCACAGCAGGATCGGTTTCTCCGTACGCCACGCCATGGTCACCACCGTGCGCGGGGCATTCGCCGACTACCGGAGCGATCTGTACTTCGACGGAGAGCAGCCTTCCCGGTCCCGAGCCGAGCTGGTGATCCGGGTCGCCAGCGTCGACACCGGTGTGGAGCAGCGTGACGCGCATCTGGTCGGCACCGACTTCTTCAACGCGAACCGGTACCCGGAGATGGTCTTCCGCAGCACCTCCACGGTGTACGAGGGCGGTGACAGCTACCGCATGACCGGGGACCTGACCATCCGCGGCATCACCAGGCCCGTCGAGCTGGACCTCACCTACCTCGGCTCGGTCAGGGACGCGTTCGGCTACGAACGCGCCGGCTTCGACGGCACGACCACCATCGACCGCACGGAGTGGGGCCTGGTCTACAACCAACGGCTGGAGGCGGGCGGGAGCATGGTGAGCGAGAAGATCCGGCTTCAGTTCGACATCTCGGCGATCCGGGCGGCACCGGTGGCGTAGTTTCCGGTGCCCACCCGGAGCGCCGTCACTGAACGGTTCAGACCGGCGCGTCAGCCGGCCACAGGGTCCACCGCGTTACGCCAGACCTTGACGTCCACCGTGATGTAGTCCGTCGCATCCGGCGAGGGTGCCGTGCCGCGGAAGGTGATCAGGCCCACGTGGCCGGTTCCGCTGATCACGCACAGGCGGTCGCCGACGGCAAGGTCCCTGACCCAGACGTAACTTTCGCTGCCGGTCTGTGCGAGGCACGAATCCAGCGTCCCCGCGGCGCGGGGCGCCAGGCGGGTCATCTTGCTCTGGCTGGTGGAACCGGGGGCCACGACGGCACCGGAGGAGTACACGGCGTATGTGAAGTCCTCGTCGCTGGTGCCCGTGTCGGCCTTGGCGCGTACGGGGCTGTCGCCCAGGTACAGGTCGTGGCTGGCCGTCAGGCGAATGCCGGTGTAGGTGACGGAGGGCGGCTGGGCGGCGGCCGTCGCGGTCGGCTTGCGGGCAGCGGCCGGTGTCGGGGACGTGGCCGGGTCGGCGGAGCCGGGCGGGGACGTTCGGTTCGGGGATGAGGAGGGGGCCGTCGTCTTCTTCGCCTTGGGCTTCTTCGACGGCGATGCGGACGGGTGACCGGATGCCGTCGGGAGCTGCTCCGCCGTGGGGCTCGAGATCTGGCCCGCCTGCGCGTTCGCGTCCTCCGCCTGTTCGGTGGGGCGCAGGACGCCGGACAGGAACAGGGCCCCCGTCACCGTGGCCGCGGTCAGGACGACCGCCCCACCTGTGACCAGCCCCCACCGCTTGGTACGGCCGCGTGGCGCAGGTTCCACGAGGGCCGCACTCGTCGACGCGGAGTGCAGCGCGCCGCCTGCACCCGCACCTGCGGCCGCGGCGGAACCGGCCGCAGCACCGGGACCGGCCGGTGCGGCGGAACGGGCGGCACCAACGGGACCGGCCGCAGCACCGGTACCGGCCGGTGCACCGAATGCGCAGCCGTTTGCGGCCGGGTCAGGGGACGCGGCACCGAAAGCGGCCGGTGCGCCGAACTCGCCGCCTGTCACGCCCTGGCCGAGCGAAGCGCCCCCCTGTCCCAAGGCGCCCTGCCGGGGGATGCGCAGGGCCATCGTGTCCGCCCGAGCCGGCTGCGCCTCGCGCGCCGCATGCTGCGCGAGCTGCCCGGCCACCGACGACGGCAGCCAGCTCTCGACGCGGCGCAGACCGCCCTCCGGGTTGGCGGCGGCACACAGGCGTATGACGTCGGCCGGGGTCAGGCGCCGCGCCGGCTCCTTGTGCAGACAGCCGGCCACCAACTCCGCCAGTACGTCCGGGAGTTGGCTTAGCTGTGGCTCCTCGTGCACGATGCGGTACAGCACTCCGTGCGAGGGTCCGTCCCCGAAGGCGCCCGCGCCGGTCGCGGCGAAGGCGGTGATCTGGCCGAGCGAGAACACGTCGGCCGCGCCGGTGATCTCCCCGCCGAGTGCCTGCTCGGGCGCCATGAAGGCCGGCGTGCCGATCGCGGAACCGCTGTGGGTGAGGGCGGTGGCGTCCACGGCGCGCGCCACCCCGAAGTCGATGACACGGGGACCGTCGGCTGCGAGAAGCACATTCGACGGCTTGAGATCGCGGTGCACGACCCCGGCGCGGTGGATGTCCTGGAGCGCCTCGGCCACCCCCGCTGTCAGGAGGAGCACCGTCTCCGCGGGCAGCGGCCCGTGCTCCTTGACGGCCTCCGCGAGGGAGGGGCCGGGAACGTAGGCGGTGGCGAGCCAGGGCATGGGTCCTTCGGTGTCGCTGTCCAGGACGGGCACGGTGCACACGCCCTGGACGCGGCGGGCGTTGGCGACCTCCTGCCGGAACCGGTCACGGAAGTCGGCGTCGTCGGCGAGTTCGGGGCGAATCACCTTCACGGCGACCGGTCTTCCGCCGGGTGTGTGCGACAGGTAGACGCGCCCCATGCCCCCGGCGCCGAGACGCGCCACAAGACGGTATCCCCCGGCAGTACCCGGGTCGTCGTCCCGCAGCGGCTGGAACTTCTCCGCACCCGTCCCCGTCTGCACGTGCCCAACTCCCGTACTGCTTTGGCCAACTGTCACACAACTGGTTCGGAACACTACCGGTGTTCGAGGGACAGTAGTGACTAACGGCCGCTCTGTGACAAGGGGGACTTTTGGGGGGCGTCCCGGGGTTCTCAGGGATGTCAGCAGAGCCCGGACACCCTGAGCACGGCCTGCGTCGTCTCGTCGTCGGTATGCCGGTCCGTCAGCCGACGTGGACGCGGGGTCGGCGGGAGCGGTCGGGTTCGGCCTCGCGGAGGACCTCGCGGGTGACCGGGGCGACCTCGCCCTGGCCGAAGAGGAAGAAGCGGAGGAAGTTGGCGAAGGGGTTGCCCTCGGTCCATTCGAAGTAGATGTGCGGGGTGCAGCCGGTGGTGTCGCGGACGTGCAGGACCAGAGCGGCGAGGGCGTTGGGGATGGAGGAGCTCTCCAGGGTCAGGACGCGGTAGCGGTCGTGGAGCACCTCGCCGCGTACCGTGAGGCCCGCCTCGAACTCCGACGGGTCGCCGACGGTCACCTCGACGAAGACGAAGTCCTCCTGGGACGGGAGATCGTTGTCATGACGGATCTGCTCGATCTTCTCGCGGTATTCGGCGACGTCGCGGCGGTCGGGCTCATTGGCGATGAACCGGATCTTGCGGTGGGCCATGTCGCGGACGAAGCGCCCGGCCATGTCGTCGAGCGTGACATCGGTGACGCGGAGTTCGAAGGCGCGCGCGAGGCGGGAGAGGAGCGAGACGAGGATGATGGCCGCGATGAAGCAGGCGCCGATCTTCACGCCGTCAGGGCGCTCGATGATGTTCAGGACCGTCGTGTAGAGGAAGACGGCGGAGATGACGGCGAAGGCCATGGTCCAGCCCCGTTGGCCGGCCTTGCGTGCGGCGATGGTGACGGCGATGGCCGCGGAGCTGATCAGGACCAGCACGCCGGTGGCGTAGGCGCCGCCCTGGGCGTTGACGTCCGCGTCGAAGATCCAGGTGACCAGGAAGCCGACCAGGGTGAAGACGATCACCATCGGGCGGACGGCGCGGGCCCAGTGCGGGGCCATGCCGTAGCGGGGGAGGTAGCGCGGCATCAGGTTGAGCAGTCCGGCCATGGCGGAGGCGCCCGCGAACCAGAGGATGGCGATCGTCGACACGTCGTAGACGGTGCCGAAGATGTTGCCCAGGTACTCGTGGGCGAGGTACGCGAGCGCGCGGCCGTTGGCCTCGCCACCCGATTCGAACTCCTTCTCCGGGATGAGCAGCGTGGTGATGAAGCTCGTGCTGATCAGGAACACGCTCATGATCAACGCTGCCGTGGTCAGGAGCTTCTTGGTACCGCGGATACGGCCGGCGGGCTTGTCATCCGTGTCGCCGGGGTCGCCCTTGACGTGTGGCATGACCGCCACGCCGGTCTCGAAGCCGGACAGGCCCAGCGCCAGCTTCGGGAAGACCAGCAGGGCCACGCCGACCATGGCGACAACGTTTCCGTGCTCGGCCGTCAGTGCAGAGGACCAGTCGGTGATCACATGGCCCTCGGTGACCACATGCCAGAGCCCGGTCACCACGACGACGGCGTTCAGCGCGAGATAGACGCCCACCAGCGCGACCGCGACGCCGATCGCCTCCAGGAAGCCCTTGAGGAACACGGCGCCGAGCAACGCGATCAGGATCAGGGTGACCAGCAGCTGCTTGTTGTGCAGAGGGTCGGCCAGATGGGGGTTCTCCACCAGGTGAGTGGAGGCGTCCGCCGCGGAGAGCGTGATGGTGATCAGGAAGTCCGTGGCGGCGAACCCGAGCAGGGTCAGGACGAAGAGCTTGCCCTTCCAGAAGGTCAGCAGCCGCTCCAGCATCGAGATCGACCCCTGCCCGTGCGGGCTCTCCTCGGCCACCCGCCGGTACACCGGCAGCGCGCCCGCCAGCGTGACGATCACCAGCACGATGGTCGCGATGGGGGACAGCAGGCCGGCCGCGAGTGCGGCGATGCCCGGCTGGTAGCCGAGGGTGGAGAAGTAGTCGACGCCGGTCAGGCACATCACCCGCCACCACGGCTGCCCCTTGTGCGCGGGCTCCGGCGCGGCGTGCGGTCCCGGCTGGTGGCCCGCCATGTCGGAGAGGCCCTCCAGCATCCACGTCCGCAATCGGCTCGCAGGCGGGTGTTCGGTGGTGGCCATGGACGTGCTCTCCTGAGGTGCGGCTCAGCGTGGGGTTCCGGCCATCACTCGGACGGCGGCATCAGCGGCACCAGCGTAAGCGGAGAGTGATGCTTGGGCCCGCGGTTGGGTGGCTCGAGGGCGTCAAGCTTGCGTTAAGAACGGGCGGCCGGACGTCAGCGGCGCATCAAGACGCGGAGATACGGGGCAAAGAGGGCGCGGGCTGAGCGGTATGCGGGGCGGGAGCCGGTCGACCAGCGGATCAGGGCGTGAATACACAGCGTCATGCCGTACGCCGTCTTCAGCCGCTGGGCGGGTGAGGTTCGAGGCGGTGAGGTTCGAGGTGCCCGGCTGCGGCCGCCGCCGTGCACGGTCCGCCGCAAGGCGCCGGGCTTCGCGCCTGTCGGCCGTTCCCGCAGCTCGAGCGGGACGGCCCACCGCACGGTGAGCGGGACCGCCGTAAGAGTCGCGTCAAGGGAGTCGGGGCTGCCGTAAGGGAGTCGTCAACGGCGGTCGAATCCGGCCGCAGAGGCGTTTTCCTCGAGTTGTCCGATTCTCTTCCGAACCTCATCCAGGAGCTCGCGATGGCCGACCTGGCCTTCGTCCTCACCATGATCGCGGTGTTCGCGCTCGTGGCTCTCGTCGCCAAAGGGGTGACGAAGCTGTGACCGCCGAGACCATCGTCGGCCTTGTCGTGGCCGTCGCCCTGCTGGGTTATCTCGTCCTCGCCCTCGTTTTCCCGGAGAGGTTCTGACCAGCGTCATGGGTCCCGTACTTGCCGGCGTGCTCCAGCTGCTCGCGCTCATAGCCGCGCTGGCGCTCGTCCACCGCCCCCTGGGCGACTACATGGCCCGCGTCTACTCCTCCGACAAGCACTGGCGCGTCGAGAAGTGGATCTACAAGGGCATCGGCGCCAACCCGGCCACCGAGATGCGCTGGCCCGCCTATCTGCGCGGTGTCCTCGCCTTCTCGGCCGCCGGCGTTCTGTTCCTGTACCTGCTGCAGCGGATCCAGGGCGTCCTGCCCGGCTCGCTGGGCTTCGCATCCATCGACCCGGACCAGGCGTTCAACACCGCCGCGTCCTTCGTGTCGAACACCAACTGGCAGTCCTACTACGGCGAGCAGGCCATGGGCCACGTCGTGCAGACCGCCGGTCTCGCGGTGCAGAACTTCGTCTCCGCCGCTGTCGGCATGGCGGTGGCCGTGGCGCTGGTGCGCGGCTTCGCCCGTTCTCGCACCGGTGACCTCGGCAACTTCTGGTCCGACATGGTACGCGGTGTGACCCGCATCCTGCTGCCGCTCTCCGTCGTCGCAGCGATCGTCCTCGTGGCCTGCGGCGCCATCCAGAACTTCTCCGGGATCCACGAGGTCGGACAATTCTTCAATGGGCACAGCATGGGGGGTGCGCAGGAGTGGAACGGAGGCGCGGTCGCCTCGCAGGAGGCCATCAAGGAGCTGGGCACCAACGGCGGCGGTTACTTCAACGCCAACAGCGCACACCCCTTCGAGAACCCCACCCCGTTCACCAACCTGTTCGAGATCTTCCTGCTCCTGGTCATCCCGTTCACGCTGACCCGCACGTTCGGGGTCATGGTCGGCAGCGTCAAGCAGGGCTACGCGCTCCTCGCCACCATGGCGACCATCTGGGTCGGCTTCGTCGCCCTGATGATGTGGACCGAGTTCGCCCACCGCGGCCCGGCGTTCGAGATCGCGGGTGGCGCCCTGGAGGGCAAGGAGGTCCGCTTCGGGGTCGGCGCGTCGTCGATCTTCGCAGTGTCGACCACCCTGACCTCGACCGGTGCGGTGGATTCCTTCCACTCCTCGTTCACCGGTCTCGGCGGCGGTATCGCGATGCTCGGCATGATGCTGGGCGAGATCGCGCCCGGCGGTGTGGGCTCCGGCCTCTACGGCATCCTGATCATGGCGATCATCGCGGTGTTCATCGCGGGCCTGATGGTGGGCCGTACGCCTGAGTACCTGGGCAAGAAGATCGGCACCCGCGAGATCAAGCTGGCCGCGCTCTACATCCTGATCACCCCGACGCTGGTGCTCGTCTTCACCGCCGCGGCGATGGCGCTGCCGACGCCTGGCAACTCGATGACCAACAGCGGGGCGCACGGATTCTCCGAGATCCTGTACGCCTACACCTCGGGCGCCAACAACAACGGCTCCGCCTTCGCCGGTCTGAACGCCGACACCCAGTGGTTCAACACCACGATCGGGCTCGCGATGCTGCTCGGCCGGTTCCTGCCGATGGTGTTCGTCCTGGCGCTCGCGGGCTCGCTCGCCGAGCAGAAGCCGGTGCCGGTCACCGCGGGCACCCTGCGCACCGAAAAGCCGCTGTTCACCGGCCTGTTGGTGGGCGCGATCCTGATCATCACCGGTCTGACGTACTTCCCGGCCCTCGCGCTGGGCCCGCTCGCCGAGGGGCTGGCGGCATGACCACCCGTATACAGAAGCAAGAGGACTCGATGTCCACCGCCACCACTCCGACCCGGGCGCCGTACAGCGACGTACCGACCGCCCACAAGACCCCCGAGGGCCGCGTCGGCGCCGGGCTCTTCGACCCCAGGCAGCTGGTCAGGTCGCTGCCGGACGCCTTCCGCAAGCTCGACCCGCGGGTGATGGTCAAGTCGCCCGTGATGTTTGTGGTGCTGGTCGGGTCCGTCCTGACGACGGTGTTCTCCTTCACGGACCCGGGCGACTGGTTCGGCTGGGCGATCAGCGCCTGGCTCTGGCTGACCGTCATCTTCGCCAACCTGGCGGAGGCCGTCGCCGAGGGGCGCGGCAAGGCGCAGGCCGACACGCTGCGCAAGGCCAAGACCGACACCGTGGCCCGGCGGCTCGTGGGCGACCGTGAGGAGCGGGTGCCCGGCACCGAGCTGCGCATCGGCGACCTGGTCGTGTGCGAGGCGGGTGACATCATCCCCGGCGACGGTGACGTGGTCGAGGGTGTAGCGAGCGTCGACGAGTCGGCCATCACCGGCGAGTCGGCCCCGGTCATCCGGGAGTCGGGCGGTGACCGGTCGGCCGTCACCGGCGGTACGAAGGTGCTGTCCGACCGCATCGTCATCAAGATCACGACGAAGCCCGGTGAGACCTTCATCGACCGGATGATCAACCTGGTCGAGGGTGCCGCGCGGCAGAAGACGCCCAACGAGATCGCGCTGAACATCCTCCTGGCATCGCTCACCATCGTCTTCCTGCTGGCCGTCGCCACGCTGCCGCCGTTCGCGGACTACGCCGGCACGCACCTGACCATGGTCGTGCTGGTGGCCCTGCTGGTCTGCCTGATCCCCACCACGATCGGCGCGCTGCTGTCGGCGATCGGCATCGCGGGCATGGACCGGCTGGTGCAGCGCAACGTGCTCGCCATGTCCGGCCGTGCGGTCGAGGCGGCCGGCGACGTGTCGACGCTGCTGCTCGACAAGACCGGGACCATCACGTTCGGCAACCGGCAGGCCGCCGAGTTCGTGCCGGTGCAGGGCGTGACGGAAGCCGAGGTCGCGGACGCCGCCCAGCTGTCCTCGCTGGCCGATGAGACGCCCGAGGGCCGCTCCATCGTCGTACTGGCGAAGGAGAAGTACGGGTTGCGCGAGCGCCACCAGGGCGAGTTGGCGAACGCCGAGTGGATCGGCTTCACCGCCCAGACCCGTATGTCGGGTGTGGACGTCGACGGCAAGAAGA
This sequence comes from Streptomyces himalayensis subsp. himalayensis, assembly GCF_013778455.1. Taxonomy (GTDB): domain Bacteria; phylum Actinomycetota; class Actinomycetes; order Streptomycetales; family Streptomycetaceae; genus Streptomyces; species Streptomyces himalayensis. The sequence continues at coordinate 49,723 of NZ_JACEHE010000033.1, read as the reverse complement.
TCCGCAAGGGTGCGGCCGGTTCCGTCCTCGCCTGGGTGCAGGAGCGCGGCGGCGAGGTCGCCGACGACGCGGACGGGATCGCGAACCGTATCTCCGAAGCGGGCGGCACCCCGCTGCTCGTGGCGATCGAGGACACCGGAGGCGCCCGCGTCCTCGGCGTCATCCACCTCAAGGACGTCGTCAAGGACGGCATGCGCGAGCGGTTCGACGAGCTGCGCCGCATGGGCATCAAGACTGTCATGATCACGGGTGACAACCCGCTGACCGCCAAGGCGATCGCCGAGGAGGCGGGCGTCGACGACTTCCTCGCCGAGGCCACGCCTGAGGACAAGATGGCGCTCATCAAGCGCGAGCAGGCGGGCGGCAAGCTCGTCGCGATGACCGGCGACGGTACGAACGACGCGCCCGCGCTGGCCCAGGCCGATGTCGGCGTGGCGATGAACACCGGAACGTCGGCCGCCAAGGAGGCCGGCAACATGGTCGACCTCGACTCCAACCCGACCAAGCTCATCGAGATCGTCGAGATCGGCAAACAACTCCTCATCACTCGGGGCGCGTTGACGACGTTCTCCATCGCCAACGACGTCGCGAAGTACTTCGCGATCATCCCGGCGCTGTTCGCGGCGGTCTACCCGGGCCTGGACAAGCTGAACATCATGCAGCTGTCCTCGCCGGACTCCGCCATCCTGTCCGCGGTCATCTTCAACGCGCTGATCATCATCGCCCTCGTACCGCTCGCCCTGCGCGGCGTGCAGTACCGGCCGGTGAGCGCCGACAGGATGCTCCGGCGCAACCTCGGGATCTACGGCCTGGGCGGGCTCATCGCCCCCTTCATCGGCATCAAGATCATCGACGTACTCATCTCTCTGATTCCCGGAGTCGGCTGATCGCCATGAACAATTCGGTCATCAACACCGCCCGGCTTTTCGCGGCGGGCCTGCGGGCTCTCCTCGTACTGACCGTGGTGACGGGCATCCTCTATCCGCTGGTCGTCACCGGCGTGGCCCAGGGGCTGTTCGACAGCAAGGCGAACGGCTCGGACATCAAGGACCACACCGGCCAGGTCGTCGGCTCCTCGCTCATCGGCCAGGCGTACAACCTTCCGCTGAAGGAGGGTCAGGAGACCCCGGAGCCCGACCTGAAGTGGTTCCAGGGCCGCCCGCAGAACGGCCTCGGCACCAACAGCGTCAACACCCAGTACAAGCTCATCCTCTCCGGCGCCACCAACCGCTCCGGCGACAACGAAGAGCTCATCCAGTGGATCAAGGACGCCAAGGCCGCCGTCGTCAAGGACAACTCCACCGCGGACTACAAGGTGAAGCCCTCGGACGTGCCCGCCGACGCGGTCACCTCCTCAGGCTCCGGCCTGGACCCGGACATCTCCCCGCAGTACGCCGACCTTCAGGTGCACCGGATCGCGGAGAAGAACGGTCTGTCCGTCGAGCAGGTACAGAAGCTCGTCGACGAGCACACCGAGGGCCGCACCCTCGGCTTCATCGGCGAGCCCCGCGTGAACGTCCTCGAACTCAACATCGCGCTCAAGGAACTCCTGGCGGAGAGCTGATGGGTTTACGCATGCTGTGCGGAAGCCGGCGGCCCGGGACACACTCCGGTCCGCCGGTTCCCGGTGCCACGAAGCCCCTGCGGAGTGCTCCGCCCCCGCGCACGACACGAAAGGCGCACACCGATGACCCGGGTGCTGGTCGTGGAGGACGATCTCCAGCTCGTACGCGCGCTCGTCATCGACAAGCAGGCCCGCCACCACGGCGTCGACGCGGCGCCGGACGGGGCAACGGCCGTGCGACTGGCGGCCACGCGCCAGCCGCACCGCTTCGAGAACTGACCCGCACTCCGCTCCTCATGACCCGATCGCACACGACCACAGGGACGAGACGATGGCACGCGGCAAGCTCCGGATCTACCTCGGTGCGGCACCGGGCGTAGGCAAGACGTACGCGATGCTGTCCGAGGCACACCGCCGCGTCGAGCGGGGCACCGACTGCGTCGTCGCCTTCGTGGAGCACCACGCCCGACCGCGTACCGAGGTGATGCTGCACGGCCTGGAGCAGATCCCGCGCAAGGAACTCGCATACCGGGAAACGACGTTCACGGAGATGGACGTCGACGCCGTACTGGCCAGACGCCCGCAGGTGGCCCTGGTGGACGAGCTCGCGCACACCAACATCCCCGGTTCGCGCAACGACAAGCGCTGGCAGGACGTCGAGGAGCTGCTCGAGGCCGGGATCGACGTCATCTCGACGGTGAACATCCAGCACCTGGAGTCCCTCGGCGACGTCGTCGAGTCGATAACCGGCGTACGGCAGAAGGAGACCCTCCCCGACGAGGTGGTGCGGCGGGCCGACCAGGTCGAGCTGGTCGACATGTCGCCCGAGGCACTGCGCCGCCGCATGGCGCACGGCAACATCTACAAGCCGGACAAGGTCGACGCGGCCCTGTCGAACTACTTCCGGCCCGGCAATCTGACGGCGCTTCGGGAACTGGCGCTGCTGTGGGTGGCCGACCGGGTCGACGAGTACCTGACCGAGTACCGCAGCGAGCACCACGTCTCGGCGATCTGGGGCTCCCGCGAGCGCATCGTGGTCGGCCTCACAGGTGGTCCCGAGGGCCGTACGCTGATCCGCCGCGCGGCGCGACTGGCGGAGAAGGGCGCCGGAGGTGAGGTGCTCGCCGTGTACATCGCCCGCAGCGACGGTCTCAGCTCGGCCTCGCCCAAGGAACTCGCCGTCCAGCGCACCCTCGTGGAGGACCTCGGCGGCACCTTCCACCACGTGGTCGGCGACGACATCCCCGCCGCGCTCCTGGACTTCGCACGCGGGGTCAACGCCACCCAGATCGTGCTCGGTGTGTCACGTCGCAAGAGTTGGCAGTACGTCTTCGGACCCGGCGTCGGCGCCACCGTGGCCCGGGAATCGGGACCGGACCTGGACGTCCACCTGATCACCCACGACGAGGCGGGCAAGGGACGCGGGCTGCCCGTCGCGCGAGGCGCGCGTCTGGGCCGGGCCCGGATGATCTGGGGCTGGCTGGTGGGCCTCGGTGGACCGGCGCTGCTCACCCTGCTGCTCAGCACGGCCGCACTCGACGTCGGCCTGGCCAACGACGTGCTGCTGTTCCTGACCGTGACGGTGGCAGCGGCCCTGCTGGGCGGTCTGCTGCCCGCACTGGCCTCGGCGGCGGTGGGGTCGCTGCTGCTGAACTGGTTCTTCACGCCGCCCGTCCACACCTGGACGATCGCCGATCCGAAGAACATCGTCGCGATCGCCGTCTTCTTCGGCGTCGCGGTGTCGGTGGCGTCGGTGGTGGACCTCGCAGCCCGGCGCACCCATCAGGCGGCCCGGCTGCGGGCCGAGTCGGAGATCCTCTCCTTCCTCGCGGGCAGCGTGCTGCGCGGAGAGACCAGCCTGGACGCACTGCTCGAACGCGTCCGCGAGACCTTCGCCATGGAATCCGCAGCGCTGCTGGAGCGGGAGAACGACACGGCTCCCTGGACCTGCGCGGGCAACGTCGGCCGGGGCCCCGTGGTGGAGCGCCCCGAGGACGCGGACGTGGACGTGCCCGTCGGCGACCACATGGCGCTCGCCCTCTCCGGCCGGGTGCTGCCCGCCGAGGACCGGCGTGTGCTTGCCGCCTTCGCCGCCCAGGCCGCCGTCGTCCTGGACCGGCAGCGCCTGCAGTCCGAGGCCGACCAGGCAAAGGAACTGGCAGAGGGCAACCGCATCCGCACCGCGCTGCTCGCCGCCGTCAGCCACGACCTGCGCACACCCCTCGCCGGAATCAAGGCATCCGTCTCCTCGCTCCGCTCCGACGACGTCGAGTGGTCCGAGGAGGACCGTGCGGAACTCCTCGAAGCGATCGAGGAGGGCGCCGACCGCCTCGATCACCTGGTGGGGAACCTCCTCGACATGTCCCGCCTGCAGACCGGCACGGTCGCGCCGCTCATCCGCGAGGTGGACCTCGACGAGGTGGTCCCCATGGCACTCGTCGGCATCCCCGACCACGACTCGGTCGTCGTCCTGGACGTTCCCGAAACCCTGCCGATGGTCGCCGTCGACAAGGGCCTGCTGGAACGCGCCGTCGCCAACGTCGTGGAGAACGCCGTCAAGTACAGCCGTGTCGGTGAGCCGGTGGCGGTGTCGGCCAGCGCGCTCGCCGAGCGAGTGGAGGTGCGCGTCGTCGACCGTGGCCCTGGCGTCCCCGACGAGGCCAAGGACCGTATCTTCGAGCCCTTCCAGCGCTACGGCGACGCCCCGCGCGGCGCGGGAGTCGGCCTCGGACTGGCGGTCGCCCGCGGCTTCGCCGAGGCCATGGGCGGCACCCTCACCGCCGAGGACACGCCCGGCGGCGGCCTCACCATGGTCCTCACGCTCCCGGCGGCCCGGAGCCATGCGTCCGTCCCTGCCGAACTTCCCGCGACGGCCAGGTCGTAGAGGCACTCTTCCCGCTCGTCAGCGGACTGGCAGGACATCGAGAGCTGTGAGTGCCAGGTGCAGCTCGGCGCGCTGTTCGCCGGATTCGTCGCAGTCGAGCAGGCGCTCGATGGTACGCAGGCGTTGGCAGATGGTCTCCCGCGTCAGACCGCCCGCCGCTGGACGCGCGCGCGTCGTCGAGTTCCAGGCGCCTGCCGAGGGCGTCCCGGGCCGTCTGTCGTGGACGGCCAAGCAGGACGGCAGGCCGGAGGGGCATCTGGACGTGCTGCACGCGTGGCTGGACGGCCTCGTCCGCGCCGCCTCCCAGTAAGCGCGCCCTGGGTGCGCCCATGGCCTCGGGTTGCGCCCGGTGTCGTACCGTCCAGGTGGGAGAACGCGAACACACAGCACGGAGTTGACGTCATGACCGACACGCTCACCGTTGGTGTCCTGGGTACGGGGATCATGGGGGCCGGGATGGCCCGGAACCTCGCCCGCGCCGGGCACACCGTCCGCGCCTGGAACCGCACCCGCGACAAGGCCGAACCGCTGGCCGCCGACGACGTGCACATCGCCGACACCCCCGCCGAAGCGGTGCAGGGCGCCGATGTCGTCCTGACCATGCTGTACGACGGCCACGCCGCCCTCGACGTCATGCGCCAGGCCGCGCCGGCCCTGGGCCCCGGGACCGCCTGGGTGCAGTCGACCACCGCGGGCATCGAGTCGACCGGCGAACTGGCCGCCTTCGCCCGCGAGCACGACCTGCTCTTCTACGACGCGCCCGTGCTCGGCACCCGCCAGCCCGCCGAGTCCGGACAGCTGCTCATCCTGGCGGCCGGTCCAAGCGAGGGCAGGGACGTGGTGACGCCGGTGTTCGACGCCGTCGGAGCCCGCACCGTGTGGACCGGTGAGGACGGCGCGGCGGGCAGCGCGACGCGCCTGAAGCTGGTGGCCAACAGCTGGGTCATCGCGGCCACCAACGCCGCCGGCGAAGTCCTCGCCCTCGCCAAGGCCCTCGGCGTGGACCCGCAGAACTTCTTCGACGCCATCGCCGGCGGCCCGCTCGACATGGGCTACCTGCGCGCCAAGACGGCGTTGGTCTTGAACGACCAGCTGTCTCCTGCCCAGTTCGCTGTGGCCACCGCCGCCAAGGACACCCGCCTGATCGTCGAAGCCGGTCGGCAGAACGGTGTACGCCTGGACGTCGCCGCCGCGAGCGCCGAACGCCTGGAGCGCGCCGCAGCGCAGGGCCACGGCGACGAGGACATGGCCGCCGCCTACTTCGCCAGCTTCGAAGCAACGCCCTCGTCCTGAGGGCAGCCCCGGCGACCCGGTGGATCACCAGGCCGGACTCATGCGGCGCGCCCCAGGAGGATGCACATGAAATGGCTGATCACGCTCGTCGGCGCAGCCGTCGTGGCGACCATTCTCAGGGACGTGTTCCACACCCTGTGGCACCCCACCCGCCACGGAGGCCTCAGCCGGATCATCATGACGGGACTGTGGCGGCTGTCCTCGCGGCTCAGCCCCCGACGGCGGGCGGCGGGTCTCGCGGGGCCACTCGGCATGGTGACCGTGGTGGCCACGTGGGCGCTCTGCGTGGCCGTGGGATGGGCACTGATCTACTGGCCCCACATGCCGGGCGCCTTCTCCTTCTCCGCCGCGCTCGAACCGGGCGAACACTCCGGCCCGGTGGACGCACTGTACGTTTCGCTGGTCACCCTCGCCACGCTCGGTCTCGGCGACATCGCACCGATCGCCGGCTGGCTGCGGATCGTCGCCCCCATGGAAGCCCTCGTCGGCTTCGCCCTGATGACGGCCACCGTCTCCTGGGTCCTGGGGATCTACCCGGCCCTAGCGCGGAGGCGGACCCTGGCGCTGCGCATCGCGCATCTCCGCCATACCGGCTCCGCGGCGCAGCACCTGGACTCCGCCGCCGGCGCGGTGGCCCTGGACGGTCTGGCCGACGACGTCGCACGTATCTGCGTGGACCTCTCTCAGTACGCCGAGTCCTACTACTTCCATGACGGCCACGGCGACATGTCACTGGCTCGCCAGGCCGGCTACGCCGCCGAGCTGGCCGCCCTCGGCAACAGAGCCCAACGCCCGGATGTCAGGGCGTCCGCAGCCGTACTCACAGCCGCTCTCGAGGATCTCGCCGGCATCCTCGACCGATGGTTCCTGCACACCGAGGGCACCATGCGGCAGACCTTCCAGGCATACGCTCGCGACCACGGCGGTGACGTGGCATGACGTCCGGGCCGGCTCCTCCGGCATGCGAACGACCTCAGGGCTTGCGCCCGAGACCACCGTGCTGGCCGATCGGCACCGGTTCGCCGGACGATTTCTCCGGCCGCCACAGCGGCACCGGGACAACGCCGGGCTCCACGAGTTCCAAGCCGTCGAAGTACGCCGCGATCTGTGCCACCGGCCGCAGGAAGTAAGGGACCGCGCCCGTCTCGTTGTAGCTGTCCTGGGCCTGCTCGTAGTCCGGGTCGATGCCCCGGGAACCGTCGTTGACGGACAGATGGCTGCCGGGCGGCAGGCCGTCCATCAGCCGGCGGACGATGGAGCATGCCTGATCGTGGTCCGCGACGTGTCCCAGGATTCCGCTGAGTATCAGGGCCGTGGGACGCGCGAGGTCCAGCGTCTCGGCGGCGGCCGCCAGGATACGGTCCGGCTCGTAGAGGCTGGCGTCCACATAGGCGGTCGCCCCTTGCGGGGTGGAGCCGAGCAGGGCGTGGGCGTGCGCGAGAACCAGCGGGTCGTTGTCGACGTAGACGATCCTCGCGTCCGGTGCGATCCCCTGGGCGACCTCGTGGGTGTTGTCCACGGTCGGCAGGCCGGACCCCACATCCACGAACTGCCGGACACCCGCCTCGGCGACCAGGTAGCGGATGCTGCGGCGCAGGAAGGCGCGGCTGCTCCGGGCGATGGTCACGATGCCGGGGAAGACGGCGCTGTACGCGTCGCCGGCCTCCTCGTCCACGGGGTGGTTGTCCTTGCCGCCCAGCCAGTAGTTCCAGATGCGGGCCGAGTGCGGCACCGAGGTGTCGATCTCCTGGTTCGCCGCCGGTCCGGGAGTGATCGCATGGTCCGTCATGGGCACTGTTTCCTCAGCCGAAGCGTGTACGTCACGCACAACCTAAGGCCCAATGTCCGGGACACGTACGTCAGTTCCCGCTTTCAGCGCTGGTTCGTGGCGCCAGTATGCGAACAGACATCCAAGCGGATTTTCGTACTAGCGCGCGAAGGTTCATACCAGAGCGGGACGTTGCTCGTGCGAGTTTGTCAACTGCCTGCCGCACATGATGAGTTGGCGACTACCGTCAGTGTTCGTCGCGCGACGCAGGGCGCCACCCCGCATCACGCACGGCACTGTGATGCCGCATGCCTGAGTCGCGCCGCACGCCGGAGCCCACAGGCGCACCCCGACCCACGCCGGACCACTCCGACGTACCCAGAAGCACCCCGAAGCACTCCGAAGCATCATCACGCACCCCCGAAGCACACCGACGCACCCGAAGCATTCGTACTAGGACGCTGATGTCTCACCTTCGTGCACCGGCCGCACGTGCAGACCGCCGTGAAGGCGGCCGGCACGGCAAACCGGGCGGCCGTGCCGTGCCGCAACTGCCCGAGGCACCCATACGGCCGCAGTTGCTGCGCATCGCGGTACTGCCCCCCGTCGCGGTCGCCCTGAGCGCGTGCGCCGCCGTGCTGTTCACCGTCCGCTCGACGGGTGTCGCGCCGAGCCCCACGCTGTGGGCCGTGCTCTCCGGAGCCGTCGGGGTCACCCTGGCGGGCATCGTGATCGCCGCCGTCGCGGCCGATCGTGCCGCGAGGTCCGTACGCGACCGCGTCGGTGCCCTGCGCCGCACAGCCGCCCGGAACCAGTCCGACCTGCGTGACGTCGTGGAGGCGCTGCGCAGGGGAGACGGGCCGCCGCCGACCGGTCGTACGCCTGCCCAAACAGCCCCGAACGGCGACGACTTGGCCCTGCTCGCGGACGAACTCTCCCGCACCCACGACGTGGCCGTGGCCGCCGTGGTCAAGGCCTCTCAGCTCTCGAGCCAGGCCGGAAGCGCGCAGAAGGTCGAGGTCTTCGTCAATCTCGCGCGACGGCTCCAGTCGCTCGTCCACCGCGAGATCACGATCCTCGACGACCTGGAGCACGAGGTCGAGGACCCCGAACTGCTCAAGGGCCTCTTCCACGTCGATCATCTGGCCACCCGCACCCGCCGGCACGCGGAGAACCTCGCCGTGCTCGGCGGCGCGGTCTCCCGCCGCCAGTGGACCAACCCGGTCTCCATGACGGAAGTCCTGCGCTCGGCCATCGCGGAGGTTGAGCAGTACTCGCGCGTCAAACTTGTGCCGCCCATCGACGGCACCCTGCGCGGGCACGCCGTCGCCGACGTCATCCATCTGCTGGCGGAACTCGTCGAGAACGCCACCGCGTTCTCCGCACCCGGGACGCAGGTGCTGTTGCGCGCGGGTACGGTGACCTCCGGGCTGGCCGTCGAGGTCGAGGACCGCGGCCTCGGCATGCCCGTCACCGAGCAGAACAAGATGAACGCCCTCCTCGCCGACCCGGACCAGGTCAATGTCGCGAGCCTCCTCCAGGACGGGCGGATCGGCCTGTACGTGGTATCCCAACTGGCCCGCAGGCACGGCATCGCGGTGCGGCTGGGGACCAATATCTACGGCGGCGTGCAGGCCGTCATCGTCGTACCGCAGGACCTGCTCGGCGGGGAGCCGGACCAGCCCCCGGCGCGTGCCCTCCAGGCACCGGCTGCGCCCAGCTCGCCGCAGCCGACGGGCACCCGTGGCACCGGCGGTGACGCGGCGGATGTGCAGGGGCAACGGGTCGCCGTCGCCGACGCCCCGCTGCCCGCGCACGGCGCGCGCATCGCCGTCCCACGGCAACGGCAGGGGCAACAGCAACCGACACAGCCGCAACAACCGACACGGCCCCAGCAACTCACACAGCCCCAGCGCACCGAGTCGCAACCCCAGCACGGCGAGTCGCAACCTCAGCACAGCGAGTCGCAGCCCCAGCCCCGGAACTGGTCGCAGTCGGACCGCGCCGCCCCGCCGCCGACGCCGTCGCCCGACGGGACAGTCGCGCCGTCCACGGCCTCCGCCGGCGGAACAGTGGCTCGCCCCGCCCACGCACCGGCCGATGCGACAACCGCTCAATCGGCCGCGACAACTGCCCACCCCGCGAAGGGCAGTAGCGTCGCGCCTCTGCCCGTCCGCGGAGCACGGAAGAACCGCCCCAGCATCGCCGAATCCGTGCCAGGCATCCGGCCCGAGGACCGGCAGGCGGCGACGGAGCACGCCGCCACCCTGCTCACGCCTCGCTCGGAAGCGGTGCGTGGCACTGTGGAGCGGCCCCGACTCCCCAGGCGCCGCGCCCAGCAGCACATAGTGCCTCAGCTCCGGGAAGGGCCGGTCCCGCGCCGCGAGGAGCAACCCGTCGGCCATGACCCGGCGCTCATGGCCGCGTTCCGGCGCGGCATCGGCCTGGCCGAGGCGCAGTACGCGCGCGACCAGGCGAACGACCGGGCAACCGACCACCACCTCGGCGCCCAGCCCGACGGGAGCGAACCGGCCGGCTGATGCGCTCCACCCCCACACGCCCGCACTCCCCACATGTCCGCATCCCACACATGTCCCGCAACCCCCCACCACGTGCCCCGCACCCCGCAACCCCGCTCCCGCAGAACCTCGTACTACTCCAAGGAGTCGATCCCCCCATGGCGAGCGATGTGCCGACCGGCCATGTATCCGATCTCGACTGGCTGATGAGCGGCCTCGTACAGCGTGTGCCGCACACCAGAAGCGCCGTGCTGCTCTCCTCCGACGGACTCGTCAAGTCCGTCCACGGCCTCGACCCGGACAGCGCGGACCACATGGCCGCGCTCGCGTCGGGCCTGTACTCGCTGGGGCGCAGCGCCGGTGTCCGATTCGGGGACGGCGGGGAGGTGCGCCAGGTCGTCGTGGAACTCGACTCCACCCTGCTGTTCGTCACCACCGCCGGCTCCGGCACCTGCCTGGCCGTACTCGCCGGGCGCGAGGCGGATGCGGCCGTGCTCGGATACGAGATGGCGATGCTGGTCAAGAGCGTGCGCCCGTATCTGGTCACAGCGCCACGGCAGCCCGCCGCCCAACCTTCGGCGATGAGGCCTTGAGGGTGGCGGCGCCCCAGGACGGGCCGTGGTTGGACGGGGCGGCCGGACGGCTCGTCCGCCCCTACACGGTCAGCGACGGCCGGACCCGTCCGTCCGCGGCCCTGGACCTGCTGTCGCAGTTCATGACCACCGGAACCAAGCCCCTCGGCTATCTCGGACCCGAGCACCGACAGGTCCTCGACCTGTGCAAGGGCCCGCTCTCGGTCGCGGAGATAGCCGCCCACCTGAAGCTGCCCGCAGCCGTCACGAAGGTCCTGCTCTCCGACCTCGTCGACTGCGGGGCGCTCACCACCAAGCCACCCGACTTCTACCACAACCCCACTGACCGGTCCCTTCTGGAGGCAGTGCTCGATGGACTACGACGACAGCTCTGACGCATTCCCGACCGCGCTGAAGATCCTCGTCGCGGGCGGGTTCGGGGTCGGCAAGACGACCTTCGTGGGCGCGGTCAGCGAGATCGCGCCGCTCAGTACGGAGGAGCTGCTCACCACGGTCAGCGCGGCGACCGACAATCTGGAAGGCATCGAGAACAAGGTCGAGACGACCGTCGCGATGGACTTCGGGCGGATCACCCTCGACCGGCAGCACGTGCTCTATCTGTTCGGTACGCCCGGGCAGGAGCGGTTCTGGTTCATGTGGGACGAGCTCTCCACAGGTGCCCTCGGGGCGGTGGTCCTCGCCGACACCCGGCGGCTGCAGGACTGCTTCGCGGCAGTCGACTTCTTCGAGGAGCGCGGCCTGGGGTTCATTCTCGCGATCAACGATTTCGACGGCGCGCACCGCTACGACCCCGAGGAAGTACGGGCTGCGATAGACCTCGATCCGCGCGTGCCCGTGGTGCGGTGCGACGCGCGGATCTCCAGTTCGGCCATCCAGACCCTGCTGACCCTCGTCAAGCATCTGCTGGCCCACGCCCCGTCCCACGCGCCTAGCCACGGAGCCCACGGAGCCCACACATGAGGTACCACCCGCCCGCCTCCGCGGCCCCACTCCTGCTGACGCCCGTCGACAGCGAGGCACCCGCACGGATGCAGCGGCTGCGCGTGCTCGGTCTGGGGGAGCGGCCCGAACCCACGCTCGACGCCTTCGCGGACCGGCTCGCCGAGGTGACCGGGGCGCCGTACGCGATGGTCAACTTCATCGACGAGAACCGCCAGTTCTTCGCAGGCCTGCATGTCCCGGGCGGCAGGCACACCGGTATCGGGCGCGGTGTGGCGGAACCCGCGGCGGTCACACATGGGCATGGGGCACATGCGGTGCACCGCGGGGTACAGGGCTTCCATGGGGTAGAGCGATCCCATGGTGTGAACCGCTATATGGCCAGGGACCATGGGTACTGCCCCCATGTGGTCGTCCGACGAAAGGCGCTGGTCCTGGAGGACGTCTGCGACTTTCCGCGGTTCGCCGGGAACCCGGTCGTCGACGAGATCGGGATCCGCTCGTACATGGGCGCCCCGCTCATCGACCGCACGGGCATCGCGCTCGGCACGGTATGTGTGGTGGACACCGAGCCGCGGCCCTGGGGGAGGGCCGGACTCGAGACGATCAAGTCGATGGCGGCGGAGCTGACCGAACGGATCCAGGCGCGGGAGGACGGCGGTATCTGAGCACTCTGTTTCAGATAGGGGCTGTTTCAGATATGGGATAGCATCCCGAATGTGAAACACGATGTGAGTGTGCTCGCCGCTGACCCGGTTGACGTCCGGCTCGCGGCGCGCCTGGCGGAGCTGCGCGCCGAACGAGGCTGGTCGCTGGGGGAGCTGGCGGAACGCACCGGAATCAGCCGCTCGACGCTGTCCCGTGCGGAGCGCGCGGAGATCAGCCCCACGGCCTCCCTCCTCAACCGGATCTGCGCCGTCTACCAGCGCACCATGTCGCAACTGCTCAGCGAGGTGGAGGCGGAACCGGCGCAGGTGGTGCGCGCGACCGACCAGGCGGAGTGGACGGACAGCGCCTCCGGCTTCGTACGCCGCTCGGTGTCGCCGCCACTTGCGGGCCTGCGCGGCGAGATCGTCGAGGGCCGGCTCGAGGCGGGCGCGGACATCGCCTACGACCGGCCTTCCGTGCCGGGCCTGGAGCAGCACATCTGGGTCCTGGGCGGAACACTGCACCTCACGACAAAGGGCGACGAACACGTCCTGAACAGCGGTGACTGTCTGCGCTTCCGGGTCTGGGGGCCGGTCCGTTTCCACTGCCCCGGGCCGAACCCGGTGCGGTACGCCCTGGTGGTGGTGGCCCCATGACCCGGATACAGCGACTGTCGTCCGCGGAACTGCTCGCCGCCGCGGACGCTCTGGGTGATCTTCTCAGCGACGTGGTGGACGGCGGGTCCTCGCTCGGATTTCTGGCGCCCTTCGACCCGGGCGCGGCTGCCGCATGGTGGCGGAGCCTCGCGCCCGCGGTGGCGCACGACCGCCTCGCCGTATGGACCGCTCGGGATGGGGACCGCGTGATCGGAACGGTCAGCGTCGCCTTCGCGGACAAGCCGAACGGCCGCCACCGCGCCGAGATCAACAAGCTGATGGTGCACCGCACGGCGCGCGGCCAAGGGCTCGGCCGCACCCTGCTGACCACCGCGGAAAGCGCCGCGGCCGCCAAGGGCGTGACCCTGCTGATCCTCGACACCCAGACGGCCAGTCCCGCCGAGTCCCTGTACCGCGCGGCCGGGTGGACAGCGGCCGGCGTGATCCCGGATTTCGCGACGGACCCGGCCGGGACGCTGCATCCGACGACGCTGTTCTACAAGCGAGTGAACGACATCGATCCTGTGAAGCCGGTGGACGAAGCAAGCCGCGTGGCGGTGCAAACCAGCACCTGACGGGCTCCGGCGGGGATCGGCCGGTGGATTGACCGGGGGATTGTCGGTGGCGTTGGCTACGGTTCGTGTCATGCCAGACGCAGACGACGTACGCCGCATCGCCCTCTCGCTGCCGGATACGACGGAGAAGATCGCCTGGGCCATGCCCACCTTCCGGGTCGCCGGAAAGATGTTCGCCACGCTGCCCGAGGACGAGACATCCATCGCCGTCCGCTGCCCCAAGGAAGAGCGCGACGAGCTGGTCCTCGCCGAGCCGGAGAAGTTCTGGATCGCCGACCACGAGGCGGGCTTCGCATGGGTCCGGGTGCGGCTCGGCGCGCTGGAGGACGACGGCGAGCTGCACGACATCCTCGCCGACTCATGGCGCCAGGCCGCGCCGGGCCGCCTGCACGAGGCGTATCCGGAGCTGGGGCTGCCGGCCATCGACTGACACGCTAGGGCCGGCCCGTCGACGTCTTCCGCTGATCCCGCGCATCGGCGCGCGGCTGATCTCGCCCATGGGCGCGCGACGGGCCCGTATCGCAGGTGGCGCGGTGGTCCGGGGCCCGGCGGCTGCCCCGGCATGTCATCGGGACGAAAAGCCGTGAGCGACCACGGGCCGGAGTGCGGTATTGTTTCCGTGCGCGTTCGGCCAGGGGAAACCCCAGGTCATACGAGCACCGGGACGTGGCGCAGCTTGGTAGCGCACTTGACTGGGGGTCAAGGGGTCGCAGGTTCAAATCCTGTCGTCCCGACAGGAATGTCGGTGAAAACCGCAGTTCAACGGCCGGTTCGAGGTATCTCGAACCGGCTGTTATCTGTTTGACCGGCTGGGAGAGGCCTGAGGCCTCGGGCGCTCCCGGAATCGAAAATGTGCTGTGGGCGGCGGGGGTAGGTCGTGCGTCTGTCCACGTTGTCGCGGTGCCGGGGTGGTGGTGGCTGTTCGATGGACAACATGTCTCGCGGGTAAGGGGTCGTGAGTGTCTGATCGTGCGTGTACGGCCGCTCAGGTACGTCTACGGCCGGTCGTCCGTGAGAGTGCCGCATGCACGCGGGCCAGGAGTGCCTGCTATGCCGGAGTTCCGGGGGCGTGTTCCCGTGGCGGGCAGGGTGTTGGGCTCCCACTCGCTCCCAGTCGTTCGATTTTCTTGCTCGATTTCTCGGATGGTGTGGGGGGAGGGCGAGGGGGCCTCTACCAGCGTTGTGGTCTGCCCGGGACGGGGTGGCAGTCGCCGCTGAGGTAGTCGGTGATGGTCTGTCCGGCGGTGGTGAGGTGGCGGATGCTGGGGTGGAGGTAGCGCTGGGTGGTGGTGATGCTGCGGTGTCCGGCGATGTGCTGGAGGACGTGGAGGGGGATGCCGGCGTCGGCCATCCAGGTCAGCGCGGTGTGGCGGAGGTCGTGGCGGCGCAGGTGTTCGTGGCCGAGGTGGCGGGTGACGTCGTCCCAGTGGGTGGCGCGGCGCAGGCCCGCGGTGGTGATGCGGCCCCCGGAGGGGCCGGTGAAGAGGCGGGCGTCGGGCGTGCCGTGTACGGCGGCGATGCGGGCCGTGACGAGGGGGCGGAGGGGCTCGATGATGGGGACGGGTCGGGCGCGTTTGCCTTTGGTGGCCTTGTCGGCGAGTCCGCCGGGGGCGGGGGTGGTCTGGCGGCGGGCGTTCCAGATCCAGTGGTGGCGGTCGATGTCGCGGACGCGGATGCCGGAGACTTCGCCGATGCGGGCGCCGGTGCAGGCGGCGAAGATCACGGCCTGGCCCCAGCTGGGATAGTGGTGGTGGGCGGCAGCGGTGAGTGCGTCGGCGAGTCGGCGGAGCGTGGTGAAGTCGGGCAGTGCCAGGCCTCGTGGCTCGGTCAGTGCGTCCTCGGTGTCGAGGTAGAGGCGCTGCCAGCCCTTCAGCGCCTGCGGGGGCTGGGTGAGCCAGCCGTCGCGTGCGGCCTGGCGGGTGATACGGGCCAGGACGGCCAGGGTGTTCTTGATCGCGGACTCGCGGTGTCCGCCGGCAGCCCAGTGGTGGACGGCGCGGTCGATCGTTCCGGGGGTGAGGCGGTCGATGGGGATGGTGCCGAGGGTGGGCAGGAGTCGTTGTCGCCAGGCGGCGAGGTAGGCGCCGTGGGTGGTGGGTTCCAGGCCGGCGAGGGCGAGGTCCATGACGCGGGCTCCGTAGCCGGCGAGGGAGGGCGCGTCGGGAAGGTGGGGCACCGGGCGGTCGGCGAGCGAGGTCAGGGCGGTCAGCAGGGCGGCGGCGAGATCC
The DNA here is from genome assembly GCF_013778455.1 of Streptomyces himalayensis subsp. himalayensis. Classification (GTDB taxonomy): domain Bacteria; phylum Actinomycetota; class Actinomycetes; order Streptomycetales; family Streptomycetaceae; genus Streptomyces; species Streptomyces himalayensis. The sequence goes on along the minus strand of NZ_JACEHE010000033.1, from coordinate 34,056 downwards.
GGGAGGCAGTGGGCGGACTGCTGCCCGGGAGCGATCGGCAGGGGAGGGGCGGGCACGGGCGTCGTCGGTGCGGGGCCGGATGACGGCGGCGAGGGTGATGTCATGTCTGCACCGTGGGCGCCGACCGGCTCGTGGGACAGTTTGATCTCGGCCGGTCCCTCAACGCGTGCTGTTTTGGGTGGCGTTGGTCACCGACGGGCGGCGCGTCACGCCGCCGCATGGACGATCGTGCTGCAGCGGCGTCATGGTCGGCAGGCCGACTCTGATGGCAGTCGATCCCCGCGTGCGGCCTGGTGGGCCTGAAGTGTGGTGGCCGGACCGCCGGAACGTGGCGGTCCGGACGCGACGGCGGCGCGGGCTTATCCCTGGTACGGGTCGGTGATTGTGCAGGGGCTGCGGGCGGCTGCGACGAGGGGGGCCGTGAATGATGCGCACCCGTGGTGCCGACACCACCGCGGTAGTGGAGTCCGTGCTCGCCGAAGACTGCCTCGGCACGACAGAGGTCATGATCAGTGGCGGGCCGAGGGGCGCTGAGGTGCCCGGGGATACGGCGGGTCAGGCGCCCTTGTAGAGGCGTTCGAGGTCGACGAGTTGGATGTTCGGGTCGTGGGCGGCGCGGGTGTGCAGGTCGTCGGTGAAGCCGGCGCCGCTGAAGCAGAGCAGGCGGGTGGCGGGGGCGTTGACGGTGCCGCGGGCGCGGATCAGGTCGCGGATGTGCTCGAGGCGCTGGACGTGGCCGAAGCCCATGGTCTCGTTCCACTTGGCCTCGCCGATGGCGAGGAGTGTCTCGCGGCCGTCCTCGTCGCGTCCGAAGGCGGCGAGGTCGACTTCGTGGCTGGCGCGGGCCGCGGTGTCGGCGACAGTGCCTGACTCGACGCGGGTGCGCTGTCCGCCGAGGGTGTCGGGGGAGGCGTACCAGCGGGTCCAGGTGCGGCACAGCTGCTCGAAGTGGGGGCCGATGACCTTGCTGCGGAAGGTGGGATGCGAGCGCTGCCAGACGGATTCGGCCTGGCCGGGGCGCTCGAGGTCGCTCCACTCGGGGCGCATCAGGGCGTAGTAGAAGGTCAGGATCGGCTCGTTGATGCGGTAAGCGGAGCGTTTGCCGTGGAAGGCATCGGGTTCGCGGCTGATCATGCCGGTGTCCTCGAGGACGGTTAGGGCGTGTCCGAGGTCGGTGGACTTGCGCTCCAGGAAGCTCGCGATGCCGCCGCGGGTGTGGTTTCCCTGGGCGATGGCGGCGAGGACGCCGTGGTAGAGCGCGGTGTCGCGCAAGTCGGGTTCCTCGGCGAGGAGGAAGCGGGCTTCGCGGAAGAGCGGGCGGCCGGGGTTGAGGATGTTGCGCAGGATCCACGGGCCGAAATCGTCCAGGTCAGCGGGGACGTCGCCGAGGGTGAACTCGCGGCCGTAGGCCGGGGTGCCGCCGACGACGGAGTTGACCAGCATGGCCAGGCGCGGGTCGGTGATGCCCCAGAAGTCGGCGGCGAGGCGGAAGTCGAGGGTGGGCACGATCAGTTCGAGGCTGGCGCGGCCGCGCAGCGGTGCGGTGCCGGAGAGCAGGTTGCCCATGAAGGACAGCGCCGAGCCGCACAGCAGGAGACGTACGGGGCCGCCCTCGCGGCGGCCCTGCGGGCCCAGTGCGCGCTGTAGTAGGGAGGGGAGTTCGGGGGAGGCCTTGGCGAGGAAGGGGAATTCGTCGATGACGACGGTGAGGGGGCCGGTGCGCGCGGTGGCGAGGTGCATTGTGGCCTCGACGGCCTCGTCCCAGTGCGTGAACCGGTACGGGACGGTTCGGCCCTCGAAACGGGCCATCGCGACGCCGTACTGGCGCAGCGACTCCGCCTCGGTGGCCTCGCTGGCGGCGAAGAAGAAGCCGTCCGTGGCCCGCGCGATCCCATCGAGCAGGAAGGTCTTGCCCTGCCTGCGCCGCCCGGAGACCACACCGAGGGTCGCCTCGGGGCCCGGGTAGGTGACGAAGCGCACCAGCTCGGACCACTCGAAGTCACGGTCGAACATGCCGTCCGGCTTGTGGGTTTTCGGCTGGCTCACGGGACACCTCCGGGATGGCATGGCAATAATGAGCGTGTTAATTATAGACGCACCTATCATTTAGCGCCGTGGGTTGTCTGCCACGCCTGGACCTCCGGGGCTGTTTCCGGAGACCTCGCAACCGTCCGCCGAGGGCCGGGCGTGCCGTGGCCCCGCACGTCCTGCTGCAACTGCGAACGTCATGTGAGTGCGCCCATGCACTCCGCACGCTGCCTGGAGTAGGAGGTCAGGTCCCCGCGAGCCAGCTTCAGCCTGGAGTACGAGCCGGAGAGCCGGCGCTCCGCCGACACCCCCCTCGGCACGGTGCCCAGGCATGGACCCGCACCGTGGACACCTACCTCGCAGCGACGGCCCCTGACCGTCGAGCAGAGGCCGAGACCGTCGGCATCCACCTGTGGACCGCCCTGCATGGCCAACTGGTTCTGTGGCACACCCTTCCCGGCCGCTACACCGACAGCGAAGCCATTCTGATCGAGCTGGAACAGTCCTTGCTGCACCGGCTGCTGCCTGCACCGGACCCCCAGCGATCAGCCCCCGAGGCTCGACGCCGCACACGGCCTGGGAGGCTCGTGAGAACGTCGCACCCCGACCTTCTACATCACCAGCCGCCGCTGGACCCAGCGAACCGATGCCACCACCGAGCTGAAGGTCTACTCCAACGCGGACGAGGTCACCGCGACCCTCAACGGCACGTCCCTGGGGACTCTGAGCAGCAGCGACCGCATTTTCAGGCGGGCCAACGTCACACTGAAGCGGGGGCAGAACACCGTGGCGGTGACCGCGACCATCGACGGCTCCACGTACACCGATAGCGTCGATTGGACACTCGCCTGAGGACCTCATCCCTCGGTAGCGCCTGTTCCTCGAGCGAGACAGGCGCTACAGGGGAGGCATCTTGGTTCGTCCGGCTGTGTCCGAAGTCGCACGGCGGCGCATGCACTTCGTGCGCCGGCCTCAGATCAGACACCTGGAGGTCCACCGACGAGACCGCCTCGGAGGAACCCTGCACGAGTACCAACATGCCGCCTGAGCAGGCCGGATGGTTAATCGGCACCCGCAGATCTTGCAGCGCAGCGCCGCGTTCTCGTGCCGCAACGCCAAGACCTCTGCATCCTTGGTCACGCGGCTGCGCAGTACGGCAGCGGGCACCGTGATCAGATTCGGACCAGCGCGGTCACGATCGGCAGTGGCATCGAAGGATCATCCCAGGCGCCGTGGAGGCCGCTGCTCCGCGCGGAGAAGCTGCAGGCCAGACCCAGAATCGTATGTCAGAGCGGGACAGGGGGCTCTGGCGTGGGTGGCGTTCAAGGTGGGGGCGCTGGCGTACGGCGGCGGCTTTGTGATCATCCCGCTGATGCAGGCCGACGCGGTCGACAACTACCACTGGATGACCGACGGGCAGTTCCTCAACGCCGTGGCGCTGGGCCAGATCACGCCCGGGCCGGTGGTGCAGACGGTCGCCGTGGTCGGTTAAGCGGCGGCCGGAGTCGGGGGCGGACTGCTGGCTGCCTTCGCCGCCTTCGCCCCCTCGGTCGCGCTGGTGATCGCCGGAGCACCGCGGTTCGACCAGATCCGGTCCAATCCGCGCGTGCAAGCGTTCCTCAACGGCGCCGGTCCACGGTGATCGGTGCGATCGCCGGTTCCGCGATCCCGCTGGCGTTGGCCATGCGGCACGAGTGGCAGTACGGAGTGCTGGCCCTCGCCGCCCTCTGGCTGCTTGCCGCGCGCCGAGGCGTCGTCAGGGCCCTGCTCGGAGCTGGTGTCCTGGGCGCGGTGGCGGGCCTGGTGGGCTGGCCCTTGACGTGACCACCGCGGTCGGTTCTAGCCGGTGACGGCCGTGACGTGTGTGAGCTCGTCCGTAGTGCACAGCACGAGGGCCGTACCGGAGACCTTGTCGGCGAGCAGTTCTCGCTCCCCGGCGCAGGGCTGCTGGGCGACATCGGTGGAGCCGATAACTCGTACGGGTTCCTTGCCCCGCGCGTCGTCGGGGTCGTTGTAGGGGTCGGCCAGGGTGACGAGGGTTCCGGAGTGTGTGAGGGTCAGTATCGGCTCGTAGAGCTCCCTGCGCCCGGTCTCCCGCTGTCTGCGCCGGTCCTCGAAGAGCACGTCGTTGTTGTCCGCCAGGCCGACGACCGGGTCGCCGCGCTTGGGGACCACGGTCCACCACGGCTCGAAATCGTCGCCGCTGAGCATCTTCACGGTGTCCCCCCATACCTCCAGCAGATGGTGGACCCCCTCGCTGCTGATGAACGTAGCGTCGGGCGCCGAATCTGCCACTGGCGACCTCACCCACTTCCCGTCCAGCGCGATCGCCTCGTCCGAGAGGTGGATCCGTGCCCGGTACGCCTTACCGGCGCACTCCCACTCCGTCTCCACCAAGGTGGTGACCGAGGCCGACACCAGGCGCAAGGGGCCGCTCCGGCAGCCCCGAGGAGGATCGGGAACGGGCGTTTCTGCCCGGGAAAGTAGCGGTTGCAGGGGCGGAAGCCGGTATTCCGGGCGTCGGTTCGCTTGCAGGTCTTCCGGGGCCTCGGGCTCGGGAAGGATGGCGACGGCGGAGTGGTCCGCACAGTCGTCCATGAGCAGCTGCCCGGATTCGGGCTCGTTGCGGTAATAGCCGATGAGATGGGTGCAGGTTCCGTACCTGCGGGCGGCCCAGGCCACAGGCTCGGCATCGCTGCGCCGTACGGCCACGATCCCGTCCTCCTGGGCCGTCAGATGCGCGTAATCCGCCTCGGCCAGGCCGACGAGCCGCGGCAGCGGATGCTCCTGAGGGACCGGTGTGATGAAGTGCCATGCCCCCTCACGGGCCCGTGGGAGCACCGAACCGCCCCGCACCTGCCCCGTGTAGGCGTCGACGGCCAGCAGGGCGGTGCCGATCAACACCAGCACGGAGCACCCTTCGCCGACCGCCACCTGGCTCAGCGCCGCGGTGTCCTGACGGCGCACGGCGAGGGACCACCGTCGGCTGCCGTCCCGCGTGTCGTACCCCGCAACTACGGAATGCTGCTCCGACTCCTCCAGCGCGACGAGCGTGCCGCGCGCCCGATCGCCGCGGCCGCACATGCTGAGGGCCACCGGCCCCTTGAAGCCGTGCCGCCACGCCACGCGGTCCGGCCGCTGCGACAAGTGGTCGAACCGCTCCTTCCCGTCCCATTCGAAGGAGCCGTCGTCGAGACTGCCCTCCGGCACCGGCGCGGAGTCGGCGAGCTGCCCCCACCAGGGCCCGAACGCATCCATCCGCACACGCTGGAGCCCGCTCGCTCCCGCGGCGGTGCCCGCCCCCAGCAACCCGCCCACGAGCACTCCGGCCAGCCCGGCCGCCATCATCCGGCGGGCGTGCCGCCGCATCGAGTCCCCGGTCACATACGGACGTACGTGCTCCTCGGGAGCCGGTTCCGGACGTCGGCGGCGGACCAGCACCACCCCGCACAGCATCACCACCACGGCAGCGGCAAGGGCACAGGCGAGCGGAGCGGCCGGCGGCTCGGCCGCGTACAGCCTGTGCCACTCCTCAGACGGAACGTCCTCGAACCAGGGCCGGGCACGGATCTGATCGTCCGTCCGCCCGTCCAGGACGACCTTCTCGCGCGGCCAGGCCAGAAAGCTCACGACGCCCGCCACCACGGCAGCGCCGCCGGTCGCCCCGGCCCACGCCGTGTACCTCCGTTCCCCTAACCCCGCCACCAACAGCACCACCGCGCCCACCAGCGGACCCCACACCCACCACGGCGCGCGCCCGAAGCCCTCGTCCAACCACGGGGTCCACGGGGCGGCGACAGCGACGGCGGCAAGCGCTACGGTGGCCGCGAGGACGAACGGCCCCCAACCTTGGCCTTGTTGTGACTGCTCCGCCCGTATCTTCTCGACCATACGGTTTCCCCCTTGGAGCAGGTTAGCCGGGAACGCCCCATTCCGGGACGGGGTGGATGAAAGCGCTTGTCCACGAGAACTTCGGCCCGCCCAACGTCCTCGAACTCAGGGAGGTCGAGAAGCCGGTCCGGAGGCGAGGAGATTCTGGCCGGGTTCCACGCCTCCGCGGTGACCGCGGAGGACAGCGCCGCCCGCTGCGGCAAGCCGCTCTCCGCGCGCGCCACCCGCGCCAGACCGCTGCGGCGAGTAACAGCCGCCCGGTCCAGGTAGAGGCGACGTTCCAGTCCGCCCCCGCGCGGCGCACCCCCGGGCCGCGCGCGACGGCTCGCGAGGGGGCGAGGCGGCGGTCAATGTGATGGTCGCCGACCGTGGCGGGCTTGGTCGAGCAAGGCATCCAGGCATGCGTTCAGCTGCTCCAGGTCGCCGGCCGGCGTCGGGAAGCTCAGCCGAACATCGTGATCCCAGCCGGGCGACTCAAGCCGCAGGACAATGCCGAGCCGGTCGAGCCTGTGGGGCTCGAATATTCATCGCTGCACGTCACGCCGCATATCGGTACTCGTTGATGACACCGCCGAGGACTCGGGTGCGACGGATGCGGCGGGGGTCGAGAATGTGGACCGGGGCTGGCTGCGCTGGGGCGTCGTAGTTGGTTCCGGGCCCGGTGCGGACGATGCTGGTTGTAGTGCCGCTGGTACTCGGTCAGAGCCCGGTGGGCATGGGCCTCGTTCAGGATCAGGACATTGTCGAGGACCTCTCGGCGGAGGGTCCCGATGACCCTTTCACAGCGGGCATTCGCCCTCGGTGCTCGTGGTGGCGTCTTCAGGATTTCGATGTCCTCGGCCTGGAAGACGGCGTCGAAGCTCTCGGTGTATTTGGAGTCGCGGTCTCGGATGAGAAACCGCAGCGACTCGAGGCGGATGCCGCGGTCGCAGGCCACGTTCCTGGCTTGCTGGGCGGCCCAGGCGGCGGTGGGATGGGCGGTGACGCCGGCAATGTGGAGGCGGCGGGTACCGTGTTCGAGGAACACCAGCGCGTACAGGCGCTCGAGCCCAATGGTGTCGTTATGCAGGAAGTCGGCTGCGATGATGCTCTCGGCCTGGGAGGTGAGGAACTCGCGCCAGGTCGGCCCGTGGCGGCGTGGGGGCCGGGTCGATGCCCGCGGCGTGGAGAATCTCCCAGACTGTGGAGGCGGCGATTGGGTAGCCGAGCCGGGCGAGTTCGCCCTGGATCCTGCGGTGCCCCTAGCGGCTGTTCTCCCTGGCCAGGCGCATTACCAGCTTCTTCACCACGGCTCGGGTCGGCGGCCGACCCGGGGTGGTGCGCCGCCTGCTGTAGTCCCATTTTTTGGCGACGAGCTTGCGGTGCCAGGCCAGGAGCGTCCCCGGCGTGATGGGGAAGACCTGTGCCCACCGCCGCCGGGGTATGAGTGAGGACAGCGCTGCCAGCCACAGCCGGTCCGCAGGCTGGTAGCGCACGGGGCTGTGGAGTTAGCGGCGCAGCACGGCGTTCTCGTGCCGCAGCACCAGCAGCTCCGCGTCCTTCGAAGTCTCTCGGCGCAGCAGCACCGTTGGGACCGAGAGCAGTCGACGGGTCACGTTGTAGAGGAGCGACGCGATCATCTCGGGATGATCCCAGAACGACGGGCTGGAGCCGGAAGCTCTCGACCAGCAACGATGAATAAACGAGCCCAACACGATGTGGCGGCGGATGTCGTCGAACCGGCGCACGCCGTGGGCGGCGTCGCGCAGGACCGCAACTCCGACGACGCCGAACGTGAGAGTAGCGCAGGGAAACCACCTCTGACCTCAGCGAATGGAACGCATTCCGCGCACAAAGATGCGTCAGCTCGTCGTTGACCGGCGATCCGCGGCAGCGCCAGGGTGGTGAAGCCATATCGGATTCCGATCGCCCGTTTCCGGTCGCCGAACTGAGTGCAGGAGGCCGTGATGCTCCAGACAGACAGCTGTGAACACACCGAGTTCCGGGAAGACCACGACGCGGCTACCGCCGCCACGACCGCACCCGCCGATCCGACCGCACCGGCGGTCTGCGGCGAACTGCTCTTCCAGCGCTGCCTCTGGTGCGGCACTCCGGCCTATCGCCGTTCGTTCTGCCGTGCTTGCGGGTCCACGGCCTTCAAACGGGAGCGCAGCACGGGCGCCGGGGTCCTCGTTCGCCGCAACGGCCATGCCCCGCACCACACCTGGCTCGTCGCGATGGACGAGGGATTCACCCTGGTCTGCGAGGTCGCCACGACGGGGCCGGTCGTGGTCGCGGTCGGAGCGAGGGTGCGTGTCGTGCGGGCCGTCGCTCCCCTCGCTCAGGGACTTCCCGTCGTCGAACTCACCTACCGAGCAACGTCTTTGGAGCGCTGGTGGTGACGGGAAACGGCTCCGGCGAAGGCACGTTCGCGTAGGCGGAACGATCAGAGAGGAGGGTGCGTGGGCACCCAGTACAACGCGCCGGGCGGATGGGCCGGCGCAGTCGACGGAGTGGGGCGGGGCGCGCTGGACGGTCTGCGTATCGCCGACTTCTCCCGGGTTCTCGCGGGGCCTATGCCACCATGCTCCTCGCCGACCTCGGCGCCGACGTGGTGAAGGTGGAGCGGCCGGGGATCGGGGACGACACCCGGGCCTGGCACCCTCCGGCGGACCACGACGGAACTTCGACCTATTTCCTGAGCGTCAACCGGAACAAGAGGTCCGTCGTCCTGGATCTGACGACCACGCGGGGCTCGAACAGGCCCGTGCCCTGATCGCCGAGTCCGACGTCCTGGTGGAGAACTTCCGCCCCGGCACGATGGAGCGGCTGGGGCTCGGCCATCAGGAGCTCCGTGCCCGGCACCCGGGGCTGATCTACTGCTCGATCAGCGGTTTCGGTAGCGGCGCGGGCGCCGCGATCCCCGGATACGACCTGCTCGTGCAGGCCGTCGGCGGCCTGATGAGCGTGACCGGGGACGTGCACGGGGAGCCGGTGAAGGCAGGCGTGGCCCTGGTCGATGTGATCACCGGACTGCACGCTTCGCTCGGCATCCTGGCGGCCCTCCGGCACCGGGACGCCACCGGCGAGGGGCAGCTCGTGGAGGTGAACCTGCTCGGCTCGCTGCTGTCGGCCATGGTCGACCAGGCGTCGGCATGCGCCGTCGCCGGTGTCGTGCCGGGGCGCATGGGCAACGCGCACCCGAGCATCGCCCCGTACGAGACCCTCCTGACCGCCGATCGTCCGCTCGCCCTCGCGGTCGGCAACGACCGGCAGTTCGCGGCGCTCACCGAGGTCCTCGGGGATCCCGGCCTCGCTCTCGACGACCGCTTCCGCACCAATTCCGACCGGGTCGCCCACCGCGCCGAACTGCGGGACATCCTGACCAAGCGGCTCAGCGCCGCAGGCGCCGACCACTGGTCGACCGTCCTGCTGGCCGCCGGGGTGCCCGCGGGACCGGTCAACACCCTCGACGAGGCCTTCGCCTTCGCCCAGAACCTCGGCCTTCCCGGCATCGTCGACATCCCCGCCGCAGCGGCCGGCGGAGAAGGCGGCAGGCCCTCCCGCCAGGTCGCGCACCCCATCGCGCTGAGTTCGTCCTCGTCGACCACGACGGGGATAGTGTCCACAAGTCCACGTACGAACTCCTGGCTGCCGCACGGCGGCTTGGGTGACCCGGCCGCCGTCGTCGTGGGAACCCCCGGCACCGCAGCACGCCTCAAGGAGTCCCTCGCCTGCCACGGCGCCACAAGCGTCTACGCGGCGGAATCCGCCGAGGCGGGCGAGTTTCTCGTCACGCCCGCCGTCGACGCCCTGGAACTCGCGGTTCGGGAAGCCTCTCCCGCCGCCGTTCTGGTCTCCGCGACGACGGACGGCAGGGAGGTGGCCGGGCGTCTCGCCGCGCGACTGGACGCGGGGCCGCTGATCGACGCGGTCGACCTGGAGGCCTCCGGTGTGGCCACGCAGATCGTCTTCGGCGGGTCGTACACCGTGCGCTCCGAGGTCACCCACAGCACGCCCGTGCTCACTCTGCGGCCGGGCGCCTTCGAGCCGGAGGAAAACCCTGTGGAGGCCGTGGAGCGGGAGCTCGCGCTGCCGTCGATCGACCCTGCGGCATCCGCCCGCATCACCGCCCGGCGCGCCGCGCTCGCGGGCGACCGTCCCGCCCTCACCGAGGCGACCGTCGTCGTCTCCGGCGGGCGCGGTGTCGGAGGAGCGGACGGCTTCAAGGTGGTGGAGGAACTGGCCGACGCCCTGGGAGGTGCGGTGGGCGCCTCGCGTGCCGCGGTCGACGCCGGCTATTACCCGCACCAGTACCAGGTCGGGCAGACCGGTAAATCCGTCTCCCCGCAGCTGTACATCGCCCTGGGCATCTCCGGTGCCATCCAGCACGTCGCCGGGATGCAGACCTCCAAGACGATCGTGGCGGTCAACAAGGACCCGGAGGCGCCCATCTTCGGCCTCGCCGACTACGGCGTCGTGGGCGACCTGTTCGCGGTGGCTCCCCAGCTCACGCAGGAAGTGGCCGCCCGCCGCGGACTCAGCTGACGTGGTTGCAGCCTGAGAGGTTCTTTGAGGTCCGGACCGTCCGGTCCGGACCAAGAGGAGAGGAACACCGTGCGGTTTTCCGAGGGACCGAGGGTCTGCTGTGACGTCTATGTCGAGGCGGCCCCCTCGCGGGTGTGGGACCTGGTGACGGACATCGGTGTGCCAGCCTGCCTAAGCGGTGAATTGCAGCATACGGAGTGGCTCGACGGCGCGGAGGGGCCCGCGGTGGGGGCGCGTTTCGCGGGGTACAACCGCCATCGGATGGTCGGCGAGTGGCAGACCGTCTCGTACGTCGTCCAGCTGGAGGAACAGCGGGTATTCGGCTGGGCGGTAGTCGATCCGGACGGCCGATACGGTGACCCGGCCCCGGACCTCGCGAAGCCCCTGGCCACCTGGCGCTTCGAGATCGAGCCGGAGGGGACCGGCAGCAGGCTGAGGCAGTTCGCCCGGATAGGGCCGGGCCGCTCCGGGATCAACCTGGCAATCGACCGTACGCCGGAGCGGGAGGAGCAGATCGTGGCCTTCCGGCTCACCGAGCTGCGCGCGAACATGGAAGCCACCTTGCGCGGCATCAAGGCGCTTGCCGAAGAAGCCGACTAGCCGGGTCACCCGGCGCCGATCACGACCGGCGCCGGGCCGCGACGCCTGACGCAGGCGGAGGCAACCGGACGAAGCTCTCGCAGTGGTTACCCGCAGCGGCGCCCGCCCCACAGCGCGCCGGGCGCCGCTCCCTCCCGAGAGACCGTGGACTCGGCGGCCAGGACGAAGCGGTCGCGGCGGCTCTCGAGGATTCGCGCAGGATGCCGGCGAGGGAGCTCCTCGACCCCCGTTCCATGCACGTCGGGGACCGGGAGCTCCCGTGGCGGCTATCGGCTCAATCGGCTCAGACGACGGCCAGGCGCCGGAACTTACTGTTGTGGAAGACCAGTGGTTCCCGGTCCGGTTCGACCTTCAGGCCCTGGATCTCCAGCAGGACGATCGTGTGGTCGCCCCCGGGAAGCTCGGCGTGCACCGAGCAGTCCAGCCAGAGGCTGGCACCGTGGATGTACACGCTGCCGTTCTCGGCGGCTTCCCAGTCGACGCTCGCGAACCGGTCCCCCTCCTTGCTGGCCAGCGTCCTGCAGACCGTGTCCTGTCCCTCGGTGAGCACGCTCACGCCCAGGCGGTCCCGCTCGCGCAGCCTGGGCCACGTCGCCGAGCTGTCCTGCATGCAGACCGAGACCAGGGCGGGTGACAGCGAGACCGGGGTGAAGGTGCTCGCGACCATGCCCACCGGAGAGCCGGAATCAAGTGCGCACAGGGCTGTCACCCCGGACGGGAAGCAGCCGAAAGCCCGGCGCAGTTCGAGGGGATCCGTCGTCGTGTCCAGCGGGCTCATCGGGCATCCCCCTGCCCCGACAGGACCGCGCCCAGCTTCCGCAGCGAGCCGTTGTTGCCGGCCACGTGCTGGGAGACGCAGCGGACGTCGCGCCAGCGACGCTGCATCGGGTTGGAGCTGTAGAGCCCCGCGCTGCCCGACAGCGTCATGACCTCGTTGAGGATCCGGATGCCCTCGTGGTGGATGTGCTGGTGGCCGCCGGTGTAGCTGAACCACTCGAGCGAGGTGGGCTCCTCACCCGCGAGCGCCCGGTCCATGACGACGCGGCCGGTCTGCTCCAACAGGGCGTTCAGTGCCGCCGTGCGCAGGTGCAGCTCGGCGAACTTCTCCTGGAACACCGGGTCCTCACCGATGACCACCCTGGGATTGAACGCCGGCCGCTTGGCGGCGGCCAGTTCGGCGAGATCGTCCAGCGCGCCCTCCAGGCAGCCGAGGATGACGGCGTCGTGCGAGGCACCGGTGGCGGTGTACGGCAGGCCGTAGAAAGGAGCGGGGATGTTGTTGTCACCCACCAGCGGGCCCGTGAAGCGCTCGGGCACGAAGACGTCGTCCATCGTGAAGTCGGTGCTCTGCGTGGCACGCAGGCCCACGGCCTCCCAGGTGTCGAGGAACGTGACCTGCTCAGGACGGATCAGCGCGACGCGCATGTCCGGGCGCCCGTCCGGCAGCGGGGGCGCACCCTCGACCACGAATCCCGCGAGCATCCAGTCCGGGGTGAACGAGCCACTGGCCAGCGGCCAGCGGCCACTGAGCCGGTAGCCGCCTTCCACCGGCGTCGCCTTCCCCTTCGGGGCGATCGCCCCACGGAGCATCAGGTCGGCGCCGTCGCCGAAGACCTCTTTCTCAAGCGTCTCCTGGGGCAGCGACCGCACGAAGAACCACGCCATCGAGGCCGCCTGAACGGTCCAGCCGGTCGAACCGTCGGCTCGTGAGATCTCCTGGACCACCCGAGCGGCGTCCACCAGGTCGAGCTGCTCGCCGCCCCAGGCCTTGGGCAGGGCCATCCGGAACACACCGGCCTCGCGCAGGGCGGTGATGATCTCCGCGGGGACTGCCCGGGCGGCCTCGGCCTCGGCAGAGCGCGCCGCGATCTCGGGCAGGTGTGCCCGGACGCGGCCGAGCACGCTGCTGCTGTCGTTCCCCTGGTCCTGGGACGAGGTGGGCTCAAGCAATGTCGTCATGGTTGGTCTCCACATCGGACGAGCAGGTTGTTCTGCTCGTCATTCAGGTCTTGAATCGCGTTGTGTGTTCGGGCGCTGGCCCCCAAGCGACCCTTGTCCCCTGAGTCGGCGGCCTGTTCGGCCGTCGTATCGGCATGGCTGGTCAAGACGTCGGGTCAGGGACCGCGCATTCAGCGGGGCAATGGGCGTCCCCGGTGGCCGTCCGCCCAGCGGCCGTTGCGGGGTGGGGTGTGGTCGTGCTCGTCCTGCACGGACCTCGCCGATGCCTCCTGCTCACTGCCCCGAATGATTGGGCCGAGGCAGCATGTTCCGCTTGTGTTTGGGAGCCCAGGTATTTGGCTGGTTGAGAACTGCTCCCGGGTGGCAGCGATGGCCTACCGTCACGCTCTCGGCGGCGACATCCTGGCATCCGTACTGATCACGGCGGCACGACGGCCGTGTGATCTCCGACAAGGGTGGTTCCGGATCGCTCGCGGGGACTTAAACTCCACGCAAAGGAGGAGGGCTGGCCGAGCCGGTCTCCTCGGGGGCAGAATCCGCCAGAGGAGAGCCGCATGCCCCACATAACGACGCCGAACGACGGCACCACCACCCGAAGACTGGAAAGCTGGCGGGAAGCCGTCAGCCAGAACCTCGTGCCCCTGGAGGTCCTGCCGCGCGAATGTGCCGACTTCCGCGCCTCACTGCAGTCCGCGCAGATCGGCCCGGTACAGATGTCGGCCATCACGGCCGAACCGCACACCGTCGCGCGCACGCGGCGGCACATCGGATCCGACGCGCCCGACTTCTTCCAGGTCACATTGCAGCTCACCGGGAACGGTGTACTCACCCAGAGGGACCGCCAAGCCCGGTTGGGGCCGGGGGAGTTGGTGATCTACGACACTCGCCATCCCTTCACCTACGACCTCGATCAGACCCACAGCGGCCTCGTGGTGATGTTCCCGCGTCCCATGCTGCAGTTGACGGAACGTGATCTGGCGCGGGTGACGGCGACTCCGGTGTCGTGCCACGACGGGCTCGGCCTGGTGGTGCGCCCCTTCCTGTACGAGCTGGCGCGGCAGGTGGAACACCTGGAGTCCCGCGGTACGTCCCGGCTCGCCGACAACGTGGTCGGCCTGATCGGCACCATGCTCGCGGAGCACGTCGGCGCGGACCGGGCAGCCGGGGACGACGGCCCGGGCCTGCTCACCCAGCGCATCCTCGTCTACATGGAGCAGCGACTCGCCGACCCCGGGCTGAGCCCCGAGGGGATCGCGGCCGCCCACCGCATCTCCCGCCGCTATCTGTACAAGTTGCTGGCCGAAGAGGGATACACCGTCTCGGGCTGGATCCGGGAGCACCGTCTCGCCCGGTGCCGGCGTGATCTCGCCGATCCGTCCATGGACCACCTTCCGGTCGGCGTCATCGGCGGGTGCTGGGGTTTCGCCGACCCGGCCCACTTCAGCCACGCCTTCAAGGCGGCTTACGGCATGAGCCCCCGGGAGGCGCGCGCCGCCCGTCGATGACGTTCTGGTGGTGTTCCGCAGCGACGAGGTGAGCCTGCGCGAGGCCCATGTCGGCGGCGCCGGTCTTCCACGGCGCTGACCCGCGCCTGGCCGATCTGTGCGGCACCGGCCTGAGACGGCCGACTTGATGCAAGCGCGTCTGGGCGCACCCCGAGTCGCTCACCGGCCGGCCAGCTGCGGGACATGCGGCGGCCGACGCAGCGTCCTGAGACCCGGACGGCAATGCTTCGTCCTGCTCGCCCTGACGACGGCTGCCCTCCGCACCTGGATGCTGCTGCCGCCGTTCCTGGCCCCGGGGTGCCGGCGACGGCGATTGCGGTGACGACGGTGGACGTACGGCGCCCGGGAGCGCGAGACACCGCTGTGGCCGCGGGCCCTCAGGCCGCCTGGTAGTTGAAGAACCCCTGTCCCGACTTCCGGCCCAGCAGTCCCGACTCGACCATGCGGCGCAGCAGCGGGGGAGGGGCGTACAGCGGTTCCCGGTACTCCTCGTACAGCGCCTCGCCTATCGCCACCACCGTGTCCAGGCCGATGAGGTCGGCGAGGCGCAGCGGACCCATCGGGTGGGCGCAGCCCGCCGTCATGCCTGTGTCGATGTCCTCCGCCGTTGCCATGCCGGTGCCGACCATCCGTACCGCGGCCAACAGGAACGGCACCAGAAGGGAGTTGACCACGAAGCCGGCGCGGTCCTGCGCCAGGATCGTCTTCTTGCCCAGGATCTCGCCCGCGAAGGCACGTACCCGTAGTTCCGTGGCCTTCGACGTGTGCAGCGAGGGGATGACCTCGACCAGTGGCATGACGGGGACGGGGTTGAAGAAGTGCAGGCCGACCACCGACTCCGGACGCCGGGTCGCGGCGGCGAGCCGGGCGATGGGGATCGAGGACGTGTTGCTGGCCAGGACGGCGGCCGGGTCGGTGACCACCTCGTCCAGCTGCCGGAACAGCGCCGTCTTCGCCTGTTCGTCCTCGACCGCCGCCTCGATGACGAGGTCCGCACCGGACAGGCGGGAGAGATCGGCGGTGACCGAGACCCCGGCCAGGGCATGTGCGCGGTCTTCCGGGGTGATGGTGCCGCGTTGCTCCGCCTTGAGCAGGGAGTCCGCCACGCCCGCCAGCCCGGCACGGGCCCTGTCCTCGGTCACGTCGCACAACGTGACATGCACCCCGGCACGGGCGCAGACCTCGGTTATGCCCCGGCCCATCTGCCCGGCGCCGATGACGCCCACGTGCTTGATCGATGTCATGAGTTACTCCGCCTGTCCCTCCGTCCGACGGCGTCGACCGACGCCGCCACGGTCTGTGGTTCCGTGTTGAGCGTAGGCCGGGCGTACCCCCTCTGACCTGCTCCGATGGTGCGTCTTCCGCGCACAAACATGCGTCGGTTCGTCGTTGACCGGCCGTACCGCGCAGAGCCACGCTGATCACGACCAGGGCGGGCCGGACGGCCGGAGAGGCGAGCACGAGGAGGCGGTCGCGGGCGTCGGGGACGGCATCCCGCGGACGGACGTGACGGCGCTGCCGGGGAGTCGGCGGAGGCACCCTGAACAGACTTCGGACCAGGACGAGGGCGGCATCCTCCACCGCCTGCGTTGGTTCCGCGGCACCACCGAGGACGGCATGGCCTTCGCACGCTTCCTCGAGATGCACGCCCCTGGTGGTCGACCACGCGCCGGTGCGGCGGCGGTCACGGAGATCTCGGTCCAGCCGTCTGCGGTACGACCTGTGACCGGGGGTCAGGCCTTCGCCGGACGCCCGCCGGGGACCGCGGCTTCAGCCGACGGCGACCGTGGCGGCGGCCGCCTCCCGCAGACGGCGGATCACGCCGCGAACCGCGGGCGAGGCCTCACCCCTGCGGTAGGCGCCGACCAGCCGGGTGGTCAGCGGTACGTCCGCCAGCGGACGGTAGGCCACTCCCGCGATCTGCACGCGGCGCAGTGACTCGGGGACCAGAGCCACTGCGAGACCACCGCCCACCAGCGTCAAGGCCGCGATGAAATCCCGCACCGGGGGAGCACACCGCGGGCTGAACCTCCCCTGCTCCGCCACCTCGAGGATTTGGTCGCGGCAGCCGTACTCCTCGTCGAAGTGCGGGGCCACGAACAACTCGTCGCGCAGCTCGGCCGCCGGTACCGCCTCGTACGCGGCCAGTGGCGCGCCGGCCGGCAGCGCCAGGACGACCTCTTCGGTGAGCAGGCAGGTCGCCGTGACTTCGGGCGGGTACTCCGGCCTCCAGCGCAGGAAGCCGACGTCGATGTCCCCGCAGGCCAGCGCTTCCAGTTGGGCCGGTGTCTCCATCTCGCACACCTGCACCGTCAGCTCGGTACCAGGGGCCGCGCAGCGGGTGAGGACGTCGGTCAGCACTCCGGAGAACGCGGCCGAGGCGACGTACGCGATCTGGGCGTGCCCCAGCTCCCCGCGGCCGGCCCGCCGGCCCACGGCCTCGGCACGGGCGGCCTGGGCGAGGGTCAGCCGCGCCTCCTCGAGAAACAGCCGCCCGGCGCTGGTCAGCGCCGGGCGGGTGCGTCGTCCGCGGTCGATCAGCCGCACGCCCAGGTGCGACTCCAGCGCCCTGACCTGGGCGCTGAGCGCCGACGGAGCAAGATGCAGACGGTCCGCCGCCCTCGCGAAGTGCAGTTCCTCCGCGACGGTGACGAACGATTCCAGCCAGCGCAGTTCCACCGGCTCCTCCGTCCTGCTGGGCCTGTGCTGACGATAGCACCGGCCGTGTGCACGGCCGGTGGGGAAGAACACCCCGCGGCGGCGTCAGGGCAGAACAGGATCGCCGCGGGGTGAGTACGGGGGCTCGGGGGCACTGCCGCCGGCCAAGAAGCGTCCGGACGAGCAGGGACGCCCGGATCCGCGCCTCGGGACCGGCGGTTCAGGGAATCACTACGTAGTTGCTGAATCCGCCGTCGCGGTCCGCGGCGCGTCCCGATATCGCTTCGTTGACGTTCGCGAGGGGGAAGGGCTTGGTGATCAGGTAAGACAGGTCCAGGGCTCCGGTGGCCACCATGTCGGCGACTTCCTGACCCTGCGCGGTGGTGAACCAGTTGGAGCCGATCAGCTGGACCTGCTCGTCCATGAGCCACTTCACGTCCACGGGCAGCCGGTCGGCCACGCCGCCGACGTTGACCACCTTGCCGCCCCTGCGGACGCCCTGCATGGAATCGAGCATCGTCTCCACCGGGGCCTTGGCACCCAGGGCGCTGATGACGAAGTCCGCCCCCTCGCCTCCGGTGCGGGACTTCGCCCACTCGCCGGAGGAGCCCTCGCCCAGCCGCATGACCTCGATCCGGTCCGGGGCCAGTTCCTTGACGCGCTTGAGGAGTTCCTCGTTGCGGCCGGTTCCGAGGACCTTGGAGACACCCGAGGCCAGCGCGAGGAGGGTGGAGGCGACGCCGAGGGTACCGGTGATCCCGTCGATCAGCGCGACCTGGCCGGGGCCGGCCGTGGCGTGCTTGAGGGCCCCGTAAGAGGTGCCGATGTAGCCGAGCTTGCCGGCCTGCTCGAACGTCATGTTGTCGGGGATGTTGACGATCGAGTACTGCGGCGCCGTCATGTACTCGCAGAAGCCGCCATAGGGGTAGAGGTCGAAGATCCGCTGGCCGTCTCGCGAGGTGCTGAAGTAGCCGTTCAGGGTGAAGTATCGGCACCGGCTGAGCTCGCCGCCGCGGCACACCTGGCAGCTGCCGCAGGACCGCAGAGGGCTCACATAGACCCGGTCGCCGGGCTTGGTGTTGAGCACCGCCTCGCCGACCGCCTCGACCACGCCCGCCGGGTCCAGGCCGAAGATCGCGGGGAGCTTGGGCAGCGGCTGGTGCGGGTACCAGGTGGGCCAGTTGTTGATCACGTTGGCCATGTTCGGCACGATTCCGCACGCCTTGACCCGCACCAGCACGTCGGTCGGCCGCGGGGTGGGCACGTCGATCGTGTCCACCGACATCGGCTCACCCAGAGCGTGCAGTCGTGCAGCGAGCATCTTCGCCATTGAAATACTCCTTGAAACCGCTCCGTCCCTACGATCGGGGGCGGAGACATTCTTGTCGGCGACCGAGGCGGCGGACCGGCGGCTCGGTAATCACGTCCCATGTACTGACGGGCCTTACGGCTGTATTGACGGGCCGTACGGCGCCGGGAACTACGAATTCGCGAAAGGATCCGGGCAGTTGTCCTCGAGGTCGATGTCCAGCAGACCCATGATGCGGACGCCGGAGTTGTACCAGGCGATGGACAGGGACAGTTCGACCATCTGCTTGTCCGTCAGGTGGCCGGCGGCGGCACGCCACGTCTCCTCGGAGACGTCCACCTGGAGCGTGGACTCCCGGGCGAGGCGCATGACCGCCTTCTCCGTCTCGTCGAACAGGTCGGACGACTCGAAGTCGGCCACCGCCGCGAGCTGTTCCTCGGTGAGTCCGGCCTTGAGGCCGTGCGACTGGTGGTGCGCGACCTCGTACGCGGACCGGGTCGCGTAACCCACGGTCAGAATGGCCAGTTCACGCAAGCGGGGGCTGAGGTCGGCGGCCCGCAGCGAGTTGGCGTAGGTCAGGAAGGCGTCCAGCTGGGCCGGCGCGTTGGTGAGGGCGAGGAAGATGTTCGCCGTCGGTACCTTGCGTTCGGCTTCCAGCCGGTCGTACAGGGGTTTCTGCGACTCGTCCGCGTCCTCGCGGCGTAGGTAGGGGACTCGTGCCATGGCGTCTCCTCGGGGGACGTGATCGTGCCAAAGGTCAGTGGGCGGACTGCTCGAGCAGGAACCGCTCGAGCGTCATCGGGTTCGGCTTCTCGGCCGGCGAGATCGGGGAGACGCCGGTGAACGGCGAGGCCTCGACGTACCACTTCTCCAGGGCCGGGAGGCCCCAGCGTGCGTTGGTGCTCAGCGATGCCGCGTCCCATCGGACGGGCTCGATCTCGGTGTCGATCGTCTGGTAGTGGCTGTTGAAGACCTCCACCCGGTGGCCGTCGGGGTCGCGGAGGTAGGCGAAGAGCATCCCGCCCGGACCGTGCCGTCCCGGGCCCCGCTCCACGCCGTCGCCGTAGCCGAGGATGCCCGCCCAGTCGCAGGCGGTGAAGATGTCGCGGCTCTCGGAGACGGTGTAGGCGAAGTGGTGCAGGGCAGGACCTGTGTTCTCCACGATCGCCAGGTCCAGACAGGTGCCCTTGCGGTACATGAACGCACCCAGCAACTTGTCGCCGTGCTCCAGGTACTCCGAGTTGCGGAAGCCGAGCTCACTGTAGAACGCGCACAGCTCGTAGGTGTCGGGCGCGAAAGTCTGGAAGTGGTCCAGCCGCTGCGCGTGGGCACCCTTGTAGTGCTCGAAGTCGATGTGCAGCCTCGGCCGTGTCTCCATGTGCGCGCAGAGTTCCAGCGGCGTACCGATGGGGTCGCTGACATGCAGGGTGCGGCCCTGGTACGGCATGTCGACCCATTCCGCGGGCAGCCCGCGGTCGCGGAACCAGCCGTAGGCGATGTCGAGGTCCTCGTCGAAGAAGACCCGGAAACCGATCCTCTTGGCGGCACCGGCGCCCTCTTCGTCCAGCTCCAGCACGAGGCTGTGGTGGCAGGCCTCGGCGAGACCGCGGAGGTAGCAGGTGCGCTCGTCTTCGTCGCTGACGACGAGGCCCAGGGCGTTCACGTAGAAGTTCCGGCTCTCGGCCAGGTCGGCCACGGTGAGGCGCACATGGCTGGTTCGGGTGATGTTGAAACTCGGGCGCAGATTGACGGGTGGCAGCATGCTGGTCTCCGTGCTCCGATCGGCTCTGGATTTCGATGACTTTAATTCTTCGAAGCTGTTTTACGGCTTGGTCGGGGAGGACCCGGATCCGGCGAATGTGAAGGCGGACCATCCGCTGAATACGGCGGATTCACCGAGGGACTCCTCGATACGCAGAACCTCGTTCCACTTGGCCATGCGCTCGGAGCGGGTGAACGAGCCCACCTTCAGCTGGCCCGCGTCCCAACCGACACTCAGGTGCGCGATGGTGACGTCCTCTGTTTCCCCGGACCGGGCCGAGACGATCGTGCCGAAACCGGCATCCTTTCCGGCGCGCAGGGCCTGGAAGGACTCCGTGACCGTACCGGCCTGGTTCGGCTTGACGAGCACGGCGTTCGCCGCCCCGCTGGTGGCCGCCGCCTCCACCCGCTTGGCGTTCGTGACCAGGTAGTCGTCGCCGATCACCTGGCAGCGGTCGCCGTAGAGCCGCGTGAACTCCACCATTCCCTCGTGGTCGTCCTCACCCACCGGGTCCTCGACGGAGAGAATCGGGTACTGCTCGATCCAGCTGCCCAGCATGTCGATCAGCGCCCCGGTGTCCAGCGTGCGGTCGTCCAGGGCCAGCGTGTACTTCCCGGCCCTGCCGAACTGCGAGGCCGCGATGTCCAGTGAGATGCCGACCTGGGCCGAGGGTGTGAAGCCCGCGTCCTCGATGGCCCGGGTCAGCGTCTCCAGGGCCTCCTCGTTGGAGTCGAACGCGGGCCAGAAGCCGCCCTCGTCGGCCACGCCCTGGGCCTTCCCCGCCTTGCGCATCAGGCTGCCGGCGGCCCGGTAGATCTCCGCTGTCCAGTCCAGGGCCTCGGAGAAGCTCGGTGCCGCGGGGCAGACCACCATGAAGTCCTGGACGTCGACGCGACGGTCCGCGTGGGCGCCGCCGCCGAAGATCTGGATCTCCGGCAAGGGGATGCGGACCGGCCGTCCGCCCGCCAGGTGCTGCCACAGCGGTACGCCCGCCGACGCTGCGGCGGCGTGCAGGATCGCCATGGACGTGGCCACGATCGCGTTACCGCCGAGACGGCTGCGGTCGGGGGTTCCGTCGAGGTCCACCAGAAGCCGGTCGACGGCTTCCTGGTCGGTCGCGTCGCGGTCCAGGAGGGCAGGTGCGATCTCGTGGTTCACCGAGCCCACCGCGCGGTGGACGTCGAGTCCGCCGAAGCGGCTGCCGCCGTCGCGCAGGTCGAGCGCTTCGCCCTGGCCCATCGAGGCGCCGGCCGGTGCGATGGCACGCCCGACCGCGCCATCCGCGAGGTGGGCCTCGACCTCGACGGTCGGCCGGCCGCGTGAGTCCCACACCCTGCGGCCGTAGAGCTTGGCGATCCGCGCGTCTGTCATTGCGGTGCAACCTTTCGGAGTTCGGACGATCGGGGTGATGAGCGGGGGTCCGTGCCTGCCGTTGCGGGGCGGACCTCCTCGCTGCCAGGGGCGTAGAGAGTCCTCGCGGAGTACGGGCGCGGGCGGACCTCCCGGTGCGGCACCCAGATCGGTGTGCCGGCGGCGCTGGGCGCGAGCGAAGCGTCGTACGGCTCTCTTCGTCGCCATAGCGGGGCCGGCGAGGCAATCGGAGTACGAAGGGCGATGACGAGGGTTGCTCGCCTGCCGCGGCTCTTGGAATGCTAACGATAGCGCAATCGTGCGAAGCGCGAGCGGTTCTGTCAAGAGGCGGCGGGGACTCTGATCCTGTGAGCTTGTCATTCGTTCCGGCTCCCTCGGTTCGCCCGAGCTTTCATGCTATCGTTCGCACAATTCAGTGCCCCCCGGCAAGGACTCCGGCGGACCCGCGCTCTTCCTGGACGGACGGACAGCACAGGCGGGCGCGGGTCCGCCGGGCCGGATCCCGGCAGAAAGGAAAGCGAGCCCGCTATGGCACCCGAGCCCTCTGTGGCGCCGATGACCCTCACCACTGTTGTGGCCAGCACTCGTCCCGGACGTGTGGGCAGGTCCGTCGCGGACTGGTTCACTGCCCGGGCCGCGGAGTACGACCAGTTCCAGTCGCACACCGTCGACCTGCGCGAACTCGCTCTTCCGTTCTTCGACGAGCCGCATCCGCCGGCCCTGCAGCAGTACACGAAGAGCCACACCCGCGAATGGAGCCGGATCGTCGACGCGTCGGACGCGTTCGTCTTCGTCACCCCGGAGTACAACGGCAGCTTCCCGGCCCCCCTGAAGAACGCTTGGGACTACCTCGTCGTGGAGTGGCAGCACAAGCCGGCCGCGTTTGTCAGCTACGGAGGCGTCTCGGCGGGCACCCGGGCGGTGCAGATGGCCAAGCAGGTCGTGGCGAACCTCAGGATGCTGCCGATCGGTCCGACCGTGAGCATCCCGTTCGTCAATGAACGCATCGAGGACGGCGCTTTCCGGTCCGGCAAGATACACGAGGCTGCTGCCGAGCAGGTGCTCGACGAACTCGCGCGCACCGCCCGGGTCATGCGTCGGCTGCGCAGCGGAACGTACTGACGCGGCGCCGAAAACACGAAGGCGCCCGGGGCACTGCGCTCCGGGCGCCTTCCGTGTCTGCGGGTGAGGCCAGGCCGCCCATGGTCAGTCGGACCTGGACGGCGCCCGGCCGCCAGGTGGCGCCGTGCTGCCGCGCAGGATCAGCGATCCGGGAGAGACCGAGGTGTACGGGCCGTCGTTGCTCGGCTTGGTCTTGAGGCGGCGCATCAGCCACAGTGCGCAGCCGGTGGCCATCTCCTGGATCGGCAGGCCGATCGTGGTGAGTCCGGGGCCCCACCAGGAGAACCCCGGCTCGTCCCCGAACCCGACCACGGACAGTTCTCCGGGCACCTTCACGCCCTGCTCGGACAACTCCTCCAGGACACCGAGGGTGAGCTGGATCGATCCCAGTACGAGCGCGGTGGGCGCGTCCCGCCCCTGCAGCAGCCGGCGTACCGCGTCGCGGCCGTGCTCGACCGACGACGGCGGCCCCAGCTCCGTGTACCCGGCATCGTCCGGCAGGCCGCCTTCGCGCAGGGCGCTGCGGAAGCCGCGCAGACGCTCCGCGCCGGTGGGCAGCTCCTCGGGGCCGCCCAGATAAGCGATGCGCGTGTGGCCCAGGGTCACCAGGTGGGCCGTGGCCTGGCGCAGGGCCTCGTGGTCGTCCACGCCGAACCACTGGGAACCGAGTGACGGGTGCCGGCGCAGCAGCTGCAGGTGCGGCACCGTGCGCAGGAGCTTGACGGAGTCGGCGTGCGGGCGCGCGGTAGGCACGATGATGACGCCCGCCACGCGGTTCGCGGACAACTCCCGAAGATGGCGCAGCTCCACCATCCGGTCGTCGTCGGTCTCCGAGAGCATGAGCTGGAAGCCCTCGGCCTCCATGTTCTTGGACAGCTCGTGCGCGATGGTCGAGTAGAAGCTGTTGCGGATGTCCGGGATCACCAGCGCGACCACGTTGCTGGACGCTCCGCGCATCATCCGCGCCGCGCGGTTGCCGACGTACCCCATCTCGGAAGCGGCCTGGCGGACCCGGAACTTGGTCTCCTCGCTGATGCGGGGATCGTCGGCGAGTGCCCGGCCGACCGTGGAGACGGAGACCCCCAGGCGTTCGGCGATGTCCCTGGTCGTGATCACGTAAGGGGCCCCCTCGAGTGACTGGTCCCGTGCCGTTACTTTCCGTTTGCCAACGATAGCGCTCTCGTCGCGCTCTGTGGTCGGATGTATTGGGGCGTCGGGTTTGATCATTACTCCGTGCTAACGTTAGCACCAACTGCTGGATAGGCCGTGCAGCCGCCCGCGGCTGCCTAGTTGCGGAGGTTTCCGTGCGGATCGTCAGGTATGCCGTCGGCAGCGTGCGTCAATACGGAGAACTCGAAGCCGGTGACGCCAGAATCGCCAGATTCGAGGGCGATCCCTTCACTGGGCTGACCCCTACGGGCCACGTCGACGAAGTCGGCGATGTGGTCATTCTCCCGCCGCTCGAGCGGCCCCGGATCTTCGGGTTCGCCTACAACTACGCCTCGCACATCGACGAGACCGACCGCGAGGTTCCGGAAGTTCCTGTGTGCTTCGTGAAGCCGAGCACTGCGGTGATAGGGCCTGATGATGCCATCGTCTATCCCGCGGATGGTGAACTGATCCATTTCGAGGGCGAGTTGGTCGTCGTCATCGGAAAGGAAGCCCGCCATGTGAAGCCATCGGAGGCCCACGAGTACATCCTCGGCTATACGTGCGGCAATGACGTCAGCGACCGCATCATCCAGCGCAAGGAAAGCCAATTCGGCACGCTTCTGATCGGGAAGGGGCAGGACACTTTCGCTCCCCTCGGACCGGTCATCGCGACCGACCTCGACCCCTCGGGACTGTCGCTGACGACCCGTGTGAACGGCACCGTCATGCAGTCGGCGAGCACGGCCGACCTGCTGCTCGCCGTTCCCGACATCGTCGCCTACCTCAGCCGCTACCTGACGCTGCTGCCCGGAGACGCGATCATGACCGGTACGCCTTCCGGCGTAGGGCCGATCCGCCCCGGAGACGAGATCGAGGTGGAGATCGAGGGCCTCGGCGTCCTGCGCAACCCGGTCGTGGCCGAGAGCCTCTGACTCCGGATGCGTTCAGGCTGACCGTTCGCGGGGCCTGTCGACCGCTCGGCGGTGGGCAGGCTCTGTGGCGTGGGGCGGTATGTTCCGTGTTCTGCCGGTGGTATGTCACCGTGGTGCACCGGGCCTACGCCCGGTGCACCACGGTGACAATTGTCCGGCCGGCTTGCTAGCGAACCGCGTTGTTGAACTGCGAGGGGCGGACGAAGGCCAAGGCCGCGACGCCCACCAGCGGCAGGAGGGTGACCTGCAGGAGCCCGGCCTGGTCCCAGCCCAAGGAGTCCACCAGGGTCGCGAAGAGAAGGCCCGAGAACGCCGCCGGTCCGTAGTAGCTGGTGACGAAGAGACCGGAGGCGCGTCCGATCTGCGACGGACGGACGGCCCGCTGCATCGCGCTGTTGGTGTTGGGGTAGATGAAGCCCAGGCCGAAGGCACCCATGAGGAAGGCGAACACGCACTGCACGCCGACTCCGGCCTGTGTCTCGTAGATGCACACGCTGATGGCGGAGACGGCCAGCAGGCTCAGGATCAGCAGGTTGCGCTGGTTCACGCGGTCGCCGAGCCAGCCGCCGAAAACGGCCAGCATGCCGCCGAAACCGAGGAAGCTCATGGCCAGTGCGGCCTGCCCAGCGGTGTAGTGCAGCGAGGTGATGAGGTACGTCGGGTAGAGGCCGAGGAACCCGTAGATGGCCACACCGCTGACGACGGAGTGGACGGCCAGCGCGATGGTGTTGCGGTTGTAGGCGGAGGCCGGCATGTACTCGTAGGTCTTGGTCGAGACGACCTTCTCGACGGAGTGCTCGGTCAGACCGGTTTTCACGAGGAACAGGGAGGCGGCGGCGATCAGCAGCCCGGCCGCGCCGAACAGATAGAACGGCGAGTGCCAGGTGCCGTGCATGCTCATGAGCTGGACGCCGATCAGCGGGGCGATGAACACGCCGACGGAGTAGCCCAGGCCGATGACGCCGAAGGCGAGGCCCCGCCGGTGGACGAAGAAGGCCCCCATCGCCGCGAAGATGGCGGCGGACTGCATGCCCTCACCGAAGCCGGAGACGACCCGGTACAGGGTCATGTCGGCGAAACCGGTCGCCAGCGGCGTGGCCATCGTGCCCAGGGAGTAGATCACGATGCTCGCCAGCAGCACGGTCTTGCGGCGGAAGCGGTCGAGGAGGTAGCCCGCGGGCAGGCCGGCCAGGGCCATGCCGAGGGTGAAGTTCGTCGCCAGCAGCCCGCCCTGTTCCAGCGAGAACCCGTACTCCTCACGGATGTTGGGCAGCAGTGGGGGGAAGACCTGGCGGTCCATCGCGTTGACCATGTAGGAGAGGACGATCAGCAGGAAGCCCATCCCGATCATGGGGCGGGAAATGGAGGGCCGGCTGCTTTCCTGTGTTTCGCCGGCGGGCACCGCACTGGTGTCGACTTGCGCTGCGTGAGTCATAGCGGCTCCTGAAGAGGAATGGGCCACGGCGGGCCGCGGCGGGTCCATCGCCGTACGGGGCCGTACGGGCGATGACGAGAAGCGGTGAGCTGAACACGGACGCGAGTCGGCGGCGGCGACGCTGCCGCCGACTCGCGGAATGGGGGCGGTGGGCTCTCGCGCGGGCGGGCGCCGCATGCGGAATTCAGCCGTATATCGCCCGTCTGGGACGTCCGTGGCTATGGCGTCTTCGACAGCCGGACCTCGTGTAGACACTTATCGGCCACACGGTCGGCGTTGGCAGAAACCCTGAAGGGAAGTCCCCGGCGCGTCAAGATGTGAACAGCGGATTTCTTCGGCCGTCCTCGTTTTCCCTGTGGTGACCGGGGTTTTTCCTGTGGTGATCGGGTTCCTCGTCCCGGCCGGGCCCTGCCGCAGGGGGTTCCGGCGATCGGGCGTACGCCGCACTCTTGACGCATTGAAGACCTCCGGTGCTATCGTTAGCATCACGTGGCTGTGACAAAGTGATTCAACGTGCCCCGGCATCTCGTGACCTGTTCCAGGGACGTACTGCGGCGCCTCCTCGACCACAAGTCGGCGAGCGCCGGCCACCCGATCCGAGCCCCGCGACCCTCTCCAACCACCCATGGCGGCCGACGGCCCCATCGGACATGCCTACGGCCGCCCTGCAGGGTGGTGATCAAACCTGCTGACCGCATGCGGCCGGGCGTGACGCCCGGCCGTCCGCTGCGAGACGCACGATTCTGCGAGGACGACCTGCCATGAAACCTTCGAGCCGCCCGGCCACCGTGCTGCTCACCGACTACGCCTGGCCCGACGACTCGGTCGAGCGATCGGTCATCGAGGAGGCGGGTCACACCCTCGTGACCGGACCCGCGGAGCCCGCCTCCGCCGAGGCCATCGAGGAGTTGGTCGCCGAGCACCGGCCCGCCGGGATCCTCACCTGCTGGGCGCCCGTCTCCGCCACCGCGATCGGCGCCGCGCCGGATCTGCGGATCGTGGCCAGGCTCGGCGTCGGCCTCGACAACATCGCCGTGGACGCCGCCACCGAGCAGGGCGTCTGGGTCACCAACGTGCCGGACTACTGTGTCGAGGAGGTCTCGGACCACGCCGTGGGCATGGTGCTGGCCTGGACGCGAGGCCTTGCCGTGTTCGACCGGGAGGTCCGTGCTGGTCGCTGGGACCCTGCCAGCGCCCGGCTGCGCCGGCTGTCGACGCTGACCTGCGGCGTCGTCGGCTTCGGGCGGATCGGACGCGCCACCGTGCGCAAGCTCGGTGCGTTCGGCTGCCGGATCCTGGCCCACGATCCCTTCCCGCCGAAGGAGGCCCCTGGGGTGGAGATGGTGGGCCTGGATGAACTGCTGCGCCGCAGCGACGTGGTGATCCTCCACGTGCCGCTCACGCCCGGCACTCACCACATCATCGGCGCCGAGCAGCTGGGGCTGATGAAGCCGGGCGGCCTGCTGGTCAACGTCAGCAGGGGCGGCCTGGTGGACACCGACGCGGTCGTCAAGGCGCTGGACAACGGGCAGCTGGCCGCAGCCGCCTTCGACGTACTGGAGAACGAACCGCACGTCCCCGCCGCGCTGTTGGACCAGCCGGGCGCGCTGCTCACCCCGCACGTCGCCTTCTCCTCCGACGCCTCGGTCACGGAACTGCGCCGCCGCGCCGCCGAGGAGGTCGTACGGATCCTGGCCGGCGAGGCGCCGGCCCACGCCTGCAACAGCCCCCGCGGTCTGGCCGCCGGGTCGGGTGACCGGCGATGAGCCCGACCTCCGCGCAGGTGAGCCCGGACCCCGTGCCCGACACCGCCCTGGCCGACTTCCTGATCGGCCACAAGCTCGCAGGACCCGGCGAAGCCGGGCGCTGGACGCCGCTGGCCGGTGGTGTCTCCTCCGACCTGTGGCGGGTGGACCTGCCGGGCCGCTCCCTGTGCGTCAAGAGGGCTCTGGCGAAGCTGCGGGTCGCCGCCGACTGGCAGGCACCCGTGTCTCGCAACGCCTACGAATGGGCGTGGATGCGGTTCGCGTCCCGGCACCGGCCGGACAGCGTGCCGGAGCTGTTGGCCCACGACGCCGACGCCGGCCTGTTCGCGATGGCGTACCTGCCCCCCGAGCGGTACCCCATATGGAAGGCACAGCTGCTGCGCGGCGAGGTGCGGGTGGCGACCGCGGCCGCCGTCGGAGAGCTGCTCGGCACCCTGCACGCGGCGAGCGCGGGCGACGCCGCCCTCGCCGCGGAGTTCGCCACCGACGACAACTTCCACGCGCTGCGCATCGAGCCGTACCTGCTGGCCACCGCGGCGGCGCACCCCGGTCTGGGCGATGTCCTCCAGGGCATCGCCGAGCGCACGGCCACCACACACCTGGCTCTGGTACACGGCGACGTCAGTCCCAAGAACATCCTCGTCGGCCCGTCGGGGCCCGTGCTGCTGGACGCCGAGTGCGCCTGGTACGGAGACCCGGCTTTCGACCTGGCCTTCTGCGTCAACCATCTGCTCCTCAAGAGCCTGGTGGTGCCCGGTCGCCGCACCGAACTCCTGCGGTCGGCCCGGGTGCTGGCCGAGGAGTACTTCCGCTGCGCCAACTGGGAGCCGCGGGCGGCCCTTGAGGCGCGGGCCGCGTCACTGCTGCCGGCGCTGCTGCTCGCCCGTGTGGACGGCAAGTCCCCGGTGGAGTACCTCACGGACGACCGGCACCGATTGTGCGTACGCACGGTGGCATCGGCCCTGCTGCGAGCGCCCGCCCCCACGGTGGCGAACGTGCTGGACGCCTGGGGAACCGCCCTTGAAGCCCCCACCGAGTCCCGCCTGCCCGACTGACAGTGACCGACTCGACGGATCCGACGGACCTGGCGGATCCGCACGGATTCGACGGAGGAGAGACCTATGCGCAGAATCGTCACCGGCCATGACGAGAACGGCAAGTCGGTCGTCGTCAGCGACGGCCCCATCCCGCGGAGCCGGGAGTTCACCAGCCTGCCGGGCTGGGTGTCCCGCCTGCCGTGGGCCACCGATCCCGGCGAACCGGTCAGCCGCACCGGGGAGGACCCCACGCCGAAGGTCACCAGCCTGCTCCCGGCGCCCGGCGGCACGCGGTTCATCGTGCTGACCTTTCCGCCCGACACCGAGATGGCCGACCCGGCGTTCGACCCCGTCGCCTTCGACCGGGAGCAGCGGGCCGATTCGCCCGGCATCGCGGAACTCATGGAGCCCGACGGCATGCACACCACGCCGACCGTGGACTACGGCATCGTGCTGCAGGGCGAGATCGTCCTCGAACTCGACGACGGCCACTGCACCCGGCTGTCGGCAGGGGACATCGTGATCCAGAACGGCACCCGCCACGCCTGGCGCAACCGCAGCGACCAACCGGTCACGATGGCCTTCGTCCTCGTCGGCGCCGAGCGCGACGGCTGACGCAGCTCGCAGGGAAGCCGGTATTGCGACGACCGGTTGAGTTGGGCGTGCGGGCGGGCGCGGCCGCACGTGTGTCCTTGTGGGCGACGGGCACCACCCCCAACACACTCTGGCTGCGCCTGGCCGGGCACGGTGACTGGCTGAACGGGGCCGGGCACGTGAAGGTCGACCGGATGCTGCAGGTCGAGGGGCGGCTGGACTTGTTCGCGGTGGGCGACGTGAACGACGTCAGCGAGCTCAAGATCACCGCTGCCGCGCTCGCCCAGGCGGACCTCGCCGCCCACAACATCCGCGCCTACCTGCACAGTTCCGGCAGGCACCGCAAACAGCCCCGCTTCTACAGGCCGATCCACCGCACCCCGCTCATCGTGCCGTTCGGCCCGGCCGACGTGTTCGAGTGGTGTGCGGGTGTGCGCCTGCACCACTCCACGGACCTGGTGCACTGGCGGCCCCTGGGCGGCGCCCTCGACAACACGCGGCTGCTGGACCTCACCGGGTGTCCGGACTCCGGCGGCGTGTGGGCGCCGAACCTCAGCTATGCCGACGGTCTGTTCCACCTCGTCTACAGCAATGTGTCCACGTACGAGGGAGGCTTCACCGACAGCCCCAACTACCTGGTCACCGCTTCCTCGATCCAAGGTCCGTGGTCCGAGCCGGAGTTGCTGCACGCGCGGGGCTTCGACGCCTCCCTGTTCCACGACGGTGCCGACAGCTGGCTGCTGAACATGGTCCACGACTGGCGCCCGGGGCATGGCGGTTCGGCGGGCCTGGAGGCGCGGCGCTACGACCGGGCCACGCGCCGCCTGACCGGTGAGCCGGTCCCCGTCGTGCTGCCGCCGCAGGCCGGCTGGATCGAGGGCCCCAACCTCTACCGCCGCGGCGAGTGGTACTACCTGCTCACCGCGGACGGCGGCACAGGCTACGAACACCAGGTCACCGTCGCCCGCTCACGCACCCTCACCGGCCTCTACGAGCGCGATCCGCAGGGCCCGCTGATCACCGCCTGCGACCACTCCGACCTGCCGCTGCAGAAGGCCGGGCACGGCAGTCTGGTGGAGGTCGGGGACGGCGAGTGGTACCTGGCCTACCTCGTCGCCCGGCCCCACGGACGACAAGGCCCGTGCGTGCTGGGCCGGGAAATCGCGCTGGCGCCCGTCGCCTGGACCGCCGACGGCTGGCCGCGCACCCCGACCGGACTGCCGGCCCCCGCCCCGGACACCACCTCGGAGACCGAGGACACGCCCTCCTGGACCGGTCCTGCGGACGGTGACGACGTCGACGGATGCGACCAGCCGGCCCTGGGCCCCAGTGGTCGACGCTGCGCCGGCCCGCGGTACCCGACTGGCTCTCCCTCTCCGAACGGCCGTCCCACCTCAGGCTTCGGGGCGGCCGGTCGCCGCAGAGCCTGGTAGGGGCCCAGCCTGGTGGCCCGCCGGGTGACGGCGGCGCGCTGCTCGTTCGAGGCGACGATGGAGTACCGGCCGCGCACGTACTAGCACCTGGCCGGGATCACGGCCTACTACAACACCCGCAACTGGTACTACCTGTACGTCACCGCGGACGACCACGGACAGGCGGTCCTGCGTGCCGCGAGCTGCGACCAGGGCGTGCTGAGCGTCGACGAAGCCGGTCAGGAGCCTCTCGGCGCCATCACCCGGCTGCGGCTCGGCCTGGACATCGACGGGGCCGACCTGCGGTTCCGCTACGACCTGGGTCGCGGCTGGCGGCCCTTCGGCCCGCCCCTCGACGCTACCGTGCTGTCCGACGAACACGCCGAACACATCGAGGACGGCCGGATCCGCTCCCTCGGCTTCACCGGAGCGTTCGTCGGCCAGTGGGCCTGGGACCTGACCGGCGGCAGTCACCACGCGGACTTCGACGAAGCGAAGTACCACACTCTCCCGTGAGACGTCGCGCAGTCACGATGTGCCGTCGTCCGGCTCCTCGGGAACGGTGTCCAGCAATTCCCCCGCCACCCGCCGGGCCGGCTCCTCCGTTTCCGCGGCGATCCGCCGGAAGGTCTCCTGGGCTGCGCGCGCGGGCCACTCCGCGGGAAGGTGGCGGGCGGGCAGCCGGGGGTCGGTACGGATGATGCCGAGCCACTCGGTGACCAGCAGCAGCCGGGTGGCGATCGGATCCGCGGCGTGGCCCTCGCCGGCCTCCAGCGCGGTCCACCGCTTGTCGAAAGCGGCATAGCGGGCGGCGATGGCCTCCAGGTCCCAGCTCTCCAGGACCATGCGGTCGACGTCGGTCGTCGCCTCGTCCGCGGACGCGTGGAAGACCTTGATCCTTTCGGCCAGTTCGAGTTCGGCGATGACACCGGAGACGTCGACCCGGCCGGGCGCGATCCACAGGCCGCTGAACAGCGCCCCGAATCCGTACCAGATCAGTCTGGAGCGCAGATCGTGCCGTTGTCGCTGCCAGGAGTCGGGCAGCGAGAAGCCGAGCAGGGTCCAGGTGCCGTCCCAGTCCTCGTTGACCGCGCCGTCCTGCCAGATCCTTCTGCCGCCGTCGCGGAGGATCCGTATCGCCTGTGGTGTGAGCCCGAAGTACATCCTGCGGCCCTGCCGCTGCCGGCGCAGCAGTCCCCGGCCCACCATGCGGGTCAGGGTGGAGCGCACGGCCTGTTCGCCGACGCCGACGCGGCCGAGTACGTCGATCATGCTGCCCGAGTACACACAGCGGCAGCCCTCTTCGAGGATGTGGTTGCCGAAGAAGGCCAGGACGAGCGACTGGGGGCGGGGCTGCGCGACACCCGTCGGTCCGCTGGGGATTTCTGTGTCTTCCACGTATTCCACGCCGGACAGCGTACGGTCCGGGCCATGGTGGCGGTGGTCGTGCCCCGTGGCCCGGACCTGCGCGGTCACGGCCGGTCGGCCGGGTGGGCCAGGTCGTAGGGACGGGGGTAGGGGGCGGGTGTGTAGCGGATGTACCGTGGCTGGCCTGCCGGGTCGGCGGCCCGGGCACGGGTGTTCAGGGCCAGAGGCCCGGTGTCTCCCCAGCGGCCGCTGGTGATCCGGTCCTCCAGGGCGTGCAGGGCGGCGAGCTGTTCGCCCGCGCTGAAGGTGCAGTGCCCTGGGGTGTCGACGTACGCCTGGCGGAGCAGCGGCGCGGAACCCGCGGCGGTGGCGGCCCTGTGGTAGGCACTCTCGACCTGAACCGGGACGAGGGCGTCACCGGTGGTGTGGATGGACAGTTCGGGCTTCCTCAGCTTGCCGGTGAAGGCGCTGGTACGGCTCATCCAGTCGACGGCGGCCGGGTCGGCGGCGATGCGGGGCGCGCGGTTCAGCGCCGCGAGATCGTTCCGCAGTGACAGACCGGCCTTCTTGTAGAGGGCGGTGACCTCCTTGTACGTCGTCGAGCGGCGCAGCATCGCGGAGTAGTCGACGCCGGTGTTCCAGGACATGCTGCCGCCCGCGCGGCTCTCGGCCTCCTGCCGCCAGACGAAGGCGGGCAGCTGCACCAGTCCGCTGAGCGCCCGGTACTGGTTGGCCTGCTGGGTGTCCCAGTCGGTGGGTCCGGGGCGTGGCTGGGAGGCGTCGTTCCACACCGGGATGTTGTGCAGCGCGGCCGCGAGGGCGATCCGGGCGCGGCCGTGGTCCGACTGCTGGGCCGTGGAGACGACGTTCGTCATGGCGTCGGCGGCCGTGGCCGCGGCGGTGCGGTCGGGGAAGCCGGTGAGGGCGATGCCGGAGTCCGGGGCGAGGAGCGTCCTGAGGGCGAAGACCGGATCGAGGGTGTTGTTCCAGTTGGCGACGCCGCCGTGGACGAGTCCGCACATGGGCAGTGAGCCGTCGATCCGTCCGGGGTGGCGTTCGGCGATGGCGGTGGTGACCAGACCGCCGTAGGAGCTCCCCCAGGCGATGGTGCGCCGTGCCTTTCCGAAGCGGGAGGTGAACACGTCGAGCGTGGCGAGCTGGTCGGGTACGGCGTCGGTGACGGCCCAGCCGGTCGTGGCGTAGGACGAGCCGATCAGCGCGTACCCCTCGTTCAGGAGCAGTTCCTTGGCGGCGGTGCCGGGGGCGTTCTGGGCGGGGTTGGGGCTCCCGGCCGGGGTGTAGCCGTGGCTGAACAGCAGCACGGTGCCGTTCCAGTCGGCCGGTACGTCGATGAGATAGGCGGCGCCGGAGGGCAGTCGGCCCTCGATGTGGGTGTCGGTGCCGGCCGCCGCCCCGACCGGGGTGGCCGGGGCGGCGAGCAGCGCCAGTGCCAGTGCCGTGAGGACGACCGTACGGACGCGGGTGCGGGTGGTCACGAGAGGACGTCCTCCTTGGCGGGCGTGTGGCTGTGGCTGTCGGCCGGCCCGCCGAGCGAGTCGCCGTGCGTCTCGCGCAGGAACAGCAGGGTCAGCGCGGTCACGGCGGCGCCGCCGCAGAGGAGCAGCGCA
>NZ_JACEHE010000032.1 GCF_013778455.1 Streptomyces himalayensis subsp. himalayensis | reverse complement strand
CACGAACGCGCGCACCGGGTGGCCGTGTTCAAGCAGCATGTCGACCATCGTTCGGCTCACGCCACCGATTTCGCCGGCGGCACCGGTGATCAGGATGGGGTTGAGCTCTGGCATCAGTGTGTCCTCTGTCTGGTTGGGGTGAGTCAGCTGTTCAGAAGGCCCAGGGTGCGGTCGGCGACCGTCTTGGGCTGTGACGATTCCCGCCGGAGCCGGTCGATGAAGGAAAGTCGTCGAGCTCGATGGCCAGGGGCGGAGTGGACGTTGAGCACGTGGCCCCCGCCGCTGCGCTCGATGACCGGCGCGCAGGCCCGGGTGACCAGGCGTACGTCTCCCATCGGGGAGCCGAGGTGCGAAGCACCGACGGAGGCTCCGGCGTTGTCAAGAAAAGGGAAACCGATCGGTTTTTCCCGCTGTAAACCGATCGGTTTCTTCGTGCAAGTAGGTTGGGTCTCGCTTTCGAAACCCACAGCAACCATGTGAGTTTGAGAATGAGACTCGCTGGGAGTTCCGGACGACCGCGCCGCGCGGTGTCCAGGGGCAGTGGGCGGATCTCGGGCCTCCGGGCCAGCTGGCCGGTGGCCGCAGAAGGAGCGAGGAGCTCGGGCGGAGTAAGCCCGGCGCCCGGGCGGCCGCGACTGCCAGGGCGAAAGCGCTGATCACGTCGTCGACCTCGGTATTGCTGAGCGCCGCCTTCGGCGAGCAGTCGAGGTCCAGTCCGCAGGGGCGGTTCGGCAGCGCCCCAAAAGGGTGTGGGGAACTGCGCGACCAGCCACGACGCACCCGCCGGTGGCGTACCGGACCTCCAGCGGAGTGCTTAGCGCCCGCCCGGCCGCCGGTGCCTTGCGAGGAGTTGGATGAGGCCGGCCGTGTGGGTCTCCCGTCGGTTTTCCTCAGGCCGGAACCACGGGCAGGACGATGCGGGACGGCCGGGCGGGGTCGTGGAAGACCTGCTGCCGGGCCACTCGGGCCGTGGTCGCGCTGTCCTCGGGTTCGCCCGTGTTGAGGTTGCGGTGCCAGCGGGGGTCAGGCTTCGGTCGGCGCGCAGGTGGAAGTCCGTGTCCACGGCCCGCCACGGATCCGTTCGGGCCGGGCAGCGCAGCGGCCCACCGTACGGTGTCGTAACCGTCGGCCTCCTCGTACGTCCACGGCTCCCACTCCCTCTCGGAGGCGAACCGGCCACGGGTGTCCTGGATGACCACCATGAAGCCGCGTCCGGCCACCGCCAGGGGGTCGAGGTTGGCGGCCATCATGGGCGTCTAGTCTGCTTGCCGTACGGCAGCCGGCTCAGCAGCACCGGCCACGGCCCCGCACCGCCGGGCCGGTAGACATCCGCGCGCAGCACCGTGCCGTCACGCATCTGAGCCGGGACATCGAGCTCGATCTGGATCTCCGCCGTCTGCCGCTCCATGTGGGTCTTTCTCCCGCGGGTGTGCTTGGGTGCGGGCAGATGTCAGCCGGCCAGCTTGTTCATCTTGCGGATCTGCTTGTCGAAGACCCCGGCGGGAGCGACGCGGCGCAGTATGCGCGCGCGTCCGGCCATGGGACCGGCGGTGTAGCGCAGCTTCGGCTTGGCGTCGGTCGCCGCCGCGACGATCGTCTTGGCGACGACGGCAGGGTCGTCGCCGTCCCTGATGGCCTCCGCCATCACGCGGTCGACGGTCTGCCCCTGCTTCGCGTAGACCGCCAGGGGCGTGTCGGGCTTCGCGCTGTTGGCCTCGAATCCGGTCCTGGTGTAGGCGGGTTGGACGAGCAGCGCCCGGACGCCGTGGTCACGGACCTCGTGGTCCAGGGACTCGGTGTAGCCCTCGATCGCGTGCTTGGAGGCGGCGTAGGCGCCCATGTAGGGCTGGGGCAGGAATCCGAGTACGGACGAGAGGTTGATGATGCGCCCGCGTCCCTGAGCGCGCATGTACGGCAGGACCTCGTTCACCATCCGCATGACCCCGAAGACGTTGGTGTCGAACATGTCCCGGGCCTGCGCGATGGAGGTTTCCTCGGCCGCACCCATCGAGCCGACGCCCGCGTTGTTGACCAGGACGTGGATTCGGCCGAACCGCTCGATCACCTGCTGGACCGCGCTGGCGGCCGACTTGTCACTGACCACGTCGAGGTCGAGGAAGGTCACACCGTCGAGCGGGGTGACGCGTGAGGTGTTGCGGCTTGTGCCAACCACGTCGAAACCCGCTGCGACAAGCGCGAGCGCGGTTTCCTTGCCGATGCCGGATGACGCACCCGTCACGAGTGCCACCGGCCGGTTCGTCGCCATCATGGATTCCTGACTCATTGAGAGACTGATCGGTTTCCCCTCACCGTAAACCGATCGGTTTCCATGCGCAAGCGAAGCGTCGATCCCATCCCGATCCGGACGGCATCAGCGTCTGCGTCGAGGTCGATGCCGTCCTCAGGGGTCGGTGTTCGGCCGCCGTCGGGCCGGACGTGTCTCCCATGCGCGTGGAGCCGTGCGGTGCGGGGCCGCGGTGCCTGGGGGTCTCGGCGGAGGCGGGGCGGGGGCGGAGCGCTGTCCTGACGCGCGGCAACGAGGGCTCCGCCCGTGGCGGTCGGCATTCCGTGGGGTCGAAACAAGGCGCAGGTGGGCCCGCGTCCCGTCAGGTGGCTTGCCGCCTGACACAAACCGGTCGGTGTCTGCCGGAGATCGGTGCGCAGGGCGGAGTGTCATCCGCGCGGCGATCGCCGAGTTCGCGCTCGCGGGCCGCTACGGCACCGCTCTCCGCGGGGTCGCCCACCGCGTCGGCGCCACGCAGCCGTACCTCTTCCGGCTCTTCCCGGACAAGTGGGCGATCTTCGCCGTCGTCTTGACGGAAGCACGGAAGGCACGCACCCGCCTGGCATTCGAGGGGGCGGCCGCAGGCGTGGAGGGCGTGAGCAGGCCTTCCGCGCGGCAGCTGAGGCTGCGGGAAACCGTGCGCCTGCCGCCTGGGTGTCGATGTCCACGAGACCGCGGCCTTCCTCGCCTGCGGCATGCTCGGCGGCACTCTTACGGCCATCGGGTTTGCCTCCGATTGCTGTGGAAGCAAGGGCGTGAAGCCGTGGGGCTGCTCCGGCTGCCGGAGAGGGGTGTCAACCCGGGGAACGCATCGGTCACCGGGCCTGCTCGGAGGGAGTGCGTCAGGGCATGTCTGCCGCATCGAGCAGGGTGGCCACCGTGGGAGCGATGAGCCCGGTGAGGTTGTCGGCTCCGATCCCCGCGCGGGCGCTGGCGCCGTCGAAGACCAGGCTGAGCTGTCGGGCCAATAGGTCGGGATCGCTCGCGCCGCCCTGTTCGGCCTCGGAACGGAAGAAGGCCGTCAGGTTTCCCTTGACCCGGTGGGCCACCTGGCTCGCCGGGTGACTCTGATCCTTGAGCTCGATCTGGACAGCCAGGTACTGGCAGCCTCGGAACTCGGGCGCACCCGCCTGCAGTTCCACCTGTTCGAAGACATGTAGGATCCGCTCGCGGGGTGAACGGCCATCGTTCGCCGCGGGCAGGAGCGTCACCACGAAGGCGGAAGCGCGCTGCTCCAGACTCGCCGCCAGCAGGTCGTCCTTGCTCTCGAACAGCTGGTACAGGGAGCGCTTCGACACCCCCGCCGCCTTGCACAGGGCCTCGACGCCGATTCCGACACCGTCTCGGTAGGTGAGTGTGGCCGCTGCCTCCAGCAGCCGCTCTCTGGGACTTTGCTTCACTTCGGTAGCCATACCGCGAGGTTAACTCGCCTTTGACGAAAAGAAAACCGATCGGTTTACGAAGGTGTGCACGGTCCGTTCCGCTACGCCGGGACGGCTGTCTTCTCGGGCTTCGTCTCGGCGGGGATGCGGTGCAGTCCCTTGCGGTCGTACCAGCCGGTCACGCCGAAGCCGAACAGTGCGGCCACCGCGAGGCCGGCGGCCATCATCATCCAGCCCCGGGCGAGGCCCGCGTCGGCCTGGGCGTCGTAGTAGAGGATCGAGCGGATACCGTCGGTGATCTGCCGCAGCGGCTCGAACTCCGCGAGGAAGCGGTAGAAGCCGGGCAGCGCGTCAAGGGGGGTGGTGGCGCCGGCCGTCGGCACCGCCATCCCGATGAAGACCAGCGTGACCACCAGCATGCCGGGTGTGCCGAAGACGGCCAGGAGGGTGAGCGCACCGATCCCGGTGACCGCGATGGCGCACACCGAGTACAGCCACAGCAGCGGCAGGTGGGAGGCGTCCATGCCCATGATGCCGACCGCGCCGACCAGGACCAGGGTGCCCATCAGCAGGGACAGTCCGGCCATGAGGGTGCTGCTGATGGCGAGGGTCTGTACCCGGGTCGCCCGGATCAGCGGGCGGTGCAGGCGTAGCGGGCCCATGTCGTTGTGGGTGTAGCCGAGGGTGTGGTCGACCTGGCCGCTGATGACGTTGGCGGAGAGCATGCCGACGACCACGAGGGCGAGCGCGTAGTAGAACGCCGTCATGCCCAGGCCGCTGTGTGAGTCGAGCGGATGGCCGTCCTCGACCGTGACGGCGGCCGGGTCGGCGAGCAGCAGGCGTGCCGCGGCGGGCAGCCTCGCCTGCCCGGTCCCGCTCTGCGCGGTCAGCTCCTTGCCCACCTGGAGGGAGGCGTTCTCGGCGGCCTGCGTCGTCGCCGTCCGGGCCAGGCTGGAGCCGACGCTGCCGGCGGACTGGTTGGTCAGCACCGTCAATGTGGGGCGAACCGGGGCCTTGGTGGTCGCGGTGCCGGTCAGTGCGGTGGTGGAGGAGGTGAAGTCGCCGGGCACGACAAGTGCGCCGAACAGCTTGCCCTTGCCGAGTTCCTCCTTCGCCTCCTTCTCGTCCATCACCTTCCAGTCGATCTTTCCTCCGCTCGCGGTGGACTTCTGGATCGACTCGGTGATCCGCGCTCCCAGGTTGACCTGCTTGCCACCGACAGCGGCCCCCTTGTCGGCGTTGACCAGGCCGACGGGCAGGTTCTTCGTGTGGCCGGCCGGGTCGATGTTGGCGCCGACGTAGAACACGGTGAACAGCAGCGCGAGTACGCCTGTGATCACGCCGTTGGCGATCCACAGAGGTTTGGCGCGCAGTACGCGGAAGGGATGAATCCCACTCATGAGTTACTCCGGTCTCGGGCAATACAGTCACATCAGGAGGAGGCCAGGCGCGTCATTGCAGGCCAACGACCCTCGGAAGGTTCCAACCCGGGCGCACACGGCCGCCGGAGAACGGTGGGCACCTGACGCGGTGAGCGCCCCCCGATGTCCGCCCGCAGCTCCATCAGGCGCCGGGCCGCCTGGCGCCAGGGATGCTGTACGAGCGTGAGTGCTCGCCCCTGCAGCCCTCGAGCACGCCTCACGGAATCGACGGGGTGGGGCGGGTTCAGCGCCTTGCCGGGTCTTCAGCCACCCGTAGGCGACGGTGCCAGACGGCACTCAGACCGCCCTCCCGCGAGAAACTGGTCGGTTTCAGATCACCGTAAACCGGTCGGTTTCCAAATGGCAAGTCGAGGTGCTGGTCCATGTCCTGGCAGTGTGCCTTCGTCGACCCGACTGACTCCACGTCGCGGCGGCCGACGACCGCGCGCTGAGCGGTTCACCCACCAGCCTTCCGGGCCGCGGCTGGAGCGACCCCCGTACGGGCGGGCGCGCTCGGTGTCCAGGCCGCACAGATCGCAGCCGAGATATCGGGGGGAGTAGGGGCGTCCCCATCCCCGGTGCGTCGGTCAAGTGGCGGCGGCCGAGACAGGCCGCGTTCACGACCGCCTACTCTTGACTCATGACCAGCAGCAGTGACCGGAGCCCCGCAGTGGATGTTCGTTCATCTAAAACCTATGAAATCCGAACCTACGGGTGCCAGATGAACGTCCACGACTCCGAGCGGTTGTCCGGGCTGCTCGAAGAGGCCGGTTACCTGCGCGCGCCCGAGGGATCGGACGGGGACGCGGACGTCGTCGTCTTCAACACCTGCGCGGTTCGTGAGAACGCCGACAACCGGCTGTACGGCAACCTCGGCCGGCTCGCGCCGAAGAAGTCCTCGCGCCCCGGTATGCAGATCGCGGTCGGCGGCTGCCTCGCGCAGAAGGACCGCGACACCATCGTCAAGAAGGCGCCCTGGGTGGACGTCGTCTTCGGCACGCACAACATCGGCAAGCTGCCGGTGCTGCTGGAGCGCGCCCGCATCCAGGAAGAGGCGCAGGTCGAGATCGCCGAGTCGCTGGAGGCGTTCCCGTCGACGCTGCCGACCCGCCGCGAGAGCGCGTACGCCGCGTGGGTCTCCATCTCCGTCGGCTGCAACAACACCTGCACCTTCTGTATCGTCCCGGCGCTGCGCGGCAAGGAGAAGGACCGCCGGCCCGGCGACATCCTCGCCGAAGTCGAGGCCCTGGTTGCCGAGGGCGTCTCGGAGATCACACTGCTCGGCCAGAACGTCAACGCCTACGGCTCCGACATAGGCGACCGCGAGGCCTTCAGCAAGCTCCTCCGCGCCTGCGGGACGATCGAGGGCCTGGAGCGCGTCCGCTTCACATCGCCGCACCCGCGCGACTTCACCGACGACGTGATCGCCGCGATGGCCGAGACGCCGAACGCCATGCCGCAGCTGCACATGCCGCTGCAGTCCGGCTCGGACACGGTCCTGAAGGCGATGCGCCGCTCGTACCGGCAGGAGCGCTACCTCGGCATCATCGAGAAGGTGCGCGCCGCCATCCCGCACGCGGCCATCACCACCGACATCATCGTGGGCTTCCCCGGCGAGACCGAGGAGGACTTCGAGCAGACCCTGCACGTCGTACGGAAGGCGCGCTTCGCGCAGGCCTTCACCTTCCAGTACTCCAAGCGCCCCGGCACACCGGCGGCGACCATGGACGGGCAGATCCCCAAGGAGGTCGTGCAGGCGCGCTACGAGCGGCTGGTCGCCCTCCAGGAGGAGATCTCCTGGGACGAGAACAAGAAGCAGATCGGCCGCACACTCGAGCTGATGGTCGCCGACGGCGAGGGCCGCAAGGACGGCGCTACCCACCGGCTCTCCGGCCGTGCTCCCGACAACCGTCTGGTGCACTTCACCAAGCCCGACGAGGAGGTGCGCCCCGGTGACGTGGTCACGGTCGAGATCACGTACGCGGCGCCGCACCACCTGCTCGCCGAGGGCCAGGTGCTGAACGTGCGCCGCACACGCTCGGGCGACGCCTGGGAGAAGCGCAACGCGGCCGAGGCGGCCAAGCCGGCGGGCGTGCTGCTGGGGCTGCCGAAGGTGGGAGTGCCGGAGCCGCTGCCGGCCGCCACGGGTGGCTGCTCCGCACACTGAGTAGTCTGCCGATCATGCTCGTTGCCGCCGCAGTCTGCCCCTGTCCCCCGATGCTCGTACCCGAGGTCGCCGCGGGCGCCGCTCCCGAGCTTGATGCCGCGCGCACCGCGTGTACGGACGCCCTCGGAGTGCTGGCCGCCGCCCGGCCCGACCTGCTGGTCGTTGTGGGGCCCGCCGAGGAGAGCGGACGCGGAGTGCACCCCGAAGGCGCGAGAGGTTCGTTCCGGGGCTTCGGCGTGGACGTCGACGTGTGCTTCGGACGGCCGGCGCGCGAACTCCCGGAGCGCGAGCTCCCGTACTCGCTCGCGGTCGCGGCCTGGCTGCTGGAGCGAACGGGCTGGTCGGACGCGCCTGTCGAAGGCCTCGGCGTGGGCGAAACCCTCGCGCCGGAGCGGTGCGTCGAAGTCGGACGGGAGATCGCGGTCCAGGCCGGCCGGATCGCGCTGCTTGTCATGGGCGACGCCAGCGTCTGCCGCACGGTCAAGGCTCCGGGCTACCTCGACGAGCGTGCCGCCGGATTCGACGCGGCCGTCGCCCGTGCCCTGGGGACCGCGGACGTCGCGGCGCTCAAGGCGCTGGACACGGAACTCGCGCACGAACTGAAGGCGGCGGGCCGCGCGCCCTGGCAGGTACTCGCGGGCGCGGCCGAGGGAACCGACCTCGCCGGCCGCCTGCTCTATGAGGACGCGCCGTACGGAGTGGGGTACGTGGTCGCGGCCTGGTCGTAGCCGCCGCTGTGGGCAGGCGCTCCGCGCCGCAGGGCGATTTGGGCACCTCACCCTGCGCTTAAAGGCAGTGGGGAGGGTGGACACAACGCACCCACGATCAGCAGAGGACCGCGCACGAAAGACATACGGCGGACGGCCGTGGAGCCTCATCGCTCCACGGCCGTCCGCCGGTGTGCCGCCGCTGCGGTGGTTCAGGAAGTCGGAGGGGGCGGCGAATCCTGGGGCGGCGGGGGCGGAGTGGCACCGCGGTCACCTTCCGCACTGCGGTCGGTTTCCGCTCCCTTGGGCCCCGCTTCCCCCCTGTGCGCAAATCGGTCCAGGGCGTCCTTCGCTTTGTCCGTGCGTGTGTGGATCTTCTCGCTGTACTTGCCCTTGGTCCTGTCGTCGACCATTTTGGCAGCCTTGTCGAGACCCCTGTCGATCTTGTCCTCGTGCTGCTGCGCCAAGTCCGAAACCTTTTCCCTGGCCGGGGCGAGCTTGGTCTTCAACGTCTCCAGGATGCCCATGGATTCACCTTCCCTCGCGGAGAGCTATTTGCGGGCGCCCTCGCCGGCCTCGTTGTCGGCGGCTTCCTCCGGGGACTGCTGCTTGGGGATCTCCACGCTCTCCGCCGTGTTCTTCTCGGCGTCCGCCGCCGCTGTCGCCTCGGCCTCGGCTGTGGTCCCGGCCTCGGACTCGCCCTTCGTCTCCTCCGCTTCCGGTCCGGACGCGGTCGTCAACGATTCAGCCGACGCCGCGGCGGTTGACGCCTCCGCCTCACCCTTTGACCTGCGGAGAAACCGTGCAAAAACGCCCATAACTACTCCATACCCTACTCGTGTGAGCGAAATCCCGCGCCGCCCGGTGCGTCTCATTGCGCCGCCCGGGGCACCGGTTCTCGAAAACCGGAGGCCGGAACCTCGCAACAGGCAACGACCCCGGACATGCGGCGTCACGTAGCTCGTTCGGGCAACGCCCTGGGGTTTGCGAGACTGGGGCCGTGAGAAGTGCAGCTCCCGCGCCGCGGGTCATCGCCGTTGTCGGGCCCACCGCGGCAGGAAAGTCGGATCTGGGTGTCCATCTCGCCCAGCGACTCGGAGGGGAGGTGGTCAACGCCGACTCCATGCAGCTCTATCGGGGGATGGACATCGGCACCGCCAAGCTGACGACCGAGGAGCGCGGCGGCGTCCCGCACCACCTCCTGGACATCTGGGACGTCACCGAGACTGCGAGCGTCGCCGAGTACCAGCGACTCGCGCGCGCGGAGATCGACCGCCTGCTCGGCGAGGGGCGCACACCCGTCCTCGTCGGCGGATCCGGGCTGTACGTCCGCGGGGCCGTCGACAACCTCGAGTTCCCCGGCACCGACCCCGCCGTACGGGCCGTGCTGGAGGAGGAGCTCGCGCTGCGCGGGTCCGGCGCGCTGCACGCGCGACTGGCCGCCGCAGACCCCGAGGCCGCGCGGGCCATCCTGCCCACCAACGGCCGCCGTATCGTGCGCGCTCTCGAGGTCATCGAGATCACCGGCAAGCCCTTCACCGCCAACCTCCCGGGCCACGACTCCGTCTACGACACCGTCCAGATCGGCGTCGACGTGCCGCGAGCCGAGCTAGACGAGCGCATCGCCACGCGCGTGGACCGCATGTGGGAGGCGGGCCTGGTCGACGAGGTGCGCGCGTTGGAGACGCAGGGCCTGCGCGGGGGCCGTACGGCCTCCCGTGCGCTCGGCTACCAGCAGGTGCTCGCGGCGCTCGCGGGGGAGTGCAGCGAGGACGAGGCGCGCGCCGAGACCGTGCGCGCCACCAAGCGCTTTGCGCGCCGCCAGGACTCGTGGTTCCGGCGCGACCCGCGCGTGCACTGGCTGAGCGGTGCCGCGGGGGATCTCGGAGAACTCCCGGAGCGGGCCCTGGCATTGGTCGAACGACCGGTCACAGCCTGATCACGTGATGGCATCGGGACGCTCCGGCCGCCGTCCGGGCCCCTGACGCCGTGCCATCATCGACCATCGATCGACCAGAGAGTCCGAAGTTGGGAGGGCATGTGGCGATGGAGGCCGGCCCTCGCGACACCGCACACGCTGGGGAACACGACACCGCACACCGCGGCGGTCGTGTCACCCACCCACGCGGCGGGCACGACACCGCGCAAGGCGAGGACCGACTGAGCTCCGACGGCCCTGACGAGACGGCGGACGGCGTGACCGCCGACGGCCCCGACGCGGACGCACTCACTGCGGAGGCCGAGGTCGAGGTGGAGCTGCGCCCGCAGCGCCGGCTGCGGATCTGGCAGCTCGCACCCATCGTGAGCCTCGCCGCGGTCGGCTCCCTGATGTTCGCCTTCCCGCTGGCCTTCGAGTTCGGCGACGGCGGAGCCGTCGTCGCCATGCTCGGCCTGCTGATCAGCTTCTGCGCCGCGGGCTGGGCCATGATGGCCGCGCGACGCGTGGGTCATACGTGGCCGGGACT
The DNA here is from genome assembly GCF_013778455.1 of Streptomyces himalayensis subsp. himalayensis. GTDB lineage: Bacteria > Actinomycetota > Actinomycetes > Streptomycetales > Streptomycetaceae > Streptomyces > Streptomyces himalayensis. Next base: position 71,156 of record NZ_JACEHE010000032.1, on the reverse strand, counting down.
GCCCCAGCGAGGTTCCGGGCGCCGCCCGGACTGGCGGGTGATCGCCGCATACGCCGTGGTGGTCGTGGCCGTCGTGGCCCTCGCCGTATGGCGCGTGGCCCGACTCCGCTGAGCCCATGGCGCGGTGTAGCCGAGACGGCCCGCTCTCAGCCGGTGCCCGGCTCCCCGGACTGTCGGAGCGACCCCGTACGATCGAGGAATGAGCTCGCGGATCGCCTTCCTCAAGGGTCACGGGACCGAGAACGACTTCGTGATCGTTCCCGACCCGGAGAACGCCATCGACCTGTCCCCGGCCGCGGTCGCCACACTGTGCGACCGCCGCGCGGGCATCGGCGGCGACGGTCTGCTGCACGTCGTGCGTTCGGCCGCGCACCCCGAGGCCAGGGAGATGGCGGCGCAGGCGGAGTGGTTCATGGACTACCGCAACGGCGACGGCTCGATCGCCGAGATGTGCGGCAACGGTGTGCGTGTGTTCGCGCGCTATCTCCAGCGAGCGGGGTACGTGGGCGAAGGGGACCTGGCGGTCGCCACGCGCGCGGGCGTGAAGAGCGTGCACATCGCCAAGGCCGTGTCTCATAGCGGCCCCGCCGCGGGGGATGTCACCGTCGGCATGGGCAAGGCGGTGCTCCCGGACGGCCCCGAGAGCGACGTCACGGTGAGCGTCGGCGAGCACAGCTGGCCCGCACGCAATGTGAACATGGGCAATCCGCACGCCGTCGCCTTCGTGGACGACCTGGACCAGGCGGGCGACCTGTTCACTCCACCGCCCTTCACCCCGGAATCCGCCTATCCGGACGGTGTGAACGTGGAGTTCGTCGTGGACCGCGGCCCCGGGCACGTGGCCATGCGGGTACACGAGCGCGGCGCCGGGGAGACCCGCTCGTGCGGCACGGGCGCGTGCGCCGTCGCTGTCGCCGCGGCCCGCAGGGACGGCGCCGACCCGGCGGCCACGGGAACCCCGGCGACATACGTCGTCGACGTGCCCGGCGGACGCCTGGTGATCACCGAGCGCGCCGACGGCGAGATCGAGATGACGGGACCGGCCGTGATCGTCGCCGAAGGCGAGATCGACGCCCAGTGGCTGGAGGAGCGCCTCCAATCGGCGTAACCCCGATCCTTCGCTCGAATGGGTGATCCGTTTCACGCTCGGCGAGAGCCGTTCAGCGGCGCGTGATGGGCTCGGTAGCATCAAGCACCGGCCCGGACGGGGGAACGATCCCCTCCCCTGGGGTGAACGCCCGGGGGTACCCCTCCGCTACGCCGGTCGACGCAGCCGGAGGTGCCCATGAGTGCGGAGGCCGCAGACCACCCGACGCCGAGTACTGTGACGCCCTCGGTGCAGCGCAGGCGCGGCCGCCCCAGGATCGACCTGCGCAGACTGGGCCGGGCCGCCCTGCTCGGACCCGCCGCCCGGGGCCGGCTGCCCGACGCGATCGGACATGTGGTCGAGGCCCATCGCGCGCACTTTCCGGACGCGGACATCGAGCCCCTGCGCAAGGCGTACGTCCTCGCCGAGTCCTCGCACCGCGGACAGATGCGCAAGAGCGGCGAGCCGTACATCACGCACCCGCTCGCCGTGACACTGATCCTCGCCGAACTCGGCGCCGAGACCACGACCCTGACGGCTTCCCTCCTCCATGACACCGTCGAGGACACGGAGGTGACGCTCGATCAGGTCGGCGCGGAGTTCGGCGAAGAGGTGCGCTATCTGGTCGACGGCGTCACCAAGCTCGAGAAGGTCGACTACGGAGCGGCGGCCGAGCCCGAGACCTTCCGCAAGATGCTCGTCGCCACCGGCAGCGACGTCCGCGTCATGTCGATCAAGCTCGCCGACCGGCTCCACAACGTCCGCACACTCGGCGTCATGCGGCCCGAGAAACAGGCGCGGATCGCCAAGGTGACCCGGGACGTGCTCATTCCGCTCGCCGAGCGCCTCGGCGTGCAGGCCCTCAAGACAGAGCTCGAGGACCTGGTCTTCGCGATCCTCCACCCCGAGGAGTACGAGCAGACCCGCGAGCTCATCGCCGCCAACGCCGCCCGGGATGACGACCCCCTGGGGGACATCGCCGAGGAAGTGCGGTCCGTGCTGCGCGACGCGGGGATCAGCGCGGAGGTCCTCATCAGGCCGCGGCACTTCCTGTCCGTACACCGGGTCCGGCGCAAACGCGGAGAGCTGCGCGGCGCGGACTTCGGCCGCCTGCTCGTCCTGGTGAACGAGGTCGCCGACTGCTACGGCGTGCTGGGCGAGCTGCACACGTGTTTGACGCCGGTCGTATCGGAGTTCAAGGACTTCATCGCCGTACCGAAGTTCAACCTGTACCAGTCGCTGCACACCGCGGTCGCCCTCCCTCAGGCACGTACGGACGCGCCGGGCGGCGGCCCCGCGGCCGTCGAGGTCGCCGAAGTCCTCATCCGTACGCACCAGATGCACAAGGTCGCCGAAGCCGGAGTCATCGCTCTCGGCAATCCCTATGCCCCGGCAGCCGAGGACGCGGCCGACGGGGAGCGCCCGGAGGGCGAGCGCGCCGACCCCACCCGGCCCGGCTGGCTGTCCCGTCTCCTCGAATGGCAGCAGGCGGCCCCCGACCCCGACACGTTCTGGTCCACGCTGCGCGAGGACCTAGCCCAGGACGGGGAGATCACCGTCTTCCGTCCCGACGGGGGCAGGCTCGGCCTGCCCGCAGGTGCCAGCTGCGTGGACGCCGCGTACGCGCAGTACGGCGAGGACGCGCACGCCTGTATAGGGGCACGCGTCAACGGCCGCCTGGCGACGCTCAGTACGGTGCTGCGCGACGGCGACACGGTGCAGCTCCTCATGGGACAGGACCCGGGGTCCGGGCCGTCGCGGGAATGGCTCGACCACGCCCGCACGCCCGCCGCCCGGATCGCCATCAGCCGCTGGCTGGCCTCGCACCCGTCCGCCACTGGCGCACTTCCCGCGATGTCCACCGGACGGCTCCGGCCGGCGGCGGGGGCCACGAAGGCCCGGACGGCGGAACCCCGCCCGGCCGCCGACGCGATGCCCGCCGGGAGCCCCGCCGGGGCGAACGTGGTCGTCGACCAGGCGGGTGCGACCGCGCGGCTCGCGGGCTGCTGCACCCCCGTACCACCGGACGCGGTGACCGCCTTCGCCGTGCGCGGCGGAATCGTCACCGTGCACCGCGAGGAGTGCCCGGCCGTGGGGCGGATGAAGGGCCTGGGGCGCACCGAGGTCGGAGTGCGCTGGGGAGACACGGCGGAGTGCCGGGTCACGCTCATCGCCGAATCCTTCGGGCGGCCGCATCTGCTGGCGGACCTCACCGAAGTCATCGCCCTGGAGGGCGCGGCGATCGTCTCGGCGACCGTGGAGCCGCCCAGCCAGCAGCGCGTACGCCACACCTACACGCTCCAACTTCCGGACGCCGCCCACCTGCCGGGCCTGATGCGCGCGATGCGCAATGTACCCGGCGTGTACGACGTGAGCCGCGCGCAGTACTCGGCGACGGCCACGACGTAGGCGCACGCGTTTCCGGAGGGCACCGTTCGGGTGGGCACGGCGCGCGCCGTCCGGGCTCGGAGGGCGCGCGCTGGTAGCGGTGGTCCATGCTGTTCACCCCTTGGACCAAGGCGCCGCGCGCGAAGGCCTCCCGGACCTTCCGCATCGGGACCGCACTGCTTGCCCCGGCGACCTGCGCAGGCCTGATCGCCGCCAGCGCCCCCCTGCCCGTCTCCCCGTCTCCCGGCTCACCACGAGCGGAGGGAGCCCCCGCACTCGGCATCGGCGACCGGCTCTTCCCCTACCTCGGGAATCCCGGGTACGACGTGGCGTCGTACGACATCTCCTTCACCTATCGCGGCGACAACAAGAAGCCGCTCGACGCCGTCACCAGGATCGACGCCCGGGCGACGGACCGGCTCGGGCGCTTCAACCTCGACTTCTCGCACGGCACGGTCCGGTCGGTCGAGGTCAACGGCGTGCCGGCCCGCTTCGCCCGGGCCGAAGAGGACCTGGTCGTCACGCCTTCCCGGCCGCTGGCGCAGGGCAGCCGGATGCGGGTGACCGTGCGGCACACCAGCAATCCGGTGCCGCCCGACAAGGAGGACGGCGGCTGGGTCCGCACCAAGGACGGCCTCGCCATGGCCAACCAGGCGGACGCCGCGCACCGGGTGTTCCCGTGCAACGACCACCCCTCGGACAAGGCGCTGTTCACGTTCCGCATCACCGCGCCCTCGGGCGTCACCGCCGTCGCCAACGGGCTGCCCGTCGCCAGGGCCCGCGTCGGCTCCACCACCACCTGGGCGTACCGGACGCGCCACCCCATGGCCACCGAGCTCGCCCAGGTGTCCATCGGCAAGTCGACGGTGCTGTACCGGACGGGACCGCGCGGACTGGTCGTACGCGACGTCGTGCCCACCAAGGACCGCAGAATCCTGGAGCCGTGGCTCAAGAAGACCCCGGACCAGATCGCCTGGATGGAGCGGAAGATCGGCCGGTATCCGTTCGAGGCGTACGGCGTGCTGGTCGCCGAGGCCCAGACGGGGTTCGAGCTGGAGACGCAGACGCTCTCTCTCTTCGAGAGAGAGCTCTTCACGGCGCGCGTCCACCCCGGCTGGGCGATCGAGTCGATCATGGTGCACGAACTGGCGCACCAGTGGTTCGGCGACAGCGTGAGCCCGCGCACCTGGTCCGACCTGTGGCTCAACGAAGGGCACGCCACCTGGTACGAGGCCCTCTACGCCGCGGAGAAGGAGGGCCCGTCGCTGGAGGACCGGATGCGTGAGGCGTACCGCTCGTCGGACTCGTGGCGGGCGGACGGCGGACCGCCTGCCGCACCGAAGGCCCCGGAACCCGGCCAGAAGATCAGCATCTTCCGCCCCATCGTCTACGACGGCAGTGCTCTCGTGCTCTACGCGCTGCGGCAGGAGATCGGCCGCACGGCCTTCGAACAGCTGGAGAGGGCATGGGTGGCCACGTACCGTGACGAGACGGCCACGACGGCGGACTTCGTCTCGCTGGCCTCTCGTATCTCCGGGCGTGACCTGCGGGAATTCTTCAGGGTCTGGCTGTACGGAACGAAGACGCCGCCGATGCCGGGCCACGCGGACTGGCGCACCGAGGCACCGGGTCGGCCCGCGGAATGACCGGCTGTAGTCCGGCGGACAAGCGGGGGTCACCCAGCTGAACTCCGGCGAATAACCCGGATGACGAGGCAGGCCGTGCCGTGCGACCATCTTCACGTCGGCGGCGCGGCCGCTCCGGACTTCCGGTGGCATCCCGGGACGTCCCTGCTGTGACGCGGGAATCCCAGGACGGCCCCGATCGTTGACCACGATGACGGCTCACAGCCGTCACCGATTCACTCCCGTATCGACGTAAGGATCCAATGACCTCCTCTTCTTCCCCTTCCCAGGACGAGCAGCGCTTCGCTCAGAACTACCCCGAGGGTCTTCGGGCCGATGCCCTGATGGAAGAGGACGTCGCCTGGAGCTACGAGATCGACGGAGACCGGGACGGAGACCAGTTCGACCGTCACGACCGCGCGGCCCTGCGCCGTGTGGCCGGGCTCTCCACCGAGCTCGAGGACGTCACCGAGGTCGAGTACCGGCAGCTCCGCCTGGAGCGCGTGGTGCTCGTCGGCGTGTGGACCTCGGGGACCGTGACCGACGCGGATAACTCGCTGGCCGAGCTGGCCGCACTGGCCGAGACCGCCGGCGCGGTGGTGCTCGACGGCGTCATCCAGCGCCGCGACAAGCCCGACCCGGCCACCTACATCGGCTCGGGCAAGGCCCAGGAACTGCGCGACATCGTGCTGGACACCGGGGCCGACACCGTGGTCTGCGACGGTGAGCTCACCCCGGGCCAGCTGATCCACCTCGAGGACGTCGTCAAGGTCAAGGTGGTGGACCGTACCGCCCTGATCCTGGACATCTTCGCCCAGCACGCCAAGTCCCGAGAGGGCAAGGCGCAGGTCTCGCTCGCGCAGATGCAGTACATGCTGCCGCGCCTGCGTGGCTGGGGTCAGTCGCTGTCCCGGCAGATGGGTGGCGGTGGCTCCGGCTCCTCGGGCGGCGGCATGGCCACCCGTGGTCCCGGTGAGACCAAGATCGAGACGGACCGGCGGCGCATCCGCGAGAAGATGGCCAAGATGCGCCGGGAGATCGCGGATATGAAGACCGGCCGCGAGATCAAGCGCCAGGAGCGCCGGCGCAACAAGGTGCCCTCGGTCGCCATCGCCGGATACACCAACGCGGGCAAGTCGTCGCTGCTCAACCGGCTGACGGGCGCGGGCGTGCTGGTGGAGAACGCCCTGTTCGCCACCCTCGACCCGACCGTGCGCCGGGCCGAGACCCCGAGCGGCCGGCTCTACACGCTGGCCGACACCGTCGGATTCGTCCGGCATCTGCCGCACCACCTCGTCGAGGCGTTCCGCTCCACGATGGAGGAGGTCGGCGACGCCGACCTGATCCTGCACGTGGTGGACGGTGCGCACCCGGCGCCGGAGGAGCAGCTGGCCGCCGTGCGCGAGGTCATCCGCGACGTGGGTGCGACCGACGTGCCCGAGATCGTGGTGATCAACAAGGCGGACGCGGCCGATCCGCTGGAGCTCCAGCGGCTGCTGCGGATCGAGAAGCGCTCGATCGCCGTGTCAGCTCGCACCGGCCGGGGCATCGACGAGCTGCTGGCGCTCATCGACGACGTCCTGCCGCGGCCCGAGGTCGAGATCGAGGCGCTCGTGCCGTACTCGCTGGGCCGACTGGTCTCGCGCGCACACGCCGAGGGCGACGTGATCTCCGAGGAGCACACCCCGGAGGGCACGCTGCTCAAGGCGCGGGTGCACGAGGAGCTCGCGGCCGATCTGGCGCCGTATGTGCCGGCGCTGCCGGGGGCCGGGACCCGTCACTGACCGGCGGCGCCTGAGGCTCAGTAAAGCGTGGCTGAGTAAAGGGCGAGGGCCCGTCCCCTGCACAGGGGACGGGCCCTCGCCGCGTCTGTTCGCGACGTGCTTCGTCTTGCCGCCACGACGGGCGCTTCAGTCGGCGAACTTCTCGCTCACCGCGTCGTAGATGCCCTCGGCCTCCCTGCCCAGCCGCGGACCCGCCAGCCAGACAGCCGTCACCGGGCCGATCGACGTGTTGGACACCAGCGCCGGCTTACCGTCCGACCCCTGGGCGACCCAGCCGCCGCCGGACGAACCGCCGGTCATGGTGCAGCCGATGCGGTACATCGTCGGCGTGGACTCGGACAGCGACAGCCGGCCCGGCTTGTCCGTGCACTGGTACAGCCGCTGACCGTCGAAGGGCGGCGCCGCCGGGTAGCCGATCGCCGTCAGGCTCTCGAGCTCGTTCGCGGCCGGAGCGTCGAAGTCCACGGGAAGGGCCGAACCCACCGTCTCCTCGAGGGACTTTCCCTCGCTGCCCTTCTCGGGCGTCACATGGATCACGGCGAAGTCGTACGGCGCTCCCTGGCCGCCGGTCGGACCGCCCTGCTCGATCCACTGGTCCGAGGTTCCCGCCCAGTCACCCCACCAGACGCCGTAGGGAGCGACCTCCTCCTTCGTGGCGTTCTGCAGCTCCTCGATCGACTTGCCGTCGTTGTTGTACGACGGAACGAAGGCGATGTTGCGGTACCAGCCGCCGTCCTTGCCCGCGTGCACGCAGTGGCCCGCGGTCCACACGAGGTTCGACTTGCCAGGGTGCGCCGGATCCTCGACCACGGTCGCGGAACAGACTATCGAGCCCTCGGGGCCGTCGAAGAAGACCTTGCCCGCCTCGGCCGCGTTGTCGTGGTACGGCGTCTTCACGGTCTGCGCGTTCACGGGGTCGGGCGTGGGGTCCGTGACGCTCTGGTCACCGGCGAGATCGTCGTCGACGGCCTTGTCCGGCTCCTCGGCGTCGCGCATCCGGTCCGGGTCCCAGAGGTCCTCGATGATCGGATTGATGAAGTCGCCGGCCTCGCGCAGCCAGTCGTCCTTGTCCCAGTCCTTCCAGGCGCCGTTCTTCCACTTGTCCAGGTCGATCCCGTGCTCCTTGAGCCGGTCCTGGATGTCCTGCGGAATCTCGAACTTGCCGTCGTCCGCCTGTGTGGCGGAGGCCGACGGTTCACCGCCCGCGTTGTCCTCGCCGGAGCCGTCGCAGGCCGTGGTGGTCAGCGCCAGTACGGCTCCGAGGGCTATCGCGCCCGTCACCGACGTTCTGCGTCGCGACTTCCTCCCGCGACGCGCGGCTGGGATCGGGCGGATGGCTTGCATGGTGTAACTCCCCCTGATTTCCGGACTGTCGGCCCCGTTCGGCCGAACGGCACCCCACACTGTGCCGGTGCCGTAGGGGACGGCGGACGGAGCGGCAACGGTTCCGTCACGGCAAGGATCTTCCCCCAACCCGTGATCCTCCGGCCCCGGCGTCGTTGGAAACCTACGGGGCCGTCGCTCCGTGCGCTCAGCCCCCGTCAACTCGCCTGCGACAGCGGGACCTCGCCCAGGTGGGAGCGGGAACTCGCCAGGCACGCAGCGGGACTTCGCCCAGACAGCAGCGGGAGGACCGACAGTCGTGGCCGTGACAGAGCCAGCGCCCGCGGCGGCGCCCGTCGCATACGAGGGTATTCTGCGCCGCCAGTCGGCGCGCGAATCAGCCGCGCGCACGTATGCCCGCGCCCTGCCGATCGTGCCCGTGCGGGCGCGCGGCCTGACGATCGAGGGCGCGGACGGCCGGCGCTATCTCGACTGCCTCTCCGGCGCGGGCACTCTGGCGCTCGGACACAACCACCCGGTGGTTCTCGAGGCGATCAGGAAAGTCCTCGACTCCGGTGCGCCCCTGCACGTCCTGGACCTGGCCACACCCGTCAAGGACTCCTTTACGACAGAGCTGTTCCGCACACTTCCGCCCCGCCTCGCCGACCGCGCCCGCATCCAGTTCTGCGGCCCGGCGGGCACGGACGCGGTCGAGGCCGCACTGAAACTGGTGCGCACGGCGACCGGGCGGAGCGACGTACTGGCCTTCACCGGTGCGTACCACGGGATGACGGCCGGGGCGCTCGACGCGTCCGGTGGCGCGACGGGAGTACGCGTGGCGCGACTGCCGTATCCGCAGGACTACCGCTGCCCGTTCGGCGTCGGCGGCAGCCGCGGCGCCGAGCTCGCCGCACGCTGGACCGAGAACGTCCTCGACGATCCCAAATCCGGGGTTCCGGGGCCCGCCGGGATGATCCTCGAACCGGTGCAGGGAGAGGGCGGCGTGATCCCCGCCCCCGACGACTGGCTGCGGCGCATGCGCGAGATCACGGCGGCCCGGTCCATTCCGCTGATCGCCGACGAGGTGCAGACCGGGGTCGGGCGGACCGGGATGTTCTGGGCGGTCGAGCACAGCGGCATCACACCGGACGTGATGGTGCTGTCCAAGGCCATCGGGGGCAGCCTGCCGCTGGCCGTCGTGGTCTACCGGGATGATCTCGACGCCTGGGGGCCCGGCGCCCACGCGGGCACGTTCCGCGGCAACCAGCTCGCCATGGCGGCGGGCGCGGCCACCCTGGCGTACGTCCGGGAGAACCGGCTCGCGGAGCGCGCCGGGGTGCTGGGCGCTCGCATGCTCGGCCAACTCCAGGGACTCGCCGCCGAGTACGCGTGCATCGGCGACGTGCGCGGCCGCGGACTGATGATCGGCATCGAACTGGTCGATCCCGAAGCCGAGGACCCCACGGCGCCCGGACCACCGCCCGCGGCACCTGAACTGGCCGCCGACGTCCAGCGCGAGTGCCTGCGCCGCGGACTGATCGTGGAGCTCGGTGGCCGCCACTCCAGCGTCGTACGCCTTCTTCCTCCGCTCACCCTCACGGACGAGCAGGCCTCCGCCGTTCTCGACCGTCTCGCCGACGCGCTGGCCGCAGCGATGCACCGCCACCACGTCGAATAGAGCCGACCCGAGTCGAACAGAGCCGATCAGATACGCCACAGACGGCCCACAGCCACCTCGGTCCGTCCCCGTACGCACCCGAACGACCCCACGAGGAAGCCCCCTTGAACGCCACCCCCGCACCAGAAGGCCGCCCCCACCCCCCTCTGCGCAGCGCAGGCAGCACGCCGCAGCTGCCGTTGCTTGCGGAGCCCTGCCCGGTCCCCCGGCAGCAGAGGGGCGGCCAGGCGGCCGAGCGCCTGCACGGCGCCACCGCCGACCTGCTGGAACACCCCGATCCGGGGATCGCCGCGCAGGGGGCGGCGGTCGAGAACCTGCTGCGCTGCTGGGTGCGGGAGAAGAAGCTCGCCGCACCGGAACAGGGCACGTTGCGTATTCCGCTCGAGGCCAGTTGCACCGCACTTCTCGTGCCCGTGCACTACTGGTCGGCCTGCGGATGGCACCGCTTCGGCCTGCCGTACCTCGAGGACGGCCCGGACGGTGTGCCCTCGCTCGACGCGGTCACGGTCGCGGCGCTGCTGGCCCGTGAGTGCCTGCGTGAAACGGCTGACGAGGAGGCGTATGGAGTCACGGAGCGGGAGGACATCGGTGGGGCAGAGGCCGTAAGCGGCGGCCTGACCGGAGCGGCCAGTCAGGCCGTCGAGGACGTTCCGGATGATGGCGCGGTTCCGTTCGTTCCGGGCGCTCCGGCCGCTCGGGCGGTTCAGATCGGCGACGGAGGGAGCTTCGTCGGACAGTGCGTCGATTCCGTGCGCCGTACCGCCGAGTTCATCGCGGACCGCAGGACTGATCCCGGCGAGGCACCGGATGTCTTTCTGGCCGCCGAACAGTCCCTGCTCCTCGGACACCCCCTGCACCCGGTCCCGAAGAGCCGTGAAGGACTGTCCGAGGCCGAGTCCCGGATGTACTCACCGGAGTTGCGGGGCGCCTTCCCCCTGCACTGGATGGCTGTGGCCCCGTCCGTCCTCGCCACCGACTCCGCGTGGACCGAGCGCGGCCGCCACGTCCCCGCCGCGCAGCTCACCGCCTTCCTGGCCGGTGACGGACTGCCGCTGCCCGACGGGTACACCGCCCTGCCGATGCATCCCTGGCAGATCCGCGAGGTCACCCGCCGTGCGGACACCGCCGAGCTTCTCGACGCCGGCCTCCTCCAGGACCTCGGCCCTTACGGCTCCCAGTGGCATCCCACCTCCTCCGTACGCACCGTGTACCGCTCCGGCGCACCCGCGATGCTCAAGCTGTCGCTGGGGCTGCGCATCACCAACTCCCGCCGGGAGAACCTCCGCAAGGAGCTCCACCGGGGCGTCGAGGTCCACCGTCTGCTGCGCAGCGGCCTCGCGGAGCAGTGGCAGAAGGCGCACCCGGGCTTCGACATCGTGCGCGACCCGGCCTGGCTCGCCGTCGACGGACCCGACGGCGCACCCGTACCCGGGCTCGACGTCATGATCCGGCACAACCCCTTCGGCCCGGGGGACGACGTCTCCTGCATCGCCGGACTCGTGTCGCCCCGGCCTGCGGTCCAGCCTGCCGGACAGGACCGGACCCCCATGCGGTCCCGGCTCACCGAGCTCGTGACCAGACTGGCCGGACGAACGGGCCGGCCCAGGGGAGCCGTCGCCGCCGAGTGGTTTCTGCGCTATCTGCAGCTGGTCGTACGCCCCGTGCTGTGGCTCGACAGCGAGGCGGGTGTCGCCCTGGAAGCCCATCAGCAGAACACGCTCGTGCTGCTGGACTCCGACGGCTGGCCCGTGGGCGGCCGATACCGGGACAACCAGGGGTACTACTTCCGCGATTCCCGGCGCGACGAACTCGACAAGCGCCTCCCCGGCATCGGCGAACTCAGCGACACCTTCGTCTCCGACGCGGTCACGGACGAGCGCTTCGCCTACTACCTGGCCATCAACAACGTGTTCGGTCTGATCGGAGCCTTCGGCTCCCAGCGTCTTGCCGACGAACAGCTGTTGCTCGCCGCGTTCCGCCGTTTCCTCGGTGATGTCGCGACGGGACCGGCCGGGCTGTGCACTCCGCTTCCCGAGCAGCTCCTCGAATCACCCGTGCTGCGCTGCAAGGCCAACCTGCTCACGCGGTTTCGCGGTCTCGATGAACTGGTCGGCCCGGTCGACACCCAGTCCGTCTACGTCACGATCGCCAACCCCCTTCGTTCCTGATCGCTGAGGAACACAACCCGACCCCACCCGTCCGAGAGAGGAGCGTCGCCATGGCTCCCACCGATGCGAGCACCGACGCCGGTGTCACCACCGCCACCGAGACCGGCCCGGGGACCGGTATGGAGAGAGGTTCTGCCACCGCGGCCGACATCAGGGCCGAGACCGGGACCGGCACGGGTGGAGGCATGGGCGAGGAACCCGGATCGGACGCGAACAGCCAGGACACACTGGACCTGCGCCTGCCGGATGAGGTCATCGCCACCTTCACCGAGGCCGTCCAGGGCGACGACGTCGATGAGCCCGCCAGGGGAGCAGGGGCCACCGCAAACGGTGCGGAGCCCCCGTCGGCCGTCGGCGTCAGAATTCCTGCCGACAGGTACGGAGACATGCACGGCGGCAGGCACGCCGACATGCATGGCGCGGCGCATGCCTGCACACAGCGCATCACGCAGCCCATGCCGGCGGACCTCGCGGCCTTCGCCGACGACGATCTGCTCGACCACATCGCCGACTGGGGCCCGACCAGCACACCCGCAGGAGTCTTCAGGCTCGTACCGGTACGCATCGAGCGCGATCTGCCGCTCATCAGCCGCTGGATGAACGATCCGGCCGTTGCTGCGTTCTGGGAGCTGGACGGCCCGGACACCGTCACGGAGGCCCATCTGCGTCCCCAGATCGAAGGCGACGGACGGAGCGTGCCCTGTCTCGGCGTGCTCGACGGCGCGCCCATGAGCTACTGGGAGATCTACCGCGCGGACCTCGACCCGGTCGCCCGCTACTACCCCGCCCGCCCGCACGACACCGGAGTCCACCTCCTCATCGGCGGTGTCGCCCACCGCGGCCGAGGACTCGGCACGGCCCTCCTGAGAGCCGTCGCCGATCTCGTGCTCGGCCACCGTCTCCCATGCACCCGCGTGATCGCCGAACCCGATCTACGCAACGTTCCCTCCGTCGCCGCGTTTCTGAACGCCGGTTTCCGCTTCTCCGCGGAGGTCGACCTCCCCGGCAAGCGGGCCGCACTCATGGTCCGCGATCGCGACCCCGCGTGATCCGCGGTAGGCGCGATCCTCTCCGCCCTCGCCGCGGCCGGCGTCGGGGCTCCCTCCTGATCCAGTCCAGATCGAGTCCAGGCAGGTCCGGGCGGCCTGCGGCACCCACCTGTGCCCGACGCTCGAACAGGCCATGGCAGCGTCCCGTCTCCTGGCCGGGACTGTCAGAGCCACGCACTAGGGTGGACGGCCTATGACGAAGCCCTCACTCCCCGAACTCCTGCACGCCGCTGTCACCGCAGTCGGCGGCACGGAGCGGCCTGGCCAGGTGGCCATGGCCGAAGCCGTCGCCCAGGCGATCGACGACGGCTCGCATCTGCTCGTCCAGGCGGGCACCGGCACCGGTAAGTCGCTGGGCTATCTGGTGCCCGCGCTGGCGCACGGGGACCGGGTCGTCGTGGCGACGGCCACCCTGGCGCTGCAGCGCCAACTCGTGGAGCGCGACCTTCCGCGTACGGTCGAGGCGCTGCATCCGCTGCTGCGGCGCCGCCCCGAGTTCGCCATGCTCAAGGGCCGCTCGAACTATCTCTGCCTGCACCGCCTCCACGAGGGCATGCCGCAGGATGAGGAGGAGGGCCCCTTCGACCAGTTCGAGGCGGCCGCACCCACCAGCAAGCTCGGCCAGGACCTGCTGAGAATGCGGGACTGGGCGGACGAGACGGAGACCGGCGACCGCGACGACCTCACCCCGGGCGTCTCCGACCGGGCCTGGTCGCAGGTGTCCGTGTCGTCCCGGGAGTGCCTGGGCGCCTCGAAGTGCGCGTATGGCGCCGAGTGCTTCGCCGAGATGGCGCGCGAGCGCGCGAAGCTCGCCGAGGTCGTCGTCACCAATCACGCGCTTCTCGCCATCGACGCGATCGAGGGCGCGCCGGTCCTCCCGCAGCACGAGGTGCTCATCGTCGACGAGGCCCACGAACTGGTCTCCCGGGTGACGGGCGTCGCCACCGGCGAGCTCACTCCCGGCCAGGTCAACCGTGCGGTGCGCCGCGCCGCCAAGCTGGTGAACGAGAAGGCGGCCGATCAGCTGCAGACCGCCGCCGAGGGCTTCGAGCGGCTGATGGAGCTGGCCCTTCCGGGCCGGCTGGAGGAGATCCCCGAGGATCTGGGCTATGCGCTGCTGGCGCTGCGCGATGCCGCCCGCACTGTGATCTCGGCTCTCGGGACCACCCGTGACAAGTCCGTCCAGGACGAGGACGCGGTGCGCAAGCAGGCCCTGGCATCCGTCGAGACAGTGCACGACGTGGCGGAGCGGATCACGAACGGCTCCGAGTGGGACGTCGTCTGGTACGAACGCCATGACCGCTTCGGTGCCTCGCTGCGGGTGGCCCCCATGTCCGTGTCCGGCCTGCTCCGCGAGAAGCTCTTCGCCGACCGCTCAGTGACCCTGACCTCGGCGACGCTGAAGCTGGGCGGCGATTTCAACGGTGTGGGGGCCTCGCTGGGCCTGGCCCCCGAAGGCATCGCAGGAACACCGGGCAATGAGGACGAGGATCTGCCCGTATGGAAGGGCATCGACGTCGGATCGCCGTTCGACTACCGCAAACAGGGCATCCTCTACGTCGCCAAGCATCTGGCCCGTCCCGCGCGGGACGGCGAGCGCGGTGACATGCTCGACGAGCTCACCGAGCTGATCCAGGCGGCGGGCGGCCGCACGCTGGGCCTGTTCTCCTCCATGCGCGGCGCCCAGTCCGCGGCCGAGGCGCTGCGGGCCCGCATCCCCGAGTTCCCGATACTGCTGCAGGGAGAGGAGACCCTCGGCGAGCTGATCAAGAACTTCGCGGCCGATCCGAAGGCCTGCCTGTTCGGCACGCTGTCGCTCTGGCAGGGTGTCGACGTCCCGGGTCCCAGCTGTCAGCTGGTGGTCATGGACAAGATCCCCTTCCCGCGCCCCGACGATCCGCTGATGAGCGCCCGGCAGAAGGCCGTCGAGGACAACGGCGGCAATGGCTTCATGGCCGTCGCGGCAACCCATGCGGCGCTGTTGATGGCCCAGGGGGCCGGGCGTCTCGTACGGGCGTCGGGGGACCGCGGAGTGGTCGCCGTACTGGATTCGAGACTGGCCACGGCCCGGTACGGCAGCTATCTGAAAGCGTCCCTGCCCGATTTCTGGTACACGACGGACCGCAACCAGATCCGCCGCTCACTGGCAGCGATCGATGCGGTCGCCAAGGCCGATGCGGCCGCCGAGGCGGAGGCCCAGTAGGCCCTGGCCCGTTCCGGCGGCGGCCGCGGCTGCACAGGCGGAGGCCCAGTGGGCCCATGGCCGCACAGGCGGTGCGCCACACCGGCCATCACTCAGCCGGTGCACCACCACGCCGCGAGGGCACCGGCCAGGCATTCATCCGCCCACCTACCGCAATCATCAATTGAGGAACCCCAACGGCGAGCAACCAGCTCCGCGAGTGGGGGTCCCCCCGGACGGAGTCTGGGGGAGGCAGAGGTTTAGCCGCAAAAAGGGCAGGGCCCCGGGACCGGCGCAGTTGGTCCCGGGGCCCGGTCAGGGGCGGAGTGTCACACCCGCCGCAGCACCGCCACCACCTTGCCGAGGATCGTCGCCTCGTCACCGGGGATCGGCTGGTACGCGGAGTTGTGCGGGAGCAGCCACACATGGCCGTCCTCGCGCTTGAAGCGCTTGACCGTCGCCTCGCCGTCGAGCATCGCCGCGACGATGTCGCCGTTCTCGGCGACCGGCTGGCGGCGGACCGTCACCCAGTCCCCATCACAGATGGCGGCCTCGATCATGGAGTCACCGACGACCTTCAGGACGAAGAGCTCGCCGTCGCCCACGAGCTGGCGGGGCAGCGGGAACACGTCCTCGACCGACTCCTCGGCGAGGATCGGGCCACCGGCCGCGATACGGCCGACCAGCGGTACGTACGACGCGGCCGGCTTGCCCGCCGTGTCGGTGGGCTGGACCGTCGGCTGGTCGGCGCCTCGGACCTCGTACGCGCGTGGGCGGTGCGGGTCGCGGCGGAGGAAGCCCTTGCGCTCCAGAGCCATCAGCTGGTGAGCCACCGAAGAGGTGCTGGAGAGGCCGACCGCCTGCCCGATCTCGCGCATCGACGGCGGGTAACCCCGCCGCTGCACGGAGTCCCTGATGACCTCGATGACCCGCCGCTGCCGGTCGGTGAGCCCCGAGCTGTCCGCCCGGATGCCTGGAGGTCGGCCCGGCAGGGAGCGGGCGGGCTTTTGCCCCTCCTGGTTTGTGATTGCGTCATTCATGGCATGCACCGGCTCGAGTCGGCCCTGGGAGCGGTCCTGGGCAGTGATGGTGGCACTGTCTGCGGTGGTGGTCACGTCGGTCGGCCCCTCTCGAGATGTTCTCCCTGGCTGGACAACGGTAGTTGCTTTCGAAAGGTTGCGCCAAACACACGTTCGAGTGAAATATCGCGTATTGCCGCACTTGATCATGGGTCCGGGTGTATGGCTGTCGCCCGGCGTGTCAGGCATTTGGGTTCAATCCGCTACGATTCACCGCCGGGATCGAGCGCCCCTTGTGGGGCCTCCAGTCTGCCATCCGGGCTCCGGCCGCCCGGGCATCGACCCGGATTCCGTGCGGCGCGGACGCGACATGCGACCCGACGTGCAGCGATACCTGCGCGAACCTCCTGTCACTTCGCGATGCGACACGCGATAGAGCCGAAAGTGCGCCCAAACCCCAGATCTAGTGGTTGGATTGCAGTCGTAGCCCAGAGGTTGTGGTCCCTGGTCTTTCGGGGCCTCCGGCATCGCCTATGCTTGGGGCTGCTTCGAGGGGCGTGTGACGCCTTTTGGGGCTATTGAGTCTGCTGTGAAGGAGGGTTGGAAGTCATGCACTGCCCCTTCTGCAGGCACCCCGACAGCCGAGTCGTCGACAGTCGTACCACCGACGACGGCACGTCGATCCGCAGGCGCCGCCAGTGCCCCGACTGCTCCCGGCGGTTCACGACCGTGGAGACCTGCTCGCTGATGGTGATCAAGCGCAGCGGGGTGACGGAGCCCTTCAGCCGCACCAAGGTCATCAACGGCGTGCGCAAGGCGTGCCAGGGACGGCCTGTCACCGAGGACGCCCTCGCCCAACTCGGCCAGCGGGTCGAGGAGGCCGTGCGCGCCACCGGCAGTGCCGAGCTGACCACCCATGACGTGGGGCTGGCCATTCTCGGCCCGCTGCAGGAACTCGACCTTGTCGCCTATCTGCGCTTCGCGTCCGTGTACCGGGCGTTCGACTCGCTCGAGGACTTCGAGGCCGCCATCACGGAGCTGAGGGAGAACCCGGCACAGCAGCCCGCCGCGAACGCGCAGTGCGCGGGCGCAGGACGCGAAGCAACCGACCGCGGGTCCGGAGGGACTGCCGAAGTCCCCGTGCCCGCCGCTGCCGCCGACTGACCGGCAGGCCCGGCCGGGCGGACCGGCGGGCCCCCGAGATCGGCGGCGATCAAAGACCTGTTGTGGGCGGCAAGAGCGGCGCCCGCAATACAAGACAGACACCGTGCCACGGGAAGAACGAGGCACTTCAGGGCGTTTTAGCCCGATACAGGGAGGCGGCATGACAGAGACGGCGAGTGGCCCGGCACGAGGTTCCCGAGCGAAGGGTGCCAAGGTGATCAAGGGGCTGCGCATCGAGCGCATCCACACCACCCCCGGCGTGCATCCGTACGACGAGGTGGTCTGGGAGCGCCGTGACGTCGTCATGACCAACTGGCGCGACGGCTCGGTCAACTTCGAGCAGCGTGGCGTCGAGTTCCCCGACTTCTGGTCGGTGAACGCGGTCAACATCGTCACCAGCAAGTACTTCCGCGGTGCCGTCGGCACCCCGCAGCGCGAGGTGAGCCTCAAGCAGCTCATCGACCGCATCGTGAAGACCTACCGGAAGGCCGGTGAGGACTACAAGTACTTCGCCTCGCCCGCCGACGCCGAGATCTTCGAGCACGAGCTGGCGTACGCCCTCCTGCACCAGATCTTCAGCTTCAACAGCCCCGTCTGGTTCAACGTCGGAACCCCGCAGCCGCAGCAGGTCTCCGCGTGCTTCATCCTGTCCGTCGACGACTCCATGGAGTCGATCCTCGACTGGTACAAGGAAGAGGGCATGATCTTCAAGGGCGGCTCCGGTGCCGGCCTGAACCTCTCCCGTATCCGTTCCTCCAAGGAGCTGCTGTCCTCGGGCGGCAACGCCTCCGGCCCGGTGTCCTTCATGCGCGGCGCCGACGCCTCCGCCGGAACGATCAAGTCCGGTGGCGCGACGCGCCGGGCGGCCAAGATGGTCATCCTCGACGTCGACCACCCGGACATCGAGGACTTCATCGAGACCAAGGTGAAGGAAGAGGAGAAGATCCGCGCGCTGCGCGACGCGGGCTTCGACATGGACCTGGGCGGCGAGGACATCACCTCCGTCCAGTACCAGAACGCCAACAACTCGGTCCGTGTGAACGACGAGTTCATGAAGGCCGTCGAGAACGGCGAGAAGTTCGGCCTGCGTGCCCGTATGACCGGCGAGGTCATCGAGGAGGTCGACGCCAAGGAGCTCTTCCGCAAGATGGCCGAGGCCGCGTGGGCGTGCGCCGACCCGGGCATCCAGTACGACGACACCATCAACCACTGGCACACGTGCCCGGAGTCCGGCCGGATCAACGGCTCGAACCCGTGCAGCGAGTACATGCACCTGGACAACACGTCCTGCAACCTCGCCTCGCTGAACCTGATGAAGTTCCTGAAGGACGACGGCAAGGGCAACCAGTCCTTCGACGTCGAGCGCTTCTCGAAGGTCGTCGAGCTCGTCATCACCGCGATGGACATCTCCATCTGCTTCGCGGACTTCCCGACCCAGAAGATCGGCGAGAACACCCGCGCCTTCCGCCAGCTCGGCATCGGCTACGCCAACCTCGGCGCCCTGCTGATGGCGACCGGCCACGCGTACGACTCGAACGGCGGCCGCGCGCTCGCCGGTGCCATCACCTCCCTGATGACCGGCACCTCGTACAAGCGTTCCGCCGAGCTCGCCGCGGTCGTCGGCCCGTACGACGGCTACGCCCGCAACGCGCAGCCGCACCAGCGCGTCATGAAGCAGCACGCCGACGCCAACGCCACGGCCGTCCGCATGGACGACCTGGACACGCCGATCTGGGCCGCCGCCACCGAGGCCTGGCAGGACGTGATCCGCCTCGGCGAGAAGAACGGCTTCCGCAACTCGCAGGCGTCCGTCATCGCCCCGACCGGCACCATCGGTCTCGCGATGTCCTGCGACACCACCGGACTCGAGCCCGACCTCGCGCTGGTCAAGTTCAAGAAGCTCGTCGGCGGCGGCTCGATGCAGATCGTCAACGGCACCGTCCCGCAGGCCCTGCGCCGCCTGGGCTACCAGGAGGAGCAGATCGAGGCGATCGTCGCCCACATCGCCGAGCACGGCAATGTGATCGACGCCCCCGGCCTGAAGACGGAGCACTACGAGGTCTTCGACTGCGCCATGGGCGAGCGCTCCATCTCCGCGATGGGTCACGTCCGCATGATGGCCGCCATCCAGCCGTGGATCTCCGGCGCCCTGTCCAAGACGGTCAACCTCCCCGAGACCGCCACCGTCGAGGACGTCGAAGAGGTCTACTTCGAGGCGTGGAAGATGGGCGTCAAGGCCCTCGCCATCTACCGCGACAACTGCAAGGTCGGCCAGCCCCTCTCCGCCAAGAAGAAGGAGCAGGAGAAAGCCGAGATCACCGAGAAGGCCGAGGAGACGATCCGTACCGCGGTCGAGAAGGTCGTCGAGTACCGCCCGGTCCGCAAGCGCCTCCCCAAGGGCCGTCCCGGCATCACCACCTCCTTCACGGTCGGCGGTGCCGAGGGCTACATGACCGCCAACTCCTACCCGGACGACGGTCTCGGCGAGGTCTTCCTGAAGATGTCCAAGCAGGGCTCCACCCTCGCGGGCATGATGGACGCCTTCTCCATCGCCGTCTCCGTCGGTCTGCAGTACGGCGTGCCCCTGGAGACGTACGTCTCGAAGTTCACCAACATGCGCTTCGAGCCGGCCGGTATGACGGACGACCCGGACGTGCGGATGGCGCAGTCGATCGTCGACTACATCTTCCGCCGCCTGGCGCTGGACTTCCTGCCCTTCGAGACCCGCTCGGCGCTCGGCATCCACTCGGCCGAGGAGCGCCAGCGCCACCTGGAGACCGGTTCGTACGAGCAGTCCATCGACGACGCCGAGATGGACGTCGAGGGCCTGGCCCAGTCCGCGCCGCGGGCACAGGAGCTGAAGGCCGTGGCCGCCGCGCCCAAGGAGGAGGCGGCCAAGCCCGCCCCGAAGCAGGCGCACACCAGCGCCGAGCTGGTGGAGATGCAGCTGGGCATCCAGGCCGACGCCCCGCTGTGCTTCTCCTGCGGCACGAAGATGCAGCGCGCCGGCTCCTGCTACATCTGCGAGGGCTGCGGCTCGACCAGCGGCTGCAGCTGATTGACCCAGAGCCCGTGAGGGGCGGTACGGCCACCGGCCGTGCCGCCCCTCACGGCGTTCCCGTAGATCACGAACGGCTGCCCATGACGGCGGCGAACGACTCCGGATCCCCGTCGAAGCCGCGCAGCGCCTCGCGGAGCTCCCACTCCCCGGAGGCATCGCGGGCGAACTCCGCGACGGTGGCCGCGGTGGAGTCTGCGACCCGTGCGAGGTCGTCCGCAGCCAGCTCCGTATGGCCTTCTGTGATCACCACGCGCGGGTTGGCGATGTCCTGGAAAGTCCGGTCGCCGCTGCGCTGCTGGATGATCACACCGACCACCACGCGCGCGTACCCGGCCGCCAGCCGCTCGAGTTCCAGGACCATCACCTCGTCGAAGCCGAAGCCCTGACCGGTCCGGCTGTCCCGGCTGAGCGTGATGGTGCCGTCGGGCGACCGGCTGCCGAAGTGCACGACGTACGACGGCTTTCCGTACGGTTCTTCCGCCGTGTACGTCGCGGCGATGATGTCGAGGTCGTGTGGCGGACGGCCCAGCGGGCTGGGGTCCCACCGGAGCCGTATTTCGACCTTCTTGAGTCCCTTGTTGAGACTGGCCAAGAGACCTGCCCTCCCGAATTCGGCCTGCGGCCGTACCTGTCCGTCTGTTACGTCTGGTGTCCAGTATGGTTCCTCCGCGCCCTGGGTGCGGTGGTCAACAGCCGTAGACGTCATGGCCGTTGGAAGGATCCTCCGACTGAGAGCGACCGGGGCCGTGCTCCCTGGCCTTACGATGGCGCGGTGCTGGTCAAGTGGATTCGCTGCACCGTGGTGGACCGCCGCGGTTTTGAACGGGGGCAGCGGAAATGGGCGGGGCTTCCGGGGGAGCCGGGTTTCCGTGGGCAGGGCGGGGGTTGGAGCCGCTTGAGGCCCGGGGTGGCCCATGTCTTCGCCTTCTGGGAGAGCCGGACCTTCTACGACTCGTTCATGGCACGCTCCCACGACCGGCTCGCCGCCGCCCAGTCGGGCACCTTCAAGGACGCCCAGGTCAAGCTCTTCGACCACCGGTTCGATGTGAAGACCGGCTTCGAACCCCGGTTCACGGATGCCGACGTGGTGCGCGTCGCTCACTGCCGCGTCCATGCGGACCGCGTCGAACATTTCGCGCTGATGCAGGAGAAGGTGTGGAACCCCGCCATGGCCGGCTCTCCGGGAATGGTGCGGGGCCTGTTCGGTGAGGCGCCCGACCACGAGTTCCTGGTGCTGTCGATGTGGCAGTCGGCCGCCGAACACGGCAAGTACCGCGTCGAACGCGTGGAACGCCTTGCCCTGCGGGCCCAGACGGACGCGGATGTGGCGGCCCTGGCCGGCGACATCGTGGAGCTGGAGCCCTCGTGGAACGTGTGATGTGGATCGGCGATGCGGATGTGTGATGTGGACGGTGTCGTCCCGTGGCATTGAGCTATGACGCGTACGCCGGTTGGTCCGTACATGTGCTCGACCGCCGGACATCGATCTAGGGTTTGAACATGGCACGACCACGGCGCATCGTCCTCGTGCGGCACGGGGAGTCGGTGGGCAACGCCGACGACACCGTGTACGAGCGCGAGCCGGACCACGCACTGGCGCTCACCGAGACGGGCCGGCGCCAGGCGGAGGAGACCGGCGACAGGCTACGGGAACTGTTCGGCCGGGAACGCGTCAGCGTGTACGTGTCGCCGTACCGCCGTACCCATGAGACCCTCAGCGCCTTCAGCCTGGACCCCGAACTGGTACGGATCCGTGAGGAACCGCGGTTGCGCGAGCAGGACTGGGGCAACTGGCAGGACCACGACGACGTACGCCTGCAGAAGGCCTATCGCGACGCCTACGGCCACTTCTTCTACCGCTTCGCGCAGGGCGAGTCGGGCGCCGACGTGTACGACCGGGTGGGGGCGTTCCTGGAGAGCCTGTTCCGCAGCTTCGAGGCGCCGGACCATCCCCCGAACGTGCTGCTCGTCACCCACGGTCTGACCATGCGGCTGTTCTGCATGCGCTGGTTCCACTGGACGGTGGCCGAGTTCGAGTGCCTGTCGAATCCCGGGAACGGCGAGACGCGGATGCTCGTTCTCGGGGAGAACGGCAAGTACACGCTGGACCGGCCGTTCGATCGCTGGCGCGAACCGGAGCCGTACGGGATCACCGGATAAAGTGGCGGCGAGATGACCGCTGACTCCTCTCCCGACGGGCGCCTGGGCCGCGCTCTGGCCAGCCTGCGCGGACTCGCTGTTGGAGACGCGCTGGGCTCGCAGTTCTTCGTGCCTGCGAACTATCCGCTGCTCAAGCGCCGCGAGCTGCCTCCCGCCCCCTGGCAGTGGACGGACGACACCGAGATGGCGTGCTCCATCGTGGCCGTCCTGGCCGCGCATCACCGGATCGACCAGGACGCGCTGGCCCAGTCGTTCGCGGAGCACCACGACTTCGACCGCGGCTACGGGCCCGCGGTGAACCGGTTGCTGCGCCAGATCCGCGAGGGCGGCGACTGGCGCGAGCTGTCCGCCGCGCTGTTCAAAGGGCAGGGTTCCTGGGGCAACGGCGCCGCGATGCGGATCGCGCCCCTCGGCGCCTGGTACGCGGACGACCCCGAGCAGGCCACGCACCAGGCGGAGATCTCGGCCTACCCCACGCATCAGCACCGTGAGGCCGTCGTGGGCGCCATGGCCGTCGCCGCGGCGGCAGCGCTGGCGGCGGATCCCTCGGGCCCTCCCACGCCCGAGTCGCTGCTCGACGGCGTCATCGCCCTGGTGCCGCGCAGCGCCGTCGGGGCCGGGCTTCGACGGGCCCGGGACATGCTCGACTACGGCGACACGGCGACGGTCGCCGCGGTGCTCGGCTGCGGGCGCCGTACGACGGCCCATGACACGGTGCCGTTCGCGCTCTGGTCGGCGGCACGGGGCCTCGGCGACTACGAGAACGCGTTCTGGAACACCGCCCAGGCGGGCGGCGACGTGGACACGACCTGCGCCATCGTGGGCGGCGTGATCGCCGGGTGCAAGGCGGGAGCGCCACCGGCGGAATGGCTGAACCGGACGGAGGACTTGCCGGCCTGGGGGACGGGCGCGGCGCCCTGAGAGCATGGGGCCCGGCGGACCCCGCGCAGCGACCTGATTTGTTCGTCGGCCTGATGCCTTCCGATGGGCCAACTGTCACGGTCATGCCACAGTACGCTCGGCGGGTCTCCTTCCGTCACGTGCGGGGTTAGCCTTTCGGCCACGCCGCCTGTTGATCATGTCGGGCGTGCGCCGAACGAGACACAGGTCGCCGACTGACACCGCCACGCGCGCGTGGGCCTTTCGCGACCGGTCGGGAGGGGGTCCCGTGTCCGACAGACCGTCCAAACCGCAGCCGACGCGTGAAGGGCAGCCGGCTGATGAAGCGGAGCAAGCAGAGGGAGGGGTGCCTCCAGGCAGAGTCGAGCCCGGAGGCGGCGGGAAGCCTGGAGGCCGCGGGGCCCCTGGAGCCACGGGGAAGCTCGGGGGCGAAGGGGAGCAGGAGGATGCCGTCGCCACGCACTACGACTCCGACTGGGGCGCCCCGCTCCCCGACGGCGGCCCCTCTTTCGAGCACCTGCGCGGCGAGCCTCCCGCGCGTATCCGCGTAGCCACGCTCTGGTCGGTGCTCGCCACCGGTGTCCTCAGCATGCTGCTGCTGGGCGACGGTGTGGCCCTCAACCTGCTCATCATCGCGATCCCGGCCGCGCTCGGCGCCTTCTTCGCCGCCCAGGCCGCAGGCCGCCGGCCCCGCCCATGGACGGTGGCGTGGGCCGTCGGCGGGCTCGTCCTGCTGCTCGTGCCCGCCCTGCGCGACGCCGACTTGCCGTCCTTCCTGGCCGTCGTCTCCGCTCTGGCGCTGGGCTCGCTCGCGCTGCACGGCTCGCGCACCTGGCCCGGCGTGCTGCTCGGCCCGTTCGGCGTCTTCACCTCGCTCCTCACGGGCCTGTCCTGGGGCTGGCGCGGTCTGCGCGACCGGACCGGCGGCTCCCGGGGCAATCTCGGCTCCGTGGTGCGCGTCGCCGTGGTGACCGCTGGTCTGCTGCTTGTCTTCGGCGCCCTGTTCGCCTCGGCCGACGCCGCCTTCGCGGACGTGCTGGGTGATCTGATGCCCGACGTATCGGTCGCGGACGGGCCCTGGCGCCTGCTGCTTCTCGCCCTCGGTGTGGTCGGCGCGCTGGCTGCCGCCCACACGGCCGCCGCACCGCTTCACTGGGACCGGATCGAGGTCGCCCCTGGCCGGGCCCGCGGCCGCGTCGAGTGGGCGCTGCCGCTGATCGTGCTCAACGTGCTGTTCGCGGCCTTCAACGCCGTCCAGCTCGCCGTTCTCTTCGGCGGATACGACGCCGTACTGAAGAAGACGGGCCTGACGTATGCGGCGTATGCGCGCCGGGGGTTCTGGCAGTTGCTCATCGCCACCCTCCTCACGCTGCTCGTCATCGTGTTCGCGCTGCGCTGGGCTCCGCGTGGGACACCGGGCGATCGAGGCCTGGTGCGGGGGGTTCTGGGAACTCTCTGTGTTCTCACGCTCGTTGTCGTAGCGTCGGCGGTGCGGCGCATGGACATGTACGTGGAGGCGTATGGACTGACGCGGCTGAGGATCTCGGTGGTGGCCGTGGAGCTCTGGCTCGGCCTCGTCATCCTCCTGATCATGGCCGCCGGAGTGTGGGGCGCCGGCCGGTTGCCGCGCGTCGTCGCTGCGAGCGCCGCGGCGGGTGTGCTCGCCTTCGGGCTGCTGTCTCCCGACGGCCTGATCGCGGAGCGCAACGTCCAGCGCTATGAGGACACCGGCAAGTTCGACCTCGAGTACGCGCGAGGGCTGTCCGCCGACGCCGTACCGGCCCTCGACCAGCTCGAGGAACCGCTGCGCTCCTGCGTGCTACAGAGCATCGCCGAGGACCTCCGGGACGGCGACGGACCCTGGTATGCGACGAGCTGGAGCCAGGCCCGAGCCCGGCGGATACTCGACGATCGGCCGTTGACCGACAACTGGGAGACCTGCAACCAGATACGGCAGGACCTCATGTACCGCTGACGAATGCGCTGGAGCCACTGGGGAGCTCGCTGCTCCGCGGAAGAGTCCGCTGGGCATGGAGCAGTCCGCTGGTGCGCGGAGGAGTCCGCTGTCCGCGGAGGCGTCCGCTGGTGCCGGGCCGGTTGCGCCGTTGTGTACGGCCCGGCACCCACGTCTTACCGCAACGCGTCTCTCGTCCGAGTGGGGGCTGCGTCTCTCGTCCGAGGGGGGCTACCTCTGTCAGCCTCCCGAGGGCCCTGCTGTCCCGGTTGTGCCGGCCAGCGCTTCCAGGTCGCTCTTGCGCACCCGGATCACCAGCGCTGCCGTGACCAGGGCCAGTACGGCCATCGCCACGGCCGGGATGAAGGCGGTCGAGATGCCGTGGGCGAGTACCTCGTGGCTCCACGGCGGGGGCAGCTGACCGGACTTGGCGAACGCCGCCTTCTGTTCCGCCGAGCCGTTCGCCATGAAGTCCTGGAGCTGCGGCTTCGCCTCGTCCCGGCTCGCCGTACCGAACACCGTGGTCAGAATGGACAGACCCAGCGAACCACCCACCTGCTGGGTCGCGTTGAGCAGACCCGATGCCGCACCCGCCTCGTGCTGGCCGACGCCCGAGACAGCGGTGAGGGTGAGTGTGACGAAGTTCAGCCCCATACCGAAGCCGAACAGCAGCATCGGGCCGAGCACACCGCTGAGATACGAGCTGTCGGGGCTGATGAACGTCTGCCAGCCGAGCCCGAGCACGACAAGCGTCGAGCCGCCCAGCATGAACGGCTTGGGGCCGAGCACCGGCAGCAGGCGCTGCGACAGACCCGCGCCCGTGACGATCGCGACCGTCACCGGCAGGAAGGCGAGGCCCGCCTCGATCGGCGTGTACCCCAGCACGTTCTGCACGAAGAGCACGATGAAGAAGAACATGCCGAACATCGCCGCTGCCAGGCTCAGCATGATCACATACGTGCCGGAACGATTGCGGTCCGCGAACATCTTGAGCGGAGTGATCGGTTCCCTGGCCCGGCTCTCTATGAGTCCGAAGGCCAGGAGCAGCACCACCGCCACTCCGAACGACCCCAGCGTGAGGCTGTCGCTCCAGCCCTCCTCGGCGGCCCGGATGAACCCGTACACGAGGGAGGCCATGCCGACTGTCGACGTCAGCGCGCCCGAGATGTCGAACCGTCCCGGATGGCGCTCGGACTCGTTGATGTACATCGGGGTCAGCACGGCTATCAGCACACCGATGGGCACGTTGACGAAGAGCACCCAGCGCCAGTCGAGCCACTCGGTGAGCATGCCGCCCGCCAGCAGGCCGATGGCGCCGCCGCCCGCGGACACCGCCGCGAAGACGCCGAAGGCCCGATTCCGCTCGGGCCCCTCGGGGAACGTAGTGGTGATCAGGGCCAGCGATGTGGGCGAGGCGATGGCGCCACCCACGCCTTGCAGGGCGCGCGCTGCCAGCAGCTGCCAGGGTTCCTGGGCCAGTCCGCCGAGTAGGGAGGCGAGGGTGAAGACGAGGATGCCGGTCAGGAAGACCCGGCGCCGGCCGAGGATGTCGCCCGCACGGCCGCCGAGCAGCAGCAGGCCGCCGAAGGTCAGGGTGTACGCGCTGACGACCCAGGTGAGATCGGTCGTCGAGAACTTGAGCGCATCCTGGATGTGCGGGAGCGCGATGTTCACAATCGTCGCGTCGAGTACCACCATGAGTTGGCAGGCCGCGATGACCGTCAGGGCTATGCCGGGGCGCCCCTCCCGGCGAGCCGCCCCCGGCTTCGGGTCCTGGATTAACTGAGAGGTAGTCATGGATCCCCCACAAGAACGTTAGTGAACGCTGGCGTTCACTGTCGCGCCAACGGTAGTGAGTCCCCCACAGTGAACGCAACCGTTCACTGAAGATGCTGCCCAGGCGCCTGTTTGCGTAGGCTGCTGCACCCGCACATCGGAGAGATGCACATGGTTACTTCGCGCTGGACGGCCGCTCCCGCTCAGGCGGCCTCCCCGGCGACCTCCCTGCGTCGGCGTGGGCCCGTGCTGGAACGGGCGATTCTCGAGGCCGCCCTGGATCAGCTCGGCACGGTCGGCTGGAACGGGCTCACGATGGAGGGCGTCGCCGCGGCCGCGCAGACAGGCAAGGCGGCTGTCTATCGCCGCTGGCCGTCCAAGGAGGATCTGGTCGCGGACGCACTCCAGGCAGGACTGTCGACCTTGGATGCCCCGCCGGACCGCGGAAGTGTCCGTGAGGATCTGCTGGAGCTGTGCCGTGAGGTGCGTGAGGCGATGTACTCACCACCTGGATTCGCTCTTCGCTCGATCATTCACGAATGCGATGGGGCTGCCGCTGAGCGGTTTCATGGCGTGATCCTGGAAGGCGTTGTCGAGCCGACGGTCGGTCTTATCAAGGAGGTGGTGCGCCGCGGGGTGGAGAGGGGAGAGGTCCGTTCCGGAGCGGTCGACGACTATGTGTGCGATGTCATCCCGGCGATGATGATGTACCGCTCCAAGATGTGCGGAAGTGAATGGGGCGAGCGTGACATCGAGGAGATGATC
This sequence comes from Streptomyces himalayensis subsp. himalayensis, assembly GCF_013778455.1. Taxonomy (GTDB): domain Bacteria; phylum Actinomycetota; class Actinomycetes; order Streptomycetales; family Streptomycetaceae; genus Streptomyces; species Streptomyces himalayensis. Next base: position 43,073 of record NZ_JACEHE010000032.1, on the reverse strand, counting down.
GACCGGGTGATGATGCCGCTGCTGCGTCCGGACGGCGGGTGATGCGGGGCGCGGACGGCGGGTGATGCGGGGCGCGGACGGCGGGTGATGCGGGGCGCGGACTGCCGGTGGCGCGGCGCCCGGACGGCGGGTGATGCGGGGCGTGCACTGCCGGTGTCATGGCGAGCGGACTGCGGTGACGGCGTCGTGGCGGTTGTCTGCGTGCGCCTGTGTGCAGGGGAGCACGGGGGCCTCGCCGGTGTGTCACGTATGCGGGTCGCTCCGTTTCCCTGACCTGGGTGTTGCGCGGGGCTCCGGGCGGCGTACGCTTTGTGCGCCATGCCCTACGAACCACCCACCCACCGTGTCGAGCGCTCCCTGAGAGCCACCACCGGAGCGAAGATCATCGCCGGTGTCGACGAAGTCGGGCGCGGTGCGTGGGCCGGCCCGGTGACCGTCTGCGCGGCGATCACCGGACTGCGTCGCCCACCCGAAGGGCTGACCGACTCCAAGCTGCTCACTCCCAAGCGACGCACCGAGCTCGCCACGGAGTTGGTCTCCTGGGTCACGGCCCACGCCCTCGGTCACGCCTCCCCGGAGGAGATCGACGACCTGGGGATGACAGCAGCGCTGCGGCTGGCGGCAGGACGCGCCCTCGAGGCGCTGCCGGTCCGGCCCGACGCGGTCATTCTCGACGGGAAACACGACTACCTGGGCGCTCCCTGGAGGGTCCGTACGGTGATCAAGGGCGACCAGTCCTGCGTGGCCGTCTCCGCCGCATCCGTGATCGCCAAAGTTCAGCGCGACAAAATGATGGCCGAACTGGGCATCGACCATGCACACTTCGATTTTGCGGCCAACGTCGGCTATCCGTCCCCGGTGCACCGGGCCGCGCTGGAGGAATGGGGCCCCACCCCCCACCACAGGCTTTCGTGGGCGTATCTTGATGCGTTGCCCCGGTGGCGGCACCTCAAGAAGGCGCGTACCTGGGTGGAAGGAAGCGTTCCGGAGATCGAGGGGCAGCTCGGCTTCGATTTCTGACGATTCCCTTCGCACCCATGTGCCACCCGCCGACGCGAGCCGCAACGGCGTTTGATAAACATCAGCCCATGCCTCTCATTCCCGAGGAGCCTCAGATTCACGAGAGTGCCCAGGGTCCCCGCGCCTCTTCGGCAAGCAGCCGTACCGCGCCGACCCCCCGCCCCGTACCCGGCCCGCGCCCCGCGGCTGCACCGCGCCCCGGTCGCCCGGGCCCTGTCCGGCCGATGCCGCCCGCGCAACGCACGTCGCGCGAGTCGTCGGCTGCCAAGCCGGGGACGTCCGCCCCGGCGTCATCGCCGTCTTCTCCTTCCACTCCTGCGCCTTCCCCGACGTCCGCGTCGCCGCAGATTCAGCTGATCCCGGCCTCGGCCGAGGGCGCGCTGGACGCTGCGGAGGAAGCCGTCGACCTGCTCCTCGAGTCAGGGCGCCCGCCCGGGGACATCCTGGTGATCACCACGGGTGAGTCGCACCCGTGGGCGGCCCATGAGCTGTCCTTCGGCGAGGCCGCGTACTGGGCTCAGCACGACGCGGGTGACGACGTCTTCTACGCCGAGGCCTCGGCCGCCGGCCGCGTCGCGTCCCGCCCGGTGGTCGTCGTCGCGGTCAACGGAGGCTCCGACGAGGCCGCGGCCGCTGCACTACCGCTGGCGCATGGCCGGGCCGGCGCCCTGCTTGTTGTCTGCGGTGACCCGCAGCGCATCAACGCGGTGCTGGGCGCCGGGGTCTGACCCGCCCCGCCGTCCGGCTGGAGCCACGGCCGGGATGCTCATGCGGGACGCTCATGTGCGATGCCCATGTGCGATGCCCATGAGGGTGTGTTTGCGCGGAGTGTTCCCGAGGGGTGCCCCGAGGTTGCCCCCCGAGGGATGTCTTTGCACGGGTGGCACCCGAGGCGGCGGCGCTGCTCACTCACCGCCGGATCCTGGTCGCTCACTGTGGGCCGCGCGGGTCGAGATGCGGGACCCAGAGGCGGCTGTCGGTGACCGTGATGACGCCGTTGTCGGCGACCGAGTTCCGCGGTTTCCGTCCGGCTTCGGCGTTGAGCAGCCGTAGCGGCGTCCAATGTCACCGGCTCCCACTGTGATGGTGTGGAGAGTGGGCGACTCGACTCGCGGCAGTGGCCGGTGGGGAATTGGCGGTTTCCCGCGGCCGCCCTCTCCAGCCTTCGCTGCTTCCGGGGCCAGTATGGCCCGGGTGATGACGACGATGATGCTGCCTGCCGGTCAGCACATGGCGGCTGTCACAGTGGCCTCACTGCGGTGCTGCTTCAGCGTGCTGCCGCCCGGCGGAGCACATCGGACGCCGCGCCGCCCATGCGCGGTATCGGCGGCTCCTCGGCGAACGCCGTCGGTGCCGAGGTGGCGTTGGGCCGACGGCCGCCGCGACCCTCGCCCAACACCTGCCAGCCGTCATGCGTCAATGTGATGTATGCGCCGCACCGCAGCCCGTGCAGCGTGCACGCGTCGCGCAGCCCCCACATCCAGGCCCCGTCCTCCTCCGTCCAACGGGCATCGCCCTCGCGGCAGTAGAGCAGCACGGCGGTGCGGACGGGCGTGCGTCGGCGAAGATCATGCGGGATGACGCGGCGCAGCTGTGAGAGCAGCGCATTGCGGAACACCCAGCCGTCCGTCGCGGATGAGCGCCGGTTGAAGGAGGCGCTCGCCGTGAGCCGCTCGTCCGGATCCAGTACGGCCACCACAGCGGTCGCGGGTGTCGGACGGTGCCGGACATGCAGGCCGTTGACGACCTCACGTGGATTGCGCAACAGCGGTATGCCTGCAGATGCCCATTCGGCCGGCTCAAGCATCCGGGCAAGTCGGCTGGCGGAGTCGACGGCCATCGCGGCAGACGCCGCAGCGGAAGTGGACGGAGCGAATCCGAAGGTCACGGTCCTCCCTTCGGCTACGCGCCCACGCGGGGGCGGGGTGGGGATCGGGCTTGGGGGAGCGCACCGCGGAAAGCCCTTTCACAGCGAAGAGGGCCATGCGGGAGCGAGTCCAATTCTTCCCGGCACAGTGCCTTGCGGCAACGAGCAATTGAGACCGCTGATCGAAATGGGACGATTCGCTCCTTATATCCCTGGCCAGGGCTGCGTACCGATGCCCTCGTCATCCCTGTACGGCAAGGACGAGCGGCAAAACGGCTTCTGCCCCGGCCCGCCGTAGGAGTCGTGCGGCTGTCGCCAGCGTCCAACCGGTCTCTGTCGCATCGTCGATGAGCAGAACAGGGCCGCGAGCCTCTGCGAGAGTCGAAGCCAGTTCAGGGGGCACGGTGAGAGCACCGTTCAGAGCCTTGAGCCGCTGCGCGCTGTTGCTGCGCGACGCATGGAGGGCCTCGGCCCCGGGCGAGTACTCCACGGAGCCCAGCAGGGGAAGGCGGCCGATCTCTGCGATCCGTAGGGCAAGAGACTGGATCAACTGCGGTCGCGTGCGAGACGCCATCGTCACGACGCCGACCGGACGAGCCTGGGCGTCGGGTGCACTGGGCGCCCAACCGCCGGGCCCCTTCGCCCAGTCGGCCAGCACGCCCACCACGGCCTTAGCCACATCGTCGGGCACTGGCCCATCCTGAGCCCGTGGAGCGAGCATGGGCCGTAGCCGATTGCCCCAGCCGATGTCCGAGAGCCGCCCCAGAGCCCGGCCGACGGCGGCCTGTTCACTCGCGGGGATACGTCCCTTGAGGCTGATGCCCACCGCTTCAAGACCGGTCGGCCACATCTTTCTGGGCTCCACCTCGACGCCCGCTCGCCCCAGTTCACCGCGCGCCGCGGCCAGCGCTGCCGGAGACACGGCATCGCTGAACCGAGCTCCGGCACAGATGTCGCAACGCCCGCAACGAGCCGCTTCCTCGTCGTCCAGCTGCCTTCTCAGAAACTCCATCCGGCAACCGGTCGTCATGGCGTACTCGCGCATCGCCTGCTGCTCGGCTTCCCGCTGCTTGGCGACCCACGCATAGCGCTCGGCGTCGTACGTCCAGGGCGCGCCCGTGGAGATCCAGCCGCCCTTGACCCGACGCACCGCACCGTCCACATCGAGGACCTTGAGCATCGTTTCGAGCCGGGAGCGGCGCAGCTCCACAAGAGGCTCGAGCGCGGGAAGCGACAACGGCCGGTCCGTCTGGGACAGGGCGTCGAGCGTGCGCCGCACCTGCTCCTCGGGCGGGAACGCGATCGACGCGAAGTACTTCCAGATGGCCTCGTCCTCCTTGCCCGGAAGCAGCAGCACCTCTGCATGCTCGACGCCGCGGCCGGCGCGCCCGACCTGCTGGTAGTAGGCGATGGGGGAGGAGGGCGAACCCAGGTGGACGACGAAGCCGAGGTCGGGTTTGTCGAAGCCCATGCCCAGCGCGGACGTGGCCACCAGTGCCTTCACGCGGTTGGCGAGAAGATCGTCCTCGGCCTGCTGTCGGTCGGCGTTCTCCGTCTTCCCGGTGTACGAAGCGACCGTGTGACCGCACTGGCGCAGGAAGGCCGTGACCTCCTCGGCGGCCGCGACCGTGAGCGTGTAGATGATCCCCGAGCCCGGCAGCTCGCTGAGATGCTCGGCGAGCCAGGCCAGGCGGTGCGCGGCGTCGGGCAGTCCGAGCACGCTCAGGCTGAGGCTCTCCCGGTCGAGCGGTCCGCGAAGCACCAGCGCGTCCGCACTGCCGCCGGTGCCGAGCTGCTCGGCGACATCGGCCGTCACGCGCGCGTTCGCCGTCGCGGTGGTGGCCAGCACGGGGACTCCCGCCGGAAGATCGCTGAGCATGGTGCGCAGCCGTCGGTAGTCGGGCCGGAAGTCGTGGCCCCAGTCGGAGATGCAGTGCGCCTCATCGACCACCAGCAGGCCCGTCGCCGCCGCCAGCTTGGGCAGTACATGATCGCGGAAATCGGGGTTGTTGAGGCGCTCCGGACTCACCAGGAGGACGTCGACTTCGCCCGCGGCCACCTCGGCCTGAATGACGTCCCACTCCTCCGTGTTCGACGAATTGATGGTGCGAGCGCGGATGCCTGCGCGCCCGGCTGCCTCGACCTGGTTGCGCATCAGCGCCAGCAGCGGGGACACGATGACGGTGGGGCCGCTGCCTCGCTCGCGCAGGAGCGCGGTCGCGACGAAGTACACGGCGGACTTGCCCCAGCCCGTGCGCTGCACGACCAGAGCCCTGCGCTTGTCGGCGACGAGCGCCTCGATCGCCCGCCACTGGTCCTCGCGGAGCCGGGCGCCTCCCGTCCGGTCACCGACGAGACGGGCGAGAACGGCATCAGCCGCCGTACGCAGTTCTTCGTTGCTCATGCCCCCATGCAACCCGATGGGTCGGACATCGCGCGAACGGTCCGCTGGACTGTGGACAACTTCTGTCGTGTTCCTGACTGGAGTTATCCACAGGGGAAACCGGAACGTTGAGATCCGCGGGAAAGTCGGCGCATGACGAATCACAACGACTCCACAGGGTCCTCCGGACCTGGCGACCTCACGACTCCTGTCGGACACGGCGAGTCCGCAGATCTGGCCGCCGACCAGCAGATCACGCTGCGCACCGCGTCCGAACTGGCCGATGCGCTGCCTTACTTGCTCGGATACCGGCCGGAGGACAGCATCGTGCTGGTCACGGTGCACGACCGGAACGGGCGCGGACGTTTCGGCGCTCGTGCGCGACTAGGTATCCCTCAGCGCGAGGAGGACTGGCCCGCCGTCGCCGAGCAGTTGGCCCAGTCCCTTGTGACGGGCAGCGAGCGGCGCGGTGCCCGGCCCGAGGGCATGGTCGCCTTCCTCTGTCAGGACCCCGTGGGGGCCGAGTCGGGACAGCAGGTCATGGAACGTCTGCGGCCGCTCGCGCAGTTGCTGCGCACGGCATGCGGTGGTCTCGATGTCCCTGTGGTGGAGGCGCTGTGCATCTCCGGCGGCCGCTCCTGGTCGTACTGCTGCCCCGGAGAGCGCTGCTGTCCCCCGGAAGGCGTCTCGCTCGGTATTCCCGGCACCTCGGTCCTGGCGGCTGCCGCCACCTACGCGGGCATGCAGGTGCGCGGCACCCTTCGCGAGCTGAGGGCCAGGCTCGTTCCCTGGGGGACCCAAGCAACAGCTGAGGAGCAGGAGCGAGCCCTCGATGCAGCTGTCATGGCGCTCGTCCCCCGGATCCTGGACGAAGCGGACGGTCCGAAGGTCGCGGCGGAGACCCTTGATCTAGCCCGCCGGATCATCGGCCGACTCGCCGACACCCCGGCTGTCGGAGGCCCCTACCGAGCCGATCTCAGGGACGACGAACTCATCGCACACGACGAGGCGGCGGCACTGATCCTCGGACTGCAGGAGCGGACGACGCGTGATCAGGCAGCCGAGTGGATGGAGGGCGACGAGGCACTCGCGGCTCTGCGTCTCTGGAGGGCGCTGGCGCGCCGCTGCGTCGGTCCCTACGGCGAGCATGCCGCGGCGCCGCTGACGCTCGCAGGCTGGGTCGCCTGGTCGCTCGGGGACGAGCTGGAAGCCCGAGAGGCGCTGGCCATGGCCCTGGGCGCAGACCCGGGGTATACGTTCGCCGTCCTGCTGCACCGGGCCTGCAACGAAGGCCTGGACCCGGAGTCCATCCGCCGTTGTCTGCGCAGCGAGCGCGCCGAACGGGAGGCGGCGGCCCTGCAACCCGATCAGGACCCGTCCGACTTGCAGGACCCGTCCGACTCGCCCGCCCGCTCGCCGAGGCCGGCGCCCCCTGCGCAGACCTCGGGCCTGAGCCTCCCCGCCCTGCCCTTGGGGCCGAACCATCGGCGCCGTAGGCCAGGACGTGGGGGCAGCCCTGGAGCAAGCGGGGGCAGCCCCCGGGCGAAGGGCAATCGAGCCGGCCAGCCGAGCACCCGGAACACTCGACCCCCTGTCCAGCGGCGCATCGGCCGGCGCACTGCGCGCAGCGACCAATGAATGAGCACGCGACCGAACGGGAACCGCGGTCCCGCCGAGGCCTGGCGCCACCCCGAAGCCCCGCCCGAAACCGTGACGCTATGTGCCTCCCGAGGTGCCCCGTGGGTGAGATCGGGCCGACCGAGGTGGATATCGCGGTCGCGTGCCGTACGCGGCGGCAGGATCGGGCAGGCCATGATCGAGGAGGAAGCCGAGAACCGCAGCCGGAGGTCTGACCCGCCGGACCAGCACGGACAGCAGGCCATGGAACGCCGTCGGAGCGCTGTGGATCAGTCCTGGAAGCACCACCGAAAGGAGTGTTTATCGTCAGGGAGACGACTATGATCGCGGCATGCCCTACGACCCGTCAGCCTTTCCGCCTTTCGCCGTCACTGTCGACCTGGTCGTGCTGACCGTGCGCCGTCACTCGCTGTGCGCACTGGTGGTGCGGCGCGGTGAGCCCCCGTTCCAGGGGCGGTGGGCGCTTCCCGGTGGGTTCGTGAGGGCTGACGAAGATCTCGCGGCAGCGGCGGCTCGGGAGCTCGCCGAGGAGACCGGGCTGTGTGCACATGACCCTGCCGCCCCTGCGCAGGGCAAGGGCGCCCATCTCGAGCAGCTCGCCACCTACGGTGATCCGAAGCGTGATCCGCGGATGCGTGTGGTCAGCGTCGCCCACCTTGTGCTGGCCCCGGACCTGCCCGCCCCCCGGGCCGGTGGGGATGCGTACAGTGCCCGGTGGGCACCCGTCGAGGCGCTGCTCAACCAGGGCGGGTATGCCCGCGAGGGCGAGCAGGCGGCCCCGCTCGCCTTCGATCATGCACAGATCCTGGCGGACGGCGTGGAGCGTGCCCGTTCGAAGATCGAGTACTCGTCCCTGGCCACCGCCTTCTGCCCGCCGGAGTTCACCGTCGGCGAGCTGCGCCGGGTGTACGAGGCGGTGTGGGGAGTCGCCCTCGATCCTCGCAACTTCCATCGCAAAGTGACCGGCACCGTAGGCTTCCTGGTCCCCACCGGCGGTACCACCACCCGCCAGGGAGGCCGCCCAGCGCAGTTGTTCCGCGCGGGTGGAGCGGCGTTGCTGAATCCGCCGATGCTGCGCCCGGAAGTCTGAGGGCACCGCCGGGAATTGCCGGGTCGGTGGGGGTTGCAGCGGGGCGCTTCTCCAAACCTCCTCGGATGTCCTTCCGTGCGGCCAAGCAACCACCTCCAAGCAACCACCTTGGATCCAGCGGGTCATCGGACATTCCGATAAGGGGGTCGCGGCGGACGGTGTTCCGGATTGCCAAGCAGCCACGACTGACACCCGCGTGTATCTCCTGCCCGAAAAGGCGGTAATGTCACGCTATCTTGCTGCGGTATCCACGGTCCCGTCCGTCCTGATCCAACGGACGAGTCCAGGCCGTCGAGCCCCGGCCGCCGAGCGGTCGCACCTCCGATGAGGGAAGCGATGATCCAGGCCATCGGACTGACCAGCAACGCACGAAAGCAGCTGCCGCCTGCCGTCGACGACGTGACCTTCGAGGCGTTCCCCGGCCATGTCACGGCGCTGCTCGGTGGCCCGGCATCGGGAAAGACGACGCTGCTGAGGCTGATGCTCGAACTCCAACCAGGCCGCGGCATCACATATTTCAGAAACCGCCCCCTGCACTGCATTCCCCACCCCTCCCGAGAAGTGGGCGCCCTGCTGGGCGAGGTCCCGGGTCATCCGGCGCGTACGGTGCGAGGTCACCTACGGATGCTGTGCGCAGCCGCCGGGGTGCCCGTGCAACGCGCCGACGAAGTGCTCGAGGTGGTGGGCCTGGTCAGTCTCCGCGGCGAGCGGCTCGACACGCTCTCCCGCGGCATGGATCGCCGCCTCGGCCTGGCCTGTGCTCTGCTGGCGGACCCGCACACCCTGGTCCTGGACGATCCCGCCGATCACCTCTCCGCCCGTGAGAGCCGTTGGCTGCACGGAATTCTGCGCGCGCACGCCACCAAAGGGGGCACCGTCCTGTTCACCACGGACGATCCCAAGGAGGCCGCGCAGACTGCCGACCGTGTGGTGACCCTGGATGAGGGCAGAGTCGTCGCCGACCAAGAGGTCGCGGAGTTCGCCCGTACCCGCCTCCGCCCACGCGTCGCCGTCCGCACGCCGTACGCACCAAGGCTCGCCCTGTTGCTCACCAAGGAGGCCCGGGCCGCGCAGCGTTCCATCGAGGTGGTCAAGGAGGACGGTAACCGGCTTTCCGTGTACGGAAGCACCTGCGCGGACGTCGGTGAGGTCGCCTACCGGCACGGCATTCTCGTCCACCAACTCGCCGACGAGGTGGGCGACATGGGGCCCAAGGCCCCCGCCACCTCGCCGGATCACGCCACCCGCACCGAGCCCGCGCCTCCCGAGCCCGCTCCTCCCTCGGAATCCGAGTCCGACCTCCCCGAATCCCTACCTGCCCCGGCCCCAACCCCACCGCAGGAGACCCCAGCCTCACGGCACGAGGCGCCGGCTCCACGGCAGGAGACCCAGGCCCCACGGCAGGAGACCCCAGCCCCACGACAAGACAACCGTCATCCCGCCACACGCAAAGAACCCGAACCGCTGTCCCAGCTCCCTCCCCCTATCACCGCCCGTCCCGCCCGCGGCCCGCTCCGGCCGCTGCGCTACGAGCTGTACCGAGCGGCCGGAGTCGGCACGGGCTACGTCACGGCAGCCGTCGTACTGGCCGTCTCCGCCCTCGTCTCCCTGCTTCTGGCCCGATCAGGACACACACCCCAACCACGCGTGCTCGCCGCATGGCCCCAGGACTTCCCGCTGCCGCCCGCCGCGCTCGGCGCTGGACTCCTGGGGGCCTTCGCCTTCGGCGACGAGTTCCGCCATCCCGCCCTCGCCGCGGACCGCGGCACCGTCCCCCGGCGCCTGGGACTCCTCTGTGCCAAGCTGGTCGTCGCCGCGGCCACCGCACTGCTGTTGGCGTTCCTGACCGTCGGCTGCGACGCAGCGCTGCTGCAGCTCGTATACGGACCGGAACTGACCAGAGTTCCCGTCGATTGGTTGTCCCTGAGCGCCAGTTGGTTCGGCATGGTCGCAGGATGCGCCTGGGCCGGTGTGCTGGCTGCTGGAATCTTCCGGTCCACGACCGCCGGTCTCGCAGCGGTGGTCTCCGTGCCGATCGTCGTCGTACCGCTCGTTCAGAAAGCCCTCGAGGGGCCCTCCGCGCGCACCGCAGCCGGCTTCCCGGGACGGCTTCGCGATCTCGCCCTGGCCCAGTGGCCCTTCGGGGCGGAGAGATACGTGGCGGCGGGTGTGCGGATGATCGTTCAACCCGTCGGCGGTGCGCTGGCGTTGTCACTCAGCGCCCTGCTCTGCGCTTATGGGCTCACCGCGATGCGCAGCCGGGTCCGTTGACCGGCCTCGGCTCGATCCGTTTCTGTGCTGCCCGCAACTTCCCGTAGAACGCTCGTTTCTGTCCGATAAGGCGTCAATTAGGGCAGGGTAAGCGATCACCCTTTCGTGTGCTTTTCACCAAAGACCTCAAGGGAGTTGGGAACCGCGCCGACAAAAGATCCGTGAGTACCCTTGCGCACACCATGATGACCGCCGCCCGTCCCGCCGACTCCGGCCTCGCCGGCCCGGGCGAACTAGACCGCTACCCCTTCGCCGAGGCCCCCGCCGCCGACCGCGTCGGCGCCCCCGCCTGGGAGGGCGGCGACCCGGACCTGGGCCGCGTGGGCCGACGCGCCGCAGGCAGCCGCGGCCGCGGGCTGCACGGCCAACTCGTCCAGCAGCTCGGTCAGATGATCGTCTCCGGCGACCTGGGCGCAGACCGCCCGCTGGTTCCCGAGGAGATCGGCCAGCGGTTCGAGGTCTCCCGCACCGTCGTCCGCGAGTCGCTGCGCGTACTCGAGGCCAAGGGCCTCGTCAGCGCCCGGCCCAACGTCGGTACGCGCGTACGCCCGGTCAGCGACTGGAACCTCCTGGACCCGGACATCATCGAGTGGCGGGCTTTCGGGCCGCAGCGCGACGACCAGCGGCGTGAGCTGAGCGAACTGCGCTGGACGATCGAGCCGCTCGCCGCCCGCCTCGCCGCCGGGCACGGACGCGAGGACGTCCAGCAGCGCCTGGCCGACATGGTCGAGATCATGGGACACGCCATGGGGCAGGGGGACGCCGTCACGTTCTCCCGCGCCGACGCGGAGTTCCACTCGCTGCTCATCCAGGTCGCCGGCAACCGCATGCTGGAGCACCTGTCCGGCATCGTGTCGGCGGCCCTCCAGGTCTCCGGAGGCCCGGTCACGGGCTGTGACCGCCCGAACGAGGCGTCCCTCGCGCTCCACTCCCGCATCGTCGAGGCACTCCCGTCCGGCGACGGAGCGGCCGCCGAGGTGGCCATGCGCCAACTGCTCATCGTCCATCCAGAGGTCGAGCGCGTGGTGCCGGCCCCTCGCGAGCACTGACGGCGCGAGCACTGGAAGAGGACCGGAGGCCGCACGGCCAGGGCTTGGCCCGGCGACGCGTGGGTGGAGGCGCCGCCGGGCCCGTTTGTGGGCACAAGCGCAGCAAACATGATCGTGCTGAACCCGAGATATGATCACATCTGACCGTATCTAGGTGCTTTTGAGTGCTTACGTGGTGTGACTCGGGCCACGCAGATTGGGCGTAACGCTCCTGGGAACAGCGCGATGACCTAAGAGGTGACAGTCGAGGAGGGAATACAGCTGCCGTTGACGGCGCTGTTCATCTCCCCGGCCCACGCCCGCGCCCGTCGGCCCATCCCCAAGTCGGCGGTCGTCGGCTCCGGTCCACACGGGACGGGGCCGTAAGCCGTTTTCCAACGTTCCGAGAGGTTGTTCGTGTCGGCCAGCACATCCCGTACGCTCCCGCCGGAGATCACCGAGTCCGTCTCTGTCATGGCGCTCATCGAGCGGGGAAAGGCCGATGGGCAGATCGCCGGCGATGACGTGCGTCGGGCCTTCGAAGCTGACCAGATTCCGGCCACTCAGTGGAAGAACGTACTGCGCAGCCTCAACCAGATCCTCGAGGAAGAGGGTGTGACGCTGATGGTCAGTGCCGCCGAGCCCAAGCGCACCCGCAAGAGCGTCGCAGCGAAGAGTCCGGCCAAGCGCACCGCAACAAAGACGGTGGCGGCCAAGACGGCCACGGTCAAGAAGGCCACCGCCGCTGCCCCCGAGGCCCCAGCCGTCGACGCCCCCGACGAAGAGGCTGCGACCGCAACGAAGGCCGCCGCCAAGAAGGCCACGGCCAAGAAGGCGGTTGCCAAGAAGACCGTCGCGAAGAAGGCGACGGCCAAGAAGACCACCAAGAACGACGAGGAGATCCTGGACGACGAGATCGTCGAGGAGACCGCGGTCGCGGGCAAGCCCGGCGCCGAGGAGCCCGCCGAGGACGGCGCACAGGGCTTCGTCCTGTCCGACGATGACGAGGACGACGCTCCCGCGCAGCAGGTCGCCGCGGCCGGCGCCACCGCCGACCCCGTCAAGGACTACCTGAAGCAGATCGGCAAGGTCCCCCTCCTCAACGCCGAGCAGGAGGTGGAGCTCGCCAAGCGCATCGAGGCCGGTCTGTTCGCCGAGGACAAGCTGGCCAACGCCGACAAGCTCGCGCCGAAGCTGAAGCGTGAGCTGGAGATCATTGCCGAGGACGGCCGCCGCGCCAAGAACCACCTGCTGGAGGCCAACCTCCGCCTGGTCGTCTCGCTCGCCAAGCGCTACACGGGCCGCGGCATGCTCTTCCTGGACCTCATCCAGGAGGGCAACCTCGGTCTGATCCGCGCGGTCGAGAAGTTCGACTACACCAAGGGCTACAAGTTCTCCACGTACGCCACCTGGTGGATCCGTCAGGCGATCACCCGCGCCATGGCCGACCAGGCCCGCACCATCCGTATCCCGGTGCACATGGTCGAGGTCATCAACAAGCTCGCGCGCGTGCAGCGCCAGATGCTCCAGGACCTGGGCCGCGAGCCCACCCCGGAGGAGCTGGCCAAGGAGCTCGACATGACCCCCGAGAAGGTCATCGAGGTCCAGAAGTACGGCCGCGAGCCCATCTCCCTGCACACCCCGCTCGGCGAGGACGGCGACAGCGAGTTCGGCGACCTCATCGAGGACTCCGAGGCGGTCGTCCCGGCCGACGCGGTGAGCTTCACGCTCCTCCAGGAGCAGCTGCACTCCGTCCTCGACACGCTCTCCGAGCGTGAGGCGGGCGTCGTCTCCATGCGTTTCGGTCTCACCGACGGTCAGCCGAAGACCCTCGACGAGATCGGCAAGGTCTACGGCGTCACGCGTGAGCGCATCCGTCAGATCGAGTCCAAGACGATGTCGAAGCTGCGCCACCCCTCGCGTTCCCAGGTGCTGCGCGACTACCTCGACTAGTCGCCACGGCAACTGCGACAGGCCCGGACGCCTCTCTGTGAGGCGCCCGGGCCTTTCCGTTGCCCTGTTGAGGGAAGCTTTGCGCGCGTGCGAGCCATGCCGTCCTGGATCACCCTGGGTGTGCCGTTGCAACTCAGAGTAAGGAGCATGTATGCGTTGTTCCCTTGCCAAGGCAGTGACGGGCGGGCTGGCCATGGTGGCCGCGGCGGCTGTGCTTCCGCTGGCTGCGCCGACCCCCGCCGCGGCTGATCGCATAGTCGTCGGAGGCACCCCGGTCGACGTGGCCGACAACCCGTGGGTGGTGGCGCTCTCCAGCCGTGCCCGATTCGGGGGTACGCGGGGAGGGCAGTTCTGCGGGGGAGTGGTCGTCGGGCGGTCGACGGTGCTGACGGCGGCCCACTGTATGAGCGCGGAAGTCCTCGGCGGGCCACCGAGCCGCAGGGACGATCTGAAGGTCGTCGTGGGCCGCAACGATCTCCTCGCCAAGGACGGCAAGGAGATCCCGGTACGCCGCGTGGCGATCAATCCCGGGCACAACAGCGTCACGAACGCCGGCGATGCGGCAGTCCTCACACTGGCCACGCCGCTTCCCCAGCGCAATGTGATCCCCATGGCACGGCAGGGAGACTCGGCATACACGCCCGAAACCAGGGCCACCGTCTACGGCTGGGGCGACACCACAGGCGCCGGCCACTACGCACGCACCCTGCGCGCCGCGCAGGTACGGGTGCTGCCGGACTCGCTCTGCAAGCAGGCGTACCCGGGAACCAGTGAAGGGACCTATCTCGCCGCATCCATGCTGTGCGCGGGGGAGCGTGCGGGAGGCCGTGACGCCTGCCAGGGGGACAGCGGCGGTCCGCTGGTCGCCAGGGGGCGGCTCGTGGGTCTCGTCTCCTGGGGGAGCGGCTGCGGATGGGCGGGGAGCCCAGGGGTCTACACGCGGATCTCAGCCGTGCTCAGGCCGCTGGGACTGGGTCACTGACCGCGTATGTCCACGTACCAGATCGGGCGGCTGCCCTGATTGCAGGGGCAGCCGCCCGGTCACCGGCCTCATGCCGGAACTGGCTCGTCGTGGATGCGAGGTGTCAGCGTTCCTCTTCGGTGGCGGACGCCGGGGCGGTCGTCAGCCGCTCGGTCTCGTCCTGTATCTCAGCGGCGATCTTCTTGAGTTCCGGCTCGAACTTGCGCCCGTGGTGGGCACAGAAGAGCAGCTCACCGCCGCTGAGCAGGACGACGCGCAGGTATGCCTGGGCGCCGCAGCGGTCGCAGCGATCAGCGGCCGTCAGTGGGCTCGCGGGGGTCAGAACAGTAGTCACGTCGCCTCTTCTCTAGCTCGACGAGCTGTCGTACCAGGGTCAACATCCAACCAGCCCCAAAACGTTCCCGCTCGTGGCTTTTCCTCGAAAAATCTTGTGCGAGGCGGCTGTCTGCTGCCGGTTGGCGGCGAATGTGCCGTAGTGCGTCTCTTTGCGTCGTACGGTTTCGCGCTGTCTTTCAGGTCCGCCCTCCCGGCTGGCTTGCCGGTTGTTCATGAGGACGTGCCCCGAGGCTAAATGGTTCATGCCTCGAAGGGAACGTGATGTGCGCTTCACTCCATCGAAGGATCGAACAGGCATACGACTCTGGACTACCCTGAACTCGGTCTAGGGTGGCGTTACAACGGCTCTATCAGGCCTCGGTACCCTCTGACCGGCGACCGAAGCCGCCCCTTGTCCACGAGGGGCTCACCAGAAATTCAGCGAGGAGCGAACCGCGTGACCGCCGAGACGTCCGTGCCGTCCACAGCGCTGCTGACCGGAGCAGACCAGGACGGTTCCAACTACACCGCGCGGCACCTGCTCGTCCTCGAGGGGCTCGAGGCCGTCCGCAAGCGCCCTGGCATGTACATCGGCTCGACCGACAGCCGTGGCCTCATGCATTGCCTCTGGGAGATCATCGACAACTCCGTCGACGAGGCGCTCGGCGGCTACTGCGACCACATCGAGGTCATCCTCCACGACGACGCGTCCGTGGAGGTGCGGGACAACGGCCGGGGCATCCCCGTCGACGTGGAACCCAAGACGGGCCTTTCCGGCGTCGAGGTCGTGATGACCAAGCTCCACGCCGGAGGCAAGTTCGGCGGCGGTTCGTACGCCGCCTCGGGTGGTCTGCACGGTGTGGGCGCATCCGTGGTGAACGCGCTGTCCTCACGGCTGGACGTGGAGGTGGACCGGGCCGGGAGCACGCACGCCATCAGCTTCCGGCGCGGCGTTCCCGGAGCGTTCAAGGGCGAAGGTCCCAACGCGTCCTTCGACTCCGCGGCGCGACTGCGCAAGGTCAAGAAGATCCCGAGGGCCCGGACCGGCACGCGCGTCCGTTACTGGTCCGACCGGCAGATCTTCCTCAAGGACGCCAAGCTCTCCCTGGAGACGCTGCACCAGCGCGCCCGGCAGACCGCGTTCCTCGTCCCGGGCCTGACCATCGTGGTCCGCGACGAGTACGGCCTGGGCGAGGACGGCAGCAAGGGCGAGGAGTCCTTCCGCTTCGATGGCGGAATCAGCGAGTTCTGTGAGTTCCTGGCGCCGGACAGGCCAGTCTGCGACGTCCTCCGGCTCTCCGGGCAAGGCACGTTCAAGGAGACCGTTCCGGTCCTCGACGACCGGGGCCACATGACGCCCACCGAGGTCACGCGCGAGCTCGGCGTGGACGTCGCGATGCGGTGGGGCACCGGGTACGAGACCTCGGTGAAGTCCTTCGTCAACATCATCGCCACCCCGAAGGGCGGCACCCACGTCACCGGCTTCGAACGCTCTGTCACCAAGACCGTGAACGAGGTGCTGCGGTCCCAGAAGCTGCTGCGTGTGGCCGAGGACGACATCGTCAAGGACGACGCCCTCGAAGGACTGACCGCCGTCGTGACCGTGCGCCTCGCGGAACCCCAGTTCGAGGGTCAGACCAAGGAGGTCCTTGGCACCTCGGCCGCCAACCGCATCGTCGCGAACGTCATCGCCAAGGAGCTCAAGGAGTTCCTGACGTCGACCAAGCGGGACGCGAAGGCGCAGGCCCGCGCGGTCCTGGAGAAGGCGGTCGCGGCGGCACGTACGCGTATCGCGGCGCGCCAGCACAAGGAGGCCCAGCGCCGGAAGACGGCACTGGAGTCCTCTTCGCTGCCCGCCAAGCTCGCCGACTGCCGCAGCGACGACGTGGAGCGGAGCGAGCTCTTCATCGTCGAGGGTGACTCCGCGCTCGGCACGGCCAAGCTCGCACGGAACTCCGAGTTCCAGGCCCTGCTGCCGATCCGCGGCAAGATCCTCAACGTCCAGAAGTCGTCCGTCTCCGACATGCTGAAGAACGCCGAGTGCGGCGCGATCATCCAGGTCATAGGAGCGGGCTCGGGCCGGACCTTCGACATCGACGCCGCGCGGTACGGGAAGATCATTCTGCTGGTCGACGCCGATGTCGACGGCGCGCACATCCGCTGTCTGCTGCTGACTCTCTTCCAGCGGTACATGCGGCCGATGGTCGAGTCGGGCCGTGTCTTCGCCGCTGTGCCGCCCCTGCACCGGATCGAGCTGGTCCAGCCCAAGAAGGGCCAGGACAAGTATGTCTACACCTACTCGGACCGGGAACTGCGCGAGACCCTGCTGGAGTTCCAGCGCAAGGGCGTGCGCTACAAGGACTCGATCCAGCGCTACAAGGGCCTTGGCGAGATGGACGCCGACCAGCTGGCGGAGACCACGATGGACCCGCGCCACCGGACCCTGCGCCGCATCAACATCTCCGACCTGGAGGCGTCGGAGCAGGTCTTCGATCTACTGATGGGCAACGAGGTCGCGCCGCGCAAGGAGTTCATCACCGGCTCGGCCGCGACGCTGGACCGCTCGCGCATCGACGCCTAGGACGCTCCTGCCTCTTCGCGGGCTTCGCTGATAGAGGCCTCAAGGGCCGCGCTCAGACCGCCCGGTATGTCTATCGGCACGGTCTAGCGCGGTCACCAGAGCGTTGAATCACCTGATGGGGTGAAGAGGCAGGATTGAAGAGTCCGAGATCTTCCCGTTCTGTCCATCCTTGGCGCGTGGCCGAAGTGGTCCGCTGACAAGGAGAGTTCGGTGGAGAAGTACGACGGTGGCGGCGGGGGGCGGGTCCGGCCCGACGACCCCTGGTACGACGCGCTCGCCTCCGGCTGGGGCGAGTTGGACGGTACGACGGCGCCCGCTGCCGCCGTACCGCACGCGCGCCGGGAGTCGGCGGGGCGGACCGGTACCGCCGCCGAGATCTATCTGGAGGTGCAGCGCAGCCCGGCCTTTCAGGAGGTGCGCAGCCGCTACCGGAGATTCGTTTTCCCCGGGGTCGCCGTCTTCTTCAGCTGGTACCTCGCGTACGTCGTGACAGCGACGACGGCGCCGGACCTGATGGCGCGGCCTGTCGCGGGCGCCGTGAACATCGCGATGCTCGCCGGCCTCGGCCAGTTTCTCTCCACATTCCTGCTCACGTGGGCATACGCCCGGCATGCCCGGCTCCGCAGAGACCGCGCGGCTCTCGAACTCAGGTGGAACACACAGGAGGAGCTGACCAGGGAGAGCGAGCGGTGACGGGGGATCACCAGACTCTGGCACTACTGCTCTTCAGCGCGTTCGTAGCAGTCACCTTGGCGATCACTACCTGGGTGAGCCGCGGTCGGCAGGGCTCGGCTGACGAGTTCTACGCAGGCGGACGTCTGTTCAGCCCCATGGAGAACGGCTTCGCCATCGCGGGCGACTACATGTCGGCGGCCTCGTTCCTCGGAGTCACCGGCCTCATCGCGCTCTTCGGCTACGACGGCCTGCTCTACTCGGTGGGCTTCCTCGTCGCGTGGCTCGTGGTGCTCTTCCTGGTGGCCGAACTGGTCCGCAACTGCGGGAGGTTCACGTTCGCGGACGTCGTCGCGGCACGGATGAGGGAGAAGCCCGTCCGTATCGCGGCGGGAACTTCCTCCGTGACCGTGTGCGTTCTGTATCTGGTGGCGCAGATGGTGGGGGCGGGCAGCCTGGTCGCGCTGCTGCTGGGGGGTACGAACGGGGCGGCGCGGACCTGGACCGTGATCGGCGTCGGCGCGCTCATGGTGGTCTATGTGTCGTTGGGAGGGATGCGAGCCACTACCTGGATCCAGATCGTCAAGGCGGTCCTGCTGCTGAGCGGCGCGATCACGCTGACCGCACTCGTCCTGGCGCGGTTCCACGGCGACATCGACCAGCTGCTGCGCACCGCGGCCGAGCGCAGCGGCCACGGCGATGCGTACCTGGCGCCCGGGCTGAAGTACGGCGCCGACTGGACCGCGCGGTTCGACTTCATCAGTCTCGGGCTTGCGCTCGTGCTCGGGACGGCCGGGCTGCCGCACATCCTGTCCCGCTTCTATACCGTGCCGACCGCGCGGGCCGCACGGCGCTCGGCCATCTGGTCCATCGGCCTCATCGGCAGCTTCTACCTGATGACGATCGTGCTCGGCCTCGGCGCTGCCGCGCTGGTGGGATCCGATGCGGTGCGCGCGTCCCATGCGTCCGGGAACACCGCGGTGCCCCTGCTTGCGCTCGATCTCGGCGGCGGCGCGGGCTCCACGGGCGGAACGGTTCTTTTTGCGGTCGTCGCCGCGGTCGCCTTCGCCACGATCCTCGCCGTCGTCGCCGGTGCAACGCTTGCCTCGTCGGCTTCCGTGGCCCATGACCTCTACGCGTCACTGCGCCGTCCCGGCGCGAGGCAGCGCAGCGAGGTGGCGGTGGCGCGCGTCGCCGCGGTCGGGATCGGCGCGGTCGCGATCGCCCTCAGCCTGCTCGCCAGCGACCTCAATATCGCCTTCCTGGTGGGCCTGGCCTTCGCCGTGGCGGCCTCCGCCAATCTGCCCGTGCTGCTGTACTCGCTGTTCTGGCGGAACTTCACCACGCGCGGGGCGGTGTGGTCCGTCTACGGGGGGCTGGTGCCCGCGCTGGCACTGGTCGTGGTGTCCCCCGTCGTCTCCGGCAGTCCGGACTCCATCTTCCCGGGTGTGGACCTGCAGTACTTCCCCTTGGAGAACCCGGGCCTGGTGTCCATTCCGCTCGGCTTCCTCGCGGGCTGGATCGGTACTGTCACGTCACGCGAAGTGCCGGATGCGGCGAGGCACGCGGAGACGGAGGTCCGGTCGCTCACCGGGGCGGGCGCGGCGTGAAAGGCCTCCCCGCCTGAGCGGAACTGCCGACACTCTGCCTCCACGGCTCATGGCCGTGCCCCAGCGCCTACAGGCTGGCAACCCACTCATAGCGATGTTCCGGGCGGCCCGTCTCGCCGTACTTGAGGCTCAGCCTCACACGCCCAGAGCGCTCCAGGAGTTTCAGATAGCGCTGAGCGGTCTGCCGGCTCAGCTGGGTGCGGTCCGCCAGCTCTTGGGCGGACAATGGGCCGGTGGCGGCCATCAGCGCCCTGCGGACGAGCTCCGCGGTGGTGGGGGAGTGGCCCTTGGGCAGCTCGGGCGCGGCCGTCGCGGACAGCGCGCCGAAGATGCGGTCGACCTCGGACTGCTCGGCCTCGCCGCCGCTGTCCAGCGTGCGCCGCAGCGTCGCGTACGCATCCAGCTTCGCCCGCAGACCGGCGAACGAGAACGGTTTGACCAGGTACTGCAACGCGCCGTGCCGCATCGCTGCCTGGACCGTCGCCACGTCGCGCGCCGCGGTCACCATGATCACGTCGGTCTGGTGTCCGCGCTCCCTGAGCCGCCGTACGACCTCCAGGCCCGTCTCGTCCGGCAGGTAATGATCGAGGAGCACCAGATCGACCGCGAGCTCCTCGACGCGACGCAGGGCCTCCGCGGCGCTGTGTGCTTTCGCGGCCACTCGGAAACCCGGGATCTTGTCGACGTAGGCGGCATTGACCTGCGCGACGCGGACGTCGTCGTCGACGACCAGGACCTCGATCATCGTGGCTCCTCGATGGTGGCCAGCTCGGACTCCGCGAGCGCCTCCGGCAGTACGACGGTGAACTCCGCGCCACCGGCCGGCGCGTCGGCGACCTGGGCGCTTCCGCCGTGCCGCTCGGCCAGCCTGCGGACGAGGGCGAGGCCGATGCCCCGCTTGCCATGGGCCGGCGGTTCCTTCGTGGACCAGCCTTCCATGAAGATCGACTCGCGCTGATCGGGCAGGACGCCCGGCCCTGAATCGCGCACCCGCAGAACCGCCGTTCGCCCTTCGGCGCGCAAAACGACCTCCACGCGCGCGTGCCCCGTTCCCGCCGCCGCGTCCAGTGCGTTGTCGACGAGGTTGCCGACGATGGTGACGAGGCCGCGCGGATCGACCAGCCGGTCGGGCAGTTCGCTGTCTCCGGAGACGGTGAGAGCGACCCCGCGCTCCGTGGCCACGGTGGCTTTGCCGACCAGCAGCGCCGCGAGCAGCGGGTCACGGATGCGCTCGGTGATCTGCTCGGCGGTGACCCGGTGTGTGCCCGCCACCTCGCCGACGTACTCCATGGCCTCCTCGTACATCTCCAGCTCCAGCAGGCCCAGCAGCGTGTGCATGCGGTTGGCGTGCTCGTGGTCCTGGGCGCGCAGGGCGTCGATCAGGCCCCGGGTGGAGTCGAGTTCGCGCCCGAGCTGCTCCAGTTCGGTGCGGTCGCGCAGGGTGGCGACGGCGCCGCCGTCGTCGGTGGGCATGCGGTTGGCGACGAGGACGCGCTGGCCGCGCACCGTCAGCAGATCAGTTCCGGTGACGCGCCCGGCCAGCACATCGGTCGTACGACCGGGGCCGAGCGCCGTGTCCAGGGGCTGCCCGATCGCCTCCGCGTCGAGCCCCAGGAGCCGCTGGGCCTCGTCGTTGAGCAGCCGGATCCGGCCACCGCGATCCAGGGCGACCACGCCCTCGCGGATGCCGTGCAGCATCGCCTCGCGCTCGGCGAGCAGCGCCGAGATATCCGAGAAGGCCAAGTCACGGGTCTGCCGCTGCACCCGTCGGGAGATCATGTACGCGGCGAGCGCACCGACGGCCAGGGCGCCGCCCGCGTATGCGAACAGTCCCGGTATGGCGTTGATCAGCCGGGCCCGGACGCTGTCGTACTCGATGCCGACGGAGACCGCGCCGACGATCCTGCCGTCGTCGCCGCGTAGGGGGACCTTGCCGCGTGCTGACCGGCCCAGCGTGCCGTTGTCGATCTGCATGACCTCCTGGCCTGCGATGGCGGCACTGGGATCGGTCGAGACGAGTTTCCCGATCCGCTCGTGGTCCGGGTGGGACCAGCGGATCCCCTGTGTGTTCATGATCACGACGTATTCCGCGCCGCTGGCCCGCCGTATCCGTTCCGCCTCGGCCTGGACGGGTCCGTCCGGCGTGGGCTGCGACGCCTGCAGATCTTCGGCGATCTGCGGCTGCGCTGCCGTGGTCTGCGCGATGGCGAGAGCGCGCCGCATCGCCTGGTCGTCGAGCTGATCGCTCAGCGGTGCGAGGAAGAGCCCGGTGGCGAGCACGGCGACTCCAGCGGCGATCGCCAGCTGCATGAGCAGCACCTGGGAGAAGACACGCCGGGGCATGCCGAGGCGCAGTCGTCGGAGGGCGGGGGTCGGGCTCATGTGTACGAACGGTACGGGGGTGGGCGGGCTACACCGAAGCCCCTGTGGCCTGGATCTCTCGGCACCGGTGACGAGGACGGGCCTCGTCGCCCAGGTTGCGCCGCCCAGGAGCCGGCTCTCAGCAGATGAGGTCTCAGCCCGCGAGGCGGACGGCCTCGGCTGTCGGGCGGACCTCTCGTACCGCTACGACATCCATTCTCGCCGGTGAGCCGAGGGACGAGCCGCAGCTCTCGGGGCGGGGTGGCAGGGAGGCGCCCTGAGCGACGGTGACCCGCCAGTGGCGCCCGTCGTTGTGGGCGACGGTCACCTCCCAGCGCGGGGCGGCCCCGTCCGTCCGTACGACGGTGAGGGTGCCGGCGCGGTCTTCGCCCGTCGACGTACGCACGGCCAGCTCGGCGGCCTGTCCTGGCCGCTCCCACGCCGAGTTTCCGCGGCACCTTTCGGTGACGACGCGGCCCTCCCGGACCCCTTCGAGGATCTCCTTCACGTGGTGGGCCGCGGCGCGGCCGTACGCGTATCCGAACGGCAGGACCAGAAGGGTCGGCGAGAAGCGGTGGCCGCCGAGGTGGGTGACCTCCCAGACGCCGTCGACTCCGGACGCATCGAGTTCGGCTGCGAGGGGCCGGCCGAGGAGCGCACAGCAGCGGTCGCGCTTGCCGTTGGTGCAGACGAGCGTGAGCGGGGAGCCGGTGTGGGCCTCGCCCTGGAGGACACGGTCGAACGTGTGGTGGTGGCCCATGCCGAGGGCCTGGAAGTCGAGCTTGAGCAACTGCTCAGGGGACTCGGTCGTGGCGCTTCGCAGCCAGGTGTTTCCGGGGGCGGTGTGGGATGCGTACACCTGTCGGCGGGTGGGTGTGTGGCAGTCGGCGTGGCGGCCTGGGCGCCGGATGAGGGCTACGCGCACGCCCGTTCCCTCGGCGGCCGCCTCGAGGGCGCGACCGAGCACGGGGTCCAGATGGCTGGACGTGAGCGCCTTGGCACCCCAGGGCCCTGGCTGCTCCACCAGCAGCCACGTCCTCGCCGTGGCGGCTGTCCCGACGAGGGGTTCGTCGAGGGCGTGGGAGGCGGTCGCGCACGTACTCACGTAGGTGAGCCTAACCTGAATTGGGCGCGTGCGAATCTTGGGGGCACCCGCTGGAACGCCACAGGTCCGGCACCGTGGCTTGTCGGTGCCGGACCCGGGAAGTCTGGGATCGCTAGGCGTCGGGGATGTCGGCCTTGGCACGGACCAGGGTTTCGCGGCTTACGACCACGATGCGCTCGTAGTCGGCGCGAGCGGCGTCCGGAGGCAGTTCCTTCTCGAGCGCTGCGGTGGCCTCTGTCCCGATAACAGCGAAGTTCCCGTCGCTCAATTCAAAGAGGTCAGGGCACGTCTGGCCAGTCGCGCTGCCCCGCTCGCGGGGCGAAGCGCCGATACGGCGCACGATCTTCAAGGGGATCCCGGTCCTTGGAACAGTAGCGAGGGCATAAAGGCCCTGAGCGTTGAGTTTGGGGACAGGTTAGCCTCTTGATGCTCTGGATGTAGTCGGACATGTAGGCCAACTGGCCCTAGTGTTCCGGAGGTTGCCCCACGACCCACCACTCCTCTGTGTCCGCATCCTGCAGATCGCGGACCAAGCTGTCCATCATCCGGCCCAGTGCCGCTTCGTCCGATGAGCTCGGCAAACTCGCACGGTGGTGGCGAGTCGCTTCCCAATAGTCACGGAACACGGCGTTCTGACACATCACTCGAAGGTGTCCATACAGCTCCTCGCGGCTCATCGCCCCGATCCGGTGAGCGTGGATCGCGTTGACGTAAAGAGCGTTGGCGAACAGGTACTGCCGCTGCGTGGCAGGTGGTATCTCGCTGTCGTACGTGTCCAGGACGGCAGCCAGGGCGGGGTCGTCCATGGCTTTGCACAGCAGGTCGAAGTGGAGCCGGTGCTGCCGGGTGAGGGCGTCATATCTGCGCTGCTGTGCAGTCAGCAGCAGTGCCCCCGCACTGAGAGCCAGCCCGGCCGCGGCGGAGCTCAACACTCGTATCCCAAGTTTCTGTGTGGCCATGTCAACCCCCGGTTCAAGCGACCGTCCGCCGGTCGTCGGGTGCGGGTGGACAGGGAATTGACCGGCGAGCGATGGCGTCGCGCTTGCCGTCTCCCGGGGTGCCGAGCGGCTCTGATCGGCGGGGAGGCGGACAGGAGGCGCACGGCAGGAACGTCCGTCATGCTTGCCGGCGCCGTGCTGAGTGTGTGCCCAGCAAGCGGTGCTAACAATCGTTCACTTTGCCGGGGTTCTGGGCGCACATATTCTGGGTCGGTCCTCTGTCGTCGAACAAGAACCGCCGTACAACAGGCGTTGCACAAGAAGGGTCGCCAGTTTGAGTGAGCGGCAGGTCCCAGTCGTCGTACTCGCGGGGTTCCTGGGATCCGGGAAGACCACGCTGCTCAACCACCTCCTGCACAGCAGCAGAGGCAGCCGGATCGGCGCGATCGTCAATGACTTCGGGGCGATCGAGATCGACGCGATGGCTGTGGCGGGAGCGCTCGGCGACTCGACCGTCTCGCTCGGCAACGGCTGCCTGTGCTGCGCCGTGGACGCGAGCGATCTCGACGCGTATCTGGACAAGCTCACCCGGCCGTCCGCCCGCATCGACGTCGTCGTCATCGAGGCAAGTGGCCTCGCCGAGCCGCAGGAACTCGTCCGTATGGTTCTCGCCAGTGAGAATCCGCGCGTCGTGTACGGCGGGCTGGTCGAGGTCGTCGATGCCGCCGAGTTCGACAGCACTCGCGAGCGGCATCCGGAGATCGAGCGGCATCTTGCCATCGCCGACCTCGTCGTGGTCAACAAGGCCGACCGTGTGCCGGAGGAGGACCGGGAGCGGACCATCGGGCTCGTCCGCGGGCTCGCCCGTCGTGCCGCCGTGGTCCCCGCGTCGTACGGGCGGATCGATCCCGAGCTGCTCTTCGACCGCAAGCCCGCCGAGGAGCGGATCGGGCAGCTGTCCTTCGATGACATGCATGAGCATGGCGACGCGGACGATCAGGGTGACCACCTGCACGCCGCCTACGACAGTCTCTCCTTCATCTCCGAAGTGCCGCTGAGCCCGCGCCGGTTGATGGAGTTCCTCGAACGCAGGCCCGAAGGGCTCTACCGCATCAAGGGCCACGTCGACTTCGGCGCCGCGGATGTCCGCAACCGCTACGTCGTGCATGCCGTCGGACCGTTTCTGCGGTTCTATCCGGAGCCCTGGGCGACTGGCGCGGCACGTCTCACCCAGCTCGTCCTCATCGGTTCCGGTATCGACGGTGCGGCCCTGTACAAGGAGCTGGACGGAACCCGGGACGGGTCCCTCCGGAGCCCGGACGCCCCCCATGCCGATGAGCACGGCATGTGGGGCGTCCTCCGCTACGTAGAGGAACCCGAGGACCCAGCGGAACCCGAGCAGGCAGAAGCCGACTGACCCCCGGGTCGCGGGACCGGTCGGCCTCCGCAGGGGTGGAGGCAGGGTCGCTTACGCAGGCGGTCCCGCCACCACCCCCACCGGCTTGCCGAGCGACACGCCGGATCCGTCCCGGCGCGGGTCGATTTCCGGCAGCTCCGTCGGCGAACCGTTCTTCTGGGCCGCGCGGGCAGGCGTCTCGCCGGCCCAGGCGAAGCTCAGGCAGTCCTCGCCCTTCAGGAACCGCTGGCAGCGCACGCCGCCCGTGGCGCGGCCCTTGCGCGGGTACTGGTCGAACGGGGTCAGCTTCGCCGTCGTCTGGACCGAGTCGTCCAAGGTTCCGCGGGAGCCCGCGACCGTGAAGACGACAGCGTCCGCCGAGGGGTCGACGGCCGTGAACGAGATGACCTTCGCGCCCTCCGCCAGCTTGATGCCCGCCATACCGCCGGCCGGGCGGCCCTGTGGGCGGACCACGGAGGCCTGGAAGCGCAGCAACTGGGCGTCGTCCGTGATGAAGACCAGGTCCTCATCGCCCGTACGCAGCTCGACCGCGCCGACGATCCGGTCGCCCTCCTTGAGGGTGATGACCTCCAGCTCGTCCTTGTTCGACGGGTAGTCCGGGAGGACGCGCTTGACGACGCCCTGCTCGGTGCCCAGCGCCAGGCCGGGAGAGGATTCGTCGAGCGTCGTCAGGCACACGACCCGCTCGTCGGCCTCCAGGGGCAGGAACTCCGACAGCGGGGCGCCGCCCGCGAGGTTGGGTGACAGTGTCGACTCCGGAAGCTGCGGGAGATCGATCACCGACAGCCGCAGCAGCCGACCGGACGAGGTGACCGCACCCACCTCGCCGCGCGCTGTCGCCGGCACGGACGACACGACCACGTCGTGCTTTACGCGCCGGCCGTCGGCGTCCTCGAAGGGGTTGCCGTTCGGTGTACGCGCCAGGAGGCCCGTCGACGACAGCATCACCCGGCACGGGTCGTCGGCGACCTGCAGTGGCACCGTGGCTGCCGGCGCGCCCGCCGACTCCAGCAGGACCGTGCGCCGCTCCGTGCCGAACTTCTTCGCCACGGCGGCCAGTTCGTTCGACACGAGCTTGCGCAGCTCAGCGTCCGACTCGAGGACGCGGGTGAGCTCCTCGATCTCCCTGTTCAGCCTGTCCCGCTCCGACTCCAGCTCGATGCGGTCGAACTTGGTGAGACGGCGCAGCGGCGTGTCGAGGATGTACTGCGTCTGGATGTCGCTGAGCCCGAACCGCCCCATCAGGCGCTCCTTGGCCTGCGCGGAGTTGTCGCTGGAGCGGATGAGCTGGATGACCTCGTCGATGTCGATCAGCGCGACCAGCAGGCCGTCGACAAGGTGCAGCCGGTCGCGCTTCTTGCTGCGGCGGAACTCGCTGCGGCGGCGGACGACGTTGAAGCGGTGGTCGAGATAGACCTCAAGGAGCTCCTTCAGGCCCAGCGTGAGCGGCTGGCCGTCGACCAGCGCGACGTTGTTGATGCCGAAGGACTCCTCCATGGGCGTCAGCTTGTACAGCTGTTCAAGGACCGCCTCCGGCACGAAGCCGTTCTTGATCTCGATCACCAGGCGTAGGCCGTGCGCACGGTCCGTGAGGTCCTTGACGTCGGCGATGCCCTGCAGCTTCTTCGAGCCGACCAGGTCCTTGATCTTGGCGATCACCTTCTCCGGGCCGACGGCGAACGGCAACTCGGTCACGACGAGGCCCTTGCGGCGCGCCGTCACGGTCTCCACGGCAACCGTGGCCCGGATCTTGAATGTGCCTCGGCCAGTCTCGTACGCGTCCCTGATCCCGGAGAGGCCGACGATGCGGCCGCCGGTGGGCAGGTCGGGCCCCGGGACGTACCTCATGAGCGTCTCGAGGTCGGCGCCCGGGTGCCTGATCAGATGGCGGGCGGCCGCGATGACCTCGCCCAGGTTGTGCGGCGGCATGTTCGTCGCCATGCCGACGGCGATCCCGGACGCGCCGTTGACCAGCAGGTTCGGATACGCGGCGGGGAGGGCGACCGGCTCCTGCTCCTGGCCGTCGTAGTTCGGCGTGAAGTCGACCGTGTCCTCGTCGATGGACTCCGTCATCAGCGACGTGGCATCGGCCATCCGGCACTCCGTGTACCTCATGGCGGCCGGCGGGTCGTCGTTGCCGAGGGAGCCGAAGTTGCCGTGGCCGTCGACGAGGGGCAGGCGCATCGAGAACGGCTGGGCCATGCGCACCAGCGCGTCGTAGATCGACGCGTCGCCGTGCGGGTGCAACTTACCCATGACCTCGCCGACGACGCGGGCGCACTTCACATAGCCGCGGTCGGGGCGCAGGCCCATCTCGTTCATCTGGTAGACGATGCGGCGGTGCACGGGCTTCATGCCGTCCCGGGCGTCCGGCAGAGCCCGGGAGTAGATCACCGAGTACGCGTACTCGAGGAAGGAGCCCTGCATCTCGTCGACGACGTCGATGTCGAGGATCCTCTCCTCGAAGTCGTCGGGCGGCGGGGTCTTCGTGCTGCGGCGGGCCATCGCTGCTGCGGCTCCTTCACACTGTCTGCCGGGCCATCGGGCTCAGGGCCATGAACGGATCTGATGCGGACCATTGTGGACCGCCTCGCTGACAACTGTGGACCAGGCCACTGACAACGGCGGCCGCGGGCCCTCTGCCGGCCTCGGCCCACGCCTCTGCCGCCCCTGAGCCAGGGCCCACCGGAGGCTGCGCCGAGCCGTACGCGAGGGCAACCGCCGTCGTGGGTTTTGCACACCCTGCCCCATTGCCTCAAGGGCATGGGAGGTGCCCCAGCCCCGCTGAACGATTGCCCCAAGCCCTGCTGAACGATTGCCCACAACGGTGACGGCGAGAGAGGGGCGGGTCACGGGAACTTCGCCAGGTGTCAGCGCGCTTGCATACAGTGGCAGGAGCTGCAGAACCTTTCAGTTTTCGCGATCGAAGGGACGTACATGCCCATGGGTCACACGGCCACAGCTCAGGCCGGTTCCGGCGGCCTGACAGCGACCGAGCACCGGCTGGCCAACGGCCTGCGCGTCGTGCTCTCCGAGGACCACCTGACCCCGGTCGCCGCGGTGTGCCTCTGGTACGACGTCGGCTCACGCCACGAGGTCAAGGGTCGCACCGGCCTTGCCCACCTCTTCGAGCACCTGATGTTCCAGGGCTCGGCCCAGGTGAAGGGCAACGGCCACTTCGAGCTGGTGCAAGGAGCCGGCGGCTCGCTGAACGGCACCACGAGCTTCGAGCGCACCAACTACTTCGAGACGATGCCCGCGCACCAGCTGGAGCTCGCGCTCTGGCTGGAGGCCGACCGTATGGGCTCCCTCCTCGCCGCCCTCGACGACGAGTCCATGGAGAACCAGCGGGACGTCGTCAAGAACGAGCGCCGCCAGCGCTACGACAACGTGCCGTACGGCACGGCCTTCGAGAAGCTGACCGCCCTCTCCTACCCGGAGGGCCACCCCTACCACCACACCCCGATCGGCTCGATGGCCGACCTGGACGCGGCGACGCTGGAGGACGCGCGGGCCTTCTTCCGCACGTACTACGCGCCGAACAACGCCGTCCTGTCGGTCGTCGGCGACATCGACCCGGAGCAGACGCTCGCCTGGATCGAGAAGTACTTCGGCTCCATCCCGTCGCACGACGGCAAGCCCGCCCCGCGCGACGGAAGCCTCCCGGAGATCATCGGCGAGCAGCTGCGCGAGGTGATCGAGGAGGAGGTCCCGGCCCGCGCCCTGATGGCCGCCTACCGGCTGCCGGAGGACGGCACGCGCGCGTGCGACGCGGCCGACCTGGCACTCACGGTGCTCGGCGGCGGCGAGTCGTCGCGGCTCTACAACCGTCTCGTACGCCGTGACCGCACCGCCGTCGCGGCCGGATTCGGCCTGCTCAGGCTGGCCGGAGCCCCGTCGCTCGGGTGGCTGGACGTGAAGACGTCCGGCGATGTGGAGGTCCCGGTCATCGAGGCCGCCGTCGACGAGGAGCTCGCCCGGTTCGCCCAGGAGGGCCCCACGCCGGAGGAGATGGAGCGCGCCCAGGCACAGTTGGAGCGCGAGTGGCTGGACCGGCTCGGCACGGTCGCGGGCCGCGCCGACGAACTGTGCCGGTACGCCGTCCTGTTCGGTGACCCTCAGCTCGCCCTGACCGCCGTCAAGCGGGTCCTGGAGGTCACGCCGGAGGAGGTGCGGGACATCGCCCGGGCCCGCCTGCGGCCCGACAACCGCGCGGTGCTCGTCTACGAGCCCCTCGCGCACCCGGACGCCGCGGACGAGACCGCCGAGAACGCTGAGGACACAGTCGACACCGCAGACGAGGAGGCGGCGAAGTGACCGAGGCCGCGACCATGGAATTCCACCCGCAGCCGCAGGCCGGGCCCGCCAAGCCCTGGGCCTTCCCGGCGCCCGACCGCACCACCCTCGACAACGGCCTCACGGTGCTGCGCTGCCACCGCCCCGGCCAGCAGGTCGTTGCCGTCGAGATCCTCCTCGACAGCCCGCTGGACGCCGAGCCGGCCGGCCTGGACGGCGTCGCCACGATCATGGCCCGTGCCTTCTCCGAGGGCACCGACAAGCACTCCGCCGAGGAGTTCGCCGCCGAGCTGGAGCGCTGCGGCGCCACGCTCGACTCGCACGCCGACCACCCCGGCGTACGGCTCGCGCTCGAAGTCCCCGTCTCCCGGCTGCCGAAGGCCCTCGGCCTGCTCGCCGACGCGCTCAGGGCGCCCGCGTTCGCGGACAGCGAGGTCGAGCGGCTGGTGCGCAACCGGCTCGACGAGATCCCGCACGAGACCGCCAACCCGGCCCGCCGCGCCGCCAAGGAGCTCTCCAAGGAGCTGTTCCCGGCGGAATCGCGCATGTCCCGCCCCCGCCAGGGCACCGAGGAGACGGTCGCGGGCATCGACTCGGCGGCCGTGCGTGCCTTCTACGAGAAGCACGTACGCCCCGCCACGGCCACCGCTGTCGTGGTGGGCGACCTCTCCGGCACCGACCTGGACGCACTCCTCGCGGACTCCCTCGGCACCTGGACCGGCTCGTCCGCCGAGCCCCGCCCCGTGCCCCCGGTGACCGCCGACGACATCGGCCGCGTCGTCGTCGTGGACCGCCCCGGCGCGGTCCAGACGCAGCTGCTCATCGGCCGAATCGGCCCGGACCGCCACGATCGCGTCTGGCCCGCCCAGGTCCTCGGCACCTACTGCCTGGGCGGCACCCTCACCTCGCGCCTGGACCGCGTCCTGCGCGAGGAGAAGGGATACACCTACGGCGTAAGGGCGTTCGGGCAGGTTCTGCGCTCCGCGCCGGACGGCAGCGGCGCCGCGATGCTGGCCATCAGCGGCTCGGTGGACACCCCGAACACGGGCCCGGCGCTGGACGACCTGTGGAAGGTGCTGCGCACGCTCGCCGCCGAGGGCCTGACGGACGCCGAGCACGACGCCGCGGTGCACAACCTGGTGGGTGTCGCGCCGCTCAAGTACGAGACGGCGGCGGCCGTCGCGGGCACGCTGGCCGACCAGGTCGAGCAGCGTCTCCCGGACGACTTCCAGGCGCAGCTGTACCAGCAGCTCGCCGCGACCGGCACCGTCGAGGCCACGGCGGCGGTCGTCAGCGCCTTCCCGGTGGACCGTCTGGTGACCGTTCTCGTGGGTGACGCCTCCCAGATCGAGGAGCCGGTCAGGGCGCTCGGAATCGGTGAAGTGACGGTTGTCACGGGCTAAGCGGCCCGGGGAAGTTCAGGCACGCCCCCACACGGATCCGCACAGGGCCCCACACGGACCCGAAGAGACCCCGGTGGCTGCAGAGCCACCGGGGTTCTCGTTTGTCCGAAATGTAGCGGAGGTTGCCTGTCTGCCCTGTGGGATGCACTACAAATCCCATGCTGCGTTTGTTGATTGAAAGATGTCCCGTTTAGCGTCGGTCCGGCTGTTCGTCAGGCAGTGCGCCGCGCCCGCGGCACCGGACAGTCATCGCCGAGTCCCCGGACGGTGTGAGCCAGGGGAGCCGGGGACCCATCGCAGTCCCCTGGGGTGAATCGGGGTCCTTGACCGTGTCGAGGGACCCGTAGGAGACCTTCCTGCTCCGAACCCGTCAGCTAACCCGGTAGGCGAGAAGGAAGGAAAGGACCAGCCACTACATGGCGTTCACCCGCGCCACCGGGAAACACCGTCGTCCGAGCCGCATCACCCGCAGGACCGCAAGCGCGGCGGGTATCGCGGCCCTCACCACCACCGGCGTCATGGGCACCCTCTCCGCCCCCGCCATGGCAGCCGACACGACCGTCGAGCAGACCGGGCTGACGCAGGCCGTCACCCTCGGCGAGTCCATCGCCGACAAGATCGACGCTCAGGCCGCCGCGCAGCAGCAGGCCGCCGAGGAGGCCGCCGCCAAGAAGAAGGCCGCCGAGGAGAAGCGCAAGGCCGAGGCGAAGGCCAAGAAGGAGCGCGAGGCCAAGGAACGTGCTGCCAAGGAGCGCGCCGCCCGCGAGGCCGAGCGCAAGCGCCTCAACTCCTACGTCAGCCCGATCGCCGGCTCGTATGTCTCCACCGGCTACAAGGCGGGCGGCTCGCTGTGGTCGTCCGGCAGCCACACCGGCGTCGACTTCCACGCAGCGTCCGGTACGGCGGTCCGCGCTGTCGGCTCCGGCACCGTCGTCACCGCAGGCTGGGGCGGCTCGTATGGGTACGAGGTCGTCATCAAGATGAACGACGGCACGTACACCCAGTACGGTCACCTGTCGTCCATCACCGTCTCCGTCGGCCAGACGGTCACGCCGGGCCAGCGGATAGCCCTCTCCGGCGCGACCGGCAACGTGACCGGAGCGCACCTGCACTTCGAGGTCCGGACCGCCGAGGAGTACGGCTCGGACATCGACCCGCTCACCTATCTGCGCTCGCACGGCGTGAAGGTCTGAGGCGAGAGCGGACGCGCGTGAAGGCCTGACCGGAGAACGGACGCGCGTGAAGGCCTGACCGGAGAACGGACCGGGCAGAACGCCCCGCTTCATGGAAGCCCCGGCTCATCGAGCCGGGGCTTTCGTCGTTTCCGAGCGCCGATTTGTCCAAAAAATATCCATGGATTCCAGCCCGCCGTCGGAAATTCCCGCCCGCTGCAATAGAGTCAGTCAACAGGCGTCAATCGACCGCGTTTCGCGGGGATTAAGGCGGAGGTCCGGTCATGCACATTCCCGCGCACTCGGTATGCACGGCCATCCGGGATGACATCGTCGCGGGTGTCTACGAGCGCGGCAGCCGTCTCACCGAGGAACTGCTCGCGCGCCGGTACGGGGTGTCCCGAGTCCCGGTGCGCGAGGCCCTGCGCACGCTGGAGGCGGAAGGATTCGTCGTCACCCGCAGGCACGCGGGCGCCTGTGTCGCCGAGCCCACCGAGCAGGAGGCCGCCGACGTGCTCGAGATCCGTACGCTGCTCGAGCCGCTCGGCGCTGCCCGCGCGGCACAGCGTCGTACCGAGGCGCATCTGAAGGTGCTGCGTGGCCTGGTCCGACTGGGTCAGGAGCGCGCCAGACGGGGCCACAGCGAAGATCTGCGGTCGCTGGGCGGCTGGTTCCACGAGACGCTCGCGCAGGCCTCGGGCAGCCCGGGGCTGACGTCGCTGCTCACCCAGCTCCGGCACAAGATCGCCTGGATGTACACAGTCGAGACGCCTGCCCATCCCGTGGAGGCGTGGGCCGAGCACGGCGCGATCGTCGACGCCGTGGCCCGCGGTGACGCCGAACGGGCGCGGTCGCTGACCACCCTGCACACGGAACGGTTCAGCGCCGCACACCGGCTCCGTTTTCCGGATCGCGGGGACCGTGTGAGGGGTTCGCAACACGCCGTAAACACTGTGAGCCCGCGGCATTAACAGAGGCGCCGTATACAAAGAGGGATATTCGGTGGGGGTTCTTTTTTGCTGCCCATTTTCTCGGGGTGCAGGGAATTCCGGCCGAGCTTCGGAAGGTATGGCGCGCGCTTCGGAGAGCATGGCGTAAAAAGGGCGGAGCCGCGCCGCCTCCGAAAAAAGAGGCCGGCGCGGCTCCGCCGCAATTCACCTGTTGCCGTCAGACGGTCTCGGGAAGCTCCTCGAGACCCTCGGCGACCAGCTTGGCCAGCCGGTCGAGGGCGGCATCCGCCCCGTCGGCGTCGGACGCGAGGACGATCTCCTCGCCGCCCTGGGCGCCCAGGCCCAGCACCGCGAGCATCGACGCCGCGTTGACCGGGGTGCCGTCAGCCTTGGCGATCGTCACGGGGACGCCGGCGGCCGTGGCCGCACGGACGAAGATGGAGGCGGGGCGGGCGTGAAGACCCTCGGCCCAGCCGACGTTGACGCGGCGCTCAGCCATGTGATGCTGCCCTTCAGGATTCTCTCAGGGTTGTCTAGACCAGTGTTCCATACCGGCGGACGTGCCCGGAACGGTCGGGAACGGCCCGGAAGAGGCCCGGAAGCGGTTCGGAACGATCCCTCGTCCCGCACCAGCTGCTCCAGTTCTCCCGGAACGTACCCGTCTGGTCGAACGGAAAGCCTAAGCCCGTTCTGCTCCCGGCGCCGCAGTGCCCCGTACGCTGGCCCCATGCACACCCCGTCGCAGCCGCTGTCGGAGCAGCACGCATACCCCGCGCACTGGGAGGCCGACGTGGTGCTGCGCGACGGCGGCACCGCACGGATCCGGCCCATCACCACCGACGACGCCGACCGCCTGGTCAGCTTCTACGAGCAGGTCTCCGACGAGTCGAAGTACTACCGCTTCTTCGCGCCCTACCCCCGGCTCTCCGCCAAGGACGTCCACCGCTTCACCCACCACGACTACGTGGACCGGGTGGGCCTCGCGGCCACGGTGGGCGGCGAGTTCATCGCGACGGTGCGCTACGACCGGATCAACGCCCACGGCATGCCGGCCTCGGCGCCTGCCGACGAGGCCGAGGTCGCCTTCCTCGTCCAGGACGCCCATCAGGGCCGCGGCGTCGCGTCCGCGCTCCTCGAACACATCGGGGCCGTCGCCCGCGAGCGCGGCATCCGGCGCTTCGCTGCCGAGGTGCTGCCGGCCAACACCAAGATGATCAAGGTGTTCACGGACGCCGGTTACACCCAGAAGCGGAGCTTCGAGGACGGCGTCGTACGCCTCGAGTTCGACCTGGAGCCGACCGACCGCTCGCTCGCCGTGCAGCGCGCCCGCGAACAGCGCGCCGAGGCCCGCTCCGTCCAGCGGCTGCTCAGGCCCGGTTCGGTCGCCGTCATCGGCACCGGGCGCGCGCCCGGCGGCGTGGGCCGCAGCGTGCTGAACAACCTTCTCGACGCCGGGTTCACGGGCCGTCTGTACGCCGTGAACAAGAGCTTCCCGCAGGAGCAGACGGCACTCGACGGCGTGCCTGCCCACCGCTCCGTACGCGACATCGCCGAACCCGTCGACCTCGCCGTCGTCGCCGTACCGGCGGCCCATGTGCCGGAAGCCGTCGCCGAATGCGGCGAGCACGGCGTCCAGGGACTCGTCGTGGTCTCCGCCGGATACGCGGAGAGCGGCGCCGAAGGCCGCGAGCGGCAGCGCGAACTCGTCCGGCAGGCACGCTCGTACGGCATGCGCCTCATCGGCCCCAACGCCTTCGGGGTCATCAACACGGCGCCGGACACGCTGCTCAACGCCTCGCTCGCCCCTGAGGTGCCCCGGCGCGGCCGGATCGGTCTGTTCACGCAGTCCGGCGCGATCGGGATCGCGCTGCTGTCCCGGCTCCACCGGCGCGGCGGCGGGGTGACCGGCGTGACCGGTGTCTCGACGTTCGTCTCCGCCGGCAACCGCTCGGACGTGTCGGGCAACGACATGCTGCAGTACTGGTACGACGACCCGGACACCGACGTCGTGCTGATGTACCTCGAATCGATCGGCAACCCGCGCAAGTTCACGCGGCTCGCCCGGCGTACCGCGGCGGCGAAGCCGCTCGTCGTGGTGCAGGGCGCCCGGCACAGCGGCGTCTCGCCGCTCGGGCACGCGGTGCAGGGCACTCGCCTGCCGCACGCCACCGTCTCCGCGCTGCTGCGGCAGGCGGGCGTCATCCGCGTGGACACGATCACGGAGCTGGTGGACGCGGGGCTGCTGCTCGGCGGGCAACCGCTGCCGACCGGTCCCCGGGTGGCCATCCTCGGCAACTCCGAGTCGCTCGGTCTGCTCACGTACGACGCGTGCCTCTCGGAGGGGCTGCGGCCGTTGCGGCCGCGCGATCTGACGACCGCGGCGACGGCGGAGGACTTTCGGGCGGCGCTGGGCGCTGCGCTCGCTGACGACCGCTGCGACGCGGTGGTCGTCACGGCGATCCCCGCCGTGGGGGAGGACGGGGCCGATGACGTCGCCCTCGCGGGGGCCCTGCACGAGGCGGTGGCTGCGGGGCCTGCGAAGCCGGTGCTTGTGGTGCATGTGGAGCTCGGGGGGCTTGCTGAGGCGTTGTCCGCTGCCCTTAGCACGAAGCCTGGCCCCGGGGCCCGGGTCAGGTACGACGGAAGCGCACCCGCCGTCGTGGGTGGTGCCCACCCTCCCCCAGTGCCTGAGACGGCCTGGGGGGACCCCCATCTCCCCCAGAGCCTGAAGGGCCTGGGGGCACCCCCAGCGGAACGCCTGCCCACCACCCGACCCACCACGGGACCCGCCGAGCCGCCGCCCACTACAGGAACGGCCGCCGAGCTCCCCCGTATCCCCGCCTACCCCGCTGCCGAGCGGGCCGTGCGGGCGCTGGCCGAGGCCGTCAAGTACGGGCAGTGGCGGCGCGACGCCGCTGAGCCCGGGAAGGTTCACGAGTACGAGGACATCGACGAGAGCGGCGCGGCCGAGATGATCGACGGGCTGCTGGCCGGCGGCGACGGCGACCCGCGCGGCATGAGCCTCACGCCGGAGGAGGCCCAGGAGCTGCTCGGCCGGTACGGCATCCACGTACGGCCCGCCCTGCCCGCGCCCGGCCCCGACGAGGGCGCCCGGGCGGCCGAGCGGCTCGGCTACCCCGTGGCGCTCAAGACCACCGCCCCGCATCTGCGGCACCGCCCCGACCTCGGCGGCGTACGGCTCGACCTGGCCGACGAGGAGCAACTACGGCGTGCGTACGCCGAGTTGACCGACGTCCTCGGCAAGCCGGAGGAGCTGCGGCCGGTCGTGCAGGCCATGGCGCCGCGCGGCGTGGACACCGTCGTCCGTGCGGTCATCGACCCGGCCGCCGGAGCCGTCCTTTCCTTCGGGCTCGCCGGAGCCGCGTCGGAGCTGCTCGGCGACACCGCGCACCGGCTGATCCCGGTGACCGACGGGGACGCGCAGTCCGTGGTCCGGTCGATCCGGACCGCGCCCGTCCTCTTCGGCTGGCGCGGCTCGGCGCCCGTCGACACGGCCGCCCTCGAAGAGCTGCTCCAGAGGGTCTCCCGGCTCGTCGACGACCACCCGGAGGTCGCCGCCGTCTCCCTGGAGCCTGTGGTCGTCGCCACACAGGGCCTGTCCGTCCTCGGCGCGTCCGTGCGGCTCGCACCGCCGCCCGCCCGCAGCGACCTCGGCCCACGCACCCTGCCCGCCTACTGAGACGCCGCCCGAGTCGGCACTTCGGCGACAGGGCCTAGGATGGTCCGCATGGCCAAGACCAGTACGACGACCCAGGGGCTGCGCGCGGCGATCGAGCGCAGCGGCTACTACCCGGCCCTCGTGGCCGAGGCGGTGGAGGCCGCTGTCGGCGGCGAGGCCATCGGGTCGTACCTGGTCCACCAGGAGACGACGTTCGACGCGAACGAGGTGCGCCGCCATGTGACGGTCCTCGTTCTGACCGGCACGCGCTTCATCGTCAGCCACACCGACGAGCAGGCCGCCGACAGCACGTCCCCGACGCCGTACGCGACCACGTCCACCGAGTCCGTGAAGATCGGCCGGATCTCGTCGGTCGTCCTCAGTCGCGTCGTGGCCAACCCCGAGAAGTACGTGCCGGGCACCCTGCCCCGCGAGGTCGTCCTCACCATCGGCTGGGGCGCCGTCTCCCGTATCGACCTCGAGCCCGCCGCCTGCGGCGACCCCAACTGCGAGGCGGACCACGGCTACACCGGCAACTCGACCGCGGACGACCTCAGTCTGCGCGTCAGCGAGGCGGGTGACGGCCCGGACGCCGTCCGGCAGACGCTTTCCTTCGCCCAGGCGCTCTCCGAAGCCACCGCGGTGACCACCCGCTGATGTCCCACCCTCCCGCCGCCCACGACGCAGGGCGCTCGGTGCCCGTCTCTCCCGCCACTGCCTGGGACCACCCGGAGCCGCTGCCCGTCTCCTCCGCGCCCGTCCCCGAGTACGGTTCCGGCTCGCTCGCCGACCTGCTGCCGACGCTGGCCGCGGGCCTGGGCGTACCCGCGACCGCCGCCGCGATACCCGAGCTCACCCCCGCCGACCGGAACTGCGTCTTCCTGATCGACGGCCTGGGCTGGGAGCAGCTGAGGGCCCACCCGGACGAGGCCCCGTTCATGACCTCCCTGCTGGACAGCTCCCGGGGCGGCACGGGGCGTCCGATCACCGCGGGCTACCCGGCCACCACAGCCACCTCGCTGGCCTCGGTGGGCACAGGCCTGCCGCCCGGCGCGCACGGGCTTCCCGGCTACACGGCGCGCAACCCGGAGACCGGGGAGCTGATGAACCAGCTCCGCTGGAACCCCTGGACAGAACCTCGCGCCTGGCAGCCGTACCCCACCGTCTTCCAGCTCGCGGACGCGGCGGGCGTGCACACCGCCCAGGTCTCGTCCCCGACGTTCGAGCACACTCCGCTGACCAAGGTCGCGCTGAGCGGCGGTACGTTCCTCGGCCGCCTCTCCGGCGAGGACCGCATGGATCTCGCCGCCGAGCAACTCGCGGCGGGGGACCGGTCTTTGGTCTACACGTACTACGCGGAGGTGGACGGCAAGGGCCACCGCTTCGGCGTCGACTCCGACCCCTGGCGGGGCCAGCTCATGTACGTCGACCGGCTCGTCCAGCGCCTCGCCGAGCAGCTGCCGTCGCGCACCGCGCTGTACATCACCGCCGACCACGGCATGATCGACATCCCCTTCGACGAGCAGCACCGCATCGACTTCGACGAGGACTGGGAGCTGCGTGCCGGAGTCGCCCTCCTGGGCGGCGAGGGGCGAGCCCGTCACGTCTACGCGGTGCCGGGCGCCGAGGCGGACGTCCTGGCCGTCTGGCGCGAGGTGCTCGGCGAGCAGTTCTGGGTGGCCGGCCGGGACGAGGCGATCGCGGCCGGCTGGTTCGGCCCGGCCATCGACGAGCGCGTGTACGCCAGGATCGGCGATGTGGTCGCCGCGGCCCGCGACGACGTCCTGATCATCGCGTCGCAGCGCGAGCCGAAGGAGTCGGCCATGGTCGGCAACCACGGCTCGATGACCGCCGTCGAGCAGCTGGTGCCGCTCCTCGAAGTACGCACCTGACCGCGCTGCCTCCCTCTTCCCCGCTCGTCCTCACGATCCCCCCTGCCGAAAGGTCCCCGAATTCTCATGCCCGAACTGGTCTTCTTCTCGGGCACCATGGACTGCGGAAAGAGCACGCTGGCCTTGCAGATAGGGCACAACAGGTCGGCTCGCGGTCTGGTCGGGATCGTCTTCACCAAGGGCGACCGGGCCGGCGAGGGCCGTCTCTCCTCGCGTCTCGGACTGGTGACGGAGGCGGTCGAGGTCGCGGACGGGATGGATCTGCACGCCTATCTGGCGGACCACCTGGAAGCCGGTAAGCGGGTGGACTACGTCATCGTCGACGAGGCGCAGTTCCTCACCCGCGGCCAGGTGGACCAACTCGCCGACGTAGTGGACGAGTTGGGCAGGGACGTCTACGCCTTCGGCATCACGACGGACTTCCGCACCGCCCTGTTCCCCGGCTCCCAGCGCCTGGTCGAACTGGCCGACCGCGTCGAGACATTGCAGGTCGAGGCGCTGTGCTGGTGTGGCGCCCGTGCCACGCACAACGCCCGCACCGTCGACGGCGTCATGGTGGTCGAGGGCGAACAGGTCCTGATCGGTGACGTGGACCGCTCCGCGGGCGAGGCGGGCTACGAGGTCCTGTGCCGTCGGCATCACCGCCGCCGGATGACGGCCACGACGGCTGAGACACGCTCCGCTGTGCTGTCCGAGCTCACGTGACGGATGACGGATGACGGATGACGGGTGACGGGCGACGGGTGCGCTCGGCGCGGGCGTACAGAGTCCGGATGATGTTCGCTGCGACCGACGAGTGCCGTCCGGCCGATCCCGGCAAGCTGCTGGAGAAGATCTACGCCGACGCCGAGGGCCAGGGCCGGCCCGTGAGTCGGCGGTGCTGGAGCCGGCGGACGGACGTGTCGGCGGCGCTGGAGCCGGCGCACTGACGTGTCGGCGGCCCGGCCGCGTGCAGACCTGGGGAGATCTTCTGCGGCTCCGAGCGCGCACCCGTGACATCTTGGGTCAAAATCGACCTATATGGATGAACAGTGGTAATTCGCGCATGAGGGGAGATTTCGTACACCCTCCGTTCATATAGTCAGGCTTCGATTTAAAGGGTCCGAACGGAGCGTCCAGCGCGCCGATCCACCGCCGGAGCACCCGGCAGACGCGAGGATCGAGAGCCGTGAACACTTCCCCTTCATTGCGCCGGGCCAAGGTCTCCCTGGCCCTGTCGGCGGCCGCCATACTGGCCGCGAGCGCCTGCGGCGGTACCGACGCGGGATCCGGCCAGAGTGACGGCTCCACGCTGTCAGGCTCCATCAGGGTCGACGGTTCCAGCACAGTGGCTCCCCTCTCGACCGCGGCGGCTCAGCTCTTCCAGCAGCAGAACCCCGGGGTCAACGTCACTGTCGGCACGTCCGGTACCGGCGGCGGCTTCGAGAAGTTCTGCAACGGCGAGACCGACATCTCGGACGCCTCCCGTCCGATCAAGGACGAGGAGAAGGCAGCCTGCGAGAAGAAGGGCATCACGTACGAGGAGTTCCAGATCGCCAACGACGGTCTGTCCGTCGTGGTGAACAAGGACAACGACTTCGCCGAGTGCCTGACCGTGGAGCAGCTGAAGAAGATCTGGGAGCCCGGCTCCAAGGTCAACAACTGGAACCAGGTCGACCCTGAGTTCCCGGACCAGAGGCTGGAGCTGTTCGGCGCCGGCACCGATTCGGGCACCTTCGACTACTTCACCGAGGCCGTCAACGGTGAAGAGGGCGCATCCCGCACCGACTACAGCCCCAGCGAGGACGACAACGTCACCGTCCAGGGCGTCTCCGGTTCCAAGGGCGGCCTGGGCTACTTCGGTCTGTCGTACTACGAGGAGAACCAGGACAAGCTCAAGGTCCTGAAGATCGACGACGGCGACGGCTGCGTCGAGCCCACGAAGCAGACCGTCCAGGACGGGACGTACAAGCCGCTGTCCCGTCCGCTGTTCATCTACCCGAAGGCCTCCTCGCTGGAGAAACCGGAGGTCGAGGCGTTCGTCGAGTTCTACGTCGAGAACAATGCCGAGATCGCGGAGAAGTCCCTCTTCGTACCGCTCAACGCCGAGCAGGAGGCGGAGCTGAAGAAGGACCTCGAGAGGCTGCGGGAGCAGCACACGTCATGAGGTCATCCGGGAGCGGGCGGCGGGCCGCCGCGGGGAGCCCGGGCTTCCTGCGGCGGTCCCAGCCGCGCTATGGCGAGAAGGCCATCAAGGTCCTGCTGGTTGCCGCATCCCTGGTCTCGCTGCTGACGACGGCCGGCATCGTCATCGCCCTGATCCCGCCGGCCGTGGAATTCTTCGGCAAGGTGGACTTCGGCGAGTTCATCACGGGCACCGACTGGTCCCCGTTGTTCAAACCGCCGCACTTCGGCGTCCTGCCCCTGGTGACGGCGACGCTGCTGGTCACGCTGATCGCGCTGCTCGTGGCGGTGCCGCTGGGCCTCGGTGCGGCGGTCTATCTGAGCGAGTACGCCGATCCGCGCGTGCGGAAGTTCTTCAAGCCGGTGCTGGAGGTGCTCGCGGGCATCCCCACCGTCGTCTACGGCTTCTTCGCGCTGAAGGCGATCACGCCGCTGCTGCAGAACATCTGGCCGACCGGTGACGGCCCTCAGGTCTTCAACGCCCTGTCGGCGGGCTTCGTCATGGGCATCATGATCATCCCGACGATCGCCTCGCTCGCCGAGGACGCCATGAGCGCCGTGCCACGCGCCCTGCGCGACGGTGCCTTCGCGCTCGGTTCGTCCCGTATGCAGGTCTCCACGCGAGTGGTCTTCCCCGCCGCGCTGTCGGGCATCGTCGCCGCCATCGTGCTGGGCATCTCGCGGGCGCTGGGCGAGACGATGATCGTCGCGATCGCCGCGGGCGGCCGTCCGAACCTGACCTTCAACCCCCTTGAGGGCATGCAGACGATGACGGCGTTCATCGCGGCGGCCGGCATCGGCGATCTGCCGACCGGTTCCACCGGCTATCAGACGATCTTCGCGGTGGGCTCGCTGCTGTTCGCCATGACACTGGTGATGAACCTGGTCAGCATTCGCCTGGTGCGCAAGTACCGGGAGGTGTACGAGTGATGAGCAACGTCGTCGACGGCGACCTCACCGTGGCGGAAGGCCCCGGAGTGCCCCGCCTCAAGGGCCGCGGCACCCCCTGGCGAGAGCGGTTCTTCGAGTTCAGCCTTCTGGCCTCGCTGGCTGTCGGCGTCATCTTCCTCGGAGGACTGCTGACGTATGTGGCCGTGGAAGGCTGGCCCCGCCTCGACTCACGGCTGTGGACGAACTTCCCCGACCTGATCAACCCGGCCAACGCCGGCGCCCAGTCGGCGATCACGGGCACGATCTGGGTCATCGGCTTCACGGCGCTGTACTGCCTGCCGACCGGCGTCCTCACCGCGATCTACCTGGAGGAGTACGCCAACCCGAACCGCTGGTGGAACCGTGCGATCGAGATCAACATCCAGAATCTGGCGGCGGTTCCGTCGATCGTCTACGGCATCCTCGGGCTAGGCATCATCTCCCGCGGCCTCGGCTTCGGCCAGACCGTACTGACCGCCTCGCTCACGCTCTCGCTGCTGGTCCTGCCGGTCGTGATCATCGCCGCCAGGGAGGCGATCCGCGCCGTACCGCAGTCGATCCGCCAGGCGTCGCTCGCGCTGGGTGCCACCCAGTGGCAGACCATCTGGCGCCAGGTCCTCCCGGCGGCCGTACCCGGCATGGCGACCGGCTCGATCCTCGCCCTCTCCCGGGCCATCGGCGAGGCCGCGCCGCTGCTCCTGCTCGGCGGACTGACGTTCATCACCTTCAACCCGACCGGTGTGCACAGCCAGTTCACCGTTCTGCCGATCCAGATCTTCAACTGGA
This sequence comes from Streptomyces himalayensis subsp. himalayensis, assembly GCF_013778455.1. Taxonomy (GTDB): domain Bacteria; phylum Actinomycetota; class Actinomycetes; order Streptomycetales; family Streptomycetaceae; genus Streptomyces; species Streptomyces himalayensis. Next base: position 571 of record NZ_JACEHE010000032.1, on the reverse strand, counting down.
TCAGCCAGTCGCGCGCCGAGTTCACCGCCCTCGCCTCCGCCGCGATCGTGATCCTTCTGGTGATCCTCCTGGCGATGAACTCCCTCGCGATCTGGCTCCGCAACCACTACTCCCGCCGCTGGTGACCGCCATGCCGCCCACTGCCGACCAGCCCGACCAGCCCGACCAGTCCGATCAGCCCGCCGACCCTCCACAGGAGACAGAGATGACGCCTCCCTCCGACTCCCACGGCGGCACCCGGAGCCCGCGGGCCTCCCATCGTGAAGCCCCGTCCCTGGCCAGCCCGGTCTTCGAGATCGGCAGCTTGTCCGTCTTCTACGGGGACCACGAGGCCGTACGCGATGTGAACATGAACATCGGGGACCGCCAGATCACCGCGATGATCGGCCCCTCCGGCTGCGGCAAGTCGACCGTGCTGCGCTGCTTCAACCGCATGAACGACCTGCTGCCCACGGCTCGGGTGGTGGGGAAGGTCCGGTACCACAACGAGGACCTCTACGGCCGCGAGGTCGACCCCATCGAGGTCCGCCGCCGTATCGGCATGGTCTTCCAGGCGCCGAACCCGTTCCCC
>NZ_JACEHE010000031.1 GCF_013778455.1 Streptomyces himalayensis subsp. himalayensis | reverse complement strand
TTAAGGTCGCCCGCCGTATCGCTCCGCAGCACACGCGCGGGCACCGCTGGGCGCGGGAAGACGCCGCCACGCTCCGACGGCTGAAACGTGCGAACGCAGAGAGCCTCACCAACTTCGCCGAGTGGATCGGCGCGATCTGACCGGGTGACACCAGGTGACACAAGCTGTGTCACTTGCTGCCCTTCCCGCGGCCCATCATCTGTCGCATCAACGAGAGACGACAGATGGGACCGGCCATGAACAAGGCGCCGGCGCTGCCACCGACCACCATCGACCGGCCGGTGAGCATCGCCCGACTGCACGGCGAAGCGTGCTTCCACTGTGGAGCCGCCGGTAGGACGCTGCACGCCGCGGGACGCATCACGCTGGCGGGCGGTACTCGTGTGTGGCCCGTCGTCACCTGCGGCTGCCGTCAGGGGGTGACCGGGTGAAAACCCGCAAGTTGCCCGGCGCCATGCTGCCCGCCTTGAACAACCTCAGTGAAGTGCAAGTACGCGGCATGGCGTGCGTGTGGTGCGGTGTCGCGCTCGACAACACCACCGCCGTTGACCTCGGCCCGCGCGAGGTCCAGCTCTGCGGGACCAAAACGCAGTGGTTCCCACGCGCGTGCCGCACTCACGGCAGCGGATCACCACCGAGCGACGCCGACAGAGCCGCACGCGTCGGAGAGGCGTACGCCGCATGGCTCGGCCACCTTCAGGAGTGCACGGCATGCAGCACGACGGCCGCCCCGTGCCCCCAGGGCGAGCCCCTGCGGGAGGCTTGGAAGGAGGCCCGGCGCGCATGATCTGCTGCCGTTGCGACCAAGGCATCACGCCCGGCGAGCCGTACAACACCCACACCCACGACCGGCCTACCGCGGCACCCCTGATCAACTACAGCCACAGGAGAGGCTGTCCGCCGATACCGCGCCACACGGCCATGTTCATTGCTCGGCCCCAGCTCCCCCCGGAACGCGTGTCGTGACCGCGCCGCAACGGCACCGCCGGGCGCGGATCATCGAGATCGTCATCACTGCCGCGTTGGTCACCTTGGTCGTGATCGCGTTCGGCGCCGCCGTCTACAACAGCGCCACCAACCCCTAGACCACCCCCCGGATGACCGGACATGCCCCGGTGCGGGCGGGGCGCACCACGCACGTCCTCAGCACTGCCGATTCAAGGAGGCAAGGAACGTGACCACCGCACAGAAGCGGACAGCGACCGACGCACGGACGCTGATCAGCACGGAAATGCGCGAGAGGCTGGTCGACAACATGCGTGCCAAGTTCCCCAAGCTGACCGACGAGAAGGCAGACCGCGGCGTCGGCCAAATGCTCGCCTTCCTCGCCGCGTGCGCGTACAGCGAGAGGCCGCTCAGCCCCTCGCCGCTCGTCGATGACTTCTGGCACGCCTTCCTGCTCCATGAATACGCGAAGACCGGCAGGCCGCCGACCAGGTCGACGTCGTGGCGGGCACCCCGGCCGGCGCCCAGGAATCGGTGGCACGACCCTTCTGGTCAATTGCCGCCGGACCTGACAATCTGCCCCGCGCTGGACGAAGAAGCCGCAGACCACCGGCTAGCAGAACGAGCAAGAGCAGTCAGCCTCTGATCACGCAGAAGGGATGCCCGGCCGGATCGGTGAGGACCCGCCACCTATCCTCGTTCGGCTGGTGATCCGGTTTGCCCGCGCCCAGCTCCAGCAGCCGGGCCTCGGCCTCATCCAGGTCATCGACCGCGAAGTCGAGGTGAAACTGCTGGGGAACGGTCTGATCGGGCCGCGCGGAGCCAGGTAATCGTCGACCCGTTGAAAGCCGATGAAGAGCCCGTCCTCACAGGTGAGACCAGCGAAGTCGGCGTCGGATTTCGGGTGGGGTTCGAGGCCGGTGGCCTGCTGATAGAACGCCGCCAGAGCCAGCGGATCAGGGCAGTCGAGCGTTATCGCGCGCAACTTCATCTGCAGGGGCATGGCACCTCCGGGCCGATCGGTGGACTTTCGCGGTGCACACCCTAGAGGCGGCCACCCGCTCGCCAACCCGCTCGGGCGCTGCGGGAGCTCCAGACCGGCGGCAAGGTCGGCCGGATCGGGCTGTCCGAGGTCGCTCGGCGTCTGAGACCTGGTTCGCCAGACCGCACCGCACGCCCTGCGCCGTGACGCATGGCGTGCGGACTCATGTACCTACGGGGCCGCGGCCTTATCCCCGTAGGCTACGAACCGCGAGGCCAGCGGATTCCGCCGGTCGCCGGTTGAATGATCACGAACGCGGAGCTACCTTGCTCAGCCCGTTGATGATCCGGTCCATCGCGTCGCCGCCCGTCGGGTCCGTCAGGTTGGCGAGCAGCTTCAGGGTGAACTTCATCAGCAGCGGGTGGGTCAGCCCGCGCTGGGTCGCGATCTTCATGACCTTCGGGTTGCCGATGAGCTTCACGAAGGCGCGGCCCATCGTGTAGTAGCCGCCGTAGGTCTCCTTGAGGATCTTCGGGTAGTTGTGCAGGGCCAGTTCGCGCTGAGCCGGGGTGGCGCGCGCGTGTGCCTGGACGATGACGTCGGCGGCGATCTGGCCGGACTCCATGGCGTACGCGATGCCCTCGCCGTTGAACGGGTTCACCAGGCCCCCCGCGTCGCCGACGAGCAGCAGGCCCTTGGTGTAGTGCGGCTGGCGGTTGAAGGCCATCGGGAGGGCGGCGCCGCGGATCGGGCAGGTCATGTTCTCCGGTACGTAGCCCCACTCCTCGGGCATCGACGCGCACCAGGCCTTGAGCACCTCGCGCCAGTCGAGCTCCTTGAACGACGCGGAGGTGTTGAGGACGCCGAGGCCGACGTTCGACGTGCCGTCGCCCATGCCGAAGATCCAGCCGTAGCCGGGCAGCAGCCGGTCCTCGCCCGGGCCGCGGCGGTCCCACAGCTCCAGCCAGGACTCCAGGTAGTCGTCGTCGTGGCGGGGCGAGGTGAAGTACGTCCGCACCGCGACGCCCATCGGGCGGTCCTCGCGGCGGTGCAGCCCCATGGCGAGGGACAGCCGCGTGGAGTTGCCGTCCGCGGCGACGACAAGCGGAGCGTGGAAGGTGACGTCCCGCTTCTCCCCGGCGTCGCCGAGCTTGGCGTGCACTCCGGTGATGTGGCCGGTGCGGTCGTCCACGATCGGCGCGCCGACGTTGCACTGCTCGTACAGCCGCGCGCCCGCCTTCTGCGCCTGCCGCGCCAGCTGCTCGTCGAAGTCGTCCCGCTTGCGTACGAGCCCGTAGTTCGGGTACGAGGCGAGATCCGGCCAGTCCAGCTGCAGGCGGACACCGCCGCCGATGATGCGCAGACCCTTGTTGCGCAGCCAGCCCGCCTCTTCGGAGATGTCGATGCCCATCGACACGAGCTGCTTGGTGGCGCGGGGCGTCAGCCCGTCGCCGCACACCTTCTCGCGCGGGAACGAGGTCTTCTCCAGCAGGAGGACGTCGAGCCCGGCCTTCGCCAGGTAGTACGCGGTGGTGGAACCGGCTGGCCCGGCCCCGACGACGATCACATCAGCGGTGTGTTCGGTGACGGGCTCGGTCACAGCGGGATCTCCCCAAGACTCGAAATCTGCGTGCTGGTTGGCACCGGATACGGGCAGTCTATTCAGCAGCACTGATCACCCAGCCGAAGGGCCGCCCGTGAACCAAGGTCTCCCCGTCGTACAACTGCGCGTCCCGACCGACGAGGACGCCTTCGCCTGGCACCGGATCTTCGACGACCCGGATGTGATGGAGTTCCACGGCGGTAAATCCGCCGAGCTGTCGGTGTACGAGGAATTGACGGCCCGACAGCGCAAACACGACGCGCAGCACGGCTTCTGCTTCTGGAGCATGCTCGACGAGCAGAACTTCCCCGGCGAGGTGATCGGCTTCACGGGGGCCCAGCCGTGGCCGCACGAGTGGGGGCCGAAGGGCGAGATCGAGATCGGCTGGCGGCTCGGCCGGGCGTACTGGGGCAGGGGGTACGCGACGGCGGCCGCGCAGGCGGCGCTGGAACGGGTGCGGGCGGCGGGCGTACGCAGCGTCGTGGCGATGGTCGACGCGCGCAACGAACGCTCCATCGCGGTGACGCGGCGGCTCGGCATGGAGCTCGCCGAGACGTTCACGACGCCCATGTCGAAGCGGCAGGGGCACTGCTTCCGGCTGGAGCTCTGACGGCGGGCGCGAACGAATCACGTTGACGGTTACCCCCGACTGTTCCGGGATGCCCGGTTTGGGGTCTACCCTTCCGGTACCGCTGGGGGTGACGTCCGTGCGCCTTACACCCAAGACACCCGAAGTGCGCGTACCGCGGCTGGTCGGCCTGATGGCCGTGGACGCACGCGAGAGAGCCGAGGCAGGCGGTGTGCTGCTGGCGGCTCCGGACCGGCCCGACTTCCATCTGACCGTCGTCGACTACGTGGTGCGGCAGTACCCGCTGCCGGGCGCCGAGGTTCCCCGCGGCGCCGTCGTCACCGTCTGGTTCGACCTCGGCGAGGGTGAGGGCGGCGGCGGTGCGGGGGTGCGCGAGCCGCGCCGTCCAGGACCGCCCACGGGCGGGCTGTACCGGGAGCTCGACCAGCCGGGCGAGCCGTTCGAGGCGCTCTGGCCTGCGTGATTCCGGTGCTGCCTTGCAGCTTGATGGCTACGGGCAGCCGCCGGCCGTCCTGCGACTACTTGACGCCGCGGTGCAGCGCCACGATCCCGCCCGTCAGGTTGCGCCACGCGACCTTCGACCAGCCCGCCTTCTGCAGCCGCTGCGCGAGGGCCGGCTGGTCGGGCCAGGCGCGGATGGACTCGGCGAGATAGACGTACGCGTCGGGGTTGGACGACACGGCGCGGGCGACGGGCGGCAGGGCGCGCATCAGGTACTCGGTGTAGACGGTGCGGAACGGCGACCACGTCGGGTGCGAGAACTCGCAGATCACGACCCGCCCGCCCGGCTTCGTCACGCGGTACAGCTCGCTCAGCGCCGCGTCCGTGTCCTGGACGTTGCGCAGCCCGAAGGAGATGGTCACCGCGTCGAAGGTGTCGTCCCGGAACGGCAGCTTCGTGGCGTCGCCCGCCGTGAACGGCAGCCAGGAGTTACGCCGCTTGCCGACCTGGAGCATGCCGAGCGAGAAGTCGCACGGCACCACGTACGCGCCGGTCTGCGCGAAGGGCAGCGAGGACATCGCCGTACCTGCGGCCAGGTCCAGGATCTTCTGCGCGGGGCGGGCGTCGACGGCCTTCGCGACCTCCTTGCGCCACAGCCGTGCCTGGCCCAGGGACAGCACGTCGTTGGTGAGGTCGTACCGTTCCGCCACGTCGTCGAACATCGAGGCGACTTCGTGCGGCTGCTTGTCCAGGGATGCGCGGGTCACGGGCCCATTGTGGCAGTACGGGCCGAGCGGCCCTCAGGCGCCCGGCCCATGGAAGGGCGTATGCCCGCGAGAGGTGGCACGGAGGACCACCAGCCCGGCGCCCCCGCGCGACCCCTAACGGCGGCGGTACACCAGCCGCCCGTCGATCACGGTCGCCACGCACGTCCCGCCGCCCAGCGCGGCGAGCTCCGCCTCGTCCCGCACATCGAAGACCGCGAACCGCGCCGGCCCGCCCACAGCCGGCCCGGGCATCCACACGACCGGCCGGCCCGTTGCCCACGGATCGAGTGCCGGCACACCGGGCTGCGGCTCGGTCCGCCCGGCCGTCGCGAGACCGGCCCGCCGCACGGCATCGAGCACGGCGCGGTTGCGCAGCTGCCCGGCCACCGCGACCGTGCCGTGGGCCAGCATCCTCTGCACCCCGCGCCGCGCGCTCGCGCCCCGGCGTGCCTCGTCCGCGCCGAACACGGCCTGCGCGGCAGGCCCGGTGAGAGGATCGGAACCCAACTCCCCTGCCTCGCGCGGGTCCGGGTGGTACGTCTGCTCGAGCAGCTCGGGACCGTACGGGTTGAGGAGTCCGGGCATGAGGATGCCGGGCCATCGCCGCACCCGCGCCCCCGGGCGGGCGGCGGCCAGTTCCTCGGGCGCTCCGACGGCCACGATGGAGTTCCCCTCGACCGCGACGGCGAGATCCGGCGATGCCTCGGCCACATGGATGGTCAACATCGCCGGAAGCAGCCCTAGTTCGAGGAGACGAGCTTCAGCTCGGGGTGGGCGGTGCCGCCCTCGATCGCCGTCGACGAGATGTGCGAGGCGACGCGGTCGTCGACCGGGTCGTTCGCCGGGTCGTCGTGCACGACGATGTGCTCGTACGTGGTGGTCCGCTGGGCCGGAACGCGTCCGGCCTTGCGGATCAGGTCGATGATCTCGAGCCGGTTGGAGCGGTGCTTGGCGCCGGCCGACGAGACCACGTTCTCCTCGAGCATGATCGAGCCGAGGTCGTCCGCGCCGTAGTGCAGCGAGAGCTGGCCGATCTCCTTGCCGGTGGTCAGCCACGAGCCCTGGATGTGGGCGACGTTGTCGAGGAAGAGCCGCGCGATCGCGATCATCCGCAGGTACTCGAAGAGGGTGGCCTGCGTGCGGCCCTTCAGGTGGTTGTTCTCGGGCTGGTAGGTGTACGGGATGAAGGCCCGGAAGCCGCCCGTCCGGTCCTGTACGTCGCGGATCATCCGCAGGTGCTCGATGCGCTCGGCGTTGGTCTCGCCGGTGCCCATCAGCATCGTCGTCGTGGATTCGACACCGAGACCGTGCGCGATCTCCATGATCTCCAGCCACCGCTCACCGGACTCCTTGAGCGGCGCGATCGCCTTGCGGGGCCGCTCAGGAAGCAGCTCGGCGCCTGCGCCCGCGAAGGAGTCCAGACCCGCGGCGTGGATACGGCGGATGGCCTCCTCCACCGAGACGCCCGAGATGCGGGCCATGTGCTCGACCTCGGAGGCGCCCAGCGAGTGGATGACCAGCTGCGGGAACTCCCGCTTGATGGCGGCGAAGTGCTTCTCGTAGTACTCGACGCCGTAGTCCGGGTGGTGCCCGCCCTGGAACATGATCTGCGTGCCGCCGAGCTCGACGGTCTCGGCGCAGCGCCGCAGGATGTCGTCGAGGTCGCGCGTCCAGCCCTTGGCGGTGTCCTTCGGCGGGGCGTAGAAGGCGCAGAACTTGCACGCCGTGACGCATACGTTCGTGTAGTTGATGTTGCGCTCGATGATGTACGTCGCGATGTGCTCGGTGCCCGCGTACCGGCGGCGGCGGACGGCGTCGGCGGCAGCGCCCAGGGCGTGCAGCGGCGCGTCGCGGTAGAGGACGAGCGCCTCTTCGGGGGTGATCCGCCCGCCGGAGGCAACACGGTCGAGCACGGCTGTGACATCAGTAGAGGTGAGGTCGGCCTTCTCGGTCACCGGGCTCCCCTTCGTAGGGTTCGTAAGGCCTCTGGGGCTTTCTTGAGGCCCTCTGGGGCTCTGGGCGGACCGATCCAGCGTACGCCAGCCCTCCCCGGCGGCCGACGTCAGCCCACGTACGACCGCATGTCCGCCGAGGTCAGCCCAGGTGCATGCCCTCGCCCACCCGCCGCCCGACCGCTTGGGCAGCCGCAGCGCCCGTGTTGGGCGGCTTCACCGATGGGCCCGAGCCCTGGCCGGCCGTCAGCTGCGTTCCAGGGCCCTCACTTTCGCCCGCCGTGTACCAGCACGGGCCGCTTCCCCCGCTGTGCGGGGGGGCGTGGCTACGGCTGCAGCAGCTCCACCCGTACGTCCGCGGGGAAGCCCGTCGTCGGACCGACCCGGCGGGCGAACTCCGACACGCCCTTCAGCTGGGCGGCGCCGAGGCGGAAGTCGAGCGTCGTGAAGTAGCGCTCCAGCACGCTCTCGTCGAAGACCTCCCAGCGGGACGCCTGTTCGGCGACCTTGGCGACCTCTTCCAGCGAGAGGTCGCGGGAGGCGAGGAAGGCCTCGTGGACCTTGCTCACGATGACGGGCTCGCGCTCCAGGTAGTCACGGCGGGCCGCCCATACGGCGAAGACGAACGGCAGCCCCGTCCACTCCTTCCACATGGCGCCCAGGTCGTGCACCTGGAGGCCCAGGCGCGGAGCGTCGTGCAGATTGGCGCGCAGCGCGGCGTCCCCGATGAGCACGGCGGCCTCGGCCTCCTGCATCATCACGCCGAGATCGGGCGGGCACGTGTAGTAGTCCGGCTGGACGCCGAAACGCTCGGCCAGCAGCAGCTGGGCGAGGCGCACGGACGTACGCGAGGTCGAGCCGAGCGCGACGCGGGCGCCGTCGAGCTGCTCCAGCGGCACCTGCGAGACGATCACGCAGGACATGACGGGACCGTCGCAGCCGACCGCGATATCGGGGAAGGCGACGAGGCGGTCGGCGTTCCTGAGGAATTCCACGAGGGTGACGGGACCGATGTCGAGATCGCCCTGCACCAGTCGCTCGCTGAGCTTTTCGGGGGTGTCCTTGGTGAGCTCGAAGTCGAGGAGCGTTCCGGTCCGCGCGAGGCCCCAGTAGAGGGGCAGGCAGTTCAGGAACTGGATGTGGCCGACACGGGGCCGGGAGCGACGAGGGCCGGTGCTGAAGCCCGGCCCGGTGGGTGAGTCCTGCGAGTCCGCCTGTGAGTTGTCCACATCGCGAGATTAGACCCATGGGGTACGGTGCAAGGACCTGGGGGTCCCCCCACCTCGCGACACCAGGCACTTTCCGAGGGCTCCGTCAACCTTAATTGCATCACTCAAACATATGGGTGACGTGATCTTGCCCACTATCCATTTCGGCAGACTGCGTGCTACGCTCGCCGCAAGTTGCAGTTTGGTTTCCCTTGCAGTACAGAGCCTGCGGAGCATGTGACCGCGGGCTCTCGTCGTATTCAGACTTTTGCATTGTTTAACAAGGCAGGTTCTGGAGCAGGGCAACCCTTTGGCCCAAGGAGGGCTTATGGCTACCGGAACCGTTAAGTGGTTCAACGCCGAAAAGGGCTTTGGATTCATCGCCCAGGAAGGCGGGGGCCCCGATGTCTTCGTCCACTACTCCGCGATCAACGCGTCCGGGTTCCGTTCCCTCGAGGAGAACCAGGCCGTGAGCTTCGACGTCACGCAGGGTCCGAAGGGCCCGCAGGCGGAGAACGTCACCCCGATGTAATCGGGGTCCCGAGACCACTCGGGATCTGATCCGGAACCGGATAGCAGTACCCAAGGAGCCCAGCGCCCTCGCGGCGCAGGGCTCCTGCCTTTTTGCCCTTTTCCCGGTCGGCGCCCGGTCGGCGCCCGCCCGGGAATGCGTGCCTTTCCCGCAGACCTTGCGCCCGTCACCACCGCGTCGCCCAGATGTACGTGCCCCACCCATGCGTACGCCGCCGGTCGTGGGGAATGTCAGGCGAGCGCCGCCCGCGCCGCGACAGCGTCGTCCGGGTCCCAGCCGTCGCCGGGGACGGACGCGAGCAGCAGACGGGTGTACGGGTCCGCCGGTTCGGTGAGGACACGGCGGGTCGGGCCCTGTTCGACCACCCGGCCGCGGCGCATGACCAGTACCTCGTCGGTGATGTGCTGGACCACGGCCAGGTCGTGGCTGACGAAGACCAGGGCGACGCCGGTGTCCCGGCGGATGTCGTCGAGCAGTTCGAGTATCTGGGCCTGCACCGACACGTCCAGGGCGGCGACCGCCTCGTCCAGGACGAGCACTTGGGGCTCGACGGCGAGGGCGCGGGCGATCGCGAGCCGCTGCCGCTGGCCGCCCGACAGCTGCCGGGGGCGCACCTCCGCCTCCCGTCCGCCCAGCCCCACCCGCTCCAGCAACTCGACGGCCAGGGCCTCGTCCCGGCCGTGCAGACGCAGTACGGTCCGCAGGCACTGGCCGGCCGTGAGCCTGGGGTCGAGCGAGACGTACGGGTCCTGGAAGACCATCTGGATCTCGCGCGCCCCGGCCAGTCGGGCGGCCCGCCTGCGCGGCGTCCGCGCGGCCCGCGGGCGGCCGCCGACGGTGACGGTTCCCGAGTCGGGCCGCACCAGGCCGATGATCATCCGCGCCACGGTCGTCTTGCCCGATCCGGACTCCCCGACGATGCCGACCGATCCACCGGGTGCCACACGGAACGACACATCCTCCGCGGCCGTGAGCCGGCCGCCGCCGGGCAGCGGGTAGGTCTTGGCCAGGCCGTCCACGACGAGGAGGGCGTCCGCCACGTCGTCCTGGGCGGGGGGCTCTTCCAGTACGCCCTTATCGGCCCGCAGGTCGTCGGTCATGCGGTGTTCCTTTCCGCGGTGGCGGGCACCGCTGCGGGGATACGGCGGCACGCGGCCGTACCGCCGTCCGCCAGGGCCACCGGCTCGGGGGACCAGGTGTCGCAGGCGGACTCCGCGTCCGGGCAGCGTGCCGCGAACGGGCAGCCCGTGAAGGCGTCCCCCAGGGACGGCGGGCGTCCGGGGATGGGCTTCAGCCGGCGTGGGGTCGCGCCAGCAGCCAGTCCACCCTGGTGACCTGGCCCTTGGCGGTGGGCGTCGTGGGCGTCAGCGCGAGCTTCGGCGCGTCGGCGGGCTTGCCGGTCGTGGCGGCCGTGTCGGCGCCGCTGCAGCCCGCCGCGGTGAGCACGGTCGCGGCGACCAGCCCGGCGGCCGCCGCCATCCGCTTGTTCGTCGTCGTCATCGGATGAACTCCTGTGTCAGCTGGGACAGTCGGTCGGGACGTCGGCGCCCGGGCCGTCGTAGAGGTTCCAGGGCAGGTGCTGGTAGTCGCGGACGAGGAGGCGGGCGGTGTGACCCGGCTCCGCACGGCCGTACGCGACCAGTGGGAGACGCTGTCCACGTCCGAGCGCGCGGTCGCCCGGTATCTGGCGAGCGCCCCCGTCGAGGGGCTTCTCTTCGCCAGCGCCCAGGAGTTGGGAACGGCGAGCGGCACCAGCAACGCCACGGTCGTCCGCGCGCTGCAGCGCCTCGGCTATGCCGGCCTGCCCGCCCTGAAGCGCGAGCTGGCCTCCGACTTCACATCGGCCGTGGCGCCCGAGGTGCGGCTGAAGCAGCGCATCGCGCACGTCGGCCGGGATCTGGAGAGCATCTGGGACGACGTGTTCGACGAAGCGCAGGAACGCATCGAGCACGCCCGGCGCCTCACCGAGCCGGACGCCCTGCGCACCGCGGTGACGGCGCTCGCCGAGGCCGGTGAGATCCACTGCTACGGGATCGCCGCCTCGGAACCGGCCGCCCGCCATCTGGCGCTGGCCCTGGGCCGCATCGGCCGCCGGGCCCGCTTCGTGGGCGCGACCGGGTTCGCGCTCGCCGACCATCTCCTCGCCCTGCGCCAGGGCGACGCGGCGGTGATCTTCCAGCCCGGCCGCGCCCTGACCGAGCTGACGGTGCTCATCGAGCGGGCGCGGGCGGTCGGCGCCCGTGTCGTGCTGGTCACCGACGAGCTCGGAGAGCGGTACGGCACGCACGTGGACGCGGTCCTCACGGCGCCGCACACCCCGACCGGCATCACCGCGGAGGCGCTGACGGCCCTGGTCGTGGCGGACGCGCTGCTCCTGGCGCTCACGACCCTGGACGAGACCCAGGCCGTGGACACGTCGCACCAACTCAACGCGCTGCGCGAGCAGTTGCTGTCACCCAAGGGGAACCGGAAGAGCTGAAGTGCCACACGGAGCGCTTGCCGATACCGCCACCGACGGTCCGCCCCGCGCCGCGGGCCACGCCCACAAGGAGCCGAATCTTCACGCCAGGCCACGGGGATGTGCCAGTGTTCGCCGCGTCCTCTCACCGCGCCCCGGGAGACTCCGATGGCCCTGTCCACCGCCGAGCGCGACGCGCTCCTCGCTGAATCGCTCGTTGCCGCCCTGGCCGTGACCGCCGAGGGCGGGCGCGGGCCGCTGAACGTGCCGGTGTGGTACGCCTACCACCCCGGCGCCGACTTCATGATCACGACAGGGGGCGGCTCCCGTAAGGCCCGGCTGATCGCCTCGGCCGGCCGGTTCACGCTCCTGGTCGACCGGACCGCGCCCACATACCGCTACGTCACCGCCGAGGGCCCGGTCACGTCCACCGCCGCGACCACGGACGAGGAGCTCGCGGAGATCTCCGCCCGCTACATGCCCGCCGACAAGGTGCCCGCGTACATGGAGCAGCTCCGGTCCTCCGAGGACGACATGGTGACCATCCGGATGCGCCCCGAGCACTGGCTCTCCGCCGATCTGGGCAGCGTGTAGCCGGGGGCCGGCCCCGCTCACCGCCTGTCGTACAGGGCCTCGACCTCCTCCGCGAAGTCCCCCAGAACCGCCTCTCGGCGGATCTTCAGGGACGGGGTGAGGTGGCCCGCCTCCTCCGTGAAGTCCGTTGCCAGCACGGTGAACCTGCGGATGGACTCGGCACGGGAGACCAGCTTGTTGGCCTCGTCCACGGCGCGCTGGAGCGTCTCGAGCAGTTCGGGGTCCTTCACCAACTGGGCGATCGGCAGGTGCTCCTTGCGCTTCATCCGGCACCAGTGGGCGATGCCGTCCGGTTCGAGGGTGATCAGGGCGGTGATGTACGGGCGGTTGTCGCCGACCACCATGCACTGGCCGACGAGGGGGTGGGCGCGGAGCCAGTCCTCCAGCGGGGCGGGGGCGACGTTCTTGCCGCCGGTGGTGATGAGGATGTCCTTCTTGCGGCCGGTGATGGTGAGGTAGCCGTCGGCGTCGAGGTGCCCGAGGTCGCCGGTCGGGAACCAGCCGTCCTGGACCGCGGGTGTCACGCCGCCGGCCCCCGGGTCCCAGTAGCCACGGAACACCTGTCCGCCCCGGAGCATGACCTCGCCGTCCCCCGCGATGCGCACCTTCGTACCGGGCAGGGGCCAGCCCACCGTGCCCAGCCGGGGTTTGAGCGGCGGGGTGACCGTCGCGGCGGCCGTGGTCTCCGTCAGGCCGTAGCCCTCGAAGATCTGGATTCCGGCGCCCGCGTAGAAGGCGGCGAGCCGGCGTCCGAGCGGGGAACCGCCGCAGATCGCGTACCGGACCTTGCCGCCGAGCGCTGCGCGGATCCGGCGGTACACGAGCGGGTCGTACAGCGCACGCGCCGCCCGCAGACCGAGGCCAGGGCCGGGCCCGGTCCCGTGCTGCTGTGCCTCGACCGCCTCGCCGTACCGCCGGGCGATGGCCGCCGCCCGGTCGAAGGAGGCGGCACGGCCCATCTTCTCGGCGGTGGCGCGGCCCGTGTTGAAGACCTTCTCCAGGACGTACGGGATGGCGAGCAGGAACGTCGGGCGAAAACCGGCGAGGTCCGCGAGCAGGTCCTCGGTCTGGATGCTCGGCCCATGCCCCAGCCGTACGCGGGCCCGCAGACAGCCGACGGCGACCATGCGGCCGAACACGTGCGAGAGGGGCAGGAAGAGGAGCGTGGACGCCGGTTCCTTGCTGACGGACTTGAAGACCGGGTGCAGCAGTTCGATGGCGTTGTCGACCTCGGCGAAGAAGTTGCCGTGGGTCAGGGCGCAGCCCTTGGGGCGGCCGGTGGTGCCGGAGGTGTAGATGAGGGTGGCGAGGGAGTCCGGGCCGAGCGTGCCGCGCCGTGCGGTGACCTCCTCGTCCGGCACCTCCCGGCCCAGCTCGGCGAGGCGCTGAACATGCCCCTTCTCGAAGGTCCACAGATGCTGCAGATCCGGCAGCCGGTCGCGCTCCGGTCCGAGCGCCGCGGCCTGCGCCGCGCTCTCGACCGCTATCGCCACGGCTCCGGAGTCCTGCAGGATCCAGCGCGTCTGGAAGGCGGACGACGTCGGATACACCGGCACGGTGACCAGCCCGGCGGCCCAGGCGGCGAAGTCCAGCAGCGTCCATTCGTAGGTCGTACGGGCCATGATGGCGAGCCGGTCGCCGGGCACCAGGCCCTCCGCGATCAGCCCCTTGGCGACGGCGAGGACCTCGTCGGCGAAGGCCGTGGCGGTCACGTCCGTCCACTGGCCGTCCTGCCCCTTGCGGCTGAGGACGGCTTCGGCCGGTGCCTGCTGTGCGTTGTCGAAGGGGATGTCCGCCAGTGAGCCGTGCGTGACGGGGGTCGCCAGCGGAGGGACGGACGCTTCGCGCACGGCGCCGTTCAACTGCCTGATCTCGGGCGGGGTGAGCGGGGGTGGGGGGCTGGTGGTCTCTCGGCGTGACACAGGGTGGCTCCTTGTCGCTGCCTGGAAGGACGGGTGGCGGGTCAGGAGTGCTCGAGTGCGTCGTGGACCGCGATCGCGCCTTGGCCGCCACCTGACTCTTAAGTAACCTTACTCTGAAGTAAATTTACTGAGGACGCTGGGAGCTTGGACGACGGCCGACCGCTACGGTCCCTGACAGCTAGTCCAAGGAGGCCACTGATTTGCAGAGTCTGACTCTTGGCGCGCCGCCGGCACTGCCTGCCGTGCTGGGCCGCGGTGCGCTGTTGTCTCCGTTCAAGCGGGGCGTGCCGACGGGTGCCGTCGTGCCAGGTACGCGGCTGGTGTTGCCCGGGGTGCGGGTCGACAGTGGGCGGCTTGCCGCGTATGAGCGGGTGTGCGGCTTCGGTACCGGGCCGGATCAGGCGCTGCCGGTGACGTATCCGCATGTCCTCGGGTTTCCACTCGCCATGCGGCTGATGGCTGCCCGGGACTTTCCGCTGCCGCTGCTCGGGCTCGTTCACACGTCGATCGAGATCGATCAGCGGCGTGGCCTCGGTCCGGCCGAGGAGTACGAACTCACCGTGTACGTCGACGGCTTCGCCCCGCACCGGCGCGGCACCGAGGCGATCGTGGCGACCGAGCTGCGGGTAGCCGGCGAGGTCGTATGGGAGTCGAGGAGCAGGTATCTGGCCCGGCACAGAACCGCGGCGGGCACCCTTCCTCGCGATCGGTCGGCGGTACCGGCGCGGAAGCCTCTGCCCGCCGTCGCCGAGTGGACGCTCGGCGGGGATGTCGGCCGCCGCTACGGCGCCGCTTCCGGGGACCGGAACCCGATCCATCTCCACCCGCTCACCGCCCGCCTCTTCGGCTTCCCGCGGGCCATCGCCCACGGCATGTGGACCGTCGCGCGCTGCCTCGCGCAGCACGGCGTTCCCCAGGCGGCCCGCGTCCGCGCCGAGTTCAGGGCCCCAGTGCTGCTGCCCGGCACGGTGACGTACGCCGCCGAGGGAACCGCGTTCGAGCTGCGCGGCGGCGGGGACGGGACCGGCGAGGAGCGGATCCATCTCATCGGCGAGGTGGTTCAAACAGAAGCCGACACAGGAGCAGGTGCCTGAGCGGAACCGCCCGCCGGCGACCACGCCCGTCCCTCCATGAGGCCGCCCAGTCCCGCCCATGCGAAGTTCATGAGCGTCGCCGCGGCCTCCTTCGCCGAGACACCCGGTGTGGCGTTGGCCCACGCGGCAAGCGACTCGGCGGCGCCGACCAGCGCCTCGGCCAGGCCTGCGACCTCGCGGTCCGGCAGCGAGGGATCGCGGTGGGCCTCACGGGCCGCCACCGCGATCAACTGTGTGACGAGGGCGACGATTTCCTCCCGCATCGCGGCGGCCTCGGCCGCGAACGGCTCGCCGTGGGTGCGTGCCTGGCGGTGCAGTACCGCCCAGCCGTCCGGGTTCTGCGCGGTGTGCGTGAAGAACGCGCGCAACCCTCCCCAGAGCCGGCGGTCAGCGGGATCGTCCGGCCGCACCCCACCGCGTACCGCCTCGATCAGTGCCCGGGCCTCACGCCGGATGCATGCCGTGAAGAGGTCTTCCTTCGAGTTCAGATACAGGTACACCAGCGGCTTGGAGACGCCCGCCAGGTCGGCGATCTCGTCCATGGACGCGGCCTGGTACCCGCGCTGCCCGAAGGTCCGCACGGCGGCGTCCATCATCTGCTGCTCACGCACCGCACGCGGCATCCGCTTGCTCTTCACAGCACCCATACGGATCAGCGTACGGTCCGTTCCGGCGCCTGGTTCGCGTAACGCTTCGGCGCCGGGGCCTCGTAGCGCTTTCGGCGCCGGGGCGCGTAGCGCTTCGGGTACACGGACGCCCGCACCCCTGACACGGGGCACGGGCGTCTTGAGGCCGGGAGAGGCTACGCGGTGACCGGCACCGTCGCCTTCTGGCCGGCGTCGCTCACACCGCTCGCGTGGTGGTCGTCGACCGGGGACGCCGAGGCGGAGTTGTAGGCGTCGCGGTCGAGGATCTTCTCGCGAGCCGAGACGAGTACCGGGACGAGAGCCTGTCCGGCCACGTTCGTGGCCGTCCGGATCATGTCCAGGATCGGGTCGATCGCGAGCAGCAGGCCGACGCCCTCCATCGGGAGGCCGAGCGTGGACAGGGTCAGCGTGAGCATCACCGTCGCGCCCGTGAGGCCCGCAGTCGCGGCCGAGCCGACGACCGAGACGAAGGCGATCAGCAGGTAGTCACCGAGACCCAGCTGGATGTCGAAGATCTGCGCGACGAAGATCGCGGCGATCGCCGGGTAGATCGCGGCGCAGCCGTCCATCTTGGTCGTGGCGCCGAAGGGCACGGCGAAGGAGGCGTACTCCTTCGGCACGCCGAGGCGCTCGGTGACCTTCTGGGTCAGCGGCATGGTGCCCACGGACGAGCGGGAGACGAAGGCCAGCTGGATCGCGGGCCAGGCGCCCTTGAAGAACTGGAGCGGGTTGACCTTGGCGACGGTCGCGAGCAGCAGCGGGTAGACGCCGAACAGCACGAGCGCGCAGCCGATGTAGATGTCGGCGGTGAAGGTGGCGTACTTGCCGATCAGGTCCCAGCCGTATGTGGCGATGGCGTTGCCGATGAGGCCGACGGTGCCCAGCGGGGCGAGCCGGATGACCCACCACAGGGCCTTCTGCAGCAGTTCGAGGACGGACTCGCTGAGCGTGAGGATCGGCTTGGCCTTGTCTCCGAGCTGGAGCGCCGCGACGCCGGCCACGGCCGCCATGAAGACGATCTGCAGGACGTTGAGCTCGGTGAACGGTGTGATGACGTCCGTCGGCACGATGCCGGTCAGGAAGTCGATCCAGGAACCCGTGTGGTCGGGCTTCGCGCCGTCCTTCGGGGTCAGGCCGGTGCCCGCTCCCGGGTTGGTGACGAGGCCGATGACCAGGCCGATGGCGACTGCGATCAGCGAGGTGGCCATGAACCACAGGAGGGTGCGGGAGGCCAGCCGGGCGGCGTTGTTGACCTTACGCAGATTGGTGATCGACACCAGGATGGCGAAGAAGACGAGCGGGGCGACCGCCAGCTTCAGCAGTCCGACGAAGATTTCGCCGATCTTGGAGAGGGTGGTGACGAGCCAGGACAGGTCCTGGCTGCGGGCGAGCCAGCCGAGCAGGACGCCGAGGACGAGGCCGCCGAGTATCTGGGCCCAGAAGGGCACCTTGAACTTTGTGTTCGCGGACACGGACACACTCCGGTGGTGGGGTCAGGCAGGGGACGGGACGGGTGCGGCGTCCGACGAGACTGCGGGGTTGCAACGCCAGGCGTGCCAGGCGCGCGCAAACGCGCGAAGGCAAGGCATTGGACGGTGCAAGAGGTGCAGGATGCGTGCGCCGCTGCTGTGTCGCTCAGGTGCGGCAACAGGCCGCGGACAGGCAGCGGCAGAGATCGACATGCAGGCGCGCCACGAGCGGGGTGCTCATGGCAGTGATGGGCGCAGCTGATGTCTTCATGAGGAGAACGGTAACACTTCAACTTTGAGAACCTCAAAGCTGCACTTTAGGCACCAGGCGTACGGCCTTTAAGGCACCAGGCGTACTGCGCAAGCCGTGCGCCGGGGCGCCCGTGGCACCCGGACCGGGCAGCCTAAGCGGTCTCGGGGAGGTGAGGCGTGCCTCACCTCCCCGAGACCGCTTAGCCCTGCGCCTGCCCCTGCGCGCGGGCGCTGTCGTCCGCGACGTCCTCCTGGCTGCGGTTGTTCTCCAGGGTGGCCTTGGCCCGGTCGACCCGCGCCACGATCTGCTCGGAGGCGCGGTCGCGCTGCTTGCGCAGGGCCACGTAGCTGATGGGCGCGGAGATCACCAGGGCGAGCAGGACGATCCACAGATCGTTGGCGCCGCCGAGTCCGCGCGGTGCGACGCCCGAGTAGACGAGGCCCCAGACGACCACGAGGCAGCCCACGAAGATCCCGAGGCGCATCAGTGTGTAGCGGAGCATGTCATTTCACTCTTCCGTTTCGAACGTTCCGAAAATGGGCGCGCCTCCCAGTGAAGCACGCGGCCGGGCGGGCCCTGTCCATGGGGTCAGCCGTCGTGGGACTCAGCCGTCGTGGGCCTCGGCCGTTGAAAAGACCGGCCGCCGGCCGGCCGTCCCGAGCGGCAGCAGCATCGTGATGTCGTCGCGGTCGTCGCCGGGTGCCACGCGGATGGCGCTGGGCACACGTCCCACTTCCTTGTAGCCGCAGGAGCCGTAGAAACGCTCGAGTCCCAGACCGCCTCGGCAGGTCAGCCGTATCGCCTCGATGCCCTCGAAGCCGCCGGCCGCGGCCGCAGCGGCCGCCAGCAGGTCCCGTCCGTAGCCCTTGCCCTGATGACGCGGGTGCACCATCACCGTGTAGAGCCAGACCCAGTGCCGCATCAGCCGGTGCGTGTTGTACGTGAGGAACGCGGTCGCGGCGGCCTCGCCCGCCTCGTCGTAGCCGACCAGGAGCCGGGTGCGCCCCTCGCTCATCGCGGCGAAGTGCTTGACGAGCTCCGGACGTATCGCCTCTGCGCTCACGGGCGGCACGAAGCCGACGGCACCGCCGGCGTTGGACACGTCCGCCCAGAGGGTGAGCAGTCCGTCGCGCAACCGGGGCGTGATCGCGGGGTCGAGTTCGAAGGTGAGCGGCATGCGGCCGACCCTAACCGGCACCGCTGACAACCCCGCAGGGGCCCTCGGTGACGCGAACCGTCGCGCATTCCGGGCGCGGCACCGCCGGCAGCAGCGGGAGTCTCAGCCCAGCGCGGGCCTCAGCCCAGCGCCCGGGCCGCCACCTTCAGGTCCGACACCAGCCCCTGGTACACCGCCTCGCGGTCGTCGGCGCGCAGGACCGCGGAGGGGTGGATCGTGGCGACCACGCGCGCGTGCCGACCGTGGATCTCCTCCTCGAGCAGCATGCCGCGCTGCTTGGTGACCCGGAACGAGGAGCCGAGGAGCGCCTTACCCGCCGTCGCACCGAGCACCACGA
The DNA here is from genome assembly GCF_013778455.1 of Streptomyces himalayensis subsp. himalayensis. GTDB lineage: Bacteria > Actinomycetota > Actinomycetes > Streptomycetales > Streptomycetaceae > Streptomyces > Streptomyces himalayensis. Next base: position 65,166 of record NZ_JACEHE010000031.1, on the reverse strand, counting down.
TGATCTCGGGCTCTACGAGAGCCAGTTCGGCGGCCAGCCAGGGCCCGCACGCCGTCATCTCGCGCAGGCTCGGCGCCTTGTGGATGCGCCGCTTGCCGCCGCCGGGGGGCTGGGTCCACTTGAAGTGCTTGACGGCGTTGGTGACGTACGTCTGCGTCGGGTCGATCCCGGCCTCGGCCAGCGCCCGGTCGAGAACCCTGCCGGCGGGGCCGACGAACGGCTGTCCCTGCCGGTCCTCCTGGTCGCCGGGCTGCTCACCGACAAGGAACACGCGCGCGTCGGTGTCCCCGGTGCCGAAGACGGTCTGGGTGGCGTCGCGGTGCAGGGGGCAGCCGCGGCATTCGGCGGCGGCCTTCCGCAGGCCGGCCAGGCCCGCCCCCTCGGGCACGAACGGCTCCGCCGTGTACGCGTCCTCGGGGGCCGAGGTGGTACGAGTACGGGTACTCACGTCCGTCGGGTACCCCGACCACGGGGGCTAACCCCCGTACTGCCCGTTGTGGGCAATCGTCCCGCTGGGCTGGGGGCACCTCCTGGGGGCACCTCCCGGACGGAGTCTGGGGGAGGTAGCTGGGGGAGGGGTGGGCACAACCCACAACGGCGGGCGCCCTGCGTCCGTGGTGCCCAGGCGTACGACGGGGGGCCGCCGTTGGCGGGTTCCGCTGTGCCCACCCTCCCCCAAGCTCTCGGCTTCGCTCGAGCAGGGGGACCCCCATCGCCCTGGGGGTACCTCCCAGGCCCTTAAGGCACTGGGGGAGGAACGCCTGCCCACAGCCGGGGGCCGACGCGGCGGGCCGCAGCAGCGCCCCGCCTCAGACCCGCATCGGCTGCGGCGACTCCCGCCGCGCCGGATCCGGCCCGTCGTACTCTCGAATGATCTCGTACCGCGTGTTCCGCTCCACCGGCCGGAACCCCGCATCGCGGATCAGATCCAGCAGATCCTCCCGCGTCAGCTTGTTCGGCGTGCCGTAGTTGTCCGCGTCGTGCGTGATCTTGTACTCGACGACCGAGCCGTCCATGTCGTCGGCGCCGTGCTGGAGCGCGAGCTGCGCGGTCTGGACGCCGTGCATGACCCAGAAGACCTTGACGTGCGGGACGTTGTCGAAGAGGAGGCGCGAGACCGCGAAGGTCTTCAGCGCCTCGGCACCGGTCGCCATCGTCGTACGGGCCTGAAGGCGGTTGCGGACCTTGCCGTCCTTCATGTCGACGAAGTCGTGCTGGTAGCGCAGCGGGATGAACACCTGGAAGCCGCCGGTCTCGTCCTGCAGCTCACGCAGCCGCAGGACGTGGTCGACGCGGTGGCGCGGCTCCTCGATGTGCCCGTACAGCATCGTGCACGGGGTCTTCAGACCCTTCTCGTGCGCGAGGCGGTGGATGCGCGACCAGTCCTCCCAGTGGGTGCGGTGGTCGACGATGTGCTGGCGGACCTCCCAGTCGAAGATCTCCGCGCCGCCACCGGTCAGCGACTCCAGACCGGCGTCGATCAGCTCGTCGAGGATCTCGGAGGCGGACAGCCCGGAGATCGTCTCGAAGTGGTGGATCTCCGTCGCCGTGAAGGCCTTCAGGGAGACGTTCGGCAGGGCCTTCTTCAGCTCGCTGAGCGAGCGCGGGTAGTACCGCCAGGGGAGGTTCGGATGCAGGCCGTTGACGATGTGCAGCTCGGTGAGGTTCTCCGACTCCATCGCCTTGGCGAGCTTGACCGCCTCCTCGATACGCATCGTGTACGCGTCCTTCTCGCCCGGCTTGCGCTGGAACGAGCAGTAGGCGCACGAAGCGGTGCACACGTTCGTCATGTTGAGGTGGCGGTTGACGTTGAAGTGCACGACGTCACCGTTCTTGCGGGTGCGCACCTCGTGAGCGAGACCACCGAGCCAGGCCAGGTCGTCCGACTCGTACAGCGCGATGCCGTCCTCGCGGGTCAGCCGCTCACCGGCCCTGACCTTCTCCTCCAGCTCGCGCTTGAGCCCAACGTCCATGCTCCGGCCGCCTCCCATATGTCAGCGTGTCAGTCCGAAATCAACCAGTGCCCCACCGTACTCCCCCGCGCTTCCCCGTCCTTCGGGCAGGTGGACCGCCCGTTGCGCCGCGCCTCAGGCCTCTTCGCCCGGCAGCTCTCCCACCCGGTTCTCCCACTTCGTGGAGAGCACGATGGTGGTACGCGTACGGGAGACGCCCTTGGTGCCGCTCAGCCGGCGGATGGTCTTCTCCAGGCCGTCCACGTCGGACGCCCGGACCTTGAGCATGAAGGAGTCGTCGCCGGCGATGAACCAGCAGTCCTCGATCTCGGGAAGGTCCTTCAGCCGGCGCGCCACGTCCTCGTGGTCGGCGGCGTCGGAGAGCGAGATGCCGATGAGGGCCGTCACGCCCAGACCGAGGGAGGCGGAGTCGACGGTCGCACGGTAGCCGGTGATGACGCCCGCGGCTTCGAGGCGGTTGATGCGGTCGGTGACACTCGGGCCGGAGAGCCCGACGAGCCGCCCCAGCTCGGCGTAGGAAGCCCTGCCGTTCTCCCGCAGGGCCTGGATGAGCTGCCTATCCACGGCGTCCATAGGTCCGAAGCCTTTCATTATTCAGCAGTCCCGCAAGTTTATGTGCAAAATCTAAGGCCCGCAGGGCAGACACCCTGTGAACCTTTTTCCACATCTCCTTGAGATGCCGGTGTGTATCCCTGTTGGTCAAAGGTGATCTTGCAGGACCTGTCAGGGCCCCTCAAGGCACCGGACACGAAGACGAACCGCCCGACAGCAAGTCCCCGACCTGCCAGGACAGTCCGCAAGACCCCTCCCGCTAGACCCCCGTGTCCCGGGCACCTCCCCCGAGCTCCCCCTCCCAGCGGCGGTACAGCCGGTGCGGCACCCCCGCCGCGTCCAGCACCCGACCCGCGACGAAGTCCACCAGATCCTGGATGTGCGTCGCCCCGGCGTAGAACGCCGGTGAGGCGGGCAGCACGATCGCGCCCGCGTCGTCGAGCGTCACCAGATGCTTCAGCGTCTGGCCGTTCAGCGGCGTCTCCCGCACCGCGACGACCAGCCTGCGGCCTTCCTTGAGCGTCACGCTCGCCGCACGCTGCAGCAGGTCCTTCGACAGACCCAGCGCGACGCCGGCCACGCACGCCGTGGACGCGGGCACGATGAGCATGCCCTTCGCCGGATACGACCCCGAGGACGGGCCGGCCGCGAGATCCCCGGCGGCCCAGTACCGCACATCGCCGAGACCAGGGGCGGGCCCACCGGCCGAACGCGGTCCGCCGTCCGAACCCGGGCGGCCACCCGAAACCGGCCCGCCGTCCGAACCCGGGCCGCCACCCGAAACCGGTCCGCCGTCGGAGCCCGGCCCGTCATCCGAACCGGGGCCGCCCGCCGATCCCGGCGGAAAGGCATACGGCTTCCCGTCGGCCCCGCGCGCCAGCCACTCCCGCAGGTCGTCCCGCCAGTGCGCATCCCGGAACGCGATGCCGGTCTCGTCCAGCAGCGTCAGCCGCGACGCCCGCGACACCACCAGGTCCACGCTCTCGCCCGCCGCGAGCAGCGCGCGCAGCACGGCGGCGGCGTACGGCGTACCGGACGCGCCGGACACTCCGACGATCCACGGCCGCCGCTGGGCGCTCACCGCGCTCTCGGCCTGTTCTTTCCGGCCATCCTGACGGGAACTCACGCACCGAGCCTATCCGGCGCCTCACAAACCGAGTGGGGCGGCCGGGCGGAACCCTGACGGCGGTGCCGTGCGTTGTGCAGGGCAGAGGAGGGGGACGCCGATGTCGTACGGATTCACACAGCCGGCCCAGGTGCCGGTGCCTCCCCGGCGCGGCCGCGCCAAGGCCGCGGGGGCCCTGATGCTGGGCTGGGTGGCGCTGCTGTGGCTGCTGGAGATCGTCGATGTGGCGACTGGCCACGCCCTGGACACCTTCGGCATCACCCCGCGCTACGTCGGCGAGGTGCGCGACATCGTGCCCGCCGCGTTCCTGCACTTCGGCTTCGACCACGTCGCTGCCAACAGCGTGCCGCTGCTGGTGCTCGGCTTCCTCGCCGCGCTCTCGGGCATACGTCGCTTCGTCGGCGTCACCGCCCTGATCATCGTGGCCAGCGGCCTGGGCGTGTGGCTGACGGCCCCGCCGTACTCGACGACCGCGGGCGCCTCGGGCGTCGTGTTCGGCCTCTTCGGCTATCTGCTGGTACGGGGCTTCGTGGACCGCCGCATCCGCGACATCCTCATAGGCCTGCTGGTCGCCGCGGTCTACGGCTCGATCCTGTGGGGCGTACTGCCGACGGCGACGGGTGTGAGCTGGCAGGGCCACTTCTTCGGCCTGCTGGGCGGCGTCGTCGCGGCGTTCGTGTTCCGCCGCCCGCGTGCGGTGCAGCGCCCGGAACAGGCGGGCCTCGGCCGCCTCACACCGTAAGGCCGAGCTCGCACCGCACAGCCCCGGGCGCACAGCGACGGCCCGCCCGGCCTCACACCGTCAGACCCCGCACCAGCAGGTCCAGCAGCGCGCAGACGAACAGGGCGATGCCGATGAACCCGTTGACGCTGAAGAACGCGCGGTTCAGGCGGGACAGGTCGTGCGGGCGGACGATGGTGTGCTCGTAGAGGAAGGCACCCGCGACGATCACCAGGCCGAGCCAGAGGAAGGCACCGCCGTCCGTGGCCAGGGCGTACCAGACGAACAGCGCCGTGGTGACGAGGTGGCAGCCGCGCGCGCCCCAGATGGCGGCCGGGATGCCGAAGCGGGCGGGAACCGACATCACGCCGATCTCCCGGTCCGTCTCGACGTCCTGGCAGGCGTAGATCAGGTCGAAGCCGCCGATCCAGATGCCCACCGCGAGGCCGAGGATCACCGCGTCCCAGGACCACTCCCCCGTGACCGCGATCCAGGCGCCGACCGGGCCCATGGCCTGGGCGAGTCCGAGGATGGCCTGCGGGAAGTTCGTGAACCGCTTGCCGTACGGATAGACCACCATCGGGATGACGGCGATCGGCGCGAGCGCCAGGCACAGCGGGTTCAGCAGGGCGGCCGCGCCCAGGAAGAACACCAGCGCGATCAGCGCGCCGGTCCACGCTGACTTCACCGACACGGCGCCGGTGACCAGTTCGCGATGCGCGGTGCGCGGGTTACGGGCGTCGATCTCGCGGTCGATGATCCGGTTGGCGGCCATCGCGAAGGTGCGCAGGCCGACCATGGCGACGGTGACCAGGAGCAGGCGCCCCCAGTGGATGGTGCCGTCGAGCTGGAACATCGCGGTGAGGGATGCGATGTAGGCGAAGGGGAGTGCGAAGACCGAGTGCTCGATCATGACGAGGCGCAGGAACGCCTTGGTCCTGCCCGGCTGCGGGATCGCGGCGGATGCACTGCTCACAGGGCGTACCCCGGCTCACCATCGGCGCAGCGGGGGTGTCCCGGCTCCGCGCTGTCGTATCCCTGCGCTGCCTCGGACCTCACAGTCCATACTCCTTCCACCGGCGGTCGACCTTCGCAGCCGTCTCCTGGTCGGACTCCACCATGTCCGGCCAGCCGCCGTCCCGGGTGTAGCCCTCCTCGGGCCATTTCTTCGTCGCGTCGATGCCCGCCTTGCCGCCCCAGAACTGCTGGTACGAGGCGTGGTCGAGGTGGTCGACCGGGCCTTCGACGACGGTGAGGTCGCGGGCGTAGTCGGTGTTGCCGAGTGCGCGCCACGCCACCTCGTGCAGATCGTGGACGTCGCAGTCGGAGTCGACGACCACGATGAGTTTGGTCAGGGACATCATGTGCGCGCCCCAGATCGCGTGCATCACCTTCTGGGCGTGCTTGGGGTACTTCTTGTCGATCGCGACGATGGCGCAGTTGTGGAAGCCGCCCGCCTCCGGCAGGTGGTAGTCCACGATGTCCGGGATGATGATCTTCAGCAGGGGCAGGAAGAAACGCTCCGTGGCGCGGCCGAGCGGGCCGTCCTCCGTGGGCGGCCGGCCGACCACGATCGACTGGAGCAGCGGGCGCTTTCGCATCGTGACGCAGTCGATGGTCAGTGCGGGGAACGGCTCCTGCGGTGTGTAGAAGCCGGTGTGGTCGCCGAAGGGTCCTTCGGGGAGCATCTCGCCGGGCTCGAGCCAGCCCTCCAGTACGACCTCGGCCTGCGCGGGGACCTGCAGCGGCACCGTCTTGCAGTCGACCATCTCGATCCGCTTGCCCTGGACGAAACCGGCGAAGAGGTACTCGTCGATGTCACCGGGCAGCGGTGCCGTGGCGGCGTACGTCACCGAGGGCGGGCAGCCGAACGCGATGGCGACCGGCAGGCGTTCACCGCGCCGCGCGGCCACCTGGTAGTGGTTGCGGCTGTCCTTGTGGATCTGCCAGTGCATGCCGATGGTGCGCTTGTCGTGGCGCTGGAGGCGGTAGAGCCCGAGGTTCCTGAGCCCGGTCTCGGGGTGCTTGGTGTGCGTCAGGCCGAGGTTGAAGAAGGAGCCGCCGTCCTTGGGCCAGGTGAACAGGGCGGGGAGCTGGTCGAGGTCCACGTCGTCGCCGCGCAGGACGACCTCCTGGACCGGCGCGTCCTTGACCTTCTTCGGCGGTACGTGGGTCATGGCGCCGAGCTTCCCGAAGGCCTCGCGCACCCCCACGAACCCGTGCGGCAGCTCCGGCTTGAGCAGTCCGCCGATCTTCTCGGAGATGTCCCCGTACGACTTCAGGCCGAGGGCCTTCAGCAGCCTGCGGTCCGTACCGAAGACGTTCATCGCGAGCGGCATCGCGGAGCCGCGCACGTTCTCGAAGAGGAGCGCGGGGCCGCCGGACTTCTGGACCCGGTCGACGATCTCCCCGACCTCCAGATACGGATCGACCTCGGCCTTGATGCGCTTGAGGTCGCCCTCGCGCTCCAGCGCCCGGAGCAGGGAGCGAAGATCGTCGTAAGCCATGCCGTCCAGTATCGGACACCGGCTACCCTGGCCCCGTCACCGGGGCCGTGCTCCCCGCTGCCGCACTCACGTCCGACGTCTGCTGGGGGATCGCACGACCATGCTCAGGTATCTGCCCTTCCTGCTGGTGCTGGCGCTGTGGATCTACGCCTTCATCGACTGCCTGAACACCCCTGAGAATGAGGTCAGGCATCTGCCGAAGGTGGTGTGGGTCATCATCGTGCTGCTCTTCGGCGAGGTGCTGATCGGCCCGGTCGCCTGGCTCGTCGCGGGCAAGGCCCGCAAGGGGCCCGTCGGCGGTTCCACACCGTCCGAGTGGCACCGCAGCCACCGCACGGAATGGGTCGCACCGGACGACAACCCGGAGTTCCTCAAGTCCATCAAGGAAGAGAACAAAAAAGACGAGTCGCTCCTGAAGGACTGGGAGGCCGATCTGCGCCGCCGCGAGGAGGAACTCAAGCGGCGCGAGGGCGATGCCCCCAAGACGGAGAATCCGGAGTCCGAAGGCCGCAAGTCCGACGACGAGTCGTGAGGCGAAGCCGCGGCGCGAGTCGTGACGTGGCCCCCCGACTCCAGTCGTGACGCGGAGGCGCGGCTGCCCGTGACCTTCGCAGGCCCCGCCTTCGCAGGTCCGGCCTTCGCAGGTCATGGGCGGCGTACAGGAGTTCACACGGCTGCGGCGTACAAGCTGTACGCCGCCGCGGCTCCCGATGCGGACAATGCGCCCCTGGGCCGGGCGGCCGGGGACGCGGACACTTACGGGGCATGACGACCGCTCCCACCAGTACGCCCGCACCAGTCGCCGCAGAGTACGGCGACAAGGTCATCGCCGTGGAGACGGCGGGCTCCGAGCCCATTCCGCTTGCCGAACGGCACGGCACCCCGCGCGGGCTGCTGTGGACGTGGGCCTCGCCGAACATCGAGTTCGCGACGGTGTACATCGGCGTCATCTCGGTTCTCTTCTTCGGCCTGAACTTCTGGCAGGCGTCGGCGGCGCTGCTGCTCGGCACGGCGCTCGGTGCGGTCACACACGGGGTGCTGAGCCTGGACGGGCCCCGGTTCGGGGTGCCGCAGATGGCGGTCGGCCGGTTCTCCTTCGGCTTCAAGGGCAACGCCCTGCCGTCCGGCGTCAACGCCCTTGTCGCGGGCGTCGGCTGGTTCGCGGTCAACAGCGTCAGCGCGGCCTTCGCGCTCAACACGCTCACCGGCCTGCGGCCGTTGCCGTCACTGCTGCTCGTGGTGGTCGCGGAGATCGTCATCGGCTTCATCGGCCACAACTTCGTGCACGCCTTTGAGCGTTACGCGCTGCCCGTACTGGCGGTGGTCTTCCTGCTGGCGGGTGTCTGGACGTTCCGCGAGGCGGACCTGGGGGCGCCCGGCGCGGGCGGCGGGACCGGCGGCTTCCTGCTCGCGTTCAGCGCGGCGTGGGGGTACGCGGCGGGCTGGAACCCCGGCGCGGCGGACTACTCCCGCTATCTGCCGCCGACCGCGACCCGCTGGAAGGTGGCGCTGTACCCGGCGCTCGGCCTGTTCGTCTCCGTCTCGGTCGTCTCCCTGATCGGCGCGGCGTCGGCGACGATCGTGGCCCCGGAGGGTGCGACACCGACGGCCGCCTTCACCGGCCATCTTCCGTCCTGGCTCAGCAACCTGGTACTGCTCGCGATCATCCTGGGCGCCATCTCCGCGAACGCGCTCAACGTCTACTCCTCCGCCATGTCCATCACCTCGCTGGGCCTGAACCTGCCGAAGTGGCTCGGCCGCAGCGCGATCGTCGTGCTGTGCGGTCTCGCGGGTACGGCGGCGGCGTGGGCGTCGCTGGCCGACGCGGGGCATGCGTACGAGGCGTTCCTGCTGGTCATCGCGTACTGGGTGGGACCCTGGCTGGGCGTCGTACTGGTGGAGCGGTGGCTGCAGTCCCGCGCCGCCACGGATGAGGAACTGTCGGCCCGCCTCACCGAACGGGTCTACACCAACTGGCCGGGGATCGCCTCGCTGTTCGCGGGCATCATCGTGTCCGTCCCCCTCTTCTCGAATCAGGAGAAGTACGTGGGGTGGGTGCCGGAGCAGTGGCCGTCCGTCGGCGATGTGACGTGCCTGGTGGGGTTCGCGGTGAGCGCGGGGCTGTACGCGGTGCTGCGGCGGGCGGCCAGGAAGGCGTCGCACGACGGCGTGTGAACACCGGCACCGCCGCCGGAACCCACGTCGAGGCAGCCGCCGTTGCATGCAACGGCGGCGTCCGCGTCACCTGCCGCGGCGTTCAACACGCGTCCTCACGTAGCACCAGGTCCAGCAGCCCCGGAAAGCGTGCGTCGAACTCCTCCCGTCGCAGGCGGTTGACGCGTTTGGGGCCCTCGTCGCGCTGTTCCACGAGGCCGGCCGCGCGCAGGACGCCGAAGTGGTGGCTGAGTGCCGCCTTGCCGACGGGTACGTCGAAGCTGCCGCAGGCCCGTGTCCATTCCGCGGAGCCCGCGAGCTCTCGTACGAGCTGGATGCGTACGGGATCCGCCAGCGCTGTGAGCGCGGTCAGGATCGATACCTCGTCGGGGTGGGAGTGGACGGGCGCGGCGCGGTGGCTCGTGCGGTCTGCCATGCCTCTCGGTTCCCTCTCCCTGCCGCGGAAGTCGCACCGCCGCGGAGCGGCGCGCTTGCGAAGTGTTCGATGAGAACCATACAGTCCCGAGCGTTCGCTTTTCATTGAACACTCGAGTGCTGGTCGAGGGGTGTCTGTCATGCGTGCTGTCCGGATCCAGGAGTACGGCGGTCCCGAGGTCCTGAAGGTGGTGGAGGCCGAGGTGCCCGAGCCGGGGCCCGGGCAGGTGAGCATCGACGTGGCGTACGCGGGGGTGAACTTCGCCGATCTCAAGGCGCGTGCCGAGGGGTATCGGGTGCCGTCGCTCCCGTTCACGCCCGGGCTGGAGGTGTCCGGGCGGGTCCGTGCCGTCGGGGCGGACGTCACGGGGCTCGTGGTCGGCCAGGAGGTGGCCGCGCTGGCTGACGGCGGTGCGTACGCGGAGGTGGCAGTCGCCGACGCCACCACTGTCTTCGCGCTGCCGGAGGGCGTTGACCTGCGTACGGGTGCCACCCTCCCCACCGTGCTGCCGACCGCGCACGCCCTGCTCCACGAGGTGGGCCGGCTGCGCGCGGGCGAGACGGTGCTCGTGCAGGGTGCGGCGGGCGGAATGGGCACGGTGGCCGGGCAGTTGGCGAAGGCGGCCGGTGCGGGGGCCGTGTACGGCGTGGTCTCGGGTGCCGCGAAGGCCGAGTACGCGCTCAAGCACGGATACGACGAGGTGTTCGTCGGCGACAGATGGGCGGACGAGGTACGGGCCGCCACGGGCGGGCGGGGCGTCGATCTCGCGCTGGACCCGGTCGGCGGGGAGACGTTCCGCCGGAGCCTGGAGGCGCTGGCCGTCTTCGGGCGCCTGGTGTCCTTCGGCAACGCGAGTTCGGCGGAGCCCTGGCAGGTGGGTCAGCCGGAGCTCTACCCCGGCGGGCGCTCGGTCGCCGGGTTCTCGATCCTCATGCTGGCCCGGACGGCCCCGGGCGTACTGCGGGAGGTCGCCGAGCGCGCGTTCGGCACGGTGGTCGACGGGACCGTCACCGTGCCCGTGACCGAGGAGTTCCCGCTGTCCGAGGCCGCGGAAGCCCACCGCCTGATGGGCTCCCGCACCAGCACCGGGAAGCTGCTGCTCCGGGTGGCGGACCGGATCCGCTAGGCCCGCGCGACGTCCGCAGGCCGCTCCGCGGCCGGGTCGGGCGTCGGGTGAGTGACCCTCAGCTTCGACTGGGGGTGCCATGTGCTCTCCCAGTCGTCCATGAAGCGGGCGACGAGACCGTGCTTCTCGGCCAGCCGGATCAGCGTGTCCGTGCGGTAGTAGAAGTCCTCGCGCAGCACCTGGTGTTCGTTGCCCTCGGTGCGGTCGAAGGTGAAGTCGAAGAAGCCGCCGGGCGCCAGGACCCGTCCGACGTGCGACAGGCACTCGTCGATGACCTCCAGCGGCGAGTGCGAGAACACGCTGTGCGCGTGCACGACCGTGAAGGACGCGTCGGGGAGGAAGTCCAGCTTGAGGTTGTCGACGGGCGTCAGGTGCGGCACCTTCTCCTGGAGGCCGTAGCGGACCAGCGTCTTCTTGGCCTCGATGAGGATGTCGGGCGAGATGTCGATGCCGTAGTAGTGGCCGGGCTCCAGGTACTGGATGAACCGCCATCCGGCGCGCAGGTTGCCGCACCCGATCTCCAGCATCCGGTCCTCGGGCTTCAGCCCGTGCTGCACCAGGTAGTCGTACTGCAGCTGACCGACGGCCAGCCAGCGGTCGTGCGAGGGGGCGCCGCCGACCGCCGCCTCCGGGCTCCTCGCGGTGTCCGACGCCATCACGGCGCGGTAGTACGCGATGTGGCTGCCGCGGTGCTTGAACCGCAGCCAGCCGTCCCGGCCCGCCCGTCGCAGATACGGCACCACGCGCTCCGGGTGCTGCAGCGCGTAACGCGCCTTGTGTCCGAGTCGTGCACGATTCGTCCGCAGGCGCAAAGCGGATGTTTTCTGCATGACGGCCTCCGTGCCATTCGTGGACTGCCCCTTCGCGGATGCTAGCGACGCTCCCTGCGCCCGTCCCATTTCCGCGTCACCCGTTCGGCCGCAGCGCGTCGCGCGGCACCGTTCGGCACGGCCTCGGCCTGCCGTTCCGTGCCCCGGGGAGCCGTGGGCGGCCGTGGGCTCGGCCGTTCGGGAGAGTCCTTCGACCGAGTGGCGCGTCGACGTGGTGGACGGCGGCGGCCACCCGCAGCGTGGAGGGGTCACGACGGGATCACCGGGCTGCGATCACCAGGCCTTGGATCGCCGACCCGACCGAGACCGCCCTCCGCACTGTCGAGCGAGGAGACCAGGCCATGCAGCAATCACGCTTGATCTCCGGCTCGCGGGACCGTGGCGTGCCGCGCGAGGCCCGTGAAGGGGCGCGCGGACGGAGAGCGCGTCGCAGGGCGCTTCGGACCACCGGGACGATCGCCCATCCGCTTCCCTGGCTGGCGGCCGTCGCCGCCGCCTTCACGCTCGCCCAGCTCGTCCTGGTGGTGCCCGGTCTGGGGCTCGGCTGGGACGAGACCGTGTACGTCAGTCAGGTCAGCCACCAGGCCCCGGCGGCGTTCTTCAGCGCGCCCCGCGCGCGGGGCATCACGTTCCTCGTCGCCCCCGTCGCGGCCCTGACCACCTCCACCGGGGCGCTCCGCGTGTACCCGGCCCTGCTGTCCGGCGCAGGGCTGTTCGCGGCGCTGTGGGTGTGGCGGCGGCTGCTGCCCGCGCCGGTGCTCGCGGTCGCCGGGGCGCTGTTCGCGAGCCTGTGGGTGACGCTGTTCTACGGCCCGCAGGTGATGCCGAATCTCTGGGTCGCGTACGGCGTCCTCGCCGCGACCGGCTGCTTTCTCCGCGCGGTCAGGGACCCCGGCGACCGCTGGGCCCTGGCCGGACTGGGCGCCGGGGTGGCGCTGGCCGCGCTGATGCGCCCGACGGACGCGGTGTGGCTGGTCCTGCCGCTCGCCGGGGCGGCCCTGCTCATGCGCAGGCACCGGATCCGTCCGCGCCTCTGGCTTCTGCTGCTCGCCGTCCTCGCCGCCGGCCTGGCTCTGGGGTGCGCGGAGTGGGTCATCGAGGCGTACGTCCGGTACGGCGGTCTGTTCGCGAGGCTGGAGCGCGCCAGCGAGATCCAGGGCCGTCTGGGCTGGTACTTCGCGGTCGACGATCACGTACGCGCGCTGGGCGGGCGCACCCTGTGCCGCCCCTGCGACGTGCCGTGGAAGCATCCGGTCACCGCCCTCTGGTTCTTGGCGCTGCCGCTGCTGGTCGCGGGCGGCGTCTGGGCGGCGGCCCGCACCCGCCACCGCGCCGCGGTCGTCCTGGCGACGGTGGTCGGGTCTGCGCTGGCCGCGCCCTATCTGTTCACCGTCGGCTATGCGGCCCCGCGTTTCCTGCTGCCGGCGTACTCGCTGCTGGCCCTGCCCGTGGCGTACGGCCTGGTCCGCTTCTGCGTGGCGTGCGGCCTTGTCCGCCTCAGCCGGATCCGGCGGGGGTGGCGGCCGGCCGTCCTGACCCTTGTCGCCGGCGCCGTTGCCGTGCACCTGGCGATCCAGTACCGCGTGCTCGAGGGCGTCGCCGGCCGCGTACGCGCCGACACCGCCGACTACGCCCGTGTCGCGGCCGATCTGCGGGCGCAGGGTGTGCGGCCGCCGTGCACGGTCAGCGGGACCGAGGCGATTCGCGTCGCCTTCCGCACGGGGTGTGCATCCCGCCAGGTCGGCGGGCACGACGCCAGCATCACGGCGGCTGAGCTTGCCGCCGTGGGGGTGCACGAGCCGGTCGCTGTTCTGGTCTCCGGGGACCAGGACGCGCCCTCGTACGCCCGCGGGTGGCGCCCGCACCCGCTACCGGACCTTGGTCGGATGTCCCACTACCGGGCCTACTTGTCGCCTGCGGCGACTCCTTAACACCGGGCGTTGCCCTAGAACCCTGAGGCGCCCTGCGTCGTGGGTTGTGCCCACCCTCCCCCAGCTACCGCTGGGAGGTGCCCCCAGCCCTGCGGAACGCCTGCCCACAACAGAGCGATCCTCACGCCACCGTCCGCAGCCCTCCCGCAGCCGCCGCCCGAACCCCCCGTACCACCCGATGCGCGCACGTCGCCGCCAGCAGTTCCCCCAGCAGGTCCGGGTCGTCGACCTCCAGGCCCAGTAGGGACTCGATGCGCTCCAGGCGCTGGTAGAGGGACTGGCGGCCGATGTGCAGGAGGGCGGCCGTGCGGGTCGGGGAGCAGCCGTGGCGGAGGTGGACCTCCAGGGTGCGGACCAGGTCGCTGGGGTGGGCGGCCTCCCATTCGAAGAGGGGGCCGAGGGTGTGCTGGACCAGGCGGGCGAGGCGGTCGCGGTTGGCGTCGACACCGCCGCGGGTGAGCTCCCGTTCGAGGGCGAGCGCGCGGGACGACGTCACCAAGGGGCCCTGTCCGTCTTCGGGTTCGGCCGCCGGCACGGTGAGCGCCAGCTCCAGCGCCGTACGAGCGGCCCGCAGCGTCTCGCTCCAGCGCAGCCACCCGGCGCCCGCCGCCACCGCGTGCCCGACCGCGACGGTCACCCCAGGCTCGGCGGCCGCGTGGAACGCGTCCTGCACCGCGCGTACCGGATCCCGCGCGCTCCCCGGTCGCGTCCCCGCGCCCGGCCCCCCGGCCGCGGCGGGCAGCGCGAGCAGCGCCAGTACGTCGCCGGGGAACGCGGCCCGCAGCGCCCCGGCCCCGCCGAGGACGCGGGCCGCCCGGTCGACGGCGGCCAGGGCCAGGTGCCCCGGCCCGTGCACGGACACCCCGACCAACCGGGCGCCCGGCGCGGGATGGAAGTCCGCGAGAGCGGCCCGTGCCTCGACCTCCGGCTGGTTGAGCGCCTGCCCGTCCGCGAGGTCGGCCAGCAGCGCCGCCGTGTGGTCGGCGCCCCAGGGCCGTACGGAACGGCCCGAAAGCCCGCGCGTGACGATCGCGCGGTTCGCGGCCTCGGTGAGCCGTACGAACGGGACGACGCGCCGCAGCGCCAGCAGCGGCAGCCCGACCGACCGGGCCTCGTCGGCGACCTCGTCCGGCATCCGCGGCAGCGACCGGCCGACCTCGACGGCGAGGCCGGCGGCGCCGCGGGCGGCGAGTTCACGGACGTAGCGCCGCCGGGTCGCCTCGTCCGCGTCGGTCAGGCCGAAGCCGTTGGTGAGCAGCAGTTCGCCGCCGTCGAGGAAGTTGGCGCCCTCGTACACCTCGCTGGAGTGCACCCAGCGCACCGGCCGGTCCAGCGCTCCCTCGCCCGCGACCAGCTGCGGCTCGGTGTCGCGGATGGCGTCGAGGGCGAGGATCTCGCGGAGCGTGAGTGCGGGCACGAGGACCTCCTGGGGCTGGCCGCTGACAGTTCGTCCGGCTGCGGGCTGCCCGGAGAGTACTTTCCGCACGTTGCCCTGGTGTTTCGGCCACAGGAGAGTGGAGGCATGGAGCGCATGGAAGCCATGAGGCCCGGTGATCCCACGGACGGTCTCGAGCAGGCGCGGCAGTGGCTCGCCACGGCCGTCGCCGAGGCGCGGGCCGGTCTTGCGGAGGGCGGTATCCCCATCGGCGCGGCGCTGTACGGCGCCGACGGGCGGCTGCTCGGCCGCGGCCACAACCGCCGCGTCCAGGACGGCGACCCGTCGATGCACGCGGAGACGGCGGCGTTCCGCAACGCCGGGCGGCAGCGGACCTACCGCGGTACGACGATGGTGACGACCCTGTCCCCCTGCTGGTACTGCAGCGGTCTGGTCCGGCAGTTCGGGATCTCGCGGGTCGTCATCGGCGAGTCCGAGACCTTCCAGGGCGGGCACGACTGGCTGGCTCAGCACGGCGTGGAGATCGTGCAGCTCGACGACCCCGAGTGCATCGCCCTGATGCACGACTTCATCAAGAACAACCCCGCTCTGTGGAACGAGGACATCGGCGATGACTGAGGCTTTGACCGAGCAGTCGGCTGGACGGCAGCCCAAGCCCCGTATCCCCACCATCGATCTCCGGCCCTGGCTCACCGGCGACCCGGAGGCCCGGGCGGAGATCGCCCGCACCGTCGACGAGGCCCTGCAGACCGCCGGGTTCCTGCTGGTGACCGGACACGGCGTGGACCCGTCGCTGCGGGCGCGGATCCGGGCGGCCGCCCGCGAGTTCTTCGCCCTGCCTGCGTCCGTCAAGGAGCCGTACTCGGCGAAGGTCGGCGGCCGAGGCTGGCTCGGGCCTGGCGCGGAGGCCAACGGCTACTCGGAGGGTACGGAGACCCCGCCCGACCTGAAGGAGTCCCTGACCTTCGCGACGCACGAGCCCTTCGAGGACCCCGAGATCAACGCGGAGTGGTACGCCCCCAACGTGTGGCCGGCGGAGGTGCCGGAACTCCAGATGCTGTGCGAGGAGTACCTGGCGCGGATGGGCGAGCTGGAGAACCAGCTCCTCTCCCTGCTCGGCGAGGCCCTCGGACTCGAATCCGGCTTCTTCACGCGGCACATGGATCACCCGACGTACGGCTTCAACATCAACTGGTATCCGGGCACGGAGGTCGTCGGGGCTCCACAGGAAGGCCAGTTCCGCATCGGCCCGCACACCGACTTCGGCACGGTCACGATCCTCGACCGGCAGGCCGGCAAGGGCGGTCTCCAGGTGTTCACGGACGAGGGCGGCTGGGAGGACGCGCCGTACGACCCGGAGGCCTTCACCATCAACATCGGTGACCTCATGGCCCGTTGGACCGGCGACCGCTGGCGCTCGGGCCGCCATCGCGTGCTGCCCCCGCCGGCGGACGCTCCCGCCGAGGAGCTGATGTCCCTCGTGTACTTCGGCGAGTGCACGCCGGGCACGCTGGTGGAGTCCGTTCCCGCGCCCGTGGGCCGGGTCGCGTACGAGCCGGTGGACTCGCACGTCTATCTGCGTGCGCAACTGGACGCGATCACGGTCGGCTGACGGCTGACGGCGAGAAGTACCACTTCGGAGTGCCACCTCTGCGTGGCGCTACCGCTCGGCGTACGCGCCTCGCAGCTCCTGCCACCGGTCCGGCGTCCAGGCCGACCAGTACACGGGCCGGTCGTCGAGCGCGTCGAGCAGGTATTCGAAGTGTTGGTGCCAGGCGGCCAGGCAGTCGAGGCGCAGCTCGTCGTCGCCCTGGAGCTCGTTGGTGAAGCGGAGCGTGGTGCCGGCAGGACGCGCCGGTTCCAGGTGGAAGCGGATTCGGCCGTGGAACGACGTCATCGTGTACTCGGCGACCCGTTCCACGTCCCACGCGGTGATCCGGCCCGTGGCGACGATCGCCTCACCCTCGCCTGTGGTGAGCCAGCGCAGCGTGACCGCGCCGCCGAGCCGCGGCTCGAGCACATCGGCGGCGGCCAGCCATCCGCGCAGCCCCTCGGCTGTGGCCACCGCCGTCCAGACCTCCTCCACAGGGTGGGCGAGGTGCAGCAGGAAGTGGAGCGTATGGGTGTCGCCCGCGGTCCGGCTGGTGCCGTGCTCGATGGTTTCGTCCATGACACCAGCGTGGCCCGCGAAGGCGGCGCCTGCACCCCTTGCCCATGCCACCACCGGCTCCTTACGGGCAGCGGCCCGCCGCACGACGAAGGCCGGCTCCCATGACTCACGTCACAAGGGAACCGGCCTCGGTCGAACGACAGGTCAGACGCCCGCGTACGAATGCTTGCCGCTGACGAAGATGTTCACGCCGTAGTAGTTGAACAGCCAGCAGCCGAAGGCGATCAGGGCCAGGTAGGCGGCCTTGCGGCCCTTCCAGCCTGCGGTCGCGCGGGCGTGCAGGTAGCAGGCGTACGCGACCCAGGTGATGAACGACCAGGTCTCCTTGGGGTCCCAGCCCCAGTAGCGGCCCCAGGCGTCGCCCGCCCAGATGGCGCCCGCGATGATCGTGAACGTCCACAGCGGGAAGACGGCGGCGTTGACGCGGTAGGAGAACTTGTCGAGCGTCGCGGCGGCCGGGAGGCGCTCCAGGACGGAGGTCGCGAAGCGGCCGGGCTGCCCGCCGTTCGCGAGCTTGTTCTCGTACGAGTCGCGGAACAGGTACAGCAGCGTGCCTACCGCGCCCACGTAGAAGACCGCGCCGCAGAGGATCGCGGTGGAGACGTGGATCCACAGCCAGTACGAGTGGAGGGCCGGGACGAGCTGGTCGCTGGCGGTGTAGAGGACCGTGACGGCGAGGCCGAGGTCCAGCAGGACCGTGGTGACCAGCGGCAGGCCCAGCCAGCGGACGTTCTTCTTCAGCGCCAGCAGCGTGACGTACACGCCGACGGCGACCGTGGAGAAGGTGATGTTGAACTCGTACATGTTGCCCCACGGCGCCCGCTGCACCGACCACGCGCGGGTGAGCACACCGCTCGCCTCGACGAGGAACGCGAGGACCGTGAGGGACACGGCGATCCGGCCGTAGAGGTCGCCCTTTTCGTCGCCGCCGTGCGCGCCGGGGCCGTCCGGCACGTCGCGGGTGCCGGACGCGGAGCGGGTGACGACCTGGGGGCGCTCCAGGACGGCGGTGCCGCCCTTGGACTTGACCGTCACCGCGGGCGCCTGCCGACCGGCGGTGCCCTTGTCGGTCAGCGCGGCGGCCGTGCGGCTGACCTTGCTGCGGCTGCCGAAGATCCACTCGGCGATGTGCGCGAAGAAGGCCAGGGTGTAGACGGCCATCGCGGAGTAGATCAGCACGTTGCTGATCTCCGCGAGATTCTCGTTTGTTGCGGCGGCGAGAGTCACTGCTTCTCAGCCCCTTCGGCAGGTACGGCTTGGGGGTCGGGGGTGGGTTCGCCCGTGTCGGGTGCGGGCGGCGTCTTGTCGTACAGGACCGCGGCGAGGTCGCCCAGTTCCTCGGGGAGCTTCGCGGACTCGCTGCGGCCGAGGCCCGCCATCTCGACGACGGTGATTCCGTCGTTACCGGTGGTGGCGCGGACCCACACCCGGCGGCGCTGGATGAACAGCGAACCGGCCAGGCCCGCGATGGCGGCGATGGCTCCGCCGAGCGCCCAGCCGTCGCCGGGCTGCTGGGAGATCTGGAAGGTGGCCCACTGCTTGACGTCCTTCTCGAAGGTGATCGAGCCGGCGCCGTCGGGGAGCTTCATGGTCTCGCCGGGCAGCAGCCGCTTCTTCAGCAGCTCGCCGTCGGCGTCCTTGAACTCCTTCATCTTGGAGGTGTCCAGCTGGTACACGTTCTGCGGGATGCCGGAGTCGACGCCGAGGCTGCCGTGGTACGCGGACAGCGCGAGCACGGGGAAGTCGAGCTCCGGGAACTGGGAGAGCATCTCGCCGTGGCCGGCGCCCGCGAAGGTCGGCACGAAGAAGGCGTTGAAGCCGAGCTGCTCCTTCTTGCCGTTCTTGTCGGCGTAGCCGTCGAGGACCTTGATGGCGCCGGTCGAGGTGATGTTGGCGTCGATCGGCAGGAGCGGAACGGCCTGCTGGAAGACGACCTTGCCGCGGCCGTCGCGGACGGTGACGACGGGGGCGTAGCCGTGGCCGATGAGGTAGACCTTCGAACCGTCGATCTCGAGGGGCTTGTTCACCTCGATCGAGGTCTTCTTCTCCTTGCCGTCGGCACCCTCGCTGTAGGTGACGTCCGCGCGGAAGGTGCGGGCGGTGCCCTTGTTCGGCCCGGTGCGCTCGAACGTCCCCACGAAGTCGTCGAGCTGGAAGCTGAACGGTGCGAGGTCGTCGCTGTTGAAGAGGCTGCCGGACTTGAAGTCGTCGTACTGGGTGAGCGTGTTGGAGAAGCCGTCGCCCTCGAGGATCAGCTTGCCGCCCTCGGACTTGAACAGCTGTCCGGTGGCGAAGGCGATCAGCATCACGATCAGCGCGATATGGAAGACCAGGTTGCCGGCCTCGCGTAGAAAGCCTTTCTCGGCGGCGACCGCGTCTCCGGCCGTGTGGGCGCGGAAGCGGCGCTTCTTGAGCAGGGCGAGCGCGGCCGCGCGGACCTGCTCGGGTTCGGCCTCGGTGCGCCAGGTCGCGTACGCGGGCAGCCGGGTCAGGCGCCTGGGCGCGCCCGGCGGACGGCCGCGCAGCTGGCCGACGAACTGCCAGGTGCGCGGCACGATGCAGCCGATGAGGGAGACGAACAGCAGGATGTAGATCGCGGAGAACCACACCGAGCTGTAGACGTTGAAGAGCCCGAGCTTCTCGTAGATCGGCCCGAGCGTCGTGTGCGCGGCCTTGAAGTCCTGGACCTTGAGTTCGTCGCTGCCGGTCTGCGGAATCAGCGAGCCCGGGATCGCGCCGAGCGACAGCAGGAACAGCAGGATCAGCGCGACCCGCATGGAAGTCAGCTGCCGCCAGAACCAGCGGGTCCAGCCGACCGTCTCCCGCCAGGCCCAGGCCAGCCATCCGGCGGCGCCGGGCGCACGGACCCCGCCGAAGGAGCCGGGCACGACCGTCTCCACGGGCGCGGTGGACAGCTGCGATCCGGCTTCGTCGAGATCGCCCTCGTCCGGCGCCGCGCCCCGGGCGCGCTCGCCGACGGGGTCCGTCTCCTGGTGGGTCTCCACGTCAGTGCTCTGTTTCTGGCTGGTCTTGCTCATGGATCAGATCCCCACCGTGAAGCTGTCGGACCAGACCTGCATCTCTTGCACGAGGCTGTCCCACGCGCCCGTGAGCAGGAGCAGGCCGGTCGCAATCATCATGCCGCCGCCGATCCGCATCACCCATGCGTAGTGGCGCTTGACCCAGCCGAAGGCGCCGAGCGCCTTACGGAAGGCCACGGCCGCGAGTACGAAGGGCAGGCCGAGGCCGATGCAGTACGCGACCGTCAGCAGGGCCCCACGACCCGCGCTCGCCTGCTCGAACGCGAGGCTGTTCACGGAGGCGAGGGTCGGGCCGATGCAGGGTGTCCAGCCGATCCCGAAGAGCGCACCGAGGAAGGGCGCGCCCACGAGCCCGGTGGTCGGCCTCATGTGGAAGCGGAACTCGCGCTGGGTGAGCCAGGGCATCAGCCCCATGAAGAAGACACCCATGAGGATCATGAGCACACCGAGCACATCGGACAGGACGTCCTTGTGCTCCTGAAGCGTCGAGCCGAAGAACCCGAAGAGGGCACCACTGGAGACGAACACCGCGGTGAACCCGAGGACGAAGAGGCTCGCCCCCGCAACCATGCGGCCCCGCCGGGCCTCCGCCAGATCCGTACCGCTCACCCCGGTGACGTATGACAGATAGCCGGGCACCAGCGGCAGTACGCACGGAGAGAAGAAGGAGACGAGTCCGCCGAGGACGGCGACCGGCAGGGCCAGCAACAGGGCGCCGTTGAGGACCGTCTGGTTCGGTTCGGTGACGGCGGCGAGAGCCGTGCCGGCCGCGAGAGTCGTGACGCCCATCACTTCTCCGCGATCAGCGGCTCGAGCATCTTGCGGAGTTTCTCCTCGCTGAGCGGCGACAGCGAGCGGGCCGCGATGTTCCCTTCCCGGTCGATGACGACCGTGGAGGGGATGGCCTGCGGGTTGAGGGCGCCCTTGGGGAAGCGCAGCATCAGCTTGCCCGTCGGGTCGTACAGGCTCGGGTACGGCACGCCGTAGCTCTTCTCGAACTCCAGCGCAGGACTCTTGCTGGTGTCGCGTGTGTTGATGCCGACGAACTGCACGCCCTGCGCCTCGGTGTCCTTGGCGACCTTCACGAAGCCGGGCGCCTCGGCGCGGCACGGAGGGCACCAGGAGCCCCAGACGTTGAGGACGACGACCTTGCCCTTGTAGTCGGAGACATCGAGCTTGTCCCCTTCGAGGGTCTCGCCGTCGAGCTTGGGGGCGGGGCTCCGCTCGCCCTTGTCGACGGTGGCGATGCCGTCGGTGCCGGTGACGAAGTTGGTGTTGCCGGAGCCGCCTCGGGTGCCGCCCGACTCGCCGCACGCAGACAGGGTCAGGGCGGCGACCGCGGCCACGGCGGTCAGCAGGGCGGCACGGCCGCGACGGCTGGTGCGGTTCGAGCGCTGGGGGTCTCGGCTGGCGGCACTCATGTGAAAAGTTTCGCATGCCTGATTCGGGGATCTCCCGCACCCCCCTCGGGGGCGGAGAACCGCATTTCAGGCAGCGCTCCGGCTTCCCTTGCCGAGACTCTTCCAGCCACCGCCCGGGACTTCACCGACACCCAGGCTCTGCAGCTCGGCGAGGATCCGCGGATCCTGCACGTCGAGCCAGTCCACGAACTGCCGGAATGAGACGCAGCGCACATCCTTCCGGCCCGCGATGCGCTTGAGGCTCTCCTCGACGGCGTCCATATAGATGCCGCCGTTCCACTCCTCGAAGTGGTTGCCGACGAAGAAGGGTGCCCGGTTTGTCTCGTACGCCCGGTTGAAACCGGCGAGATAGGCCTCGGTCGCCTGGGTGCGCCAGCCCGGGTAGTTGTAGGCGGGCGCCCTGGTCGAGTTCAGGGACTGGTTGGCGAGCATGTTGTAGTCCATCGACAGGACCTCGAAGGTGCGCCCCGGGAACGGCACGCCCTGCAGGGGCAGATCCCACACGCCCTGCTTCGTGCGGGGCCAGCACTGGAGGCCGCCGGGCGAGGACGCGTCGTAGCGCCAGCCGAGCTCGCGGGCGGCAGGCAGGAGGTTGTCCTGGCCGAGCAGGCAGGGAGTGCGGCCGCCGATGAGTTCCTTGTCGTAGTCGAAGGGCAGCGGGGGCAGATCGGCCCAGCCCGTGTTCGTACGCCACTCCTTGACGAAGGACTTGGCCTGGGCGATCTCGCTGCGCCACTGCGCGGGCGTCCAGTTGGCGACACTGCCCGTTCCGTCGCAGAAGTGCCCGTTGAAGTGCGTCCCGATCTCGTGGCCCTCGAGCCAGGCCCGGCGGACGTTCTTCAGCGTCTCCTTGACGTGCCCGTCGGTGAGATAGCCGATGGCGGAGGCGCCGACGGGATTGTTCGGCGGGCGGTAGAGGCGCTTCTGGGACTCGGGCAGCAGATACAGCCCGGACAGGAA
The DNA here is from genome assembly GCF_013778455.1 of Streptomyces himalayensis subsp. himalayensis. Taxonomy (GTDB): domain Bacteria; phylum Actinomycetota; class Actinomycetes; order Streptomycetales; family Streptomycetaceae; genus Streptomyces; species Streptomyces himalayensis. The sequence continues at coordinate 42,822 of NZ_JACEHE010000031.1, read as the reverse complement.
GAACGTCATGTGCACGCCGTGGTCGGCGGCGGCCTTCAGAAAGCGTGGGAACAGGCCGTTGCCGACCTCGCCCGCGCCGTCCCAGGAGAAGACGACGAACTGCGGGGGCTTCTCGCCGGGTTCGAGCGGCACCGGCCTGGCGGGCTGGTTCGGCTGCTTGCCGGTGTACGCGGTGGAGCCGTCGCCGATCGGGCGGACCTGGTTCTTCGGACGACGAGGCCTTCCGTCGCCGCCCCGGCCGCCGGGTGCTCCCGGGGCGCCCGCGCCACCGCCGTGCTCACCCCTGGGGCGGCCGCCGGCGCCGTCGGTTCCGCAGCCCACCAGCCCGAGGGAGGCCGCCGCACCGACTCCCAGCCCGATAAGTCCCCTTCGGGTGATATCGAACATTCCGCCCCCGTTCGTTGCGCTGAATATCCATAAAAGATGGACATCCCGTTAGAGGTCGCAACGAACACGGAGGTTCCCGTCAATCGCCTGCTTCTGTGGCCCTTTACGGCCGAGTGGCTCAAGACAGCCGTGCGGACGCGTCGATATGGCCGTACAGCGGCGATTACCCTGCCGCCGTACGGCCATGCCGGGACACCCCGGAGCGGCCTGGCGATGTCTGGTGCGGTTTACCGCGCCCCATAAGGGGCGCGGGGCTGTGACATTGTGCGGCTACGCCGCGATGGGGGTCCCCCTGTTCGAGCGGAGCCGAGAACTTGGGGGAGCGACCAGCCCTCACCGGCACACGGGTTCATCACCGCGCTACCAGCGGAGCGCTCAGGCCCCGAAGGCCTTGCCGTTGCCCTTCACCGGTTTGGCCCCGGCCAGCAGATGGGCCGGGACGAGATCACGGGCCGGCTCCGTGTAGCCGACGGAGACGATCTTGTCGCCCATGAACGTGAAGCTCGTCAGCGACGCGAGCGTGCACTGCCGCTTCCGCGGGTCGTGCCACAGCCGCCGCCGCTCCACGAAGCTGCGCACGATCCAGATCGGCAACTGGTGGCTGACGCACACCGCTTCATGGCCGCGGGCCGCGTCGCGCGCCGCCTCCAGCGCGCTCATCATCCGTACGACCTGCTCGATGTACGGCTCGCCCCAGGACGGCTTGAACGGGTTGACCAGGTGCTTCCAGTTCTCCGGCCGACGCAGCGCACCGTCGCCGACGCCGAAGGCCTTGCCCTGGAAGACGTTGTCCGCCTCGATCAGCCGGCTGTCCGTGGCGATGTCCAGACCGTGCGCCTTCGCGATCGGCGTCGCGGTCTCCTGCGCCCGCTCCAGCGGCGACGAGACGACGTACGTGATGTCGCGCGCCGACAGATGGTCGGCGACCCGCTCGGCCATCTGCCGCCCGAGCTCGGAGAGGTGGTACCCGGGCAGCCGTCCGTAGAGCAGGCCGTCGGGGTTGTGCACCTCGCCGTGGCGCATCAGGTGGACGACGGTGATGTCGTCGCGACCGGCGGGAGACTTCGGGGTCTCGGCGCTCTCGGTGGTCGTGCCGGTCTCGCGGGCTTCACGCGATGCGCTCATGCGGTGGCCTCCGCGGCGGCACGGGCGGCGGCGGGCAGGGCGGCGGCGATGCGCTCGATCGCCCGCTCGTCGTGGGCGGTCGAGACGAACCAGGCCTCGAAGGCCGACGGCGGCAGATACACGCCCTGCGCCAGCATCGAGTGGAAGAAGGCGTTGAAGCGGAACGCGTCCTGCGCCTTGGCGTCCTCGTAGGTGCGTACGTCTCCATCGGTGAAGAAGACGGAGAACATGTTCGACGCGTTCTGCAGCCGATGGGCGACGCCCTCCTTGGTGAGCGCGTCGGCCACCAGACCGCGGATCTCACGCGACACCGCGTCGAGCTTCTCGTACGCGGCGTCGTCCAGGAGCCGTAGCTGCGCGAGGCCCGCTGCGGTCGCGACCGGGTTCCCGGAGAGCGTGCCCGCCTGGTAGACGGGACCGGCCGGGGCGAGATGCGCCATCACGTCCGCGCGGCCGCCGAACGCCGCCGCGGGGAAGCCGCCGCCCATGACCTTGCCGAAGGTCATGAGGTCGGGCCGCACGCCGTCGATGCCGTACCAGCCGGCCTTCGACGTACGGAAGCCGGTCATGACCTCGTCGGAGATGTACAGGGCGCCGTTCGCGGTGCAGGCCTCCTTGAGGCCCGCGTTGAAGCCGGGCAGCGGCGGCACGACGCCCATGTTGCCCGGCGACGCCTCGGTGATCACACAGGCGATCTCTCCGGGGTGCGCGGCGAAGGCCGCGTGCACCGCGTCCAGGTCGTTGTACGGCAGGACGATCGTGTCGCCGGCCTGGGCACCGGTGACGCCGGGGGTGTCGGGCAGCGCGAAGGTCGCGACCCCGGACCCGGCGGCGGCCAGCAGGGCGTCGACGTGACCGTGGTAACACCCGGCGAACTTGATCACCTTGGCGCGCCCGGTGAACCCGCGTGCGAGACGGATGGCGGACATCGTGGCCTCGGTGCCGGACGAGACGAGCCGCACCTGCTCGACGGGCTCGATCCGCGCGACGATCTCCTCGGCCAGCGCGACCTCGCCCTCACCCGGCGTACCGAAGGACGTGCCACGGGCGACGGCCTCCTGCACGGCGGCGATGACCTCGGGGTGCGAGTGCCCGAGGATCATGGGCCCCCACGAGCACACCAGGTCGACGTACTCACGGCCGTCGGCATCCGTCAGATACGGGCCCGTGCCGGACACCATGAACCGGGGCGTACCGCCCACGGCGCGGAACGCGCGCACGGGAGAGTTCACGCCGCCGGGCGTCACACGGCCCGCACGGTCGAAGAGCCCCTGCGAGACCGGCGCCTCATAGGGGTACGGCGTGGTCGCCGCCGGGGACGACGCGCTGCCGGAGATGTTGTTCGCCTCTGCCATACCCCTCAGCGTACGGCCCGGTTCTCCGCGCACAGCTCCGGTCTCCCCGGCTCCGTACCGTGCCGTGACCGGTGTGGAACCGGCCCTCCACACTGCTCGTCCCCTTTTGCAGTGGTCATGGCGGGAAGGCCCTGCCTAGACTCCCCGGAGGATCCGCACTCAGGGAGAGTCACCGCCCTCAGCGGCCGGCTGTCGGCACGTCTCGGATGCCGAAGCCGCCCGTGGCATGGGACAGGTGTTTCACCGCACGTTTCGGCGAGCGGCCGTGGGGGAGGTCACTGTCACGATGATCGGGTTGCGCCGCGGGGGATGCGCGGCCTAGAAAAGCAGTCGGGTGGAGATATGCATCGCGGTGGCGGACTGGGCGAGGACACCGGTGACCTCGGTCCACGGCGTGCCGGAAGCCCCCCTGCCGCAGGTCAGGGAAGGGGACGACACCGGCGGGACACGCAGCGGCGCCCGGAGTCCGGGCCGGCGGAGACGACCGGGACACCCGGAGCACAGGCACCCCGGGCAGCGGCTCGGGGCGAGACGGAGCGAGCGCTGGGGGGAAGCAGGAGTGGCCGGGTGGGGGTGACCTACAAGTACTTCGGCGCGCCGGACGGCGCGACGGCAGCCCGCGTGCCGATCTCGATGCGCCCCGAGGAACTCGGCGGCGACGAACTCGGCATGGGTGGCATGTTCACCAAGATCAAGCCGGAGACGATGGCCGCGATGGTCCTCACCGGCATCGAGGGCATACCCCTGCACAAGGTCCCCCCGCTCGAACTGGTCGTCCTCCACCCCGACTACGCGGTCGTGAAGCTCCCCATGACGGTCGTCGACCCTCTGCGCGGCGTCGGCGAGGAAGCGGTGGGCGCCGCGGCGTTCATCTGGTCGACGGTCCCGGACCGCGGCGGCCCGCGCGACGCGTTCAACGTGTACCAACTGCTGCACGAGTGGCAGGACTTCAGCCATCGGTTGCATGAGGCGGGGCATCAGCCGTATTGCCTGGTGTGGCCCTGAGCTGGGGTTTCGTGGGATTCGGGCGGGGTCTTCGGGCCTCGCCCTTTTTGGTGCCGGAGAGGGGCCGTCAGGCGGCCAGGGCACATTGAGGGCACATTGGTTTTGCTGGGGGTGCTGATGTGCCCTCGGCGGCGGGCTGGTCGCCGTCGTCTTCCGCCTCGGCTTCCGTTTCCGTGAAGGCATCGTCGATCGCCTTGCGCGTGCGGGTCTCGCTGGAGGGCAGCAGGTGCGTATACGTCCGTAGCGTGAAGCCGGGGTCCGAGTGCCCGAGATACTCCGAGAGCGCCTTGATGCTCTCCCCTGCGTCCAGGAGCACGGAGGCGTAAGCGTGCCGGAGGGCGTGCATGCCGTCCTCGGGGGCCGCCTGGAGGTAGCGCGCGCCGCGCTCGCGGGGTGGGATCACTCCGGCGGCAGCAAGGGCGCGCTTCCAGTCGCCCATGTTGAAGACGCTGCGGTTGTACGCCCGCTCCTTCGCGTCGACGAAGAGGAGGCGGAAGGTCTTCGGCTCACCGTCCGGTTTGGTCCAGGGCAAGGTGACCGCGACCGGAGGGAACTCCTTCATGTGGGCCTTGAGGGCGGCTGCGAGCTGAGCGGGCAGGGGCACTGACCGGATCTTGTTGCCCTTGGGCAGGGCGAAGACCTGCTTCGTACCGACCAACCGCATCTGGCGGTTGATGTGGATCCAGCCACCCTTGAAGTCGATGTCCTCGACAGCGAAGCCGAACACCTCGCCCTGGCGGAGGCCGCAGCCGAAGGCGAGCTTGCCGCCGGCCTGGAAGCGCTTGGGGAGTCCGGCTATTACGGCACGCACGCGCTCCAACGACCAGGGGATGATCTTCTTCTTGGTCGCCGTCGGCAGCTTGACCGCCTTCGCCTTGCAGGGGTTCTTCGGCAGCAGCCCGTCCTCCATGGCCATGCCGAGGATGCTGGAGAGGATGTCGAAGATGCCCTCGATCGTCGACACCTCCAGTTCGGCGTCCTGGAGCGTGCGAATCCAACCCTGAATGATCGAGGGCTGGTTGAGAGACCGCAGCTCGCGTCGGCCGGGATGTCCGACGATGTGATTGCGAACGGTCGCCTCATAACGGAGCGCGGTCGTCGGGCCGACGGAGTTCGCGTCGAGCCACTTCTGCGCGTAGGCGCCGAGCGTCTGCTTCGTCTCGGCCGGGACGACGTAGGACCCGCGCCGGATCTCGACGTCGACCTCGGCGGCACGGTTGTCCGCCTCGGCCTTCGTGTGGAAGTTCTCCTTGCGCTGATGGCCATCCAGGTCGCGGTAACAGACCTGCCAGCGCTTGCCGATGCCGTGGTCGGCGGTGGGGACCATCCGCTTCGTACGGCTCTTGTGTTCGCCGCACTCGGCCTCGGCTCCTCGGCCGTGATGCGCTGGTAGCGCTCCACCTTCCCGTTGTGCCGAGGTGTGTATGGCTTGGTTCTCTGATGCCGGGTGCCTTGCCCGACGATGCGGGCGAAGTCGCCGGAGCGGTGGCAAGCGCCATTGTCGGTGACGACCCAGTGGATGTGGTTGATGCCGTGGGCGGCGAACCAGACCTTCGCCGGGCGAGGAAAGCAGCAGCCGTCGCGTCCTTGCGCGGACCACTTGAGTTCGCGGCGCCAGGACTCGATCTGCTCGATGACCCCTGCTGGAGTCGCGTTCGGACTCCGGTGCGGACTCGACGGCCGGTCTTGCAATCCCGCATCACCGTGTAGCCGCCAGCGATTTACCCAATGCTGGCGCATGCGCGAGAGATACCCATCTCAGCGGCGACGTGGCCAATGGGACGTGTCTGGCACCGCTTCACGAGCTGCCTACGGCCCTCGACGCTCAGGGGCGCATTCGCGTGGGGCACTCGTCGTCCTCTCGAAGTCAGACGAGGGCAGGCGCGACACCTATCGTACGCGCCTGCCACATTGCGGCCTTTCAGCCCCGCGGTGCGACGCGGATACGGTTCCCGTCAGGATCGGCTGCGAGGAAGGTCAGCCCGAACCCCGCATCATGAGGCTCCTGCAGGATCGTGACGCCCTTGGACTGCCACTGCTTGAAGATCGCGTTGACCTCGTCGGGCCCACTGTCGATGGCCAGGCACACCTCACTGGTACGCGGGACGTCCGCTGACAGATCCTCGAACTGGCCGGACCACACAGCGAGGTCAGCGCCTGGCCCGAGGTCGAAGGTGATGTATCCCGGAGTCTCGAACGACGGGCTCATGCCGAGGAGGTCGCCGTAGAAACGTGCTGCGGCGGGAGCGTCGTTCACGTAGACGATGGACACGACGGATGTGGTCATGGTTCTTCCTTCTCGCAGGTCGTGGGTACGCATCCGCCAGCCTGACCAGGATATGCGCCGCATCATGTCGCAATTCTTGAAAAACTTGGCGCGTGACCCCAGACCGCTTCTTCTCCCTGATGCTGCTCCTGGCATCGAGGAATGCCGTGACCACACAGGAACTCGCCTCGGCGCTCGGGGTGTCCCTTCGAACCGTCACCCGGGACCTGAACTGGCTCCGCGAGGCCGGTCTGCCGGTGACCGCGCAACGGGGCCGCCTCGGAGGCGTGACCATGCTGCCCGGGTCCGGGCTCGACCTCACGCGACTCACGCCGGGCGAGCGTGATCATCTCTCGCTCGCCGGGCTGGACGAGAAGCAACGTGCGGAGCTCGACGCATCGGTCGAAAGCCGGCGCGCGCTCTCCAAGATCGCCGCTGCCCAGCCACGTCGAGTTGATGAGCTCCTGCCGCTCACGGACGTAGTGCACGTGGACAGCCGTCCCTGGCTCCAGGCCCGTGCTTCCGGCACGACCCCGGCTTCGCTGATCGGCCCGGTGCGGCGCGGTCGCCGGCTACGGATCGAGTACGACAGCCCACGCGAATCATGCCCAAGCGACCTGGTCGTGGATCCCTACGGGCTGTTCGCCAAGGCCGGCATCTGGTACCTCGTCGCCGACTGTGCCCGACTGCCACGGATGTACCGACTCGAACGGATCACCACGTGGAAAGAAGTCGACCAGCCACGACGGATCCGCGAGAACCAGACCCTGGCCACCGTCGCTGCAGCGCTCGTTGACCAGTGGGAACACAACCATGCGATAGAGGTCAGCGCCACCATCGACCAGACCCAGATCGAGCGAGCGCGACGGATCCTCGGCCAACGACTCGTCCAGGACGACCATGAGGAATCCACCACCGGCCACAGGGTGAGGATCCGCTTCCTGCACCTGGAGGACGTGCGAACACTACTGCCGTTCGGGAGCACCATCACTGTGCACGGCCCCGCCGAAGCCAGGGCTCACCTCCGCGACCTCGCCACCGACCTCGCCCACCACTATGCGCCGTCACCAACGTCCTGACCCGCAACATCTAGGAACGCCTACGATGAGGCGCCGCCCAGCTACCAGCGCCCAGCCAGCGAGCGGATGTTCTCCATCAAGGCGTGCAACAGGAACGGAGGCTCCGTCGCGACCGTCCCGGTTGTCTCCAGGTATGTCGCCGCATTCTTCCCGCCAAGGCCCTCACCGGACCGGACGAGGTCCTGCCTGCGCTCGTCCCAGGCTGGCCAGTGCTGGGCGAGATAGGTCTCCAGGGTGTCCTCGAAGACGGTGTAACGGCCGGTCGAGTCGTCGGTAGGCCGGGGAGTCGGTGTCGCGCCCAGGTACTGGAGAAGGTTCGCGTTCTTGGTCCGGTTGTTGCGTGCCTGGCGCTCGAACTCCTGCTCCTTCTCTTGGCGCTGCTGAGGGATGAGGTGGCGCACCGATTCCCGCTTACGCTCCTCCATGTCGGCGTCACCGTCGAATACGACGTAGCAGGGCACGCCCAAGGCGCTGAAGAGCGCGTCGGAAATCATGAGGTTGTCCTTGCCGTGGACCTCGATGACGCTGATGCCCTCCGCGCCCAGGTTGATCCCCGACCGGTCCGCGCAACCGGTGATCACTCCCTCGTCCCCGCGTCCCTCGACCAGCACCACGGCATGGGCGAAGAAGCCCTCTGCCAGGGGCACCTCCCAGCGTCCCCTCGGTCCTGCTCCTGATCACCTTCTTGTCGACCAGCCCGTCGAGGGTCCTGCACAGATCCCCCTCCGTGGCCTGCCACACCTCAGTGACGGGGTGGTCCTCGCCAGCAGCGCGGCCAAGGCGTCGAACTTGGTGGTAACCCTTCGGATCGATGAAGACGGGGTTATGAGTGGCGTACATGACCTGCGTACGGCCCTGCGGAGAGGTGCTGACCAGCTCGCGGAGCACCTTCGCGAACGTCCGCGCCTGAGGTGGGTGCTGGAACAGCTCCGGCTCCTCGATGGCCAGGCACAGCGAGAACTGCCGAGAGGAGTTTTCCCAGGTCAACTCACATTCCCTTGCGGAACCCCAGGTCAGCGCCCTCCTGCCCCCATTCGCTGCACGAGTGGCAGGACTTCAGCCATCGGTTGCATGAGGCGGGGCATCAGCCGTATTGCCTGGTGTGGCCCTGACCTGGGGTTTTCATGGTGCGTGGGCGGGGTTTTCGGACCCCGCCTTTTTCGTGTCCCCGGAAGGGCCCGTCAGGCGGTCAGGGCATATGGCAGGGCTCAGGCCAGTGACAAGAAGAGCTTCTCCAGCCGGGCCCGCATCTGTGCGGAGTCCTGCTCCGCGGGGCTCTCGCCGCTCATGCACTGCTGCAGCCCCGTCGCGATGATCGAGAACCCGGCCCGGTCCAGGGCACGAGACACGGCGGCCAGCTGAGTGATGACCTCCTCGCAGTCCCGGCCCTCCTCGATCATCCGGATGATCCCCGCGATCTGTCCCTGCGCCCGCCGCAGCCGGTTCAGCGCCGACCTCAGCTCGTCGGCCGTCATGTCGAGTTGCACAGACCCTCCTCCACATACCCCCGATATACCCCAGCGGGTATTTTACCGTGGAGACTACCCAACCATCGAAAGGCGATTGTTTCGTGACCACCCACACCGCCCTCACTCCGGGCCAGGCCACCGCACGCTTCGGCGAGTTCGCCATCGTCGACGTGCGCTCTCCGGGTGAGTACGCCTCCGGCCACCTGCCGGGCGCCCACAACATCCCCCTGGACCGCCTGGAGGAGGCCGCCGACGCCCTGAAGATCGCTGCCTCGCGCGCGCCACTGCTGGTCGTGTGCGCCTCCGGGGCTCGCTCGGCCACGGCCTGTGCTCAGTTGGCCCAGCTGGGCATCGAGGCGGCCACCCTGGAGGGAGGCACCAGCGCCTGGGCGGCGGCCGGACACGCCGTCGAACGTCCGGCCGGGGCCCGCACCACCTGGCCCATGGACCGCCAGGTGCGGCTGGCCGCCGGCTCCCTGGTTGTCGTCGGCTTCCTGGCCGGACTGGCCTGGTCGCCCGCGCACTGGCTGTCCGGGGCCATCGGCGCAGGACTGGTCTTCTCCGGCGTGACCAACACCTGCGGCATGGCCGCCGTCCTGGCGAAGCTCCCCCACAACCGCCCCCCCAAGGACGCCGTCACCTTCCAGGAGACCCTGCTCCGTCTGGCCGCCTGATCCGGGCCGCCCTGAACAGACGGCTGCCTCGTCCTGACGAGCGCATAACGGACGGGCGGCACGGCACACGGTCGGCGGTCGCGTCGGCGTGACGGTCCTCCGGCGTGGAGACCACGAACGTGTAGCGCCCGTCCTCGTCCCGGGCCGTCTCAGGCACGAGCGGCATCGCCGGTCAGCATGACGACACGTCGTGCGGCTGGCGCGCTGCCGCGACGGTCGGAGGTGTGCGCTCGCCGCGTCGAGTCCACAGAAGGGCTCCTGCCAGCAGCACGGCAGCGCTCACCAGCCAGGGCAACGGGCCCGGCGGCAGGGCAGCGACCGCCAAACCGGTCAGAGCGCCCGCCAGTTGCAGGGCGAGGGACTGGACGGACAGCACGGTGGCGCGGCCAGAAGATGCGACCCGGCGGTGCAGGAGGTCCTTCTCGCTCGGTCCCGCCGCGCCCAGCCCGAGGTAGACGAGGCCGTAGCCGATAGCCGCGACGACCAAGGGCAACCCGCCCGTGGAGGTAGCGGTGGCGCCGAGGAGAAGCAGGCCGCTCGCGCCGGCGCCGAGGCTCACCAGGACCGCACGCTCGCCGCTCCCTGCGAGCCGGGCGGTGAGCGGTCCGAGGTGGCTCCCGATGGCCGAGCAGACGAAGCCGGCGCACGCGAGCGAGGCGTAGAGGACCGCGCCCGACTCCGGAGCGCCCGTGAGAGCTGCCGCACGGCCCGGCGTGAACAGTTCGATCGCGGCCAGCGCGCTGCCGACTGCCCCCGCGGTGAGGAGCACCCGCCGGACCAGCACGTCACGTCCGCCCAGCCGCAGTCCGCCCGCAATGGTGGCCGGGATGCCTCGCAGTACGTCGCGCAGCGTCACTCTCGGCCGGGGCGGCTCGCGCAGCGCGGCCAGGACGTACGACACGAAGACGATCTCCACCACTGCGCCCAGCAGAATCGGCACGGAAAGGGGCAGCGCCAGCCCAGAGGTGGCTTCGCTCAGTCGGGCGCCGATGTCGGGACCCAGTCCGAGCAGCCAGGGAACAGCGCCGCCCAGCAGGGTGCCGATCGCGAGCGCGGTGGACGTCGCGGCGCTGCCGCGGGCAAGTCCGGTACGCAGTTCGGCGTCGGGGCCGGAGTGCGCCTGGACGGTGTCGACGTACCAGGCTTCGGCAGGTCCGCTGGACAGTGCACGGCCCGCACCCATGAGGATCATGCCGAGGGTGAGCACCCAGGGCGTGGTCCCCAGTCCCAGGAGAGTGAGGGCGGTCAGGTTCATCAGGCCGGCAGCCGCGAGGACGGTACGGCGTCCGAGGACGTCGGACAGTCCTCCGGTGGGCAGTTCCAGCGCTGCGGCGGTCAGAGAGTGCGCGGCGAAGAACCCGGCGACGGCGGCAAGGGGCATCCCACGCTCGGTGAACAGCAGGATCAGCGGAGCGATGCCCAGACCCACCGGAAGCCAGAAGAGCGCGCAGACCGTCACGTAGCGGCGGCGTGTGGTGCGTATGTCCAACGGCTGGGTCACGATGCGCCCTCGGCGTCTGCCTTCCTGGGGGCGGAGTCGTCCGGCTCTGGTTCCGCGTATAAGTCACGCGGTGCGAGGGGCAACCCAGCGGTGAGCAGCACGACCAGCGCGGCACGGGGATTTCGCGCATCACGGGCCGTCAGTTCCTCCAACTTCCGCTCGAAGGCCTCCCAGAGTTCGGTGAGCGACTCCGGGGTGAGGCTCGGCATCAGGTCGCTGATCCCGGACGGCTCCACCCACTCCTGGCCCAGCCGCCCGTGCGCGATGTCCTCTTGGTGCCGGGCAAGAGACGCCTCCAGGTGCTCGATCTGGCGCCTGCGCGCGAAGCCGACGAAGGCGCGACTGTCGGGGGAGGCTTCCATGGCCGTGTTGCCCCATGCAGTCAAGGAGTGCACTGCCTGCCAGCGACGTTCCCGGCCGTCACGGTGTTCGGCCTCGGCGACGAACGCGTACTTCGCCAGAACCCGTAGGTGATAACTGGTGGAACCGGATGACTCCCCGGTCCTGACTGCGAGTTCACTCGCGGTGGCTGGGCCGTCCTGTCGCAGGAGTCCGAGCAGCCGGATACGCAAGGGGTGAGTGAGAGCCTTCAGGGCTGCCGCGTCCCGCTCAGGATCGAGTACGCGCTTGTGCTCTTCGCTGACCATGAGCGGAGCGTAGAGCCAACTGGGCACTTCCCAAAAGAATTTTTGCAAAACTACTTTCGGGAAGTGTATCGACTGGCGAGTCGGAGTGCGGGGCAGCGTCCATGGAGTCCGGTCGCGCTCGCGGCGGCCGCCCTACTTGTCAGGCTCCGTCGCCATCGAACAGCTCCGTCGCGGAAGTCGCGTGGACGGCCCGCTGCGCCCAGGCGTCGAGACGGTCCAGATCGGTGCAGGCGGTCACCCGCTCACGGACGGATTCGGGCACTTCAATGCCACGCCAGTCAAGGATCCTGAGGACCATCGACGCGCGCTCCTTCTCCACGCCCTTTTCCACACCGAGTTCAATGCCCTCTTCCCGGACCTTCTCGGCGACCGGGTGACGGAAGAAGTAGTTCACCGGCATCATCAGCTCCCTCCAGATCTTCTTCGCCTGGTCATCCACCAGGCCTGACTCGACCAACTGCGCAAATACCGCCGCGCTGTCGGGGTCAACGGTCTCCAGAGCCACCGCAAGTGGTCTCAGTATCGCAGCGACACCCGGCCCTCTACCATGCGTAATCGCCGAGAACACCGCGAGTGAGACATCCTGCGCTACCTCCTTCTCGTCCGTGATCACCGGCACGTTGTCCGGCCCGAGGACCAGCGGCCGCACCATCAGCGAGGTCCAGCCCGGCAAGCCGAGCCGGATGGGCCGGGCGGCCCAACGGGCGGTAGAGCTGCTCTGAGACATGACGATCAGCACCGGTTCACAGCGGTACTTCGCGTAGAGGTAGCTGAGGTAGTAGGCCCAGCTACCCCGTTTGGCCTCGTCCTTCTTGCCCTGCGCCTCCAGCACCAGCAGAAAGCTGCCCTCGTCGGTGTCCACCCAGACGGGATCAACGCGCCACGCCGCACCGAGGTCACACCACACGTACTTGCCCCGGTCGCCGCCCTGGGCGAGCGGATGCCAGCCCCAGTCGTCGGCGCAAGCTCGGACGAGTTCGAGGCCGCGGCCCGTCTCCGCGTCGACGCCGTGCGCCGGCTCCGGCACGGGCGAAGGTGGTTTGGGGTCGGCATCCCACGTACCGATACGCAGGACTCCGTCCCGCCAGCACAGGCGTAGAGCCGCGGGGCCCTTCGTGTGCCGTACGGCGTTGGAGACCAGTTCCGTCGCCAGCAGCTCGGCCACGTCGGTGAGCCGGATCAGCCCGTGGGCGGTGAGGATCAGGTTGTGAGGGAAGCCATGACCACCCCCGCGGAGTGGCAGAAGTCGTCCTTCTCCGGCGGAGGTGAAGGCAATGACTGCATCGAACTGGCCGCATTCCGTGCCCAGTTGATCCACCTCCGCGAAAGCGACACCCCCGCCACCCGCCTCACCACCACCCCCGCCCCGCTCGCCCACCTCATCCTCGGCATAAAGTCGGGCAGGCTCAGCAACACACGCCCTGCGTGATCATCGCCGTTCCTCACGGCGAACCGTCGGCGAGAACCTCGGCCAGCGCGTGCGACGCCTGGCGGATCATCCCGGGGTTCGTGTCCCAGTAGTACGGCAGTGCCACCACGGCCTGGAAGAGGGCCCAGCCGCGGCCGCGTAGCCAGGACGCGTCGTCGACGGCGAGTTCGGACCGGTACCGCGTGCGGCTGGCTCCTGTGAAGACGTTCCACGCGGGCAGCAGATCGCATGCGGGGTCGCCCACGTTGAGGGTGCCGAAGTCGATCACCGCGGACAGGCGACCGCCGACGACGAGCAGGTTGCCGGGCAGCAGGTCGCCGTGCAGCCACGTCTCCTCGCCGTCCCATGTCGGGGCGTCCAGCGACTCCTCCCAGGAGCGGAGGGCGGCCGCGCCGTCGATTCGGTTTCCGAGCTGTTCGATCGACCTGCGTACCGACTCGTCGTGTTCCGCGAGTGGTCCGCCCCGGCCGCGGGGAGGGCGCGGAGGGGCTCCCGTCGTGTCGACCCGGTGCAGCGCCTTCACGAAGGCCGCCAGATCAACCGCCGCCCGGTCCAGGTCGTCGATCGTGCCGTTCGCGTTCTCGCCGGGCAGCCACTCGTACACCGACCAGTCGAAGGGATAGCCCTCCGCCGGGCGCCCCTGCGCCAGCTGCACCGGAAGGGCGAGCGGCAGGTGCGGTGCGAGCCTCGGCAGCCACTCCGCCTCCCTCGCCGCCTGCTCGGTGGCCCATCCGATGCGGGGCAGCCGCACAGACAGGTGGTCACCGAGTCGGTAGATGTCGTGGTCGGTCCCGTACGACGCGACCGGCTCGATCGTCAGATCGGCCCACTGCGGGAACTGTCCCGCGAGCAGGCGACGTACGAGAGCGACGTTGGTTTGGATCTCGTCGGCATGCATCTTGATAGCGCCCATCGCAGGCAGCTTGGGCCAATCGCCTCGCAGTCTCAACTGAGTTTCCAGAGCACGGTCACCGGCGGCCGTGCGTGTGATGATGGCCGTGGTCAGCAGCCGAACAAGGTGGGGGTGGGGCGTGACCAGTCGCTTGCTGATGCCGTGCCGGCGCGCGGACGTGCGTACGGAAGAAGCGCGGATGGCCGAGGAAACGGTGGGCGTGGACGGGTCCGTTCAGCCCACTCCCATCCTGGACTGGGAGCATCCGGCTCTCGCAGGCCTCGTGACCTCGGTGCGGCGGGAGGCCGCGGCGCGAGGCGCGACCAGCCCGCGCGCGCTGCTGCAGGTCGCGCACGGGATCATCGCGCGGCGCGTGCGTCCCGTGTACTCGGTCGAGGAGCGGCGTCGGGCCTCACATACCCTGCGGCTGGGCCGTGGTTCGTGCAGCCAGCGGATGGCCGTACTGGAATCGGTCGCCCGCGCGGTCGGCGTACCGACGCGGGTCCGCGGGCTGCTCGTGGACGGAGCGTTCTGGTATCCGCGCTTCCCCCGGTTCAAGCCGCTTGTGCCGGAGCATGTGCTGCTGGCTTGGCCCGAGTTCCTGCTTGAGCAGCGGTGGGTGCCGATCGCCGAGCTGTTCGGTAGCTTGAGCGAGCTCAGCGACTTCGGAGGTGGCGCGTTCACCAACCAGGGTGGCGAGACGCTCTTCGATGCCGTGGCGCGCACGGCGGTGGACTGGGACGGGACGCCCGGCTGCGGTATGTCGGGGGCCGGGTGCGATCTGTCGGCCCAGGTCCTGGTGGACTTCGGGCACTTCGGCTCCCGCGACGAGCTCTTCGCGCGGCACGGGCAGACCCTGTGCTGGCCGGCGCGCAGGCTCGGCGAACCGGTGCTCGGGCGCTGGGGCGCGGGCGCGCGTGCCGACGCGGGCGCCGCCTCGGCCTGAGCGCACCTCGGTCATGGGCGTACGCGACCTGCCTGGACGCCGTACTCACACAGCAAGCTGACCGGGCTTCCCCACCGTGAACCCGATCACCGCCCCACCCCCCGCCCGGCGCCGGGCGAACGGGGTGCCGCCGTGGGATGCGGCCACCTCGCGGACGATCGAGAGGCCCAGGCCGGAGCCGGGCAGGCCCCGGGCGTCGGGGGCGCGGTAGAAGCGGTCGAAGACGCGCGTCAGGTCCGCCTCGGCGATTCCGGGGCCGCGGTCGCGTACCTCGACGCGTGCGTTGCCGGCCGCCTCCGCCGCTCCGGTGACGACGATCTCGATGGGAGCCGTACCACCGGGGTCGAACTTGGCGGCGTTCTCCACGAGGTTGGAGACCGCCCGCTGGAGGGCGGCGGGCCGGCCCTCGACGACCGTGCTCGCCATGTCGTCGGGGACCACCTGCACGGTGACCACCCGGCCGGTACGGCGTCGGGCCGCCCCCGCGACGTCCTCCGCCACCTCACCGAGCGCCACCTCCACCACCGGCTCGTCGTCCTGCTGTCCGGCGGCAAGGTCCACCAACTCGTTGACCAGGTCGGTCAGTTCCCGGGACTCCTCCGCCAGGTCCGCGATCAGCTCCTCGCGGCCGCCGGGCGGCAGTTCCTCGATACGGCGCAGCAGCGAGATGTTCGTACGCAGGGATGTGAGCGGCGTACGGAGTTCGTGGCCCGCGTCCTGGACGAGGCGCCGCTGGTCCTCGACGGACCGCGCGAGCCGCCCCAGCATGCGGTCGAAGGCGCGGCCGAGCCGGGCCACTTCGTCCCGTCCGGCGACCGGCACCTGGGTGTCGAGACGCCCGGTGCGCGCCACGCCCTCGGCGACGTCGGTCAGCCGTACGAGGCGGCCGGTGATACGCCGGGCCAGCCACCAGCCGAACAGCCCGGCGGCCACGACGATCGCGGCGACGAGGGCGACCGTGCGTTTCTGGAGCTCCCGCAGCAGGTCCTCCGTATCGCTGAACTCCTGAGCGACCTGCACGGCGCCGCGGCCGCCGCCGAACGCCACGGTCGCGAGGCGGTACCGGTCCTCGCCGACCTCCACCTCGTCGTGCACGTTCCGTGTGCCCGCCTTCCGGGCCTCGGCGGTCCGCCGGTCGTCGGCGCCGACGGGCAGGGGCGGACTCCCCTTGTCCACGATCCGGCCGCCGGACCCGAGTACCTGCACGTTGGTGCGCGTGGGCCGGATCAGGTCGTCGCGCGGGCCGTCGTGGTCCCGGTCCCTGGAGATGAAGTCGTCTGGTGTGAGCGTGCGCCGGCCCACCTGCTCGCGCAGATCGTGCACGACCTCGTCGAACACCGCCTGCTGGTCGACGCGCACCAGCCGGGCCGCCGCGTCGTAGCTGAGAAAGCCGATGAGCACGGTCACGGCAGCGGCCACGGCCGCGAACGACACCGCGAAGGTGGTGCGCAGGGAGGACGGCGACCGGCTGCCGGGGAGCATCTCAGTCCTCTCTGAGGACGTAGCCGACTCCCCGCACCGTGTGGATCAGCGGAGGCCGCCCCGGTTCGTCCATCTTGCGCCTCAGGTATCCGACGTACACGGCGAGGTTCTTGGAGCCGGGGCCGAAGTCGTAGCCCCAGATGCGGTCGTAGACCGTCGAGTGGTCGAGGACGATGCCCGTGTTGCGGGCGAGCAGTTCCAGCAGGTCGAACTCGGTCCTCGTCAGCTCGAGTTCGCGCGCCCCACGCCAGGCGCGTCTGGCCGGCGGGTCGATACGGAGGTCTGCCACCACCACGGCCTGGCCGTCCTGTACGCGTCCGGGTACAGGACGGCCGTCGGGGGCGAGGGGCTGGGAGCCGTGACCGGGCGGGAGCGTGCCGCTCCCGGTGCGTCGCAGCAGGGCCCGCAGCCGGGCGAAGACCTCCTCCACGTCGAAGGGCTTGACCACGTAGTCGTCGGCGCCCGCGTCCAGGCCGGCTATGCGGTCGGCGGTCTCCACGCGCGCGGTGAGCATCAGGATCGGCGTACGGTCGCCTTCCGCGCGCAGTACGCGGCACACCTGCAGGCCGTCGATGCCCGGCATCATCACATCCAGTACGAGGACGTCCGGCTGCCTCCGATGCGCTTGGGCGAGCGCCTCGACGCCGTCGGCGACCGCGGTGACCTCGTATCCCTCCAGCGTCAGCGCCCGCTCGAGGGCGTGCCGGATGGCGCGGTCGTCCTCAGCGAGCAGCACGGTGTGGGACGCGTGCTCAGGCTCGGACCCTGGCTGGGGCGCGAGCTCCGGTGCGGGGTCGGGCACGAGGTCGGGTACGGGGTCCGGCGCGGTGTGGGACACGGCCCCAGTGTGCCAAGAGGGCCGGCCGTTGCGTCCTGACGAGAGCCCCGGCGGCCCTCTTCTTACCGGGCTCTCACCTGGGCCGGTGTGCCGGCTTACCCGCGGGGGCGAGGGTGTGCCGGGATGCGGTCGACGCTGCGGGGAGGGGCGATATGAAAACGGGGTACACCGCGCGAGTCGGGGGCAGCGCGAGCGCAGGCCGGGCCACGGGTGTCGACCACCCAGCCGCCACCGGCCTCTCCTCAAGCGTCGACCACCCAGCCGCCACCGGCCCGACCGCGACCGTCACGGTCTCCGCAGGCCAGGGCACGAGGGCCGCCGACCCCGCGGGCCCCGCGGGCGGAAAGCGCCGTCGGCGGTTCCCCGCCACGCTCCGGCGTCGGCCCGCCCCCTGGCTCGGCCTCGTCGCCCTCGCGTACGCCACCGTCCAGCTCACCGCCGTTGTCCCGCACATCGGACACGCGCTCGGCTGGGACGAGGGCGTCTACGTCTCCCAGGTCGACCCGCGCAACCCCGCCGCGTACTTCAGCGCCCCGCGCTCCCGCGGCACGAGCATGCTCGTGGCTCCCGTGCTCGCCGTGACCTCCGACCCCTTCGTCCTGCGGATCGTGCTGGCGCTGCTGTCCGCGGCCGCGCTGTACGCGGCGTTCCGGGTCTGGCGGCCCCTCGTCGGGCCGGGCACGTCGGCGCTCGCCGCGCTGTTGTTCGCGGGCCTGTGGACGACCGAGCTGTACGGTCCGCAGGCCATGCCCAACCTGTGGGTAGCGCTGGGCGCGGTCGCCACGACGGGCTGGTTCCTGCGGACGGGGGTGCCCGGCCGGATTCGGGTGCCCGGCCGGATTCCGATTCGGGTGCCCGGCCGGACGCCGGTGACCAGGCAGCGGTACGCGCCCTGGTGGATGGCCGGCTGCCTCGCCGCCACCGCCCTCGTACGCCTGCCGGACGCGGGGTGGCTCGCCCTCCCCCTCATCGGCGCCGCCGTTCTCGTACGCGAACGGCGCCGCGTGCTCCCCTGGCTGCTCGGCGGGCTTGCCGCAGGCGGCGCCCAGTGGGTGGTCGAGGCGTACGTCCGGTTCGGCGGAATCCCGCAGCGGCTGCGCATCTCCGGCGCCACCGAGGGCGGTATGAGCCCGCACCTCAACCTCGGCAACGCATGGCGCGCCCTCAACGGCCCCGAGTTGTGCCGACCCTGCACGGTCCCCCTCCGCCATCCCGAACTCACCGTCTGGTGGCTGGCGTTGCCCCTGCTCACCGCCGCGGCGCTCATGGTCGCGTTCGCGGACCGCCGCCGCGGAAGGGGCGGCACCGACGAGGGCACCGGGGACCGGCTCCCCCGGCCCGCTGACGCGGCCCGTCCGTTCGCGGTCACCGCCGTCCCCGTTGCCTGCGCCGCCTCACTCGCCGTGCCGTACCTCTTGCTGCTCGGCTACTTCGCCCCGCGTTTCCTGCTGCCGTCGTACGCGCTGCTCGCCCTCCCCGTCGCGGCACTCCTCCTCCGGGCCGCGCGCGCCGGCACCCCTGTCGCGGCGGTCGTCGCCCTCGCCGTCGCCGGGCAACTCGTCTCCCAGTACGCCCTGCTGGAGCATCTGACAGCCGAGACGGCCGCCGTCGACCACCGCTACCGGCTGGCCGCCGACGACCTGCACGCCCTCGGCCTGCACGCGCCATGCCTGGTCACAGGTCCGCGGGCGCTCCCGGTCGCGTACGACGCGGGCTGCGCCTCCGCGGAGACGAGCGGCAACAACCGGTCGGTCACCACGCGGGAGCTACTGCGCCGGGCAGGTCGGCAGCCGACCGTCGTACTCACTGTCGGCGGCCATCGCCCTCCGCGCTACGCCCTCGCCTGGACCCCGCACGCGCTGCCGGGCACGGGCGGCTGGACGGCTTGGCGCGCGCCGTCGCGGCCGTAGCAGCGTCTCAGCTGTCGCAGCCGTAGCAGGCGTGAGGGCCGCGACGGCGCTGGTCGCCAAGCTGACCGCGCCATCCCGGCCCACCGCGCCATCCCGGCCCACCGCGCCGCCCCGGCTCACCGCCCCGCCGCGCCCGTTCAGCCGACCCGCAGCGCCGCCAGTTGCTGCTCGAAGGGGATCACTTCCAGCGGCTTGTCGTCCGCCGAACCGTTGACGGGCCGATCGGCCGCTCCCGCTCCCGGTTCCGGTCCCGGCCCCTCAGCCGATCCGTCCAGCGTCAGACCGGTCGTACCAGCGATGTCCTCGCCCGCGGGCCGCGTACGAGGCACGGGCACCGGCTCCGCCAGGCCCCGAACCGGCCCCACCGCCCCCACCAGCGCCGCGAGCTCCGCACCCGCCCGTTCGATCCGGGCCGCGAGGCCGTCCGCGCCCCAGTCCTCGGACGCGGCGTACACCGCCGTCGGCACGACGACGGCCCGCAGGTACGCGAAGAGCGGGCGCAGCGCGTGCTCGAGCACGAGCGAGTGGCGTGGCGTGCCGCCGGTCGCCGCGATCAGGACCGGCTTCCCGTCGAGCGCGTCCTTGTCGATCACGTCGAAGAACGACTTGAACAGGCCGCTGTACGAAGCGGTGAAGACCGGTGTGACGACGATCAGGCCGTCCGCGCCCGTCACCGCGTCGATGGCGCGGCTCAGCGCCGGGCCAGGGAAGCCGGTGACGAAGTTGTGCGCGATCTCCACGGCCAGGTCGCGCAGTTCGACGACCTGGAGGTCCGTGTCCGCCGGAAGCCGTTCCACGGTCGCGGCCGCCAGCCGGTCGGCGAGCAGCCGGGTGGACGACGGGACGCTCAGCCCTGCCGATACGACGACGATCCTCATGCCTTCGTCACCTCCTGGATCTCCTCCTGGATCTCCTGCTGGTTGTCCTGCTGGATCTCCCGCTGGTTGTCCTGCTGGGCGGTGGCGAGCAGGGACGTGTGCGTCGGCGCGTCCGGCACATCGGCCGGGCGGCCCTCGGCGAACTCCTCGCGCAGCACCGGCACGACCTCCTCGCCGAGCATGTCGAGCTGTTCGAGGACCGTCTTGAGCGGCAGGCCCGCGTGGTCCATCAGGAACAGCTGGCGCTGGTAGTCGCCGACGTACTCGCGGAAGGACAGGGTCCGCTCGATGACCTGCTGCGGGGAGCCCACGGTCAGCGGGGTCTGCTCGCTGAAGTCCTCCAGCGAGGGCCCGTGTCCGTACACCGGCGCGTTGTCGAAGTACGGCCGGAACTCGCGCACCGCGTCCTGCGAGTTCTTCCGCATGAACACCTGGCCGCCGAGGCCCACGATGGCCTGCTCCGGGGTGCCGTGGCCGTAGTGCGCGTACCGCGTGCGGTAGAGCTCGACCATCTTCTGGGTGTGCTCCTTCGGCCAGAAGATGTTGTTGTGGAAGAAGCCGTCGCCGTAGTACGCGGCCTGTTCGGCGATCTCCGGGGAGCGGATGGAGCCGTGCCAGACGAAGGGCGGGACACCGTCGAGCGGCCGCGGCGTCGAGGTGAAGGACTGCAGCGGCGTACGGAAGCGGCCTTCCCACGTCACGACGTCCTCGCGCCACAGGCGGTGCAGCAGCGCGTAGTTCTCGATGGCGAGCGGTATGCCCTGGCGGATGTCCTGTCCGAACCACGGATAGACCGGGCCGGTGTTGCCGCGGCCCATCATCACGTCGACCCGGCCCTCCGCCAGATGCTGGAGCATCGCGAAGTCCTCGGCGATCTTCACCGGGTCGTTGGTGGTGATCAGGGTCGTGGAGGTGGAGAGGATCAGCCGCTCCGTCCGGGCGGCGATGTAGCCGAGCATCGTGGTCGGGGACGACGGGACGAACGGCGGGTTGTGGTGCTCGCCGGTCGCGAAGACGTCGAGCCCGACCTCCTCTGCCTTCAGCGCGATCGCGACCATCGCCTTGATGCGCTCGTGCTCGGTCGGTGTCCGGCCGGTGGTCGGGTCGGGCGTGACGTCGCCGACGCTGAAGATGCCGAACTGCATGGCTGATCACCCTTCGCAGGTGGTTGACGATTCAACTACACCTGCGAAACGGTGACGGGGTCGGGGCTATTCCCCGACCCGGCATACGGATACCGAGCGCGCCCTACGGACGGCTCCAGGCCGGATCGCGCCCCGTGTCCCCCAGCAGCCGTTCGAAGTCGGAGGCCTCCTCCGGCACCGGGACCGGATCGGCGAAGACACCCATCTTCCGGGCGGTCGGCGCCAGCTCGGCGACGGCCTCGCCGAGCGCGTGCAGGACTCCTGTGGCCGCGGGATCGGCCCGGTACTCCTGGCCGGTGGCGCGCGCCAGATCCCACGCGTGCACCGTCAGGTCGAGCAGCACCATGCAGCCGACGGTCCGCGCCGGAAGGCCCATCGCGCCGGTGGTGCCCTCCTCGGCCCCGGTCGCGGACCACGCGGCCACCAGCCGCTCCGTCTCCTCGGCGAACCGCTCACGCCAGTCGGGGCCGGCGCCGACGTGGTCGGGGGTACTGCTGAAGTCCGCGGGCTTCTTCGCCGCCAGCGCCTGGAACTGCACGACCACATGGAAGAGGTGATTGACCAGCCCCCGGACGTCGTAGTCCGCGCAGGGGGTAGGGGCGGTGAGCTGGTCGTCGGGGATGGCCCGGACGACGGGGACGGCTCGTTCGGCGGCCACGCCGAGGAGCTCGCCGACGGGGTGCGTGCCGGTCACGGTGGACGCAGGGCTGTCGATGTCGCTCATGCCCTGACGGTACGAGGGGCCGGACCCCGGCGGCTTGAAGAAACGCGACAACGGCTCGGCGGCGCCTCGCCCCACGTACCATCCGGCCATGGCCGCCACGCCACGCAGCGACACCCGCGGCATCGTCGACGCCTCGGGCCTGATGTCCCGCGTATGTTTCCGACGCCACCTGCCCGCCGAGCCGCTGCGCCCCTATCTGGAGCACTACTGGCTGATCGACTGGGACCTCCCCGAGCCCTACGCCACGCACGTGGTGCCGCATCCGTCCGTGAACGTCGTCTTCCAGCGATACGGGGACCGCGAGCCGTTCGGCGAGGTCGCGGGCATAGGGCTCGATCTGTTCAGCAAGAAGCTCGAGGGCCGGGGGCGGGTGTGCGGGGTGCAGTTCCGGCCAGGCGGCTTCCGGCCCTTCACACCGGAGCGGCCGGTCGCGGACTGGACCGGGCTACGGCTGCCCCTCGAAGACGTGTTCGCGGACGCCGGCGACCCCGGGACCCTGGACAAGGCCCCGGAGGCCGTCCTCGGGCCCGACGACGAGCACGCGCGCGTGGCCGCTCTCGACGCGTTCCTGCTGCGGCTCGGTCCGGACCCCGACCCCCAGGCCGACCTGGCGATGGCCCTGGTCGACCGTATCCGCACCGACCGCACGATCCGGCGCGTCTCCGCCTTCGCCCGGGCGGAGGGGCTGTCGGTACGGGCGCTCCAGCGGCTCTTCGCGTCGTACGTCGGCGTGGGACCGAAGTGGATCATCCTGCGGTACCGGATCCACGAGGCACTGCAAAGGGCCGAGTCGGAACGGGCCGAGTCGGAACAGGCCGTGGACTGGGCCGCCCTCGCCGCGGACCTCGGCTACGCCGACCAGGCCCACCTCGTCCGCGACTTCACGGCGACGGTGGGGGTGCCGCCCACGGCGTACGCGCGGGGCTGACGCCGCGATTGTGCCGGCCGCGCGGTCAGAAGTAGTAGGAGTCCCCGGTGTCCAGCGCCAGCACCCTGTGCCGGTCGTTCTGCGGGTTCCTGTCCCTTGCTCCACCGCTCCACACGGTGTCGATCTGCAGGGTCACCTCGGATGGCGCACCCGCGAGCCGTACCGCGATCACGATCCGCCGGCCCAAGCCGCCCGCCTCGAGCGCGCCGGTGCGGCACAGCACCGTACTGACCCCGGCACGCGCGCACTGCCCCGGCAACTGCTGAAGGTCCGCGAGCGGCGACGACCAGCGCAGCCGGACCGTGGCGTCGGGCACGTTCGTCGGGCCGTGGTTCTGGGGGGTCAGCCAGAGGCCCACCTGGCCGTGGACCATGGCGACATATCCGTGGTAGGCGACGTCGGCCTCGGGTGCGGCTGCTGCTGCGGGGGCGGCCGCCACCGTGGTTGTCGCCGCGGCCACCGTCATGCCTGCGGCTGCCGCGGCCAGTGCTCGCACGATCCGCATCCCGATCCTCCGCCTCGCGCAGCCCTACGTCACCCCGATATATGCCACCTCGCGCCCGAGGCGGGCGTCCTCCAAAAGGGTGACGGCCCGCGCCCCGGACGTCTTGGCACCCCAACGCCTCGACACACCTGCCGTCGTGGGCTGTGCCCACCTAGGACCTCAAGGGCCTGGGCAGTGCGAACCGCCCGTAGTCGGCGCTCGCCGCTTCGGCGGCCGTCCGCCGCCCGCAGCGCCCTGGAACCCCATCGCCCTGCGTAACGCCTGCCCACAACGGTCGCGGAACGCCTGCCCACCACGGGTAACAGCCCAGGGATCGGACACCTGCGCGAGCGCTCGCGCTACCCACCTATCCTGGCTCGCGGACCACAGTCCCGACGTCGAGGAGCAGCCCATGACCGCCGCGAACGCCACCGTCCGGACCGCCGTCGTCACCGGTGCCAGCAGCGGAATCGGCGCCGCAACCGCACGTCGACTGGCCGCGGCCGGCTTCCACGTCGTCCTCACCGCACGCCGCAAGGACCGCATCGAGACGCTGGCGGCGGAGCTCACCGAGGCCGGTCACCAGGCGACGGCGTACGCGCTGGACATCACGGACCGCGCGGCCGTGGACGCCTTCGCCGCGTCGCTCGACCACGTCGAGGTGCTGGTCAACAACGCGGGCGGCGCACTCGGCGCCGACCCCGTAGCCACCGGCGACCCGGCCGAATGGCGCCAGATGTACGAGACGAACGTCATCGGCACCCTCCACATCACGCAGGCCCTGCTCCCCGCCCTGGTCGCCAGCGGGGACGGCACGGTCGTCGTCCTCTCCTCCACCGCGGGCCACGGGACGTACGAGGGCGGTGCCGGCTACGTGGCCGCGAAGCACGCCGAACACGTGCTCGCCGAGACGCTCCGGCTGGAGATCGTCGGCCAGCCGGTCCGCGTCATCGAGATCGCGCCCGGCATGGTCAAGACCGACGAGTTCGCGGTGACCCGCTACCGCGGCGACGCCGACCAGGCCGCCAAGGTCTACGAGGGCGTGGCCGAGCCCCTCACAGCCGACGACGTCGCCGACACCATCACCTGGACGGTCACCCGCCCCAGCCACGTCAACGTCGACCTCCTGGTCCTCCGTCCCCGCGCCCAGGCCTCCAACACGAAGGTCCACCGGGAAGTCTGAGCCGGTAAAGCCGATAAAGCGGGCAGAGCCGGTAGAGCCGGCAGACGTACCAGTTCGCCTCGGTCCCCCGTTCGGCTACTCCCACCGGGTCAATCAGGGCGCCCGGAGGTGTCCGACGCTCGGGCAGCGCGTACAAGGCATATGCGGGAAAACGGCGAAGGCGGCTGTCTTCCGCCCGTCCATATGCGCGTCAGCCGCGCTCGTCGTCCTGGAACGGGAGTAGTACGCGATGACCGAAACCGGCAAAGCAATCAAGTGTCCGTTCGACTTCAGCGAAGGCATGGAGTTCGACCCCTCCCTCGCGGCGCTCATGGAGCGCGACTCCATCGCCCGTATCCGGCTGCCGTACGGCGAAGGCGATGCCTGGCTGGTCACCGGGTTCGACGACGTACGGCAGGTGACCACCGACCACCGGTTCAGCCGAGCAGCGATCATGGGGCACGACTATCCGCGGCTGACGCCGGAGCCGATCGTCTCCCCGGAGTCGATCAACGTGATCGACCCACCGCGCAGCACCCGGCTGCGGCATCTCGCCTCACAGGCCTTCACCAACCGGCATGTGGAGCGGATGCGCCAGTCGATCCTGGGGCTCACCGACGCCCTGCTCGACGAGATGGCCCAGCAGGGACCGCCGGCGGATCTGGTACGCCATCTCTCGGACCGGCTCCCCCAGCACACCATCTGCGAGGTGCTCGGAATCGCTCCGGAGGACCGGCCCCGGATGCAGGAGTACGCGCATCAGCTGCTCTCCACCGGTCCGGACAGCCGTGAGACCGCGGCGACCGCCAAGGCGGAGCTGCGCGAGTACTTCGGCGGGCTGGTCGCCGAGCGGCGGAAGAACCCGGGCGACGACCTGATCAGCGCGCTGGCCGCGGCCAAGGACGGCGAGGACGCACTCGACGACCAGGAACTGGCCGTCATGGCGCTGACGCTGATGCTCAGCGGGCACGACACGGCCACCTGCCAGATCAGCGACATCTCCTATCTCCTCCTCACCCGCCCCGAGCTGATGGAGCAGCTCAGGAACCGGCCGGAGACCCTGACCGCAGTCCTCGACGAGCTGCTGCGCTACATCCCGTTCCGCAAGGGCGTCGGCATTCCCCGGGTGGCACTGGAGGACGTCGAGATGGGCGGAGTGCGGATCCGGAAGGGCGACTTCGTCCATGTGTCGTATCTGACGGCGAACCGCGATCCCAAGCGGTTCACGGACCCCGACACCATCGACCCGAACCGCCCCCCCACACCGCACATGACCTTCGGCTGGGGCGGCCACCGCTGCATCGCCGCACCACTGGCGATGGCGGAGCTGGAGGTGGCCATCGGACGGCTGGTGGAGCGCTTCCCGGACCTGCGCCTTGCGGTGCCCGCCGAGGAGGTGCGCTGGGACACGGAGACCATCCGGCGCTTCCCGATCGAGCTGCCCGTCGCCTGGTAGGCCCTCACAACCACACACGACGGGCCCCGGAACGACACGCGTTCCAGGGCCCGTCCTGCTGTCCTGCTGTCGTGGGGCCTCAGCCCCGATGGCCGAGACCCTCAGCCCTTCACGCAGACGACCTGCTTCAGCTTCGCGACCACATGCACCAGGTCGCGCTGCTGGTCGATGACCTGTTCGATCGGCTTGTACGCACCCGGGATCTCGTCCACCACGCCGGAGTCCTTGCGGCACTCGACGCCCCGCGTCTGCTCCTCCAGGTCCTTCGTGGAGAACCGGCGCTTCGCCGCGTTGCGGCTCATCCGCCGACCGGCGCCGTGGGACGCCGAGTTGAAGGCCTTCTCGTTGCCGAGGCCCTTCACGATGTACGAACCGGTGCCCATGGAGCCCGGGATGATGCCGTACTCCCCGGAGCCCGCGCGGATCGCGCCCTTACGGGTCACCAGCAGGTCCATGCCGTCGTACCGCTCCTCCGCCACGTAGTTGTGGTGGCAGGAGATCTCCGGCTCGAAGGTGACCTTCGCCTTCTTGAACTCCTTGCGGACGACGTCTTTCAGCAGCGCCATCATGATCGTGCGGTTGTACTTGGCGTACTCCTGGGCCCAGAACAGGTCGTTGCGGTACGCCGCCATCTGCGGGGTGTCCGCGACGAAGACGGCGAGGTCGCGGTCGACCAGGCCCTGGTTGTGCGGCAGCTTCTGGGCCACGCCGATGTGGTGCTCAGCGAGCTCCTTGCCGATGTTCCGGGATCCGGAGTGGAGCATCAGCCACACGGCACCGTCCGTGTCCGTGCACACCTCTACGAAGTGGTTGCCGCTTCCGAGCGAGCCCATCTGCTTGGCCGCCCGCTCCTGACGGAACCTCACCGCTTCGGCGACCCCGCCGAACCGCTCCCAGAAGTCGTCCCACCCCGCGGTGGCGAAGCCGTGCAGCCGGCCCGGATCCACCGGGTCGTCATGCATGCCCCGCCCGACCGGAATCGCCTGCTCGATCTTCGACCGCAGCCGCGACAGGTCGCCCGGCAGGTCGTTGGCCGTCAGTGAGGTACGGACCGCCGACATCCCGCAGCCGATGTCCACGCCGACCGCCGCCGGGCACACCGCGTCACGCATCGCGATGACCGAGCCGACCGTCGCGCCCTTGCCGTAGTGGACGTCCGGCATGACAGCGAGGCCCTTGATCCACGGAAGCGTGGCGACGTTCTGGAGCTGCTGGAGTGCGACACCCTCGACCGAGGCCGGGTCCGTCCACATCCGGATGGGTACCTTCGCACCCGGAACCTCTACATACGACATAGCATCCTCATTCCCCCGTAGTTGAGCAAAAGTCAAAGAAGTCCGTAATCGCAAATACCGGAGCCAAGGTCAGTAAAAGGGATACCGGACCGGCGTTCACGGCAGTGCGTGCGATACACATTGTGTTCACCGGCCGCCCAGGGGCGGCAACCCAATATCCGGTTCACAGCCGTGTCGAGAGGAGCCACCACGTGCAGCGGAAGGCGTACGTACCGGGTGTCGCCGCGCTCCTCGCGGCACTGCTCGCCGGCTGCACCAGCAGCTCCGGCAGCGGCGAGGAGGCCACCGACTCGAAGCCGGGCGCGACGGGCACATCGGCCTCGGCCGCCCAGCCCGGCAAGTACCGCACCCTGCCCGAGCCATGCGGTGCGCTCGACCACGGCACGCTGGACTCGCTGCTGCCCGGCATCAAGGAGATGACGGACGAGGAGCAGCAGGAGAAGGCCTACGACGGCAAGGCCACGGTGACGTACGACACCGACCGGCGCGTGGGCTGCCGCTGGAAGATGGAGTCGGCGGACGCCACCCACCATCTCCACGTCGACTTCGAGCGTGTCGTGTCGTACGACGCGACCGTCAGCGACGACACCCGCGCCCAGGCGGTCTTCGCCACGAAGGAGGAGGCGGCGAACCTTCCGGAGCCCGCCGATCCCCGTGAGGAGAAGGCGAGTTCCTCGCCCTCGGCCTCCACGGTGGACGCCGACTCCACCTCGTCCGACGCGGGGTCCGAATCGGCCTCGGGCTCCGCATCCTCGTCCGCGCCCTCGTCCTCGCCCTCTTCCTCCGACGACGGCTCCGCGACCGAGGGGCTCGAGCCGCGCTTCCTCGACGATCTGGGGGACGAGGCGTTCCTCGACGACGTCCTCGCCACGTCCACCTCGACGGCCCGGCACCGCACCGTGACTGTGGCATTCCGCACGTCGAACGTGATCGTGACGATCGAGTACGACGAGCAGCCGGCCTCCATCATGGATGTCCCGGACAGCAGGGAAATGCAGGACAGAGCACAGAAACTGGCGCAGAAGCTCGCCGAGCGGCTCAGCGACTGACGGCCGCTCCGGGCGTCCGGGCCAGGTGCCGCGGCTCACGTGAAGGGCAGCATCCCCAGCCGCGTTCGGCGTACCGTGGCCCACCGGACCGACTGCCCGACAGCACGATCGAGCTCCCCCCGGCCCGCGCCGGGAGGTATCTCCAGAGTGAAGGAACCATGCACCGACCAGCACAGCGACTCATCCGCATACTTGCCTGCGCAGCCGCCGTACCGGTGATCCTTGCCGCCTCCGGCTGCTCCTCCGACTCCGGCTCCGGGGACGACGGGGCGAAGGAGTCGGGTGCGAAGGCCTCGGCGTCGGCATCGGCGGGCGACGCGGCAGCGAGCGTGAAGGCGGCGGCGTTCGACTCGCTTCCCGAGCCCTGCGAGGTGCTGACGAAGAAGACGCTCGACGAGCTCGTTCCGAAGCGGGAAGACAAGTCGGGCAAGGAAGGCAAGTCGGACGACACCTCCCTTCGCGGCACGTGTTCGTGGACCAGCCTCGACAACAACGGCGTCAAGGGCTCGCAGTTCCGCTGGCTCAACGTGTCGCTGCTGCGCTTCGAGTCGGACGCGGCCCGCGGCGCCGGCGACAAGCTCGCGCAGGCGTACTTCGACAAGCAGGTGAAGGAAGCCCAGGGCACGCAGGACGCGAAGAACGTCAAGTCGGCGCCGGTGCAGGGCGTGGGCGACGAGGCGACGGCCGTGCGCTACGACCTGAAGAAGAAGGAGGGCTCCTTCAAGCAGCAGACCGTGGTGGCCCGCGTCGAGAACGTCGTCGTGACGCTGGACTACGACGGTGCGGGGCTCGCGGGCGAGAAGACGCCGAGCGCCACCGAGCTGATGAAGGACGCTCAGAAGGCCGCGAAGCAGGCCGTGGAGGCCGTGGTCGCGGCCAACGGCACGTCCTCGGCGAAGCCCGGTGACGGCTCGTCGGACAAGGCCACGTCCGGCACGTCCAAGGAGCCGGCGACGCCCGAGGCGTCCAAGAGCAGCAGCTGACGGCGCCCGAAAACACTTGCTCATTCAGAGCCTTCGGCGGAGCCCGGTACCGTGCGGTGACCGGGCTCCTGCCGTACCGGAAACCCGCCGTTCGCATCCATGTGCCAGGCTGTTCCGCGCAAGAGGCCGAACAGTCTTCCGCACAACAGGCCGAAGAGTGGAGCAGGGAGGGGAGTGCGGGTGGCCGCGCCCATTCAGCTGACACGCACGCACCGGATACTGATCGCAGTCGTGGTCGCCGGTGCCGTCATCATCGCCGGTATCGGCTTCGCCGGCTCGTACGCGGCTGTCCGCGAGCTCGCGATCGAGAAGGGCTTCGGGAAGTTCAGCTACGTCTTCCCGATCGGCATCGACGCGGGCATCTGCGTCCTGCTGGCCCTGGATCTGCTGCTGACCTGGATACGTATCCCGTTCCCCATGCTGCGTCAGACGGCGTGGCTGCTGACGGCGGCGACGATCGCGTTCAACGGCGCGGCCGCCTGGCCCGACCCGCTCGGTGTCGGCATGCACGGCGTCATCCCGATCCTCTTCGTCGTCTCGGTCGAGGCGGCGCGGCATGCGATCGGCCGCATCGCGGACATCACCGCCGACAAGCACATGGAGGGCGTCCGCATCACCCGCTGGCTGCTCTCCCCCATCCCCACCTTCCTCCTCTGGCGCCGGATGAAGCTGTGGGAACTGCGCTCCTACGAGCAGGTGATCAAGCTGGAGCAGGAGCGGCTGGTCTACCAGGCCCGGCTGCGCTCGCGTTTCGGCCGCGCCTGGCGCCGCAAGGCACCGGTGGAGTCCCTGATGCCGCTGCGCCTGGCCCGCTACGGCGTCCCACTCGCGCAAACGGCCCCGGCAGGCCTGGCCGCAGCAGGCATCGAA
This sequence comes from Streptomyces himalayensis subsp. himalayensis, assembly GCF_013778455.1. Taxonomy (GTDB): domain Bacteria; phylum Actinomycetota; class Actinomycetes; order Streptomycetales; family Streptomycetaceae; genus Streptomyces; species Streptomyces himalayensis. Next base: position 12,843 of record NZ_JACEHE010000031.1, on the reverse strand, counting down.
CCGGCGTTGCTGCCTCCGGCCCCGGCCCCGGCCCCGGCCCCGGTGCAGGACTACCGGGAGCTGGAGGCCGCTGCGGACAACGGTGCCGCCGCTGTGGGCAACGGTGCCGCTGGGGCGATGGGGGTGCCCCCTGCTCGAGCGGAGTCGAGAGCTCGGGGGAGGGTGGGCACAGCGGCACCCCACGACGGCGGGCAGCCCGTCCAACTCCCGGGCACCCACGACGCACAGCACCTCGAGGATCTGGCGACCCAGGAAGCGGACAACCCCTGGTTCGCACCCCCACAACACCCCGCATACCAGGGCGACTACGACCCGACGTACGCAAACGGCTCCTACGACCCGACGTACGGGCCCGAGGAACAGTACGAGGACTGGTACGAGGACCAGCAGCGGCAGCCCGCCGCCGAGGCGCCCCCGCAGGAGTCCGGCATCCAGATCCCGTCGGGCCCCAACCGCACCCGCCCCCTGGGCGGCGCGGCACCGGGCGCTGCCACTCATCAGGTGGCGATCCCGTCCCCCCGCGGCGAACAGCAGCCGATGGAGACGGACGAGGACTCCGCGAACCCGGACCCGGATGCGGACGCGGTCGTCCAGGGCCCGGCCCTGCCGGACGACGTGTCGCGCGAGGAGGCGTACTTCGCCGCGTTCCGGAAGTACGTCAACGAGCACATGGACTTCCCCAACACCCGTCAGTTCGGCCTGTATCTGATGGACCTCTACGGCGTGACGGGCCAGTCGGGCGGCCCGCTCACGGAGAGCACGCTCCGCCCGTACGTCCGCGACTTCCGCACCCGCTACCAGCAGGAACTGGACGCGGAGCACATCGCGTAAGCGCACCCAGCAGACGCACGAAGGGGGTGCCCCGGAAAACCGGGGCACCCCCTTCCTCGTACAACCCTTACGCGCCCAGAAGCTTCCGCACCCGGTCCGCGCCCACCGCGAGCAGCAGCGTCGGCAGCCGCGGCCCCGTGTCACGCCCCACGAGCAGGTGGTACAGGAGAGCGAAGAACGTCCGCTGAGCGGTCTTGATCTCCGGCGGCAGCTCCTTGGGTGTGGCGTCGGCGGAGAAGCCGGCTTGGACCTTGGGCACGCCGTAGACGAGGTGGGTGAGCCCGTCCAGCGACCAGTGCGAGTCGAGGCCCTCGATGAGCAGGCGCAGCGACTCACGCCCCTGGTCGTCGAGCGAGGCGAGCAGCTCCTTGTCGGGCTCGTCGCGGACGACCGTGCGCTGCTCGGCCGGGACCTGGGTGTTGATCCATGTCTCGGCCTTGTCGTAGCGCGGGCGCGCCTCGTCGAGCGACGTCAGCGGGTTCTCCGGGTCCAGGTCGGACAGGATGCGCAGCGCCTGGTCCTGGTGGCCGGCGGTGATGTCCGCGACAGAGGCCAGCGTCCGGTACGGCAGCGGACGCGGCGTCCGCGGCAGTTCACCGGCCGCCGTGCCGACCGCACGCGCGTACGCGGCGGCGTCGGCGGGCAGCACCGATCCGTCGGCGACCTTCGCGGCGAGCTTGTCCCACTCGTCGTACAGCCGCTGGATCTCCTGGTCGAAGGCGATCTTGAACGACTGGTTGGGGCGGCGCCGCGCGTACAGCCAGCGCAGAAGCTGCGGCTCCATGATCTGGAGGGCATCGGCCGGGGTCGGCACGCCACCCTTGCTGGACGACATCTTGGCCATGCCGCTGATGCCCACGAACGCGTACATGGGGCCGATCGGCTGCTTGCCGCCGAAGATTCCGACGATCTGCCCGCCGACCTGGAACGACGAACCGGGCGACGAGTGGTCGACGCCGGACGGCTCGAAGATCACCCCTTCGTACGCCCAGCGCATCGGCCAGTCGACCTTCCAGACCAGCTTGCCGCGGTTGTACTCGGACAGCCGGACCGTCTCGGAGTGCCCGCACTGGCATACATAGGTCAGCTCGGTCGTCTCGTCGTCGTACGCCGTGACCGTGGTGAGGTCCTTCTCGCACGCGCCGCAGTACGGCTTGTACGGGAAGTAGCCGGCGGCGCTGCTGCCGTCGTCCTCGGCCGCGGCGCCCGAGCCCTCGGCGGCCTCCAGCTCGGCCTCGTCGACGGGCTTCTGGGACTTCTTGGCCGGAGCCTTCTTGGTCCGGTACTGGGCGAGCACGGCGTCGATGTCGGCGCGGTGCTTCATCGCGAACAGGATCTGGTCGCGGTACGCGCCCGAGGTGTACTGCTCGGTCTGGCTGATCCCGTCGTACTCGACGCCCAGCTCGGCGAGCGATTCGATCATCGCGGCCTTGAAGTGCTCGGCCCAGTTCGGGTACGCGGAGCCCTTGGGCGCCGGGACGGAGGTGAGCGGCTTGCCGATGTGCTCGGCCCAGGAGTCGTCGACGCCGGGGACGCCGAACGGCACCTTGCGGTAGCGGTCGTAGTCGTCCCAGGAGAGCAGATGGCGCACGGTGTACCCGCGGCGGCGGATCTCGTCGGCGACCAGGTGCGGGGTCATGACCTCGCGGAGGTTGCCGAGGTGGATCGGGCCGGAGGGGGACAGCCCGGACGCGACGACGACAGCTTTGCCAGGCGCGCGACTCTCCGACTCGGCGATGACCTCATCCGCGAAACGGGAGACCCAGTCGGTGGTCTCTGTGCTCTGAGCCACGATCGGCACGTCCTTCTTTCTCGTACGCCCTGATACGCAAGTACAAGCTGACCGGGGATACAGCCAGTACAGCTGACCGCTCCATTCTCCCAGGTCCGGCCGCTGGAGCGAAAACCGCTTTTCAACCGCATTTCCGCGCGTGGGATACTGGCCGGGTCTATCAGAACCTCGAGGAGAACGGCTCCCACTCCATGGCCTCGGTCACGTCCCTCACCGCTTCAGTCCATCAGCGCCTCGCGGACGCCCTCTCGGCAGCCCTGCCGGAGGCCGGCACCGCGGACCCGCTGCTGCGCCGAAGCGACCGGGCCGATTTCCAGGCCAACGGCATCCTGGCGCTCGCGAAGAAGGCGAAGGCCAACCCGCGGGAGCTGGCCACCCAGGTGGTCTCCCAGGTCACCACGGGTGACGTGATCAAGGAGATCGAGGTCTCCGGGCCCGGATTCCTGAACATCACGGTCACCGACAAGGCGATCACCGAGAACCTGGCGGCGCGGGCCGCGGACGCCGAGGGCCGCCTCGGCGTGCCGTTGGCGGACGAGCCGGGCACGACGGTGATCGACTACGCCCAGCCGAACGTGGCCAAGGAGATGCACGTCGGCCACCTCCGGTCCGCCGTCATCGGGGACGCGGTCGTCCAGATCCTGGAGTTCACCGGCGAGACGGTGGTCCGGCGCCACCACATCGGCGACTGGGGCACCCAGTTCGGCATGCTCATCCAGTACCTGATCGAGCACCCGCACGAGCTGGACCACAAGGCCGCCACCGAGGACACCGCGGCCTCCGGCGAAGAGGCCATGTCGAACCTCAACCGGCTGTACAAGGCCTCCCGGACGCTCTTCGACTCCGACGAGGAGTTCAAGACGCGGGCGCGGCGCCGGGTGGTCGACCTCCAGGCGGGCGACCCGGAGACCCTCGCCCTGTGGCAGCGGTTCGTCGACGAGTCGAAGATCTACTTCTACTCGGTCTTCGAGAAGCTGGACATGGAGATCCGGGACCCGGACATCGTCGGCGAGTCCGGCTACAACGACATGCTGGACGAGACGTGCCGCCTGCTCGAGGAGTCGGGCGTCGCTGTCCGCTCCGAAGGGGCTCTCTGCGTCTTCTTCGACGACATCAAGGGCCCGGACGGCAAGCCGGTGCCGCTGATCGTGCGGAAGTCGGACGGTGGCTACGGCTATGCGGCCACCGACCTCTCCGCGATCCGCGACCGCGTCTTCAACCTCAAGGCGAACACCCTGCTGTACGTGGTGGACGCCCGGCAGTCACTGCACTTCAAGATGGTCTTCGAGACGGCACGGCGGGCCGGCTGGCTGAACGGCGACACGAAGGCGCTGCAGCTCGCCTTCGGCACGGTCCTCGGCAAGGACGGCAAGCCGTTCAAGACCCGTGAGGGCGAGACAGTGCGGCTGGTGGACCTGCTGGACGAGGCGATCGACCGCGCCTCGGCCGTGGTCCGCGAGAAGGCCCAGGACCTGTCCGAGGAGGAGATCGCCGAGCGGGGCACCCAGGTCGGCATCGGCGCGGTGAAGTACGCGGACCTGTCGACGTCCGCGAACCGCGACTACAAGTTCGACCTGGACCAGATGGTGTCCCTGAACGGCGACACGAGCGTCTACCTGCAGTACGCGTACGCCCGTATCCGGTCGATCATCCGCAAGGCCGGCGACGCCCGCCCGGCCGCCCACCCGGAGCTCGAACTGACCGAAGCGGAGCGGGCCCTCGGCCTGCACGTGGACCAGTTCGCGGAGACGGTAGCGGAGACCGCCGCGGAGTACGCACCGCACAAGCTGGCCGCGTACCTCTACCAACTGGCGTCGCTGTACACGACGTTCTACGACAAGTGCCCGGTCCTCAAGGCGGACACCCCGGCCCAGGTCGAGAACCGCCTGTTCCTCTGCGAAATCACGGCGCGCACGCTGCACCAGGGGATGGCGCTGCTGGGCATCAGGACGCCCGAGCGGCTCTGACCTGTCACGACATGAAAATGCCCCCGGCCGGGACTCTTCCGGCCGGGGGCATGCACGTCATACGACTCAACGCAGCTGCCGGGCCACCTCGACCGCCCAGTACGTGAGGATGTTCTGCGCCCCGGCCCGCTTGATGCCCGTGAGGGTCTCCAGGATCGCCTTGTCCCGGTCGATCCAGCCCTTCTCCGCGGCGGCCTCGATCATCGAGTACTCGCCGGAGATCTGGTACGCGGCCACCGGCACGTCCACGGCGTCCGCGACGCGCGCCAGGATGTCCAGGTACGGTCCCGCCGGCTTCACCATCACCATGTCGGCCCCCTCCTCCAGGTCGAGGGCCAACTCGCGCAGGGACTCCCGTACGTTGGCGGGGTCCTGCTGGTACGTCTTCCGGTCGCCCCTCAGGGATGAGGCGACGGCCTCGCGGAAGGGGCCGTAGAAGGCGGAGGAGTACTTGGCGGTGTAGGCCAGGATGGCGACGTCCTCGCGGCCGATCTGGTCGAGCGCGTCGCGGATGACGCCGATCTGGCCGTCCATCATGCCGCTGGGGCCGACCACATGGGCGCCCGCGTCGGCCTGGACCTGAGCCATCTCGGCGTAGCGCTCGAGCGTGGCGTCGTTGTCGACACGGCCCTGCTCGTCGAGCACACCGCAGTGCCCGTGGTCCGTCGTCTCGTCGAGGCACAGATCCGACATGACGAGCAGGTCGTCGCCGACCTCTGCCCGTACGTCGCGGATGGCGACCTGCAGGATCCCGTCGGGGTCCGTTCCCGGGGTCCCGAGGGCGTCCTTCTTCGACTCCTCCGGCACGCCGAAGAGCATGATCCCGGAGATCCCGGCCTCCACCGCCTCCGCCGCCGCCTTCTTCAGGCTGTCGCGGGTGTGCTGCACGACCCCGGGCATCGCCGCGATCGGCACCGGCTCGCTCACGCCCTCCCGCACGAACGCGGGCAGGATGAAGTCGGCCGGGTGCAGGCGGGTCTCGGCGACCATGCGGCGCATGGCGGGGGTGGTGCGCAGCCGACGGGGACGCGTACCGGGAAAGGAACCGTACTTCGTCATGCCGACTACGCTACGCCTGCCTCAAGGGCACCTTTGCCGACGCATTGTCGGGCCGGATACGGCCCATTCGTGCACCGGTGCCAGGCGCTCCGGTGGACGTGCGGTGCCCCGCGTCGTGGGGCACCGCCTCCCATGGTGCCGAGCCGCTACGTCGTGGTCCGGCGACGCCGCGCGCCCGGCCTCCGCTCGCTCGGCCGCGTCACCGGGTCGCCCGCGTCGAGCGCCGCAGCCCGCCGCGCCGCGCCGAAGTCGGCCAGCGCCTCGGCCAGCTTGTGGACGGACGGCTCGGGAGCCATCACGTCCACGCGCAGCCCGTGCTCCTCGGCCGTCTTCGCCGTGGCCGGCCCGATACACGCGATCACCGTCACGTTGTGCGGCTTGCCCGCGATGCCGACCAGGTTCCGCACGGTCGACGACGACGTGAACAGCACCGCGTCGAAGCCGCCGCCCTTGATCGCCTCACGGGTCTCGGCCGGCGGAGGCGAGGCGCGCACGGTCCGGTAGGCCGTGACGTCGTCGACCTCCCAGCCGAGCTCGATCAGGCCCGCGACCAGCGTCTCCGTGGCGATGTCGGCACGCGGCAGGAACACCCGGTCGATCGGGTCGAAGACCGGGTCGTACGGCGGCCAGTCCTCGAGGAGACCGGCGGCCGACTGCTCGCCGCTCGGCACGAGGTCCGGCTTCACGCCGAAGGCGACGAGCGCCTTGGCGGTCTGCTCGCCCACCGCCGCGACCTTGATCCCGGCGAACGCGCGCGCGTCGAGCCCGTACTCCTCGAACTTCTCCCGGACGGCCTTGACCGCGTTCACCGAGGTGAAGGCGATCCACTCGTACCGTCCTGTGACCAGGCCCTTGACCGCCCGCTCCATCTGCTGGGGCGTACGCGGCGGCTCGACCGCGATGGTCGGCACCTCCGACGGCACGGCGCCGTACGAACGCAGCTGGTCGGAGAGCGAGGCCGCCTGCTCCTTCGTGCGTGGCACGAGCACCTTCCAGCCGAACAGCGGCTTGGACTCGAACCACGACAGCTGGTCGCGCTGGGCGGCCGCGGACCGCTCGCCGACGACGGCTATGACCGGCCGGTGGCCCTCCGGCGACGGCAGCACCTTCGCCTGCTTCAGGGTCTGCGCGATGCTGCCGAGCGTCGCCGACCAGGTGCGCTGCCGCGTCGTCGTACCGGCGACGGTGACCGTCAGCGGGGTGTCCGGCTTACGTCCGGCGGACACCAGTTCAGCCGCGGCCGCGGCCACCGAGTCGAGCGTCGTGGAGACGACGACCGTGCCGTCGGACGTGCCGACCTCGGTCCAGCAGCGGTCCGACGCCGTACGGGCGTCGACGAACCGCACGTCCGCGCCCTCCGCGTCCCGCAGCGGCACACCCGCGTACGCGGGCACGCCCACGCCCGCGGCGATGCCCGGCACCACCTCGAAGGTGATGCCTTCGGAGGCGCACTTCAGCATCTCCCCGGCGGCGTACGCATCGAGCCCCGGATCGCCCGAGACGGCACGGACGACCCGCTTGCCGCCCCGCGCAGCCTCCATGACAAGATTGGCCGCATCCCTCGGTTCCGGGGGTACGACGGTCGTTGACGCCTCGTCAACTACCGTCAGCTGGGGCGTGCCTGTGTCCACGACGGCCACGCCCGGCTGGGTGTGGGTGCGGACCACGTCGAGCACTTCCGGCTCGGCGATCAGGACGTCCGCTCCGGCCAGCGCTTCGACGGCGCGGAGTGTCAGCAGCCCGGGATCCCCGGGCCCGGCACCGAGGAAGGTGACGTGCCCGTGTGCGGGAACGGCTGGGTGGTTCGAGGCGGTGGGGCTCAATGTGCTCGCTCCCCCATCAGACCGGCCGCGCCCTTGGCAAGCATCTCGGTGGCGAGTTCGCGACCGAGCGCCACTGCCTGGTCGTTTGTCTCGGGCACGGGACCGGTGGTGGACAGCTGCACCAGCGTCGAGCCGTCGGTGGTCCCGACGACGCCGCGCAGGCGCATTTCCTTGACAATCTGCCCGTCGGCCAGAAGGTCGGCGAGTGCACCCACGGGTGCGCTGCAGCCGGCCTCCAGGGCGGCGAGCAGGGACCGCTCGGCGGTCACGGCGGCCCGGGTGTACGGGTCGTCGAGCTCGGCGAGCGCGGCAGCCAGCGACGCGTTGTCCGCGGCGCATTCGACTGCCAGTGCCCCCTGGCCGGGGGCGGGCAAAACGGTGTCGACCGACAGGAAGTCGGTCACCTCATCGATCCTGCCGATGCGGTTGAGGCCGGCGGCGGCGAGCACGACGGCGTCGAGCTCCCCGCTGCGGACGTATCCGATGCGGGTGTCGACGTTGCCGCGGATGGCGACGGTCTCGATCTCCATGCCGTGCGCGCGGGCGTACGCGTTGAGCTGCGCCATGCGGCGCGGCGAACCGGTGCCGATGCGTGCTCCCTTCGGGAGCCGCGTGAAGGTGAGCCCGTCGCGGGCGACCAGCACGTCGCGGGGGTCCTCGCGCTGCGGTACGGCCGCGAGGACGAGGTCGTCCGGCTGCGCCGTCGGCAGGTCCTTGAGGGAGTGCACGGCGAAGTCGATCTCGCCGCGCAGCAGGGCGTCGCGCAGCGCGGTGACGAACACGCCGGTGCCGCCGATCTGCGCCAGGTTCTCGCGCGAGGTGTCGCCGTACGTGGTGATCTCGACGAGCTCGACGTCCCGTCCGGTCACCTGGCGCACCGCCTCCGCCACCTGCCCGGACTGGGCCATGGCGAGCTTGCTGCGCCTGGTCCCGAGTCGTAGTGCCTTCTCGGTCATGACAGCCCTCGGTTCTTGACGTTCTGGACGCTGTTGACGCTCGTGACGTCGGCGTCGTTCATGTCGGCCCGGGAGACTGAGGCAACCGTCTCCGGGTCGAGATCGAAGAGGGTCCGCAGCGCGTCCGCGTACCCGGCGCCGCCGGGCTCGGCCGCGAGCTGCTTGACCCGCACGGTGGGCGCGTGCAGCAGCTTGTCGACGACGCGCCGCACGGTCTGCGTGATCTCACCGCGCTCCTTGTCGTCGAGGCCGGGCAGGCGCCCTTCGAGGCGCGCGATCTCGCTCGCCACCACATCGGCGGCCATGGTGCGCAGGGCGACCACGGTCGGCGTGATGTGCGCGGCCCGCTGGGCGGCACCGAACGCGGCCACCTCGGCGGAGACGATCCCGCGCACCATGTCCACATCGGCCGCCATCGGAGCGTCGGCCGAGGCCTCGGCGAGCGACTCGATGTCGACGAGCCGCACCCCGGCGATCCGGTGCGAGGCGGCATCGATGTCACGGGGCATGGCGAGGTCGAGAAGCGACAGGACGACCGGGTGTGCGGGCGCGGCGACGGCGGCAGGTCCGCGACGCTCGGGCACCCGCCCCGCGGTGGCCGCGACAGCGGCCAGTGCGGCGATCGCCTCAGCGTCGGCACCCAGGTCCGGCGCCGCGGTGCGGCTCTCGCGACGGTCCGCCGTGGCGTTGTCGACCCAGGCTCCGTGCTGCTCCAGCGTGGCCGCGTCCATGCCGGCCACTGCTGCTTCGCCCATGATGGAGAAGCCCGTGGCCCCCTGCATGGGGGACAGGTCCACCGGGCATACGTCGTCGCCCTTGAGCACGGCCGCGCCCTCGTCGCGGTGCGCGGCGGCCGACCGGTCCGCGCGGCCGGCCGGGAGCGGACCGGAAACGTCCGTTCCGAAGCCGGCGCCGGAGCCCTCGGGCGCCCGGCCCGAGACGGCTTCCGCAACCGCGTCCGCGGTCAGGACCAGACCGGTCGCGCCGGTGCAGGACACCACCACGTCGGCCCGTGTCAGCTCCTGGGCCATCGCGTCGACCGGGACCGCGCGGGCGGTCACCTCCGTGTCGTCCTGCTCCGCGAGGATCTGGGCGAGCCGCTCGGCGCGCTCCAGCGTGCGGTTGGCGATGACCACCTCGGCCACCCCGGCCCGCGCGAGCGTCGCCGCGGCCAGCGAGGACATCGAACCGGCGCCGATGACCAGCGCGCGCTTGCCCCGGGCCCACTCCCCGACCGGCGCCCCGACCGCGAGCTGCTCCAGGCCGAACGTGACCAGGGACTGCCCGGCACGGTCGATCCCCGTCTCCGAGTGCGCGCGCTTGCCGACCCGCAGCGCCTGCTGGAACAGGTCGTTCAGCAGGCGGCCCGCGGTGTGCAGCTCCTGCGCCGTCGCGAGCGCGTCCTTGATCTGACCGAGGATCTGGCCCTCGCCGACGACCATGGACTCCAGGCCGCAGGCCACGGAGAACAGATGGTGGACGGCCCGGTCCTCGTAGTGCACGTAGAGGTACGGGGTCAGCTCCTCGAGTCCGACTCCGCTGTGCTGCGCGAGCAGTGTGGAGAGCTCGGCGACGCCCGCGTGGAACTTGTCCACGTCGGCGTAGAGCTCGATCCGGTTGCAGGTGGCGAGCACCGCGGCCTCGGCGGCCGGCTCCGCGGCCAGCGTGTCCTGGAGCAGCTTGGCCTGCGCGTCCGCGGACAGCGCGGCACGCTCGAGGACGCTCACCGGAGCGGTGCGGTGACTCAGCCCGACGACGAGAAGACTCATGCCGGCATCACGACGGGTACGTCCCCGTCGGGTCCCTTCGGCGTGTTCTTCGGTACGGAGGCGGTGACGGCCTCTTCGCCCGCCGTCTCCTCGCCGGCCTTCCGCTGCTCGTGGAAGGCGAGGATCTGCAGCTCGATGGAGAGGTCGACCTTGCGTACGTCGACGCCGTCCGGCACGGACAGCACCGTCGGCGCGAAGTTCAGGATGGAGGTGACACCGGCGCCGACGAGCCGGTCGCAGACCTGCTGGGCCGCTCCGGCCGGGGTCGCGATCACGCCGATCGACACGCCGTTGTCCTTGATGATCTTCTCGAGGTCGTCGGTGTGCTGCACCGGGATCCCGGCGACCGGCTTGCCGGCCATCGCCGGGTCCGCGTCGATGAGCGCGGCGACGCGGAAGCCGCGCGAGGCGAACCCGCCGTAGTTGGCGAGGGCGGCGCCGAGGTTACCGATACCGACGATGACGACCGGCCAGTCCTGGGTGAGGCCGAGCTCGCGGGAGATCTGGTAGACGAGGTACTCGACGTCGTAGCCGACGCCGCGCGTCCCGTAGGAACCGAGGTACGAGAAGTCCTTGCGGAGCTTCGCCGAGTTGACCCCCGCCGCCGCGGCGAGCTCCTCCGAGGAGACCGTGGGTACCGAGCGCTCGGACAGTGCGGTGAGTGCTCGGAGGTACAGCGGAAGACGGGCGACGGTGGCCTCGGGAATCCCTCGGCTGCGGGTCGCCGGTCGGTGAGTTCGGCCAGTTGCCACGGTGCTCCTGCGGGTAGAGCGGGGCTGCGGGCGGTCGTACGTCCCAGGACCGCCCCGTCGGAAGCAGGCTATGTCTTTGTGAACGCGTGCACAAAGATGGTGTCCGATTTGCCCGGCCAAAGTGACCGGGGTCACGCGGCTCCGGCGCGGCTTCCGGGAACTGGCACGCAGCCAGGTTCGTCCCTGGCCGGAGGGCATCGGTGTAGTGATCATGAAGTTTCGCCCGGCCGCCGGGGTCACTCCGTGAGGGCCCGGCGGAGACGGTCTTCGGCCACACGCCAGAAGTCGTGCTGCGCGCCGTCCACCAGCACCACCGGGATCTGCTCCCAGTACTTGCGGTGCAGCTCCTCGTCCTGAGTGATGTCCTTCTCTTCCCACGCCGCCCCCAGCTCACCGCAGACCTTCTCGATCACCGCACGGGCGTCGTCGCACAGGTGACAACCCGGCTTGCCGATCAGCGTGACGAGGCGGTCCTGCGGCGCCTTCTTCTCCGTACGGCGGTCGGCCCGCCCGAAAATGGGACTCATACGGGCCATTCTCGCCCGGCCGACGGACATCGGAACCCCACTGCACCAGACCTCCCCAGAGCGCGCCGGCCGTTCGCGGCGCGCGGACGGACCGGCATCGGATCACTCCTTTAACTGCGCGGTCGCAGAGAGTTCACAGCGCTGAATCCTCCTGACTCCGGAACCACAGGGCGAACTGGCTATGCTCACGCCATGGCCGCTCTCGCATGGCTCACCCCTCGTAGGCGCTCCGCCACGGCCCGCAGCGTGCTGGCGGGCGAGGCCTCGGCGGAGGCAGCGCGCAAGACCTCCCAGCAGCTGGAGGAGCTTGCCCCGGCCCCCGCGCCCGGGAAGGTCGCGGAGGAGCCGGAGTTCCCGGTCGCCGGTGACCACAAGGCCGCCGCGTTCTTCGACCTCGACAACACCGTGATGCAGGGCGCCGCGATCTTCCACTTCGGCCGGGGCCTGTACAAGCGGAAGTTCTTCCAGCGGCGCGAGCTGGCGAAGTTCGCCTGGCAGCAGACCTGGTTCCGGATCGCGGGCGTCGAGGACCCGGATCACATGCAGGACGTACGCGAGTCCGCCCTGTCCATCGTCAAGGGCCACCGCGTCGCCGAGCTCATGTCCATCGGCGAGGAGATCTACGACGAGTACATGGCCGAGCGCATCTGGCCGGGCACGCGCGCGCTGGCGCAGGCCCACCTGGACGCCGGCCAGAAGGTGTGGCTCGTCACGGCCGCACCGGTGGAGACAGCGACGATCATCGCCCGCCGACTCGGCCTGACCGGCGCGCTCGGCACGGTCGCCGAGTCCGTCGACGGCGTCTACACCGGCAAGCTCGTGGGCGAACCGCTGCACGGCCCCGCGAAGGCCGAGGCGGTACGCGCGCTGGCGGCCGCCGAGGGCCTGGACCTCTCCCGCTGCGCGGCGTACAGCGACTCGCACAACGACATCCCGATGCTGTCGCTCGTCGGCCACCCGTACGCGATCAACCCGGACACCAAGCTGCGCAAGCACGCACGCGACCGGGACTGGCGCCTGCGGGACTACCGCACGGGCCGCAAGGCCGCGAAGGTCGGCATCCCGGCCGCGGCAGGCGTCGGCGCCGTGGCCGGCGGCACAGCAGCCGCCATCGCCATCCACCGCCGCCGCCGCTGACACTGCGCAGCCGCCGCTGCGGGCAGCCACGCCGCACCGCTGTGGGCAGTCGTGCCTCCCCCAGTGCCTTAAGGGCCTGGGAGGTGCCCCCAGGGCGGCACGGGTGGGCACAGCGGCACCCCGCGACGTCGGGCAACACGCCACGGTCACCCCGACGCAGGGCAACCTTCTGCAGTACAGAGCACCCTCACGCGCCAGGCACCGTCCGACCTGGGTTGTGCCCACCCTCC
>NZ_JACEHE010000030.1 GCF_013778455.1 Streptomyces himalayensis subsp. himalayensis | reverse complement strand
GCTTGGTGCGGCCGTAGGCGGTGCGCGGGCCAGTCGGGCGCCGTCGCCGTGCCCGGCCGGCCCCTTCCCGAGGACATCGAGTCCGTCCGGGTGCTCGACGAGCCGCTCCAGCTCCTCACCGGCCCCGCCCACGCGCTGGCGGGCGCCCGGTCGGTGACCGTCGCTCAGCTCGCCGGGCACCGGATCTGGATGCCCGGCATCGTCCCCGGTACCGAGTGGGCCGCCTACTACGACGACCTCGTCGCCGAGTTCGGCCTCACCATCGAGGCGACCGGCCCCAACTTCGGCTCCGACGCGCTCCTCGACACCGTCGCCGACACCCCGGCCCTGGCCACCTTCATGGGCGGGCAGACCCGCCTCGTCTGGCCCGCCGGCCACGGCCTGCGCCGTATCCCGGTGACCGACCCGACGCCCGTCTACCCGCACTCGCTCCTCTGGCACCGCGACAACCCCCACCCAGCGCTGGCCACCCTCCGCGCCCACCTCGCCGCCACAGCGGCCAGCCACGACGCTGCCGGGACGTGGGCGCCGGGCTGGGTGATTCCGCGCTGATCGCCACCGCGTCTTCGATCATCGTGGCCGAATCGGCGGACGGTGACTCGAGGGCAGGCGTGGCCATCGGCACACTCCGGCTCTCCCCCTCCGCGTAGCGGCAGCAGCGCTCCGTGAGCTGAGGTCAACAGTGCGGACCCATGCCCACGGCTGAGGTCGGAGCAGTCTCGAGATGCGCTTCACCACCGCCCTGAAGGGCGCACTGCGCAAGATCAAAGGTCGATCGCCGGCCGCTGGCCGCCGCCCGCTGGCTCCCTCCACCGCCCGCGGCTCTGAACCGGCCAGACCGGCCCCCCGTGATGGAAGATCCAGGCCAGAGCGACCCGCCTGCACGAAAGGAGTGATCTTCCCCGTATGGGTAAAAATACTGTAAAGGTGTGAAGTAGTCGCTTTGGGCGCGTTGCACCAGCACACCTCCGCCCGTTCGGCAGGGTTTCCTTTCCCAGGGGTACCGCACTTGTCTCACATCGGGGTCCAATGGTGAGAGTCAAGCCCTTCCGCACCCGCACCGGTCAGAAGAGGCACGCAATGGATCTATGGCTGATCTGGTTGATCATCGCAGCTGTGTTGGCTGTGGCAGAGATCTTCACCCTTACTGCTGCGCTCGGAATGCTGAGTGCGGCGGCGTTGGTCACGGCCGGGTGCGCCGCAGTCGGGCTGCCGCTGCCCTTCCAGTTCTTGGTATTCACCATCGTCGCTACAGTCACCGTTCTGTTCGTGCGCCCCATTGCCCTGCGCCACGTGCTCCAGCCCCAAGCGGCGCGCTTCGGCGTGGACGCGCTGGTCGGCAGGGCTGCCTATGTCGTCTCGGACGTGACGGGCTTGGGTGGCAGGGTCCGTATCGACGGCGAGGAATGGACGGCCCGCGCCTACGACGAGACGCTGGTAATTCCTGCTGGAACGACCGTCGACGTCATAGAGATCAGCGGTGCCACCGCGATCGTCTACCCCCGGGACTGAAACCATGGAGACCTCGGCATTCGTCATTGCCGGACTGATCGTCGCACTGTTCGCGGTTTTCACCGTGATGCGGGCGGTCCGTATCGTGCCCCAGGCGCGCGCTCGTAACGTCGAGCGACTCGGCCGCTACCATCGGACCCTGAATCCTGGCCTCAATCTCGTCATCCCTTACATTGACCGCGTTCATCCGGTGATCGACCTGCGGGAACAGGTCGTCTCCTTCAAACCGCAGCCGGTCATCACCGAGGACAATCTGGTTGTCGAGATCGACACCGTCCTGTACTTCCAGGTCACCGACCCACGAGCGGCTTTCTACGAGATTGCGAATTTCCTTCAGGCGGTCGAGCAGCTCACCGTCACGACTTTGCGCAACGTCGTGGGATCCATGGACCTGGAAAAGACGCTCACCTCACGGGACACCATCAACAGCCAGCTCCGTGGCGTGCTGGACGAGGCCACCGGCAAGTGGGGCCTGAGGGTCAACCGGGTGGAGATCAAGGCCATCGACCCTCCGCAGTCCATCAAGGACGCGATGCAGAAGCAGATGCGAGCCGAGCGGGACAAGCGGGCCGCGATTCTTGGGGCCGAGGGACAACGCCAGTCGCAGATTCTTACTGCCGAAGGCGATAAGCAGGCCGCTGTCCTGCGCGCGGAGGGTAACCGGACCGCTGCGATCCTCCAGGCCGAGGGCCAGTCCCGGGCAATCGATGAGGTGTTCCAGGCCGTGCATCGCAACGACCCCGACCCCAAGCTGCTCGCCTGGCAGTATCTTCAGATGCTGCCCCAACTCGCGCAGGGCTCGGGCAGCACCTTCTGGGTGATCCCCAGCGAGGTCACCTCCGCACTCCAGGGCGTGTCCCGCGCCTTCAGCGAGGTGCTGCCGAAGTCGCCGGCCACCCGTGAGAAGCCCACAGACGACATGGCTGCCCAGGCTGCCAACGACACGGCACAGGCCGCAGAGGCCGCAGCCGCCGCCCTCGCCGACGCGGTCAAGGCCGATCGCGTCACCCCCGACGCCCTCCCGTCCCAGCCCCCTCACTGACGGAGGGTGACAATCACCGTACGTCCGTGACGCCTTCGGCTGGCATCGGGCATGATCGCCAAGAAGTCCCCACGCCGAGCGCCTCGCGCAGACCGCGACCGACGTCACGCTCCCGCACCGGGTGCCCACCACCCTCGCCGAAGCCGACGCCCTCGCTGGCGCCGTAGAAGACATCGCCGCGCGGTTCCCCCCGCACTCCGGCCCCCGACAACGCACCCCCGCACCCACGCCGACTGCGGCCCCCTACAACGCCGAGGAGGCGGTCGACGAGGAGTGCCTACTGCTCGCGACGGCGACGGCGCACCCAGCAGACGTCGAACAGATGCGGTGGCTGACCGCCGACGACTTCACCCAGCCCCTGCATGCCGGGCTGTGGCAGTGCCTGACCGACCTGACCCGACGCCGTACCCCCGTCGACCCAGTCACCGTCCTGTGGGAGGCCCAGCAGCGCAGCCTCCTCACCTCCAGCATCGAGCCACCCGAACTGCCCGACCTCCTCAGGAGGCCCGAAACATATCGCTTGAGGCATCGGATGATCTCACGTCGGGTCTTGCCTTCCTTGGGTCTGCGAGAAGGCGCGTTCCCCGCGGACGCTGGGTGCGGCCTTCGTAGTACGCCCGGGTGCGGGGATCGAAGCGCAGCCGGGGCGCGTTCACCGAGGGGCCTGGTCGCGTCGGGCACCCGACGCGGCCTCGAGGTCTGGGATGTCGATGTCACTGACCATGCCGACGCGAGGGCGCTCGCTGCAGGGGTACGCCGCCAACCCGCCGTGGCCACCGGGCCGCCGGCAGGACGCCTCCTCGGCTCTGCCACGAGATCCCGGAGTTGGATGACTCGCTCGGCTTCTACATATACCGCCGAGCGGGCCGCGGCGAGAACACCGCTTGGCAGCCTGCTGATCGTGCTCCGTGCCGTGAGTCGTCAAGCAGACGGCGAGGCCGCCCGCGATCTCGTCGTTGTCCAGGTCCCAGTGCTGGCGTTGGCAGGCACTCCGTACGGCGGACGCACGGGCGCGACGGCTTGCCGGGCCGCGCGCCGGGATGCTCTGGCGCTCCGCCTTGACATACGTCCCCGGAAGTCCGGATGATGGACGCCCTGTGGGCGGGCGAGCCGCCGCGCTCCGCCGTCGCGAACCTGCGCTCCTACGCCCATCTCCTGCGCCGACCGCTCCCGGTGGCCACCCCGCTGATCAGCCACCAGGGTGGTTATGAACTCCGGGTCGCGCCGGACGTCGTCGACCACCTGGTGTTCGAGCGGCTCGCCGACCGGGGCCGCAGCGCGGTCACCGACGACCCGCCCCGGGCCATCGAGCTGCTCAACGCCGCGCTGGCGCTGTGGAGTTCGGACCACGCGGCCCCCGGAGTCGAGCGGTACGGCATGCTCGACGGCCCGCTGCGCACCCTGGACGCCGAGCGCATCCGCGCCACCGAGGATCTGGCCGATGCCTGGCTCGGCGTCGGCCAGCCGCACTCCACATTGCGTACGGCGGGGCAGGTGCTCGCCGCGGAGCCGCTGCGCATTCGCAGCTGGCTGCTCGTCCTGAACGCCCATCACCACCTCGGCGAACCAGGGCGTGTGACCGACGCGTTCGAGTCGGCGCGGACCGTCTTCCGCCGCGAGCTCGGCACCGAACCCGATGCCTGTCTGGGGCGGCTGCATCAGCAGCTGCTTGCGGGGTGAGCGCCATGGCCGCCGCGCTCTTGACGGTCTGCCACATTCTGGTCGCCGTCGTCCTCGCCGCATCCGCCGTGGGCAAAGCACGGCCCGCCCGATTCCGTGCGTACCTCACCACGCTCGCCGATATGGGCCTCGGCACCCCGGGCATGCGCCGCCCGCTCGCGTACGCGACCATCATGGCCGAAGGCGTGGCCGCGGGCCTGCTGTTGCTGCCCGGCACGCGGGCCGGTGTGATCGGGCTGCTCCTTGCCTCGCTGGTCCTTGCCGCGCTCACCATGGGCGTGGTGCGGGCGCTACGGGGCGGCGGTCCGCCGCCCCAGCGCGGTGACGTCCTGGCCGTCCACCAACACCCGTCCCGCATCGGCCCGTTCGATGGCCCCGATGAGGTGCAGCAGTGTGGATTTGCCGGAGCCGGAGGCGCCGGCGAGGGCGACGCTGTGTCCGGCCGGGATGTCCAGGCTGATGCCGTCGACGGCCGTGATCAGCCCGTCACCGGTGCCAAAGCTCTTGTGCAGGTCCTCCACCAGGACCGACGCACCGTCCCCCATGGGGTTCTCTCCCTCTCCGTATCTCTGTCCATCCTTCTTGGTTCATCCCTCTTCGGCCAACGGCCCCGCCGGCGACCGCCGTACCGCGAGGCCGGCCGCGACGACGCTGCCCGCCACGGCCGCCAGCACTCCCGCCACCGCGACCACGCCCACCGCCACCGGCAGCCCCGCCGGAATCGAGCCGGTGAAGGCCACGGTCAGTGCGAACCCCGTCGCGGCTCCGGGCACCGCGCCCGCCACGGCGATCACCGCACCCTGCGCGACGACCAGTCGCATGACCTCGGTGTCGGCCCAGCCGCAGGCCCGCAGCATGGCGAACTCCCCGTCCCGTTCACAGCTGTCGAGATAGAGAACATCGGCGAGCGCGAACACCCCTAGGGCCGCGGTGAGTACGGCCGCGGCCACATCGACCCCGCGCCTCTTGACGGCGCATCAAGGCGACCGCCGCCGGATCGTGCCCGGGATCGCCCGGCTTGACACCCCCCGGTCCGTCACCGCAACCGCCGTCGGTACACGTCACCAGAACCGTGCGGATGCCTTCCGCCGCGTACCGCGCGAGAACCCCTCCGGTTCCGGTGGCCTCGTCGTCGGGGTGGGCGTGTACTGCCATGAGCGTCAAGGCCCGGTCAGTCATGAAACAGTCCTCCTGCAGAAATACGTCGTGGTCCGAGTGTCGCGCCGCTGCTGACAATCTCCCGGCGGTCGATCATCCCGCGGATCTGCGAGAGCGGGATCCACTCGATGCGATCCGACTCGTTCGCTTCCGTCAGCGGCCCCATGTAGGTGGCACCGTCAGCGCGGAAGACGTGCTGCTCGGCGTCGGTGATGCCGTTCGCCGGCTGCGCGTAACCCAGCGGCTTGATGGCCTCAACACGCCGGCCGGTCTCCTCCTCCACCTCGCGGGCGGCCGCCCGCTCCGGCGTTTCATCCTCTTCGATGAGACCCATGGGCAGTTCCCAGCCCCATGTGTCGGTGACGAAGCGGTGGCGCCACATCATCAGCACCCGCTTCTGATCGTCGACCACGGCGGCCACCGCCAGGTGCCGCATGCGTACGACATGATGTTCCCAGCGGCGCCCGTCGGGCTGCTGGACGCGTCGAGGCACTCCTGACGGACAGCCAGGATAAGAGAGAACCAAAATCAACGGGCGGCCGGCCCCTACGGCGGCGTCGGGCGGCATGCCCAGGTCCTGGTCGAGCGGGCCGAGGCCGCGAACGCCGAACGCGCCCAGGCCGGGCAGCAACCCCGCTTCGCCGCGGCCGATGTCGACGCACTGCGGGCCGTCGCCCCAGGCCGAGCGCCACGGCGGGCGGCTCGCCGTCACCCTGCCGCCAGGGCTCGCCCCTCGGCCCGGGGAGTCGCCGTCCCGCAGGCGGCCGCGCCGCGCCGCCCAGTGGCAACTCACGTCGTCCCGGCCGCCGCAGCGAGTTCCCCAAGCATCTCGGCATAGCACCCCTGGCCATACCGAGCGAAGGAAGAGGTCCCTCGTTCGTCGATACGGCCGCAGCAGCATGAGGGCGCTCGCCCCGTCCTGCTCGAGAACGACCAGAAAGCCCAGAGCCGTTCCGTCTCGGCGTCGTCCTGGGGAGGTCGACGCCGTCGCTGGAGCGCACGGCGGTGAGGACGTTACCGGATCAGTCATCCTGGTCGGGCTCCGTCTCCTGGCGGTCGATGCCGGTGGTGCGGAACCGGCTGCGGTAGCCGCCCGGCGAGACTCCGAGGTTGCGGCGGAAGATCCGTCTCATCGTCTCCGGGGAGCCGAAGCCGGCACGCCGTGCGACGGACTCCTGGCCCTCGTCGCCGGTCACCAGGAGAAGCTTGGCCGCCTCCAGCCGGGTCTGCTCCACGTAGCGGGCCGGCGTCATGCCCACCTCGTCGCGGAACATCCGCGCCAGATGGCGTTCGCTCACCGCGGCGCGGGCGGCCATGGCGGCAGTGGAGTGGTCCGCGGCCGGTTCGAGGACCACTGCGTCCAGGACCTGGCGCAGGCCGCGTGTGGTGGGGGCGCCCGCCTCGGACCAGATGCTGAACTGGGCCTGGCCGCCGGGACGTTGCAGGAAGACAACCATCCACCGGGCGACCCTGCGGGCGACGTCGGTGCCGTAGTCGTTCTCGACGATGGCCAGGGTCATGTCGGTGCCCGCGCTGATGCCGGCACCGGTGACGAAGGGGCCATCCTGGACGAAGAGGGCGTCCGGATCCACCTTGATACGGGGGTACTCCCGGGCGAGTCGCGCGCAGTGCGCCCAGTGGGTCGTCGCTCGGCGTCCGTCCAACAGCCCGAGGGCGGCCAGCACGAAGGCCCCGGTACAGACGGAGGCGATCCGCGATGCCCGGGGCGCCAGCTCCTGGACCATCGCCAGTGCCTCGGGGACCGTGTCCGGGGTCAGCTCCTCCGGTATGTCGTGCGTGCCCGGAGCGAACGTGAAGTCAGCCGGTACGCCTCCCGGCACCAGGAGGGTGTCAATGGAGTCGGGAGCGTCGGTCACTGGAATGTCCGCGCTCAGCCGGGTGAACGCGGTCGTCCCGACCGGTTGCCCCGTGGGCGAGATCAGCAGAACCCGGTAGCGGGCCCCGAAGTCGTTGGCTCGGGCGAAGATCTCCAGCGGCGCCGCCACGTCCTGCAGCGTCACCTTGTCGTACAGAACGAAGACCATGGTCCGCTCGGTGCCGCGGTCCGCGGCCGCGATACTCCGGTTCATACTCCGACCTCCTCAGTGGAGCGAGGCTTGCCCTCGTGTCCGAAATCGTGGCTCGTGTGTCCGCTGCAGCCCTTGGCTCCTGTCCCGCCACGCGGGAACGTGGAAGCCGAGCAAATCACCCGGCCGGGTATCCGGGTTCCCGGAAATACCGGGTGAGGAATACTAACCGCACGAAGACCTGATTGATCCAGTGCTCAAATCGACCTTGCAGCCTCCCATGGCCTCACCGACAGGCCTGGGCGGCTTTTTATGCGTTGAAAGCGTAAGGCCGCCGCCGTCAATTCCTGACACCATTTATTCAGCCATCGTTAACTTGCGTGAAACACGACAGCCGGAACCTATTGATGCCTCACCGCGCCATAGCCGACACAATTGGCACCGAAGTAACTGCGGTCGAGGGGTGCCCCTGCCAGGGCATATTCGGCAGCAGAAGCCGAAGAAGCATGCCTGTCCATGTCCGAATCGAAGGACGCGAAGTACCGGATTCGATACCGACGACCGGGCCTTCGTGCGAAACTTTCGCGCCATGGATTCCCATTCTTTTCCGCCCCTCAGCGGGCCAATTATCGCCTGCCTATATTCGGGCACGAATTCCGCCGGGACGTGAGAACCCGGCGTCAGAGGAGTGGTTTGGCCATGCGCCAGCTAAATGCTTTGTCGATCAGCATCGGCGTACTCGGCGGAGTCGCCACGCTGATGACCGCAACCGTCCTGACCATTCCGGTCTGGGTCATCTTCATTGCCTGGGCCTCATTCTTCATCCTCGGGGCCGGCACCGACGGCATGGCGAGGTCGATCGCCTCGAACCTGACCGGCATTGTCATCGCCTCGCTCACGCTGTTGGTCATCCACGCGCTGGGCGGTGGCACCGCCATCGCCGCCATCGCCGTGGGTGTGGGCAGCGCCGCCATGGTGCAGGCGTCGAAGATCACCCTGCTCTCGAAACTCCCGGCCATCGTGTGGGGGTTCGCCTCCACGGTCGGCACCGTGGCCGCCACCGGCCACGACATCACCACCGCGTCCATCAGCAACCCGGCGCTCGTCGCGGCGCTGTCCATGGTCCTGGGCGCGGTGTTCGGCATCGCCTCGGAGTACTGGGGAGCCGCGATGACCGCACGCCCGGCCACCGAGCCGACCCCGGAAGGGCAGTCATGAAGCTTCAGCACCATCTGGGGGGTCTGGAGAACCTCGGCCCCGTCGCCTACGAACCCCGCGTCTTCGTCGAGGACTGGGAGCAGCGCATCTTCGGCATCCACGTCGCGATGATGGGCCTGAGCACCCACCTGGGCGACGCTGTGCCCCAGTACCCGATCGAGGACGTGCCCAGCGCCTTCTCCTCCGTCTGGACCTGGGCGGACCTGCGCAAGGGCGCCGAGGCGATGCACCCCTTCGCCTACTTCCAGTACCGCTACTACGAGAAGTGGCTCGGCGGCATCGGCGGGTTCTTCGTCTCCCAGGGCTACATCACCGAGGAGGAGCTGGAGGCGAAGGCCGCGGAGTACCTCCATGATCCGGGACTCGAACTGCCCGAGGGCGGGGACGAACGCATCGACGACCAGGTCATCCGCTACCTGCGCGAGGGCGACACCCCCCGCCAGGGTCCGGCCCAGTCCCCGGCTTTCGCCATCGGTGACCGGGTGACCGTCAAGGACGTGCCGCCCACCGATCACACCCGGCTGCCGGGAAACCTGCGCGGCCGCACAGGCACCGTGGAGCGCGTCTTCGAAGGCGACTACGGCTACTTCTGCTCCACCGGCCCCGACGGCATCGGCGAGCCGATGCCCGTCTATGCCGTCCGCTTCGAACCGACCGACCTCTGGGGAGAACTCGCCGAACCCGGCGCCGTGCTCTACGGCGAGCTCTACCAGGCCTACCTCACCCACGCGATGGAGGAACAGCAGTGACCGTGCAGTTCGGCTACCCCGAGGACCGCGAAGCCCGCAGCGCCGCCCGTGTGCGGGCGCTGGAAGCCCTGCTCATCGAGAAGGGCGTGATCACCGGCGCCACCGTCGACAAGGTGCTCGGCCACTTCGAGACCGACATGACGCCGCTCAACGGAGCCAAGATCGTCGCCCGTGCCTGGACCGATCCGGAGTTCGCCGAACGACTCGTCAAGGACACACCGGCCGCCGTCGCCGAACTCGACCTCCCCATCGGCATGGACGGCGCCGAAGGCGAACACCTGCAGGCCGTGGCCAACACCCCCGGAGTGCACAACCTGGTCATCTGCACCCTGTGCTCCTGTTTCCCCTGGCCCGTGCTCGGCCTCCCGCCGTACTGGTACAAGGACCCGACCTTCCGCGCCCGCGCGGCCCGGGAGCCCCGTGTGGTTCTCAAGGAGACCGGCCTGGACCTCGATCCGTCCGTCGAACTCCGGGTGTGGGACAGCAGCGGTCATTCTCGCTGGTTCGTCATTCCGCAGCGGCCCGCCGGAACCGACGGCATGACCGAGCAGGAACTCGCCGCCCTGGTCACCACCGAATCGATGATCGGCATCGCCGAGGTTCCCTCACCCGCCGCCTGAGCCGCACCCGGACACCACAGAAAGGGAATCCCATGGAGGCCACCGCCACCACCACGCCCACCTCGCCCCTGCACGACACCTGCGTCACCGACATGAACGCGCCCACCTTCGACGCCGACTGGCAGCGCCGAGCGTTCGGCGTCGCCGTCGCCCTGTCTGAGTTCGGCCACTACCCATGGGACGCATTCCAGCAGCAACTCATCGCCGCCATCGGCGCATGGGAGGCCACCTCCGCGGCCGAGCAGGGCAGCTGGCAGTACTACGAGCACTGGCTCGCGGCGCTCGAACGCGTACTGGTCGATCACGACCTGGTCGCCGACGACGAGATGCGTGCCCTGCTCGGGGCGTAACCCGCTCCAAGCCCCGGACCACCGAGACGTCCGTTCCGGCCTGTCCGCCCAGGGCCGCACCCGCGAATGGCTCACGACCAGCGGGTGCGGCCCGCCCACTCTCACTGCTGACGATGGCACCGCGCGGTGCCCCTGCCAAGGATGTGTGTGTGACCACAACGACCATCACCGCCGGCCGATGGACCCGTGCCGAACGGCTGCGCATCACAGGCATCGTCGGCGTCATCGCCGCCCTGCACGTCATCGGATGGAGCCTGTACCTCTTCTACGCCAGCGGCCCGGCCGGCGCCGGGGCCTTCGCCGGAGCCGGAACCCTCGCCTACACACTCGGCATGCGACACGCCTTCGACGCCGACCACATCGCCGCCATCGACGACACCACCAGACTGATGATGCAACGCGGACACAGACCCGTCGGCGTGGGCTTCTTCTTCGCCATGGGCCACTCCACCGTGGTCCTCGCCCTCGCCTTCGTCGTCGCCCTCGCCGCGGGCGCCGCCGACTCGGGCATCGGCACGCTCCGCCATGTCGGCGGCCTGGTCTCGCAGATCGTGGCCGTACTTTTCCTGCTGCTCGTCGCCGTGCTCAACCTCATGGTGCTGACCGGCATCGTCGGCCTGTGGCGGCGCATGACGAAGGGCCGGATCGACCAGGGCGAGCTCGAGCGGCAACTGCTTAACCGCGGCCTGATGAACCGCCTCCTCGGCCGCCGCGCCCGCGAGTTGATCCGTTCGTCATGGCACATGTACCCGGTCGGCATCCTCTTCGGCCTCGGCCTGGAAACCGCCAGCGAGATCACCCTGCTCGCCCTGTCCGCCAGCGCCGCCACCCACGGGTCCGGCCTCCCGACCCTCGCCGTCCTCTCCCTCCCACTGCTCTTCGCCGCGGGAATGAGCGCCTTCGACACCGCCGACAGCATGCTGATGACACGCCTGTACTCGTGGGCGTACCGCAGCCCCGCCCGCAGGCTCTACTACAACATCGCCACCACCGGCGTGACCGTGGCCGTGGCCGCCTTCATCGCCAGTGTCTACGTCGCGGGATTCGTCGCCGACGCCACCGGTTCCGGGGGACTCGTCACCGCCTACGCCTCCCTGGCCGACCACTTCGAACTGCTCGGCTACATCGTGGTCGCCATCTTCGCGGTTTCCTGGCTCTGCGCCGCCGCCATCTGGCGCTACCGGGGACTCGCCGAGAAGTACGGCGACCGGCAGGGCGACACTGGTGACGTACCCCAGCGATCCTGAGCTCCGGTACCGGATCTCGGCTGCTGCGCTGTGCGACGTCGGGGCGGCGTAGTGGGCGGCGACGTCATCCCGGTCAACCCGATCCCTGAGTCCTGATGGATCAGCCACGCACGCGAAGGAGTCCTGGACCAGTCCACGCTCAGAAGGCCCTGAGAGTGCGTCAGTTCTTTGTCTGACCGGGATCTCGAGCTCACTCATCATCCCCCGGATCAAGACCGGTTGAAGTAGAGCGATTCGCAGGTCTTGTGGTCCAGGGGGCCCATCACCCCGATCCTCTTGCTGCGAACCCGGTCGCGCATCACGTACAGGTTCTCGAAGCTATCGAGCTCGAGAGCGACGTGCTGCGTCGCACCGGCGGCGACCGCACCACTCGGGAAGCCGGCATGCGTCACGCCCAGCTCCAACTTGGCGGGGTCGTACCTTCTCCGTCCACCGAGCAGCGTCGTTGTCCCGTCCCGCGTTCAGGGGTGTCGAATGCGATCGTGATCACCCAGCGACCGGGGCCACTCCGACCCAGAGATCGTTTCTGGGTGGTCGGCGTCCCGGGCGGTCAGATCGGCCGAGGGTGGCCGAATAGCAGGTCGTAGCCGGGGGGAAGCTGGAGCAGAATCTGCTGGGTCAGGTCTTCGCCTGCGGTATCGGCCACGACGCTGAGCACGGCGCTGACATCCCAGGTTGCGGTCTTCTCGGTGGCGCCTTCGATCCAGGCGGCGGTCGCCCGGATGAACCGTTCGGGCGGGAGCGGTTCATGCGCCTGGAGGGGGTTGAGCAGGATGCCGGCCAGCGTCTCTGGGAGCCGGGCGGCCAGCTCCTGGCGTACTTCGCCTACCAGATGCGCGCCGAGCAGAGCGAGGACTACTCGGGAAGCTCGCTCCGCTTCCGCCTGTGTGGGGTATTCGCCGCGTTCTTGGACGGCGGACAGGAAGGCGTCCCAGTCCATGCGCATGATCTCCTCCCGAGCGGACGGTCGCGGCTGCGAAAGGGTGACTTGTTGCCCGGCGGAGCCCGTGCCTGGGCTGCCACCGTGGCTGCGGGGCTCAGCCGCAGATTTTGTATTGGGTTACGTCGCCGTCGCCCATGGCGATCTTGAAGGCTTGGCTTGCCCGGCGACCGAAATCCACAGCCGCGGCACGCCGGTTTCCTAGTAGGCGCCGATGTACTCGGTGTCCAGCGTCTCGCCGAGGAACAGTTGGGGGCAACTTCGACGGCGGCGGCCGAGGCAGGTTCGTGCCCCCCGACGAGAAGACGTTGGCCCGAGCGCATACTCGCGCCGCTTCCCTGACGCTGTTCCCTCTGGCTCCACCACGACGCCCCCTTCGAGGCCGGCGTTGACCGCGATCTGCTTCAGTGGCGCTGTCAAGGCCCGCCGGACCAGGTCCACGCCGGTCTTCTCCTCGCCGTCCAGGTCCAGCTTGTCGAAGGCGGTCTCAGCAGCGTGCAGCAGGACCACACCTCCACCAGGAACGATGCCCTCCTCGGCGGCGGCCTTGGCGTTGCGGACGGCGTCCTCGATGCGGTGCTTGCGCTCCTTGCATTTGACCTCGGTCGCGGCACCGGCCTTGATGACGGCTACGCCGCCGGCCAGCTTCGCCAGGCGAGCACGCAGGACCAGGTCGGACAAGCCACACCTCAAGGAGACAAGCCACACCTCAAGGGATCGGCATGGTCGCGACGGCGTGAGCACGCAGCCGCCGCCCTCTTCTACGCCGTCGTCCCCCACGGCCTGGCGGGCCGGCGCCTATGGCTGGGCGGCGGCTGACGGCGAGTCGCACCCGGCGGCGAGGCTCCAGGATGATTCCCGGATCCCGCCGGCGCTTGTCCCGGATGATCGACAGCGGATTGCCCGCCGAGGCGGTGGGGGGCGCTCGGATGCGTCACCCAGCGCCCTCCTGCCGCTTGTCCTCGTCGACGATCTCGGCGTCGACGACCTCCTCGTCCTGGCTGGCGGCGCCTGCCGCGCCGCCGCCTGCGCCGCCAGCCGCCTGCTGGCCCTGGGCCTGTGCCTGGGCGTACATCCCGGTGCCACCTTCTGGGCTGCGGCGGTGACCTTGTCGGTGGCCTACGGCGGCGAGTGCGCGAGCCGGGTCTCGAGCGCTTCTCGCGCGTCCAGTACGTCGGGGAGCCGACGTCGGCGTTCGACGAGCCGCTCAACGGGTTCGGTGTCGAGGCTGTCGCGTACGAGGTAGGCGCCGCCGCCATGGCGTACTTCGACCAGGCCCTGGACCTCGAGAACGACGATGGCGTGCTTCACCGAAGCGCGGCTGACGGCGAGCCGCTGGGCGATTTCGCGTTCCGGCGGCGGCCGGTCGCCCGCGCCGAGGCCGGTCTCCATGGCGTACTCGCGTAGTCGGTCGAGTACCTGCTCATGAAGGCGTTGACGGCCCATCGGTCGCAGCGCGTCGGCCATACCGGCTGCCCCAGATCGATCGCGTGACCGGTCCCCGGTCGGCCACAGCTTGTCGCTACGCGAGCGAAGTGGACGAGTGGTGGAGTGGACGAGTGGCTGAACCAATTTTCCGCGATCTATTGACCGTCCGCGTCAACAGGCGTCAAAGTGAGCCACCGCCTGGCCGACGCCATTCGTCCAGATGACCGGAAACCCATGCACATGGAGCGCCAGTGAGCGAAACCCGACGAGATGCGACGGCGATCACCGCCGATCCGACTCCGCACAAGCTGCCGGTCAAGACCCTCGTCGCGGCCAGTATCGGCAACGCGATCGAATGGTACGACTGGACCATCTACGCGACCTTCCTCATCTACTTCGCGACGCAGTTCTTCCCCGCCGAAAACCCCGGGCTCGCCCTGGTGAACACGACCGCGACGTACGCGGTCGCCTTCTTCTTCCGCCCGATCGGTGGATGGCTGCTGGGCCGCTTCGCCGACGTCCGCGGCCGCAAGGCGGCCATGATCCTGACCATCCTGCTGATGGCGGGCGGCTCGCTGGCGATCGGCCTGCTGCCCACCTACGAGCAGGTCGGCTGGCTGGCTCCGATCCTGCTCCTGCTGGCCCGCATCTCCCAGGGCCTGTCACTCGGCGGTGAGGTCTCCAACGCCTCCGCGTACCTGGCCGAGATCGCCCCCCAGGGCCGCCGCGGCCGGTACTCGGCCTTCTTCTACACCTCGACCGGCTCGGCCCTGCTGCTCGCCTCGCTGCTGGGGGTATTCCTCTCGACCACGCTCACCGACGACCAACTACGCTCCTACGGCTGGCGCATCCCGTTCATCGTGGGCGGCGTCCTCGCGGTCGTCGGCGTGTACCTGCGGCGCAACATATCGGAGACCGAGCACTTCGAGCAGAACAAGGACAAGGCCGCGCGCACGAAGCGGCCCCTGCTCGCCACGATCAAGAAGCACCCCAAGGCGGTGGGGCAGCTGGTCGGCATCACGCTGCTGAACACGCTGAACTACTACACGTTCTTCAGCGCGCTCACGCCGTACGCCGTGAAGTCCCAAGGAGTCGACGACAACGACGTGTTCATCGCGCTCTCGGTCGGAACGGCGCTCTTCATCGTGCTGCAGTATCCGTTCGGTAAGCTGTCGGACCGGTTCGGCCGCAAGCCGCAGCTGCTGGTCTGGGCGGCGGCGCTCGCCTGCCTCGTGATCCCGCTGTCCAAGCTCATCACCCCCGGGGCCGGGCTGCCGCAGCTGCTCGTGGTCTTCTGTACGGGCCTCGGCCTGTACGCCCTGATGGCGTCCATCGCGCCGGCCATCATGAGCGAGTTGTTCCCGACCGAGCTGCGCGGCGTGGGCATCGGCGCCTGGTACAACGTCACGGTCGCGACGTTCGGCGGAACGGCGCCACTGGTGATCACCTCACTGGCGAACGCCGGCCGCTCCGATCTGTTCTTCGTCTATGTCACCGGCGGCGCGGTCGTCGCGTTCCTCACGATTCTCACACTGCGCGAGACCGCGCACGAGCCGCTTCGGTGACCGCTGCCCTGGACCTCCTCACCGAGCTGGTGCGGGGGCGGACGGTGGCGTCCGGTGAGGGTGTGCTGGCAGCGCTGTGCGCCGACCTGTTGCGCGACAACGGCTTCGCGGTGTCCACGCCCGGCTGGGAGGAGGGGCGCGAACAGCTCGTCGCCCGTACTGGATCGGGCTCCACCCCGCTCACCGTGACCGGTCACCTCGACACCGTGCCCGCAGACCCCGAGCAGTGGTCCGTCGACCCTTGGGCCGCGGAGCGGGACGGCGACCGCGTGGTCGGGCGTGGCACCAGCGACATGAAGTCGGGGGTGGCCGCCGCCCTGGTCGCGGCCGCCGACCATGCCGCGCGGCCGCACGCCTGCCGCGGCCTGCAGGTGGTTCTGACGGCGGGAGAGGAGACCGGCTGCACCGGAGCACTTCGTCTCCAGCGGTCGTCGCTCGCGCCGGGGGGTCCGCTGCTCGTGGCCGAGCCGACGGCCAACCGCCTCGTCCCCGGTCACAAGGGCGCACACTGGATGCGCCTGACCGCTGCGGGCCGTGCCGCACACGGGTCGGCCCCCGAGCTCGGCGACAACGCCGTCGTACGACTGGCCCGTGCCGCCGCCGCGCTGCACGACCACGATGCCTGGCCGTCCCATGCGACGTTCGGCCCGGTGACCGCGAACGTGGGTCTGTTGCGCGGCGGCGTCCAGCCCAATGTCGTGCCCGACTCAGCGGAGTTGCTCCTCGATGTCCGCACCGTACCCGGCGTGGACGGCGACGACGTGCGCGCCGCAGTCGCAGAGCTGGGCGGTGACGGCGTCCGGGTCGACGACCACGTGGTTCTGCCCGTTGTGGACACGGACCTGCACGATCCGTTCGTCGGTCTCGTGCGCGAGGCTCTGGTCGCCGTCGGCGAGAATGACGAGCCGCAGCCGCCCGCTCGGTACTTCACCGATGCCTCCGTGCTGGCGCGGCTGCTGTCGCCGTCCGAGGGCGGAGTACCGGCGCCCACTGTCGTGCTGGGGCCGGGCGAGCCCGACCAGTGCCACGTTGTCGACGAGTGGTGCTCGGCGTCCAAGGTCGAGGCTGCAGTGGAGGTCTACCGCCAGCTGGTCGACCGGTGGTGCAGCGGCAGATGACCCCTACACCAAGGGCATCGACCGGTGTCGGTGGGATGCCGTCGCTGTTGTGGCAGGAACCAGAGGAACACATGTCTGAGCTCAATGAGATGCCTGGTGAGGAGCTGTTGGCTGCGGTACGAGACCGTCGTGCCTCCGTGGCCGAGGTTGCCCAGTCATGCCTGCGTCGCATCGAGGAACGCGAACCGCAGGTGCATGCCTTTGCTCATCACGACCCCGACCTTGTGCTGCGATCGGCGAGGGAACTCGATCGGCACACACGGTCCGCTCCGCTGCGGGGTTTGCCCGTGGGCGTCAAAGATCTGATCGACACGGTCGATCAGCCCTCGGAATACGGGTCGCCGATCTACCGCGGCCGCAGGCCCCACAGCGACGCCGCGGTGGTGACGCGACTCCGTGCGGCAGGCGCCCTCGTGGCCGGGAAGACGGTGACCACCGAATTCGCGCTCTTTCACCCGGGTGTCACAGCCAACCCCCGGGACACCGCTCGAACGCCGGGAGGTTCGTCCAGTGGCTCGGCGGCGGCTGTCGCGGACAACATGCTCGCGGTCGCGATCGGGACGCAGACCGCCGGCTCCATCATCAGACCGGCCTCGTTCTGCGGCGTCGTCGGCTTCAAGCCGACGTTCGGGGCGATAGACCGCACTGGTGTGAAGCTGATCAGTTCCACGCTCGACACACTCGGGTTGTTCGCCCGCAACGTGACAGATATCGCGATGGTCTATCAAGCCATCCGAGCTGATTCAGCCGGCGCGAGACCGCTGAGCCGCCGCATGAACGGTCGGCCTTCCTCACGTCTGGGGATTTTGCGGACAGACAGGCAGAAGGCTGATGAGGGCACCCGGGCAGCATTTGATGCGTTCGTTGCGCGTCTGGATGGTTTTCCCGGCCTCGAATCAGCAGAAGTGCTGCCACCGGCCGACTTTGATCACATGGTCGAGGCGCAGACCACCGTGATGGAGTTCGAGGTCGCACGCAACCTTCAGTACGAGTACGGCGAACATGGGGACCTGCTGAGTGAACCGGCGCGAGCCGTCATTGAGCGCGGACTCAAGCGCTCAGAGACTGAGTATGTCCGAGCCAAGCGCCTGGCGGAGCGCATCGGGGCACAGTTGCCGAGGATGTTCCACGGCTTGGACGGCATTGTCACGCCGGCAGCGATGGGGGAAGCACCGCTCGGACTGGCCTTCACGGGAGATCCGTTGTTCTGCCGCACTTGGACGCTTCTTCGTTGCCCTGCCCTCAGCCTGCCACTCCTACGAGGCGCTCATGGTCTACCGATTGGCGTGCAACTGGTCGGCCGACCTCATCACGATGATGCACTCCTGGCCACGGCAGCCGAGTTGATGAACAGCGCATCGTCGGATTCATGACGATCCAAGGGGAGCTTTTCTCCGCGAAGGCCTTTCCGGGCAGTCGATCCCCGGCGGCCTTCTGGTCGAGCCTCGGCGGACCCAGGGCCGTGGTCACTGCCGCGTCTCGCCGACGACGCCAGGGAGCGTCCGTGAGCGGTCCCGACGTCGTCGATATCGAGAGACGATCTGGTCGCCGGTCCAGCTCCGGCACGGAGACGTGCCCGCCGGCCATGCGGCGCCGGCAAGCAGCCCATCACGCGGCTGACGGGAGGTTCGTAAAAACGATCCGGCGGCCGAGCTGGATGCGGGCGCGGACCAGAGTGCGGTCTCGTTGTGGAGCCTCAGGGGCTGTTCGAAGCACTTCCAGAGGTGGGGGGGCAGCTGCAGGGGCGCTGAGCGAGCACCCAGTGGCACGCTCGGTGCTTACGCCTTGTACCGGGAGGCGTCCGTGGGCTTGGGCGGCCCGGATGTTGGGCGGCGGTCGAGGGTGCTGTGGCTGTGCGGTGGTGAGCGCGTCGACGAGGACGAGTCGGCGTCCCGGGCCGAATCGTCCTCGCCTTCGGTCACCGCGTCAGAGACGGTGTGCGCCTTGCGGGTGCTCGTCGCCTTCTCGCCACCCGCACCGTAGTGCCGGGCATGCGCGCCCGCCGCGCGGGCGGCATCGTCAACATCGCCTCGCTCGGCGGCCTGGCCGCCTTCGGCGCCACCGGCTACTACCACGCCACCACATTCGCCGTGGAAGGCATCTTTCGAATCCCTCGCGCCGAGGTCACCCCCCTTGGGCATCAAGGTCACCGTCGTCGAACCCGCCGCCTTCCGCACCAACTGGTCCGGCCCCTCCATGCGGCAGTCCGCGATCAGCATCGACGACTACGCCGCAACCGCCGGCGCACGGCAGGAGCCTTGGGCTTGAAGAGCGAGCAGTTAACTCACGACCGAGTTGGACCAGGCCACAAGTCTCCCACCTGAGATCGCCGCAGACCCACGCATTCACGCACGCATCGATGAGGTCGTCGCAGCCGCGGCGCGATTCCGGCAGTGGAAGGCAGAGCGCACCAAGTCACCTTTGTAGGCGACGACGCGCAGACCTAGTCCAAGATCCACATCCAGCAGGCGCCCGTTCGGCCCGGATCAGGGTTTCCAGGTGTGGAGGAGGGCGGCGATCCGAGCGGCGGTGCAGCGCGGGTTGTTCAGTTCGTAGGCGAGTGCGGTGAGCTGCTCGCGCGTGGGGTTGACGGGTATGTTGCTGGCCTCGAGGTACATGACGGCGACGGCGCAGGCGACAGTCAGGTTGGAGCGCTCCAGCCAGCGGCAGCTTCCCAGGGTATGCACGAGGGCTGCGGCACGGGCGTAGGGGCCGTCGTAGACGGGGTGGTCGAGGAGTTCGCCGCGGTGACGGGCTACGGCGGCGACGGGCACGCCGTAGTCGTCGACGCCTGGGTCCCGGTGGCCGGCTCGCTCGGCGGCTTCGAGGATCCAGGACTCGTCGATGTACAGGATCACGCGGCGGCGCCCGGCTGGTGCTCGGCGTGGGGCTCGTCGAGCTGCTGCTCCAGGTCGTCGAGGAACGCGCCATGCTGATCGATGAGGCGCTGTGCAGCGGCCATGCCGGCGGCGCGGGTGCCGGTGGTGTCCTCCATGATCAGGCGCTCGACGTAGCGGTTGAAGTCGAGGCCGCGAGCGGCGGCGGCGTCCTTGCCGGCTGCGAGCACGTCAGGCTCCAGTCGGACCTGAGTCTGCTTCTTTGCGGAAGTCATGACCCTAAGGTAGCAGGGTGGTAGCAGCTGTGGCATGGCGCTTATCCACCTTGTCCGTTCCCGGTGAAGGTGAGCGATGATTCCCGTTCGGTCCGAGCGTTGAAGTGACCGGGTAGTCCCGGGACTGGCCACGACACCCGAGTGGCTTGTGGACCCGCTCGCCGCCGCACCCCTGACGGGTGAGCTGGACGCCGCCCGGACGATCACTGCCCGTTGGCCCCTAGGGCCTTGTCTGGAGCTGTGATCACGTGGCGGGAATAAGGGGTGGGCGAGATCGCGGTCGGGCTAGTAGCTTTCAGTCGACCGCGACATCGTCCGAGGAGGCGAGACCCATGAACGCTGTATCCATGTGGGTGCTCCCCCTCTCGTCACGGTCGGGCGATTGACGCAGGTGTTGCCGGGAGCGCCTCGATAACAAGGCACCCCCCGAAAGGCAACACCCATGCACTCTCTGCAGTTCACCGCCGAGTCGTCGTCGAACGGCATGCTCGAACGCGACTTCACGGTGGGCGGCGTCCCCGGGGTCCTCTGGTCGCCGGCCTCCAATGCGGCCGATCGCGCGCCCCTGATTCGGCCTTGATACTGGTGGGCTCGCGTATTCAACTGTCGCCAGTTCGCCGAGGAGTCCAACCGGTTGGTGACCTTGCGTGATCGCCAGCGGCATATGGCTCCAGGTCCCTCTGGTCTCCTTCATCGACCACGGCCAGGGGCCTTCGAGTCCGCTGGTAGATTTTTGCGGTGAGCGAGCAACTGCCCAGCGGCGGCATCGAGCTGTCACCCGACGAGATCGAAGCCCTCCACGCCAGTTGGTCTTCCTGCTGGACCCCAAGTGAGGTCGCGCAGCAGTTGGCCGGGATCGGCACGCCCTGGTACGTGGCCGCGGGCTGGGCGCTGGACCTGTTCCGCGGCAGGCAGACGCGCGCTCATGGGGACATCGAGATCGCGATTCCGGCCGCGAGCTTTCCCGAGATCCGCTACCGCTTCCCCGGATACGTCTTCGACGCGGCAGGCAGCGGCCGGATCTGGGAGGACGCCACACCGGAGGTGCTGGCCGTCGTACATCAGACTTGGCTCCGCGATCCGGCCACCGGCAACTACCTGCTCGACGTGTTCCGCGAACCGCACGACAGCGACACCTGGATCTGCCGACGCGATGAGAGGATCCGGCTTCCCTACAGCGACATCATCCACCACACCCAAGACGGCATCCCGTATCTGGCGCCCGAACTGGTCCTGCTGTTCAAGGCCAAGCACGCCCGCCGAAAGGATCAATCAGACTTCGACGCGACCGTCCCACATATGTCCCCGGCTCAGCGCGAGACCCTGACCGAGCTACTCGACCGCGTACACCCGGGGCATCCCTGGATTGCAGATCTGTAGCCGGCTACTGGTGCGCTCGGGTGTTCAACTGTCGCCGGCTCCCCGAGAAAGCCAGCCTGTTGGTGACCTTGCATGATCTCCTGGGGCGTATCGGCTCCATGTCCCGCCGGTCTCTCTGATGAGGCGGCTGGTGGTCTTGTCGTGGTAGCCGAGGGCGTCCGCGACGACGGGGCCGGGTAGTTCGAGGAGTTGCTGCCGGATGGCGGCGCCGCGGGCAGCGGCGGCCGGGACCCCGACCTCGTTCAGGAGCGCGGACAGGTGGTCGGGGCGAAACGGCTGGCCCGCCCGGCGCCCGGGGAAGAGCCAGCAGGATGCAGGGTTGGTAGCGGTGTTCATGTTGTCGCGGTTCGCGATGTGCTCCAGCAGCAGGGCTGCGACCGGTGCGGGGACGGGCGAGGCGGGCTCGCCAAGTCGTAGCAGCACCGTGTCGCCGTCACGGATCACGTCGTCGACGCTGAGCCGGACGATGCGGCTCACGGGCTGTGCGTAAAGGAGGACGATGACTCCGGCGGCTCGGAGACGCATGGGTATCTCCGCGTCGGTCAGCAGCCGGCCAAGGGCATCGAGGCGCTCGTCCTCGCTCAGCGCGGCTCGCCGGGAGACCTTCATCGCGGGGATGGAGAGGGTGCGTCGGCAGCGGCGGCTCTGCATAGCCCAGTTGAGGAAGGCTCTCAGGCAGGTGCGGCTGTGTTCGGTGTTCTCGGCATACCAGGCGTCGATGTCGATCTGGCCGCAGGACGCGAGGGTGCTGTTGCGCTCGCCGAGCCATTGCAGGAAGGCTGTCGCGTACTTGATCTGCTCGGCGGCGAACCGTCGGACGCTGGGTGTGATGTGGCTCCGTTCGGCGCGGGCCCGCAGCCGAGGAAGGACACGCCAGGTCGCGAAGAGCCTGATCGTCTTGACGTGCTCGGGGTCGGCGATGTCGGCCAGATGCCCGGGAAGCCAGCGCTGGAAGGAACACAGGTACTTGTCGACTGCGGGCAGGACTCCGCATGTCATCAGGAGTTCTTCCAGGTGAGCGGCGGCCCGCCAGGGCTGGAGCTCGTGGAAGGCGTCGTGGGTCAGCGGGATCTCGCCGAGGCCGAGCCGCCGCAGCAGCAGCTGCGAGGCGTTGCCCGGCCGGCCGCGGCGCATCTCCAGCCAGGCCAGCCCGCTTCTGGGCTTGTCCATCGCCACCAGCAGGTCGAACAGCGGGACCAGCGTGGGACGGATGCGGCCGGTGCTGTCGTCGAGGAGGGCGGTGAGGCGGTCGGTGAGGGTGCAGCGTTCACACAGTCGTCCGCCTAGGAGCTTGCCCTCGAAGCCGCAGCGTGAGCAGTCGAAGTTCTGGAAGAAGCCGGCGCAGGTGGCGCAGATCGAGGCCCCGCCACCAGGGCGGAGCCCGGGAAGAGCACGGTCCTGACCGCATCGTGGGCAGGTGCCCCGTGTGCGGACGGCGCGGTCTGAGCAGGTTCGGCAGACGTAACCGTCCGGCCAACTGCCGGCCTTGTGCCTGCGGCGGCCGCAGCGGCAGCACTCGGCCATGAACCAGCGTTCGTACTGCTCGTCGGTGGCGTAGGGGCGGGTCATGCGTCGGGCAGGATGCGGGCGGCGCGGGGCCGCAGCTTCGCGACGTTCGCGGGCGGGGCAGGCAGGTCTCCGGTGGCGGTCTTGCGGACTCCGGCGTTCTCGGCCGTGGTGGCCACCAGGTCGGCCGGGGAGCAGGACAGGATGTCGCAGAGCGCGGCCATGACCTGCAACGACAGGCGTTCCGGGGTGCCGGAGACCAGGCGGTGGACCTGAGAGGCGGACAGGTCGATGCCGCGTTCACGCAGCAGCGGCACCAGTTCGGTGGCCGTGAAGATCTGGTGTTGGGCCATGATCTCGCGCAGCCGCCAGGTGTATCCGACCTTGCGTTTCATGTCTGCCTTCCGGTCTGGGCCTGGAGGGCCGCGGCGATGGTGGAGTCCAGATGGCGCCGCAGGGTGCGGGTGCGGAAGTCCGAGGACACGCAGGTGTAGAGCGAGGTGGTGCTGGCGTGCTCGTGACCGACCTGCTCCTGGACGAAGCGCGGGTCCCAGCCGTCCTCGATCAGGTGGGTGCCGTAGGACCTGCGGAAGGAGTGGAAGTCGAGTCCGTCGTCCAGGCTCAAGGCCTTGCGGTAGGCGATGAAGCGGGAGTTGAGCCGCTGGCAGCCGATCCGCAGGCCCCGTTCGGAGGGCCAGGCCGCCGGGTTGTTGTCGGTTCCGAACAGCGGGCGGACCTCGGTGAACCACTCGTCCAGGACGTCCGGGGGCCAGTCCCACACGGTCAGCACCCCGCGGCGCTTGGGCGGCGAGCCCTTCTTGGCCTTGCCGAACCGAACCTGGCACCGGCCGTACTCGCCGAACTCGCCTCCGTGCGGGTTGCGGCCGAAGTCGGCGGCGTCCAGCATTCGCGTCTCGTTGCGCCGCAGACCGTAGGCGTACGCGGTCTTGACGCGCACTGCACGGCAGGCCCGCAGCACCACCGACCACGTGGTCGGTGGTGCGCGGGAAGGCCACGGCCCGTGGCAGCAGACGGCTCTTGCGTGTACTGCGGTGATGCGGCGCCCGAGGTCGATCATGTGCGGCCACTGAGCCTTTTCCAATCTGGCGGTGATGCCGCCAGTTGGACCGTCCTGCACAACGACGAAGCTCCTGGTAGACGGGTTCTCGACCAAGATCACCCGTGTCTGTCGGGAGCTTCGTCTGCTTGTCTACCCGTCCTCGATTGATCTGTCCAGCCGCACCTTGCGGTTCCTGACCGGACGACTGACGGCCAGGCGGCAGGACAGCGGGACGCGGTGGCGACGCCTTCCCGCCTCGCGACAGGCCCTGCTCGCCCTGGCCCACCTGCGGTGCGGTGACACCTACGCCCAGCTGGCCGCCGGGTTCGGCATCGGGATCGCGACTGTCTACCGCTATATACGTGAAGCCGTCGAGGCTCTGGCCACCTCCTCCCTGGATGGGGTTGCCCGGCCACAAGCGGGACACCGAAGGCGGTCCATACCGACGCTGGACGCCGAGCCTGGCTGGGTCAGGGTTTCCCGGCACCCGGTGCTGGTGCCGGGAACGTCACAACCCGCCCGCTGGGTTGCCGCGACTCGGGTCCGCCCCAAGTCTGGCCGACGACGAACAGGCGGGGGTCGTCCCCGCGGCTGAGCGCGCAGGCGAAGGCGCCGCGATCCAGGTCGACTGTAGCGAGTACCTCACCGCCCTCGCGCACACGAACACAGTGCTGGTTGCCGACGTCGGCATACCAGACGGCGCCTTCGGCATCCATGCAGATTCCGTCCGGGTGGTCGTCGGGTGTCTCCGCCCACACACGCCGGTTGCCGAGGCCGCCGTGGCTGCCGATGTCATAGGCGGTGAGCCGGTTCGCATACGACTCAGCAACGATCAGCGTGGCACCGTCTGGGCTGATCGCCATGCCGTTGGGGAACGCGAGGTCGTCGGCAATTTGATCGACGTTGCCTTCCGGCGTGACGAGCACGATCAAGCCCGGCGCGAACTCACCGCCGGGGAAGTCGAAACCGATGGTGTTGACATAGACATTGCCCCGGTCGTCGACCACGATTTCGTTCCACGGCTTCTCCGAGACCTTGGAAAGGTCGGCATGCTGGACGAGCGATCCGTCCAGTTCCTGGCGCAGCAGCCGTCGTTGTGCCGAGTCCACGACGAGCAGTCGCCCGTCGGGGAGGAAGTCGATGCACATCGGGAATGACGGGACTGTTACCACCACCTCGTGGCGGCCGTCGGCGTCAAGCGCGATCACCTGGTTCGCGCCCCAGTCGGAGAACCAGAGTTGCTCGTTGTGCCAGCGCGGTGACTCGCCGAACGCGACGCCTTCCATCAGGACTTCGGGTGCGCTCATCACACTTCTCCTCTCGCTTCGTAGAGGGATAGACCTGCCCGGGCACCGGAGCTCATCGCGGTCCGCACCGCGATTCGGAGCCAGGCTGATGCATAGTGGTCGGCGGCCGCGATGTCCGGATGAGACCGACGGCGAGGTTGCGCAGGGTCGCCATGACCCGGGAAGAGGTACCGGTGCGGATGCAGGGGGGCCTGCGTTCTCATCTGTCGGGTTGGATGAGGTCGAGTGCGTGGTCGGGGTGTGACTTGTAGTAGTCGGTGGCGTGGGCGGTGTTGGTCCAGCCGGTGAGGCGGGCCAGGGCGATCGCGAGGTTGCGGAAAGTGGCCATCGCGCGAGGCGTGTTCCCGGTGCGGATCTTGGAGGCGTCCTCGGCGAGGGTGGTGTCCCGGACGCGGTGATGGGCCTCGACGTGCCAGTGCTCACGTACGGCTCGGGCGAGCTGGGCGTCGGTCGCGGAGACGCGTCGTGGCTGGTGGCGGCATACACGTGCTCGATCTGGATCTTCACGCTGTTCAGGTCGCGTCGGCGGCGGGTGACCTTGATCGCCTGGGAGGCGTGCGGGAGCCGCAGCCGGCGCGGGACCTGGACGGCTTTGAGGCGGCGGATCTCGTCACGGCCGTGCCCCTTCTCGCGGGTAGCGTGGCCGAGGGGGACCTGGTTCCAGGGCAGCGACTTGAGGGAATCGTGCAGCTTTGGATGGTTGTCCTTCACGATCGCGATGTAGTCGGCCTACCTCAACCAGGAACCGCGCGTGCGCGCGCTGGGTGTGCAGGGCATCGAAGGTGACGGTGCGGCCGGCCACGTCGAGTGGAGCGAGAAGGGGCGTGAACTCGCTGATCTCGCCCTTCTTCCCGGCGACCTGCCGCTGGTTCAGCGTCGCGCGTTCGCCGTGGGTGACGGCCGCCAGCAAGTGCACCGCCCTCGTCGCCGCGGTGCGCGATCCGCGCAGGCTCTTTCCGTCGACGGCGATCGCGCACAGTCCTTCGTCCTGGTCAGGGCAGGTGCAGTGGCTTGCGAGCCACGCACCCACCGCCGCATCCACCGCGTCGCCGTCCAGACGTGCCAGGAGTCGGCCGAACGTGGTCGCCCCCGGTTCGGCCCGCAGCCCCAGGCGGTGACGGACCTCGTCGGGCAGGTAGGCGGCATGCCGTGCGATGGCGGCGAGGGTGGTGGCGCCGGCGAGTACCGCGATCGTGCACAGCGCGAGGATCGGGCCGAGCCGGTAACGGCGGCCCTGCCGACGGCGCGGATCGGGCAGCACGTCGAGGACGTCGGCAAGGTCCAGCAGGCGGTCGGGGTCGTCGGGGATGGTGCCCGCATCGTGCTCGAGGTGGCGGGACACAGCGGTGATCAGCGAGGATGGCATCCGGAAGCGGTTCGTTGTGATGAGGCGTCAGACACCTCCATCATCACGAACCGCTTCCTTCAGTTGATCAGCCCCCCATCCCCGACAACCCGCCCCCACCAAGAAGTTCAGGGCATCTCACCGCCCAAGAACGCACGCGCCCTGGGTCCGTAAATAGGACGAGTTCAGTGAGGCTGGCAAGTCTCGTACGGGCTTCCGTGCTCGGCGACCAGTCCGAACTGGTTCGGCTCGCCGTGAGGGGACGGGGCGTCTTGGATGACGGACACCGCGCCGATCGCCTTGTCCGGCTCCTGTACCGCGGCTCGAGTCGCTCCAGGTCGGCAGCCGACACGAGGGCGACGAGCGGCTTGCCGTGGCGGGTCAGGACGACGTGTTCCCCGCCGTAGACGACGCGATTGATCAGCTCCGCCAGCTCGGACCGGGCTTGCGTCACTGGAATCTCAAGGCCATGCTGCGTATCGTACATTCTGTACGTCCTGTACGTTTGCCTTAGAGCGCTTCCACCGAGGTGATCACACGGCACCAGCCGCAACCGCGGCCCGGGGTTGAGGCTGCGCATCCAGATGATGGATCCGCGTAGTTGGAGCCCCGCCATGTAGCTCGCGGGCGTCTTGTCGTAGCGCGCGGCCAGGCACCGCCATGCCCGGATCTTGTTGATGCAGCGTTCCACCGTGTTGCGCTCCTTGTATTGCTCAGCATCATGGGCCACCGGTCGACCGCCGTCCCTGCCGCGCTTCTTGCGATCCGCGGCCTGATCGGCCTTCTCCGGGATGACCGCCTTGATCGCGCGTCTGCGCAGGTAGGCGCGGTTCGCCCGCGATGACGAACCGGGGGCTGTCGGCGGCCTGTCAGGCGTGAGCACGAACGCCAGCGGGCGACAGCGCCGGTCTGCCGCAAGGTGGACCTTGCTGGTGAGCCCACCGCGCGAGCGACCCAGCGCCGCCGCCTTGAGCCGGGCCCGGCGGCGGCGCCGACGCAGCCGTCGGCGCTCGCCCACTCGGACTCCCCAGCCAGCGAGTCGACGGTCGCGCTTTTGATGTCAGAAGCTAGTCTGTCTCGCTCTCCGGTCCACCGCGTCTGGGTTTGACGTCCACTCAAGCCGACGACCTCTACGAGCTGATCTCCCGTCGCATCGCCGAGGGCCGCTCGATCGCGATCACCGCCAACCAGGCGCCCCAGGACTGGTATCCGCTGTTCCCGAACCCGGTCGTCGCCGAATCGCTCCTGGACAGGCTGATCAACATGAGCCACCAGGTATTCATGAACGGCCCCTCCTACAGGCCGAACAAACGGCCCAAGGCGGCGATCACCCAAGCGTGAGTCGGTCCCTGGGCTGCCGAGGCCGTCGGCTCACTGTTCCGCGTTGCTCAGCCGACCGGTCCCGTCATCACGTACGGCCGTACCGCCAGTTCGAGCAGCGACAATGTCCGCTGCCGCGCATCCAGGCCGACACGGATGAGTCGATGTCGACCACCGCACGGCGGGAGGTCGTGCGGTTGTACACGTCCGTCCCGCTGGTGAAGGTGCCGTCCGCATGCCGCTGCACGACACCGCCGCCGCAGGCGCTGTCCTTCACGGCCCGTATCGCCACCGCGGGCAGGCCGGGCAAGGCGCCAGCCGGCCCAGCTCGACGGGGTTGTGGTGGACGGTCGGCTGCATGTGCCGCAGCTGCGGCTCGACCCGGCCGCGCGGCTGCTGGTCACCGGCGCCAACGGCGCCGGCAAAAGCACCCTGCTGCGCGTCCTGGCCGGGGAACTGCTGCCCGACGCAGGTGCGGTAAGTGTTCCCGGGCGTGTGGGGAATCTACGGCAGGAGGAATGGCCGTGGCCACCTGGACTGACCGTGCTGGAGGCGTTCGCCCACGGCCGCGGCGGTGACCGGGACGAGCACGCCGACCGGCTGCTGTCACTGGGTCTGTTCGACCCGGAGGCGCTGCGGCTGCGCGTCGGGGAGCTGTCGTACGGGCAGCGGCGCCGAATCGAGCTGGCCCGGCTTGTCAGTGAGCCGGCGGACCTGCTGCTGCTCGACGCGCCCACCAACCACCTCTCGCCTGCGCTCGTGGAGGAGTCGGAGGTAGCGCTGGCCGACTACGCGGGCGCGCTGGTGATAGTCACCCACGACCGTCGGATGCGGACACGGTTCACCGGCTCCCGGCTGGAACTGCGCGAGGGCGCCGTCGCCGTCGGGCACTGAACGAATAGATGGGCCTGGTGCCGCGAAGCCGAAGAGGGCGCTGCCACCAGCAGCGCCCTCTTGGCACTGGACTTACCCAGCACGCCGAGGCGTTCGGCCGGCGCCGGCAACCGCACTGCGCAATGGCCGCCGCCGGCAAGGCCCGCCATGGCGAGTCCATGCAGGGCGGGCAAACGCTGATGCCTGGCGTGCGGGAGAACTGGATCTGCCCACGGGTGCCTTCGACTGCAACGCGCGGCCATGATTCGGCAGTGCCCTCGGCGAGGCGCTGGTCGCGACGACAGGCTTGACGATCGACACTGCCGGCTGTCGGCGGTTCTGCGATGCCGATGAAGTTCCCGGCCACGGTCCGGATGCGAACCGACCACCCCAGCATTGTGAGGTCGTCCGTGAGGGGCTGGGCATCGTGGAGTACACGCTCGCGTCACCTGTCGATGACCACCCACCATCTCCAAGTTCCTCACTCACACGTTTGAGCGAGACGCGATCCTGTGTACGAGTCGCGCGGCTTTCCTTCCGATGACCTCGTCGCCGCATCAGGCAGGCTGTCCTGCTGTCCGATCCGGCGGATCGCCTCCAGCGGGTACGGGGTCTCCCTGCTCTCCTCCTGGAGTTTGCGGAAGAAGTCCCACATCACCATGGCGAGTGGTGCATAGCGGGTGAGGATCGCCGCTGCTGCCTCCGGGATTCCGGTGGGGCGTTTACCCTCGGCGCAGGCGCGCACCAGCACGTCGCGGTCGTCCCACCCGTACCCGTACAGGGTCGTGACCAGCCAGTGCACCAGGTACGAGGCCGTGTAGCAGCGGTCGTAGCTCCGGTGCCGCTCGTAGAAGCCGACCTCGTGCGGCGACAGGTCGAAGCGGGAGAAGATCGCGAGACCGTAGTCCGCGAAGTACAGGCGGTGGCCGTCGGTCAGGATGTTCTCGAAGTGGGCGTCGAAGTGCAGCAGCCCGCGGGCGTTCATGAACGAGATGCCGGCTTTCAGCTCGTTGTCCACCATGGCGCAGGCCCGCTCGGCCACCTCGTCACCGGCCCCGATCTGGACGCCCAACCAGTCGTGCAGGTTCTGCGGGATGTACTCCAGGAACAGCATGAGGCTCGCCGAGGACTGCTGGAGAGCCTCGATCCGGCGGCGTACCCCCGATCCGCCTCCCCAGTAGGCGACAGCTCGTTCCACATCGGCCAGTTCCTCGGGAGGTGGCTGGCCAGAGTCTGGTAGCACCCGCCAGTGGTACATCAGGGGGAAACCCTCGTAGTCTCCCGCGATCACCCAGTTCGTCGTCATGGTGTGCACGGCCAACTCCCGCCAGGCTCCGAACCCCGCGGCCCCGATACTGCCGATACCGTACTGGCAGAAGACGGGCAGTCCGAACAAATTGGCCGTGGAGTGAACGTTCTCCGGCCGTCGCTCCAGATCGGTCAGGCGTACCTGCTTGACGAAGACCGAGGTTCCGTCGACCTCCAGCAGTACTGTCTTCCCGCCGATGCCGGAACCGATCGGTGTGGCGGCGTCCACGAGCTCGTGCAGTCTGCGATCACTGCATAGCGCGAGCGATGTGGAAACGGCACCGTGGGCGGCCAGACGAGCACCGCGGGACATGTCAGGGCTCTTCACCTATGCCTCCAGCCGGGCACCCGCCTCTCGTGCAACCGCTTCAACGAACACCCGGGCAGGAACTGCCGCCACCCTCTCACATCGAGGGCGATGATCCCTGGGGTCCTGACGGCTGCCGCAGCGACCAGTGACACCAATTCACATCGACATTGATCACGAAAAGCCCCGCGGCTTCGCACTTTGCGGCACGGGCTTCGTTGGCTGCGGTT
Organism: Streptomyces himalayensis subsp. himalayensis; assembly: GCF_013778455.1. Taxonomy (GTDB): domain Bacteria; phylum Actinomycetota; class Actinomycetes; order Streptomycetales; family Streptomycetaceae; genus Streptomyces; species Streptomyces himalayensis. The sequence continues at coordinate 55,834 of NZ_JACEHE010000030.1, read as the reverse complement.
GCGACCAGCGCGGCGCCAACAGCTCTCGCCCGGCGATGCTGTGATCAGATGGTGCGGGAGCGTATCGGTGTCGACATGCCACCGCCCGTGCGGGCGTAGCCGCGGCTTCACGGATACGGTGGGAGTGTGCCGGGCGCCGGTGTGCAGCCGATGTGTAAGGAGGCCCGATGCACGGCCACAAGGCGGCACAGCATGAGGAACCCGGGGCGCTCATCACCCATGTGCGGTTGTACAACGCCTTCCTCGCTGTGCTCTTCGCCGGGCGACGCGGGTCACTGGATGCGACCATGGCCGCGGCCAGCGGCGCCGCGGCTGGGGACCGGGTGCTCGACGTCGGGTGCGGACCCGGGCACTTCGCCCGCCGGCTCGCCGAGATCGTCGGACCGCGGGGCGAGGTCGTCGGTGTCGACCCCTCGCAGCCGATGATCGACTACGCCCGCAGCCGCGCGGGCAACGCGCCAAACTGCCACTTCGAGGTGGCGGCGGCCCAGGCCCTGGGCGTGCCCGACGCCGCTTTCTCCGTGGTCACCTCGACCTTCGTCGTCCACCACATCCCGCCTAAGAAACGGGCGGCGGCACTCGAGCAGATGCACCGGGTCCTGCGGCCGGGTGGGCGGCTGCTGATCGCCGACGTGTACCCGACGGGACAGATGGCGCCGAGGCTGGCGCGTCTGTTGGGTCGCCTCACCCTCCACCGGGCACCCGGTCCGGAGGGGCATCCCAGCGTCGACCCGTTCACTGACACCGACGTCCGGCTCCTTGCCGTCCCGCTCCGCGAACTCGGCTTCTCCGGGCTGGAGTTCACCGAGATCAGGCCGTGGACACGGTACGTGACCGCGACCAAGAACGCGTGAATCAGTACCTGTCAGGTCTGCCAGGGTCGCTGTCCGGCTGTCACGCCGGGCGCAAGCGGCGACGGAGCTGGTGCTGGTGCTGGTGCTGAAGACGATGGCCGACTCGCTGCTGAGGCTCTCGACCAAGCCGCCCGATGTCGTCGGCACGTCACTCTGGGGTCGGTTGACCGTAGCCAAGCGGATCGTCGAGCCGGCTGCGTAGACGGTCAAGTGGTCGTCGAAGATGCCGGTGTTGATTTGGCCACGTTCCTGGCGGGCGGGGTGCCCTCCGGCACCCGGCTCGGGGTGCCGCCGTTGACCAAGCCGCTGTAGATCGCTTCCCCGGCCTCCACCTCGACCTTCATCGAGTCGGTGGCGACCCAGCGGGTGCGGTAGGCGGCCTTGCCCTCGCGCAGGCAGATGCCGCACACCATGCCGTCGCCCTCCCACCAGCGGTAGCGGTCGGTGTTGCAGGGCTGGAAGCGGGGGTTGGAGGAGGTGCGGAACAGCGCGCCCACGAGATCGGCCGGTATCGCGACGGTCGCCGCACCGAGACCGGCCATGGTCGCATAGCAGCCCACGGCGACCTTCCGCCGCCGGGCCGGGTCGTCGGCGAGCACGCCGCCGCCGAACCGGGCCGCCCCGGCAAGTTCGCTCGCCATACCCGAGCACAGGTGAGGCGGCTTCGAGGTCCTGGTTCCAAGGTCGCCGTCGGGGTGGGTCCATCGGCCGATGTTCGCCTCGGCCGCCGGGGTGATCATGAGAACTCTTCAATCGAGCTGAGGAGGAGCCTTGCGGGTGGAGCAGGTGGACTGGGTCGAGGTCCCAGCAGGGTTGCTGCGCCGGGGCACGCCGACTGACGACGTGGCGGAAGTGGCCCACCGCTATCGCGACACCGGGGTGCCGGTGGAGTGGTACAGAAAGGAAGCCCCGCGCGCAGAAATCCACCTCCCGGCATTCCGGATCGCCCGCACCCCGGTCACTGTCGGCCAGTGGGCACTCTTCGTGGAGGCCACCGGCATACGGGTCCCGCATGCACCGGCGGACCACCCTGTCATCGGAGTCACCTGGGACGCGGCAACGGCCTACTGCCAGTGGCTCGGCCAACAACTCGGTGGCTTCAAGGTGCGACTGCCCACGGAGGACGAGTGGGAACGCGCCGCCCGTGGCGACGACGCCCGGGAGTTCCCCTGGGGCGATCAGTACCGCACCGGCCTGGCCAATCTGGTGGACCTCGGCATCGGCACCACGACGCCGGTCGGCTCATTCCCCGACGGCGCCAGCCCGTTCGGCGTGCTGGACATGGCGGGCAACGCCGACGAGTGGACCTCCACCCTCTACGCCCCCTACCCCGGCGCCCCCGCCGAGGTGCCGAGCACCGAGGACTGGGCCTACGATCCACACGTCACCCGAGGCGGCTCGTTCCGCCACGACCGGGACCTGGCCCGGTGTGCCCGCCGACACGGCGCCTACGAGAGGGACTTGGCAGCCATCGGCGTTGGATTCCGCCTGGCGGCACCAGCCGAGTGAAGGAAGATGCCATACGCGCGAGGGCACACCGCATGACGTGCGGCATCTCCAGTTCGGCCGCTCCGCCGCAGGCCGGCTCTCTAAGGGTTCGGACACTCCCCCACACGCGGGTATCGAAAGCGCCCCACGGCAGGATCGCGAGTAGGACGCACTGTCGCTGTCGCTGCCGGCATGCGGCATCATCTTCCTCCGCCGACTCCGCAAAGTCATTCTGGAACGATCAGTGAGGGGGACATGAACCTGGTGGGCATCGACTTCCAGACTGCCCACCAGCTTCTTGTCATGTGACCACCGGAGGGCAAAACCGTCCGCGGCTTCCCGAATGAACTCACCGAGCGGGCAAGGTGAGCCGCAGAACGATCTCACCGTCGTCGATCTCCCCGGTGGGCTCGAACCCGAACTTCTGGTAGAAGGGCCACGGTTCGCCGTCGCCGGGTTCGTAGCTGGTCAGCAGCTCGGTGGCGCCGTCCGCGCGAACCAGGGCAACGATCTGCGTGAGCGCCTCTCGGCCGATCCCTCGCCTCTGGTACCGCTTGTCGATGAGGAGGCGCCAGAGGAAGTGCCGTCCTTTGAAAGGACCAGCCGGCGGTTTCCACGACAGCATCACGAAGCCGACCGGCTCGTCGCCACGGTACAGGGCGCGGTACCAGGGATTGGCCTCCGGCGTCTTTGCCGCCTCCTTGAGCGACTTGGACACGGAGGCGACGAACTGCTTCTGGTCACGTCGTACGCGGAGGGCACGAACAGCATCCCGGTTGTCGTCGGTGATCTCCCGTAGGTGCACGCCTGGGGACCTCATGCCACACCTCTTCCTGCATCCGGCAGCTGCGCCATCCCGGCCGACGTCAAGAGCCGCCACCGGGCGGCATTCCCTTGTGCGTACGCGTTATCAAGGGGACGCCAGGGTGGACGTCTTCGCAGCGTATCGACACAGGCGATCTGGAGCGGGACTGGCACGCCAGGCTGTGACCGCGTCCGAGGCAGCTCGTGGTGAAGAAAACTCGGCCTGACGTGGCGATGCCAATGCCGAGAGCCCAGAGCCCCTGTCGGGGGTGGGACACCGCACCAGTTTGGAAGATCGCGTAACCGGATGGGGGCTGACCTGGCAAGACACTGACCTGCGTGTTCGCGTAGGCCTGTGGTGCTCGGCTTCTGCGCCAGACATGTGTGCAGCGTTCCCTTCCCCCGCGGCCTGCTTTGCCAAGATCATGAGCACCGTGTTGAGCCTGATAGGTGGCATAGCCTCTGCCGCTGGATCCGATAGGCGAGGAATTTCCCGTGGCTGGGCTCGCAGCCCTGCCGTTGGCCTGCGGCTATGACCTACGGCACGCCGTCGGCGCCCCGACTGGCCCCACACATGGCCCATAGCCCACACATGGCCCATAGACACTGGATCTGCGGGCCGGTCCACCACCCCGCACGGCACTGCGGGGCAGGCCCTTCCCGGCGTCGGATGCACGTCCGTCCTGGAACAGTCGCGCACCGCCCACCTCACGACAAACAGGCTCGCATTACTGTTGTGTAAAGGCCGCGCAGGGGGCCCTAGAGGAGTGAGATGCGGAGCACCAACCCGGCCTTGCGACGGGGGTTCAGCCGCGACAACGGCTACGCGGGCTTCAACACCGGGCCGCAGCCCGGGGGCCCCGCCGCCGGATCCGAGCCGCATGCCCAAGGCGCGGGCAGCGCGTATGCCACGCACCCCTACGCCCCGTCGGGCCCGCGGCCACCGGCGTCCGCTCGCACCGGCATGGTGACCCTGGACGACGTCGTGGCGCGCACCGCCATGACGCTCGGTACGGTCGTGCTCACGGCCGTCCTGTCGTGGGTGCTCCTGCCCGTTGACCCCGCCAACATCGGCGAGTCGTACGGCGTCGCCATCGGGGCCGCACTTGTGGCGTTCGTGCTGGTGCTCGTGCAGTCCTTCAAGCGCAAGGCCTCGCCGGCGCTGATCCTGGCGTACGCCGCGTTCGAGGGCGTATTCCTCGGTGTGATCTCCAGCGCCGTGTCGACGTACATCGCGGACGGTGTCGTCGCCCAGACCGTGCTCGGCACGATGGCGGTCTTCGCCGGTGTGCTGGTCGCGTACAAGATGCGCTGGATCCGCGTCACGCGCCGCTTCTACGGCTTCGTGATGGCGGCCGCGATGGGCTTCCTGCTGCTGATGGTGGTTGACCTGCTGTTCGCCGTCTTCGGCGGCGGTGACGGTCTCGGCTTCCGCAGCGGTGGCCTCGGCATCCTGTTCGGCGTCATCGGCATCATCCTCGGTGCCTGCTTCCTCGCCCTGGACTTCAAGGAGGTCGAGGACGGCATTGCCTACGGCGCTCCGCGCGAGGAGTCCTGGCTGGCGGCCTTCGGCCTCACCGTGACCCTGGTGTGGCTCTACGTGGAGATGCTGCGTCTCCTGGCGTGGCTGATGGTCAGCGACGGCGACGACGGTGACGGCGGTGACGGAGGCGGTGGTGACGGGGGCGGTGGCGACTGACGGGACCGGACGATCGTCCGCGACCAGGCGGCGCGAGGCGCCCGCAGGAGACGGCGGGCGGCGCAGCACTGCGCTGTTCCCCGGGTAGGTGCTGGTGAGCGCCGCGTACGTGCGGTTGTAGTGGTGCTGGGCCTCGACCAGATGGTAGGGAACGCGGATCGCGCATGTTCGTGCCACCTGCGACAGCGGAGCGATCATCCTCAGCGTTCAGCGAGGTGAGGCGGACGGCAGGAGAGCGGCTTACAGGGCAGCGCAGCGCCCCGGCCGCTGGGTGCGCCGGCCGCAGCGCTGCGCGGGATCGGCCCTGTCACGCCATGCAGAGCGTGGTTCGAGGGCGCTGTCCCCGCAGCCGCAAGTTGGCGCGATTCACCCCTCGGCAGAGCGTTTCTGCTGCCCATTCCCCCCGGTGACTGCCGTTCCCCATGATTCCCCGGGCGATCGGGCAGCGGAGGGATCAATGCGGCCAGGCCTTCCTCGACACCGACACGGCGACAGGTGTTGAGTCCAGGGTGTTCTGCACCTGCTGGCCAGGCCAGGAGGTGACTCAGCGTGGGATGTCTTCCAGGTCGGAGAAGCCCTCTGCCTGGCTCCATCGAAGCTGCGTCACGCCCGCGGTGGAAGTGAGGCCTTGGGAGTAGGGAAAGGTGAACGTGAGCTTCTTCGTGTCGCTGGAGGCCTTGACGTTCTGCCAGCCGTCGAAGCCCTTGAGCAGGTGGGTATACCACTTTTCCAGGTTGTTGACGCCCACCGCTGCGATGGACTCCGACGGAGGCTCGCCGTCCGTGCAGAAATGGGCGAAATTCGCGATGACCGCGACGGTACCGCCGAAGTTCTTGAGTGTGATGGACGCGCAGGGGTCGGTCTGGGTCATGTAGAGCACTTGAGGCTTGCTCCACACCCGTGCCTGAGCGCTGTAGTGCTGCTCGACGAGCCCACGACCCTGCTCGTAGTACATGGCCACACGGCGACCGTCGCCCAGCTCAACCACCTTGTCTTGTTTGTCACCCAGCGTGCACGCACCGCAGAAGCTGAGCCCAGAGCCTGAGGCGGCTCCGGCTCAGGCTCTGTCGGTCCGCGCCGACAGCCCTCGGCGCAGGGACTCGGTGAGGCGGGCTGCGATCCTTCCGTCGGGGTCGAGACGGGGGTTGAAGATCGTGACATCAAGACCGACGGCTCGATCGCCTGCCAGCGCCGTCCGCAGCACACTCTCCAGTTCCGACCAGGTCAGCCCTCCGGGGATGCGGTAGTCGACGGCAGGCATGATCGCGTCATCCAGGACGTCGACGTCGAGGTGAACCCAGTACCCGGCGCTCTTGCCGCCGGTGAGTCGGCCGACCGCGTGGCGTGCTGCCGACGCGGCGCCGACCGCACGCACACCGTCGAGGTCGATCGCGTGCAGCTGTGGCGGTAGTGGCTGCATCCCGGCCTCGGCGGACTCCGCGGAGTCGCGGAAGCCGAAGGCGACGACATCCTCGTCCCGGAGCAGGGGCCCGCGGCCTTCAAGGTCGGTGAGCAGCCGAGGGCCGCGGCCCGTGGCCAGGGCGAGTTCCATCGAGGCCGCCTCGCCGGCCGGCTCCGCGGACGGCTGGTAGAAGTCGGTGTGGCCGTCGAGGAACAGCAGGCCGTAACGTCCGCGGCGTCGCAGGGCGAGGAGGTTGCCGAGCAGGATGCTGCAGTCGCCGCCGAGGACTACCGGAAAGCGTCCGGCGTCGAGGACGCTGCCGACCGCGTCGGCCAGTAGGACGGAGTACTGCGCGATGCCGACGGGGTTGAGGACGCCGGTCTCAGCGTCCCGCACCGGGCTGTACGCCGGCGCTTCGACCCGGCCGGCCCACACCGCCCCAGAGTGGACAAGCAGACCGGCATCGAGCAAAGCCGCCGGGAGGTCCTGGACACCGGACGGCCGCAGCCCGAGCACGGACGGCGCCTCAATGATCGCCAGTTCCTGCACGTTCCACCCTTCGTCTGCTGAGCAGCGCCTGGCCCGGCACACCTCTCCAGGGCCACCTGGTCGAATGCCGCCGCCACAGGTTCATAATGCGGCAAAACGGACAGCATGCCGAGTCACATCGGGCACGTGCAGCACGCACCAGGCCCTCACGGATCTCCGCCGCCCACCACGGAACCCGTGCCACCACACCCCCACCCGTTCACTGGACAGCCTCGGGGCCGCGAAACGTGGCGCGATAGGCGCTTGGTGAGGTGCCCAGGGCCGAGTGGAAGTGCTGTCTCAGATTGGCCGCCGTGCCGAGGCCCGTCTGTGCCGCGACCTGGTCGACGGGCAGGTCCGATTCCTCCAGCAACTCCCGTGCACCGTCGACGCGTTGTTGGATCAGCCAGTTCATGGGCGTCATGCCGACCTCGTCGCGGAAACGCCGGTTGAAGTTCCGCACACTCATCGCTTCTCTTGCCGCCAGTTGCCCCAGAGTGATGGGCTCGTGCAGGTGTCGCAGCGCCCATTCGCGGGCGGCTGATGTGGCGGGCGCCGAGACAGCCGGCACGGGGCGTCGGATGTACTGGACCTGGCCGCCCTCGCGGTGTGGCGGTACGACGGTGCGGCGGGCGACGTCGTTGGCGACGGCCGTGCCGTGATCGCGCCGGATCATGTGCAGGCACAGGTCGATTCCGGAGGCGCAGCCCGCCGAGGTCAGGATGTTTCCCGCATCGGTGTAGAGCACGTCCGGGTCCAGTTCGACCTGCGGGAACAGCCTGGAGAACAGGTCGGTGTAGCGCCAGTGGGTTGTGGCCGTGCGTCCGTCCAGGAGACCGGCTGAGGCGAGCACGAAGGCGCCGGTGCAGATGGATGCGATCCGGGTGCCGGGGCGGATGCGGGCGAGGGCCCCTGCTCGCATGGGCCGTCGACCGCTACGGCTGGCAGCCGCCGGTGGTGACGCTCGCGTTCGTGGCGCTGGCGGTGACCGCCCTGGTGCTCCTTCTGCTGCGCGATCACCCGGCAGACGTGGGCCTGAAGCCTTATGGGGCAGGGGAGTTCGTGCCCAAGCCTGTAGCGGCGTCCGGGGCGGCGCGGCGTTGCGTGAAAGTGCTCTTCGACGCGGCGCGCACCGGCCCGTTCTGGCTCCTGGCCGGCATGTTCATCATCTGCGGCGCCTCCACCAACGGCATCATGTGGAGCAACTGGGCTCCCGCCGCCCATGACCACGGTATGCACGCCACGGCCGCGGCGTCGATGCTGTCCCTGATCGGCGTCTTCTCCGCTCTGGGCGCGATCTTCTCCGGCTGGCTCACCGACCGTTTCGATCCCCGCCGTCTGCTGAGCGCGTACTTCGCGATCCGCGCGCTCACCCTGCTGATGCTGCCGATGGTGTTCTCCTCCGCCGTCACCCCCGCCCTGATCGTTTTCGTGGTCGTCTACGGCCTCGTCGACGTCGCCACCGTCCCACCGGTCATCGCTCTCAGCAGCCGCGTCTACGGCAAGGACGGCGCCATCGTCTTCGGCTGGGCGAACTCCGCCCATCAGCTGGGCGCGGGCGCCTCGGCCTTCCTCGGCGCCACGGCCCGCGATGTGTTCGGCGCCTATGACGTGGTGTGGACCACGCTGAGCGCGATCTGTCTCGTCGCGGCCCTGATGGCCCTGGTCGTGTACGAGAACGCGATGTCGGCGCACGAGGACGTGGTGTCGGCGTACGACGCCTGAGACGGGCCCGCTCCCCATGTCCACATCTGCTCTAGTGGTCGCTGAGGCTCCGTGCCGGGCCGGCTATCACAGATGGACGCTCCTTTCGTGGGGCCGGACCGGTCGGCCCGTATCCGAGGTCATGACTCAAGCTGGTCGGGTCGTCCGGGTGGTTGCTTTGTCCTGGGGCGGGCCCGGAGGTGTGCGCGTTCGCCCTGTGTGCCGAACAGGCTGAGGAACTCGACTGGTTCGGTATCGGCGGCGCCGCCGAACCAGTGCGGAACGCGGGTGTCGAACTCGGCTGCTTCGCCGGGCGAGAGCACCAGGTCCTGTTCGCCGAGGACGAGTCGCAGCCGTCCGTTGAGGACATAGAGCCATTCGTAGCCCTCGTGGGTCTGCGGATCGGGTTCCCTTCGGCGGCCGCCGGCCGGGATCACGAGCTTGTATGCCTGGATGCCGCCGGCTCTGCGGGTGAGGGGCACCATGGTCATGCCGTGGCGGATGACCGGGCGCAGGTGGATGCGGGGGTCGCCGGTGGGTGGGGCGCCGACGAGTTCGTCGAGTGTGACGCCGTGGGCCTTCGCCAGGGGGAGCAGGAGTTCGAGGTTCGGTCGGCGGGCACCGGATTCCAGCCGGGACAGGGTGCTCACCGAGATGCCGGTCGCTGCCGACAGGTCGGCCAGCGTGGTGTCGCGCTGCCTGCGCAGCGCGCGCAGCCGGGGCCCGACTCCGGTGAGCACTTGGTCCAGGTCGTCGTCCATGTCCACCAGTTTGCCATCCCGGCAACAAGACTTGCAGCCCTGTACGGCGAGCCCGCATGGTCGCCAGTGGAGGTGGTCATGGTGACCGATGAGCTCAGGAACAGCTATGACGTGGTGGTGGTCGGCGGTGGTGCCGCGGGGTTGAGCGGGGCGCTGATGCTGGCTCGGGCACGGCGGTCCGTGGTGGTGATCGACGCGGGCGCCCCGCGCAACGCCCCGGCCGCGGGCGTGCATGGGCTGCTCGCTCGGGACGGGATGCCGCCGGCCGAGTTGCTGGAGCGCGGGCGGGCGGAAGTCGGCCGCTACGGAGGTCACGTGGTGTCCGGCGAGGTCGGCGCCGCGACCCGCGATGACAACGGGGCCGACAGCGGGTTCGAGGTTTCGCTGGGCGACGGCAGGTCCGTCCGGGCGCGTCGGCTGCTGGTGGCCACCGGGCTGGTCGACGAGCTGCCGGAGGTGCCGGGAGTGCGGGACCGGTGGGGGCGGGACGTGCTGCACTGTCCGTACTGCCACGGCTGGGAGGTCCGTGACCAGGCCATCGGTGTGCTCGCCAGCGGGCCGCTATCGGTGCACCAGGCGCTGCTGTTTCGCCAGTGGAGCGACGATGTCACGTTCTTCTCCCACACCATGCCGCCGCCGACCGGCGAGGAGGCGGAGCAGCTGGCTGCCCGCGGCATCCGCGTGGTGGACGGCGAGGTGGCGTCCCTGGAGGTCGTCGATGACCGCCTCGTGGGAGTACGGCTGAGGGACGGGACGGTGATCAGCCGCGAGGCACTGGCCGTCTCGTCGCGGATGGCGGCGCGCGCCGGCTTTCTGGCAACGCTCGGACTGCAGGCGGCGGAACACCCGTCGGGGGTCGGCGAGTACATTCCCTGCGACGCGACCGGGCGTACCGACGTGCCGGGTGTGTGGGTCGCCGGCAACGTCACCGATCTGGCCGCCCAGGTCGGTGCCGCCGCGGCTGCGGGGGCTGCCGCGGCGGCCCAGATCAACGCCGACCTGATCGCCGAGGAGACACGACAGGCGGTAGCGGCCCGCCGGGACCCGTTCTCGGCCGAGTCGGAGGCGCGTGTCTGCGAACTGGTGATGGGCGACCGTCGCCACGGTCTGTCACCTTCTCGGCCGTGAACGACAGTCACCGCAGGCACGACCCTGGGCCTCGGCGCGTGGGACGCGCGCGTGTTCGTCACTCATCCGTAGCGGCGCAGCTCATGGAAGAAGTCGTCGATGACGTGCAGTTGCCCGGCGCGGGTCACCTCGTCGTACACGTGCTTGCCGACGGCGAGGTCGAGGACTCCGAGGCCGAAGGGTGAGAACACCACCGGCCGGTCCGTCGGCAGCTCCGCGCGTCCGGTCATGACGTCGTGGAGCGTGCCGGTGAGGAAGTCCCTGTTGCCGGTGAGCTGTTCGGCGAGGTGCGGTGAGGTGTCGGCTTTGAGGCAGTGGTCGATGTCGTCGACGATGTTCGCCGAGTCGAGGACGATCTCGGGTGCGAGGTCGCGCAGCGACACGTGCAGCACCAACGGGTTGTGGTCGAACCATGCCGGGTCGGTGACGTGTGGCCGGCCGGCGACGGTGGCGAAGACGACCAGGTCGCTGGAGCGGATCAGCTGCTCGGGGCTGTCGTGGACGGTGATCCGGGCGTCGGCTCCGGTCTGCTGGAGGTAGCCACGGAAGCCGGTCGCGCTCTCGGCGGACAGGTCGTGTACGCCGATGTCGTCGAACGACCAGCCGGTCGCGGCCAGGAAGGTGTGGATGTAACGGGCGATCAGGCCCGTGCCGAAGAATCCGACGCGGGTGGGGCGCGAGCGATGGCGGCTGAGCCAGTCGGCGCCCGATGCGGCCATCGCGGCCGTTCTGGTGGCGCTGATGATGGAGCTCTCCAGACAGGCGAACGGGTAGCCGGTGTCGTGGTCGTTGAGGATGAGGACGGCCGAGGCCCTGGGGATGCCTGCGGAGACGTTCTCGGGGAAGCTGGAGATCCACTTGAGGCCGTCCACGCGCACCTGCCCGCCGATCGAGGCGGGCAGCGCGATGATCCGCGCCGTAGGGCGGTCGGGGAAGCGCAGGAAGTACGACGGCGGGTTGACCGAATCCCCCGCGGCGTGCAGCCGGTAGGTGGCCTCGACCAGGTCCACGATCTGCCGTTCCTGGCCCTGCAGGGTGTGCTGGACCTGGGCGCCGGGGATCACCGAGAACGGTGGCACGGTCATCGGCGGCGGGGCGGTGATCGGCTCGGGCATTGCGGACTCCATGGCGCTGGATCGGGACGTGGTCATCGGGCGCTCCCCTCGAGGGCCGGCGTGCAGGGGGTCGGGTGCAGTGGTTCGGCCATGGCGACGAGTACGTCGCGCGGTGGCTCGTAGGGCTCTCTGCTGTGTGCGGTGCGGACATTGTCGACGAGCATCAGGTCGCCGGCCTGCCACGGCTCGCGGACGGTGTGGGTTTCGTAGACCGTGTTGATCAGCTCGACGACGTCCTCGCCGATCGGGTCGCCGCCTCCGAAGCGGGTGTTGAACGGCAGCCCGTCGGGGCCGTAGACGTCGATGAGGTACTCGCGTACCTCTGGGGCCATGGTCCATTCGTTGAGGAACGCCACCTGGTTGAACCAGCAGCGTCGGCCTGTTACCGGGTGTCGCATCACGGCGTGGCGGCTCTGGCGGGTGCGCAGGGTCCCGTCGGGCTGCCAGGAGAAGTCGATCCGGTTGGCGCGGCAGTAGTCCTCGACGGCGGCCTTGTCGTCGGTGCCGAACGCCTCGGCCCAGGACGCGCCGATCTCGTCGTTGTACGTGCGAGTGAGGAGCCAGCCTTCCTCTTCGAAGCGTTGGACCAGTTGGGGCGGCAGCGCGTCGAGGACGGTGGCGGCGTCGGCGAGGGCGGTGGCTCCGCCTGTGGCCGGCGGGGTCAGGCAGGCCAGCAGCAGGAGGCCGGGGGGTGTGTGGGTGTAGCTGAGTTCGTGGTGCATGCACATGGGCTGGGCGGCCGGCCAGGCCGTGGAGGAGTAGACGCCGGGGGTGTAGGTGTCGCGAGGGGCGAAGGATTCCCTCTCGCTCATCAGGCCGGGAGTCAGGTGGTGGAAGACGGCGCCGACCTGGCCGGTGTCGCGCAGGCCGAGGCCGCGGATGAGGAGCGCGCCGTGTTCGGTGACGAGGCTGCGCAGGGCGTGGCGGTGTTCGGCCGCCCAGCTCGCCGCGTCCTCGGCGGCGTGGGCGTGCAGGATGGGGGGTTTGCCGGGGTGCAGGTCCACCGAGAGCGAAGGACCGGACGCGGACGTGGACGCCGGCGTGAGGATGGCGCTGACGAGGGTGCGGGTACGGAGTGACATGGTGTGTTGTCCTTTTCAGTGGTGTTGAGGAACAGGTCGGCGGTCAGACGGAGGCCGGCTGTGCGGTTGGCTGCTGGTGGGACGGGGCCTCCAGGCTCCGGGCCAGGTCGGTGAGGACGGGGTGGCGGGTGATGTCCGCCAGGGACACCGCGCGGTCCAGGGTGATGGCGAGTTTCACGGCCGACAGCGAGGTGCCGCCCAGGTCGAAGAAGTGGTCGTGGCGTCCGATCCGGTCGTGCGGGATGCCGAGCACACCCGCCCATGCGGCTGCGAGTCGCTGTTCGGTGGGTGTGCCGGGTGCCTGGACGTCGTCCTCGGCGGCGTGGAGTTGGGAGGCCAGCGCCGTCAGGGTTTTCCGGTCGATCTTGCTGTTGGCGGTCAGCGGGAGGGCCTCGCGCCAGTGGATGTCCGAGGGGACCATGTACGCGGGCAGTGAGGCGCCCAGCCGGTCCAGCAGGATGTCGCTGTTCAGGGGCTGTGGGGCGCTGTAGAAGGCCACCAGGTGCGTGCTCTGGTCGGGCCGTTCGGCGACCACCACGGCGCTGTCGCGGACGCCCGGAACCTGCAGCAGGGTGTTTTCGATCTCGCCGATCTCGATGCGGAAGCCGCGGATCTTGACCTGGGTGTCGCGGCGGCCGAGGAACTCCAGCTTGCCGTCGGGCTGCCAGCGGCCGAAGTCGCCGCTGAGGTAGAGGCGCTGTCCCTCACGGTGGGGATCGCGCAGGTAGGCGGGGCGGGTGCGCTCGGGGTCGTTGACATATCCTCGGCCGACGCAGATCCCGGAGAAGGCGATCGCTCCTGGCGCGCCGAGCGGCACCGGGTTCAGGTGCTCGTCGACGACGTAGAGGTGCACGTTGCTGACCGGCCGGCCCAGCGGGATCCGGTCGCCGTCCGGTGTCCGGTCCATGATCTCGTGGTTGGTGTCGTCGGAGGTCTCGGTCAGTCCGTAGGCGTTGACCAGCTTGATGTGGGGCTTGGCGGTGAACCAGCGCTGGGCGAGTTCCTTCTTCAGTGCCTCGCCGGTGACCGACACGTACCGCAGGTCCGGCAGCGCCCGGGGATGCAGCTCCAGATGGGACACGACGACGTCGAGGTACGAGGGAACCACCTGCAGCACCGTGACCCGGTCGCGGGCGATGGTGTCGACGAACCGTGAGGCGTCGAGGATCACCTCCTGCTCGATCAGCAGGGTCCGCCCTCCGGCCAGGAGTGCGGCGAGCAGCTGCCACAGCGAGATGTCGAAGCACTGGGGCGCGGTCTGGGCGACCACCTGCCCCTGGCCGATCTCCAGGTCGTCGATCTTGGCGTAGAGGTGGTTGAGCATGCCCGCGTGTTCACACATGGCGCCCTTCGGTTCGCCGGTGGAGCCGGAGGTGAAGTAGATGTAGGCCAGCTGGTCGGGGGCGATGTCGAGGCCAAGATCATCTTCGGCGTGGCCCTCTTCGTACGCGGTGTCCGCGAACAGCGTCCGCACTGCGGGCAGCGAGGAAAGGGCCGTCCGGAGGGTGGTGTCGCCGGCAGGCTCGGTCACAACGAGCGTGCACTCGGAACGGGCGAGCGTGGCCTTGATGCGTTCGGCAGGCAGATGCGGCTCGATGGGCAGGTAGACGCCGCCGGCCTTGAAGACCGCCAGAACTGCGGCCAGCCAGTCCAGGTTCCTCTCCATCACCACCGCGACGACGCCTTCACGGCCGAGCCCTCGCGCCAGCAGGGCACGGGCCAGCCGGTTGGCGCGGGCATTGAGCTCCCGGTACGTCCACTGCCGGTTGCCGTGCTGGGCCGCGATGGCGTGGGGGTGCTGCCGTACGCGCTGCTCGAACAGCTCATGCACCCGGGCGTCAGGCAGGGCCCGGTGCGGCCCCGCGAGCCCTTCGACCTGGAAGCGAAGCTCCTCGGCGGACAGCAGGCTCTGCCGTGCATGCTCCGCGTCCGGGTCGGCGGCGATCAGCGCGAGCGCGGTGAGGTGATAGCCGGCGATCCGGGCGGCAAAGTCGGCGTCGAGGACGTCGGTGCGGTAGCGCAGCCGCAGCGTGAGACGGCCGTCGTTGTGGTGCACGATGCTCACCCGCAGCGCCGGGTCCCAGGCCTGCTCGCCGCTCGTGCCGGTGAGACCGCCGACAGTGGCGACGGGGTCGGTGCTGTCCCCGGTGATCTCGCTGGTGATGCCGGCCGTGTCGCCCTCGGCGCCGGTCGCATCGAGCACGGTCTCGAACGAGGGCTCTGTCAGGCCGAGTTCGTGCCTGAGGTCCTCGACCGGGAAACCCTGGTGCTGCAGCAGGTGCGAGGCGGCCTGGTGCGTGTGCCGCAGCAGGGTCCTCCACGAGCCGGGTTCGGTGGTCAGCCGGCACGGCAACGGCCCGCCACGGGCCGCGGCGACGTAGCCCGTGGTGATGTCGTGTTCGCCGGTCACGGCGGCCAGCACCTTGGCGTGCGCGGCCAGCAGCACACTGCTCAGCGGTACGGCCAGGTCGTCTGCCAGCCGGCGCAGGACCGTCGCCTGGTCGGCGGGGATCTGTGCTCGGTGCTCGGCCAGGCCGGCAACCGGCTTACGGGTCCAGCGCGGAAGGGGCGTGAAGCCGCCGGATGCGGCCAGCACTCCGTGCCAGAAGTCTCGGCTGTGCGACGTGGTGAGTGCCATCAGGGTGTGTCCTCTACTCGTGGTCTGGATGTGGCGCGCGGCGTCGGGTGCCGCCTGCGCTTGGGCATCGGCGCAGATTGCGCCTGCGCCTGGCTTCGGCGCGGCGTCAGCTGCCGCCTGCGGCCAGCGCCTGGACGTGGAGGTTGCCGTCGGACAGATGCTGGGCCGGATTTCCTCCCCATCGGGCCCCGGAGGGGACGTGTTCGCCCTTCATCAGGAAGGAATCGCAGGCCAGGTGCACGCGGTCTGCCATCGTCACGCCATAGTGGACGAACGCGCCGACCCCGAGGGTGCAGCCTGCACCGATCGTGGTGCGGTCGGACTTGAAGGCGCCGTCCTCCTGCGAGTGGCACTGGATCACCGTGCCCGCGTTGAGGGTGCAGTCGTCCCCGATCGTCACCAGCGTCCGCTCCGGGAAGAAGCAGCCGTCGTCGAAGACCCGCTTGCCGATCCGGGCACCCATCAACCGCCAGACCACGTTCTTGAACGGGGTCCCGTCGAAGAACTGCGCGTAGTCGACCGCCGCCATCTTCCAGAAGCGTTCGTGCCGCCAGAAGGACGGCTCGTAGATCGAGCAGTTCAGTGACTCCTGGGCCTTGAAGCCGGTGGAGGCCCGTTCGATCAGCGCGAAATAGCAGACGGTGAAGGCGAGGGTGACGACGCCGGCCAGCGCGATCGCCGACACACCGAAGGAGGGGTAGAGGGCATTGGCGCCCATGGCGATGAGGGTGACGGCGAAGACGTGAATCCACCGCGCCAGCAGATATATCGCCGCGGTGACCGCATTGTGCCTGTTCTTGGCGGCGAGGCGGTGGCTCAGCTCGCTGCCGCTCGCCACGTGGTTCAACTCGGTGTCCCGCATCACCGTGCGCGGGATGGCGAAGGCAGGCGAGCCCAGCAGGCCGACGCCCTCACGTACCTCTCCGTCGACGGGAACCATGACCTTCGTTGCCAGCAGGCAGTTGTCGCCGGTCCTGGCCCGCGACGGATAAGCGATGCGGTTACCGAGGAAACAGTCCGCCCCGATCGAGGCACGGGAGAGGGAAAAGGAGGTGTTGGAGAAGTCGGCATTGATGATCGACAGGCCATCGGCGACCATCGTTTTACTGCCCACCGAGCTCAGAAACGGGCTGTCGTGCTTCACTTCCGTGCCGAAGTTCGAGCCGGTCTGCGTGACACGGGACAGGTCGTAGCCGAGATAGCGGAGGTAGTGGACGATCGCGGAGCTGTCCCCGAAAAGCGTGATGAAGAACTTCCTGTTGGTCAGCGCCGCGATGGCCCGCTGCAGACCGTAATGGAAGCCGTAGAGCGGATAGACCTTGTCCGGCTTGATGGCCAGGTTGAGCAGGCGCGGCAGCGTTCCCTGAATGACCAGCCCGGCGAAAGCGGCGCCGAAGAACAGCACGAAGGACGCCGCCAGGGCACCGAGCAGGAACGTCCAGCCGGCGAACGGCGAAGACCCGGCGTTGAGCAGTGTGTTCACCTGCGGCAGCTCGGTGAGCACCAGCGTCATGGCACCCATGGCCAGCGGCAGATGAACCAGCAGGAGGGCCAGCATCTGCCCGATCGAGTAGAGGACCTTGCTGGCGGTGGAGCAGTCGGCGGCACCCACGGTGCGGAAGTCCGTGACGGTGGGCTCGCCCGGCGACCCGTGCCAACGCTCCCCCGCGGGTACCGTCTGCCCGGCATACAGGGAAGAGGCGTGCCCGAGCTGGGAGGCGTCGCCCATGGAGGTGTTGATGTCGAGGACCGTCTGTTCGCTGACGACGACGTCCTTGCCGAGCGTGACGGGGCCGGTCTGGATGAGGCCGTCGTGGGCCCGGTAGCAGGAGAACAGCGAGTCCTTGCGAACGACCGTGCCGTCTCCGATCGTCAGAAGATCGGTACACACAGGGATATGCGTGGAGAAGATCGCGACATTACGTCCGATTTTCGCGCCCAGCGCCCGGAGATACAGCACGTACAACGGCGACGCGGTGAACAGGCGCATGGGGCTGATACGGATCAGGGTTTTGACAATCCACCAGCGCACATAGGTGAGGCTCCATACCGGGAACTGACAGGCTGTGGAACGGCCGAGGAGTGCCCATTTGGCCAGGATCGGAATGGTGCACATGCCAACGAAGGCAACACCGCCGGCCAGCACGGAACGCAGGTAGCGGTCGGCCAGAGCGGGACCGTCGCTGATCCATTCGTAGCCCCGAGCCGTGGCCAGGGCGGTCAGGTAGGTGTACCCGAGGAAGAACAGCAATTGCAGCATTCCGCACAGCAGGTATTGCCGTGTACCGGCCCTTGTTGCGCTTACCGCCGCTCCACTCGACGCCTCGGCCGCCGTGGAGACAGGAGCCGGGGCAGGAGCCGGGGCGGATGCCGAGGAAGAGGCAGAGGCCGGGACGGACTGCTGCACAGGCATGGGCGCGGGGGCCGTGGAGGTGGCGGTCGTGGGCGCGGTGGCCGTGGCGACCGGCGCCATCGCCGCGGCTGCGGGACCGGTGAGCGCGTCGGCCAGGCTGTTGACCGTGGGGTGCCGGTAGACGTCCTTCATCGACACGGATGGCAGGTCCGCCCGCTTCCTGACGCGCGCGCAGAACTGAGCCATCACCATCGAATCCGCGCCCAGATCGTCGAAGAAGTGGCTGTCGGCCGACACCCGCTCCACGCGCACGACGTCAGCGAGCACCTCGGCCAGGAGCCGTGCGGTGCCGGCCTCCGGGCCGACGAGGCTGCCACCCGGCATGCCGTCGACACTGTCGTCGGTCAGAGTGGTGGAGATGTCGGGTGGTTCGGCCGTCCAGGCAGCGGTGGATTTCCCCGCCATGTGAGCTCCTCAAGAACGTTCGGTGCGTGCCGACCGGCGTGGCCGGTACCGGTGTGCCGAACGCTCCGGTGTCGTAGGTGTGTGGCTGCGGGCGAGGTCTTCTTCCGTCCGCACAGGCCTCGAAGCCTTTCGGTGCGAATACGTGAGGCCCGCTTCTCCAGTAGGCCCGGCCTGCGTATTTCCGTCATGCCGCTGAATGTCGTTACTTGACACCACACACCGGAAGCGATAGCGGACCGATGCTGCCGCTTCTCGGCCTTCGCTGCTTGGGCCGATGCTGCGTTCTCCGGCCTTTCCCTGCCTTCCTCGCATTCCGCGGGCGCCGCTCTCGTCGCCATGGCTCACGGCCTCACGTCACGAGCACAGGCGGGGAGCCGCGCGGCCGTCGTCACGGGGCGCAAGCCCGTACGCGTGACCACGGCCGCGTTCAATTACGCCTGATCGCGGCCGTTGTCAAGACCCGAGATCCGGTGGCATGACAGGGCCACGGTGACCACGCGTACTGGAGGGGTCCGACGGACGTCGCACCCGACAGGCGACGTCCTCCCTCAGCCGCCACGCAACGAACGAGCGGCACGCCACGTCAAGCGCAGATCAGGAGGCCATCGTGCCGGTCATATCCACCCCCCAGGAATTCAACGAAGACGACCTCTACGTCGATCTCGAGGCGATCACCGGGCACCGGCTGTTCCTCAAGTGCGAAGGATTCAACTTCGCCGGATCCATCAAACTCAAAGCCGCCGCCGAGATGGTCGAGGCCGCGGAACGCGACGGCCGGCTCAAGAGCGACTCGATCCTGGTCGAGTCATCCTCCGGCAACCTGGGCGTGGCCCTGAGCATGATCGCGGCCAGCAAGGGCTACGGGTTCGTGTGTGTGACCGACTCCCGCTGCAACCTGCCCACCCGTCTGCTCATGGAGTCCCTCGGCAGCCAGATCCACATCATCACCGAGCCCGCCCCCACCGGCGGCCTGCTCGCCGCGCGCATCGACCACGTCCGCGAGCTGTGTGCCTCAGACGACCGCTACGTATGGCTCAACCAGTACAGCAACCCCAACAACCACATGGCCCACTACCGCACCACTGCCCCCGCCATCGCCCGCCGCTTCCCCGATCTCGACGTCCTCTTCGTCGGAGCAGGCACCACGGGCACCCTGATGGGCTGCGCACGCTACTTCCGCACCTGGCACCGCCCGGTACGCATCGTCGCCGTCGACAGCGAAGGCTCCGTCACCTTCGGAGACAACCCTGGCCGGCGCATGATCCCGGGCCTCGGCACCAGCCTCCGCCCACCGCTGCTGGACGACTCCTACGTGGACGAAGTGATACACGTCAGCGAAGCCGACACCATCCGCACCTGCCACCAGCTCGCCCGGCGCGGCTTCGTCTTCGGGGGCTCCACCGGCACAGTCGTCAGCGGCGCCGGCCAGTGGCTCGCCCGCCAACCACAGGACCGTCGGCAGCCGACCGCGGTGACCATCGCCCCCGACCTCGGGGAGCGCTACCTCGAAACCATCTACCAGAGCAACTGGGTGCGGGACCTCTACGGCGAGGACGTACTGGACCGGCAGACACTGCCGGCCCACAACCCGCGGCGTGACGCACACCGGCATGCACTGACGGCCCACTCCCCCGCGGCCTGACGCACACCGGCGGGCACCCCGCACCAGCGCCCGGTTACTGACTGGCTGGTCAGGCGTCTGCGCGGCCGATCCTCCGGAGACGGCCGCACGGCCAGACGTCCGCATCTCCTGCCCGTGCAACCACCCTTCACCACCCGGCCCTGAACGGTGCCTCAGCCCTGAACGGCGACGGCGGCGGCAAATCCGTCATCCACCGCCACATCCCCTATCGTCCAGCCCGGCAGCGTGGCCGCGGCATCCCTCGCCGTACCCACGTAGTCCAGTGACATGGCGCGTCCCAGGCCCGTGCCCAGACCTTTCAGGTAGGCCTCCTTGCGCGCCCAGGCCCGGGCGAACGCCGCCGGTCTGTCCTCCGCCCGGAAATCACTCAGCTCGGCGCTCTCCCGCGGATGGAGACAAGCCCCGACCTCTTCCGCCACCGCTGCGTCAGGGATGGCCTCGATGTCCACGCCCACAGGCGTCGACGCGAAAGCCAGCAGGCACAAACCGCCGCTGTGAGACAGCGAGAAATGCACAGGGTTGCCGCGCACCACAGGACGTCCGTGCGGCTCCTCGCACAATGGGCACGGCAGCCGCTCCAGCGGAACATCGACGGGAGGAACCCCCAGATACGCACCCAACAGCAGACGCAACCCCACGTGCCCGGCCCGATAGGTATCCCTGTCCCGGGCCTGCCGCAACGCCGCCGCACGCCCCGTCTCAGTACTGTCCAGCACCGAGTCGGCCAGACGGTTCACCACCGACTGGAACGCGTCCGCCCGCACCAGCCACAACCCGGGCCCAGCAGCCGCCCCCAACGCTTCTCGTGGCCTCTCCCAACCCCCGTCCCGCAGTTCCACAGGCCGCCACACCACACCAGCCGTCACACTCGCAGCATACGAACACCCCACAGAACGACGCACGGCGGCGGGTTTCCCGGCCCGGCCCGGCAGCCCGTACCCAGCCGCCCGGTCACGCCGGGCCGGGTGAACGCTCCGGACGGGGCCGGCGGACCGGGGTGAGCAGGGCCAGTGCCGCTATGAGCAGACAGCAGGCGCCGGCAGCCAGGCCCACCGGCGCCGTCCCATGGCGTTGCGCGGCCCAGGTGAGAACGGCTGCGCCGATTGGCGCTGCCGAGTAGTGGATGGTCCAGAATGCCGAGGTGACCCGTCCCAGCAGGTGCTCGGGGGTCACTTCCTGCCGCAGGGACATCGAGCACGTTCCGGCCATGCTGGTGCAGCCCAGGAATGTCGCGGTCAGGACTGCGACGCCTGCCACGCTGTCCGCCGAGCCGATGCCCGCCACGGCGAGCCCGCAGACCGCGACGGTGCCGATCCAGGTTGCGCCAAAGCCGAGCGTGCGGCGGACCGGGGCCACGAGAAGGGCTCCGGTGATCGTGCCCATCGCCCCTGCGGCGAAGACAGTCCCGACCGTGCCGTCGCTCTGGCCGAGGTCGTGCTTGAGGTGGTAGATGAGCAGGTCGTTCAGGCCGAGGGTCAGGAAGCTGAACATGGTCAGAAGGACGGTCAAGGCCCGCAGTACGGGGTGCGCGCGCAGGAAGGACACCCCGGCAAGCAGGTCCTTCCACAGCCTCGGCCGAGCCGCTTCCGGTGCCCGGTCAGTCAGATGTGACCGTGTGCCGCCCCGGAACCGTACGAAGCTCAGACAGGCGGCGGACACACCGAAGCTCGCCGCATCCACGCCGACTGCCGCAGCCGGGCCGAACCTGGCCGCCACCACGCCCGCGCACAGCGGCCCGACCACCCCGGCCGCCGCGGCCGTCGCATTGAGCCTGCCGTTGGCCTCCGTGATGCGGTCGCCACTCACGAGGGTCCTGACGACGGTGACGTAGGTGACGGAGAACAGCATTCCGACAGCCTCGCCCAGAGGCAGGAGCACGTAGAGCAACCAGATCTGCGGGCCGAACGCCCACACCAGCGGTACCAGTGCGTACAAGACCATGCGGACGACGTCGCACGCGATCAGAAGCTTCCTGCGGTCCAACCGGTCCACCACGACCCCGGCGAAGACCCCCGCCAGGAGCGAGGCCGCGCCGGCAACGGCGGTCAGCAACCCCATCTGCGCCACGGATCCCGTCGCGTGCAGCACCAACAGCGGCAGCGCGATCAGGGCGAAGGAGTCTCCGACGACCGACAGGGTCTGCGCGGCCCAGAAGACACCGAAGTCGCGGTCACGCCACAGGGCGCGTGACCCTTCCGATAACGGCTCGTCAGCGGCGGGTTGGGCGGACATGTGGAGGAGCGTACGGCGGTGGCGGGTACAAAGACCGTTGTTTTTTGCGCGGACCGGCCGTGACCGGCCAACTCATGGTCCACACACGGCAGAAGATCGCAGATGTCGACGCCCGCTGCTCGGAGGCCCCACTTCAGTGCTCCGGGGTCAGGTGGTGCAATCCGTTCTCCAGCAGCGCGAACGCGTGCTCGGCGTCCTTCACGGCACCCGCATAGCGCTCGCTGGCGGGCTCCCCGTACGCCAGGCGTTCGGCGTTGTCCTGTGCCAGCGCCCACTGCACCGCGACGATTTGGACGGCAGCAAGCCGCGCGGTGAGTTCCGGAGTGGCCGCCGTTTCCTGCAACGCCTCGGCGAGTGCGCGTTCGGCTCCGGTCTTGAACCCTTCCATCCGGGCCACCAGCGAGGGCGCGCCGAGGATCATCCGGTGAACCCTCCGCACCTGGGGATGGTCGTTGAGCCCGGTGATCGGGTCCCGCTCGCGCAGCCCGGTGAGGAAGTGCTCGCGCAGTGCGGTCAGCGGGGCGGTGTGGGGCGGGCGGGCCCGCACCACCCGGGCGGCTTCGGTCTCGTGGTCGGCGGGAATCGAGGAGGTACTAGAGGAGCGGGCGACGGCCGGCGGCGCACGGGTTCTGCGCGGCACTGCGGTCTCAGCAGTCGAGTCGGACAACGACGGTGTGACCGTGACAGCGGACGGTCTGCAGGTGCGGGCGCACTATCTGGCGGCGTGCGAAGGCGGCCACAGTACGGTGCGCAAACTGCTCGGGCTGCCGTTCCCCGGCAGGCCCGGGACCCAGCAGGCGGTGCTGGCCGACATCCGTCTGTCCGCCGTTTCGTCGCTGGTGCCGCAGCAGCTGGGGCACATGAGCACCCTGACCCGTCAGGGCGGCGGCTACTGGGCCATGCTGGCCCCGCTCGGCGGTGACCGGTACCGGATCACCTTCGGACGCGCGGACCAAGCGGACATCGACCGCGACACCCCCGTCACCCACGAGGAGATCACCGCCGCGCTGCAGGCGGTGTACGGCGAGGAGACCACCCTGGGCGCGGTGGACAACTCTTCGCGGTTCTCCGACGCCACGCGGCAACTCGAGCACAACCGCGCGGGCCGCGTCCTGTTCGCCGGGGACGCCGCACACATCCACCCGCCGCTGGGCGGCCAGGGTCTCAACCTCGGCATCCACGACGCGATCAACCTCGGCTGGAAACTGGCCGCGGCCGTCCAGGACCGGGCGCCGAGCGGCCTCCTGGACAGCTACCACACCGAACGGCATCCAGTCGGAGCCCAGGTGCTGCACCACACATCGGCACAGCGGGTCCTGGCCGACCCTCACCCGAGCGAGGACGTGGCCGCCCTGCGCGACATCTTCATCGACCTGCTGCGACTGCCCGACACCAACCGTCACCTCGCAGGTCTGATGTCCGGCCTGTCGCTGCGCTACGAGTTGCCCGGCGAGCATCCGCTCACCGGACAGCGGATGCCGGACGTCGACCTGGTCACCGCAGCCGGCCCCACCCGGCTGTCGGCGCTGTTCGGTTCGGGGCACGCCGTCCTGCTCGATCTGGCCGGAATCGTCCCGGCCGACCTCCCACTCCCGGCACGAGTCGACCTCGTCCGTGCCACATGCACCGACGATGTAGGCGCTGCCGCCCTGCTCTTCCGTCCCGACGGCTACGTCTGCTGGGCTGCGGAGAAGTCCGACGCCTGCGGTAAAACCCTGCTCTCCACCATCGCCGGCGACCTGGCGAAGGCGCACTGAGCCTCTGTCCACCATGGCCTGACGGCACTCACGCGATCGGTGGCCCATCCGCACGTCCTGGCCCGGTCGCGCGCCGTAGGGCACCACGCCGAGGTGGCACACGAAGCCGGGTGTCAACGAATTCAGCGGTCCGAGAGGTGGGCGTGACGAGCCGGCACCCGCGGTGGCGCCCCACTCTCCTCCCCGGCCTCTGCCGCTCGCCGACTGCCGGTTACCCTTCGGCGATGACCAGCGCAGAGGTGAGCCGCCGACGGGCACTCAGGGCCGGGCTCGGCGGTGTCGCGGCGGCCCTGCTGTCCGGGTGCGCCGAGGACTCCGTGCCGGTGCGGCGGCTGCGGTGCGCGACCGGGCCGCGGGGTGGGCCCTACAACGCCTTCGGCAGGGCGCTCGCCGGTGCGGTCACCGCGGGCGGGCAGCGGCTGGAGATCGTTCCGGTGGGCACTGCGGCGAGCGTGGACAATCTCCGCAGGCTGGACGACGGTTCTGCGGAGCTGGCGCTGGCCATGGCGGACGCTGCGGAGGACGCCGTGCTGGGCCGCGCGCCGTTCTCCCGACCGGCGGCCGAGGTCACCGCGCTGGCCCGTGTCTATGTGAACTACACGCATCTCGTCGTCCCTGCGGACGGCCCGGTGCGGTCGGTGCAGGAGCTGGCGGGTCGTCGGCTCGCGGCAGGCGAGGCCGGATCCGGGGTGCAGGTGTTGGCCGGCCGGTTGCTGCGGGCGGCCGGGCTGACCGACGGCCGCTCACCGGTACAGGAGCGCCGGCTCAGCCTGGCCGATTCGGTCGACGCGCTGCGCGAGGGCCGGGTCGACGCGCTGATGTGGTCCGGCGGCGTGCCGACGCCCGCGCTGTCCGCCCTGGCGCGCGAAGTGCCGCTGCGGTTCCTGCCGCTCGACCGGTTCGTGAGCGCGCTCCGCGAGCGCTACGGCCCGGTCTATACGGCGGTCACGCTGCCGTCCGGGGTGTACGGGCTGAACGAGCCCGTCGCCACCATCGGCGTGGGCAACTATCTGATGGCGCGCGCCGACGTGCCCGGGCCCCTGGTGGGAGAGCTGCTCCAAGTCGTGTTCGACCAGTGGCAATCGCTCCTGCGGGATGTGACGGCCGGCGCGCGGTTGGAGCCGCGGTTCGCGATATCCACCGGTGCGGTGCCGCTCCATCCGGGCGCGAAGGCTTACTACCGGTCGGTGTACGGCTGAGCGCACGCGGTCGGTATACGGCTGAGCCGTCACGCGGGAGTGAGCGTCACGTAAAGGGCAGCCGGAGTTCCACGGCCAGGCCGTGCGGGCTGCTGCTGCGTGCGCTGAGTTGACCGCCGCTGATCCTGGCGATCTCGTGGGCGATGGCAAGCCCCAGTCCGCTGCCGGTGACGTTCTGGTGCTCAGGGGCCCGGGCGAACCGCCGGAACAGCAGTGGCAGCTGGTCCTCGGGGACTCCGGGGCCGTCGTCCGTGACCGAGACGACGACCTGCCCGTCCCCGGCGGCCGCGGCTCGCACCTCGACCCGGCCGCCGGGAGGTACGAACTTGACGGCGTTGTCGAGGAGCGCGTCCAGGATCCGGCCCACCGCGTCAGGCAGTGCCCGTGCCCGAAGCCCGTCGACGACCTCGGGGACGAGTGCGGTCCCGGCGTTGTCCAGGACCGGTGTCCAGGCCGCGACCCGTTCCCGTACCGCCCGTGACACGTCCTGGTCCGTGAGCTCCGCCGTGGCGGACTCCACGCGTGCCAGGGCGAGCAGACCGTCGAGCAGCTCCTCCAGCCGCTCCGCCTCGTCGAGGGCGCGGCTGTGCTCGGCCCTGCCGGGTCCCGGGGCGATGTGCGGCTCCACGTTCTCGAGTTGCAGCACCAGGGTGGCGAGCGGGTTGCGCAGCTGGTGGGAGGCGTCGGCGACGAAGTCGCGCTGGCGGGCGATGGAGTCGGCGACGGCCTCTGCCATCGTGTTGAAGTGGCGCCGCAGCCGGCGGAGTTCGGGCGGTCCGGTGTCGGAGACGGCGCGCGCGTGCAGGCTGCCGGCGGCCAGGTTCTCCACGGCCTGGTCGAGATCGCGGACCGGGCGCATCAGCCACCGCGTGATGCCCACGGCGACCAGGGCCGCGGCCGCGAAGGCGGCGACCGCCCCGGCAGCGATGAGCGACCAGCGGATGGTGACGTCACGGCGGGCGGCGTCGGTGGGTACGGACAGCAGGACGGCCCCGCTGACCCGCTCGTCCCGCCCCACGGGTTCGGCGAGCACGACGGTGTCCGGGCCCCAGGGGCGTACGGTCGGCAGTTGCTCGGTGGAGCGGCCGGTGAGGGCCCGCTGTCGGGCGTCGTCCGCCGCAGAGCCCGTAACACCGGTGTCGGAACCGGCTCGGTCGACGGTCCGGCCCGCCGTGTCGACAACGGCCACGCCGGCTCCGTACAGCTCGGCGTAGCGGCGGATCTCGGCGGTCAGTTCAGCCCGGTCCGGGCCGGTGCGTATCCGGTCGGCGAGATCGGCGAACCGCACGGCGTCCGAGCGCCGCTGGAGCAGGAGGTGCTCGGTCCGTCCGCGGGCGTACGCGTCGGCGAGGGGCAGGGAGAGCAGGAGCGTCGCGGCTCCCATGAGCACCATCAGGACGGCGAGAAGTCGGCGTCTCATCGCCCGCGGCCCCGCGAGATGTCCTGCTCGCCGTCCTGCTCGCCGTCCGGTGCCTCGCGGGCCGGCGGGGAGCCGAGCTGGTAACCGAACCCGCGGACGGTGCGGACCAGGCCGGATCGGCCCGTCTTGGCGCGGATGCCCGCCACGTGCACGTCCAGGGAGCGGGATGCGGCGAGGAAGGCATCGCCCCAGATGCGGTCCAGGATCTCCTCGCGGGAGTGCACCTGGTCGGGGCGCGAGGCGAGGAAGGCGAGTACGTCGAACTCGCGGCGGGTGAGCCGTATCTCCTCGCCCGCCACCGCCACGGCGCGGCCCGCCAGGTCGATCTCGACGTCACCGGCGCGAACCGATGACGCGGTGCCGGCCGAACTGCCGGTGTCCGGGCGGCCATGGGGCCTTCCCGTCCGGCGGCGCACGGTGTCGATACGGGCGATCAGCTCGGCCATCCGGAACGGCTTGACCACGTAGTCATCGGCGCCCGCGCGCAGGCCCTGCACGATGTCGCGCTCCTCGCAGCGTGCCGTGACCACGATGAGCGGCGCGTCACAGACGGTGCGCAGCCGCCGCAGAAGCTCGAGGCCGTCCAGGTCCGGCAGGCCGAGGTCGAGGAGGACGAACTCGGCCTCGCGTACGTGCCGCAGGGCGTCCAGGGCTCGGCCGACCCTGCGGACGGTGTGCCCGCGCTGGGCAAGGGCGGTGCCCAGGGCATGGGCCATGCGGTCGTCGTCCTCGACGAGCAGGGCGTGCATAAGGGCTTCCTCGTAGCGCTTGTGACCCTCGCGGGCCTGGTGACCTGGGCCGGGCCGCCCACAGCTTACGGAAAGCGCCCAGCCCAGGTCACCGTCGGGGTCAGCGCCCGGCTTCGGCTGGGGCGGCTGCCCGCACGCGGGCTTCGGCAGGGTCGCCCTCTGATTCGGCGGAGTCGGCCTCGGATTCGGCGCGGCTGAGCGCGGCGTTACGCGTGTCCGGCATCAGGACGTACGTCACCAGAGAGACGAGCGCGCACCCGGACACGTACCAGAAGAACATCGTCTCGTGACCGCTGTTCTTGAACCACAGCGCCACGTACTCGGCCGTGCCGCCGAACAGGGCGTTGGCGATCGCGTACGGCAGGGCCACACCGAGGGCGCGCACGCGGGTCGGGAAGAGTTCCGCCTTCACTGCGGCGTTGATGGAGGTGTATCCGGTGACGATCACCAGGGCCAGCAGCGACAGGCCCAGCGCCGACCAGTAGGAGGAGGCCGACCCGAGGGCGGTCATGATCGGATAGGTGCCGAGGGTGCAGCCGACGGCGAAGGTGATCAGCAGCGGGCGGCGGCCGATCCGGTCCGACAGCATGCCGGCGAACGGCTGCAGCACGGCAAAGACGGTGAGCGCGGTGAAGCTCACGAGCGTGGCGGTGTTCTTGGCCATGCCCGCGCTGCCGATCAGGTACTTGGTGAGATAGGTGGTGTACGTGTAGTAGGCCACCGTGCCGCCGAGGGTGAGCGCCATGACCAGGCCCGCCTGGCGCCGGTGCTGCCACAGCGCCTTCAGGGTGCCGCGCGTGTTGTCGTGGCCGCCCTCACCGGACGTCTCCTCGGTGAACGCGTCGGTCTCCGTCAGCCGGCGCCGAATCCAGAACACCACCACGGCGAAGAGTGCCCCGAGCACGAACGGGATCCGCCAGCCCCAGCTCTCCAGCTGGGCGGTGGTCAGGGTGTGCTGCATCGTGATCAGGATGCCCAGGCCGAGGAGCTGACCGCAGGTCATGGACACGTACTGGAAGGACGAGCCGAGGCCGCGCCGGTTGCGGGCCGAGGCCTCGGTCAGGTAGGTGGCGCTGGCCGCATACTCGCCGCCGATGCTCATGCCCTGCAGCAGCCGCGCCAGCAGCAGCACCAAGGCGCCGAAGTAGCCGGCCTGGCCGTAGGTGGGGGCGACGGCGATCAGCAGGGCGGCCACCGACATCATGGTGACGGTCAGGGTGAGCGCGCTTTTGCGTCCGTGCCGGTCCGCGGCCCGGCCGAGCACCCAGCCGCCGACCGGCCGCATCACAAAGCCGACCGCGAAGATTCCGGCGGTGTTCATCAGCTGCGTGGTCGGGTTGTCGCCGGGGAAGAAGGAGTCGGCGAAGTAGATCGCGAAGCTGGCGTAGACGAACCAGTCGTACCACTCGACGAGGTTGCCGAGCGACCCTCCGACGAGGGCGAGGCGGCGTTTGCTGTGCAGGTTCCCGGGCGGTGTTCCGGGCATGGCGGCAGCAGAGGACATGGCGGCTCCAGTCGAAAGTTCCCTGGTGGGGGGCGGGGAAGGGCCCGGAGTGGGGAAGGGCCCTGCACTGGCGGGAAGTGCGGGATGAGCATGCGGGCGGCCGCCGTGCCCGTACAAGGTCCGCCACCGAGATCTAACGTCCCGCTAAGAATTCCGTCTGCCTTCGGCAGTCCCGCGAAAGCGGCCGACAGACTCGCGGATACGGTCGGCAGCCGCCGCGGCCACGGCGACGGTCCGTCAGGCACCCGCCGGATCTGCTGCAGCTACGACTGCTCAGCGAGTGGCAGCCAGTTGGCGCCGGTAGGCCATACCGGGTCGCCCGTCGATGCTGATGTCCTCCAAGCGGTGAACCCGTTGCGTTCGAGCACTGTCATGGACGCCGGATTGTCGAGGATGGTGACTGCCCTGAGCGCGGAGAGCCGGTACGCCGCGACAGCCAGGCGCCACGCCTCCCCCACCGCAGCCGTCGCGATGCCCCGGCCTGCGGCGCGCTCTCCGATCCGGTAGCCGACCTGGCGCTGATAGTGGCGGGAGACGCGCATCCGGTTGCCGCAGCGGGAGGCCGAGCACCGGCGGCGGCGCGGATGGGCGGCCAGGAAGAGCATCACTCAGTCGTCAGCCTCGCACTCGCAGATTTTGATGACCGCCGGATCGGCCAGCAGTTCGGCGGCGGCATCCGCGCGGCAGGCGGCCAGGCGTCGGCCTGTCACGTGCGTGTTCGCGTACAGCATCCGAACACGCACCGTACGTCCCGGACGACTGCACAGGTCCGGCTCCCGGCAGAAGGGGTGGGTGGGCGGCCGGATGGCGGTCGGCCTGTGGTGTCGGCCGGTTCGGGGGGACCATGGTGGAGCGGGACGGAATGCGGTGAACCTGGGGCGGGCCGGGCCGGGGAGCCGGTACGGGACGGCGTGCCGTTGCGGACGGTGGAGGCGGTGCCTGGAATGACTTCGGGATCCTTCGTGGCGGGTGGCGACGAGCCGGTGCGCGAGTCCTCGCAGCCGAGCGGGCTGCTGGACATGCTGGGCGTGGCGGCCGTGCTGCTGGATGCGCGGGGACGCATCGTCCTGTGGAGCCCGCAGGCGGAGGAGCTGTTCGGCTACACCGCCGAGGAGGCGCTGGGCCAGTACGCGGCACGGGTCCTGGTCCACGAGGAGCACCTCGATGTGGTGACCCAGCTGTTCGCCGATGTGATGGCGACCGGCAGCGGCTGGGCCGGGGCCTTCCCCGTGCGGCTCAAGGACGGCAGCCTACGGGTGGTGGAGTTCCGCAACATGCGGCTACTGAACGATCGCGGGGACTTCTACGCCTTGGGGCTGGCGGCCGACCGGGCGGCCGTGCGCCAGGTGGAGCGGGATGTCGCGCTGTCCATGCAGATGGTGACTCAGTCGCCCATCGGGCTGGCGGTACTGGACACAGATCTGCGGTTCGTATCGGTCAACCCGGCGTTGGCGCAGATCAACGGCGTGCCCGCCGAAGACCACATAGGCCGTACGTTCCGCGAGGTCCTGCCGTTCGTGGACGTCGACGCCGTCGAGTCCGCCATACGGCGGGTGCTGCGGACCGGCCGTCCGCTGATCGAACTGTCCGCCGTCGGGCGCACACCGGCGGATCCGGGTGAGGAACACGCCTGGTCGGTGTCGTTCTACCGACTGGACGACGCCACCGGAGCCGCCCTGGGCGTGGCCATCTCGGTCTTGGATGTCACCGAGCGGCACCGGTCAGCCGTCGAAATCGAGACCGCCCGGCGGCGCCTGGCCCTCATCGCCGACGCATCAGCACGCATGAGCACCACGCTCGACCTGGACCGCACCGCCCACGAGCTGGCCGACATCGCCGTACCCGAGCTCGCCGACATCGCGGCCGTGGACCTGCTGGACACGGTGTTGGAAGGCCACCGCAGCGGCCTCTCCAGCGGTGAGGCGGCGGTGATCCGCGCCGTGGCGGTGAAGGCCGGCCATCCCACGGAGGCTCTCAACGCGGCCGACCCGGAGGGGCAACTCGCCTGGTACGCCGCTGATCGCCTCGTCACCGAGTGCGTGCGCACCGGCCGCCCCGTCCTGGTGCGGCAGGTGACCGACCAGGATCTGCGGCGGATCGCACGCGACGAGGAGGCGGCGACGCATCTGGCCCGGGCCGGCGTGCATTCGTATCTGGCGGTGCCGCTCATCGCCCGTGGCGAGGTGCTCGGCGCCCTGGACCTCAAGCGCAGCGGCAATCCGCGGCCCTTCAGCGAGGACGACCTCGTCCTGGCCCGCGAACTCGCCGCCCGGGCGTCCGTGGCGATCGACAACGCCCGCTGGTACCAGAACGCGCGCAACACCGCGGTCACCCTCCAGCGCAGCCTCCTGCCCGAGCGCGCGCCCGCCGCCACGGGTCTCGACGTCGCGTCCCGCTACCAGCCGGCCGGCGCCGCCAGCGAGGTCGGCGGCGACTGGTTCGACGTCATCCCCCTGGAAGCCGACAAGTCCGCGCTGGTCGTCGGCGACGTGATGGGCAGCGGCATCGACGCAGCCGCCACCATGGGCCGGCTGCGCACCGCGACCAGCACCCTTGCCTCCCTCAACCTCGCCCCCGCCACGCTGCTCGAACACCTCGACAAGATCACCGAGGGCCTGGACCACTACATCGCCACCTGCGTCTACGCCGTCTACGACCCCCATCGCCAGCAATGCGAGATCGCCAGAGCCGGACATCTGCCGCCCGTTCTGTTGCGCCCCGGCCACCGCCCTGAGCTGCTCGAGCTGCCCACCGGCGTACCGCTGGGCGTGGGCGGCGTCCCCTTCTCCACGACCACCGTCGACTTCCGCCCCGGTGACCAGCTCGTGCTGTACACCGACGGCCTCGTCGAAACCCGTCAGCACTCGCTCGACGAACGTCTGACCACGCTTCTGTGGCTCCTCGACGAGCCCGGCCGCTCACTGGACGACACCTGCGACCATCTGCTGCGGGCGCTGCGCCACCCCGACAACCACGACGACGTCGCTCTGCTCATCGCCCGCGCGCGGCGATGGAAGCCTCCGGGCGCCCCGTCGTCAGGAGAGTGAGCGCTTGGCCGGCTTGATCCACCCGAGCGCCCGCTCGACGGCGCGCTGCCAGTTGTCGTATTCCGACTCCCGCCGCTCGGGGTCCATGTCCGGCAGCCATTGGGCGGCCCGGTGCCAGTTGCGGCGGAGTCCTTCCAGGTCAGGCCAGTAGCCGACGGCGAGCCCGGCGGCATACGCGGCGCCGAGGGAAACCGTTTCGGCGACCATGGGGCGTACGACGGGGACGTCGAGTACCTCGGCCACGAACTGCATGAGCAGGTTGTTCGCCGTCATGCCGCCGTCGACCTTGAGCTCCTTGAGGGAGTGCGGCGAGTCGGCGTTCATGGCGTCGACGACCTCCCGGGTCTGCCAGCCGGTGGCCTCCAGTACGGCGCGGGCGAGGTGGCCTTTGGTGATGTACGAGGTGAGGCCGACGATGACGCCGCGCGCGTCGCTGCGCCAGTGGGGGGCGTACAGGCCGGAGAACGCGGGGACGATGTAGCAGCCGCCGTTGTCGTCGACGGTGCGTGCGAGGGTCTCGATCTCGGGTGCGCTGCTGATCAGTCCGAGACTGTCGCGGAACCACTGGACGAGCGAGCCGGTGACGGCGATGGGTCCTTCCAGGGCGTAGACCGCCGGTTCGTCCTTGATCTTGTAGCCGACGGTGGTGAGCAGCCCGTGCCGTGACCGGATGACCTGGGTGCCGGTGTTGATCAGAAGGAAGCTGCCGGTCCCGTAGGTGCATTTCGCCTCGCCGGGTGCGAAGCACGTCTGTCCGAACAGTGCCGCCTGCTGGTCGCCGAGGGCGGCTCCGATACGGACCCCGGGCAGGAGGGACCCTGCGACGGCGTAGGACTCCGCTGAGGACCGTATCTCCGGCAGCATCGATCGGGGCACACCGAAGTACGCCAGCAGGTCCTCGTCCCAGGTGAGGGTGCGGGTGTTCATGAGCATGGTGCGGCTGGCGTTGGTGACGTCGGTGATGTGCAGTCCCCCGGTGGGGCCGCCGGTGAGATTCCAGATCAGCCAGGTCTCCATCGTGCCGAACAGCACCTCGCCCCGTTCGGCGCGCTCGTGCAGCCCCTCGACGTGGTCGAACAGCCAGCGGATCCGCGGCGCGGAGAAGTAGGTGGCGAGCGGCAGGCTGCAGCGATCGAGGAAGAAGTCGTCCCCGGTCGTGCGCCGCAGGTCCTCGACCAGTGAATCGGTGCGGGTGTCCTGCCAGGAGATCGCCTTGCCCACGGGAGCGCCCGTCGTCCGGTCCCAGAGGACCGTCGTCTCGCGCTGGTTGGCGATGCCGATGGCGGCCACCTGGTCGGCTTCGGCTCCGTCCATCGCCTGCGGCACGATGCGCTGGAGGTTGCGCCAGATCTCCACGGCGTCGTGTTCGACCCAGCCGGGCCGTGGGAAGTGGTGCTGGTGCTCCCGCTGGGCAACCGACACCAGGCGCCCACGGTGATCGAACAGGATGCATCGCGTGGAAGTGGTGCCCTGGTCGATGGACATCACATAGCGTTCAACCATCAGCAGGCCTTCCGATGCGGGCGAGGAGGGCATGGACGTCACCAGCGGGCGGCTCCGAGATCCCTCGAGACCGCGCGGGCGGCGTCGCGTACCAGGGCGACGAGGTTGGGATGGGGCCGGCCCCGCGTGTCGCAGATGCGCTCGACCGCTCCGGAGACGCCGATGGCGCCCACCACGAGGCCGCCCTGCCCCCGGATCGGCACGGCGATACCGGCCTCACCGATGATCATTTCCTGGACCTCGGCGGCCCACCCGACCTCCCGGATCTCGGTGAGCGCACGGTCGAGATCCTCGGGGGTCGCCAGGGTGTGGCGGTTGTACGCCTCCAGGCCCGCTTCCACGAGCGGGGCCACGGGCGTGGCCCCGTAGGCCAGCAGGACCTTGCCGAGCGCGGAGGCGTGCAGCGGGAGCAGCGAGCCGACGTCCAGGGTCTGCAGCGTGTCGTCGGGCCGGAAGACGTGGTGGACGACGAGTACCTGCCCCTCGAGGGGCGTACCGATCCGGACCGCCTCGCCGCTGCGGGCGGCGAGGGCGTCGGCCCAGTTGATGGAGCGCGACCGCAGCTCGTTGACGTCGAGATAGCTGGTGCCGAGGTGCAGCAGTGCCGCCCCGAGCTGGTATTTCCCGGTCGCCTGGTCCTGCTCGACGAAGTCGACGTGCTGCAGGGTGCGGAGGATGCCGTGGGCGGTGCCCTTCGCCAGGCCCAGTGAGGCCGCCACCTCTCCGAGCCCGAGTCGGCGGTGGCCGCTGGCGAGCAGACGCAGGATCGCCGCCGCTCGCTCGATCGACTGGACCGCGCCGGGCATGCTGCGATCGTAACTCCGCCTCGGCGTTCGGCACTGTCGGTCCGCCGGCACACGGCTCTCGTCACGTCGAAAGGTCCGGCCCAGATTTAACCGGATGTTTCGATTCTTGTTCGATGGCCGACATCTCCGTTCGGCAATGTCGACCGCTATTCATTGACCGGCCATGCCTCGATGCCTAGCGTGCCCTATTGGCGCAGTTTCCACCATTGCGCGGCGCGCGACGGCCCCCGCCGAACCGCGCCGGTGGCGCTCGACATGTTCGTCACCACCGAAGGGCATTCCGGAGGAGGACACGTGGTAGCAGAGCTGATAACCCCGAGCTCGCCGACGGGCTCGCGGCGGCGGCCTCGGCACTCGGCAGGCGGCCGCGTCCTGCCGTACCTGCTTCACCGTTCGTATGCGCATCCCGGCGCCGCTCCGCGGCCCGCGGCGGCAGGCACCCGGTGAGCGCCACAGCCGTGAGCAGATTCCCCGGTGCTCGTATGACGCCGGACGCTGCCGTGGAGCACCTCTGTCCGGTACCGCACATCCCCGAGGCCGTGGCAGCCGTGCGCCGACGCGCACGCACGGTCCTGGCGGGCTGGAGCCTGCCTCCCGACACCGCCGACGACGCACTACTGGTGATCTCGGAACTGGTCACCAACGCCGTCACCCACGCCCGTCCGCCCGCTGTGCTGCGACTGGCCCGGACCCAGGTCGACGGGCATCGTGCCCTGCGTATCGAGGTGACCGACGCAGGACCCGCGTCGCACGGTCAGCGACCGTCCGACCTGCAGCCGGAGGAACACGGCCGCGGCATTCCGATCGTCGCCGCCCTGTCCGCCCGGCACGGCGTTCGCAGCCACTGCGGCGGGGTCACTCGCTGGGCCGATATCGAGACATCGTGAGTGCGAGCGGCCGACGCGGCGCCGCACAAGGCGGTCACCCGTTGAACGGTGGCCCTGCCTATTTCGGCGGCTCGTTGTTCCACACCTCGGGGCCGCCTCCGCGCCATTCGATCAGCTCCGGGTCGTCGATGGCCGTATCGGCCTCCGGCAAGCCGGCCCGGCGCAGGAATTCCAGCACGTCGAACAGGGTGTAGGCCGTCCCTACGTGCTCACCACGGATCACCACCCGCCGCCCTCCATCCTCCTGGGGCGGGTGCACGATCACGGGCGCTTCTTGGGCCATGCTCCCAGGGTGCCCCCGGTTGCCCTGGCACACATAGGAAACCGTCCAGGTGGCCGAACCACTTCGACGGCCCGAACCACTCCGGACGTTTCGGCCGCTACTCGCCGTATTCGCAGTCGTTACCGGCGCGTCCGGCAATCGGCTGTCCAGCGATTCCCCGCAGCGGACCCAGCCGCGCAGGAAACGCCGACAGCGGGCCGGGTGCACATAGGTGCGATCCCAGCCCGGTGCGCGGTCCGGGCCGGTACGTCCACCGGCCCGGGGCCTCTCCTCAGTCCGCGTCAGTCGTCGTCCGCGTCCGGTCAGTCGTCGTCGGCGTCAGTCGTCGTCCGCGTCCGGTCAGTCGTTGTCCGTGTCACGCGGGTCGAAGGACCGCGTGTCCACCGTCAGCGGGGCCGGGAAGGCCGACGCCACCGCGTCCCAGCGCACGAACTTGAAGTTCGTGGCGTCCCGGTCGCCGTCCTCGGGAGTCGCCTGTCCGTCGTGGGTGACCAGCAGGCCCTGGGGGAACGACGCGCCCAGCGGGACGTTGACCACGGTGGCGCCGTCGGACTCCTGCACGCTGTCGGTCGCCGGGCCGTCTGCGATCTCGAACTGGCCCAGGTAGGCGTTGCCGCCCTCGCGCCGGTACACGGCGAAGGTGTCGTCGCCCTGGCTGGATGCGAGGACGTAGCCCTTGCCGTCAGCGGCGTGGTACACGGTGATGCCCTCGGCGTCGGCCGAGAGGCGCGTGCCTCCGTAGCCGGGGTCGTTCGCCGTGTCGATCACGCATTCCTCCTCCGCCGCGTCGTAGGTCCACGGCACGCCGTACTCGCGGACCTTGTCGAGCAGGGTGGGCGTCTCGAAGTCCGCGTCGTCCAGCGGGATCCGCCACAGGCCGACGTCCTCCTGGGCCGCGTACAGGACGTGCGTCTCCTGGTCGACGGCCATGCCTTCGAACTGCGCACGGTCGCCCGGGTCCGCGCAGGGCGTCCACTGCTGGCCGTTGGGCAGCGTGAACGAGCCGGGCATGTCGAGGGTGTCCTCGGTGGTGTAGCCGACCTTGCCGTTGCTCGTGGTCAGCTTGAGCAGCTTCAGG
The DNA here is from genome assembly GCF_013778455.1 of Streptomyces himalayensis subsp. himalayensis. GTDB lineage: Bacteria > Actinomycetota > Actinomycetes > Streptomycetales > Streptomycetaceae > Streptomyces > Streptomyces himalayensis. Next base: position 19,706 of record NZ_JACEHE010000030.1, on the reverse strand, counting down.
CGGGTCTCGGAGCGGCGGCTGACCACGACGTACACGTCGCCGTCCTCCACATAGGCGGCCAGGCCGTACGCGGTGCGCTGCTCGTCCACGGCCGCCTCGGAGGCGGAGAAGACGGGGGCCACCGTGGCGGCGGTGACGTCGGTCAGCGGGGGGCGGCCCTCGGCCACGGCCTTCGGGTCGATGGCGTAGATCCGGATCCGGTCCCGTCCCCGGTCGCTGACCAGCGCCAGGTCGGTCTTCTTCCCGCCGAGGTCGAAGCCGTAGACGACGTCGACGTTGTTGAACCGGCCCGCCTCGGCCTCCTCGCCAGGCGCGGCCGGGGCGGCGATGTGCTGCAGCCGCTGCCCGTTCAGGCCGTACACGTCGAGTCCGGCGTTCTTGAGCGTCCCGATGACGATGCTGCGTGCGGGGGCGGCGGGGTCCACCCAAACGGCGGGGTCGTCAGCGTCGGCGTCGCCGCCGGCCTCGTCGTCGTACACCGCAGGCGTCTCCACCGACGCCGTGGTCGAGACCGGCTCCGGCACGGAGACCGCGAACGCCGCCGGGGCCGAACCGGCCAGCAGCAGGGCGGCGAGCGCGGCGAGGGTACGGGGGCGGCCGAAACGGCGGGATGCGGACACTCTGGGGACTGTCATGACGCTCCTCTGTCAGGAACAGCTCAATCGCGGGCTTCCGGGGGTGGCGACCCGAAAGCTAGGCCCCGCCGGTGAACTGCGGCCGCCGACCGCATGGCCGCACCATGGCTTGCCGCCGAAACGATCACAGTGCGGCGGCACCGTCCAGCCCCCAGCATCCCTCGGTGCCCCGGAGCCCGCCACGCCGCAGGGCCCGCCGGAAGGGGGACGGCTCTCCGGGTGACCTCGGGCAGGAGGCTGTCAGATCGGTTCGTCCATGCGCCCCAGCCGAAGTCGCCGCAGGCGTAAGGCCGTTGACAGGCCGTCGTGGTCGTGGGGTTCCTCTGCGGAGCGGAAAAGGAGACGACCGCAGCGACGGTCGAGCCGGATCGATCATGCTAAGCGAGGTCTATGAGACTGTCCCGAATCGCGGCATGTATGTCCTCCCTCCTCCTCGCCGTCGTCTGCGCCGTCACGGGTGCCACGACGGGGCAGGCGTCCCCACGAGAGGCGGCCACGGGCTATGTGGCCCTCGGTGATTCCTACTCCTCCGGTGTCGGAGCCGGAAGCTACATCGGCTCCAGCGTCGACTGCCTGCGCAGCAGCAGCGCGTATCCCGTGCTGTGGGCCCGCGCCCACTCACCCTCTTCGTTCAGCTTCACCGCGTGCAACGGCGCTTCCACGCGTGATGTCCTTGCCAGGCAGCTCGGCCCGCTCAGTTCCCGCACCGGCCTTGTCAGCATCACCGTGGGCGGCAGCGACGCGGGGTTCGCCGACGTCATGACGACCTGTGTGCTGCGGGGCACCAGGGCATGCCTCTCCGACATCGGCCAGGCGCACTCGTACATGGAAAGGAAGCTGCCCCACGACCTCGACCGCGTCTACACGGCCATCAGGAGAAAGGCCCCGGCCGCCCACGTCGTGGTGCTGGGCTACCCGCGGCTGTACCAACTCGACGGCACCTGTTCGGGGGGCTTGTCGGAGACTGAACGCTCCGCCATCAACGACGGCGTGGACCATCTGAACAGCGTGATCGAGAAGCGCGCCGCCGATCACGGATTCACCTTCGGCGACGTCAGGGCCACCTTCTCCGGACACGGGATCTGCTCCCACCGCCCTTGGCTGCGGAGCATCAACTTTCTTGCCCTGACCGAGTCGTACCACCCCACGGCGACCGGACAGTCCCGTGGGTACCTTCCCGTGTTCACCGACGCGATCTGACCAAGGACGCGACCTGACCAACCGGCTGTGGCCTGCGGGGAGGCCACACCGGCCGTGGCATCTGCCGGGCGCGGCTACGCCGTGAGCGTGCGCGCGGGCGCCGGGCGCGGCTGCGCCGCGAGCGTGCGCGCGGGCGCCGGGCACCGCGCACCGGGCGCGCGAACCTCCATCCGGCGGCGTCCCCTCCCTCCGACCGGAAAGCTCAAGTGTTGCTCTGAAGCGGCAGGGAAGAGGGTTGTGCGCCCTTCTGCGCGGCGACACTGCCGACAGACGAGGTGTCCGAAGGGGGGCTCGGTATGCGCATGGTGTTCCGGCGGTCCGCAGCGGTGGTGGACGAGACCCAGGCCCTCGACGCGTACGACGTCGCCTTCCTGGCGGGCGGGGCGAAACGGGTGGCGGACTGTGCGGTGATCGCGCTGTCCGAGCGCGGGCTGCTCAGGCTCCGCAGTTCACGGATGCGTGCCGTGGGCGACGAAATACCCCGGCACCCGGTCGAGCGCGCCATGATCGCGTCGTGCCCGCGCAGCAGGAGCGTCGACGACGTACACGCCGCCCTGCAACGCTCCCCGGAGGTCGAGGAGATCGGCCACCGACTGGCTGAACAGGGCCTGGTGACGGGGTCTCGGCGCCGGCTGACCCGGGCGGGCAGGCGGCGCCTGCAGGCGGCCGAACGGGACGCGAACCTGCCGGCGTACGTCCTCGGCGGCCCCGCCGTCCTCCCGGAGGGGCCGGTCCGACGCAGCGTCGCCAATACGCAGCCGATACCGTCCGGCCTCGGCCGGGCTCTGATCCGCATGGGCAAGGCCCTGGACCGCGATTCCGACTCCACCTCGGACTCGGACAGCGGCTCGGGCGGCGGCTTCAGCTGCGGCGGTGGTGGTGGCGGCGACTGACGCTTCATCACAGCCTCAACGCTGCGGGCGGGGGCGCCGCAGTGCGGCGGCGGGTTCTCCCGTCAGCAAGAGCCGGCCGTCACGGACCTCCCGGGCTTCGAAGTCCCGGGTGACGACGATGGTCCTGATCAGTCCGGGATCGTTGGTAGTCCGCCAGGACGGATCCGCGCAGATCCTCGGCGCCACCCGGCCAATTGCCTCCGAGCCGCCGATCCACGCGAAGGAGTCGCCTGTCACTCCTGTGGCCGGGGACGCCCCCCCGTCGATCAAGGTCACAGAAACGCCCCGGCGTGCCAGGTGGTAGGCCACCGAGGCCCCGACGATCCCTGCGCCGACAACCACAACGGCTGACATGAGCTCCTTTCCCGGCGCTCCGATCACGGTGTTCCGAGCACGGGCCGGCGCATCCTGTCCGCGTGGCTAGCCGAGCGCACGGTCGAGATTGAAGGCCGCGCTGATCAGTGACAGATGGGTGAAGGCCTGGGGGAAGTTGCCGCGCTGCTCCCCGGTGTGGCCGATCTCCTCGGCGTACAGGCCGAGGTGGTTGGCGTACGTGAGCATCTTCTCGAACGCGAGCCGTGCCTCGTCCAGGCGGCCGGCGCGGGTCAGTGCCTCGACGTACCAGAACGAGCAGATCGAGAAGGTGCCCTCCTCGCCGCGCAGCCCGTCCGGGCTGGCCTGCGGGTCGTAGCGGTAGACAAGCGAGTCGGACACCAGATCCTCGCCGAGGGCGTCCAGCGTGGCCAGCCATTTGGGGTCGATGGGCGAGATGAACTTCGCCAAGGGCATCATCAGCACGGATGCGTCGAGGACGTCGCCGCCCTCGTACTGGACGAATGCGTGCCGCTTCTCCGACCAGCCGCGGCTCATGATCCGGCGGTAGATCGCGTCCCGGGCCTGCCCCCAGCGCACCTGGTCGGCGGGAAGTCCGCGGTGCTGCGCGAGCCGCATGGCCCGTTCGATCGCGACCCAGCACATCAGCCGGGAGTAGAGGAACGCCTTGCGGCCGCCGCGGGTCTCCCAGACCCCCTCGTCGGGTTGGTCCCAGTGCTCGCACACCCACTCGACCAGCTCGCAGATGCGGTCCCAGTGGGCGCTGGAGATGGGCCGGCCCCACTTGTCGTAGAGGTAGAGGGAGTCGATGAGCGCCCCGTAGATGTCCAGCTGAAGTTGGTTGACGGCGTCGTTGCCGATGCGTACGGGGGCGGAGCCGCAGTAGCCCTCCAGATGGGACAGTTCCCGCTCGGGCAGCTCATGGCGCCCGTCGATGCCGTACATGATCTGGAGGGGTCCTGTGGGGCCGATCGCCACGGACGGGTCGTCGCGGACGTGCTCGGAGAGGTAACCCATGAAGGCTTCCGCCTCATCGGTGAACCCGAGCCTGAGCATCGCGTAGACGCAGAACGCGGCATCACGGATCCATACGAACCGGTAGTCCCAGTTGCGCTCGCCGCCGATCTGTTCGGGCAGGCTGGTGGTCGGCGCGGCGATGATGGCGCCGGTCGGGGCGTAAGTGAGCAGCTTCAGGGTGAGGGCGGAGCGGTGCACCATCTCCCGCCAGCGGCCCCGGTAGCGGGACCGGGACACCCACCGCCGCCAGTAGCCGACAGTGGCGTTGAACTGATGTTCCGCCTCGGTCAGCGGGCAGAAGCGGGGGGCCACGTCCTCGCCGACCCGGTCCAGTGCGAAGACGGCGGACTCGCCCTCGTGCAGCTTGAACAGCGACCACACGTCCGGGCCGCTGATCTCGAGTGGGACAGTGGACGTCAGGGCGAGAGTGAGAGTCGGCGATTCGAAGATCGCCTGGCCGCCCAGCGCCTGCACGGTGTGCGGCTGCGTCCCGTAATCGAAGCGGGGCGCCACACGGGCCCGGAACGGCAGCGATCCCCGTACGCACACCACGCGGCGGATCAGCCGGTGCCGGTCGGCCTCGCGGGAGTCGTCGACGACCGGCATGAAGTCCTGGATCTCCCCGACTCCGTCTTCCGCGAAGAAGCGGGTGATCAGCACGTTGGTGTCGGGGAAGTAGAACTGCTTCGTACGCGCCGGAAGATCCGCGGCGAGTTCGAACGATCCTCCCCTGTCGGCGTCGAGGATCGAGGCGAAGACGCTGGGCGCGTCGAAGCGCGTGCAGCAGTACCAGTCGATGGTCCCGTTCGTGCCCACCAGTGCGGCGCTGCGCAGATCGCCGATCAGGCCGTGGTCGGCGACCGGCAGGTAGCGGGTCGTGCTGCTGCCTGTGTCGGCGCCCGGGGATCCGCCCGGAGTGCGCGAACGGCCCCCGGCCGCTTCGGCCTCAACGGTCACGTCGGCCTCCCTGAAGCGTCTGCCCCCTTGCCGTCGACTCCGTTCTTCAGGCTACGAGTCGCGGGGTCGGCAAACCACGGCAGCGGGAAGCCGCGGCGCCGAACTGAGGGGTATTCGGCGATTCTGATGCGCTCTGGCGCAGCTTCGGTGCCTGGGGCACGGAAATCCGGCCGCGAGCCCTGCCGCAGTCCCGTCCGAGTGCATGCCGAAACACGAAAAGCCTGGACGCCGCCAAGGCGTCCAGGCTTGAAAAGAGTGCGGCCTTCGCGGATCACCGCCGTCCCCGCTTGAGCGCATCCTTGACGCTTTCTCCGGCCTGCTTGACGTCGCCCTTGGCTTCCTCGGTCTTGCCCTCGCGCTCCAGTCGCTCATCGTCGGTCAGCTTGCCGGCTGTTTCTTTCGCCTTGCCCTTCATCTTCTGGGCGGCGTTCGAGGCTTTGTCTTTTCTGGCCATCACATATCTCCCAGCGGTTCTCGGGTTCTGATGGCAACAATCTGCGCGTACCCGTAATCAGGCGACCGAACCGGCGGCGCGAGAGCGGTACGGATCGCCCGGCGCGGTCGTTTTGTCCTCGTGATTTGGGCTACCCGGAGCTGGGACGGTCGCGGGACCTGAGCTGGGACCTTCACTGGAGGTGAGCGGCGATGCAGCATGACGAATTCATCGGCCAGGTGCAGGCCCGTGCCCGGCTGGACAGCCGGGGCGCGGCCGAGGCGGCGACCCGGGCGACGCTGGAGACGCTTGCCGAACGCATCCCTGCCGGACTGTCGGAGAACGTGGCCGCTCAGCTGCCGCAGGAGATCGGTGAGCACATGCGGCGTGTCGAGACGTCCCCGGACCACCCCGTTACGGGCGTGCGCATGACCCGGCAGGAGTTCTTCGACCGGGTCGCTCGGCGCGAGGGGAAGGATGTCCCCAAGGCGGTCCACGATGCACGTTCGGTGATCGAGGTCGTCGGTGACGCCGTGCAAGGCGGCGTGACGGACAAGATCCGCACGTCGCTGGACGACGAACTGGCCACCGTCCTCTTCGCCGGCAGCACGGGAACCGCTCCCGGTTAGACAGGCCATGCTGCCGGACGGCTACGGCGCCGACCTTCTGGTCGGCGCCGACGCCGTGAAAAGGGAATTCAACGCGAGGGAGCGGTCAGGCACCGCCCCGCCCCTGGGATGCTGCCCGCTCCATGAGCAGCTCTCTCTCACGTGCGTTACGGGTCAGGGACGCCGCCCTCTCGAACTCGGCACGCGCCTCCTCCCTCCTCCCGAGGCGCTCCAGCAGATCCCCGCGGACGCTCGGCAGCAAGTGGTAGTCCTTGAGGGCCGGTTCGTCCGTCAGGGCGTCGACCAGCTGCAGGCCGGCCTCCGGGCCTTGCGACATCGCGACGGCGACGGCCCGGTTCAGCTGCACCACCGGGGAGGGCGTCAGGGTCATCAGCCGGCCGTACAGGGCGGCGATCGTCGTCCAGTCCGTGTCCTCGTACCGGATCGCCTGTGCGTGGCACGCCGCGATCGCGGCCTGGACGGAGTACGGACCGTGGCCCGCACGCTGCAGGGCCTCGATGCCGCGGCGGATGAGCATGCGGTTCCATTTGGAGCGGTTCTGGTCGGCGAGGAGCACCGGCTCGCCGTCGGGGCCCGTGCGGGCCGCGATGCGAGAGGCCTGGAACTCCAGGAGTGAGACCAGGCCGTGGACTTCGGGCTCCTTGGGTGTCAGGCCGGCCAGGACACGCGCCAGGCGGAGCGCGTCCTCGCACAGGGCCGGTCGCACCAGGTCGTCGCCGGCTGTGGCGGAGTACCCCTCGTTGAAGATGAGGTAGATGACCTCGAGAACCGACGAGAGGCGAGCGGCGCGCTCGGAGCCGTAGGGGACTTCGAAGGGGACCTGGGCCTTGGCGAGCGTCCGTTTCGCGCGGACGATGCGTTGGGCGACCGTCGGTTCCGAGGTCAGGAACGCGCGTGCGATCTCCTCTGTCGTCAGGCCGCCCAGGAGACGCAGGGTGAGCGCGATCCGGGCCTGCGGGGACAGTACGGGGTGGCACGCGGTGAAGATCAGCCGCAGCAGATCGTCGTCGATGTCGTCCGCGTCGGCCGGCTCGGGCGGCGGCACGTCCTCCATGGCCCGCCCCACCTCTGCCAGCTTGCGCGCGTACGTCTCCTTGCGGCGTACGAGATCGATCGCGCGGTGTTTGGCGGTGGCCATGAGCCAGGCGCCCGGCCTGTCAGGGACACCCGATTCCGGCCACCGCTCCAGCGCGGCGACGAGGGCGTCCTGCGCGAGTTCCTCGGCGATACCCACGTCCCGCACTATGCGGGCGACACCTGCGATGATCCGCGCCGACTCGATCCTGAACACCGCTTCGACCGTCTCGGTCGCGCTTGCTGCCGTCACGGCCACCCATCAGAGCAGCCGCATGGAGGCGGGGCAAGCGCGGCCGGACCGGAGGCCTCGGCAGCTGCCCGGTCTCTCGTCACGCGCCCATCAGTCGCTCGGCATGGCGAGCCTCATCGGCGGTCACGTCGCCGCGCCGACTGCCGTGCAGGCGCCAGCGGGTGACCAGCGTGTCCGGGCCCTGGAGCCGGCCGGTGGACAGAGCAAGATCATATGCGGTCGCGCACCACGTGCTCGGTGGCGGGGTCGGCGGCGAACAACGTGCGGAGCAGCACCCGCTCGCCCACCCGTTCCGCGCGGGTGTGGTACGGGGCCAGCGGGCAGGGCGGCTGATGCTCCCAGTGGCCGCACAGCGCCATGGTGATCGCCGCCCCCGGCGCCTGCGTGTCCGCGTCCCGCTCCATGACGAGGACCGCCTCGTGGACGTAGGCCTGCCGCATGGCGCCAGTATGCCGACCGCCTTCTCGCTCCGTCACCGTCCGGGCGCCGGGGCGCCGGTCAGCCGGGGCGCCGGTCAGCCGGGGCGCCGGTCAGCCGGGCAGCCGGGCAGCCGGGCAGCCGGGCCACTCTGCGCCGGCCGCGCCCACGACCGGCATCGCCATCGGACGTCGTCCGGCTCGTGGGCGTGTTCACGGCTCGGAGGTTCGCGCGTACTCCCGACACCCCTCCGCCCACGACGGGCCTGGTGCAGATGGCGGCAGAGACCGGTTGGTACGCCCCGCAAGGGCGCGGTCGTATCAGGGCAACGGTTCGGCACGGGGTGCCTGCGGCGACTGATAGACGCCGGTGGCCAGCATCCGTACCTCGCCCGCCGGGCTGATCTCGGCACGGAGTATCCCGGTGGGGTCGCTGTACACCGGGTTTCCGCCCGGCCCGAGAGCGTCGGTGCGCTCGACGATCACCTCGTCCGTCACGACACCGGCCCCCGACGATCCCCGGTCGGTGAAGGTCAGCCGGTAACGCTCGACGGTCTGCATGACGGCCTCCCACAGACGAAACCCCACATGGCGGACAATTGAGCCTCCCTTTCATGATGCCCCTAGAAACACCCCTTCAGGAGCACCGTTCCTAGGCCCTGTCGTCAAACTCCCGCCGTCCGCCCGAAGGGGGGCGTTTCCGAGGTGCTGGTGTGGGGGAACTCGGCCGGTCTCGCGGGGTTCCAGAGTCCGGAGGACATCATGGGCGTTCCAGCACGAGACTCCAACGGTCCCACTCGGCAGAGAATGCTCGGCATCTATCTCAACGATCACTTGGCCGGCGCCACGGGCGGTGTCGAGCTTGCCCGCCGCATGGTCCAGGAGCACCGCGGATCGGCGTACGGCCCTGACTTGGAGAACCTCGCTACCGAAATCTCACAGGACCGGCAGACGCTGCTGCGGCTCATGGCATCCCTCGATGTTCCCGTCCGCCGGTACAAGGTCTGCGGGGCCTGGGTGGGCGAGAAGGTCGGCCGGCTGAAGCCCAACGGCCGTCTGCTCCGCCGCTCCGGCCTCACCGCCATCGTCGAGCTCGAGGCCCTGCGGATCGGCGTCGAGGGCAAGGCGTTGCTCTGGCGCTCCCTGCTCACGGCAGCCGCGCGCGACTCCAGGCTGGACGCCGGCCGGCTCCAGGAACTGCTCGACAGGGCTCGTCGGCAGACCGACGTCCTGGACTCCCTGCACTCCCGAGCCACGACGGCACTCCTGTCCCCCGACACGCCGGTGGAGCAGGGCGCGGATGCCGGTGGGTGACAACGCGACACGCCAGTGGACCAGGGGGCGCATGCCGGTCGGAGAAGAGGCGACACGCCGAAAGAGTCGGAGACCGAGCAACACCGCGCGGCACGTGCTGACGGCGGCATGATTCTCCCGGAACAAAGAATCTCCCGGAAAACGCCATCCCACAGCAGCTCCGAGACGTATCCCGTTCGGGGGCACGTTGAGGAGGCAACTCATGCTGATCTTCAGTGATCTATGTCCCGCCAATCACGATCACGATCACGACAAGAAGGACAAGACAACGTCGAAGCGAACCGACACGACCGGCAAGCGCCGCCACCGTCGCCGTCGCCGTCACACCACCCACGGTCACAAGTGGTGACCCACATATGACGGCCGAGCGGGCCGGAGCCCGGAGGCGGGAGCTCTCGGTCCGCTCGGCCCGCGATCCCACACCTGAGGAACGCGTGCCATGGCGCGTGTCTCGCGGCCTACCCGGCGGCCCGTCTGGCGTCCTGCCCTGCGGCGCCTGCTGTCGGTGGCCGAAGACCCCGACGCCGTCGTCGCCGCCGCGCCGGCCGTCCCCCCACGCGAGGTGTTCCGGCGTTTCTGGCCCTATACGCGCGGTGGCCGACGCTGGCTCGTTCCCATACTCGGCTTCAGCATCATCGGGCCCCTCATCGACGCGGCCGAGATCTGGCTCTTCAAGATCATCGTGGACGATGTCCTCGTCCCACGTGACCTGAGCCCCTTCCTGTGGATCGCCCTCGCCTACCTGGGACTCATCGTCTGCTCCGGCATTCTGGGGTTCGCCGACGATGTGCTGTCCACGTGGGTCAGTGAGCGCTTCCTGCTCGCGCTCCGGTCGGACGTGTTCCGGCATGTCCAGAGCCTGTCGCTCGGGTTCTTCGAGCGGCGGCGGTTGGGGGACGTACTGGCTCGCGTCACCGGCGACGTCGACGCGGTCGAGACGTTCCTCCTGTCCGGGGTGGCCAACGCCCTGTACCACGTGATCCGCCTGGGCGTCTTTCTCGGCCTGCTCTTCTACCTGCAGTGGGATCTGACCCTTCTCGCACTCGTCATCGTGCCGCTCTTCTGGCACGCGGCCCGGCACTTCTCCCGGCTGATCAAGGCCGCGTCGCGCGAGCGCAGGCGGCGCAGCGGTTCCATCAGCGCGATCGCCGAGGAGTCCCTCGGCAACGTCGCCCTCGTGCAGGCGTACAACCGCCAGGCGTGGGAGGAGCACCGGTTCGACCGCGAGACCGCCGGCAAGTTCCGTGCGGCGATGACGTCGGCGCGGATCCGCGCCGTCTACGGACCGATCGTCGACGCCATCGAGCTGGCCGGCGCCCTGGCGGTCATGGGACTCGGCACCTGGAAGCTGGCACAGGGCCAGCTCACGCTGGGCGGGCTGCTGGTCTTCCTCGCACTGCTCAGCAGGCTCTACAGCCCGATCCGCGATCTGTCCCACCTCACGAACACGTTCTACGCGGCTTCCGCCTCCGCCGAACGGATCATCGAGCTGCTCGACCAGCGCCCCCAGGTCACCGAAGCCGACCACGCCCGGCGGATCGGACGCGCCCGGGGGGACGTCGCGTTCGACGGCGTGTCGTTCCGTTATCCGGGTACGTCCCGATGGGCGCTGTCCGGCGTGTCGTTCCATGTGGCGCCCGGCGGGACGCTGGCACTGGTCGGGGCGAGCGGCGCCGGGAAGTCGACGGTCGCGAAGCTCCAGTTGCGCTTCTACGACCCGGACGAGGGGGCGGTCCGCCTCGACGGTGTCGATCTCAGAGAACTACGGCTGTCCGAGCTGCGCGAGAACGTCGCCGTGGTACTGCAGGAAACGCTCGTCTTCCACGGCACCGTGCGGGAGAACATCGCCTACGGCCGCCCGGACGCGACCGAAGCCGACATCGTGGCGGCAGCCCGCGCCGCCGACGCGCACGACTTCATCCAACTGCTTCCCGACGGCTACGACACCGTGGTGGGGCAGCGAGGCCGCACCCTGTCCGGCGGACAGCGCCAGCGCCTCGCGATCGCCCGCGCCATGATCAGGGACGCACCCGTCCTGCTCCTCGACGAGCCGACCACCGGCCTGGACGCCCAGTCGGGCCGACGGATCATGGAACCGCTGCGCCGGCTGATGGCCGGGCGCACCACCATCGTCATCTCCCACAATCTGCTCACCGTTCGCGACGCCACAACGATCGTGGTCCTCGACCACGGCCGCGTCGTCGAGCGCGGCACGCACGAGGAACTGGTCCTGCGCGGTGGGACCTACGCGCAGCTGCACCGGCTGAACGAGATGACCGGCCCCACGGTAGCCGGGCCTTCACAGCCTCTGCCCCTGAACATGGGGAAGGTGCTCCCGTGACGCACTGCGGCGCTGTTCCCTCGGCCAACGGCGGCGCTGCCCCCTGTCCCGTGGATGCCGTGGATGCCGTGGATGCCGTGGATGCCCTCGATCCTCTGGCGCCCGGGACGAGTCCCGCTCCCGGCTACGAGATCCTTGCGCATCTGGCGCGGACCGGCTGGCTCGATCTCTACGACACATGGAGCGAGGAACGGCAGTGCCGATGCGTGGCCAAGGTGGTGCGGCCCGACCGCCGACACGAGGAGCGGCTGCGCGACCGGTTGCTGCGGGAGGGGCGCTGGCTTCGGGCGTTCACCCACCCGCACCTGGTCCGCGCGTACGAGGTCGTCGAGTCGCCGGAGCCGCTCGTCGTACTGGAAACGCTGACCGGCGAAACACTGTCCCATCTCATCCACCGGCTGCGGCGCCGCCCGGCTGCCCGGGACGTGGCGCTCCTCGGCGTCCAGCTGTGTTCCGCGATCCACTACCTCCATGGTCAGGGCCTGCTGCACCTGGACCTCAAACCGTCCAACGTCGTGGTCGACTGCGGCCACGCCAAAGTGCTGGACCTCAGCGTCGCGCGGCCGCCCGGCATGGCGCCGCCGGGCGTCGGAACCTTCTGCTATCTCTCCCCCGAGCAGGCGCGCGGCGGACCGCTGTCGGCAGCCGCCGACGTGTGGGGCATCGGCGTCACGCTGTACGAAGTCGCAACAGGCGACGTGCCGTTCGACAGCGGAGAGACCGTGAATGGGGCCGACGAAGGAGTCGAAACCGAGGCCGACGACCCCGACGAGGTGCGCGATGGAGGCTCGGTCACGTCGGGCGGCAGCACGAGCGGCTGCGACGACTGGTACCCGCAGCTCGAAGGTCCGGCCCCGTCGACAGCGTCCCGTCGGCGTCTGCCGCACGATCTCGCACTGACCATCGATAGCTGCCTCAGCCCCGATCCGGCCGCCCGGCCCACGGTCCCCGAACTCTCCGCCGCCTTCGACGCAACGCTGAGAAGGCTGAGCGGCGCTTGACGTGCGGTCTTGTGTGGGGTCGGGGCGCAGCGGGACGGCTCCCGTCCGGGGCGGTGAGTCCTGGCCGGTGTCCAGAGCTGATGGGAGGCGCAGCCGTCGGGGCCGATCTCGTTGTTGATCCGGCGGCCGATCTCCCGCAGTTGCTTCTGCTGGGCCTTGGTGAGCGGGTCGAACACCAGGCGCCGTACCTCCTCGGCGGGCTTGCGGAAGGAGGACTCCTGCGACGGCGCGGAATGAATCATCGGGCGGGATCGACTTTGGGCCTACGAGGCCGTCTCGAAGTGTGCGACGGCGAGGACGGTGCCGTCGGCGGAGGTCAGGCGGGCGCCGGAGAGCGTGGACGGATCCACGTCGACCAGGGCGCCCCAGTAGCCGTACCCGTCGTGCAGGGGGAAGGTGCCCACTCGGACGGTGGTGCCGTCGGTGCGCTCCAGCAGGCAGGAGATCTCGCCGGTGTACGGGATCCCGGCGTCGTCCAGGTCGACGGACATGTAGATCCAGCCCGGTGCCCCGGCATGGGCGTAGATCTCACCGGCCTCGGGCCGATCGGGACCGACTCCGGTCAGCTCCGCACTCAGCAGGCGAGACGTGGAGTCGGCCGGACCCGGCGGGGAGGACGTCCAGTTCTCGATGGCCGTGCCGACGGCCCAGCCGCCGAAGCCGAAGGCGAGGGCGAGGGCGGCCGCGGCAGCAGCGACCCGCAGCCGTACGCGTCCGGGTCGACGTCCGCGGAATCCCCTGCGCAGGCGACCGAATCCGTGCGTGGCCCGGCGTCCTTCGCGCCCGGCGGACGCCTGGGTCAGCGCCCGTGCCACCCGCGTCTCGAACCCGACCGGCGGCTCGCTCCCCGGCAGCAGACCGATCAGCCCGTCGCCGACGAGGGTCAGCTGCTCGATGTACTCCCGGCAGTCCGCGCAGCGGTCGAGGTGTGCGACCGCCTCGGCCCGCTCCCGGCCCGGCAGCACGCCGAGAGCCAGCTCGGCGCCGTTCTCCCGCAGCGTTTCGCAGGTCACGTCATTGGCCATGGTCGCCTCGCTTCGGAGACGTGAGCGTGGTCCGCAGCTTGGCCATCGCTGTCCTGATGCGGGTCTTGGCGGTACCGAGGGGGATGTTCTCCCAGTCGGCGATCTGCTGGGCCGTCATTCCGTAGATGCTCGCCATCACCAGAGCGCGGCCCTGTTCGCGCGGCAGCTGCGCCACGGCGGCGCGCAGCCTGGCCGACGCGTCGTCGGCCAGCGCGCGCTGCTCGGGGGTGTCGGTCACGACGCCGAGGAGCGCATCGAGATCCTCGGGCGCGACCGGTTCTGGCCTGCGTGAGCGGATGGCGTCGATGGCGAGGTTGTGTGCGATGGTCGTCAGCCAGGTCGTCACCGATCCGCGGCGGGAGTCGTAGATCTGCGCGTGCCGCCACGCGCGTTCGAAGGTCTGCTGGGCGATGTCCTCGGCGAGCTGCGGGTCGCCTGTCACGGCGATGGCGACGCCGAAGACCGTGTGCTGGAACCGCCGTACGAAGGTGACGGCGAGTTCGGGATCGCCCGTGGCCAGGCCGGACAGCAGAGCCTCGTCCGGGAGGCGGCCCACCGGGAACCGAAACCTCTGCATATCTGTATATACGGTTCGCATCGGCCGGGGGATTCCCGGGTCCTGCAGACGATCACCCTTCCGTTCTTCTCCGTTGCGCCGAGCTCATCTCCGTTGCGCCTAGCTCTTCTCCGTTGCGCCTAGCTCTTCTCCGTTGCGCCGAGCGACGCTGCAATCCATCGGCCGCTGCGACACGTATCCCAGGTGTGTTCGGTACCGCAGCTTGATACCTGCCGAAAACAGGAGAAATCTGGTGATTCGTCGCTAGGTGGGACTGGTGAAAGAGAGGCACATCGCACCCGTCCGCACCCGCCCCCGGCAGTGGAGCCCATCGTCGGCTCCGGGGGCAGTCGGTGCAGAAAGCGAACCAACGATGAGAGTGTCCGCTGAACGGCTCCGGGCCGCGTCCCGTCCGGACGCCAGCACTACCCAACCGCTGTCCACGTCCGCCGCCGACGTCGGAATCCTGCTGCTCCGCCTGGCCGTAGGTCTGCTGCTGGCCGGCCACGGCGCACAGAAACTGTTCGGCATCTTCGGTGGCCCCGGGCTCAGCGCGACCGGCAAAGGCTTCGAAGACCTCGGCTACAGCCCCGGTGTGTTCTTCGCCGGCCTCGCCGGCGCCTCGGAGTTCCTCGGCGGGCTCGGTCTGGCCGTCGGCCTGCTCACCCCGCTGGCTGCCGCGGCCGTGGTCGGCGTCATGATCAACGCCATGGCCACGACGTCGCCGAACGGCCTGTGGGCGGCCAATGGCGGCATGGAGTTCCCGCTGTGCCTTGCCGTCGCCGCGATCACGATCGCCGCCGTGGGCCCCGGCAGGCTCTCGCTGGACCGCCCGTTCCGCTGGCGGGACGGCGGATGGCTTTCGGCCGCCGTGGCGGTGGGCCTCGGCGCGATCGGCGCCGCCATCGTCCTCGCCTTGAAATGACGCTCAGGTTGAAATGACGCTAGGACTCCAGTGACGGCCCGCACTCGAGTGACGTCTGACGGTCGTACCCACGTGACGTACGCGCCCGGAGTGCCCGAAGTCGTCGACCTGTCGATGCCGCACACGGGCGCCGCGAATCCGCACACCGGTTCATACTGAAAGGGAGGCAGCACCAGCCGCTTTGTGGAGTATCTGCGATGCCGGATCCCAGGCCGGCGGGGGACCGGAGAGCCCTGGTCTACGAGCAGGCCGGAGCCTGGTGGGACGTGCTGCCGGTCGCCGTCCTCGTACTGGACGGCGGCGGACGCATAGTGCAGTGGGCCATGGCGGCCGGCGACCTGCTCGGATACACACCCGAGGAGGTCCTCGGCCGTGACAGTACCGATTTCGTACTCCCCGAGGGGCATGCCGCGGCCCGGTCCCTGAGGGAGGCCGTTGCCGCAGGGCGGAGCTCGACCGGTTCCTTTCCCGTACGCCACAAGACCGGCCTGACGGTCCAGCTTGAGGTGTGGGCGTGTCCGGTCGCCGGTGCCGGCCGTCAGGGCCGGGACAGCATGCTGTGGCTGGCCGCCGACGCCCGTGAAGCACAGTCGACGCACGGGGGGCGGGCGCTGCCGGAGGGGTGGTTCTCGGGCTCACCCGTCGGCCTGGCCGTCCTCGACACCGACCTGCGGTTCCAGCAGATCAATCCCGCGTTGGAGGCCATGAACGGCGTGCCCGCGTCGGCGCACCTGGGCCGCCGCCTGGCGGAGGTACTGCCCGGCGTCAACTCCGAGCAGATGGAGGCGGCGATGCGCCGGGTGCTGGACACCGGCGAGCCGGTGGTGAACTTCCGCCGCATCGGCCGTACGCCCTCCGATCCGCACCGCGACCGCGTCTGGTCCTGCTCGTACTTCCGCCTCGACGACCGCGCCGGGCGACCACTGGGTATCAGCGCCTCGATCGTCGACATCACCGCCGACCAGCGGGACGACGTGGACTCCGCCACCACCCGCAGGCGCGTGACCATCCTGAACGAGGCGACGCTGCGGGTCGGCTCCACCCTCGACGTCGCCCGCACCGGCCAGGAACTCGCCGACCTCACCGTCCCCCGGCTCGCCGACATCGTCACCGTCGACGTCCTGCGGACCGTCACCGAGGCGGCCGAACCGCTGGCCGGTCTCGCCGCGGGCGCCGCCCTGCGCCGGCTGGGCAAGGCACCCGCGTACGGTTCCGTGGTCGCCGACGTCCTCGCTCCCGTCGGCCGTATCCTGCACTTCCCCGCGGTCGCGCCCTATGCACAGGCGCTCGTCGACCGCCGCCCCTATCTGCTGGCCCATGTCGACGCCCGCGCCGTCGCTCCCGCCGCCCGCTACACCTCCACGCCCGACAGGATCCGCCGGCTGGGCGTCCACTCGCTGATGATGGTGCCTCTCATCGCGCGCGGCCTCGTCCTGGGCGTTGCCACGTTTCTGCGGGCCGATGAACCCACCGCGTTCGACTCCGCCGACCTCGCACTCGCGGGCGACCTGGCCGCACATGCCGCCATCTGCATCGACAACGCACGGCTGTACCACCGGGAGCACGACACCGCCCTCACCCTGCAGCGCAGCATGCTGCCCCGCCGCCCCCAGGCCCCGGCCGGCATGGAGATCGCCCACTGCTACCGCCCGGCGTCCGACGTCAACGAGATCGGCGGTGACTGGTACGACGCCACCGAGATCGCTCCGGACAGGGCGGCCCTCGTCATCGGGGACGTCATGGGCCACGGCATCACGGCCGCCGCCGTCATGGGCCAGATGCGCACTACGGTGCGGGCGCTGTCCCGCCTCGACCTGCCTCCCGACCAGCTCCTCGACCACCTTGACCACGCGATGCAGGAACTGGACGACCCGCTGCTGGCGACCTGTCTGTACGCCGTCTGCGACACCTCGACCCACCGCTGCCGGTTCGCCCGCGCCGGCCATCCCCCTCCCGCTGTGATCACTCCCGACGGCACCGCCCGCCTGCTCGACCTGCCCCCCGGCGCACCTCTGGGCATCGGCGGTATCACCTACACCACCACCGAGGTCGCTTTCCCGCCGGGAAGCCTGCTCGTCCTCTACACCGACGGCCTCATCGAAGCCCGCGGATACGACCTCGACGAACGCCTGTCAGAACTCATCGATCTTCTCGGCCACACCGGTCAGGCGCCGCCGGGCCTGTGCGACACCCTGGTCACGCACCTCGCTGCGACCCCGGCGGAAGACGACATCGCGATCCTCATCGCCCGCATCGGCACGCCGGAAGGCAGTCCTCGTCCGGCGGACCCTGACTCGCTCGCCGGACGCTGAGCGGAAATAATCCATCACATCTGGCTGGTGAACAACAATTCACCTAGAGTGGTGAATTGCTATTCACCTACTGTCGCGACTCCGCTCGGAGCATGCCGATGCCTCATGTCCCGGGTCCTCCGGCACGAGCCCTCAAGGAGCGGCTCACCGTGCCGGTGCTGGCCCTCGGCGGGTCGCTCATGGCAGTCATGCAGACGGCCGTCGTCCCCCTGCTGCCCGATCTCCCGCGGCTGACGGGGTCCTCGGCCACCGCCGTGTCATGGATGGTCACCGCGACTCTGCTTGCAGGGGCGGTGCTCACCCCCGTCCTCGGCCGAGCAGGCGACATGTACGGCAAGCGTCGGGTACTGCTGCTCTCGCTCGCGCTGATGACGGCCGGCTCCCTGGTGTGCGCGCTGACGTCCGACATCCGGCTGCTGATCGCGGCCCGCGCCCTCCAGGGGTCGGCCGCCGCGGTCGTACCGCTGTCGATCAGCCTCCTGCGGGACGAGCTGCCGCCTGCCAGAACCGGCTCCGCGGTCGCACTCATGAGTTCGACGGTCGGTATCGGCGCGGCCCTCGGGCTGCCGCTCGCAGCCGCGATCGCCCAGTACGCGAACTGGCACGTCATGTTCGCGGCCACAACAGCGCTCGGCGCCATCGGACTGGCTCTGGCGTGGTGGGCGGTCCCGGAGTCTCCCGTACGCACCCCCGGCCGCTTCGACGCCGTCGGCGCGGCCGGGCTGAGCGCCGGCCTGATCTGTCTGCTCCTTGCCATCTCCCAGGGCGGCGACTGGGGGTGGACCAGCCCGGCGGTGCTCGGCCTTGCCGGTGCCGTGGTGATCGTGCTGGCCGCCTGGTGGCGGCACCAGCTGCGGGCCCGCAACCCGCTGGTGGACCTGCGGCTGGCGGCCCGGCCCCGGGTGGCACTGCCGCATCTGGCAGCCCTGTTCACCGGCTTCGCCTTCTACGCGAACTCGCTGGTGACGGCCCAACTGCTCCAGGCCCCGGCGGAGACCGGATACGGCCTCGAACTGTCCATCCTGCAGACCGGCCTGTGCATGCTGCCGGGCGGCCTGATCATGCTGTTCGTCTCCCCCGTGTCGGCCTGGATCTCGGCCGCCCGGGGTGCCAAGACCGCCTTGGCCGCGGGCGCCGCCGTCATCGCCGCGGGGTACGGGGTGCGCCTTGCGGACAGCGAGCAACTCTGGCTGATCATCGTCGGGTCGGCCGTCCTCTCGGCGGGTACCGCCCTGGCGTACTCAGCCCTGCCCACGCTCATCCTCGAGGCGGTGCCGGCCCATCAGACCGCCTCCGTGAACGGCGTGAACGTGCTGCTGCGCACCATCGGCCAGGCCACATGCAGCGCCGCGATCGCCGCCGTGCTCACGCACCACACGATGTCGCTGGGCGGCGCCAGGGTGCCCACGCTCCACGGCTATCTGCTCGCGTTCGGCATGGCTGGTACGGTCGCCCTGCTGGCCTGCGCCCTGGCACTCGTCATCCCGCGTCGCCGGGAGCCCGCCGACGCAGTGCGCCGGCACAAGCGGTCGGCGGCCCGTGCCGCGGTGGAGGTAGTGGAGGAAGCGTGAACGGGCCGAGCACCACCGCCGGACAGGGCGTCCGGCGCCGGGACGCACAGGCGTCACGGGACGCCATCCTGCGCGCGGCCAGGATCATGTTCGCCCGTTATCCGTACACCGACATCACGCTCAAGGCCGTGGCGGAACGGGCGGGCGTCAGCGCACCCCTGATCGTGAAGTACTTCGGCAACAAGGAACGGCTGTTCGCCCACATTCTGTCCTTCGAGGAGGACACCGAGGCGCTGCTGGACGCTCCGCTCGAGGACCTGGGCCGGCACATGGTCACCCACCTGCTCACCAGCCAGGCCGAGCGCAACACGGCTCCCGTGCTCCGCATCGCCTTCGCGCCACTGCACAGCAGTCACGGAGAGTACGGCGAGGTGCTCCGCGCCAACTTCAGGAGGCAGGTCGTCGCCCGCCTCACCGAACGCCTCTCCGGGCCGGACGCCGCCGTCCGCGCCGAACTCGCCATGAGCATGCTGCTGGGCCTGGGCATCATGTACGGCATCGCCCGGGGCGAGGCCGTACGCGCGGCCGACATCGCGGACCTCGCGGACCGCTACTCCCCCGCCCTCCAGGAACTCCTCAGCGGCCACCGCTGACCGCGGGCTCCCAGCCCTCGTGACTCGGACCGGTTTCAGCGGGTTCTTGCGAGGAACCCCAGGGCTTTCGCATCAGCCATACCCGGTCCTCCCGGACCGCCTCAATTCTTAAGGAATCGCATCCTTGCGGTGGCGGCGCGGAGCGCCGCGGTATCGCTGGTGCCTTCTCGGCCGCGAAGCGGCCGGGTGTTCTGCTTTGTCTTACGGAGCCTGTGCTGCGTACAGGCG
>NZ_JACEHE010000003.1 GCF_013778455.1 Streptomyces himalayensis subsp. himalayensis | reverse complement strand
CCCCGAGCCGTCATCGACGGAAGCGGCACAGCCGGACAGCGCGGCCGCGCCGAGCGCGGCACCGGAGAAGGTGAGGAAACGACGTCTGTCGAGAGACCCTGTGGTCGGGACGGACATAACTGGACAGCCTTTCGTGCGGGACGTATGGGAATGCGGAGTTGCCGCGGGGAGGAGCGGCAAAGGGACACGGGGTAGGGGCGTGGGGACGGGTATCGGGCGCGAAGCGCCGGGCTAACTCGGCCGTGGCGCGAGATGTCCCGGACCGGGCGCGCACACGGCTGTCGTGCACGTGTGTCGGCACCGCATCGTCCGACCGCGACGGCGACGGTGGTCGCGTCCGCGGTGACCTCCCGGGGTGCCTTGTAGCGCACCCCGCCCATGGCCGGTTATCCGGCGTTGACACTGCTGCGTTCACATGGGCAGGTTTATGCGGCTCTGCCCAGACAAGTCGTCTATTTCCGTCCGAGGAAACCGGTTGACTCGAACTTTGGCGAACGTTAAGTTGCAGCGCCAGAAGGTGTCAAGAGGTCACTAACGGATCAGAACGCGCCACCGCCGCACACGCCGAGCGGCCCCTGGCGCTTACCGGAAAGGGGGTGTACATGCCGGAACAGCCCGTCAGGGCCAGGCTGGTGGACGTGGCGGAGAGAGCCGGAGTCTCCAAGGCCACCGTGTCCAAGGTGCTCAACGGCAGGCAGGACCTGTCCGTGCGGCCGGAGACGCGCCGACGCGTCCATGAGGCCGCCGAGGCGCTCGGTTACCGGCCCCATTCGGGGGCCCGGGCGCTGGCCGGCGCCAGCACGCACGTACTGGCCCTGCTGGTCCCCGCCCTCGGCAACCCCACGTACGTCACCATCGCTCGCGGTGTCTACCAGCGCGCCCGTCAGCTCGGCTATCTCTCCCTGCTGGCCGAGGACTTCGACGGTCAGGAAGCCGACGAGTCCTTCAACGACCTGGTGCAGGAGGGCAGGGTCGACGGGCTGCTCGTCGCCTCGGCCCGCCCCGGCCACCCTTTGCTGGACACCCTGAGCCGCAGCCCGGTCCCCCACGTCTTCCTCAACCGCGCCGTGGCGGGATCCGGCCGCAACGTCACGATGGATGTCGCCCGCTCCAGCGTGACCGCGCTCGACCACTTGCACGGCCTCGGTCACCGCGCAGTCGGCCACATCGCGGGTCCGCCCGGGATAACGCCCAGCGAGGTCCGCAAGGAGGCGTTCCTGCGCCACGCCGACGCACTCGGGCTGGATGCGGCTCCGGTCGCCTCCGGGGACTTCACCGAGGACGGCGGCGGTTTTGCGGCGCGGGAACTGCTGCGCCCCACCGACGGTGGCGAGCGCCCGCCGGTCACCGCCGTCTACACCAGCTCGCTCGCCCAGGCGATCGGTGCCATGGCCGCGATCCGGGAGCTCGGCCTGAGGATTCCGGAGGACGTCTCCGTGATCGGCAATGACGACCTGCCCGTGGCCGCGCACCTCCATCCCCCGCTGACCACCGTGGCGATGCCCCTGTACGAGCTGGGTACCGCGGCCGTGGACGCCCTGGTGGCCACCATCGAAAGTGCGCCGGTGGGAGACGTCGTCGTACCGACCGAGCCGCGGCTGGTGCTGCGCGGCTCCACGGCCAGACCGCCAGGACCAGGAGTAACGCCATGACCGTCGCCGCCGCACCGGCGCGTTTCACGGGCCGTACGGCCCTGCTCACCGCGGCCGCCTCCGGCATCGGGGCGGCCACCGCCCGTCGGCTGGCGGCGGAGGGAGCGTCGGTCCTCGTCACCGACGTGGACGCCAAGGGCGCCCATCGCGTCGCCGAGGAGATCCGCGCCGCAGGAGGGCGGGCGCAGGACCAGCGCCTCGACGTCACCTCGCCGGGCCAGTGGGCCGAGGCCGTCGCCGAGGCCGAGTCCTGGACCGGGCGCCTCGACGTGCTCCACCTCAACGCCGGCCAGAACCTGCCCGGAGCGGCACACGAACTGGACGACGCCGTCTGGCACCACCAGCTGCGGCTCTGCCTCGACTCCGTCTTCTACGGTGTCCGGGCCGCCGTGCCCCTGCTCAGGACAGCCAGGGGCGCGGTGGTGATCACCTCGTCCGTGCACGCGGTCATCGGCTTCAAGGGCTTCCCCGCGTACGCGGCGGCCAAGGGCGGGATCGACGCCCTCGTCCGCCAGCTCGCCGTCGAGTACGGCGGGCAGATCAGGTTCAACGCCGTCCTGCCCGGAGCCGTGGCCACCGGCCTGTGGGCCGAGGTACCCCCGGAGTACAAGGCGCAAGCCATCGCACGCACCCCCGTCGGCCGGCTCGGCGCCCCCGAGGACATCGCCGCCGCCGTCGCCTTCCTCGCCTCCGAGGACGCCGCCTTCGTCACCGGCCAGAACCTGCTCGTGGACGGTGGCCGCAGCATCAGCTCCCAGGAGTAGGCCGCCCTCGCTCGTTCCTCGCGGGACCCCTGCCCGCTCCAGGCACGACCCGGCCTCCGCATCCCGGGGGCCGCCGGCGCCCACACAGCAGCCACTTCCTCACAGCTCAACTCTCCTTCCGGAGCGGGCAGTTCCTCTCACCCGCCCCAACCACACCGACTCACCCGCCCGCCGTCTCGCCCAGGCCCCGCCCGGCCGTACACAGCACAGGACCGGAGGTCCACCCCATGAAGATCACTGGATACGAGCTCTTCCTCGTCGAACCGCGCTGGCTCTTCCTGCGCGTCGATACCGATGAGGGCATCTCCGGCTGGGGCGAGCCCATCGTCGAGGGCAAGGCCCAGACCGTCGCCCGCTGTGTCGAGGAGATGTTCGACTACCTGGTCGGTCAGGACCCCGCCCGCATCGAAGAGCACTGGCAGGTGCTCGCCAAGAGCGGCTTCTACCGCGGCGGCGTCGTCCTGAACAGCGCCCTGGCCGGCATCGACCAGGCACTGTGGGACATCGCCGGCAAGACCCACGGCGTCCCGGTCCACCAGCTCCTCGGCGGCCACGTCCGCGACCGAGTGCGCGTCTACGGCTGGGTCGGCGGCGCAACCCCCGAGGAACTCTTCGAATCGGCTGCCGCGCAGGTCGCCAAGGGCATGACGGCGGTCAAGCTCAACCCCTGCGGCCAGCTGGAGCCCCTCGCCGCGCCCGCCGCGATCAACGCCATCGTGGACGGGGTGACCGCGGTCCGCGAGGCCATCGGCCCGGAGCGCGACCTGGCACTCGACTTCCACGGCCGGTTCAGCGGGGCGATGTCCCGCCGCGTACTGCCCCTGCTCGAGCCCCTGCTGCCGATGTTCGTCGAGGAGCCGGTGCTGCCGGAGTTCTCCCAGGACCTCGGCGCCGTGGTGCGCTCCACCTCCATCCCCATCGCCACCGGCGAACGGCTCTACTCGCGCTGGGACTTCCGCTCGGTACTCTCCGACGGCATCGCCGTGGCCCAGCCCGACATCAGCCACGCCGGAGGCATCTCCGAGACCCGCCGGATCGCCGCGATGGCCGAGACCTACGACGTCCTGGTGGCCCCGCACTGCCCGCTGGGCCCGATCGCCCTCGCGGCCAGCCTCCAACTCGACTTCGCGATCCCCAACTTCCTCATCCAGGAACAGGCACTGGGCATCGGATACGGCGACAGCAGCGGACTGCTGGACTACCTCGTCGACACCACGCCCTTCACATTCCGCGACGGCTACATCGACCGCCCGACCGCTCCCGGTCTCGGCATCACCATCGACGAGGACGCGGTCCGGTCCGCCGCCGAACGGGGCCATCGCTGGCGCAACCCGGTCTGGCGCAACACGGACGGCTCACTGGCCTCCTGGTAGCCCGGGACAGCCCCGCCCGGGCGGTCGCATGAAGCCGAGTCCGGCCCCCAGGGCGTCCGCCCGCCAGGTTCCGGGACCACGGTCGGGAACCCAACACCGGTCCGGACGTATCACCCGCCGCGGCGAGAACGCCGAACAAGAGGCCTTGCCTTTCGAACAAGAGGCCTTGCCTTGGCGGTGGGGGCGTGGGGTGGGGCGGGCTGGATGCTGATGCCGAGGGTTTCGCAGGCGAGCGGTGAACGCCCGGGAGAGGAAGACCTTGCCCCCGGTCCACGACGATCGTCTCCGGCAGGACGACCGGCCGGGCCGCCGCTCCCGCTAGGCGCTCGTCAAGGCTCGTCAGCTGCCGGTGAGGCAGCGCCCGGCTATGGTCCATGCGCAGGATGTTCGGCCAGGTGGCGCCGGGGCCGGTGAGGGACGGTGCCGCCGACGACCAGCCGCAGGTGCTCCACGGCCCAGGCGCCGCCGACCCCGCCGTACGACACGAAACCGGCCGCCTTGTTGTTCCACTCGTTGTACAGGTAGTCGATGGCGTTTTTGAGCACGCCGGACGTGCTGTGGTTGTACTCCGGGGTGACGAAGACGAACCCGTGAAGCAGGCGGTCTTCTCCGCCCACTTCTTCGTGTGCTCGCCCTGGTACTGGCCCATCGACGCGGCAGCGGCTCAGTCCAGGTGCGGCAGCGGGTAGTCACGCAGGTCGACGAGGTCGAACTCCGCGTCGTTGCGCCGGGAGGCGATGTCGTAGACCCACTTGGCCACCTGCTCGCCGTTGCGGTTGGGGCGGGTGCTGCCGAGGAGGATGCCGATCCTGGTCAATGAACTCCCCCTTGACGGTGTTCCTGGTTGGGCTGTCACGTACGGAAGTTCAGGAAGTGTGGGGAAGATGCTGGGCGGGGATGACGCCGAGTCGGCCCGCCTGATAGTCCTCAAAGGCCTGTTGCACCTCTTCGGGCGTGTTCATTACGAACGGCCCGTACTGGACGACGGGTTCGCGGATGGGGCGGCCTCCCAGTACGAAGAGCTCCAGCTTGGCGGCGCGGGACTCCTGGACATGGTCGGCGGCCAGGCGCAGTGCGTCACCCGCGCCGAAGGCGGCGAGCCGGCCCTCCCGGATCGGGCGGGCTTCGCTGCCGACCCGTCCGTGGCCCGCCAGGGCGTAGACCAGCGCGTTGTAGGCGGGGTCCCACGGCAGGTCGACCTGGGCGCCGGGTTCGATGGTGAGGTGGGCGACGGTGATCGGGGTGTGGGTGACGCCCGGGCCGGTGTGCCCGGCGATGTCGCCGGCTATCACGCGGATCAGCGCGCCGCCGTCGGGGGTGGTGACCAGTCCGGCGTGTTTGCCGCGGATGTCCTGGTAGCGGGGCGGACTCATCTTCTTTGCCCGGGGCAGGTTGACCCACAGCTGCACACCGTGGAACACCCCGCCGCTCCTGACGAGCCGCTCCGGCGCCTTCTCGATGTGCAGGATCCCGGCCCCCGCGGTCATCCACTGGGTGTCGCCGTCGGTGATGAGGCCGCCGCCTCCGTTGGAGTCCTGGTGTTCCACGGCGCCGTCGATGAGGTAGGTGACGGTCTCGAATCCGCGGTGCGGATGCCACGGGGTGCCCGTGGCATCTCCCGGCGCCTGCTCGACCTCGCCCATGTGGTCCATGTGCACGAACGGATCAAGCTCCGGCAACGGCACCCCGGCGAAGGCCCGGCGCACCGGAAATCCCTCACCCTCGAAGCCGTGCTGCGCCGTCGTCAGGCGGCGGACGGGCCGGTAGCCCGTGCCGACCGGGTCAAGCTCCGGCAGGCGCGGCAGGACCAGCACGTCGTCCACGGTGATGGCAGGCATGGGTGTGTCCCCTCTCTTGCGGTTGCGTCAGGCCGTCAGGCCATCAGAAGGCGTGCGGTCCGAACCGGCCCCAGGCGACGAGGCTGGGCAGAGCTGGATCACCTCGGCGCCGGCGCGGTCACCGGTCTTGCGGACCAGGCAGCCGGCCAGCAGGCGTGGGCGGGGTGAAGGCCGGAGCGCGCCAGGCCCCGGTCCGTGACGAGCGCGAACCATCACCTCGGGTGGACCGGTCGGACCTGCCGGTCCCAGGGTGTCGGAGGAAGGGGAATGGGCCCGGAGGCGCGGCCGGGACGGTCAGGGCGGACAGGTCATGCCGCGCCTCCGGAGTCGTGGTGCTGCCCTTGGAGGGCCCTGCGGGGCTGGGGCGATCATGTGCCGCCAGACCCGTGGCAATTTTGGTGAAGTGTCAACTACGTTTACACTTTCTTCATGGAAGAGACGGTGCGGTGGCTGACGCCAGACGAGCAGCATGCATGGCGGAGCTTTGTCCGGTTGCATGAGAGGCTCGGGGGTCGTTTGTCGCGTTTGTTGCAGGCCGAGTCGAGTTTGTCGGCTGCTGACTTCGCGGTGCTGGTCAATCTGACGGACGTGCCGGAGGGGCGGCAGCGTTATCAGGATCTGGCCCGTGCGCTGGAGTGGGAGAAGAGCAGGATGTCCCATCACATCGCGAGGATGGCCGGCCGGGGGCTGGTGGTGCGGGAGGAGTGCGCTGAAGACGGGCGCGGCGCGTTCGTGGTGATCACGGAGGCGGGGCGTGCGGCGATCGAGGCTGCTGCCCCGCTTCATGTCGAGGCGGTGCGCGAACTGTTCCTCGACCATGTCACGCCGGCAGAACTGCGAGTGCTGGCCGAGGTCTCTGATCGCGTAGTGGGCAAGCTGGACGAGGACGTGTCCTGACCCGGGAAGACGGCCGGCCGGACCCGGTGATGCGTGGTCCGGGTGTACCGTACCGGCCGTCGCCGAGTGGCCGGTACGGCCCAGGTGCAGGTCACATCGCGAGCCCGAGCGTCACGGCAGTGGCCACTGAGACGGCAATGAGAACGAGGGGGGCCATGGCGTTCCCCCGCGTGGCCGGGTCGGCGTAGTCGCCGGTCTTGGCGTGGAAACCCACGGCGCCGACCATCGTGATGGCGAAGCCGATGGCGGCCGCGATGCCGAGCGGCTGCCAGAAGAGGCCAACGATCAGGCCCACCGCGGCGGCGACCTCGGCCAGTCCGATGAAGCGGACGAGGCCCGCGCTCAGCCCCATGTGCGACTGCAGCCCGGCGGAGACGTCGCCCTTGAGGAGTGCCTTGGGTGCACCCGCGGCCAGCGTCACAAGGGCGAGGAGGACGCTGAGAACAGCGGCGGTGACGTACATGGGGTTGTTCCTTCCGTGCGGCCCACGCCGGGACGGAGTGGACGCAGTGGTGGTTGATTCATCAACCAGAACTCTAGGAAAGGCATAGATGACTCGTCAATAAAATTGCGAGCCATTTCGTCGTGTCCGGTGATCCGGCGGTGCGGTGGGCGAGCCCGTGTGCCGGTGGTGCCTACTCCTCGCGGAGTGGCCGGCGCCGGACGCTTGGAAGATCCCGCGCAGTGCGGGTCCGGGTGGTGGAGTGCTCACTGTGGGAACCCTGCGCGCCCGCCGAGGCCGGCCCGCGCGCCGGATGCGCGTTGTGGCCATCAGCCTGCCCTCGTGGCATGGTAGTTGATGTGACAACTAGACCGTGTGAAAGGTGGCCCAGTGAGCAATGTGGAAACGGAACCTGCGGAGCTGAGGTGCGGAGCCCTGGCGGACGACGGAGCCCTGGGGGACGACGGCCGGCAGGCCGGAACGCCCCTGGTCCATGTGCTGTCGGCGCGGGAGGTGCCCCTGGGCGGTCCGCGTGCGATGCGCGTGCGGCGGACGCTGCCACAGCGGACCCGGACGCTGATCGGAGCCTGGTGCTTCGCGGACCACTACGGCCCCGACAATGTCACCACGACGGGCGGCATGGACATCGCCCCGCATCCGCACACCGGTCTGCAGACGGTGAGCTGGCTGTTCAGCGGGGAGGTCGAGCACCGCGACAGTCTCGGCACCCGCGCCTTGATCCGGCCCGGCGAGATGAACCTCATGACCGGCGGATACGGCATCTGCCACTCGGAGATCTCCACCTCGCGCACCACCGTCATCCACGGCGTGCAACTGTGGGTGGCGCTTCCTGAGGAGCACCGGAACGCCGATCGGGACTTCCAGCACTACGTTCCCGAAACCGTGCGGATCAACGGGGTGGAGATCAGGGTCTTCCTGGGCTCGCTCGCCGGAAGCACCTCCCCGGTGCGGACCTTCACGCCCCTGGTCGGTGCAGAGATCACCCTCGAACCGCTTGCGGCGATCACCCTCGCCGTGGACACCGCCTTCGAGCACGGCCTTCTCGTCGACAGCGGGGACGTCCGCCTGATCGACACCGTGCTGCGCACGGCCGAACTCGGCTATGTTCCCTGCGGCGCCGACGCTCTGACAGTGGTGAACGAGTCGGACGGTCCGGCGCGGGTGATCCTGCTCGGGGGTCCTCCTTTCGAGGAGGAGATCGTCATGTGGTGGAACTTCATCGGACGCAGCCACGAGGACATCGTCCGGGCCCGAGAGGACTGGGAGGCATCCTCCGGCCGTTTCGGCGCCGTCGAGGGCTTTCCGGGTGATCGCCTTCCCGCGCCGACCCTGCCGAACGCCATCATCACCCCGCGCCGGAATCCCCCGCACCGCTGACCTCCTGCGAGAGGCACTTCATGAGCCAGTCTCCACCCCCTCGGATCGTCGAGCGGGTGGACGCGGAGCACCGGTACGAGATCCTGGTCGACGGCTGGCGTGCCGGTCTGACGGCCTACGGCGTCCAGGCATGCCGAGTTCGCCGACATCACCGACCCCGTGACCCCCGACGCCCCTGCGGTGGCTGGCGCCGGACCTGGGCTGACGGGGAGGGCTGCGTGCCGGCAGGCCGCGCCCTCCAGTCCCGGCCGCCGTTCCGTTCCCTCAGGATGTAGGTGACAAGTCAACGATCGGATAGACTCGTACTCGTGCCTATGAAGGAGACGCCACGATGGCTCACTCCGGCGGAGCGGGACGGCTGGCGTGGCCTGACCCGGATGTGGGAAAGGCTCAGCGGTCGGGTGGCTCGCCACTTGCAGTCGGAGTCCAGCCTCTCCACCGCCGAATACACGGTGCTCGTCCACCTCACGGATGCGCCCGACGGCCGTAGGCGCACTGCGGATCTGGTCGGCAGCCTGGAGTGGGAGAAGAGCCGGATGTCGCACCAGGTGTCCCGCATGATGAAGCGGGGTCTGGTCGTCCGGGAGGAGTGCCCTCAAGACGGGCGCGGCGCGGTCGTGGTCATCACCCCGGCGGGACGGGATGCGATCGCGGCGGCCGCGCCCCGCCATGTGGAGGCCGTTCGCCGTCTGTTCGTCGATCCACTGACTCCGGAGCAGCTCCGGGCGTTCGCCCGCATAGCGAACCGCGTTCTCGAGCAATTGGATGAACGGCCCATGTAGGACGGGTGGCCGGGCGGGCCGGTTGGCGTCCGGGCGGACCGGTTGGCGTCCGGGCGGGCCGGTGGGGGTGGAATAGGGACGCCTCGGGGCGCGTTGCAGAGGCATAGTTGATTCGTCAACCGCATGGAACGAAAGGCTGAGGACGATGCAGTTCGGCATCTTCACCGTGGGTGATGTGACCAGTGATCCGACCACGGGCCGTGCGCCGACCGAGCACGAGCGGATCAAGGCGATGGTCACCATCGCGCAGAAGGCCGAAGAGGTGGGGCTGGACGTCTTCGCCACCGGCGAGCACCACAACCGGCCGTTCGTGCCGTCGTCCCCGACCACGATGCTGGGGTGGATCGCCGCGCGCACGGAGCGGATCATCCTGTCCACGGCCACCACGCTGATCACCACCAACGATCCGGTGAAGATCGCCGAGGACTACGCGATGCTGCAGCACCTGGCCCACGGCCGCGTCGACCTGACGATGGGCCGCGGTAACACCGGCCCCGTCTACCCGTGGTTCGGCAAGGACATCCGCGACGGCATCAACCTCGCCATCGAGAACTACGCCCTGCTGCACCGGCTGTGGCGCGAGGACATCGTCGACTGGGAGGGGCGCTTCCGCACCCCGCTGCAGGGCTTCACCTCCACGCCGCGGCCCCTGGACGACGTACCGCCGTTCGTCTGGCACGGGTCCATCCGCTCCCCGGAGATCGCCGAGCAGGCCGCGTACTACGGCGACGGTTTCTTCCACAACAACATCTTCTGGCCCAAGGAGCACACCAAGAAGCTGATCAACCTGTACCGGGAGCGGTACGCGCACTACGGCCATGGCAGCCCCGAGCAGGCCATCGTCGGCCTCGGTGGCCACGTCTACATGCGACCCAACTCCCAGGACGCCATCCGCGAGTTCCGCCCGTTCTTCGACCACTCACCGGTGATGGGCGGCGGGATATCCATGGAGGAGTACATGGAACAGACTCCGCTGACCGTTGGTACCCCCGAGCAGGTCATCGAGAAGACGCTCACCTTCCGCGAGCACTTCGGCGACTACCAGCGCCAGCTGTTCATGGTGGACGGCGGCGGAGTCCCGCAGAAGGCCGTGCTGGAGCAGATCGACATGCTCGGCGAGGAGGTCGTACCGGTGCTGCGGAAGGAGTTCGCCAAGAACCGGCCGGCCGACGTGCCCGACGCCCCCACCCACGCCTCGCTGCTCGCCGCGCGCGACGCGGAGCGCGCGCCGACCGCCGAACCGGCGGCCTGAGAACCGCACGACCAGAGACCGCACGTACGGATGTCTCCGAGGAGTGGGGCACGGCCGATGACGGGCGTACCGACGGTCTCGCTTCCCGGATCGTCCCGTGTACGCAGCAGTGGGAATGGAGGAACGATGACCGACAACTTCAACGAATACCTGGCGAACGACGGAGTGGCACCCGACCGGTGGGCCAGCGCCCTGCACCTGTTCGACAACGGCGCCGGCGTGCCGCATGAGGAGACCACCGCCGAACGCTGGGAGCGGGCCCAGCTGCTGTTCGAGGCCAGGGACTACATCGGTGCCGCCCGGCTGCTGGCCGTCGTCGTCGAGGAGGTCCCGGAGCAGACCGGCCCCCGGCTGCTGCTGGCCCGCGCCTACTACCACTCCGCACAACTGCGGCGCGCCGAGGAGCAGTTGCGCGAGGTCATCGAGCGCAATCCGGTGGAGCACTACGCCCACCTGATGCTGGGCCGCACCCTGCAGCGCCAGGGTCACCAGGACGAGGCGGAGCCCTGGCTGCGCATGGCCGCCGCGTTCGCGGGTGAGTTTCCGGACGACGACTGAGGGCGCGGGCGATGCGTTTGTGGGCGGCGGACACTGGTTGACCAGTGTCCGCCGCCCACATGTTGCCGTGACATCGGAACGTGGAGGCGTCGCTCCTCGATGGGTCGGTGCACGATGTGCGCGCGGTACCGGGATGCCGCTCGATGTGGAATCGCCGTACCCCGGACCGCCGATGTCATGACGACCGCCGCACGATCGGCCCCGCGGGCGGTCACCGGGGCCCGTCGGCGGGGCTCTCGCCGACGGGCCGCACGGCGGTCTTCCGGGGCTATCGGTGTGCGCGCGCGTCGACGAACCCTTCCAGCACCTGCGCCACACCGTCCTCGTCGTTGGAGGGCGCGCGATGACGTGCGGCCGCGAGGACGTCCGGGTGGGCGTTGGCCATGGCGTACGAGCTTCCGACCGCGGTGAGCATGGGGAGGTCGTTGGGCATGTCGCCGAAGGCGGCGATCTCGTGGCGGGCGATGCCGAGGCCGCTGCTCCACCGGATCAGGGTGGTGGCCTTCGTGACGCCAGGCGCGCTGAACTCCACCAGCGACAGTCCGGTGGAGTGGGTGGTCTCGGCGGTCAGGCCGGCGATGCGTCGTGCCTGCTCGTAGAAGTCGTCGAGCGGGAGTGTCGGGTGGTGGGCCAGGACTTGATGACACATCAACCATCATTGACGTGTCAACTACCCTCTTGGCTATTGCGTTGGTGGACTCGGCCGTCCGGCGATCAGCTGTCGTGTCGGTTTCGTATTGGATTTCGCGGCGCCTCCCGGTCTTGCGAGAACGCCTCCTGTGGGACTCGTGTGGCCTGCTTGCCATGCCGCGCCACTGAGAGTGGTTGATGCATCATCCTGCTGAAACGGATCTGGCCCACCGTGGAAGCACAGATCAACCTCGCCAGCACGGTCGACGAGATCACCCGGTCCGACCCCGACCGCGCCCTGCATGTCGCAACGCTTGGCCCGGGACGCTGTGGCGCCGAGCGCAAGGGGGTCGAGGGTGGCACGGGCTGACGTGCGTGGGCACGGCGCCCTGGGGGTGTTCGTTCCTGCCGGTGGCTCGCGAACACGTTGGATCGTGCCGGCGGGCTTGCCGTAATGGTGCGCGAAGTCTTGACACGTCCTGTTCCACTGCGTAGATATGACACCGCAGTCATGACAGCGCAGTCACACGGTTGACCGGCTGTAGGACGACTGGCCGTGACTGGCTGGGATTCGAGCCACCGGACATCGGGAGACTCCTATGACGCGAGTGGGAGGACGGGGCGGGAGTGCTGCCGCGCCGCGCAGCGTGGACGTGGCCCGGTTGGCCGGCGTCTCGCAGAAGACGGTGTCGCGGGTCTTCAACGGCGAGCGGTACGTGTCCGACGAGGTGCGTCGGCGGGTGCTCGAGGCCGCCGAGGATCTCGGCTACCGGATGAACAGCGCGGCCCGGGCACTGGCCTCTGGCCGCTCCCGCACCATCGGCGTGGTCACGCTGGGGACCGCCTTGTACGGACCCGCCTCGTTGCTCATCGGCGTCGAGCGGGCCGCCCGGGACGCGGGGTATGCGGTCCGGGTGGTCAACACGCTGGAGGGCGACCCGGGGGGCGTCGCCGGGGCCGTGGAGTCACTGCTCGAGCAGGGCGTGGACGGCATCGTCGTATCCGAACCGATCGACGAGGGATCGGTCTCGCTCAGCGTCGACGTGCCGGTCCTCGTCCTCGGTGCGCCCGCGGCGTTCGGCGGCTCCCGGACGGTGGCCGCAAGGGTCGGCGCCGAGTCCCTGGCGAGGGCGGCCACCGAACACCTCCTGGAGCTTGGACACATGACAATCCATCATCTCGCCGGTCCACAGCGGTGGTTCGCCGCCCGGGATCGTCTCGAGGGCTGGCGAGCGGCATTGTCGGCACGCGGCAGGGAACAGCCTCCCGTGATCGCGGGCGACTGGTCGGCCGCGTCCGGCTACGCGGCGGGCCGCGAGTTCGCCTCCGCCGGTGACGTCACCGCGGTGTTCGCCGCCAACGACGACATGGCCATCGGTCTGATCCGCGCACTGACGGAAGCCGGCCTGCGGGTGCCGGACGACGTCAGTGTCGTCGGCTTCGACGACATCCCCGTCTCCGCCTATGTCACTCCTCCACTGACCACGATGCGCCAACCCTTCGACGCCGTGGCGCACGAGGGGCTCCGGCTCCTGGTGCAGGCCATCGAGAAACCGGACGCGGAGCCGGCACCGGCGAACGATCCGCCGGTCGAACTCGTCGTCCGCGCCTCGACCGCACCCCCACCGGCCCGGAAGGCCCCGGCACGCGGGCGGCGCACGGCTTCCCGCTCGGGCGGCTCGGCACACGCACCGCCGGCCGGGGACGGACCGCCCACCACCGACTGATCAGCGCTCATCGGCCCGAGCGGCACCCGCTCGTGGCCGGGGGTGAGCCGCCTGCGCTCACCGCCACTCACAAAGCTCCCCGACCGTGGACTTCCGCTGTACGGCACGGGACGCGCGTGCCGGCCACCACAGCCCGCGCGACGCAGTCCCGAACATGGCGACCCCCATGCCCGGTAGCGACGTCGGTGCCTCACCCTCCTCACATCTCTCCCTTCCCCACCCGTTCGACACGCCTTCGCCAGGCGCTCCGTCCCTCTGCCCACCGGCGGGAGTTCACCATGTCCCGATCCTTCGTTCCCACGTCCTCCATGAGCCGTCGTCGGTCCCTCGCCACGACCGGCGCGGTGTCCTTCGGCGCCGCGCTCGCCGCGTGTAGTTCCTGCCGCTGATCATGCTCAACGACCCGAACCTGTACCCCATCACGGTCGGCCTCTCCTCCTGGGCCGCCCAGGCGCAGAACAGCGGCGCCGGCGCCAGCAGCGACATGCTCCGCTCGTCGTCACCGGCTCCCTGATCTCCATCGTCCCGCTCGTCATCGCCTTCCTCCTGCTCCAGCCCCACTGGCAGAGCGACCTGGCGACCGGAAGCGTCAAGCAGTAGCCCACTCATCACTCGTTCCTCTGGAGGCTCCTCCATGGCGGATCTGCCCGCCCGCGTCCTGTTCGGCGCCGCGTACTATCACGAGTACACGCCCGCGTACGACACTGAACTCCGGCCCGACGAACGGCTCAAGACCGACCTCGACCTGATGGCCGAGGCAAACTTCACCGTGATCCGGGTGGGCGAATCGGTCTGGTCGACCTGGGAGCCGGAGAACGGGCGCTTCGACCTCGACTGGCTCCAGCCGGTCCTCGACGGCGCCCACGAGCGCGGCATCTCCGTCATCATCGGCACCCCGACGTACGCGGTGCCGCCGTGGCTGGCCCGGCAGTACCCGGAGATCGCGGGGGAGTACGCCACCGGGAAGCGCTTCGGCTGGGGCGGGCGCCAAGAGGCCGACTTCACCCACCCCGCCTTCCGCTTCCACGCCGAGCGGATCATCCGGAAGATCGTCCCCCGGTACGCCGACCATCCGGCGGTCATCGGCTGGCAGGTGGACAACGAACCGGGCGTGCACCTCTTCCACAACCAGGGCGTCTTCCAGCGCTTCGTCGACCATCTGCGCGACGAGTACGGGGACGTCGAGACCCTCAACCAGGAGTGGGGCCTGGTGTACTGGTCCCACCGGCTGTCCACCTGGGCCGACCTGTGGACGCCGGACGGCAACGCCCAGCCCCAGTACGACGTCGCCTGGCGGGAGTTCCAGGCCCGCCAGGTCACCGAGTTCATCGGCTGGCAGGCCGACATCGTCCGCGAGTACGCCCGCCCCGAGCAGTTCGTCACCACCTGCATCTCCTACACCAGGCAAGGCGTGGAGGACGACGAGCTGTCCGCCCGGCTCGACATCGCCTCCGGCAACCCGTACTACGACATGCAGGACGGTCTCCTGCTCCCCGACCCCACACCTGACGACCACCAGCAGATCTGGAAGACCACCGGCGTCTGGTCGATGTACCAGACCGCGGACTGGATGTTCTCCTCCCGCCAGGAGCCGTTCCTGATCACCGAGACCAACGCCCAGTGCATCGGCGCCCCGTGGGACAACCGCCCCGCCTACGACGGTCAGTGGCGGCAGGCCGCATGGGCGCACGTGGCGCGCGGCGCGCGTATGATCGAGTACTGGCAGTGGCAGACGCTGCGCTTCGGCGCCGAGACCTACTGGGGCGGTGTCCTTCCCCACAGCGGCCGGCCCGGCCGCGCGTACGCCGAACTCGCCCGCTTGGGCGCCGAGTTCGAGAAGGCCGGCCCACTCGTCGCCGGGCTCGAGCCGGACGCCGACATCACGATGGTCTACTCGACGCCGAGCAAGTGGCTGATGCAGAAGCACCCACCGCTCGCGACCGCCGACGGCGACCCCGACCCCGCCGCCTACCACCGCATCTTCGACCCCTTCTACCGGGGCGCGTTCGAGGCCGGCCGTCAGGTGCGGATCGTGCACGCCCGGCAGCTGCACGACCCGCGCGGCGAAAAGGAGGGCATGGTGCCGGATGAGGCCGTACGCCGTCACCCCGTGCTGGTCGTACCGGGGTTGTACATCGCCGCCGACGCGACCCTCGACTGGCTCGCGGCCTATGCCGAAGCGGGCGGCCACCTGGTCCTGGGCCCGCGTACGGGATACGCCGACCACGAGGCCCGGGCCCGGCACGAAGCGGTACCCGGACGCCTCACCGAGGCCGCGGGAGTCACGTACGACGAGTTCAGCAACCTCGCGCGCGACATCCCGGTCCACCCCGTGACCGGCAACCCGCTGCAGCTGCCGCAGGAGGCGACGGC
Organism: Streptomyces himalayensis subsp. himalayensis; assembly: GCF_013778455.1. Classification (GTDB taxonomy): domain Bacteria; phylum Actinomycetota; class Actinomycetes; order Streptomycetales; family Streptomycetaceae; genus Streptomyces; species Streptomyces himalayensis. The sequence goes on along the minus strand of NZ_JACEHE010000003.1, from coordinate 415,380 downwards.
GACCCGCTGGGCCGACGGCCTGACCGTGACCGACGCCGAGACGCTGGCCGCATACGACCACCCGCACTTCGGCCGCTGGCCGGCCATCACCACGCGCCGCCACGGCGAGGGCCGCGTGACCTACGTCGGCACGATCCCCGGCCGGGCCCTCGCCCGCGCGCTGGCGACATGGCTGACACCCTCCGCACGCCACGGCTGGCGGGACCTCCCGGAATCGGTCACCGCGACGACCGGTACGTCCCCCGACGGGCGCCGCGTCCACGTCGTCCACAACTGGAGCTGGGAGCCCGCCCGTGTCGCCGCCCCCGTGGAGCTGACCGACGTCCTGGACGACAGCGCGGTCGCTGCGGGGGCCGAACTGGAGCTCGGTGCATGGGACGTGCGGGTGTTCGCCACGGGGCGCGCAGGCGGCCCGGTCGAGAACGAGCTCGTCTGAACTGCGGTCCGAAGGGCGTCACCGCGACGGACGACGAAGAACTGAGCATCACCCCTGGTCATGGCCCACGCCGCCGGCGAGTTTCAGGGCGGGGGTCCAGTCGCCACCGCGGCATGGCCCCGCACGCGGCCGACCGCCTACTGCGGCTGTGTCGCGATCTGGATGAGGTTGCCGCAGGTGTCGTCGAAGACGGCGGTGGTGACGGGGCCCATCTCCAGGGGCTCCTGGATGAAGCGGACGCCGAGGTCGCGCAGGCGCTCGTACTCCGCCTTCACGTCGTCGACGGCGAACTGGGCGAGCGGGATGCCGTCCTTGACGAGCGTGTCGCGGTAGGTCTTGACGGCCGGGTGGCCGGCGGGCTCCAGGAGGAGTTCGGTGCCGTCGGGCTCGTCGGGCGAGACGACGGTCAGCCACCGGCCCTTCTCGCCCACCGGGACGTCGTGCTTCTTCACGAAACCGAGGATCTCGGTGTAGAAGCGCTCGGCCTTTGCCTGGTCGTCGACGAAGACGCTGGTCAGACGGATCTTCATGAGGTGCTCTCCTCCGGTTCGGATGTGTCGGGCACGAGCCATCGCTCGGCGATCTGCCGCAGCGGGGCCGTGTTCAGGTCGTGGAACTTGTAGCGGCCCTCCCGCCTGGTCTCGACGAGCCCGGCGGCCTCCAGCACGGCGAGGTGCTGGGAGACCCCCTGGCGCGAGATGCCCAGCTGATGCTTCATGCTCAGTCGCGAGCAGATCTCGAACAGTGTCTGTCCCGACTTCTCCGCGAGCTCGTCGAGGATGGTGCGGCGGGTGGGGTCGGCCAAGGCTTTGAACAGGTCGTCGGCCACGACCACAGGATAGGCAATTGCTCACTTGCCTATCAAATCGAGGTGCGCCGCGTCCCGAGTCGGCCCGCCGTCGGCGGGCGCAGGCCCGCGGGCAGCGAGGACGCGCTAGGTGGACCGGGCGGCTTCGGGGCGGCCGGTGGCGAGCTGGACGGGGATGAGCTGCTGGTCGAGGGCCTTGTTGGTCGTTCTGCGCTGAACGGCATCGGCACCCTTCCCGGTGAATCTTTGCCCCGTCAGCCAGGGGTATCGGGGGACGCGGCACGTGCACAGGGCCTCCGTGCGTGCGAGGCTCGTGCAGATCAAGTGCCGCACTGCGCCCACTGGTTCACCGACGTGCGAAAGATGCGAACGTGGCGAGACAGGCGTTCCCATCTTGCGGGCGCTTCTCTAGCGTCCCGGCGATGACGTCGTCGAGCGGGGAGGACACGATGCCGGGACGCAGGCAGGTGCTGGGCTGGGGTGGATCACTGGCGGCAGCCGGGGCACTCGGACTCCGGCCCGCGAAGGCGACCGCGGCGCAGCGGACCCGCACGAGAGTGGCCGTACTCGGCGGCGGTATCGGCGGCCTGACCGCCGCCCACGAGCTCGCCGAGCGCGGCTTCGACGTCACCGTGTACGACCGGCGCGCGGAATGGGGCGGTAAGGCGCGCAGCCTCCCGGTGACCGGCACGGCCACCGGTGGCCGCCGCGACCTGCCCGGTGAACACGGCCATCGAGGCTTCTTCGGCTTCTACTCCAACCTTCCGGACACCATGCGACGCATCCCCTTCGGCGACCGCACACACGGCGTCTGGGACAACCTCGTCACCGTCCCCTACTTCGCGTTCAACAGAGACAACGGCAAGGGCGACCTCTACCTCCCCACCATCCCGCCCGACAGGCGCACCCTCGACCCCGCCACCCTCCCCCTCGTCATCGAGGGCCTGTTACGCACCATGCCCCAGCTCCTGCCGCACGAATGCGCCTTGCTCGGCCGGAAACTCGCCATCCTCATGACGAGCTGCGACGAGCGTCAGTTCGGGCAGTGGGAGCACACCGGCTGGCTCGACTTCATCGAATCCGAGGGCAAGTCGGACTTCTACCAGGTGATGTGGGGCGGCTCGGCGAAGGTCATCCAGGCTCTGCGCCCCGAGACCGCCAGCACCCGGACCTGCGGGCAGGGCATCTCGAAGATCCTCTACTCCATGCTCGGGATGGGGCCCGACGGCCCCTTCGACCGGATCCTCGACGGCCCCACCAGTGAACGCTTCATCGACCCGTGGGTGCGGCACCTCACATCGCTGGGAGTCCGCTTCGTCACCGGGCATCTCGTGGAGTCCCTCGAACTCGGCTCCGACGGCCGTATCACGGCCGCCCACGCCCGCACCGCGGCCGGTCCCGCCCGGATCGACGCCGACTGGTACGTGGCCGCTCTCCCCGTGGACCGCGTACGGCAGTTGTGGTCTCCCGAGATCCGGGCGGCCGATCCTCAACTCGCCAGGATGGACCGACTGCGCACCACGTGGTGCCAGGGCATCATGTACTACCTCAAGGAGACCTTCCGCGGCCCCATCGCCCACCTCAGCCTCATGGACTCCCCGTGGGCACTGTGCCCGGTCGGGCAGTCCCGCTTCTGGTCCGAGCCCTTCACCGAGACCTGGGGCGACGGCGTGGCCGCCGAATCCCTCTCCGTCGTCATCTCCGACTGGGACACCCCCGGCCCCCTCTACGGCAGACCCGCCAAGGAATGCACCCCGAAGGAGATCTCCGAGGAAGTCTGGGCGCAGATGAAGGCAGGCCTCGAGGACGACGGCGACGTCGTCCTCCCCGACGGCATCGTCCACTCCTGGTTCCTCGACCCGGCCGTCACCCGGACCGCCGGCGGCAGGCTCGAGAACGACGACACCTACTTCCTCAACGACGTCTCCTCCTGGGAACTGCGTTCCGAGGCCGTCACCGCCATCCCCAACCTCTTCCTCGCCGGCGACCACGTACGCGCCCACAGCAACCTCGACTTCACGACCATGGAGACCGCCAACGAGACCGGCCGCCGCGCCGCCAACGGCGTGCTGGAGGCCGCCGGAGCCGACGGCGCCGACGAGGTCCGTCTCTTCGGCGGCGCCGAACCACCTGGCTTCGCCGAGCTGAAGGCTGCCGACCGGATCCGCTACCGGCTGGGCCTGCCGCACGTCCTCGATCTCTGAGGACGAAGCCACCGCGTAACGGCTGCCCGTGCTAGGTGATCGTCTGCGGCTGAGGATTCCGATTCGGGCAGGGGTGTCTCCGGTTTCGGGCGACCTGGGGACCTCATCGGGCCCTCGGAATGGTGCACCCCTCGGATGTCTCCTGCACGACGGCACACTGCAACGGCACCCCCCAAGCCCCGTGGCTTGCCCGCTGTCCGAACGCCGCCTGCTCGTCGATGACGCGGGCCGGCCTCCCCTACCGGCGGATTGACGGATCTGCCGGCTGGTCAGCCCTCGCCGGCGAGCGTGTCTCGCAGCAGCGTGACCAGGTCACCGGATTCGGCTCGGCCGAGTTCATCGAATGCGCCCGATCGGCGTCCCAGCAGTACCCCGATGAATGCCGCCACGACGATCTCGGCCCGCAGCCGCGGCCGGTCCAGCCCCTCGCGGGTGAAGCGCTCGAGCAGCGGCTCGACCAGTCGGGCGTGCAGTGCCGCTCGGGCCGCGTCCTGGGCCGCGGGGTCGCTGTGCGGCTGGACGGCGACCTGGGTGATGGGGCCGGGGCCGCGGAGGTCGACCCGCTCGAGCAGTTCGAGGAGCCGGTCCGGGTCCAACAGGTCGGTGGGAACCGCGTCGCCGGTCGCGTTCTGCAGCGTGGCCACGTACAGCTGCGTCTTGTTGCCGAAGTAGCGCGCGATGAGCGCCGCGTCCACTCCCGCGCGCTCTCCGATCTCGCGGACCGTGGTGCGGTCGAAGCCGCGCTCGGCGAACAACTCGCTCGCCGCCTGCAGCAGCAGCTCACGGCTGCGCGCGGCGTCGCGGCGGCGCGCCGGCATGTGGTCGCTCACCGGTCGACCGAGGTGTGTCGCGGGCCGCCCGCCTGGGGAGGCAAGGGGCCGGCGTCCGCCTGCTCCGCCGGCTTCTGCGTACCCGCGGTCAGCACGGTCCGCGTGCCGCCGCGACGCGACCGGATCAGGAGGTAGCTCACCAGGGCGGCCGTGGCCACCCACACAGCGCAGGCCAGCAGTCCGGCCGACCGGTACCCGTCGTTCGAGGGCAGTGCCTCGCCCGCGGCGGTGTGGGCCTGGAGCACCACCGCGCTGAGCGCGCTGCCGGTCGAGTAGCCGATGTACTTCACGACGTGATTGAAACTCATCGCGCTGCCGGTTTCCTGCGCCGGCACCGCACCCACGATCAGTGCCGGCATGACCGAGACGGTGATGCCGATACCCAGCCCGGCCAGGGCCATGGTGACGAACACCTGCCACAGGCTGTGGCGGGCGAACACGAAGGACAGCACGGCCACGAGGGAGATAAGGCAGCCCAGGGGCAGGAGCAGGGCGAGCGGGACGGTGCGGCTCAGGACGCGCACCAGCCGGCCGGCCAGCAGGCTGCCCGCCGAGAACGGAACCAGCACCAGGCCGGTGACGACGACGGAGGCGCCGAAGCCGTAGCCGGCGCTCGTCGGCGTCTGCACGAAGCGGGTCACCAGTGACATCAGCAGGTACATTGCCACGCCGCCCACCACCGCGGTGAGGTTGGCCGCGAGCACCACCCGGTCCCGGACCAGCCGTACGTCCACCAGGGGATGCGGCGTACGCAGCTCATGGGCGACCCACCAGACCAGCAGCAGGACCGACACGACGGCCAGTACGAGCAGACGGGCCGACGACCAGCCCCAGTGCCCGCCCTGGGTGAGCGCGAACAGCAGCCCGGCCATGCCCCCGGCCAGCAGCGCGGCGCCGAGCACGTCCAACCGGTGCGCCGGGCGCTGCGGCGACGGAGGCAGTACGACGATGGCCGCTGCCAGAGCCACGGCCGCGGCGATCGCCGCGAACCAGAACCCGGCGTACAGGCCGAAGTACTCCGCGAGCAACCCGGTCACGGGATAGCCGAGACCGATGCCTGCGGCGGCCGTGAGCGACAGCGTCGCAACCGCCGACCGCGACCGCTCCGGCGGCAGGGCGTCACGGGCGGTGGCCATGGCCAACGGCGTGAGCCCGATCCCGAGACCCTGGAGCGCCCGGCCGGCGATCAGCGCGCCGAAGCCCAGCGGCAGAGCCGCCAGCACGCTGCCCACCAGCACTGCGGCCAGGCCGGTGAGGATCACCTTCCGGCGGTGCGGCCCGTCGCCCAGGCGCCCCATCGTCGGGGTGGCGACGGCGCCCACGAGCATCGTCACCGTGAGCGACCACTGCGCACTGGACATGGACACGTGGTTCACCGCAGCGATCGTCGGGATCAGCGGAGCGCCGAGGCTGCTGACGATCGCGACGAGCATGCCGAGGCAGATGAGTACCGGGACCAGTGCCCGTTGCCGGTGGGGGGATGGGGTGCGTGTTGGTTGCACAGAGGGGCCAATCTTGTCATCAAGTGATGTCATCGCCTGATGACATACTACCGCGCCATCGCGGCAGGGCGGTCTCCCCCAGTGGCTCAGCGCTCGTGGATGACTTGTCCTACGTCTCGCGGAATTCGGCGCGCACGCCGAGGAGGCGTACCGGGCGGTCGTGCTCGAACAGTTCCAGCACTGCCAGCGCCGCGCGCTCGATCTCGGCGGGGTCGCTGGTCGGCGTGGGCAGGGTGACGCTGTGGGTCTGCGTGAGAAACGGCGCGTACCGCACCTTCACCGCGACGCGTTGCGCCGGTCGGCCTTCGGTGGCCACATCCTGTGCCACGCGTCTGGCCAGGGTGGCGACGTGTTCGCCGATCTCGGAGCGGTCGGTCAGGTCGTGCTGGAAGGTGATCTCGCGGCTGCGTGAGCGCGGAACGTAGGGAGCGCCACTGACCTCGGTGTCACCCGCACCCAGTGCGAGCATCCGGTACCACGGCCCCTGCACCGGGCCGAACCGGGCGGCGAGCTCGTCCGGGTCGGCCCTCGCCAGCTGGGCGACGGTGAGCAGGCCCGCCTCGGCCAGCCTTCTCGCGGTCTTGCTCCCGATGCCCCACAGCGCGTCGGTCGGTCGCTCCGCCATGACGGCCGCCCAGTTGTCCCGGGTGAGGCGGTACGTACCGGCCGGCTTGGCGAACCCGGTGGCCAGCTTGGCACGCAGTTTGTTGTCTCCGATGCCCACCGAGCAGGACAGCCCGGTCGCGACCCGCACGGCCTCGCGTATCTCGGCGGCCATGGCCTCGGGGTCGTCGATGTGGGCTCCGAGGAATGCCTCGTCCCAGCCGAGTTCCTCGACGACCACCGGAAACCGGCGCAGCGTGGCCATGAACTGGTCGGAAACCCGTTGGTAGGCCGGCGGATCCGAGGGCAGGAACACCGCTTCGGGGCAGCGCTTGGCCGCCGTACGCAGCGGCATGCCGGATTGGATGCCGAACTCGCGCGCCTCGTAGGAGGCCGTGGCCACCACCCCTCGCTGGGTGGGGTCGCCGGAGCCGCCGACCACCACCGGCCGTCCACGCAACTCAGGCCGGCGAGCCATCTCCACAGCGGCGATGAACTGGTCGAGATCGACGTGCAGCACCCAGTCCCTGCCGGACACGCAGTTCAGTATGCGTCCTCTGCCCGTGTCGCGCCCGCCGCGCCAGCCCTGACGGACCGCGTTTGGATCAGATCGTGGGGCACCCGAGGTCGGCGCCGGAGGAGGCTGCCTTGGCGAAGCGGTCGGGCCGGTCGCCGGGGACGAAGAGCAGGGTCTGTGCGGCGGCGATACGGTCGCTGTACGGGTGGATCATGCGAAGGTCACCTCGGCGGTGGCGTGCCGGGGCTCGCGGTGGGTGGCGATGCGCAGCCGGGCATGGTCGTCGGTGGGCGTGCCGTCGGCGAGGAGGTGCTCGCCGACGAACGCCGGCCGGTGCAGCCGGTACGACAGCGACCGTACCTGGCGTTCCGGGGCGTTTGTGCGGACCAGGTCCAGCATGAGCAGGGCCAGCAGCGGGCCGTGCACGACGAGGCCGGGATAGCCCTCCACGTCGCGGACGTACGGGGTGTCGTAGTGGATGCGGTGGGCGTTGGCGGTGAGCGCGCTGAACCGGAACAGCAGGGTCTCGTCCGTGTGCAGGCGTAGCTGCCACGGGCCCTCGGGCTCGGGTACGGCCGAGTCGTCGAGCGCGGCCGGGTGCTGCGGCGCCGAGCCGTCGCCCGACCGGTAGACGATGTCCTGCTCCTCGACCAGGCAGGTACGGCCCTTCTGCCGGAACTCCTGGCGTTCGGTGACAAACAGCAGTTCGCCGCTGCGGCCCTGCTTGGGGGTGACTGCCGCTAGGCTGCTGACGCGTTCGGCCGGTTCGCCGAGGCGCAGGGGCTCGATGATCTCGCACCGTCCGCCGGCGAACATCCGCCGCCGGTCGGGGATGGGTGGCAGGAAGCGGGCGTCGCGCAGGTGTCCGTCAGGGCCGAGCGCCTGCTGGGGCGCCCAGTGCAGGAAGTACAGCCACTGCCACAGCGGCGGCAAGGGATCACCGGACTCGGCGGCGGTGTCGGGGAGGTCCAGCAGCGCGGACAGGGCCGCTGCCGGACCGGGCTGCAGGGCGTCCTCGTCCGTGACCCGTTCGGGTTGCCATGACTCCACGTAGGAGGCGAGGGGGGCGGGCATGGGCTTCTCTTCCTTGTGCGGAGGGGAGCGGTGCGGTGGGCAGGTCAGTGGAGCGGTCGTCGGTGGAGCGGCCGTCGGTGGGGCGGGCGTTGTGGGGACCGCCCCCGTCTCCTCCAGCAGGGAGGTGCGGGACGGTTCGCGTACGACAAGGGTGGCAAGGAAGGTCAGGCCGATGCACGCGGTGACGTACCAGAAGAACACGGTCTCGTGTCCGCCCTTCTTCAGAGCCAGCGCGATCGGTTCCGTCAGTCCGCCGAAGGTGGCGGTGACCAGGGCGTGCGGCAGGCCCACGCCCAGCGCCCGGACCTTGGTGGGGAACATCTCGGCCTTGATGATGGCGGCCAGCGTCGAGTACCCGCCCCTCATCCCGCCAGTTGATCTGGTCGGCGCGGCCCCCCCGCATGGGTGCCGTCCCGGCCGAGGGTGAGCACACCGAGAGCATCCTGGCCGAACTCGGTTACAGCGGGGACGAGACGGCTCGTCTGCGTGCCGAGCACCTCGTCTGACCATCTGCCCGCGAGGCGTCAGGGCCATCCAGCAAGGAGGCGTCACAGCATGAGCACCCTCGACATCCTGTCCGAGGACGAGCAGTTCATCGTCAGGACGGTGCACGACTTCGTCGACAAGGAGGTCAGGCCGGTCGTCCAGGAGTTGGAGCACGCCGACACCTACCCCGAAGCCCTGATCGAGCAGATGAAGCAGCTCGGGATCTTCGGCCTCGCCGTCCCCGAGGAGTACGGTGGCACGCCGGTCTCCACCCCTTGTTACGTGCTGATCACCGAGGAGCTGGCGCGGGGCTGGATGAGCCTGGCGGGTGCGATGGGCGGGCACACCGTGGTCGCCAAGCTGCTGCTGCACTTCGGCACCGAGGAGCAGAAGCGGCGGTACCTGCCGAGGATGGCCACCGGGGAGATCCGGGCGACCATGGCGCTGACCGAACCAGGCGGCGGCTCGGATCTGCAGGCCATGCGTACGGTCGCCCGCAGGGACGATGGGGGTACCTCCCGCGCGAGCGAAGCCGAGCGTGGGGGAGGCTATGTGGTGAACGGTGCGAAGACATGGATCACGAACTCCCGCCGCTCACAGCTGATCGCGCTGCTGTGCAAGACGGACCCGGCGGCGAGCCCCGCACACAAGGGCATCTCGATTCTGCTGGCCGAGCACGGACCGGGTCTGACGGTCTCCCGCGACCTGCCCAAGCTCGGCTACAAGGGCGTGGAGAGCTGCGAGCTGTCCTTCGAGGACTACCGGGCTCCGGCCGACGCCGTACTGGGCGGCGTGGAGGGTAAGGGCTTCGCGCAGATGATGAAGGGCCTGGAGACCGGCCGCCTCCAGGTCGCCGCCCGCGCCCTCGGCGTCGGCCGGGCGGCATTCGAGGACGCGCTCGCCTACGCGCAGGAGCGGGAGTCGTTCGGCAAGCCCATCTGGAAGCACCAGGCCATCGGCAACTACCTGGCGGACATGGCGACTTCACTGACCGCGGCCCGCCAGCTCACCCTGTACGCGGCACGGGAGGCGGAGGCGGGACGGCGGGTGGACATGGAGGCGGGGATGGCGAAGCTGTTCGCCTCCGAGACGGCCATGCAGATCGCCCTCAACGCCGTCCGCATCCACGGCGGTTACGGCTACTCGACCGAATTCGACGTGGAGCGTTACTTCCGCGACGCACCGTTGATGATCGTCGGCGAGGGCACCAACGAGATCCAGCGGAACGTCATCGCGAGCCAGCTGGTGAAGCGAGGAGGACTCGACGCATGAGGATCGTCGTCCGAGTGACAGCACGGGCTGCAGATCTCCGAGAACTCCAGGACATCGCAGGGCGTGCGACACAGGCCGCGCAGCTGCCGCGACAGCTCGGCAGGCCTCAGCCCGCGCCCAGGCCGTTGCCGCACGCGCGGCAACCGCGCGGAGCCCGCGCGCACCGCGCAGCTTCGCCGCGGGGGAGCGGGTCGCGTGCGCCGGGCCTCCGCGTGGCGGAAGGGCGGGGTGGATGCCGTGGCATCCGCCCGCCGGTGCCGTTGCACGCTCCGGCCTGACCGCCAGCGGGCACCGCGCGCCGGCACAGACACCGAGCCGGGGGCGACAGACGCCCCCTCCGGTGCTGGTGCGCGTGCCCGCTGGCGCCGGGGCCACTCGCGCGGTGGACTGGTGGGGGAGGCGGGTGACATGCATGCGCGTCTGTGGGGTGCTGTCCGCGTCGTGGCCGCTGTGTCGTTGGCCGTCGGCCTCGGCGCCTGTGGGCAGTCCGACGAGTCCGGCGGTTCGGGCGAGAACGCCTCCGGCAAGCAGTTGAAGATAGGGCTGCTGCTCCCGGGTTACGGGGGAGCCACCCGCTGGGCGCAGTTCGACAAGCCCCTGGTCGAGGCGAAGATCAAAGATCTGTGCGGCGACTGCACGGTGGCATACGCCGACGCCGGGCTGAACGCGGCCAGGCAGCAGCAGCAAGCGGAGGCGATGATCATCAAAGGAGTCGACGTCCTGATCCTCGCTTCCGTCAACTCCGAGACGATCCGCTCCACGATCAACAAGGCGCACGAGGCGGACATCCCGGTCGTCGCCTACGACCACCTCGCGGAGGGGCCGATCTCGGCATACGTCGGCTTCGACGCCCGCCGCATCGGCGAGCTCCAGGGCGAGGCACTTCTCAAGGCGCTGGGCGACAGGGCTCATGACAGCCAGATCGTCATGATGAACGGCGACCCCATCAACCCGGACGCAAGAGAGTTCAAGATGGGTGCACTCTCTGTCCTCGAGGGCAAGGTGAAGATCGGCAAGGCCTATGACACGCCCGGGTGGGAGATCGAGACCGCCCACGGCAACATGACCGACGCCGTCGCCGACCTCGGCGCGGACAGGGTCGACGGTGTCTACGCCGCCAACGACTGGCTCGCCTCGGGCGTCATCTCGGCCCTCAAGGCCGCCCATATCAAGCCGCTGCCGCCCGTCGTCGGCCAGGACGCCATTCTCTCGGCCTTGCAGCGCATCGTCAGCGGTGAGCAGTACATGACCGTCTACAAGCCCTACAAGCTTCAGGCCGGCGCCGCGGTGGAGATGGCCCTGGCCCTGGGCCGCGGCGAAGGACTGGACCGCATCGCAAAGGACACAGTCAGCAGCCCCACCACCGAGGACATCCCTGCCGTCGTGCTCACCCCGGTTGCCGTGACCCGGCACAACATCAAGGACACCGTCGTCAAGGACGGACTGTACACGATCGACCAGATCTGTACCCCGGAGGTCAAGCGGGCTTGCGATGAGGCCGGACTGACGTCGTAGGCCACAATCCTCCGGTGGACACGCTGACTGTGCCCGGCTGACTTCCGTGGGGTGTCGTCGCAGTGCTCCGCCCGCTCTTCTTGGTGGGCTCCGCGCGGCCCTCAGCCGCCCACCACCGCCCGTGCGGTGGCCAGAATGGACAGGAAGCCGTCCACGTCCCAGGCGGCCCGGCCGACGAACAGCCCGTCGACGCCCGGTACGCGCAGCAGCGTCCCGGCGTTGGACTGATCGACCGAGCCGCCGTACAGGACGGCGGCGACCCGGTCGCCCCACTTGGCGCTGAGCGCCGCGATGACGTCGGCGATCTCGTCGGGGCGCGGCTGACGGCCGTGCTCGCCGATCGCCCACACCGGCTCGTACGCGATGAGGACGCGGGAGGTGTCAGCCAGCCCGTCCAGGGCCTCGGCGACCTGGCCCAGGACGTGCTCCACGGAGTCACCCCGGGCGAACACGTCCGCGCTCTCTCCGCAGCACAGCAGCGGGATCAGGCCGTGCCGCAGGATCGTCCGCACCTTCAGCGCAACGGTGGCGTCCGTCTCCCCGAAGTGCTCGCGCCGCTCCGAGTGGCCGATCTCGACGATGCGGGCACCGGCGTCGGCTGCCTGCGGCACCGAGATCTCACCGGTCCACGCACCGGCGTCCTCCCAGTGCGCGTTCTGCGCGCCGACGAGCACAGGTGAATCGCCGCCGAGCACCGCGGCCACCTCGGCGATCGACGTCGCAGAGGGGATCACGAACGGCTGGACGCCGGGGACGCCGTCCCGGCCGACTTCCGTGCGCAGCCGCGCGGCGTACTCCGCGGCCTGCGCCCTGGTCTTCGTCATCTTGAAACTAGTTCCGATCCACAGCATGACGGACCGTCACCTCCGGTCGTACGAGCAGATCGCGGCGACCTTCGCGGCGGACGGCGACGTGTCGTCGAAGCGGTAGCCGAGCCACTCGCGAGCAAGTCGGCGCGCGAGCTCCAGGCCGACGACGCGCTGGCCGAAGCACAGCACCTGGGCGTTGTTGGAGAGCACGGCCCGCTCGACGGAGAAGGAGTCGTGGGCGGTGACCGCGCGGATCCCCGGCACCTTGTTGGCGGCGATGGCCACGCCCAGACCGGTGCCGCACACCAGCAGGGCGCGGTCGGCCCTGCCTTCGGCGACGAGCCGCGCGGCGTCCACGGCGACGTGCGGGTAATCGGTGTCCTGTCCCGCGCTGATGCCGACGTCGACGACCTCGGCGACGGCCTCGTGCGCCTCCAGGTCCTTCTTGAGGGTTTCCTTGTAGTCGTAACCGGCGCTGTCGGAGCCGACGACGATACGCAGGGGCTTCATCGGGATTCCTCCGTGAATTCGGAGCGAAGGGTGTCGCCGAGGGCGGTGACGACCAGCGCGAAGGAGACGGCACCGGCGTCCGGGGTGCCGAGGCTGCGGTCGCCGTGGGTGCGGGCGCGGCCGCGTCGGGCGGTGATCGCGGCGGTCGCCTCGGCGGCCCGGGTGGCCGCCTCCGCGGCCTGCGTCCAGGCGGCGCGGAAGCCGGCCCCCGGCAGGGCGGCCTCCAGCCGGTCGACGAACGGCACGGCCGCGTCGACCAGTGTCTTGTCGCCGGGCGTGGCTCCGCCCAGCCGCATCACCACGTCCACGGCGGCGCGTACGCCGGCGGTGATCCGCTCGGGACCGGGCGTGTCCGTGTCGCCCAGCAGGGCGCCGAAGGCGGTGAGCGCGGCCCCCCACAGGGCACCGGAGGTGCCGCCGGCCCGCTCGGACCACGCCGCACCCGCCCTGGCCAGAGTGGTACGCGCGCCTGCCCCCAGGCTGACGGCCTGTGCCGCCGCTTCCGCGGCCGCCTCGGCCCCGCGCCGCATGCCGATGCCGTGGTCGCCGTCCCCGGCCACGGCGTCGATGTGGCCGAGGCGCGCTTCGTGGGCGGTGACGGTGTCGCGTACCACGCGCAGTGCGTCGGTGATGCGGGCCGCGGCTGAGTGGGAGGCCTTGCTGCCGGCGACGACCGGGGGCAGTTGGTGGATGTGCGAGAGGTCGTCGGTGCGCTGTGGACCCGGGGTGACCGCGCCGCGGCGGAAGGCGGGGGTGAGCGCGGGCGCCGTCCACAGGTCCCGCAACTCCTCGTCGAGGAAGGTGAGACTGAGCGACAGGCCGGCCATGCCCAGACTGGTGACCTGCTCGCCGACCTCGGGAGCGACGACGTCGATTCCTTCGGCGGCGAGGCGTTCGGACACGCGTCGGAAGACGATGAACAGCTCCTCGTACTTGGTGGCGCCGAGGCCGTTGAGGACCACCGCGGCCCGGTCGGCGCCGCCGACCGCTGCCGACGCCTGCTTGGCCTCCGCCAGCAGCCCGTCCACGAGCAGGTCGGCGACCTCGTCGGCAGACGGCAACGCCCGTTCCTCGATGCCCGGCTCGCCATGGATGCCGAGACCCACGCCCATACGCCCGGACGCCACGGTGAACAGCGGGCCGTCGCCGCCGGGAAGGGTGCAGCCGCTGAACGCCACGCCGAAGGAGCGGGTGGCGTCGTTGGCCTTGCGGCCGATGCGCTCCACCTCGTCGATGGCCATGCCGCTCTCTGCCGAGGCGCCGAGGACCTTCATCACGGGAAGATCGCCGGCGATGCCGCGGCGCCTTGCGGGGTCGTCGGCGGGGCCGGATGCGATGTCGTCGGTGACGCGCAGCACGCGTACGTCGATGCCCTCGGCGCGCAGCTGCTCGGCGGCCTGCCCGAAGTGCAGGACGTCCCCGGCGTAGTTGCCGAAGGCGAAGACCACGCCGCCGCCGGTGTGACAGGCCCGGGCGACGGAGCAGATCTGGGAGGCCGAGGGTGAGGCGAAGATGTTGCCGCAGGCGGCGCCGTGGGCGAATCCCGGGCCAACCCAGCCGGCGAAGGCGGGGTAGTGTCCTGTGCCGCCGCCGATCACCACGGCCACCTGGCCGGCGGGCGTGGCGGTGGCGCGTACGACGCCTCCGTGGACGGTGTGTATCAGGTCGCGATGGGCGGCGGCGAAGCCGCTGAGGGCCTCGTCGGCGAAGGACCGCCGGTCGTTGTGCAACAGGGTCATGACCGCTCCGCCAGCTTCACGGAGAGGATCTTCCGCAGGTAGTCACGGTTGCGGGCGGACACGCTGAGGCCGTCGCCGCCGTAGTGCTCGACGCAGATCGGGCCCTCGAAGCCGGCGTCCAGGGCCAGCTCGACGGCCTGCCGGTAGTTGATGACGCCGGACTCGGCGGGGGCGGGCACGGTGAAATAGGCGCCCGTGGCCGGGTCGTGGTCGCGGTAGTAGTTCTTGATGTGCCAGTAGTTGGCGTACGGCAGCACGGGGGTCAGAAGCTCCTCCCAGTGCGGCACGGGGCGGTGCAGCCGCACCAGGTTGGCCACGTCCGGGTTGAGGCCGACGTTGGGCAGACCGATGTCGCGGACCATCCGCACCGCGCTTTCCGGCGACCCGAGGTAGGTGTCCTCGTACATCTCCAGCGAGATCTGCACGCCGAGCCCGGCGGCGCGCTCGCCGACGGCCCGGAACCTCTCGACGGCCAGGGCCCGTATCCGCTCGTCGCCGTCGGGGTCCCGGCCGCCCTGTTCGTGCCAGAACCACACGGCCTCGCGCTGAGCGGACGTCAGGGGCCGGTGCAGGCCCGCACACACCGTGCCGACGCCGAGTTCGGCCGCGGCCTCCACCGTGCGCAGCAGGTACTCGAGGTTTGCGGCGGCGGTGTGGGGATCGGGGTCGATGACGCTGCGGCGGGCCGTGGTGACGGCCGTGAGGCCCAGCTCTGCCTCCTTGAGAGTTCGGGCGAGCTCCGTCAGGCGCTCGGGGGAGAGGTCCCCGGGGCGCAGCCAGGTGTCGGTGAGGTCGACATGGTCGAAGCCTGCGGCGGCGACCTCGCGGAACACGCGTGCCCAGTGCCGGGCTGGGGCGTCCTGGACGCTGCGTCCGTCCTTGGTGGTGTTCGGGAACTGCAGTAGCGCCGCGCCGATGGGCCAGCTGTCTGCCGAGTAGGACATCGTCGTCTCCGTCGATCCGCCGTCCGAGCGAGCTCTTGGATCGTGGACCATATAGGATCTTTTATGTTCTCGATAGAGCAGGCGGAAGGATTTCCTCGCGTAGGATCACCTCGAGATGAACAGAAGCGACGCGAGCAGGGAGGGCACCGGCCGGAGCCCGAACAGGGCGCCCGTGGTGCCCCGGCGTGCCCTGCGTGACGGTGTGTACGACGCGATCCTGGAGAAGCTGCTCGACGGATCGACCCCGCCCGGCAGCTCCATGTCGATCGACTCCCTCGCCCGCGAGCTGGGGGTGTCGCCGACGCCCGTGCGCGAGGCCCTGGTGCAGCTGGAGAACACCGGGCTGGTCTCCCGCGTGGCCCTCAAGGGCTACCGCGTGGCGGAGCCGCTGTCACCGGGCCAGATGGCCGAACTCCTCGATGCCCGCACGGTGCTCGAGGTGGCCGCCGTCGAACGGGCCGTGGCCCACACCGATGACCTGGTGCCGGAGTTGCGCGCCGCCCACGCCCAGCATGTGCTCAGCGCACACCGGGTGAGGAAGCTGCGTGGCGAGGGGGGCCAGCCGCCCGACTATGCCGACCTGCGCGAGTACTTCACGGCGGACTGGGAGTTCCACCTCACCATCATCCGCGCCGCCGACAACGGATTCCTGCTCCAGCTGGTCGAATCGCTCAGCGCCCATGTGCACCGGCTGCGCCAGACGGTCGACCACGGCGACATGGACCTCGACGAGGCCGTGAGCGAGCACGCGGCCATCCTCGCCGCCTTCGAGTCCGGCGATCCGCAGCGCCCCGTGGAGGCGATGCGTGCACACATGTCGGCGCTGGCCCGGCGAGCGGCCGTCGATCTCTAAGCGGTCTCGGGGCGTGCCTCACTTCCCCGAGACCGCTTAGCCGCACCGCGGCACCACACACGCGAGGGGCGCGCCAACAGGGCGCGCCCCTCTGGTGTTGCGGGTGCCGTGATGCGTTCGCGCGACGCCGGGCGCCGGCCCATCGGATTTTCCTCGGGCTCGCCTCTTGTCACGCCGATGGGGGCACCGTACCGTCAAGCCGCATATCCAATAGGATCTCTGATGTTGCGTGGTAAAAGCAGTCGCTCAGGGATCCCACACCTTCCCGACGCAGGAAGGCTGACGATGAAGTCACCGCTGCGCATCCCGCTCGTCCTGACGAGCGCCACCATGCTGCTCACCGGATGCTCCTTGGCGAACGCCAAGACCCCGGTGGGCGAGGACTGGAAACCACGAGGCTCGGTGTCGGCGCTGGTCGCCTTCGCCCCGGGCGGCGGGAGCGACCGCTCGGCCCGGGTGCTCGCCCAGAGCCTCAACGAACTCGACGCAGGGTTCGACGTCAATGTCGAGAACAAGGAAGGCGGCTCCGGGGCGGTCGGCTGGGCCACCTTCATGTCCGAGAAGGGAAACGGAAACGCCCTGCTCGTCGCGGAATCGGCGCTGAACACACTGCCGATCGTCTACGACGTGCCGTTCACCTACCGCAGCTTCACACCTCTGGTGATGTTCGCCAAGGACTCCCGGATCGTCGTGGCCCGCAAGAACTCGCCGTACTCCACCTGCGCCGAACTCGTCCGGGCGAGCGCGAAGAAGGCGGTCAAGACCGGCTCCAGCGGCAAGACCGGCGCGGACTCACTCGTCATCGCGGAGTTCAAGAAGAGCGGAGGAAAGTTCTCCGTCGTTCCCTACGGCTCCACGGGAGAGGTCCTGACGGGCCTGCTCGGCGGGCAGATCGACGTGGCCCCGGCCAGCGCCGCGGCAGCCAAGCCGTACCTGGAGAGCGCGGACTTCAAGGCCCTGTGCACGCTGACCGCGAAGCGCTACGACGACCCCGTCCTCAGCAAGGTCCCCACCGCCAAGGAGCAGGGACTCGATGCCGAGGTCCTGATCTGGCGAGGTGTCTTCGCCCCCGCGGGCATCAGCGATGTGCAGCGCCGCTACTGGATCAAGGCCATCCAGCGCGCCCTGAAGTCCGGAACCTACCGCGACTACATCAAGACCGACCTGCTCATCCCCGCCGACACGGACGGGCAGGACTTCGCACGCTACCTCGACGCCTATGACAAGCAGGTACGGGAGGTGTTCAGATGAGTACCCCGGCCGGTACGGAGCGGCCCGCCCGCCGCCGACCCGTTCTCGTCGCCTACTGCGTCCTCGCCGCTGTCGGCGGTGCGTTCTTCCTGGGTTCCTTCGCCTATCCATGGACGAATCCGGAGGACGGCACGATCGGGGCCGGTGCCCTGCCCCGCGTTGCCGGGCTCCTGATGTTCGTCCTCTCCCTGGCACTGATCCGTCAGGAGACCGGCACCGGGTCGGTGCTCGAAGGCGACGGCCATGTGGCCGAGACCGCCGAGCACACCCCGGAGGAGGCCCGCCGCATCCGCGCCAAGCTGCTCGTCGTCACCCTGACCATGGCGGCCACGGCGCTGTTGATACCGGTCCTCGGCATGCTGCCCGCCCTGACGGTGATGACCCTGTTCCTCACGGCCGTTGTCGAGCGCCTGCCGCTCCCGCGGGCCGCCGCGGTGTCGGCGGGTGTGTTCGGGGTGTCGTACCTGCTGTTCATCGTGGTGCTGCAAGTCCCGCTGCCGTTCGGCCTGTTCGACGCCACCACCTGGAGCGTGCTGTGATCGACAACATCGTCACCGGCTTCGGGGCGGCGCTCAGCGCGGAGAACCTCCTGTGGTGCTTCGTCGGCGTGCTGCTCGGCACCGTCATCGGCATCCTGCCGGGCCTGGGTTCCGCCACCGGTGTGGCCATCCTCATCCCCGTCACGCTCACCTTCGACCCGCTCACCGCACTGATCATGCTCGCCGGCATCTACCACGGTGCGCAGTTCGGAGCCACGATCACCGCCATCCTCATCGCGACGCCCGGTGAGGCCTCCTCCGTGGTCAGCACGCTCGACGGCTACCGGATGGCGCGCAACGGCCGGGCCGGGCCCGCCCTGGCCGTCTCGGCGCTGGGAGCCTTCGTCTCCGCGATGGTCTCGCTGGCTGCCCTGGCGGCCGTGGCGCCGTTCTTTGCCCGGCTGGCACTGGACTTCGGGCCGCCGGAGATGCTGGCGGTGATGATCCTGGGGCTGTGCACCATCGTGGTGTTCTCCGGGAGGAACCTCCTGCTCGGCATGGGCCTGGGGTTGCTCGGTGTGCTGATCGCCTGCATCGGCGTGGACGTCGGCAGCGGCACGCCGCGGTACACCTTCGGCCAGATCTCCCTGTTCGGCGGTGTGCCGTACGTCGAGGTCATGATCGGCCTGTTCGCCATCGGCGAGCTGCTGAACCAGCTGCACATCGGACTCGCCGAGCCGGTCAAGGCCCGGTTCCGGGATCTGATGCTGACCAAGGAGGACCTGAAGCGGGCCGCCCCGTCCACCGCCCGCGGCACCGTCGTCGGCTTCCTGCTGGGCTGCCTGCCCGGTGCCGGCACGACGCTCGCCTCGTTCATGGCGTATGGCGTGGAGAAGAAGCTGTCCAGGAACCGCCGGAAACTCGGCAGCGGAGCCATCGAGGGTGTCGTCGCTCCGGACGCGGCCACCAACGCCGCCTCCAACGCGAACTTCGTTCCCACGCTGGTGCTCGGCGTGCCCGGCGGCGCCACCACCGCCGTCCTGCTCGGAGCCTTCCTGATCTACGGCATCCAGCCCGGGCCGCTGCTCTTCGAGAACCAGCCCTCCCTGGTGTGGGGCCTGCTCGCCTCGTTCTTCATCGGCAACGTGATCCTGCTGGTGCTGAACCTGCCGCTGGCTCCCGTCATGGCGCAGCTGCTGCGCGTGCGCTACTCGATCATGTACCCGCTGATCATCGCCACCAGCCTCATCGGCGCGTACTCGGTCAAGAACAGCATGCTCAGCGTCTGGATCGTGATCCTCTTCGGTCTGGTTGGTTACGCGATGAAGCGCCTGAACTTCCCGGTGGCTCCCCTCGTCCTGGGACTGGTCATCGGACCACTGTTCGAGAAGGCTCTGGTGCAGACCTCGGCGCTGGCCGCAGGGGACAGCCTGGTGCTGCTCTCCAGCCCGACCGCCGTGGGCATCCTGGTGCTCGCCCTCGTACTGGTGGCCGGACCGGCCGCCGTCAAGAGCCTTCGCCCGGGCCGCCGCGCCACCCATCCCGCCGAAGCGGACACCGGATCAGATCCCGCAGCCGGTGACACCGCTCCGCTTGTTGCGGAAGCCGCCCTCGGGGCCGGTCGGGCAAGGGGCGACGACGACAGCACGCACCCGCGCCCCGACCGCGACCGCGATCGCCCCGACACCTCGACCGAAAGGCGCTCATGAACACCGCACAGGCCACCGAGCTCCGGCCCCGCGTCGCCGTCACCCTCGGCGACCCCGCCGGCGTGGGACCGGAGCTGATAGCCAAGCTCCTGTCCCGTCCCGAGAACGTCGCAGCCGCCGACATCCTGCTGATCTCCGACGAGACAGAGCTGCGTGACGCCGGTGAGGACGCGAAGTGCCCCATCGAGTACGTCACCGAACCCACCCCCGGAAAGCCGCTGCTGTACGACAACAGTGCCGGGCGCCCGGTCGAGGTGTTCGAACGTAGGGCGGCCACCGAGGCCGGCGGCCGGTGGGCGCTCGGCAACCTGCGCCATGCCCTGGAGCTCGCGAAGAAAGGCGACGTGGACGCCATCCTCTTCGCCCCGCTCAACAAGTCCTCACTGCACCTGGCCGGCATGCGGGAGAACGACGAACTGCGCTGGTTCGAAATCATTCTCGGCGCCGAGGACTACACCTCCGAACTCAATGTCCTGCCGGGACTCTGGACGGCCCGGGTCACCTCGCACGTCTCCCTGGCCGAGGTCGACGCCGGCATCACCCGCGAGAACGTGGCCGCCGCCGGCCGGCTGCTGGACAAGGTACTGCGCGAGTCCGGCATCGCCGCGCCCCGCATCGGTGTCTGCGCCCTGAACCCGCACGCGGGTGAGAACGGCAAGTTCGGCCGCCACGAACTCGACATCATCGCCCCCGCGATAGGCGACATGGAGCGAGACGGCATCGACGCCAAGGGTCCGTTCCCCTCGGACACGATCTTTCTCCGCGCCAAGGCCGGCGACTTCGACGGCATCCTGACCATGTACCACGACCAGGGGCAGATCGCGATGAAGCTCATGGGCTTCGACGGCGGCGTCACCGTCGCAGGCGGCCTGTCCGTTCCCATCTGCACGCCCGCACACGGCACGGCCTTCGACGTCGTCGGCAAGGGCATCGCCACCACCGGTTCGATCCAGAACGCCTTCGACCTCGCGGTCAAGATCGGGGCCCGCCGCCGGGCTGCGTCCTCGCTCTGATCCCTGAATCCCTTGCGTCACAGCCGAGTTGAAGACGCCCACCGGTCCCCGGCTTTCCATCAGGGGACCGGTGAGTCACTGGCTCGTGGCCCGCGTCCGCGCCGGACGCCCGCGCGTCAGGGAGCGGCGTCGAGATCCACGTCGAGGTCCTCGGTCTCGGTCCAGAACCTCTCATCCGCATCCTGGAGCCGAGCCGCGGCGTGCTTCATATGGTGCCGCGCGGCGTCGCGTGCCGCTGTGGCGTCGCCTGTTTCGATCGCGGCCACGATGGCGTGGTGCTCCTGCCGGACCGCTTCGATGAAGTCTCGCCGTCGCGCCTCGTTCGCGCGCGTGACGCGGATCCCGCTGCGCATCACCTCGCCGAGGTAGCGCACCGTCGAGACCATCACGGCGTTCCCGGTCGACTCGGCGATGGAGCGGTGGAAGGCGAGATCCTCGTCCACGCCGTCGCCGCCGGCCGCGACCGCCGAGTCGATCGCGTCCAGGGCTTCCCGCATCCGGGCGACGTCGTCAGGTGTGGCGCGCTCGGCCGCGAGACCGGCGGCCTCGCCCTCCATGGCGCGGCGTACCTCCACGATCTGCAGCACTTTGATCTTGGTGCCGGCGGCCTCGGCCTCGATGTCGAGCGGGCGTGTGCGCCGTGGCATGACGAACACGCCGAGACCCTGGCGCGGTTCGACCAGGCCCGCGTTGCGGAGCCTCGACACGGCCTCGCGCACCACCGTGCGGCTGACGCCCAGCTGCTTGACCAGCTCGACCTCGGTCGGCAGCTTGTCGCCCTCGGCCAGGCGCCCCGACTCGATCTCCTCCGCGAGGACAGCGGCGACCCGGTCCGCGAGCCGGACCGGACCGGTCACCTTGGAAAACATGCTTGTCAGTCTATCGATCCGTCCCCGACCGCCCCGCCGCGAGGTGTGTGCCGACCACGACGGCGTCGGCGTGGTCGGCGAGGTAGTCCCGCACCACCGATTCGAAGCCCGGGTCGGGCTGCAGTCCGAGCGCGGTGGCGCGCGCGTTGTCGAAGACGGCGGGCCACGAGCCCACGAGGGCCTCGACGCCTGCGTCGGGTGTGATCGTCACCAGGTCGGCGACGGCGTCCCCGGCGACACGCCGCAGCGTGGCCAGCATCTCGGCCACCGAGACCGTGAGCGCCGGAAGGTTGACCGGCAGCCCGCCGTCGAGCCGGCCCGGTCCCGTACCGCGCTCCACTTCGGCGACGCGGAGGATTCCCTCGACCGTGCGCCGTGGCGAGGCCAGGGCCACCCGCAGGCCGGGATGGACCGGGCAGGTCGCCGGGAGGCCCGCGAGGGGCTCGCGGATGATGCCCGAGAGGAAGCCGGAGGCGGCCGCGTTCGGTTTGCCCGGCCGTACCGACACGGTCATCAGGCGGGCGACGCGTCCGTCGACGAAGCCGCGGCGGGTGTACTCCGCGACCAGCTGCTCGCAGACGAACTTCTGCGTCCCGTAGCTCGACCTCGGCGTGGGCAGGGTCGACTCGCTGACCACCGGGGGCAGCGGCAGCGCCGGGTCGGAACCGTAGACCGCGACGCTGCTGGAGAACACCACCCGCGGCGTCGGACCGCCCGCAGCCGACTGTGCCCGGGCGGCTTCGAGCAGCGCGCGTGTCACGTCGACGTTGGCGCTCATCCCGAGGTCGAAGTCGGCCTCGCACTCGGCCGAGACCGCGGCGGCGAGGTGGATCAGCACATCCACCGGCTCCGCGAACACCTCGTCGAGACGGTCGATCAGATCGCCCTGAACGATGTCCACGAGCGGGTCGGCCGCCGCCGGCGACTCGGACGGCACCATCCGGTCGGCCAGCACCAGCCGGTCGATCGGTACGCCACGGAACGTACGCGTCTTGAGCAGCGTGCCGGCGACGAGCCGTCCCAGGAAGCCGAAGCCACCCGTGATGACGATCCTCATGCGTTTTCTCCTCGGTAGTCGGTCAGCCAGGCGAGACCCTCGCTCGTGCCGGCGCGGGGGATGTACTCGCAGCCGATCCACCCGTCGAAGCCCAGGTCGTCGATGACGCCGAACAGGTGGCGGACGTTGAGCTCACCCACGTCGGGCTCATGGCGGTCGGGCACGCCCGCGATCTGCAGATGACCGACCCGCCCGGTCGGTACGTCGCGGCGCAGGGTCGCGGTGAGGTCGCCCTCGACGATCTGGCAGTGGTAGAGGTCGAGCTGCACCTTGAGATTCGATGCGCCCACGTCCCGCACCACGGCGTGGGCGTCGGCCTGCCGGTTCAGGAAGTAGCCCGGCATGTCGCGGCCGTTGATGGGCTCGACCAGGATGTCGACGCCCATCGTGGCGGCCCGTTCCGCGGCCCAGGCGAGGTTGGCCAGATAGGTGTCGCGGTGCTTGGCCGACTGTGCCGGCGTCGCGTCCGGCTGCACCAGCCCGGCCATCACGTGCACCCGCGTGCAGTCCAGCTCTGCCGCGTACTGCAGAGCCAGGTCGATGCCGGCGCGCATCTCCGCCTCGCGTCCGGGCAGTGCAGCGATCCCGCGCTCACCGTCATCCCACGCCCCGGGGGGTGCGTTGAAGAGCACCTGCCGCAGGCCGTTGTCGTCGAGCCGGCGGCGCAGCTCCTTGGCGTCGTACGCATAGGGGAAGAGGTACTCGACGGCCTCGAAGCCGTCCGCCGAGGCCGCGGCGAAGCGGTCGAGGAAATCGTGTTCGGTGTACATCATGGACAGGTTCGCGGCGAACCTCGGCATGCTGGCTCCTGTGTTCGGACCGAGACCGGACTCGGTCAGCGGTTGACGACCTGCTTGTTGGTGGTGAGCACCGCGGCGGCGCCGACGACGAGGGTGAGCGCCAGGATGTACATGGGGAGCGACGTCGAGCCGGTGGCGTCCTTGACCGCGCCGATCATGTAGGGACTCACGAAGCCGGCGAGGTTGCCCACCGAGTTGATCGCGGCGAGGCCTGCCGCGGCGGCGGCGCCGCCCAGGAACGCCGTGGGGAGCGACCAGAACAGCGGTGCGCAGGTCAGCACGCCCGCCGCGGCGAAGGACAGCGCGGCCAGGGACAGTGCGGTCGAGCCGGCCCACCCGGCGGCCAGCGAGAATCCGACGGCGCCCATGAGGCACGGGATGACCAGATGCCACCGGCGCTCGCGGCGCTTGTCCGCCGACCGGCTGAACAGGTTCATCGCGACGAGTGCCGCCAGGTACGGGATGGCACTGAGCGCCCCGATCGCCAGGTTGCCCTTGATGCCGGTGGACTCGACGAAGGTCGGCATCCAGAAGGTCAGGGCGTACTGGCCCATCACGAAGCAGAAGTAGATGAGGCACATCAGCCACACCTTGGGCTCGCGGAAGGCGTCCCAGACCCGGCCGTGCACCGTCTGGTGCGCGGCGTCCTCGGCGATGGCCCTCTCGACGACGTCCTTCTCCTCGTCGGTGAGCCACTTCGCGCTGCGCACACTGTTGTCGAGGTAGAACAGCGTGACCACACCGATGATGAGTGCGGGGATCGCCTCGAGCAGGAACATCCACTGCCATCCCTCCCAGCCGTTGACGCCCTGGAAGCGGTCCATGATCCAGCCGGAGAGCGGGTTGCCGAAGATGCCGGCCACCGGGATGGCCGACATGAACATCGCGATGACACGGGCACGACGGCGGGACGGGAACCAGTAGGTGCAGTAGAGGATCACCCCCGGGTAGAACCCCGCCTCCGCGGCACCGAGGAGGAACCTCAGGACGTAGAACGTCGCCTCGTTGGTGACGAACATGAACGACGCCGAGACCACGCCCCAGCTGATCATGATGCGGGCGATCCAGGTGCGGGCGCCGACGCGCTGCAGCATCAGGTTCGAGGGGACCTCGAAGAAGAAGTAGCCGATGAAGAACAGGCCGGCACCGAGGCCGTACGCCGCCTCGCTGAACCCGAGGTCGTCGGACATCTGCAGCTTCGCGAATCCGACGTTGACCCGGTCCAGGTACGAGACGACGTAGCAGAGGATGAGGAAGGGGACGATGCGTCGTACGACCTTGCGGAAGACGGCGTTCTCGCGGGCGAGGTCGGTGACCTCGGTGGTTATAGGCATGGACATGACCGAATCCTTTTGTGCGGCTCAGGGGATTCTGACGGGCGAGGAGCTGGTCACCACGCGGCGGCGAACGTGGACCTCAGTTCGTCGAGTGCGTGGGTGGGGAGCGGCTCGGGTCGACGGTCGGTCAGGAGCCAGAGACGTGCCGTCTCCTCGAGTTCTTCGAGGACGGCGAGGGCGGTGGCCGCGTCGGGGCCCCAGACGACGGGGCCCAGCCGGTCGAGCAGCACGGCCCTGATCGGCGTCCCGGTGCTCGCGTGGTCGGCGATCCGGGCGGTCACCAGGTCGGCCACACGCGGGTCGCCGGGCCGGTGGTAGGGGATGAGCGGGACGTGCCCGACCTTCATCACGTAGTAGGGCGTGATGGGCGGGAGCACGTCGTCCTGGCTCCACACGCCGGCCAGGGTGAGCGCGACCAGGTGCGTGGAGTGGGTGTGGACAACGAACCGGGCCGTGGGGTCGGCGGCGTAGATGCGTCGATGGAGCGTGAGGGTCTTGCTGGCGCGGTCGCCCGCGATCTGCTCGCCACGGGCGTCGACCAGCGCGAGGCGGTGGGGTTCGAGAAAGCCCAGGGCGGCGTCGGTGGGAGTGATCAGATGGCTGTCGCCGATCCGGGCACTGATGTTGCCGGCGCTGGCGTGGACGTAGCCCCGGGCGAACAGGCTCGTGCCCACCCGGACGATCTCGTCGCGTGCCTCGTCGACGCCCTCGTCGCGTATGTCATCGCCTGTCTCGTCGAGGGCGATGCCCGGGTACTGCGTCATGAGGCCTCCTCGTCCAGGAGGGCGAACGAGGTGGTGAAGAAGTCGGGGCCGCCGAAGTTGCCCGACTTGAGCGCGATGTGGAGCGTGTCCCCGCCGGGAAGGGGAGCCGCGCACCACGGCACACCGGGGGCGATCTGCGGTCCGATACGGAGCCCGGTGATGCCGAGCGCCTGAACGACGGCTCCCGAGGTCTCGCCGCCCGCGACGACGAGTTGGCGGACCCCGCGCTCGACGAGCCCCTCCGCGATGCGGGCAAGGGTCTGCTCCACGAGCTCACCGGCCTCGGCGGCGCCGAGCCGGCCCTGGACGGTCCGGACCATGTCGGGCGACTCGGTGGAGTAGACGAGCACCGGCCCGTCGTCCAGGTGCGCATCGGCGAGGGACAGGGCCTGGCCGACCACGTCCTCCCCGGCCGCGACACGCAAGGGGTCCACGCTGTACGCGGGCCGGCCGCTGCGCAGGTACTGAAGGACCTGACGGTTCGTGGCGACGGAGACCGATCCCGAGACGATGGCCCGGCGGCCGCCTGCCTGGGGCAACCGTGCTGCGGCGCTGGACGGCTTGAAGCCCCAGTTCGCGGGCAGGCCGATCGCCAGACCCGAGCCGGCGGTCACCAGGGGCAGCCCCTGGACCGCCGCGCCGAGGCGCAGGAGGTCGTCGTTGGAGACGGCGTCGACGACGGCCATCCCGGCGCCGTCCTCGCGAAGGGCGTCGATACGGGCCCGGATCGCCTTCGCGCCGTCGGCGACGACCCTGTGGTCGATGAGGCCGACCGCTCGCGTGGTCTGCGCGCCGAGGACGGAGACCAGGTTGGAGTCGGTCATCGGCGTCAGCGGGTGGTGGCGCATGCCGCTGTCGCTCAACAGCACGTCACCGACGAAGAGATGGCCCTTGAAGACCGTGCGTCCGTTGTCGGGGAACGCGGGCGTCGCGATCGTGAAGTCGGTGCCCAGTGCGTCCATCAGTGCCTCGGTGACCGGCCCGATATTGCCGGCCGGCGTCGAGTCGAAGGTGGAGCAGTACTTGAAGTAGATCTGCTCGGCACCCATGGACCGCAACCAGGCGAGTGCCCGGAGCGAGGCCTCGACGGCGTCGGCGGCCGGGACGGTCCGCGACTTGAGGGCGATGACCACGGCGTCCGCGTCCATCGTCTGCTCGGCGTCGGCCGGCGGCACACCGATCGTCTGGACCACGCGCATGCCCGCGCGCACCAGGTTGTTGGCCAGGTCCGTGGCGCCGGTGAAGTCGTCGGCGATGCACCCGAGTCGGATCCCCATGTCAGCCCTCCACCGGCTTGGGCAGGTCGACCCCGGGGAAGATCTTGATGACCGCGCTGTCGTCCTCGGCTCCCAGACCGGACGCCGATGCCTGGAGGAACATCTGGTGGGCGGTCGCGGCCAGGGGGAGCGGGAACCGCTCCGGCCGGGCGGAGTCGAGCACGAGTCCCAGGTCCTTGACGAAGATGTCGACCGCGGAGAGGGGCGTGTAGTCACCGGCGAGCACGTGCGCCATGCGGTTCTCGAACATCCACGAGTTGCCGGCGCTGTGCGTGATGACCTCGTAGAGCGCCTCGGCGGGAACGCCGGCCTTGATGCCGAGGGCCATCGCCTCGGCTGCCGCGGCGATGTGCACACCCGCGAGCAGCTGGTTCACGATCTTGACCTTCGAGCCGAGTCCGGCACGCTCTCCCAGGCGGTAGACCGTGCTGCTCATGGCCTCGAGCACGGGGTCGGCGACCGCGTACGCCGCGGTGGAGCCCGACGTCATCATGGTCAGCTCGCCGACCGCCGCACGCGCGGCGCCACCGGAGATGGGAGCGTCCAGGTAGAGCACGCCCTTCTCGGCCAGGCGCCCCTCGAGTTGGGCAGACCAGGCCGGGTCGACCGTGGAGCACATCACGAAGACGGCGCCCTCGCGGAGCCGGTCGGCTGCCCCGTCCGCGCCGAACAGCACCGACTCGACCTGCGCAGCGTTGACCACCACGCTGAGCAGGACGTCCACCGCGGCTGCCAGGTCGCCGGCGGTGGCGAACGCGGTCCCACCGTCACGGGCGAAAGTCTCGGCCACATCCGGTCGCAGGTCGTGGACCCCCACGTCGTAGCCCGCGTTCCGGAGGCTGCGGGCCATGCCCAGACCCATGGCTCCGAGTCCCACCACGCCCACGCGCGGCCGTGCAGGCCTGTCCTGGTCGTTCATGCCAAATCCTCATCTTGCTGCGCCGTGGCGCAACCGGCTCGGTGAAGAGATCAGGTCATATGATGACCTGAGGATCTTGTTTGGCATACTGTGATGTCGGTCACATGGATGGTGGTCGAGGGAGCGGGGATCAGACCGCCCGCCGTTCGGCTGGCGTCGTCGTCGACGAGCGAGGCGCAGCAGGGGCCGCCCTGCTGGTGCACGAGTGAGGGCCGGCCTGCCCCCGGATGACCAGGGGCCGGCCTGCCCGCGCATGACCGGCCCCTCGCGCGCGGTGTTCAGGCGTCGAAGTGGCCCTTGCTGATGACCCCGTGGACGCCGACGGTGCGGTCGACGACCTGGGACACCTCGAAGTCGGCGGCCGCCGACAGGTATGCGTACGCCACCGGGCGTTCCATGCCGAGGTCGTGCTCGAGGAAGTCCAGTGCGTTGACCACGGCGCGCCGCATAGCGGTGTCGAGGTCGTTGCCCTGGCCGTTCTGGATGCCGTCGGGGTCGGACAGGCCCACGGCCACCCATGCGTCGGGGGTCTCGGCGAACGGGTAGTGGAATGCGACGGACGGGGCGTCGCCGGAGCCCTTCTTGCACACGGTCAGCCGGAAGGTGGTGCGCAGCGAGCCTTCCATGGCCGTGAGCGCCACCTCGCCGTTCCCCATGGCCATGTGCGGGTCACCGGTGTAGAACAGCGCACCCTCGGCGAAGACCGGGACGTAGAAGGTCGAGCCCTGCGTGAGCAGGTTGATGTCGATGTTGCCGCCGCCGAGGGTCGGCGGTATCGAGTTGAGCTCGGGTGCCGTGAGGCTGTCCGCAGATGCGAAGGCGACGCCCATCATGCCCATGTGAGGGCGCAGCGGGAAGGCGACTTCATGTGAACCGCCGTACGTCATCACGCCGTTGATAGCTCCGCCGCTGCCCCGCCGGACCGGTGTGAACAGCGAGACGTTGCCATAGCGTTCGGGGTCACCGGTGGACCGTCCGTCGGTCGAGACCGGAGGCATGACCTCTTCGGGGGTGATGCCCGCCGGAGCCGAGCCGCCCGCCTGGCGGGCCAGCGCGCCCTTGCCGTGGCGGCTCGACACGACGCCGTAGGGCACGCGCGGCATGAGGGACAGCATCTCGATCTTCAGTACGTCGCCGGGCTCGGCGCCCTCGACATGGATCGGGCCGGTGACCACGTGGGGACCGTCGACATCGAAGTTGCGGGTGGTGCGCTCGTAGTCGCGGGCAATGGCGACCGCGTCGTCGAGCACCTGACCGGCGGGCACACCGTGACGCGCGAAGTAGGCCTTCGGGTCGCGCCCTTGGTCCTCGAGAAGGCCCTCATGGGAGAGCGTGTCGACGGTCACCGTCTCGCCGGAACGCATGCGCAGCACCGGCTTGCTGCCGAGCGAGGGAACGTACCCCCAGCGGACCTGCTCAGGGAGAGAAGGAAGGTAGTGCCTGCCCTGCACCGGCCCCTTGCCGGGCTGGAGAATTTCCTTGGGGAGCACGGTCGCGGGCGCCTTCGCAGGCTTCGCCGTCTGTGCCATCGCCGTGGAGGGAAGCGTCGCCGCGGCGCCCGCCGTGGTCACGGCGGTGGCGGCGGCCAGGAACCTGCGGCGCCCGAGCCGGGAGACGAGCAGCTCCCGAGCCTTACCGGGATCCATGGGGGAGGTGTTCATGAGCCATCCATTCGTGGTGTGGAGTGATCGGTTCCCGGCATGGCTTGGCGCACGTGAGCAGTCCCGTATCGATGGCGGGTGCGTGCAGGCGTAATTGCCGGGGATCGCGCGGCCGTGCGGGGTGGTCGCGGGGGAGCGGACGCGGGCGAGGAAAACGCGGGGAGAAAGGGTGAGACGAGTGAGAAGGGGGGAGGTCAGTCCTGCTCGGCGGAGGCCGCGCCGTCGTGGCGCGTGCGCCGGATCACCTGGTCGATGTCGGCCAGATGCATGATCATCGCCTGGGATGCCGCTACCGGGTCACGGGTCTCGACCGCGTCACGGATCGCCTGATGACCGGCCAGGGACTTACGGCGGCCCGCCCGTGTGCTGTGGGAGTCCTTGCGCACCGGGGTGGTCCATGAACTGACCATCGTGGTCAGCGCGGTGAGCAGCGGGTTGTGGCTCGCCCTGGCCAGGGTCAGATGGAACTGGATGTCCAGTTCGAGCGATTTGGCCGCCAGCAGGTTCTCGTCCGTGGCGTGCAGGATGTCGTCCATCTGCAGCAGGTCGGCGCTGGTCGCGCGCACTGCGGCGAATTCGGCGATCTTCGGCTCGATGACCGTCCGCAGCTCGGCCACGTTGGCCAGTTCCCGGTCGTCCTCGGCCACGTCGGCCAGCCTCGCGTAGAGATCGTCGACCTGGGTGGGCGGTGCCAGCACGATGGTGCCTCTGCCCTGCCGCCGCTCGATGAGGTGCTTGGCCTCCAGCTGGTGCAGGGCTTCCCGGAGCGAGGTCCGCGACACCGACAGCGACTCGGCCAGTTCACGCTCCGCCGGCAGCCTGTCGCCCGGTCCGAGTTCACCGAGTGCGATCAGCTGTTCCAGGTGGGCGACCAGCGCGTCGCTGACGCTGTGGGCACGGCTGCGCAGTGGCGGAACCTTCGCTACTGCCATGCCCTCGACCTCCTTGCCCAGAGTGCAGCCAGCGTACCGTGCCCGATCACCCCGGCCAGGTGGTCCCACCGGCGATGGCGTCCCGTACCGGCAGTGATCCACGATCATGTGCACCCCCCGAAGGCGCTCTTGCGGATCAGGCAATGGACACCTTTGGGCAGGAGGAGGCGCATGGAGGGGTCCTCTCAGGTGACAGGTGCAGGGGATCGATGCATTGGTCGGACCAATCGCGTAGTCACCATAGGCGCACCTCGCGGGCGCGACATCGGTCGGACGTCAATCGTCATGGTGTTCTTACTCGGGCGTAACAGACTTCGGAGGTCAAGCGGGGTTCCCCGCTCCCGGGCGGGATCTGGATCACGAGCCAGCGGATTTTTCTGGTTGCCTCCGCGCCCGGCGCAGTGCAAGACCCGATGCAGCTCAGAGGTGGCGTATGCAAGGTCGACCGGTATCCGACCCGGGGCCTGGGAGTGACAGAAAACACTATTTAGTGTATGAAAAACGACATTCGACATTCTGTTCTGGGTGCACCTCGCGGTCATCCGGTCCAACACTGTGATGATCAGAGCCGACGGAGTGCCTGTGAAATGGCTGAAACCCCCTCGGGACTCCCGGGGCGTCCCCGCGGTCCGTAGCGCGGGGACGGAGCAGGAGCACGATGGCCCCACCCCGTCCGGCAGGACGGCCGATGATCTCGCCAGGCAGTTCAGGACGGCCGATGATCTCGCCAGGCAGTGGCGGCACGCCGGCGCGGATGCCGCCGAGCCACTCGTGCGGACGCTCCAGAGCGCCGTGTCCGGCATGAATGCGCAGGGAGCCGCCGTACACCTGCTCGAACGCCATCGGCCGCGGTTGCGCCTGCTGGCCATGGCCGGTCTGCCCCCGGCCTTCGCCGAAGCCTGGGACCAGGTGTCTGTCGACCGGAATCTGGCACCGGCGGAAGCGGTGCGGCGCAGCTGCCCGGCAGGGCGGACGGACGCGCCCGACCAGCTCGGCAGCATTCCAGGCCCTGATGCACCCTGCCCTCGCGGCGCCCGTGTCCTCGTTGTGCCGCTGGGTCCGGACACGGCCCCGGTGGGAACCCTGTCGGTGCTGCTGGACCGCGGGCAGGAGCCGGGCGAGGCCCGGCTTTCCCTACGGGCGGCGGCCATCCGGCTGCACGGCCACCTCGCAGGCCCGCCCCGAGGCCGGGGGCCCACGACAGCAGACACGCCGTCGGGGTCCGGCGAAGGGCAGGGGTGGATGCTGGATGCGGCCCAGGTCGGCACGTACGACTGCGATGTCCGCACCGGTCAGCTCTTCCTCGACGAGCGTGCCTGCCTGATCCTCGGCCTGAACCCGGAAACCTTCGACTCCAGGTACGAGACGTGGGCGCAGATGGTGCACCCGGAGGACCTTTCCCCGGTCTCGTTGCCCAAGGCGGTGGTGGGGCGCTACGACTGCGAGTACCGGGTCACGCGCCCGGCCGGTGACATGCGCTGGATACGGGCCGGCGGGCTTGTCCTGCCCGGGCCCGACGGCCGGCCGGGTCGTGCGGTGGGGACGCTCTTCGACAACACGGGGAGCCACGCGCCCCCGGACGGCATCGCGTACAAGCTGGAGCACCCTGCCGACGGCGTGGTCCTCACCGGCGCCGACGGGCGGATCACCTACGTCAACGTCCAGGCCGAGGGGATGCTCCGGACCTCGCGGAGCGATCTGCTGGGACGGATCCTGTGGGAGGCCGTGCCGTATCCGGGCGAGCCCGGTCTCGAGGCCCGTTGCCGTGAGGCCGCCGCCACCGGTCTGCCCACGGAATTCGACGTGCATGTCCCGGCTCTGGGCACGTGGTACGGCCTTCGGATCACCTCGCGCGAGGACGGACTGACGCTGTCGCTCAGCGACATCACCGAGTCGCGGTTGCGGGCGGCGGAGCGGGTCCGGGTCGAGCACGGGGCGGCGCTGCGGACCACGAGGACCCAGGAACTGACCGCGGCGTTGTCCGAGGCGGTCACCGTGCAGGACGTCGTGGACGCCGTCGGCGATCACCTCCTCACCCCGTTCGGGGGGACCGGTCTGGTGGTCCAGACCCTGGAAGGGGACCGCCTGCGTGTGGTCGGTCACGCCGGCTACTCGGAGAGTTTCCTGAGCGTGCTCGAGTCGGCTCCCGTGACCCAGGTGTCGCCCACCTCCGACTCACTGCGCACCCGCACCCCCGTCTTCATCGGCTCGGGCGCCGAATACGGCCGTCGCTATCCCCACCTGAAGTGGCGTATCGGCCCTTCCGGCATGCAGGCGTGGGCCTTCCTGCCACTGATCGTCTCCGGAAGGCCCATCGGCTGCTGCATCATCGCCTTCCGGGAGCCGGGGCAACTCGACGAGGAGGAGCGCGCGCTGCTCGCCGCGCTGAGCGGCCTGGTGGCGCACGCCCTGGAACGAGCCCGGCTCTACGACGCCGAACATGCCCGCGCCGTGGAACTGCAGCGCGGCCTGCTGCCCCAGGTCCTCCCACAGGTGCCCGGCGCGATCACAGCGGTCCGCTACCTGCCCGCCAGTGAGGGCCTGGAGGTCGGCGGCGACTGGTACGACGTGATCCCGCTGTCCGGCGACCGGGTCGCCCTGGTCATCGGCGACGTGATGGGGCACGGCCTTCCCGAGGCGGCGACCATGGGCCGTCTCCGTACCGCGGTCCACACGCTCGCGGACCTGGAAATGACGCCCGAGGACCTCCTCACGCAGCTCAACGACCTGGTCTCGCGCCTCGGTGAGGACTTCTACGCCACGTTCCTCTACGCGATCTACGACCCCACGGCCCGCACGGCGACCTTCGCCCGGTCCGGGCACCCGCCCCCGGCGCTCGTCCATCCGGGCGGAGAGATCGACATCCTGGATCTGCCGAACAATCCGCCCCTCGGCGTGGGGACCCCGCCGTTCGAGACGGTCGAGCTGGAGCTTCCCGATCAGAGCCTTCTCGCCTTCTACACCGACGGACTGGTGGAAACCCGCGGCCGGGACATCGAAAGCGGCATCAACGCGCTCAGCACAGCTCTCACGGACGCACTCGCCGACCCGCTGACAGGTACCGAGACCACTTCTCAGCTCGACCGGCTGTGCGAAACCCTCACCACCGCGCTGACCAGCCCGAACGGCGCGGAAGACGACGCGGTCCTCTTTCTCGCCAGGCCATGCGGCCTGCCCCGCGAGCACGTCGCCGACTGGGCACTGCCCGACAGCCCCCTTGCCGCCGGCGAGGCACGGAGCCTGGCAGCCGCCCAGTTGAGGGCCTGGCGGCTCGAGCCTCTGGTCGACATCACCGCACTGCTCGTGAGCGAACTGGTCACGAACGCCGTCCGCCACGGACGGGGCCCCATCCGGCTCCGCCTGCTCCGCAGCCAGTCGCTCGTCTGCGAGGTGTCCGACGGCAGCACGACCACTCCCCGGGTCCGCCGCGCGGCGGAGACCGATGAGGGCGGACGTGGACTGGCCATGGTCACGCTTCTGGCCCAGCGCTGGGGCACCCGGCACAGCACCCACGGCAAGACCATCTGGGCGGAGCAGCCCCTCCCACCCGCGGCCGTGCAATAGCCGATCACAGGGTCCTGCGGCGGCTCCGGCACCACCTGGCATGTGATCAACCGGCATGTGATCAACGACCGGGGCGAGCCCGTACAAACCGAGCCATAGACTGGGAAAGAGCGTTGCCACCCGACAGGGCCGACCATGAGCGCAACCCGATCGAGGCGGCGCGTCGGATGGGGCCTGACGCGCCTTACGGTCGTCGCGACCAGCCTGCTCGCACTGCTGATCGGCCTCGCTTTCAGCGTGCTGCTGTGGGCGATCAGTGATACGCGCGAGGCCGCGGGCGCGAGGAAGCAGGTCCGGGCGGCACTCTTCGAGTCCGGGCACCTCGAAAGGCTCGTACTCGACGTCGAGACGGGCGAGCGCGGCTTCCTCATCACCAAGCAGGAGCGCTTCCTCCAACCGTGGGAATCGGCCAGGGCTGCGTTTCCCGGACAGGCAGAGGAGCTGTTGCGCGACACCGAGGGCTCTCCTGAGCTGCGGACCCTGGCGCATGGGATCACCCGTGACGCGGAGTCCTTCATCCAGGACTACTCCGTTCCCCTGGTCGATGCCGCAAGGCAGGGCGATCCCGCCGCATCGAGTGTGGAGACGACGGACGAGGGCAAACGGCGCGTCGACGCGTTGAGGGCCCAGTTCGACCGTTTCGAGATGGACGCGCGCTCCCTCCTGGCGGCGCGGGAGCAGGCCGCCGAGGACAAGCTTCAGTTGGCGATCGATGCGGCGACGGCCGGACTCGCTGGATCGGTCGCCCTCGTGGTCGCCTACACCGGATATCTGACACGCGCGGTCGTCCAACCTGTCCGTAAGGCGGCGTCCGTCGCGAGCCGCCTCGCGGGCGGAGACCTCTCAGCCCGCATGCCCCAGACCGGTGGCGGGGAGATCGGCGAGCTCGCGGTCGCGTTCAACGCCATGGGGGATTCGCTGGAGGAGAGCCACAGGCTGACAGAGGTCGCGCACCGACGCCTCAAGCTGCTGTACGACGCCAGCGTGGCGGTGGGCACCACCCTCGATGTGAGACGGACCGCGCAGGAGCTCGTGCAGGTCGTGGTCCCCGGGTTCGCCGACTTCGCCACCGTCGACCTGGCCGTGTCGGTCGTGCGGGGCGACGAGGAGCCGCCAGGGGAGCGCGCGACCATGAGCCGGGTCGCCGTCGGCGGCATAAGGGACGCCCCTCCACTTCACCCGGAGGGCGCGCTCGTCACATGGGCTCCGATCACGCCCCAGGCCCGCAGCTTCGTCAGCGGGCTCGCGACGGTCGAGCCCGATCTGCGGGCTTCCGCCGCATGGCAGTCCGCCGACCCGGAAGGGGCCCGCCGGATCCTGGACCACGGCATCCATTCGCTCATCACGGCTCCGCTGTGCGCCCGGGGCGTACCCATGGGCGTCGTCACCTTCTGGCGCTCGCGGCAGCCCAGGCCGTTCGAGGCCGCCGAACTGTCCTATGCGGCGGAGCTGGCCGCCAAGGCCGCCGTGGCGATCGACAACGCACGGCGCTACACCCGCGAGCGCGACACCGCGCTGACCCTGCAGCGCAGTCTGCTGCCGCAGCGGCTCCCGGCGCAGTCGGCGCTGGAGATCGCCTCCCGTTACCTGCCTGCGGGCTCACAGGCCGGAGTGGGCGGCGACTGGTTCGATGTGATCCCGCTGTCCGGCGCCCGCGTCGCCCTCGTCGTCGGGGACGTCGTCGGCCACGGCATCCACGCCTCCGCCACCATGGGCCGACTGCGCACCGCCGTACGCACCCTGGCAGACGTCGACCTGCCACCCGACGAGCTCCTCACGCACCTGGACGACCTGGTCATCCACTTCACCGGCGATGAAGAGGCCGATATGGCACACGGCGACGCGGCCGCATTCGGCGAACTGGGAGCCACATGCCTGTACGCCGTGTACGACCCCGTCTCGCGCCGTTGCACCCTGGCCACAGCCGGCCACCCGCTGCCTGTCGTCGTGGCTCCCGACGGCATCGTGGAGCTCGTGAAGGGCCCCATCGGCCCGCCACTCGGCCTCGGCGGCCTGCCCTTCGAAACGATCGAGCTCCACCTGGCCCCGGGGAGTGTGCTCGCCCTGTTCAGTGACGGCCTGATCACATCCCGCGGCCGCGACGTCGACCAGGGCATCTCCGCCCTGTGCCGCGCGCTGGCCCTGCCCACGGCGTCGCTGGAGGAGACCTGCGACACCGTGACCGACGCCCTCCTCGACGGCCGCCCGGCCGACGACGTCGCCCTTCTCGTCGCGCGCACCGGTGCCCTGTCGCCGGACCGGGTCGTCACCTGGGACGTCACAGCCGACCCGGTTCAGGTCGCACACGCCCGGACGCTCGCCACCGACCAGCTCCACGCATGGGGGCTCGCCGAAGTCGAGTTCATCACCGAACTCGTGGTCAGCGAGCTGGTCACCAACGCCATCCGTTACGGCGCTCCCCCGATTCAACTGCGGCTGATCCGCGACCGCGCGCTGATCTGCGAGGTCTCGGACGGCAGCAGCACCGCACCCCATCTGCGGCGGGCCCGGGTCTTCGACGAGGGCGGCCGCGGCCTGCTGCTGGTCGCCCAGCTCACCCAGGGCTGGGGCACCAGACAAACCGCCTCCGGCAAGACCATCTGGTGCGAACAGACACTGCCGGGCAGTGTCTGAGGAGATCGGCAGCTACGAGCTTCGCGACTTCGCCGTTGTGCTCGACGGCGCCAGGTGACCGCCGAGCACCAGGGGGACGTCACCGTCGTCGCCGCGTCGCGGACGGGCTGGTTGACGCGTTCTAAGCGACTGCTTAGTATCCGAGGGAGTTCGCGTCTGCCTGCCCCATCACCGCCCCTGGAGTCCGCCGTGACCTCACTTTTCTCCGTCTCCGGCAAAACCGCCCTGGTCACCGGAGGGTCCCGCGGTATCGGACTGATGATCGCCCGTGGCCTGGTCGAAGCCGGGGCCCGGGTCTACGTCAGTTCCCGCAACGCCGCCGCGTGCGAGGAAGCCGCACGTGAGCTCTCCGCGCTCGGCGAGGCGAACGAGGCGAACGAGGCGATCGCGCTGCCCGCGGACCTGTCGCGCGAGGAGGAGTGCCACCGGCTCGCCGCGGAGATCGCCGACCGGGAGGACCGGCTCGACATCCTGGTCAACAACGCCGGCGCCACCTGGGGCGCACCCCTGGACGAGTTCCCGGTCAGCGGCTGGGACAAGGTGATGGACCTCAACCTGCGCAGCCCCTTCCTGCTGACCCAGGCGCTGCTGCCGCTGCTGCGCAAGGCCGGCTCCCATGACGACCCGGCACGCGTGATCAACGTCGGCTCCATCGACGGTCTCCACGTGAGCCCCCTGCCGGCCTACTCCTACGCGGCGAGCAAGGCCGGACTGCACCACCTGACCCGGGTCCTGGCCAAGGAACTCGGCCCGCAGGGCATCACCGTCAACGCGATAGCCCCCGGCCCGTTCGAGTCGAAGATGATGGCCGCCACACTGACGGCGCACGGCGACGCCCTGGCCGAGTCCGCTCCGCTGCGCCGGATCGGACGCCCCGACGACATGGCCGGTGTGGCGGTCTACCTGGCCAGCCGGGCCGGAGCGTACGTCACCGGCGCGGTGATCCCCGTCGACGGCGGCATCGGCACCACCGTCTGAACCGCCGCCAGGACACGTACTCGTACCCGTTCCCCGTACCCGCTGCCGCCGCCCTCCCCGATCGGACCCACGCCATGGACTCCCTGCTGCTCTCCCGCCGCGACCTCGACTTCCTGCTCCACGACTGGCTGGACGTCACGGCCCTGACCGGCCGCGCCCGCTACGCCGACCACGACCGGGACACCTTCGACGCGGTGCTGGACCTCAGCGAGGCCATCGCGACCCGGCACTTCGCCCCGCACAACAAGAAGAACGACGCCGAGGAGCCCCGCTTCGACGGCGAGCGCGTGCACATCATCCCGGAGGTCAAGGAGGCGCTGAGCGTCTTCGGCGAGGCAGGCCTGACCGGCGCCGCCATGGACTACGAGGTCGGCGGGCAGCAACTGCCCACCGTGGTCGCCAACGCGTGCACGGCCTGGTTCCAGGCCGCCAACGTCGGCACCGCCGCGTATCCGTTCCTCACCATCGGCAACGCCAACCTGCTGCTCGCGCACGGCAGCAAGGAGCAGATCGACACCTACGTGCGGCCCATGGTCGAGGGCCGCTTCTTCGGCACCATGTGCCTCTCGGAGCCGCAGGCCGGCTCGTCGCTGGCGGACATCACCACGCGGGCGGTGCCGGGGGACGACGGTACGTACCGGATCACCGGAACCAAGATGTGGATCTCCGGTGGCGACCACGAGCTCAGTGAGAACATCGTCCACCTGGTGCTGGCCAAGATCCCCGGCGGGCCGGCGGGCGTGAAGGGCATCTCGCTGTTCATCGTGCCCAAGTTCCTGGTCGAGCCGGACGGGGACCTGGGGGAGCGCAACGACGTGGTGCTGGCCGGCCTCAACCACAAGATGGGTTACCGCGGCACCACCAACACACTGCTCAACTTCGGCGAGGGCCGGCACACTCCGGGCGGCCCCCCGGGCGCGGTGGGCTACCTGGTGGGTGAGGCCCACCACGGGCTCGCTTACATGTTCCACATGATGAACGAGGCCCGCATCGGCGTCGGACTCGGCGCCACGGCGCTCGGCTACACCGGCTATCTGCACGCCCTCGACTACGCACGCACCCGCCCGCAGGGCCGCCCGCTGACGGGCAAGGACGCAGGCGCCCCGCAGGTCCCCATCATCGAGCACGCCGACGTGCGCCGGATGCTGCTGGCACAGAAGAGCTATGTAGAGGGCGCCCTCGCGCTCAGCCTCTACTGCAGTCGCCTGCTCGACGAGGAGCGCACCGCGGAGCAGGAGTCCGAGCGCGCCCGCGCCCGGCTGCTGCTCGACGTCCTGACGCCCATCGCCAAGAGCTGGCCGTCGCAGTGGTGCCTGGCCGCCAACGACCTCGCCATCCAGGTGCACGGCGGCTACGGCTACACCCGCGAGTACAACGTCGAGCAGTTCTACCGGGACAACCGCCTCAACCCCATCCACGAGGGCACTCACGGCATCCATGGGCTGGACCTGCTCGGCCGCAAGGTCGTCATGGGCGGCGGCGCAGGCCTGAAGCTGCTGCTTGAGACCCTCTCGGCAACCGTCGCCCGGGGCACGGAGACCGGTGGCGAGGCGGCTGAGCTGGCCGCCCGCCTGGAGCAGGCCGCGGCCCGCGTCGAGCGGACCACCGGCAAACTCTGGTCGACCGGAGACCCCGCGACCGCCCTGGCCAACGCCTCCGTCTATCTGGAAGCCGTCGGCCACGTGGTGCTGGCCTGGATCTGGCTGGAGCAGTTCCTCGCGCTCAAGGACGACGCGGACGACTTCCACGAGGGCAAGCGACAGGCGGCCCGGTACTTCTTCCGGGTGGAACTCCCCCGTACGGGGCCGCAGTTCGACCTGCTTTACAGCCTGGACCGCACCGCGGCGGAAAGCCGTACCGAGTGGTTCTGATCCATGGCCCCGCGGGACAGCTGTCCTGAGTGGTACTGATCCACGGCCCCGCGGTCCCTGTCATCCCCAGGGATCGCACCTTTGTGCGGCGTGCCGCCGGCTGAGAAAAACGCTTGGACTCCGCGGGCGCCGTCGCGGGAGACTGCGGTTTCTGCCCCGCGCGTACTCGCACGGTGGCGCCGCCCGCGCCACCCGCGAGCTGCGCGCGGGCTCCGTCGTCGTGCCCCGGTCATCGGAGGACGACCCGAGCGAGGGCACTCACTCGAACCGAAGCTCCGCGCGGCCAGTGAGGGCAACGGCTTCTCCGCGGAGAAGCATGTGGCGGGCTGCCGCACGACCACAAAGGGTTGGGATGGGATCGCCTGAATCGCGCGAGGTTCCGCCGGGCAAGGGCTCGGTGCTCCTCGCACTTCGTTATTACGGACGGGAGTTAGCCCGGCTCCGGCGGTGGACGGTGCCCGCGCTGCTGCTGCCGGCGCTGGGCAACATCGGCCTCAACTACATCGCGCCGCTGGTTGTCGCGAAGCTCGTCGGCCGAATCGCCGGCGACGCCGGTATCACCATCGGCTCGACGCTGCCCTACGTACTCGGCTTCGCGGGCGTCCTGCTGCTCGCGGAGGCGCTGTGGCGCATCGGCCTGCACTGCCTGAACCGCCTTGACGCCCTCGGTATCGAGCATCTGTACGTGATCGGTATGGACGAGTTGTTCGCCAAGGACGCCGTGTTCTTCCACGACAACTTCGCCGGGTCACTGACCAAGCGGGTCCTGAGCTTCGCCTCCCGCTTCGAGGAGTTCGTCGACACGCTGACGTTCTCGGTCGTGGGCAGCTTCGTGCCGCTGATCTTCGGGTCGGTGGTGCTGTGGCGCTACGAACCGCTGCTCGTGGTCGGGCTCCTGGCGATGATCGCCCTGACGGCGCTGTGCGTGGTGCCCCTCATCCGTCGGCGCCAGGCGCTCGTTCGCCAGCGCGAGGAGGCGATCGCCCGGGTGTCGGGCCACGTCGCCGACAGCCTGATGAACATGGACACGGTCCGGGCGTTCGCCGCCCAGGAACGCGAGGCAGCCGAGCACCGGTCCCGCGTCGCGGAGTCGCGGCGGCTCACACTGCGGTCGTGGGACTACGGCAACCTGCGCATCGACACGCTGGTCGCGCCGATGTCCGTGCTGACCAACGCCCTGGGCCTGCTGCTCGCGGTCGCGCTCGCCGGGGGCGGACACGGTGT
Organism: Streptomyces himalayensis subsp. himalayensis; assembly: GCF_013778455.1. GTDB lineage: Bacteria > Actinomycetota > Actinomycetes > Streptomycetales > Streptomycetaceae > Streptomyces > Streptomyces himalayensis. The sequence goes on along the minus strand of NZ_JACEHE010000003.1, from coordinate 374,939 downwards.
GGAGGCGGTCGTGGTCGCCTTCACGTACTACACCAACGCGACGCGGATCATGTTCGAGTTCAACCAGATCTACCGTCGCCTGGAGAGCTCGATGACGGAGGCCGCGCAGTTCACCGAACTGCTGCTGAAGCCGCCGACCGTGCTCGACCCGGAGTCGCCGGAGCCGCTGAAATCGCGGGGCGCCGCCATCCGCTTCGAGCAGGTTACCTTCGCCCACGGGGGAGGGAAGCCGCTCTTCGAGGGCCTCGACCTGGCTGTGCCCAGCGGGGCGAAGATCGGTCTCGTCGGCAGGTCCGGCGGCGGCAAGACCACGCTCACCCGGCTGCTGCTGCGCATGACCGACATCGACGGAGGGCGGATCCTGATCGGGGGCCAGGACATCAGCAGGCTGCGCCAGGCCGACCTGCGGGGCCTGATGGCCTACGTGCCGCAGGACCCGGCGATGTTCCACCGCACGCTGCGGGACAACATCGCGTTCGCCCGCCCGGACGCCACCGACGCCGAGATCCGCCGCGCGGCCGAGGCGGCGCACGTCACGGAGTTCGCCGACGCGCTGCCGGACGGCTTCGACACCATGGTGGGCGAGCGCGGTGTCAAGCTGTCCGGCGGACAGCGCCAGCGGGTGGCCCTCGCCAGGGCGATCCTGCGCGACGCGCCGATCCTGCTGCTCGACGAGGCGACCAGCGCCCTGGACTCCGAGAGCGAGATCCTCGTCCAGGAGGCGCTGTGGCGGCTCATGGAGGGGCGGACGGCGCTCGTGGTGGCGCACCGGCTGAGCACGGTCGCCACCATGGACCAGCTCGTCGTCCTCGACCGCGGACGGATCGTCGAGCAGGGCTCGCACCAGGAGCTGCTCACGGCGGACGGCGCCTACGCGAAGCTGTGGCAGCACCAGTCGGGCGGCTTCCTCGACGACAGCCCTGCGCGGGCCGACAGCGCCGCGCGGGCCGACCTGCGCTTGAAGTTCTGACCCGGGTCGCACCGGGTCAGAACCCGCCCTCCGAGGCGATCAGCGATGGGGCGGGGCCGATGTCGAGCTGGTCGACGCGGACGGCGTATGGCATGGGTAATGTGACGGGGCGTTCGGTAGTGGGGGGATAGGCCCGGATGGGTCACCTGGTCCTGGTGCTGGGTGGGATCCAGACTGCTACGAACCCGGTGCCGGCGGCATCACCGGACGTACGACCATCAGAGAGTCCTCCCGCGACGCCCTCAGCGCAAACGGGAACGCGTCCACCTCGAGGCACAGCGCGACATCGTCGGGATGAATCCCTTGGTATCCACGGCGCAGGCCGTCGGTGAGATCGGCGGCCGCCCGGGACCGCCCGGCCCGGCTGACGAACTCGGCGGCCTCGGCCCGGACATCGCCGATCCGTCGAGCGACATAGTGCGCACACGCCAGGTCTTCGTCGGCGTTCCCGTCCTCGCCCGTGATCACGAACGTCACATCCTCACAACGCTCGGCACGCAGCAACCGGGCCGTCGCGTCCGCCACCACGAAGCTCGCACACAGCACCAGCGAGGCGTCCCCGACAGCCAGCGCACCCACCGTTCCAGCAGTGGTCTTCTGCACCACGGTCCGGCCCGTCAGGTCCATGTCCCGTACCAGGCCTGGTGAGTTGACCGCGTCGAAACCCGGAACAGGCGCACCGTCCTTGAGGGCAACCCAGTCCGGATTTCCGCGCGTCAGCTCAAGGGCCGCATTCAGGGTCTCCGCGAGGACGATCTTCTCGGCTCCCCGCGCGAACGCCCAGGCCGCCACAGTGAAGGCTCGCATGACGTCGACGACCACAGCCACGGACGGAGCCTCGGCCAGGTCGGGTATGCCGGCAAACCGGAAGCTCATTCGATCAGCATGTCGCACCTGGATCTCCTCCAGGACCTCCGGCCGCCGTTCGACTTGAATCCGTATGCGCGCATGTGTGTCCGCTCAACCGTCGTGCCGGACCGTAAGCGGATTGCCCCAGCTCTCCGCGAAGAAGGTGTCCGCCAGGGGGCGCCGCTCGCGGGCGGCGGTCTCGCGGTCGCGCAGTTCCTGCGGGAGGAGTTCCGCCGGGGCCAGGGACCCGATCGCGGTGATGGAAAGCGGCCGGTAGCCGTCCGGGATCCCCAGCGCCGAGCGCAGCTGCTCGGGGTGGAAGCCGCCCATCTGGTGGGCATGCAGCCCCAAGGCGTGTGCCTGCACCGCCAGTTGGGCCACGGCGAGCCCGGTGTCGTATGCGGCGCCGTGGTGCGGCGTGCCGTCCTCAAGGCGCTCCGCCGCCACCGCCGCGACCAGCAGCGAACTCTGCCCCGCCCAGAGCCTGTTGCCGGACATGAGGGTGGAGAAGATCTGCTCGTACGTGGTGTCGCCGCGCCGGCCGACCAGGAAGCGCCACGGCTGAGAATTGCGCGCGGAGGGCGCCCAGCGGGCCGCCTCAAGGAGCGAGAAGAGCTCCTCGTCGCTGATCGTGTGCGTGGCGTCGAAGGAGCGCGGGCTCCAGCGCTCGGCGAGCAACGGGTGGACGGCCACGGCCATGTTCGCGGTGCGGGGAGACATGCTGATGCCTTTCCTCGATGGGTCGATGGGTCGATGGGTCGATGGGGTGAAGTGTGGGGGCCTGTCCTGCCGTCAGTTCAGTGATGAGCGAAGCGCGCTCCGACCCAGCCGGCACCGGTCCAGGCCGATGCCGTGACTGTTCACCGCCTCGGTCAGGAAGACAGCCGGGCGGCCGAGGCCACGACGGCCTGTATGAACGGGGCCGGGCGGGGCGTGGCATGAACAATGCCGGGCGGGGCGTCGCGTTGAACGGAGCCGCGAGGCGGCGGCAGGACGCCTGGGGCGCGGCGTCAGCGCCCGGCGGGACACGCCGTGGTCGTGACGCGCACGAAGTCGACGTGGCGGCGGGTCACGAGCACGGTCATGGGGTCAGCAAAGCACAGCCGCTGCAGACAGCACCAGTACTCCCGGTACCGGCTGACCGATCCGGGCCCCACGCTTGAGAGCGTTCTGCTGAGAGCGCTCTTCAGTCCCTGCCTGGTTCCTTGCCGAGGACGTAGAGCTCGGGCAGGTTGACCACGACGGCCTCCTGGGTGCTGCGGGCGATCACCACCACGGCCTCCTCGTCCGGGCTCGGGTTCTCCTCGCGGTGCGGGACGAACGGCGGTACGAAGATGTAGTCGCCCGGTGCCGTGCGGATCCGGATCTCCTCGGGCGTGCCCGAGGAGTCGTCGAGGAACACGAACTCCGGGTGGCCCTTCACGACGTGGATCGCCGTTTCGGAGGCTCCGTGGTGGTGGTTGGAGGAGGCGGTGTCGGGGGCGACATGGGTCTGCCCCATCCAGATGCGCTCGGAGCCGACGGTCCGCCCGCTGATCGCGGCGAAGCGGCGCATGCCGCCGGTCTGGGCGGTGTCGCCGTCGAGCGCGTCGGCACGGATGTGGTGCAGCCGGGCACGCAGCGGCAGCGCGCTGCCGTCACCGATGCGGTCGTGGCCGTTGTCCGGAAGGTGCGGATGGAAGGCGTCCTGCTGGGTGGGGGCGGCTTCGTCGGACGGCTTGGGCGGGGTGTGCGGGGCCATGGGAGCGAGTCCTGCTCGTCGGGGCGGGCCGGGGCGGCCGGGCCGGAATGGGGCGGGCGCCCGCCGGTGTGGAGGCCGGGCAGATGCTGCGGAAGGCCGCAGCAGGGGCTCATCGACCGAGGGCGTGCGCAAGATCCTTGAGATGACCGTAGAGAGCCCGGGAAATGGATGTCAAGATGTGTCCATTGTCGCCGACCTGGCCGTACCGCGGTCCCTGCAGGGTCGGCCGATGCTGGAACCGACGCTTCGGGAAGACGGTGCACATGCAGATCTCTGCCAGGGCGGACTATGCGGTGCGGGCACTCGTCGAGCTCGCCGCCGACAGTGCGCGGCCGCTGACGTGCGAGGGCATCGCCTCGGCGCAGGACATCCCGTTCCGCTTCCTCAAGTCCGTGTTCCGCGACCTGCGGTCGGCCGGTCTTGTGCGCAGCCAGCGCGGCTGCGAGGGAGGTTACTGGCTCGGTCGGGACGCGGCCACCATCACGGTCGCCGAGGTGATGACGGCCGTCGACGGCGAGTTCTTCACCGTACGCGGCGTACGCCCTGAGGCGCTCGGCTATCCGGGTGCCGCGTCCGGCCTGCCGGACCTGTGGCGCGGAGTCGAGTCCGCCGCACAGGCGCTGCTCGCGCGGACGACCATCGGTGACCTCGCCGAGCGTGGAGCCGGTGCGGGAGCTGAGGACGGTGGGGCCGGGAGGGCGCGCGACGCCTCTGCGGCTGTCACAGCATGAGTACGCGGGGTGCGAAGACGGGCGAAGCAGGGACGGACTCCGCTGCCCAACCGCTCGTACACGTCACCGAGTTCACCGACCCCGCCTGCCCGTGGGCCTGGGGCTCCGAACCGGTCTTCCGTCTGCTGCGGCACGGCTTGGCACCTCACCTGCGTTGGCGGCGGGTGTTCGGCATCCTCTTCGACGAGGACGACGACCCGGCCCCCGACTCCGATGCCGAGGCGCGCTGGTACGAGGGATTCATCAAGGGCGTCGCCGAGCACACGCACGCACCCTATGCCGCCCGTCTGCACTGGCTGAGCCGCACCAGCTGGCCCGCGTCCATCGCGGCCAAGGCCGCCGAGGCACAAGGTGAGCGGGTGGCGGAGCGCGTACTGCGCCGGCTGCGGGAGACGACGTTCGTGCTGGGCATGCCTGCGGACACTCCGGCGGGTGTGGAGGAGGCCATACGCGGTGTTCCGGGGCTCGACATCCGGAAACTGCTCGACGACCGGACGGTGGCCGACGCGCGTGCGGCGGTGCGGGACGACTGGGCGGAGACCCGCAGGCCCCTGGCCGAGGTGTGCGATCTGCAAGGGCCGGGGCCGCATCCAGGGCGCGCCAAAGAGGTGGGCGACGGGCGCCGCTATGCCCTGCCGACGCTGTTGTTCGACGGCCCGGGCGGGCGGATCTGCGTACCGGGGTGGAGGCCCCTGACGAGCTACCTCCAGGCGGCTGCCGCGGCGGCCGGGACACCGCTTCCCGCTCCGGAGGCCGTGTCCCCCGAAGCGGCGTTGAACCACTGGCGCAGCGTCACCCGGCGCGAACTCCAGTTGCTGACCGGCGCCTTGGAGCCGCCGCACGGTGCTACCGTGGTGGAGACGGCGAACGGGCCGTTGTGGCTGCACCCGGAGGAGGCCGAGACCCATCCGGCGACACGCCGGACGAGCTGATGTCGCGTCGTCGTCGGCCGGAGCGGTTTCCGGCCGCCGTTCGCCCGAGAGCGATGTCGGCAGCCGACGTGCGAACGCCCTGCATCGGCCGGGGGATTGAGCGAACGCGCAGGTCGCCGGGGTCTCGGACAATGAGACACCTAAAGGTGTCCATTGACAGTGGGGGTGCGCAGCCGTGAGGATACGAGACATGCTTTCGCTGCATCCCGGCGTGGTCTGCCGCTACGTGGACTATCGACGCACCTCCAGCGCGCTCTGTCGCTGACCCGGTCCGGTCGGCGCCTTCCGCACCCTGGATCTGGGGACTCCCGCCCGGCGCTGCCTCGTTGGACAGCGCCGTAGCCGGTAGAAGGCCCAAGGGGCCTGAAAACCATCCCTGTTTGTGACGCATCACCTATTCCGCATCAGATGATCGGCGCCCTGAACAGCGCACCTCTGACGCGGAGTGCGGTGCGGCGGTGCGTGCCCGCGGCCATCCAGACGCTCCGCCTGACGCCCACAGGCGGATACGCCGGACCGTCATCGCCGGACGCCTTCGTCTGCCACCGCCGACCTCTCCCGGGCTGCCTCCGTATGGCATCCCGTTCGCCCGTCCTGCCTCCTGTCATCCCTCGCCTCCCCGCCCGCGCCCCGCCGACCGGGCGCTCCACGGCCCGCCCGCGTACCCGTCTCACAACGGCGCGGCCCAGAAAGGTGCGCTTCCATGCCGAAGTTTCGCTCGCCCTCCACCTCGGAACCGTCCCGCCGGTCGCCTTTCGAGGGTGCTGACGCGGACAGCCCGCGCCACGACAGTCTTCCGGCCCTGAAGGCCCTGGACCGGCGTTCCTTCCTCGGACTGTCGCTCGGAGCCGGGGCCACCCTCGCCCTGACCGCCTGCGGAGGACAGTCCACCTCGGCCGCCAAGAGCGACGGCGGAACCCTCAAGTGGGGCTGGGCGCTGCCCACTTCATGGGACCCGGTCACCTCGTCGGCCGGGTGGGACGTGCACGCGCTCTCCCTTGTCTATGCGGCGCTGACGAAGCTCGACCCCAAGGGCGTCGCCGTGCCCGCCCTGGCCAAGTCGTGGAAGTACAACGACGACGGCACCGTCGTGACCTTCACCCTCCGTTCGGGAGAGACGTTCAGCGACGGCAGCCCCATTGACGCCACCGCCGTGAAGAAGAGCCTCGAGCGAGGCCGCGACTACGAGAAGTCCCTGGTGGCCGCCCAGCTGATCGGGGTCGAGAAGGTGACCGCGCTCGACGAGCACACCATCGAACTGCGGCTGGCCGCACCCGACTTCCAGATTCCCGCCCTGCTCGCAGGCAAGACCGGCATGATCGTCAACCCGAAGGTCCTCGAGAAGGACGCCGCGAGCCTTTCCACGAAACCCGCCGGCGCCGGGCCGTACACCCTCGTCTCGTACGTCGAGAACTCCAAGGCGGTCCTGCGCCGCAACCCGGCCTACTGGGACGCCGGCCAGATCAAGACAGAGAACTTCGAGCTCCACCCGCTTCCTGAGCCCTCGACGGTCGTCGCGGCGCTGCAGTCCGGGCAGTACAACGTCGCACAGATACCTGGCAGCCAGGTCAAGGCCGCCAAGGCCGCCGGCCTGGAGGTCCAGGTCATCCCGTCGATGGTGGTGGCCGTCCTCGATGTGCACATCGGCAAGAAGCCCTTCACCGACCCGGACGTCGCCCTTGCCCTGAAGTACGCGATCGACCGCGAAGAGCTCCTGAAGACCGCTGCCTTCGGCTACGGAGAGGTCACCCGCCAGCCCTTCCCCAGCGGCTATGCGGGCCACGACGACGCGCTCGACAAGCTGTTCCCGTACGACCCGGAGAAGGCCAAGGAGCTGCTGGCCAAGGCCGGCTATGCGGACGGGCTGAAGATCACGCTGTCGGCGCAGAAGGCCGAAGGCGTCCCGGAGCTGATCCAGGCTCAGCTGAAGAAGGTCGGGATCACCGCAACCCTTGAGGCCATTCCCTCGGACCAGGCCACGCAGATCGTCTACATCCAGCGCAGCAAGGCCCTGTACGTCGACCAGTTCGCGGGACGCGACTCCGCCACGCAGGCCTTCCAGGTGCTCTTCGGCGAGGAAGGATTGATGAACCCGGGGCGCACCACCTCATCCGAGCTCGAGAAGGCTCTCGACGTCGTCCGCCGTACGCCGCTCGACGCGCCGGAGTACCCGGAGGTGCTGCAGAAGGCGACGGGCATCGCGGTGCGCACCATGCCGAACGTGTTCCTGTACACCGTGCCGCGCATCCTGGCCCGCAATCCCAAGGTCTCCGAGATCCCGGCCTACACCGTCGTCCAGCGGTTCGAGGGGGTCACCGTCTCATGACCGCTCCCGCAACGCTGACCGGCCGGGGCCCGGGGCATGCAGGCCGGGGGCCGGGCCTGTCTCCCGCCGGGCCGGCAGCACGGCCGCGCGTACGGGAGTCGCTGTTCAGGCGCCTCACCGCGGCGCCCCGCCCGCTCGGCCGACTCCTTGTCGTCACCGCCACGGTGTTCGTCCTTGCCTCCCTGCTCACCTTCGCACTCGGTGCTCTGTCCGACGCCAACCCGGCCGCCGCCGTCCTCGGCGACCTCGCCACACCGGCCGACATCGCCCGGATGGAAGCCCAGTTCGGCCTGGACCGCCCGCTGTACGTGCAGTACGTGACATGGCTCGGGAGCGCTCTCAGCGGTGATCTCGGCGTGTCGTGGTTCACCGGTGTGCCGGTGGCGGACAGCATCGCGCAGGCACTGCCCGTCGACCTGTCCATCGCCGGCCTCGCACTGCTGCTCGCTGTGGTGATCGGCGGAGGCGCCGGTATCGCCGCGGCTCTCCACAGCGGTGGCCGTATCGACCGGACCGTCACGCTCGTCTGCTCGGTGCTGTCGACTCTTCCGCCGTTCCTGATCGGCATCGTGCTCATCGTCGTCTTCGCCGTGCAGTTCGGCGCGCTGCCCACGGGCGGCTACGAACCGCTGAACGCCGGGGTCGGGCAGTGGCTGCGGTACGCGATCCTGCCCGCCTTCGCGCTGAGCCTGGACGCCGCCGCCTCCATCGCCCGGCAGCTGCGCACCTCGCTGGTGGGGGCCCTGCGCGAGAACTACGTCACCGGCGCCGAGATGCGTGGATACTCCGCCCGCAGGGTGCTGTTCGGGCATGTGCTGCGCAATGCCGCAGGACCGGCGCTGACCGTCCTCGGCATGAGCGTGCCGGTGATCCTCGGCGGTGCCGTCGTCACCGAGAAGATCTTCAATCTGCCAGGGATCGCGCAACTGTCGTTGCAGGCGGCGGAGCGGCACGACATCCCCGTCGTCCAGGGCGCCCTCCTGGTCACCGTGGCCGTCGTGCTCGTCGCGAACGTCGCGGTCAACGCCGCGCTCGCCGCGCTCAACCCCGCCGCACGCAGGAACAGGGGCGGACGCGCCCGGACCGCACCGGCCGAGGGAGGCGGCGCATGAGGGTTCTCCGTCTCACCTGGCGCCAGCGCTCGGCCCGTATCGCGCTGGCCGTGCTCGCCGTGGTCGCGGTGCTCGCCGTCGCCGGCGGTGCGTTCGCGCCCGACGACCCGCTGGCCCAGCATCCCGCGGACATGCTGCAAGGGCCCAGCGCCGCACATCTGCTGGGCACCGACTATCTCGGACGGGACGTCCTCAGCAGGCTGATCGCCGGTACCGGGCTGTCGATCGCCGGTGCGCTGGAGGCGGTGGCGGCCGCGATGCTGCTGGGCGTCATCCCGGGCGTCGCGTCCGTGTGGCTGGGCCGGACCGTGGAGTGGACCACGCAGCGGGCCGCCGACACATTGATGATCATGCCGTTCACGGTCTTCGCGATCGCGGTGGTCGGGGCGCTGGGCAACGGCATGCACCAGGCGATGCTGGCACTCGGCGTGCTGTTCGCACCGTTGTACTTCCGCGTCACGCGGGCGGCAGCGCTCGGCCTGAAGCAGGCGCAGTACGTGGAGGCCGCCGAGCTGATGGGCGCGTCGCGCTGGTGGATCCTGCGCACCCACGTCTGGGGCAAGATCCTCCCGACCATCGCGGTGACCACGGCGCAGACGGTCGGGCAGGCCCTGCTCGTCGTATCGTCGCTGACCTTCCTCGGTCTCGGTGTCCAGCCGCCCGCGCCCACGTGGGGCGGGATGCTCGCGTCCGACCTCGGCTATCTGGCTCAGCAGCCCTGGGCGCCGCTCATCCCGGGCGCCGCGATCATGATCACCGTCGGTGCGCTCAACCTGCTCGCGGACGCGATCCGCGACAGCGGAGCTCCCACGGCCGATGAGCTGGGGAAGCCGCCGAGGGCCGAGGGCACGGCTCCTGCCTTGGTGACCGAGGACCGTGAACCACTCAACTCCCCGGAAACGCAAGGACGTTCCGCGAATCGTGCGACGCCATCGGAGGATCCCGAGCTGCCGTCTGAGGACCATGCCAACGCGGCGGCGACCGTCGCGCGGACCCACATCGAACAGCCAGAGGAGGCCGAGCACCGTGTCACGACCGGCTGAAGCAACGGTTGAGCCGCTGCGTGCGGAGAGCGCCCCCAGCACCGGCGCGCACACCCACGTGCCCGCCTCCGCGGCCCCCGTACTCACCGTCGAGGGCCTGGACGTCACCATCGGCCGAACCGTACGAGCCGTACGCGACGTGTCGTTCAGCCTGGCGCGCGGTGAAGCGGTCGGCCTGGTGGGGGAGTCGGGCAGCGGCAAGAGCCTGACGTGCCGCTCCGTGCTGGGAGTGCTGCCGCCCGGATGCCGGGTCGCGGACGGACGGATCACGCTCTCTCCCAGCACGGACACGGCCGCAGACGGGGCCACGGATGCGGACGTCGCCACGCTGCCGGCGTCCGAGTCCGCCGAACTGACGGCGCTCCCCCGCAAGCAATGGAACGCGATACGAGGCCGCCGCATCGGCGCCGTCTTCCAGGACCCCGCCTCGTACCTCAATCCCTCGCTCACTGTCGGCGGCCAGCTCGCCGAGCAACTGCGCGTGGGACGGGGCCTGTCGCGGTCCGAGGCATACGCCCGCGCCGTGGAACTGTTCGCCGCCGTCGGACTGCATCGTCCCGCCGAGCTCTACCACCAGTACCCGCACGAGCTGTCCGGCGGCATGCTGCAGCGCGTCCTCATCGCCATCGCCGTCTCATGCGAACCGGAACTCCTCATCGCCGACGAGGCGACCACCGCTCTCGACGTCGTCATCCAGGCAGAGATCCTTGAACTGCTCCAGAGCCTCCGCAAGGAACAGGGCCTCGCGCTGCTCCTGGTCACGCACGACCTCGCCGTGGTCGCCGAGAGCTGCGACCGCGTCGTCGTGATGTACGCGGGCGAGATCGTCGAGGACGGCCCGACCACCGAGGTCCTGGCCGCGCCCGCGCACCCGTACACCGAAGCGCTGCTGCGCGTTGCGTCCATCGGCGACTGGGGGCGCCGGGAACTCGACATCATCCCCGGCCGACCGCCCGAGACGGGCGCGGACCTGCCGGGCTGCCGCTTCGCCGACCGCTGCGCGTACGTGACGAAGGAGTGCACCGCCGGGCCCGTCGCGCTGCGCACGCTCGACGGCGGCCGCCGGGCGCGCTGCCTGCGCCCCGCCGGCCCGTCCGGCGAGACACGCTCGGCCGCCGCGGCCGACCCCGGCCTGCCTGTACCGCAAGGAGCGGCCCTGTGAGCAGCACCCTGGCCACCGACCGCAGCGCAGAGGCCTCCGAGTCCGGCAGCACGGCGCCGCTGCTGGAGATCACGGGGCTCGGTGTGTCCTACGGCCGCCGGGCTGTCGTACGCGGCTCGGCCCGGCGCACGCGTGTGCTGGCCGACGTCGGCCTCACCGTGCGGGCGGGGGAGATCGTCGGCATCATCGGCGAGACCGGTTCCGGGAAGACGACGCTCGCACGCGCCACGGTCGGACTGGTCCGCCCCGACGCGGGCAGCATCCAGTTCGACGGCCGCGACCTGACTGCCCTCGGCCGGAGCGAGCTGCGGGACTTCCGCCGCTCGGGACGCGTCCAGTACATGTTCCAGGACCCGCTGCGGTCCCAGGACCCCGACCTCACTGTCCGCCAGATCGTGGCCGAGCCGTTCGCGGCGATCGGCGCGCTGAGCCGCCAGGAGCGAGCGGTGCGGGCCGAGGAGGCGCTGAGCCTGGTCGGACTGGACGCCGCGGAGATCGGGTCGCGCACCCCCGGGCAGATCTCCGGCGGACAGCGCCAGCGCGTGTCACTGGCCCGGGCGATCGTCACCCGGCCGCAGCTGCTGCTCAGCGACGAACCCGTCAGCGCTCTGGACGCCTCCAACCGCAACCTCGTCCTCGGCCTCCTCGACCGGCTCCGCCGCGAACTCGGGCTCGCCGTCGTCGTCATCTCCCACGATCTCGGTTCCCTGGCGGGGATCGCCGACCGAGTGGCCGTCCTCTACCGAGGCCGACTCGTCGAACAGGGGCCCATCAGCGAGGTGCTGGAGTACCCACGGCATCCGTACACGGCGCTGCTCACCGCCTCCGCACCCAGCGTGCGCTCCGGACACCGGCTGCTGCCTGCGGAGTTGCGTGCACCGGTGGGACGCGACCCGTGGCCGGACGACGTGGGCTGTGTCTTCGCGCCGCGCTGCCGGTTCGCCGACGACGCATGCCGCACGGAGCCACGACCGGCGGCCGTAGGAGGACCTTCGGTGCCGCAGGACCACGAGAGCGGGGCGCCCGAAGCATCGGCCGGAGACGAGGCCTCGGCCGCGGGGCACACCGTCGTCTGCCACCACGCCGGTTCGTGGCGCGCGCGTCTCGGCTGAGCCGCCCTTCGCAACGGCACCCGGCGTATCCGCCGCCCCGCCCCCATCCCTTCGACCATCCCGGAGTCACGCCACCATGGCCATCGAATTCATAGGCTTCGCCGCCACCCAGGAGACCAGCGAGAGCGGTCCCGCCACACCCACCGCCACCCGCAACGGCGGCTCCCCGCAGCCGGTTGCGGGCCACGCCCCCGGTCCCGTCGTCCAGCCCGACTACGTACGCGAGGTCGCCCGCGTTCACGAGGCGTCCGGCTTCGACCGGGTCCTGGTCGCCCATTCCTCGGCGAGCCCCGACGGCTTCACCGTCGCCGACCAGGTCCTCACCCACACCCAGGGCCTTGGAGTCCTGCTCGCGCACCGCCCAGGCTTCGTCGCCCCGACGCTGGCAGCCCGCAAGTTCGCCACCCTCGACGCCTTCCATCCCGGACGGGTCGCCCTGCACGTCATCACAGGCGGCGACGACGCCGACCAGGCCCGCGACGGCGACTTCACCGACAAGCCGACCCGATACCGCCGCACCGACGACTTCCTGGACGTGGTCCGCAAGGAATGGACCGCCACCGAACCCTTCGACCACGACGGCGAGTTCTACCAGGTCAAGGGCGGCTTCTCCGCCGTGCGTCCCGCCGCACCCATCCCCGTCTACTTCGGCGGCGCCTCCGCCGACGCCATCCGCGTCGGCGGCAAGCACGCCGACGTCTACGCCTTCTGGGGTGAGCCGCTGGCCGGCATCGCCGAGCGCATCCGCGAGGTGCGGGCCGCTGCCGCACCGTACGGCCGCAACCCGCGGTTCAGTGTCAGCCTGCGGCCCATTCCCGCCGCGACCGAGACAGAGGCATGGGAGCGCGCCCGGGAGATCCTGCGGCTGACCAACGAGCGCTTCGGCGAGCTGCGCAAGGCCTTCAACATCGACCACAGCGAGCAGCGCGGCTCCCAGCGCCTTCTGGAGTACGCGGCTCAGGGCGAGGTACACGACAAGCGGCTGTGGACCGCGATCGCGAAGACCACCGGTGCGGCGGGCAACTCCACGGCGCTGGTGGGCAGCTACGAGCAGGTCGCCGAATCCCTGCTGGACTATGTGTCCCTCGGCGTCACGACCCTGCTCATCCGCGGCTTCTCCCCGCTCGCCGACGCCCGGGACTACGGCAACCTCATCGACCTGGTCCGCTCGGGAGCCGCACGCGATGCGCGTACCACCCCCGCCGCGCTGGAAGACCCCGTGGTGCGCGCATGACACCCTCCGCATCCGCCGTTCGTGCGGCCGCTCGGACGCCCGTGACCCCGCATGTGCCCACCACCTCGCACTGGGGCGCGTACAGCGTGCGCTCCGACGCGGACGGCCGTCTCGACATCCGGCCGCATCCCGCGGACCCCGCGCCGTCCCCGCTGCTCGGCAACATCGACGGGGCGCTGCGCCACGCCACCCGCGTGCGCAGGCCCGCGGTGCGGCGTGGCTGGCTGGAGCACGGTCCCGGCCCGAGCCGGGCACGCGGGCGCGAGCCGTTCGTCGAGGTCACCTGGGACGAGGCGCTCGACCTCGTCGCGGCCGAACTGGCCCGCGTACGCGACGAACACGGCCCCCAGGCGGTGTTCGGCGGCTCCTACGGCTGGGCGTCGGCCGGCCGCTTCCACCACGCGCAGAGCCAACTGCACCGTTTCCTCGCCCAGTTCGGCGGATACACCGCGTCCCGTAACTCCTACAGCCTCGGCACCTCGCTCGTCCTGCTTCCCCACCTGGTAGGGCGAGCGGGCACCGATGCCGTGCTGCGTGCTGCGTCCAGCTGGCCGACGCTGGTGCAGCACACCGAACTGATCGTCGCGTTCGGCGGCATCCCGGCGAAGAACGTGTACGTGACCCCTGGCGGCGTCACCCGGCACCGCACCCCCGGTCATCTCGCCGACCTCGCCGCCTCGGGCACCCACATCGCGCTGATCAGCCCACTGCGGGCCGACCTGCCGGATGGGTCGGACAGCACGTGGTACCCGGTCGTTCCCGCCACGGACACCGCTCTCATGCTCGGCCTCGCGCACACTCTGCTCACCGAGAACCTGCACGACCGTGCCTTCCTCGACCGCTGCACCACCGGCTTCGACACCTTCGCCCGCTACCTCGACGGCCGCACGGACGGCACGGCGAAGAGCGCCGACTGGGCCGCCCACATCTGCGGTCTCGACGCGGACGACATCCGCCGGCTGGCCCGGCGCATGGCCGCATCGCGCACCCTGGTCACCGTCACCTGGTCGCTGCAGCGCATCCAGCACGGCGAGCAGCCCGTATGGGCGGGCCTCGCCCTCGCCGCGATGCTCGGCCAGATCGGCCTGCCCGGCGGCGGCTTCGGACACGGCTACGGCTCGATGGGCGACGTCGGCGACCACGGCCCTCAGATGCGGCTGCCGTATCTGCCCCAAGGACGCAACTCCGTCGACGAGTTCATCCCCTGCGCCCGCATCGCCGACATGCTGCTGCACCCTGGCGAGAGCTACGACTACGACGGCGAGCGGCGCACCTACCCCGACATCCGGCTCGTCCACTGGGCCGGCGGCAACCCCTTCCACCACCACCAGGACCTCGGACGGCTGCGCCGTGCCTTCGCCCGCCCCGACACCATCGTCGTCCACGAACCCCATTGGACGGCCACCGCACGCCACGCCGACATCGTCCTTCCGACCACCACCTCACTGGAACGCGAGGACTTCGGCGGCGGACGGCGCGACACCCATCTGATCGCCATGCACCGAGCCGTCGACCCCGTGGGCGAAGCCCGTGACGACTACGCCATCCTCGGGGAGCTCGCCGCCCGCCTCGGGTTCGGAGAGCGCTTCACCGAAGGCCGTACGCCGCGCCGGTGGCTGGAGTACCTGTACGGCGAGTGGCGCGGGGAGCTGAGCCGCACCACCAGTGCGGACGTTCCCGGCTTCGAGGAATTCTGGGCGGCCGGGGAGTACGAACTTCCCTCCGGGCCAAGCGACTTCACTCTCTTCGAGGAATTCCGCCGGGACCCGGACGCCTTTCCGCTGGACACCCCGAGTGGTCGTATCGAGATCGCCTCGGCCGCGATCGCGGCTCTCGGGCTCGCCGACTGCCCGGGGCACCCCGTCTGGCTGGAGCCCGACGAATGGCCTGGAGCCGTCGCTGCCGAGCGCCACCCTCTGCTGCTGATCGCCAACCAGCCCGCCACCCGGCTGCACAGCCAGTACGACGTGGGCGCGCACAGCATGGCCTCGAAGGTCGCCGGGCGCGAGCCGGTCGAACTGCACCCCGACGACGCCGCGGTGCGCGGCATCCGCGACGGCGACGTCGTACGCATCTTCAACGACCGTGGCGCCGTCCTCGCCGGAGCCCGGATCAGCGACGGGCTGCGCCCCGGCGTGCTGCGGCTGCCCACCGGTGCGTGGTTCGACCCGGCTCCCGACGATGGCGACGGAGACGGCGATGTGCCGCTGTGCCTGCACGGCAACCCCAACGCCCTCACCGCCGACGTGCCCAGCTCCCGGCTCACCCAGGGCTGCACGGGGCAGCACGCCCTCGTCCAGGCGGAGAGGTACGAGGGCGAGGCGCCGCCCGTGACGGTGCGGCGCCCGCCACCGCTCCAGGACGGCGCATCCGTGCCGCGCCATGCCAGTGGCCCCCGATCAGCCGAAGGCGGCGACCGAGCCCACGCCGACCACCTCACTCATCCCGACCGGCCGGAGACCCCATGACACGTACTGGCCAGACCACCGACCTGACCGCCACCGGCCGCCCCGACGGGGACGGATCTCGTGCCGGTCGGCCCAACGCGGACAGCTCCCACACCGGCCGCCCGGGCACCGACGGCCGACGCACCAGCCACCCGGACGAGGACGGCCCCCTTACCGGCCGCCCCGACACACAGGGCCGGGGCACCGACCGCTCCGCTCTCGCGCTGCCACCCCTCGATCTCGACCGTCTCCCCGACGTCGCCCGCGGCCTCGCCGACCGTGCCGCCGAACACGACCGCGACGCATCATTCCCCACCGAGGGCATCGCTCTCGTTCACGAAGCAGGGTTGCTCACCGCGACCGTCGCGCCCAGGTACGGCGGCCCGGGCGCGGGCCTCTTCGACACCGTCCGCATCCTGCGCGCTCTCGGCGCCGGCGATCCGGCCGTCGCCCTCGTCACCGCCATGACCCTGTTCGTACACGCCGGGGAGGCCCGCAACCCGAGCTGGCCCGCAGCCGGCTACGCCGAGTTCCTCACCGAAGCCGCCACGCGCCCTGCCCTCGTCAACGCCCTGCGCGTCGAGCCGGAGCTCGGCAGCCCGGTACGCGGCGGCCTGCCCGCCACCACGGCACGCCGCGACGGCGACCACTGGGTGCTGACGGGCCGGAAGATCTATTCGACGGGCGCGGTCGGACTGAGCCGCATGCTCGTCTACGCCCGCACCGACGAAGACCCGGTACGCGTCGGCTCGTTCCTGGTCCGAGGCGACAGCCCAGGGCTGTCCATCGAGCCGACCTGGGACCACGTCGGGCTCCGCGCCAGCCGCAGCGACGACGTGCTGCTGGACGGCGTCCGCGTGCCCGTCGACGAGGTCGTCGGCCTCACCGAGGCGCGCGCCGCCGCTCCCGGTGCCCGCCAGGACGCGGCAGCCGGAGCGTGGAACGCTCTCGGACTCACCGCCCTGTACCTCGGCGTCGCCGACGCCGCCCGCGACTGGCTCATCGGCTTCCTCCATGAACGCGTCCCCACCGGGCTCGGCGCAGCGCTGGCCACGCTGCCCCGGTTCGAGACCGCCGTCGGTGAGATCGAGAGTGCTCTCACCGGGGCCGCCGTCCTCGTCGAGTCCCTCGCGGCGCGCGTCGACGCGGGCGACCCCGATGCCCCGGCCCAGGCCGGCATCGCCAAGGTCCTCGGCACCCGCGCCGCCATCGGCGCCGTCGAACAGGCCCTGCAGCTGACCGGCAACCACGGCCTGACCCGCGCCAACCCCCTCCAACGCCACTACCGCGACGTGCTCTGCAGCCGCGTCCACACACCGCAGGACGACGCCGTCGTCACCGCCGTCGGCCGCGCCGCACTCGACCACCACCGCCCCACCGCAGTGAAAGGCACGTGACCATGACCAGCCCGTCCGTCGAGTTCATCGGCATGATCGGCACCCAGGACGCCTCCGAGACCCGGCCTGCTGCCGGCCCGGTGATCGACCCGGCGTACACGACACGCTTCGCCCGCGCCCACGAGGACGCCGGCTTCGACCGGATCCTGATCGGCTACAGCTCCACGCGGCCCGACGGCTTGCAGGTCGCCGCGTACGTCGCTGCCCGCACCGAACGCCTGGGCCTGCTCATCGCCCACCGGCCCGGTTTCATCGCCCCGACGCTGGCCGCCCGCAGCTTCGCCAGCCTCGACCAGTTCACCGAGGGCCGCGTCGCCGTGCACACCATCACCGGCGGCAACGACACCGAACAGCGCCGGGACGGCGACTACCTGGACAAGGACGAGCGCTACGATCGCACGGACGAATACCTGGGCATCCTGAGGCGCGCCTGGTCCTCCTCCGAGCCCTTCCGCCACGAAGGCCGCCACTACCGCTTCGAGGACTACGCGCCCGGCGTGCTGCCGTACCGGCCCTCGGGCATCCCGCTGTACTTCGGCGGCTCCTCGCGGGCCGCGTACCGGGTGGGCGGCAAGCACGCCGACACGTTCGCGCTGTGGGGCGAGCCGCTCGCCGAGACCGCCGAACAGATCGCATCCGTCCGCGCGGCCGCCGAAGCCGCGGGCCGCACGGAACCGCCCGGCATCAGCGTCTCCTTCCGCCCCATCCTCGGCCCGACCGAGGAACTCGCCTGGGAGCGCGCGCACCGCATCCTCGACACCATCAAATCCGGTTCCGGTCGCCCCTTCTTCGACCAGGCCCCCCACCACAGCGGCACCCCTGCTCCTCAGAACACCGGATCCCAACGCCTGCTCGCGGCCG
This sequence comes from Streptomyces himalayensis subsp. himalayensis, assembly GCF_013778455.1. Classification (GTDB taxonomy): domain Bacteria; phylum Actinomycetota; class Actinomycetes; order Streptomycetales; family Streptomycetaceae; genus Streptomyces; species Streptomyces himalayensis. Next base: position 357,022 of record NZ_JACEHE010000003.1, on the reverse strand, counting down.
CAGCCAAGGCCGACGTGCACGACCGCTGCCTGTGGACACCCACCGCCACCGCGACCGGCGCCGGCGGCAACACCACCGCCCTCGTCGGTACGCCGGAGACCGTCGCCCAGGCACTGCTCGACTACGTCGACATCGGAGTCACAACGATCCTCATACGCGGCTACGACCCGCTCGACGACACCATCGACTACGGCCGCCACCTGCTGCCGCTCGTCCGCCAGGAACTCGCCCACCGCGCCGCCACCGCTGCGCCCCTCACCTCCGCCGGAAGTGCCCGATGACCGACCTCGCCACCACTCCCACGGCCCGTACCGCCACCGCTCACAGCTGGCAGCCGCCCGCCGGCATCGCTCCGAGGGGCACCCTCGTCGTCCTCCCCGGGCGCGGTGAACACGGCCTCGTCTACGAGCGGTTCGGCCGCCGCCTGTCCTTCGACGGATACGTCGTCCACGCACTCGACACCACGCCCGAGCACCACAGCGACGACGTCCTGACCGCCACGACGCAGGCCGTGGGCCCCGATCCCGTCGCCCCCGTCGTCCTGATCGGCAGCGACACCGGCGCCCTCCAGGCCCTCCACGCCGCGACGGCCGCCGAGCCGACCCGTCCGACTCTCCACGGCCTCGTCCTTGCCGGAACAGCCCCCACCACCGGTACTGGTTCGGCCCACGCCGATACGGACACCGCCTCGGACTGGGATGCCGAGCTCAACGCACGCACGGCCTGCCCGACCCACCGCCAGAAGCTGACCGCCGACCCGGACTTCGCACGGGGCCGGCTCACCGGCCCTGTACCGCACCACCTCCTCACCGACGCCCTCCCTGACGTCCCCACCCTGGTCCTCCACGGCGCCGCCGACCCGCTGACGCCCCTGGAGCAGGCCCGCACCCTCGCACACCGCCTTCCCAGCGCCACGTTCGGTGTCCTGCACGAGGGCCTGCACGACGTCCTCAACGACGCCTCGCACCGCACCACCGCTGCCACCCTCGTCCAGTGGCTGGAGCGGCTGCGAGCCGATGCGGAACTGCGCCCGATTCTCACCATCGAGCCGCTGAACAAGCGCTGACCGAGACACCGGGCGAACAAGCACCACACGCATTGCGGACTGTCGCCCGCCCGTCCTGGGCGGGCCCCGTCCCACACCCAGTTGAAAGGGAAGCGGCACGACCACCACCTCCATGAGGCGAGACGGCCGGGCCACGCTCACCGAACTTCAGGCGGCCACAGGCCTGTCCGAGACCGTCGTCAAGAGACGTCTGGAGCGGCTGCGTGGTCCGCCGCAGCACAGGCCCTGTGCCCACAGTTTCAGCAGCGCCCGTCCACCACGGCAGCCAGAAGCGACGCCACCGACTCCTCGGGCCCCTGTCCCGCGGTGTCGACCACGATGTGGTCCCGGTCCCACGGCTCGTACTCGCGGTCGAGGACCTGCTGCCAGTCGGGCAGCGGCAGATCCGGGATGTCCACCGACCGCGAGGTCACGCGGCGCCTGTGCTCGGCCCGATCCGAGCAGACCACCTCCACCTCGACGGCGGACACACCTGTCCTGACGGCCGTGTTGCGCCAGGCGTCACGCGTGACGGCCAGGGGATTGACCGACTCCGCGATCACGGTCAGGCCCTGCCGCAGATGCTCCTCGGCCAGGGCGTATCCGACGACGTATCCCACGGGCCCCACGGGATGCCGGGCCAGGCCGGAGCGGACGATCGCCTGCTCGATGGTGTCGATCCGGAGATGGACAGCCCCGAGCCGCGCGGCCAGCAGGCGTGCGAGGGTGGTCTTGCCTGTGCCGGGCAGGCCGCCGATGACGATGAGCATGCGGTCATCCTGCCGTGAGTCGTCGGCGCAGCCGATCCGGGAGGCGCCGACCGTCCCGCCGGGCCGTCCGCCTCCGCGTGGAGAAGGGCTCCCCGATGTCCTATCCGCTAACATAGAATAATTAGATAGATGAATCGGCGAGTGCGCGAGGAGTGGCCGTGGACTTCGGGCTGACCGACGAGCAGGACATGTTGCGCGCGACGGCACGGCAGTTCGTCGCCGACGTGTGCCCGGCCGAGAAGGCGAAGCAGTGGGACGAGGAGGGTGTCGTACCGCCGGAGCTGTTCCGGGGCATGGCCGAGCTCGGCTGGTTCTCGCTTCCGTTCAGCGAGGAGGAGGGCGGCGACGGCGGTGGGCCGCTCGAGCTCATCCTGATCGCCGAGGAGCTCGGGCGGGCCAGCTTCGACGTCGCCATGTGCTACATCGGGGTGCTCATCCCCGGGATCACCGTGTTCCGGTGGGGCACCGAGGCGCAGCGCGAGTTCATCCGCAAGCAGGTCATGACCGGACGCCACCGCCTCGCCGTCGGCCTCAGCGAGCCGGACAGCGGGTCCGACGCCGCGGCGCTGCGCACCACCGCCGAGGACCACGGCGACCACTTCCTCGTACGCGGCCAGAAGGCGTGGTGCACGGGCGGCGGCCTGCCCGACACCACCATCGCGACCTACGTGCGTACGGGATCCCGCGAGCCCAAGCACGGCGGTATCAGCCTGCTGCTCGTCGACCCCTCGACGGACGGTGTCGAGGTGCGCAGGACGCCGACGCTGGCCCGGCACATCCTGGGCACCAACGAGGTCTTCTTCAACGACGCGCTGGTGCCGAAGGAGAACCTCGTCGGTCCGCGCGACGAGGGCTGGAAGGTGATGCTCTCCAACATCGAGCTGGAGAAGGTGATCATCACCGGCGGCTATCTGGGCGCCGCCCAGGCCACCCTGGACGAGATGCTGGAGTACGCGCGCACCCGGCACGCCTTCGGCCGTCCGATCGGGAACTTCCAGGCGCTCGCCCACGCCATGGCCGATCTGCAGACCGAGATCGACTCGGCCCGGCTGCTCGCGTACCGCGCCGCGTGGCTGCTCGCCCAGGGCAAGCCATGCACGCGGGAGGGGTCGATGGCGAAGCTGAAGGGTTCGGAGACGTACGTTGCGGCCGCCCGTCTCGGTATGCAGGTCTGCGCAGGGCACGGCTTCTCGACGGAGAGCGTGATGAGCTTCCGGTACCGGGAGTCGATCGTGGCCACCATTTCCGGGGGGACCAGCCAGATCCAGCGCAACGGCATCGCCCGCAGCATGGGGCTGCGGTCCTACTGACCTTCCCGATCTGCCTCTTGGCCGGCCAGCCACTCCTCGTGCCGCGCGAAATGGCCCCGGTCCCGAGTCACCCAGATCCCGGAAGCCCGGGCCAGCACGGCCCGGGCCGGGAGCAGCACCATCTCGCCCGCGATGTACCAGCGGGAGCCCTCCCGCCGCTCGACCCAGGCCCTGACCTCCAGCGGCCGTTCCACCGGCACCGGTTTCACAAAGCTCACGGTCAGTTCAGCCGTCACGCTCAACACCTTGTGGAGTAGCGGCAGATGGCCGAGGCAGTCGTCCAGCACGGCCGCGGTCCAGCCGCCGTGCGCGACATTGGGTCCGCCCTCCTGGTCACGCGGGCAGGCGAGCTCGAACCACGCCACGCCGTCCTCGTCGAGCCGTTCGCGCTCCAGACCCAGACGGCAGGAACCGGCGACGTGGCAGGCACCGCACAGGGCCACCCCGCCGGGGGTGCGGGGCGGCTCCTGGAAGTCCGCCCCTGCCCAGTGCGCGGCCGACGTCGTGGCTCCGGTCTCACCGGAGAAAGAACCGGCTCTCGTCGACATGGTGGAACTCCTCGTGTCAGGCATCGGCAAGCAGCGGACGCAGCTTCCCGGCGATGAGCTGGACCTGGCGGGCGATCATGTCCTCGGGCATCCCGGCCAGCGAGGCCCACAGGAACACCCCTTCGACCGGCAACCCTGCCACGTACGCCTTGATGGCGTCGGCGGTCTCCTGGGGTGTGCCGTAGAGGAACTGCCCCACGCCGGTCGCGCGCAGCCCCGTCTCCCGCCACTTCTCGGGGTCGATGGGGCGGGGGACGGGCTGGTCCGTCCCCTCCACCATGTACCGGCGGTAGCTGTCCCACTGGTACGCCAGGTGCTTGCGGACCACCGGCCAGTCGCCGTCGGGGTCCTCGGTGACGAACGTGGTGAACGACCCCTGCATGCGGGCCGCCGACATGTCGTACCCGCTCTCCGCGAGCCCTTCCCGGTACGGCGTCAGCAGAGCGGGGTTGAGGGACAGCAGCCCGGTGCCGAGCCGGCCGGCCCGGCGGGCGCCCTGCGGGCCCTGGTAGCCGAGCCAGATCGGCAGCGGATCCTGGACCGGGCCGGGGGTGACCAGGGACTCGGCCCACAGGCCGCGGATCTCCCGGACGCGTTGGTCGGTCGTGGAGTAGCGCTTGCCGAGATCGGCTCCGTACAGCCGGTACTCGGGCACGCGGTAGCCGGTGCCGAGTCCGAGGTCCAGGCGGCCGTCGCTGATGATGTCGACGATCGCGGCCTGTTCGGCGATCTCGGGGGCCGCGTGCAGCGGTGCGGGGATGACCGCGGTGCCCAGGCGCACCCGGCGGGTGCGGGCCGCGGCCGCTGCGGCCATGGTGAGCGGCTGCGGAAGGTATCCGTCCTCGAAGCCGTGGTGTTCGGAGAACCAGACGGAGTCGAGGCCCAGCCGGTCCGCCTCCTCGCACATCTCCAGGGCGAACCCGTACACCCGGGACCAACTCTGCCGCCACGGCGGAGGATTGCGCATATCGAAGTAGATGCCGACCTTCACGAGGGGCCACCTCCAGTTGTGTTCTCCGACAGCCGGATCGTCGCGCGAGAGACGGCGACCCCTTGCCCGGGCGGCAGCAGCCGCACCGGACGCAGCTCCAACGCCTCAATTTCGGGGAGGTCCTCGACCATCGCCGAGAGCCGCAGGACTGTCTCCTCCAGTGCCGCCAGGTCCACACCTGGGCCGCCTATCCGGCCGTCCAGCAGCGGGGCCGCCCGCAGCGAGCGGACCATCTCCCGGGCGTCGCGGTCGCTGAGCGGGGTGACTCGGTACGCGACGTCGGCCATGAGGTCGGCGTAGTCCCCGGTGAGGCCGAACGCGACCACCGGGCCGAAGACCGGGTCGGCGCTGACGGAGAGGAACGCGTCCGGGCCGCCGGAGCCCGGCTCGTGGTCCCCCATCGCGATTCCGTACGAGTCCAGCAGCTCGGCCGCGATCTGCGCGGGGACGGGTCCGGGAGCGCACCCGGCGACCAGCGACCGGGCCCGCTCGACGTAGACCCCCGCGAGATCCGGTACGACACCCGCCGGGGTGCTCCGCCATGCCTGGTAGGCCGCCGCGTGTCCGAGCGAGGCCGCCGCCGACTCGGGGAACGCATAGGTCGGTACGACCAGTTCACCCCGGTGCAGAAGATCGGCGACGCCCGCGCCGCCCAGGAAGCTGGCCACGACCGGCTTCGAGGGTGCGGCCGCGGCCGCGTCGAGGATCGCCGACGCCACCTCGTCGGGCTTGTCGGCCAGCGGCGGCATGAAGAGGACGATGGCCGCGTCGATGTCGTCGTCGGCCAGTACGGCGTCCAGCGCCTGCCGGTAGTGCGCGGCGGTGGCCGTGGGGGTGAGGTCGATCGGGTTGGCGACGTCCGCCCGGGCCGGGAGGGCCGAATGCAGCCTCTGCCTGGTGTGTTCACCAAGTGCCGGTACGCACAGTCCGCTCGCCGCGCATGCTCCCACGGTCAGGGCGGCGGGCCCGCCCGCGTTGGTGATCACTGCGACCCGGTTCCCGGGCGGGGGAGGCTGGTGGGCGAGCAGCAACGCGACGTCGAACAGCTCCTGGAGGCTGCGCGTACGGATCACACCGGACTGGGCGAAGAGCGAACTGACCGCCGCGTCCCCGTGCCCGGGGTGCCTGCCGTCTCCCGGGTGGACCGCGATGATCGGCTTGCGCGGCGCGACGCGGCGGGCGATGCGGGCGAACCGTCGCGGATTGCCGAAGTGCTCGACGTGCAGCAGGACCACCGAGGTCTCGGGGTCCTCCTCCCACCACTGGAGCAGGTCGTTGGTGGACACGTCCACGGCGTGGCCCACCGACACGAAGCCGGAGAAGCCGAGACGGAGCCGTCGGGCGAAGTCGAGCACCGCGAGGCCCAGCGGCCCGGACTGGCTGGACATCGCCACCCGGCCGGGCGTCGGCAGGGCGGGCGAGAAGGTCGCGGCGAGCCGCGCCGCGGGCGTCGTGTTGACCACGCCCATGCAGTTCGGGCCCACCAGCCGCATCCCGGAGGCACGGGCGAAGCGGGCCAGCTCAAGCTCGGTCTCCCGTCCGGCCGCACCGGTCTCGCCGAAGCCGGTGGAGACGACGACCACCGCTTTGACGCCGGCCTCCGCACACTCCCGTACGACGTCGGGTACGGCCTCGGCCCGTACCGCCACCAGCGCCAGGTCCGGCGGCTCGGGAAGATCACGGACGCTTGCGTACGCCCGCGCTCCGGCAATTTGCTCGGCCCCCGGATTGACCGGGTACACACTGCCGCGGAAACCACCCCGCAGCAGGTTGGCGACGATCTCGTGACCGATCGTCAGCGGGCTCCGGTTGGCGCCGATCACCGCGACCGACCGCGGTTCGAGCAGCGGTCGCAGGGAGCGCCGTACGGCCGTGTGCTCGCGCCGCTCCGCCCGGGCCAGGGCCTGGGCCTGCGGATCGATGGCGATCTCGAAGTGGACTATCTGGCCCGGCGGACCCATCTCGACGCGGTAGCCGGAGCTGAGGAACACGTTGATCATGCGGGTGTTGTCCGCGAGGACATCGGCCTCGAGGACCCGGATGCCCCGGTCGCGGGCGGCAGCGGCGATGTGCTCCAGGAGCAGCCTGCCGAACCCCTCGCTCTGGTGGTCGTCCCGGATGGTGAACGTGACCTCCGCGTGGTCCGGTTCCTCCGGGTTGCGGACATAGCGCACCAGGCCCGCGATCTCGTCGCCTGCCAGGGCGACGAGCGCCAGCTCGTTGAGGTAGTCCACGTGCGCGCCACGCCGGATCACGTCGTCGCGGACGCGGACGACCGGACCGAGCGAGCGGTAGGCCAGGGTCGCCCGCGACAGGCCGCCGACGAAGGCGACCAGGCGGTCGGCGTCCTCCGGCCGGATGGGCCGGACGAAGGTCGACCGCCCGGTCCTGACGAGTCCGGGCTGTTCGAGGTCCTCGGGATACGGGGGAGTGGTCACGGGTTCGTGCGGCGCCCCGGCGTCGTCGACGCCGCTCAGACGGCCGCCTCCCGGGGAGTCTGCTCCGGCAGGCGGAAGAGCTCGTTGAAGGTGCCGCGCGTGACGCGTTCGCGGATGTCGTCGGACACGCCGTCGAACAGGTCGTGGAGCGTGGACTGCGTGTGGCCGTACGTGCCCTCCAGATGGGGGTAGTCGTCGCCCCACATCACGTTGCGGTAGCCCGTCGCCTCGACGATCTCCACCGAGCTCTTGTCGTGCTGGAACGAGGCGTACACCTGCTGCCTGATGATCTCGCTGGGCAGCCGGCTCAGCTTCGGCCGTACGAACATGCCGTGCTGGCGGTAGGCCTCGTCCATCCGGTCGCCGATGGCCGGCACCCATCCCGCGCCGCCCTCGGCGATGAGGATGCGCAGGTCGGGGTGGCGGTCCAGGGCACCGCCCGCGACCATGTGGGACACGACGCGCATGCCCGGGTAGGTCGTCTCCATATAGTTGACGACCGCGCCGCCGGGCCCGCGGAAGACGACGTTCTCGCCGCCGGTGCCGATGTGGAAGCCGAGCACCAGACCGGCCCGCTCGGCCGCGGTCCACAGCGGCTCCCAGCGGTCGAGGGCATACTCCTCGCCCGGCCGGGTGGCGCACGGCAGGAAGACCGACTGGAAGCCCAGCTCCGCCACGCGCTCCACCTCGGCGACCGCGTCCTCGATGTTCGCCGTCGAGACGCAGGCGGGGGTGATGACGCGCTTGTTCTTGCCGAGGATCTCGGCGTGCGCCCAGTCGTTCCAGGCCCGTACGGTCTCCCGGGCGAGCTCCCGGTCGGTGATCGAGACCAGCCAGAACCCCATGGAGGGAAAGGCCAGTTGGCCCCAGACCCCCTCCTGGTCCAGGTCCTTCAGCCGGACGTCGAGGTCCCGGGCGCCCGGCGGCCGCATGGCGTCCATGAAGTCGTTGAGCTGGCGGTCGATGCGCTCGCCGTCGATGTAGAGCACCTCGTACTTGTCGCCGCGCTCACTGCGCGGCGCCCGGTCGGCGAGGCGGGGCGGCAGGGCCTCGGTCCAGAGGTCGTCCGGTTCCAGCACGTGGGAGTCCCCCGAGTTGACCCAGATCTTCGTCATGGCGCTCCTTCGGACGAATGGACGCAATCAGTTAGCGATTTTAAGTGTATCGGCGACCTTGTGGAAGGCCGGGAGGGCGGAGATCAGCTGCGGAGTACGGAGGTCAGCTGCGGAGTACGGAGGTCAGCCGCGGAGTACGGCGAGATCAGCCGCGGCGCCGCTCGATCTCCTCCACCAGTTGCGGTAGCACCTTGAAGAGATCGCCTACGACGCCGTAGTCGGCGAGGTCGAAGATGGGGGCGTCCTCGTCCTTGTTGACGGCGACGATGGTCTTGGAGGTCTGCATGCCCGCGCGATGCTGGATCGCGCCGGAGATGCCGGCGGCGAGGTAGAGCCCCGGGGAGACCTGGGTGCCCGTCTGGCCGACCTGGTGACTGTGCGGGTACCAGCCTGCGTCCACGGCGGCGCGGGAGGCCCCGACGGCCGCGCCCAGTGCGTCGGCGAGACGCTCGATGACGGCGAAGTTCTCGGCGCCGTTCACGCCGCGGCCGCCGGAAACCACGATGTCGGCCTCGGTCAGCTCTGGGCGGTCGCTGCGCTCCCGTGGCGCCCGGGACAGGACCTTGACGGCGGCGGAGGCAGGGCCGAAGGTGACATCCCACTTCTCGACGGCGGGTGTGACGGGGGCCGGTTCGGGGGCGGTGGCGTTTGGCTTGACCGTGATGACCGGTACGCCCTGGGTGACATGTGCCGTCACCTGGTACGTCGCCGCGAACACGGACTGCTCGGTTACCGGACCGTCCTCGTCGGCGGTGACGTCGATGGCGTCGGTGATGAGCCCTGACTCCAGGCGGAGCGCGACCCGTGCGGCGGTCTCCTTGCCGTCCGGGCCGGAGGGCAGGAGTATCGCCGCCGGGCTGGTGCTCTCGGCGATCTGGGTGAGCGCGTCGACGGCCGGAGTGACGAGGAACTCCTCGACCTCGGGCGCGTCCACGACGTAGACCTTGTGCGCGCCGTACCGGCCGAGGACCTCGGTTGCGGTGTCCGCTCCCTGCCCGAGGAACACGGCCGACGGCTCGCCCAGACGGCGTGCCAGGGTGAGCAGTTCGAGGGTCGGTTTGCGTACGGCGCCGTCGGTGTGGTCGACGAGTACGAGGATCTCGGCCACGGTGATGCACTCCTCCTGTTGGTGACGTCGGTGACGTCGGTGACGTCGGTGACGTCGGTGACGTCGGTGACGTCCGTGACATGGGTGACGTAGGTGACGTGGTGACGCGTCCGGTCAGATGAACTTCTTGGCGGTGAGGAACGTGGCCAGCCCCACGCCGCCCGCACCGTCGTCGGCGACGATCTCCCCCTGAGTGCGCGGCGGGCGCTTGGCCGCGGTGTCCACCGCCGAACGCGCACCGGTCCGCCCGACCTGCTCGGGAGCGATACCGAGGTCCGCGAGGTCGAGGGTCTCCAGCGGCTTCTTCTTCGCGGCCATGATCCCCTTGAAGGACGGGTAACGGGCGTCGCCGGAACGGTCGGTCACCGACACGACGGCCGGAAGGGTGCCCTGGACACGTACGGTCGCGGAATCGCCCTCGCGGCGGCCGGTCACCGCACCGTCCTCGATCGCCAGCTCGTCGAGGTGGGTGACGGCCGGGACGCCAAGCCGTTCGGCCAGCAGCGCCGGTACGACACCCATCGTGCCGTCCGTCGAAGCCATCCCGCAGACGACCAGATCGAAGCCGTGCCGCTCGATCGCCCTGGCCAGAACGAGTGAGGTACCGAACGCGTCGCTGCCCTCGATGTCCTCGTCGCTGACGTGGACCGCCGAGTCGCCTCCCATGGCCAGTGCCTTGCGCAGCGCGTCCTTGGCGTCGTCGGGGCCGATGGTGAGGTAGGTGATGTCGGCGTCGACGCCCGACTCGGCGACCCGCAGGGCCTGCTCGACCGCGTACTCGTCGAGTTCGGACAGCAGTGAGTCGACCGACTCGCGGTCGGTGTTGCCGTCCTCGGTGAAGGTGCGGTCCGCCGTAGCGTCGGGCACGTGCTTCACGCAGACAACGATCTTCACAGCGCTCTCCCCTGGGTTCAATGAGTGTTAATAGTTAACTATATCGAGCGAGGGGGCGCGAGAGTCACCCGAGAATCCGTCGAATTGGTTGACTGATTGCGCTGATAGCTGGAAGATCTGGTCAGCTTAGGCCGCAAGGAGGCGCCATGGTCGGTGACAGGGACACCGGTGACAGGTACTTCGAGCCACAGGTGGAGACCATGCCCCGCGAACAGCTGCGGGCGCTGCAGGAGGAACGGGTCCTGGAGCTCGTGGAGTACGCCTACGGCAACTCGCCCTTCTACCGCGAGCTCTGGGACGAGCACGGGGTGCACCCGCGTGACATCCGCTCCCTTGAGGACTTCCGGGCGCGCGTCCCGTTCATCACCAAGGACATGGTGCGCGCCTACCGGGCCCGCACCGGCGACCCCTTCGGCGGTCTGCTCTGCGTCCCGACCGAAGAGCTGACCTCGGTCTCCTCCAGTTCGGGCACGACCGGCGACCCGGAGTTCTTCGCCGAGATCTGGGAGGACGCGCCGCCCCTGGTCACCGCACAGGTGCGTGACCTGTGGGAGCTCGGCCTCAGGCCGGGGGACCGGGTGCTGAGCCCGCCCGGCACCTTCCGCAACCTCATGGACCCCGGCTACCAGGCGCTGGGCGCGGTGGTGATCGAGGTGGACACCTGGATCGGGAAGATGCACGAGGTCGTCGAGGCCCTCCGCACCTACCGGCCGGCCTACATCCAGATGATGTATCCGCAGATGGTGGAGCTGGAGCACCTGGCCGAGAAGGTGGATCTGAAGGAGGCGTTCTCCTCCCTCAAGGGCGCCTCGTGCGCCGGGCAGCCCCTCAGCCGGAAGATGCGCGAGCGGATTCGCGACGACTGGGGCATCGACGTCTACGAGTACACCAGCGCGGCCGACACCGGCACCGCCTGGGAGTGCCGCGAGCACGACGGCTTCCACCTCTGGGAGGACACCGTCTTCGCGGAATGCATCGAGGTCGAGGAACACGGATGGCGCGACGTCCAGGAGAGTGACCTCGGTGAACTGGTCGCCACCGACCTGGACAACCGGGCCGCACCGCTGATCCGCTACCGCAGCGAGGACCTCGTCCGCCTCTCGCGCGGCCGCTGCGGCTGCGGGCGCACCCACGCCCGTATGTGGGTGGCCGGACGGCGCGGCGACGAGACGCTGGTCCAGGGGCGCTCCGTGGTCCTGCGTGACATCTGGAATGCGGTGGAGGACCAGCCGGAGACCGTCGCGGGCGTGTTCCAGATCGTCCGGGAGCGGCGCGAGGTCGACGAGCTGCGGCTGCGCGTCGGCTACGACCCCGAGCTCACCGGCGATGTCGACGCGCTGGCCGGGCGGTTGGGTGAGGCCGTGCTCGAGCGGACCGGGGTCAAGCCGGTGCTCGACATGCGCACCGAGGAGGACCTGTTGAACACCATGACCAGCGTCGCCAAGTTCCCCCGGGTGGTGAAGAGCTGATGGCACGCGCCGACACTCTCGCCCGGGCCAAGGAACTGGCCCGGCCCGAACTGGCCTACCTCGTGCGCTTCCCCGCCGCCGACGGCATGAAGGACATGGAGCTCACGTGGGCGGAACTCGCCCGCGACACCAAATGGGTCACCGAACGGCTGCGCGGGCACGGCTTGGCCGCCGGTCAGCGGGCGCTGCTGACCACCTCCGGATTCGAGGGGTTCTGGGGCCATACGGTGATCGGCGCCCTGCGTGCGCTGCGGGTGCCATACGGCATCGCCGAGGCGATGGGCTGGGACCACCGCCGCACCGCGGTCTTCCACCGCGAGCTGGATCCGGACGTGGTGATCGGCCTGTCCGCGGAGACCCTGGAGGGACTCTCCGGTTCGGCTGACATCGGCGAGATGTTCCGGTCGACGTCGGTCGTGCTGGCCCGGCCCGCCGCCGTACCGGTGCTCCGCGGGGCGGGCGTTTCCGCTTGCCTCATGTCCGCCGTGGGCCCTGCCCTCGCACTGGAGTGCCCCGAGCGGTGCGGCGCGCACGTCAACGCCGCCGAGTGGCGGGTCGGCGAGCGGGACGGAGAGCTGGTCATCGCGGCGGGCGAGGGCCGCCGGTCCCGGCTCGCCGAAACTCCCCTGGGTATTGCGGGCCGGGTGGAGACAGGAAAGTGCGCCTGCGGCAGCGAGGACCCTCGGGTCCTGCTCGCCGAGGCGGGCCCCACGTCGTCATCGAGGAGTTGAGGATGTCCCAAGGAGTGGTCGACGGCCGTGTCGTGGTCGTCACCGGCGCCGGCAACGGGATCGGCCGGGCGCACGCCCTGGCGTTCGCCGCGCAGGGAGCGAAGGTCGTGGTCAACGACCTGGGCGGCTCGCGCGGCGGAGCGGGCGCCTCGGCCGGGCCCGCCCAGGCCGTCGTGGACGAGATCGTCGCGGCCGGTGGCGTGGCGGTGGCCAACACGGACGACATCTCCACCTGGGAGGGCGCCGGTCACCTCGTCCAGCAGGCAGTGGACACCTATGGCGGGCTTGACGTGCTGGTCAACAACGCGGGCATCCTCCGGGACCGGATGATCGTGTCGATGACCGAGGCGGACTGGGACAGTGTGCTCGCCGTCCATCTCAAGGGCAGCTTCGCCACCCTGCACCACGCCGCCGCGTACTGGCGCAAGCGCGCCAAGTCCGGTCAGAGCAACGACGCACGGGTGATCAACACGACCTCTCCGTCCGGCATCTTCGGCAACCCGGGCCAGTCGAACTACGGCTCGGCCAAGGCGGGAATCGCGAGCCTCACCATCATCGCCGCGGCCGAACTCGCCCGCTACGGCGTGACGGTGAACGCCATCGCGCCGACCGCGCTCACCCGGCTGACCGAGGACATCGAGATGATGAAGCGGGCCGCCGAGACCCAGGACCTGACCCCGGAGGCCATCTCACCGCTCGTAGTGTGGCTGGGCTCTGCCGCCTCGCGCGAGGTCACCGGTCGGGTGTTCGGCGTCGTCGGCAACCGGATCACGGTACTGGAGGGCTGGGTCAACGGACCCGGCGCGAGTACCGAGTCCCGGTGGACGCCCGAGGAGCTCTCCTCCGTCGTTCCGAACCTGGTGGCCAAGGCGGCTCCGAACGCCGACGCCCTGGGCAACCGGAACGGGGCGTGAGATGACGACGACGCAACGGCCGGTCGCGGAGGGCTTGTTCACCTGGCCGCCCTCCGCCGCCGCAGCGCCTCGGCTCATCGGTTCCGAGTGCACGGCGTGTGGTGACGTGAGCTTCCCCGCGGCCACGCACTGCCTGCGGTGCGGCGGCGAGGAGTCGAAGGAGCGGCTGCTGTCGGACCGCGGGACGCTGTGGACGTACACGACCCAGAACTTCCGCCCGCCGTCCCCGCCGTACGACGGCCCCGAGGCCTTCGAACCGTACGCGGTCGGGTACGTCGAGCTCCCCGGCGAGCTGCTGGTCGAGGGCCGCCTCACCGAACCGGACCCGGAGAAGCTGAGGATCGGGCAGCAGATGCGGCTGACGCTCGTGCCCTACACCGTGGGGGCCGACGGCACCGAGGTCATGACGTTCGCGTTCGCCCCGGCCGAAGAGTTCGCCCCGGCCGAAGAGTTCGCCCCGGCCGAAGAGTTCGCCCCGGCCGAAGAGTTCGCCCCGGTCGAAGAGTGCGCCCCGGCCGAGGAGGAGGAAAAGTGACCGAGGCCGTCATCATCGGGGTGGGGCTCCACCCCTTCGGCAGGTTCCCCGGAAAGCCGGCGCTGGACATGGGCGCGGACGCGGTACGGCTGGCGCTCGCCGACGCGGGCGTGACCTGGCCGCAGATCCAGGGCGGCTATATCGGCAGCTACGAGGTGGCCAACCCGGACGCGATCGTCGGGCGCCTCGGCCTGACCGGAGTGCCGCTGCGCGGGGTGTTCAACGGCTGTGCGACGGCCGGTACCGCGGTGGCACTGGCCGCCCGGGCCATCGAGACCGGCGAGCACGACCTGACCATCGCCATCGGCCTGGACAAGCACCCGCGCGGTGCGTTCGCCGCCGATCCGTCCGTGGCGGGCATCCCCTCCTGGTACGGACAGACCGGGATGTTCCTCACCACCCACTTCTTCGGCATGAAGATCAACCGCTATATGCACGACCACGGCATCTCCCACGAGACGCTCGCGCGCGTGGCCTCGAAGAACTTCCGCAACGCCGCCGGCAACGACAAGGCCTGGCGCCGCACCCCGCTGTCGGCCGACGAGGTCCTCGCCTCGCCGGTCCTCAACTACCCGCTGCGCCAGTACATGTACTGCGGCCCGAACGAGGGCGCCGCGGCCATCGTGCTGTGCCGCGCTGACCAGGCCCACAAGTACACCTCCACACCGGTACGGGTCCGGGCCACCGCCCTGCGCAGCCGCAGGCTCGGCGCCTTCGAGGTGCAGAGCCCGTCGTTCCCGGTCGGTGAGGTCGTGGAGAGTCCGACCGTGGACGCCGCCCGGGCGGCGTACGAACTGGCGGGCATCGGTCCCGAGGACGTCGATGTCGCCCAGCTCCAGGACACCGACGCCGGGTCGGAGATCATCCACATGGCCGAGAACGGCCTCTGCAAGGACGGCGAGCAGGAACGCCTCATCGCCGAGGGCGCCACCGAGATCGGCGGCCGGCTCCCGGTCAACACCGACGGCGGTCTGCTCGGGAACGGCGAGCCCATCGGCGCCTCCGGACTGCGACAGATCCACGAGATCGTGCTCCAACTGCGGGGTACCGCGGGGGACCGGCAGATTCCAGGCACGCCCCGCGTCGGCTACACCCACCTGTACGGCGCGCCGGGCGCGTCGGCGGTGACGATCCTCTCGACCTGAGAGCACAGGGAACCGCTATGGACCAGGACATGCAGGACTTCGCCGCCGAGGTGCGCCGCTTCCTCGACGCGCACGCGGCGAAGGCCCCCGACCGCACCGCCCTCACCTGGGGCGAGGGCGACGACACGATGGCGTACTTCAGCAGCCTCCCGCCCGAGGAGGAGCGGGAGCACGTGCGGCGGGCGCGGGAGTGGCAGCGGATCCGCTACGAGAACGGCTTCGGCTGGATCACCGGACCGCCCGAGTACGGCGGCCGCGGCCTCACCCCCGTCCACGACCTGCTCTATGACGCCATCGAGTCCGAGTACGACGTGGCCGACACCGGCGTGCTCAGCGTGGTCGGCCTGGGCATGATCGGCCCGACGATCCTCGCCCACGCCCAACCACACATAAAGGAACGGTGGCTGCCCGCGATGTACCGCGGGGACGCCATCGCCTGCCAGCTGTTCAGCGAACCCGGCGCCGGATCCGACCTGGCGAGCGTGGCGACCAAGGCCGTACGCGAAGGCGACAACTGGGTGCTCAACGGGCAGAAGGTGTGGACGTCGGTCGCCCAGCACAGCGAGATCGGCCTGGCGCTGACCCGCACCAACCCCGACGCGCCCAAGCACCGGGGCATCACGGCCTTCCTGGTCCCCATGGATGCCCCTGGCGTCGAGGTCCGGCCGCTGCGCCAGATGACCGGCGGGGCCGACTTCAACGAGGTCTTCCTCACCGACGTACGCATCCCCGACGACCACCGCCTCGGCGAGGTGGACGGCGGCTGGACGGTCGCCCTGACCACCCTCATGAACGAGCGCAACACGGTCGGCACCGAGGGCGCGGGCCCGGTGGCCGCCGCCCTGTCCCCGGACCGTCTCTCGGCGCTGATGCGGGCAACCTGGACCTGGGACGACCGCGCCCTGCGCGCCCGCCTCGCCGAACTCCTCGTGGACGCCGTGGCCACCGGCTACCTCAACGCACGCGCCCAGCGCACCCTGCGGGCGGGGATCGCCCCCGGCCCCGAGAGGTCCGTCGCCAAGCTGATGTACGGTCAGAACCTGACAAGCGCCGCGCACTTCGTGTCCGAGTGCCTCGGGCCGCGGATCATCGCCGACACTGGCCAGTGGGGCACGTACGCCTGGTCCGAACTCCTTCTGGCCACCCCGGCGTTGCGGATCCTCGGCGGCACCGAGGAGATCATGAAGAACATCCTCGCGGAACGTGTCCTCGGCCTGCCGAAGGAGGCACGCGCATGAGCGCCGACGAAACCGAGTTGAGGGAGCTTCGGGCGTCCGTACGGGAGTTCCTGGAGGCCAAGTCACCAGAGGAGGCCGTACGGAAGCTCATGGAGAGCGAGCCGCGCTTCGACCCGGCGGTATGGGCCCAGGCGGCCGACCAACTGCGCCTGCCGGGCCTCGTGATCCCGGAGGAGTACGGCGGTGACGGCTTCGGCCTCGTCGAACTCGGCGTCGTCATGGAGGAGATGGGCCGCGCCCTGCTGTGCGCGCCCTTCTTCGCCACCGTCGTCCTGGCTGCCCAAGCCCTGCTGGCCTCGGGTGACAGCCAGGCCTGTGCGCGCCACCTCCCCGGCATCGCGGCCGGGCGGACCACGGCCACCCTCGCCGTCGCCGAGGACAGCGGCTCCTGGGACCCCGCCCTGATCTCCGCACGCGCCGTGCCGGACGGGGACGGCGGCTGGAAGCTGAGCGGCCGCAAGTGCTTCGTCATCGACGGCACGACGGCCGATCTGATCCTCGTCGTCGCCCGCACCGTCGCCGGCCCTTCGCTCTTCGCCGTGGACCGGTCGGCCACCGGGGTGGCGGCCGAGGCGATGGAGACCCTCGACGCCACCCGGGCGATGGCCTGGCTGACGTTCGACGCCGTGCCCGCGACCCTCGTGGGCGCGAACGGAGCCGGCGGGCGCATCATGGCCAAGGTCCTCGACATCGCCACGGTCGCCCTGGCCGCCGAGCAGGCGGGCGGGGCGCGCAGATGCCTGGAGATGAGCGCGGAATACGCCCGTACCCGCCATCAGTTCGGCCGGCCGATCGGCTCCTTCCAGGCCGTCAAGCACAAGTGCGCGGACATGCTCGTCCAGGTGGAACTCGCGGAAGCCTCGTCCCGGGAGGCGGCGCGCCTCGCCGCCGAGGGCTCCCCGGACTTCCCGGTCGCCGCGTCGGTGGCGCACGCGTGCTGCTCACGGGCGTACATGTTCGCGGCCATGGAGAACATCCAGGTCCACGGCGGCATCGGCTTCACCTGGGAGCATCCGGCCCATCTGTACTTCCGGCGGGCCAAGTCCTCGCAGCTGCTGTTCGGCGGCCCTGCCGTGTACCACGAGCGGCTGCTGGACCGCCTCGGCATCTGACGACCGTACAAAGGAACGCGAAGGCCCCGGGATGTTCCCCGGGGCCTTCGCGTTGGTGCCCCTCAGCCGCGCGCGGCCTCGCCCAGCAGCGCCTTGGCGATGATGACCTGCTGGATCTGGCTGGTGCCCTCGTAGATGCGGAACAGCCGGGCGTCACGGTAGAAGCGCTCCACCGCGACCCCGCGCATATAGCCCGCGCCGCCGTGGACCTGCACCGCGCGGTCCGCGACCCGCCACACCATCTCGCTGGCGAAGTACTTCGTGCAGGACGGGCCGATCTTGGTGTCCGTACCGGCGTCGAAGGCGCGGGCGGCCTCCAGGACCGTGGCGCGGCCTGCGTAGTAGTCCGTCATCGAGTCGGCGATCAGGCCCTGGACCAGCTGGAAGGAGCCGATGGGCTTGCCGGACTGCTTGCGGGTGCGGGCGTACTCGACCGATTCGTCGACCAGGCGCTCGGCCATGCCCACACAGAGGGCCGAGATGTGCACCCGGCCGTGAGCGATGCAGCCCATCGCGGTGTTGAAGCCGCGGTTCAGGCCGTCCTCGCCGCCGACGAGGGCGGAGGCCGGGACGCGTACGTCGTCGAAGTACACGTCCGCGGTCCACGCGCCGAACTGTCCCATCTTGTGGTCCTTGGGCGCCACGGTGAGGCCCGGGGTGCCGGCCGGGACCAGGAAGGTCGAGATGCCGCGGGTGCGCGGGGCGTCGGGGTCGGTGCGGGCGAAGACCATGAAGACGTCGGCGAGCGGGGCGTTGGTGATGTAGCGCTTGGCGCCGTTGATCACCCACTCGTCGCCTTCCAGGTGAGCGCGTGTCGTCAGTGTCGACGGGTCGGATCCGGCCTCGGGTTCGGTGAGCGCGAACGACGCCAGTACGTCACCCGAGGCGATCCTCGGCAGCCACTCGGCCTTCTGCTCCTCGGTGCCGCCGACCATCAGGACGTGTCCGGCGATGCCGTTGTTGGTGCCGAACATCGAACGCAGCGACGGGGTCGTGTAGCCGAGCTCGAACATGAGCTGGGCCTCTTCGTACATCGACAGCCCAAGACCGCCGTACTCCTCCGGCAGCGCGAAGCCGAACAACCCCATCTTCTTGGCCGCCTCGCGGATGTCCGCGGGCATCTCGTCCTTCTCGTCGATCTCCGCCTCGAGCGGCACTACACGCTCCCGGACGAAGCGCCGGACCTCGGACAGCACCGCGCTGAAGTCAGCCGCGTCCATGTCGACTCCCTTGTTGACCTTGGTGGCCTTATCGATCTGTTTCTGACTCGTCCGGCTTCTGGTCCGGCTTCTGGTCCGGCTTCTGTTCGGGCCGGTAGCACGCCGCCAGCAGGGCCGCCGCGCTCGCCGTCCCGATTCCCGCTGCCAGCAATGCCGCCATCGCGCCGGCGCGCTGCCGTCGCAGCAGCCTGTCGAGCGAGTACCTGCCGTTGCCCAGCGCCGCCAGTGCGACGGCCGCGCCGCCCACGACGCCGACGTACTCCCAGCCGCCCTTGAAGACGAAGAAACCCTTGCCGCGGTGGTCGGTGCGGGCCGCCACGGTCATCAGGCCGACGGTCGCCGCCGCCGGGAGAGGGTTGGCTGCCCCCAGAGCGATGCCCACCCCCGCCGCCATCTCGGTCCCGGCCGCCATACGGGCATGCACCTCGGCGGGCTTCAGACCGAGCGCCTCGAACCAGCCCGTCGTGCCTTTCAGCCCGCCCGGACCGGCGATCTTGTTCCAGCCGTGGGCGAAGAGCATCGGGCCGAGCGTCGCGCGCAGGGCGAGAGCGGCGATGTCGTGGCCCTTCACTGGCCCACTCCTGTTGCCCGCCCGGCGGGAGCGACACCGTACAACTGCGGTACCGCCTCGACGAGTTCCTCGTAGGTGAGGGCCTTGCCGGACTCGCTGGGGTGGACGCCGGTGACGGTCCAGCCCTGCAGGCGGTTCAGCCGGTTGCCCTCGATGCGCAGAACCTGGCCGGTCAGCCACGCCGCGGCATCGGAGGCCAGGTAGACGACCACACCGGAGGCGTTGGCGGGATCGCGCGGGTCGAAGTCGCCGTCGGCCTCCAGCGATGTGCCGACGGGCAGCCCCTCCGTCATCCGCGTGGCCGCGATCGGCGAGATGGCGTTCGCGGTGACGCCGTATCGGCGCATCTCAAGGGCGGTGAGGACCGTGAGTCCGGCGATCCCGGCCTTCGCGGCGCCGTAGTTGGACTGGCCCTGGTTGCCGAACAGCCCGGTCCCGGACGTCGTGTTGATCACGCGGCCGGTGACGGGCTCACCCCGCTTCGACGCCTCGCGCCAGTACGCGCACGCGTGCCGGGTGAGCGCGAAGGTGCCCTTCAAGTGGACGGCGATCACGGCGTCGAACTCGGCCTCGCTCATCGAGAACAGCATGCGGTCGCGCACGATGCCGGCGTTGTTCACCACGATGTCCAGGCGGCCGAACTCCGCGACCGTGTCCGCCACCATCGCCTCGGTAGCCGCCCAGTCGGTGACCGACGAGTGACTGGCCACCGCCCGGCCGCCGAGCTTGGTGATCTCGGTGACGACGTCGTCGGCGGGGGAGTCGCCCGTCCGTTCGCCGTGCAGTCCGGAGCCGAGATCGTTCACCACCACGGTCGCGCCGGCCTCGGCGAGCGCCAGGCAGTGCGCCCGGCCAAGACCTCTCCCGCCGCCGGTCACGATGGCGACCTTGTCATCGAGGATGCCCACGCCCTACCTCCCTGTTCGACCCAGCTCGTTGAGTACTTCGTCCGTGTGTTCGCCCAGCGTCGGGGCGCCGGAGCGCGGCTTGTCGTCCACGCCCCAGAAACTGACCGGGGTGGCCACCGTCCGCAGCGGCGGCGCGTCGCCCATGCCGGGCTGTTCGACGAAGGCCCCCACCGCCTCCGCCTGCGGATCGGCCGACACCTCCGCCAGGGTCTGCACGGGCGCCCACCACACGCCCTCGGCGTCGAACCGCTCCGCCCACTCGGCCAGGGGCCGCTTCGCGAACTCCGCGTCGAAGGCGGCGATCAGCTCACGTACGTGGCCACGCCGGGCCTTGCCGGTGGCGAACCGCTCGTCCTCCGCCAGGTCCTCGCGGCCGAGCGCCTTGACGACGCCGGGCCAGTGCCGGTTGCCCTCCAGGCCGACCAGCCAGAACCAGCGGTCGTCGGCGGCCCGGTAGCAGTTGTAGAGCGGCGACTCGTGCTCCGTACGCGGGCGGGTACGGCCGCGTTTGCCGAAGAAGTTCTGCAGGGCGAGGTCGTTTCCGTTGGCGTACGTCCCGGAGCGGAGCAGGGACACGTCGACCACGCCGCCCTCGCCGGTGCGTTCCCGGCGCAGCAGCGCGGCCAGCACGCCCGCCACCAGGTTGGACGCGGCCGTACGGTCGCCCAGGCCGGGGCGGATGCCCGGCGGCGGCTCACCGGCCGGGTTGAGCATGGCGGCGATGCCGGGGCGGGCCCAGAAGGCGGAGACGTCGTACCCGGCCCGGTCGCGCTCGGCTCCCGTCCAGCCGTACCCCGTCAACGTGCCGATGACCAGGCGGGGATGCCGGGTCCGTATCGCGTCCGGGGCCAGCCCCAGCCGCTCCAGGGCGCCGGGGCGGAGGTTCGTGACGAACACGTCGGCCCGCTCCAGCAGCCGCTCCAGTGCGTCCTTGCCCTCATCGGACCGAAGGTCGAGGACGATCCCGCGCTTCCCGCGGTTGTCGGTCTCGAACGGTGGTTCGCTGTCGATGTCCTGGCCGACGTGCCGGAGCGTGTACCGGTTGGGGTCGCCGGTCGGCGCCTCGACCTTCACCACGTCCGCGCCCCAGTCGGCGAGCATGGTGGCCGCGGCCGGTGCCGCCACCCACATGCCCAGCTCGACGACGGAATAGCCCTCCAGTGGCCGCACGGCCCACCTCCACGCCGGTTTCTGGTCCGGATCTGCCGGGTCTCTCGGGGTGCTCGCTGCACGCCGCGACAATCACTGCAAGCCGCGAAAATCGCTACAGGTCGCGGAAATCGCTACACGCCGCGGAACTCTCCCGGGCGGCGCTCCCGGAAGGCCTTCAGCCCCTCGGCCCGGTCCTCGGTGGAGAACAGCACCGAGACGGTCTCGCGCTCGTACGCGATCGCCGCCTCCAGGTCCATGCCGAGCCCGTGGTTGATCAGCCGCTTGCCCGCCGCGAGCGCCAGCGGGGCCCCTGCCGTCAGCTTGGCGGCCAGGGCTTCGGCGGCGGCGAGCGCACCGCCGGGCTCCGCCACCTCGTTCACCAGCCCGAGCTGCCACGCGCGCTCCGCGTCGATCGGTTCGCCGGTGAGGATCATCTGCTTGGCGATCGGCGTCGGCAGCAGTCGCGGCAGCCGTTGAGTGCCGCCCGCGCCCGGCAGGACGCCGAGCTTCATCTCGGGCAGGCCGAGCCGGGCGCCGCGCTCCGCCACCCGCAGGTCGCAGGAGAGCGCGAGCTCCAGGCCCCCGCCGAAGGCGAACCCGTGGACGGCCGCGACCGAGGGCTTGGGGAAGTCCTCCAGGAGCGCGTACGCCTCGGTCAGACGGCCCACGAAGGCACGGAACTGCCCGGGCGCAGTGAACGACTCGATCTCCCCGAGGTCGGCCCCGGCCGAGAAGGCGCGGCCCTCTCCCGCCAGCACCAGGGCCCGGACGTCGTCATCACCCCGCACGTCCTCCAGAGCCTGCTTCAGCTGTTCCACCGTGTCCGTGCCGATGGCATTGAGCCGCTCGGGACGGTCCAGGGTCAACACGGCGATACGGTCGCGGACTTCGACGCGCAGCACACTTCCCACGTCGGACCCCCTCAGACCATCGTGAGGCCGCCGCTGACCGAGAGCGTCTGCCCGGTCATATAGGCGGCGTCGTCGGACGCGAGGAAGGCCACCACACCGGCGATCTCGCCCGGCTGGGCGACGCGGCGCAGCGGGATCGCCCGTACGGTGGCGTCGTACATCTTCTGGCTGTACTCGGCGACCTGGCCGAGCAGCGCCGTGTCGGTCGGCCCCGGGCAGACACTGTTCACTGTGATGCCGTGCCGGGCGACCTCGCGGGCCAGCGCCTTGCCGAAGGCGATGACGCCGCCCTTCGTCGCGGAGTACACCACCTCGCCGGACGAGCCGACCCGGCCGGCATCCGAGGCGATGTGGATGATCCGGCCGCCTCCGCGCTCGATCATCGAGTCGAGCACGGCCCGGGTCATCGTGATGGTGCCGCGCAGATTGACGGAGATGATCCGGTCCCAGGTGTCCTCGGTGCTGTCGACGAACCGGCCGATGACATCGACGGCCGCGTTGTTGACCAGGACGTCCACCGGGCCGAGTTCCGCGGTCACCCGCGCCACGGCGGCGCGTACAGCCGCGCTGTCGGAGATGTCCGCGCCCACACCCATGGCGCGCACCCCGTACCGTTCCGCAAGTTGTGCCGCGACCTTCCCGGCGGCCTCCGCGTCCACGTCGCAGACGGCGACCGAGGCTCCGGCGGCGGCCAGTGCATCGGCGATCGCCTCGCCGATGCCCCGGCCCGCTCCGGTGACGAGTGCCACCTTGTCCCGTACGCTCACGCGCCCTCCCTCGCCCAGGTCCCGATACAGAGCTATCGTATAACTACTTCAGCTAAATAAGCGAGATCTACGAGTGGAGCCGAGCATGCGCCGTACGATCTTCACCGAGGAGCACGAGCTGTTCCGGGAGACCGCCCGCACGTACTACCTGCGCGAATGCGCCCCGTATGCCGAGCAGTGGGAGCGTGACGGCCAGGTGAGCCGGGCCGCGTGGGCGGCCGCGGGCAAGGCCGGACTCATCGGCTGGCAGTTCCCGGAGGAGTACGGCGGACAGGGGATCTGGGACTTCCGGTACAACGCCATCATGGCGGAGGAGATGCATGCCACCGGCTCGGTCGGCATCGGACTCGGGCTGCAGAACGACGTCATCCCGCCCTATCTGACGCACCTCACCACTCCCGAGCAGAAGGCCCGTTGGCTCCCCGGAGTGGTGAGCGGCGAGACGATCTGCGCGCTCGCACTGTCGGAGCCGGCCGCAGGATCCGACCTCAAGGGCATCCGCACGACCGCCCGCCGGGACGGCGACGAGTGGGTGATCGACGGATCCAAGACCTTCATCACCAACGGCATCCTGGCCGACCTGGTCATCGTCGCCTGTAAGACCGACCCCGACGCCGGGCACAAGGGCATCAGCCTGATCGTCGTCGAGCGCGACGCCGAGGGCTTCGAGCGGGGGCGCAAGCTCGACAAGGTCGGAATGAAGGCCCAGGACACCGCCGAACTCTTCTTCCACGAGGTGCGCGTCCCCGCCGAGAACCTCATCGGGCAGGAAGGGCGCGGCTTCTACCACATGATGGGCAACCTTCCGACCGAGCGGCTCGCCATCGCCGTCGCTTCGCTCGCCTCGGCCGAGCGGGCCTTCGAGCTGGCGCTGGAGTACGCCAAGACCCGTACCGCGTTCGGTCAGCCCATCGGCGAGTTCCAGGCCAACAGGTTCGCCCTCGCGGACATCAAGGCCAAGCTGGGTGCCGCCCGCGTCTATCTGGACGGCTGCATCATGGCTCTCTCCCAGGGCGAGCTGACGGCCGAAGAGGCCGCCGCGGCCAAGTACTGGACCTCCGAGACCGGCTGGGAGGTCGTCGACCGCTGCATGCAGCTCTTCGGCGGCTACGGCTACGTCAACGAGTACGAGATCGCACGCATCTGGCGGGACAGCCGGGTCCAGCGGGTGTTCGGCGGAACGTCGGAGATCATGCAGGAGATCATCGGGCGGTCGCTGGGGCTGTGATCCGGTGTGTCTCGAGGTCCGCGCAATCCATTGACTACCTTGGGTTAAATAGGTTAGCTATTTCCCGTTGAGGATGAGCGGACGGCGCCGGACGGGTTCGAGGAGGCATCCGTGGTCACGGTTGATGTGAAGCTGCACCAGGACAGGGCCGAGCACGACCTGCCGCGACCACGGCTGGTCATCGGCGGCAAGGACGTCACCGACGCGAGCGGCGGACTCTACGAGCACAGGAACCCGGCGACCGGTCTGGTCCAGGCGCACGTCCCGCTCGCGGGCGCGGCCGAGGTGGACCGGGCCGTGGCAGCCGCACGCCAGGCCTTCGAGGTGTGGGCCCCTATGCGGCCCGCCGAACGCCGCCGGCTGCTCACACGCTTCGCCGGGCTGCTCCGCGACCACATCCCCGACTTCGCGGCGATCTGCCCGCTCGAGAACGGCGTCTGCATAGGCGGCTGGGCGGAGAACGTCGGGCCGCACGTCGCCGAGTGGACCGAGTACTACGCCGGCTGGGCCGACAAGATCGAGGGCATGGTCGGCGCGGCCTACAGCCCGCACGAGAACGTCGAGTACACCATCGCCGAGCCGTACGGCGTCATCGGCCACATCATCACCTGGAACTCGCCCGCACTGTCCCTGGCGATGAAGGTCCCGCCGTCGCTCGCCGCCGGAAACACCGTGGTCATCAAACCGGCCGAATCCACGCCGTTCTCCGCACTGCTCTTCGCCGACCTCGCCCGCGAGGCGGGCATCCCCGAAGGCGTCATCAACGTCGTCACCGGGCTCGGCGACGCGGGTGCGGCCCTGGTGACCCACCCAGGCGTGGACAAGATCTCCTTCACGGGCGGGCCCGTCACCGCGCGCCGCATCATGGCGGACGCCGCGCTGAGCCTCAAACCGGTCGTCTTCGAGCTGGGCGGGAAGTCCGCCAACCTGCTCTTCGCCGACACCGACCTGGACACCGTCGTGCCGTACTGCGCGGCCTTCGCCATGAGCAACACCGGCCAGGGCTGCGCGCTGCCCACCCGGCTGCTCGTCGAGCGTCCCATCTACGACGAGGTCGTCGCGCGCGTCGCCGGAGTCGTAGCCCACCTGCCCGTCGGTGACCCGCTCGACACCGCCACGTACATCGGACCGCTCATCAACGAAGCCGCCCGCGACCGCGTGCAGGGCGTGATCGACAAGGCGGTCGAGGGCGGTGCGGGACGGCTCGTGTTCGGCGGTGATCGCATCGACTCCGACGGGTACTTCGTGTCCCCGACCGTCTTCGCGGACGTGGACAACCGCAGCGACCTCGCGCAGCAGGAGATCTTCGGTCCGGTTCTGGCCATCACCCCGTTCGACACGGAGGACGAGGCCGTCGCGCTCGCCAACGACACCGAGTACGGTTTGTCCGCCTACATCCAGTCCCGCGACATCGCGCGCGTCAACCGCCTGGTGCCGCGGCTGAAGGCCGGGACGGTCTACGTCAACCCAGGTCCGAACCCCATCACCTCGCCTGCCACGCCGTTCGGCGGCGTCGGGATCAGCGGGTTCGGCCGGGAGGGCGGCAAAGCCGGTCTGGACGAGTTCATCAACGTCAAGGGCGTGGGCATCAGTCGCGTCTGACGGCGCACCCCCCTTTCGAAGCCTTGGGAGCCAACCGCATGCTGAGTTCTCCCGGGGGTTACCCCCCGAACCCCCGCGCCCGCCGCATGACGTTCGGCGACATCATCCGTGAGCACCGAAGGTCCTACCCCGACGGCATCGCCCTCGTCGACGGCGACGTTCGCCTGACCTGGCCGCAGCTCGACGAGCGCACCAACCGGCTCGCCCATGCCCTGACGGACGCGGGCGTCGGTCCCGGCGACCGGATCCTGTGGCTGGGGCAGAACTCCTTCCGCATCTGGGAGCTGCTCGGCGCCGCCGGGAAGATCGGCGCCATGGTCTGTCCCGGCTACTGGCGCTGGGCCGCCCCCGAAATGGCGTTCGCCGTCGAGGACTTCGACCCCCGCGTCATCGTCTGGCAGGACGAGGAGATCGGCGACACGGTCAGCAAGGCCCGGGCCGAGCTGGGCAGCGACCACCGGGCGTTGTGGCTGCAGCACGACGCAGAGGGCCCGGACACCTACGAGTCCTTCCTGGTATCCGGCTCGCCCGAGGACCCGGCGTTGGACGTCGACCCGGACTCCGCGCTCCTGGTCATCTACACCGCGGCGATCTCCGGGCGGCAGTCCGGATCGATGCTCTCGCACCGCAACCTCCTCGCGATGGGCGCGAGCGCCGCCTGGATGGGCGACATCGGCCAGGAGACCGCCTTCCTCGGCGCCGGACCGATGTTCCACATAGGCAACTACCAGTTCTGGGGAGTCCCGGCCTTCGTCCACGGCGGCAAGAACGTCATCGTCCGCCGCGTGATCGCCGAGGAACTGCTCCCGCTGCTGGCGGCGGAGCAGTGCACCCACGCGTATCTGATGCCCCCGACCATCGCGCAACTCGTCGCGTTGAACCGCGAGGCGGGCCACGACCTGTCCCACCTGCGGGCGAGCGTCGCCGCCCCGCTGTGGCAGGGCACCGTTCCCACCGACCAGAGCCGGTTCACCCGCAACGGCGGCGGCGAGGGCCGCGGCTACGGGCAGACCGAGGTCACCGGATTCGCCGTGACCGGCGCCTACGGCGGCACGGGCACCGGCAACGCGGGACGCCCCGGCCCCTTCACCGCCGTACGCATCCTGGACAGCACCGGCAAGGAGTGCGCGGTCGGCGAGGCCGGCGAGATCTGCGTCCGCGGCGACCTCGTGCACCTCGGCTACTGGAACCGCCCCGAGATCAACGAGGAGCGCTTCCGCTTCGGCTGGTGGCACACCACCGACCTCGGACGGCGCGAGCCCGACGGCACGATCAGCTTCCTCGGGACGACGACCCGCATGCTCAAGTCCGCGGCCGAGAACATCTTCCCGGCCGAGGTCGAGAACTGCATCGAGTCGCACCCGGCCGTCAGGGAAGCCGCCGTGATCGGCGTGCCCAACGAGCGCTGGGCTCAGGACGTCAAGGCCGTCGTGGTGCTCCACCAGGACGCCGAGCCGGTCACGGCCGAGGACGTCATCGAGCACTGCCGCGCCCGTATCGCCTCGTACAAGAAACCGAAGACGGTGGAGTTCGTCGACGCACTGCCGCGCACGAAGGACTTCGCCAAGGACTACGAGGCGCTCGACGAGCGCTTCGGCGGCGGTGGCTATCCCGGCGGCGACACGCTGGGCGCGGGACGGTGACTTCGTGAACGGTCGCCAGCCTGTGGTCGTCGGCGTGTACGCCACCGAGCAGGCGCTCTCGCTCCCGGCCCGCGATGCCATGGATCTCGCCCTCGAGGCGGTGCGCGGCGCGATCGAGGACGCCGGGCTGACTCCGGCGGACGTCGACGGGGCCCAGGTCGACTGGCCAGGCCCCGGCGGCGTACCCGGTGAGGGCAGCTCCTGGGCGCGCGTGCTCGGCCGGGACCTGCGCTGGACCAGCGACTCGATGCTCGACAACGCGGGCTCCCGGGGACTGCTGAAGGCGGCGGCAGCGGTCCGCGCCGGATTCGCCGACACCGTCGTGGTCGGCGGCTGCAAGCTGGTCTCGCGCGGAGCGGGACCCGTCGGGGCCGGTGTGCCGCTGGAGTTCGCCGACGTGTGGGGCAGCTATGTCGTCGCCCAGTTCGCGCTGGTGGCGGCCCGGCACATGCACGAGTACGGGACGACGTCCCGTCAGCTCGCGGAGGTCGCCGCCACGATCCGCAACAACGGCACCACGAACCCGGAGGCGATGATGTACGGGCGCGGCCCGTACACCGCCGACGACGTGCTCGCCTCCCGCATGGTGGCCACACCGTTCCACCTACTGGACTGCTGCATCGTCGGCGAGGGCGGGGCCGCACTCGTGGTGACCACCGCCGAACGGGCCCGCGACCTGCCGCACCCGGCCGTCGCCGTACTGGGCGGCGGGATGGAGTACCACCAGTCCGCGTACGCCAACCCGGCGCTGTACCGAGAGGTCGGGCAGCTCGGCCGGGACGCCGCCACCCGGGCTTACGCCATGGCCGGAATCGGCCCGCAGGACGTGGACGTCTTCGCCCTCTACGATCCCAACTCCTTCGAAATCATCAGGCAGTTGGAGGTACTTGGTGTGTGTGACGAGGGAGAGGGCGGACCACTGGCCGCCAGTGGCGCGATCGCCGTGGGCGGCAAGCATCCCGTCAATCCGGACGGCGGCTGTCTGTCGTACGCGTGGAACGGGACGCAGCAGATGACGCTGAAAGTCGTCGAGGCCGTACGGCAGTTGCGCGGCAGTGCGGTGCACCAGGTCGAGGGCGCGGACCTCGCGGTGGTGGGCAACGCCGGGTCGGGGGCGCAGCACTACGAGATGAGCGTGCTGGGGAGGATGCGATGAGCCGGCCCGTACCCGTCCCCACCTCGCTTTCCGAGCCCTTCTGGGAGGCTGCCCGCGGCGGCGACCTGGTCATCCCTTACTGCCCGTCCTGCGACCTGCGCTTCTTCGTACCCGAGCCCGCCTGCCCCGGATGCATGTCGCGGGACTGGCGGTACGTGCCCAGCGCGGGCCGGGGCACCGTCTACTCGGTGACCGTCGTCCACCGCGCACCCGGCCCCGGCTTCGACACGCCGTTCGCGCTCGCCGTGATCGACCTGGACGACGGCGCCACCCTGCTCTCCCATGTCGACGCCGGCGATCCGGACGACGTCGTCATCGGCATGCGCGTACGCGTGGACTTCCGGCCGTTCACGGACGAGATCACGCTGCCGTACTTCGTTCCGGACACGAGACCCGAGCGACCGACAACCGAATGAGGGCGGAGGTGGGCGCGGTGGCGAACACGCCGGTACGGGTCCCCAAGATGGCCGAGCTGGTGGCGGCACAGCTGCGCCGCAAGATCGTGCGCGGGGAGCTGGCGGAGGGGGATGCGCTGCCGGCCGAGACGGCGCTGATGGCGGAGTTCGCCGTCTCACGGCCGACGCTGCGCGAGGCGTTCCGGGTGCTGGAGTCGGAGTCGCTGATCAGCGTGCGCAGGGGCGCCCGGGGCGGGGCGCGGGTGCAGGTCCCGGAAGGCACGGTGGCGGCCCGCTACGCGGGAGTGGTGCTGGAATACCGGGGCACGACCCTCAAGGACGTCTACGACGCACGCACGGTGATCGAGGCGCCGTGCGCCGGCCTGCTGGCCGAGCGGCGCACGGACGAGGACCTGGAGCGGTTGCGGGACGCGGTCGCCGAGGCCGAGGGGCTCATGGACGATCCGTCGGCCTTCATCCGCGCCCATATGGAGTTCCACGCCCTCGTCGTCGAACTGGCGGGCAATCAGACGCTGAGCGTCCTCAACGGCATGGTCCGGCACATCATCGACCAGGCGAACTGGTCCCATGTCGACCTCGACGCCGGCAGCCCCGAGAACATACGGGCCAACCGCAGGGGCTTCCGCGCCCATGCGGCGCTCGTCGACCTGGTGGCCGCCCGCAGGGCCGAGGCCGCCGAGGACCTGTGGCGCGTCCACCTTCAGGAGGCCGAGGACTACCTGCTGCAGAACAGGTCCATGACGACCGTCCTGGACCTGCTCGGCTGACCGTCGTCAACTGCCCCGCCGGTCCCGTCAGCTGCTCCGCAGCTCCTGCACGATGGGCTCCCACACCTCGGCGTCGATCTCGTACGCGGTGTAGAACGACACGCGGTCGACCAGCGTCC
Source organism: Streptomyces himalayensis subsp. himalayensis (assembly GCF_013778455.1). Lineage (GTDB taxonomy): Bacteria > Actinomycetota > Actinomycetes > Streptomycetales > Streptomycetaceae > Streptomyces > Streptomyces himalayensis. The sequence goes on along the minus strand of NZ_JACEHE010000003.1, from coordinate 327,199 downwards.
CGTACCGGCGGTGGATCTCGGCCGCCACGCGCTCCGGCTCCGCCACCACCGCGAAGGTGTGCAGTACGTCGTCGTCGACGAGCCGGCCCATCGCCTCCCACTTGTCCTCGCGCGCGGACTTCGACAACGCGTTCAGCTCGTCGCCGAGTTCGCCCCAGCCGTGCAGCTCCAGGACGCCGCGATAGGCAGGGGTGCTGCCGTAGAAGGCGATCTGACGCCGGGTGCCGTCCACCGCGCGGGCCATCTCCTCCTCGGTCCGGCCCGTCGCGGTCAGCAGCAGATGGGAGACGGAGAAATCGGCCCGCGTACGGCCGGACTGCACCAGACCGGCTTCGACGGTCGGCAGGGTGACCTCCCGCAGATACCGCTCGGTGGTGAAGCCGTGCGCGAGCAGCCCGTCCGCCACCTCGCCCGCCACCTTGGTCATCGCCTCCCCGACGGCGGCGACGTAGACCTTCGGCGCGCCACCGGTGGCGGGCGGCGGGGAGAAGAACGGCGCCATCAGCGTGTGCGTGTAGAAGTCGCCGCGGAAGTCGAGCTTCTCGCCCTCGTTCCAGGCGGCCCAGATGGCGCGCAGCGCGCTCACGTACTCCCGCATGCGAGCCGCCGGCCGGCTCCACGGCATGGAGAAGCGCCGCTCGATGTGCGGCTTGATCTGGCTGCCGAGGCCGAGCGCGAAGCGCCCGCCGGAGTAGGTCTGCAGGTCGTGCGCGGTGTACGCGAGCTGCATAGGGGAGCGGGCGAAGGCCACCGCGATGGCCGTACCGACCTCGAGGCGGTCGGTGTGCTCGGCCGCGAGCAGCAGCGGCAGGAAGGGGTCGTGCTTGGACTCCGAGGCCCACAGGCCGTCGTAGCCGGCCTTCTCGTGATGCCGGGCCTCCTCGACCACCTCGGCGGTGCCCCACACATTGAGCTTGCCGTCGACCTTCATGCCGTTCCTCCGACTGTGTCCATGCCCATGCCCATGCCCATGCCCATGCCGATGCGCTGTGCGAGCCGTTCCCGGTGGTACGCCGGGTCGCCGAACAGCAGTTGTGAGGTCTTGGCCCGCTTCAGATACAGATGGGCCGGGTGTTCCCAGGTGAAGCCGATGCCCCCGTGGACCTGGATGTTCTCCGCCGCGGCCTGCACGCAGGCGTCGGAGCAGAACGCCTTGGCCAGGCTCGCCACGGCGGGCAGCTCCCGGTCGTCGCCCTCGGCCGCGAGCAGCGCGTAGTGCGCGGCGGCGCGGGCCGACTCCACCTCGAGGAGGACGTCGGCCAGAAGGTGCTTGACGGCCTGGAAGGACCCGATGGCCCGCCCGAACTGGTGCCGTACCTTGGCGTACTCCACCGCCATGTCGAGCGCGCGAGAGGCCACCCCTACCTGCTCGGCGGCCAGCGCCACCGCAGCCCGGTCGAGCACCTCCGACACCAGGTCCCAGCCGTCGCCGTGCGTACGCAGTCGGGTCGCCCGTACGTCGTGGTAGTCGAGGCGTGCCTGCCGCCGGGTGGGGTCCATCGTGGGCAGGGGCTCCCGTGTCAGCCCGGCCGCGTCGCCGTCCACCCAGAACACTCCGATGCCGTCGCGGGTGCGGGCCACGGTGAGGACCACATCGGCGGTGGCGCCGTCGAGTACGAATGTCTTGTGCCCGGTCAGCAGCCAGCACCCCGCCGATTCACGGGCCGTGAGCTGCACCGCCTCGGCGTCCCAGCGGGCCGAGTCCTCGGTCAGGGCCAGCGTCGCCACGAGCTCGCCGGAGGCCAGCCCCGGCAGCAGCCGCTTGCGGGCGTCCTCGTCGTCGCAGCGCAGCAGTGTGGTGGTCGCCAGCACCGCCGAGGAAAGGAACGGCGCGCACAGCAGCGCCCGGCCCATCTCCTCCATGACCACACCGACTTCGACCGGTCCGCACCCGGCGCCGCCGTACTCCTCGGGAACGGCCAGTCCCTGGAGACCGAGCTCCGTCCCCATCCGGCGCCACAGCGCCCGGTCGAAGCCCTCCGGGGTCTCCATCAGGCGCCGTACCTCGTTCTCCGGCGAAGTGTCCGCCAGGAACGCCCTCACCGTGCGCCGCAGTTCCTCGTGCTCGTCACTGAACGCGAAGTCCATTGCCGTGTACTCCTCTCCCGAACTTCTCTCGGGCTCAGCGACGGCCGCGCGAGGCCATGATCCGCTCGACGGCGGCGATGTGGTCCGGCCCATGCATGGTGTCCCGCTCGGCGAGCAGGGCCGGTTCCATCACGGTGTCGAGGGCCTGTTCCAGGTGCCGGTTCACCGCCAGCTTGGTCTGGCGCAGCGACTGCACGGGCAGGGCGGCCAGCCGACCGGCCAGGTCCATGGCCTCGTCCAAGAGCTTGTCCTTGGGCACGGCACGGTTGGCGATACCCAGCCGGACCGCGTCCTCGGCGCTCACCCGGTCGCCGAGGAACAGCAGCTCCTTCGCCCGAGTCAGGCCGACGAGCAACGGCAGGACGTAGGCGCCGCCGTCGCCCGCGACGAGCCCGACCTGGACGTGCGGGTCGGCGATGTAGGCGTCGTCGGCGATCAGCACCAGGTCGCTCAGCAGGGCCAGGCTGCAGCCGAGGCCCACGGCGGGACCGTTGACCGCCGCGATCACGGGGAGCGGGCAGCGGACCATGCCGGTGATGATCCGGCGGGCCTCGTCGACCTGCTGCTCCCGGTAGGCGCTGTCGCGCTGGACCCGCGTCATGGTGTCGAGGTTGCCGCCGGCGCTGAACGCCCGGCCGCGCCCGGTGAGCACGACCACGCGCGCCTCCGGGTCGGCGGCGAGGCCGTCCCACACCGACGCGAGGCCGGCATGCAGCTCATCGCTCATCGCGTTCCGCTGCTCCGGCCGGTTCAGCTCCACCAGCCGGACCGGCCCGACGGCCGTCACCACCAGATCCGCCATCAGATCCGTCCTCTCAACCGCCGTAGGCATGACTCAGTCAGTAGAGTTGAATGGTATAACTAATTCAGCTTTCTGAGAACCAGCTCGTGGGGTGACGGAGGACGCGTATGCCGGAGCAGGAGTACGAGCGAGAGTACGAGACCGTGCGGGCCGAGGCGGTGGACGGGATCCTCACCGTCACCCTCAACCGGCCCGAGAAGCTGAACGCCTTCAACCCGCAGATGATGCGGGACCTGCTCGACGTCCTGGACGCGGCCGACGCCGACGACGAGGTCCGCGTGGTCGTGGTGACCGGCGCCGGTCGCGGCTTCTGCGCGGGTGCCGACGTCAGCTCCGGTGGCTCGTCCTTCGACCACCGCAAGGCCGGTGCCTGGCACCGGGACACCGGCGGCCGGGTCGCGCTGCGGATCTTCTCCTGCACCAAGCCGGTGATCGCGGCCATCAACGGCCCGGCGGCGGGCGTCGGGGCCAGCATGACCCTGCCCATGGACATCAGGCTGGCCTCGACATCGGCGAAGTTCGGCTTCGTCTTCGCGCGGCGCGGCATCGTTCCGGAGTCCGCCGCGAGCTGGTTCCTGCCGCGGGCCGTGGGCATGCAGCGGGCCATGGAATGGGTGGCGACCGGCCGTGTCTTCGGCCCCGACGAGGCTCTGGCGGCCGGGCTGGTCCGTTCCGTCCACCCGCCGGAGGAACTTCTGTCGGCGGCGTACGAACTCGCCCGGGAGATCGCCGAGAACACCTCGGCGATCTCGGTCGCCCTGTCCCGCCAAATGATGTGGCGGATGCTGGGCGAGCCCCACCCGATGACCGCGCACCGGCTCGACTCGCGGATCATGAGCCAGATCGGCGGCGGCCCGGACCCCACGGAGGGCATCGAGTCGTTCCTCGCCAAGCGTCCGCCCGCGTTTCCGGGCCGGGTCAGCAAGGACATGCCGGCCATCTACCCCTGGTGGCCGGAGGAGGAGTTCCGGCCCTTCGGCGAGTAGGCATCACTGGAACAGCTGGAACAGGGGGAATTGATGACAACGTTCGACTACATCGTGGTGGGCGCCGGCTCGGCGGGATGCGTGCTCGCCCACCGCCTCTCAGAGGACCCCAGGACGTCCGTGCTGCTGATCGAGGCGGGCGGCAGGGACACCACCCCGCTGATCAAGATGCCCAAGGGCTTCGGCAAGCTCCTGGGGGATCCCCGGTTCGCCTGGCGCTACCCCGTAGAGCCGGTGGGTCCGACACGCCGGGTCGAGCACTGGGTCCGGGGCAGGACACTCGGCGGATCGAGCTCCGTCAACGGCATGGTCTACAACCGCGGTGACCGCGCCGACTACGACGAGCTGGAGCGGCTCGGCAACCCAGGCTGGGGCTGGGACACGATGCTCCCGGTCTTCAAGAAGATCGAGGACAACGCACTCGGCGCCTCCGAAGTCCGGGGCAAGGGCGGGCCGCTGCACGTCTCCACCGCGCGGAAGCCCGAGCCGCTGTGCGAAGAGGCCATCGCCGCCGGGACCGGACTCGGCTGGAGCCGCACCGACGACCTCAACGCGAGCGACGACGAACGCATCGGCTACACCATGGCCACCATCAAGAACGGACAGCGGTTCAGTGCCGCCCGTGCCTTCCTGCACCCGGTCGAGCACCGGCCGAACCTGACCGTGTCCGTGGACACCCTCGTGACGAGAGTCCTGACGGAGAACGGCAGGGCCGTGGGCGTACGCGCCCGCAGCAAGGGCCGGGAGGCCGACTTCCGCGCCCGACGCGAGGTGATCCTCTCTGCGGGCAGCATCGCCACGCCGAAGATCCTTCAGCTCTCAGGCATAGGCCCGGCGGAGACGCTGAAGGCCGCGGGCGTCGACGTCCTCGTCGACAGCCCGCACGTCGGCGGCAGGATGCGCGAGCACCGCTGCTTCGTCGTCCAGTACCGCCTGAAGCACAACCTCGGTTACAACAAGGCACTGAGCACGCCGCTGCGGCAGGGCCTGACGGGCATGAAGTACCTCGCGACCCGCCGCGGACCACTGGCCGCTCCCGCCTTCGACGTCATCGCCTTCTTCAAGACCCGTGCCGAGCTCGCGCGCCCCGACGCGCAGTTGCTGATCGCGCCGGTCTCTCTCCTGCCCGAGGTCCCCGGTAAGGAGACGGGCGTCGAGCGCGAGCCCGGGGTGATGGGCCTCGGCTACATCCTGCGGCCCACCGCCGAGGGGAGCCTGCACATCACCTCGGCCGACCCCGAAGCGCCCCTCACGATCACGCCGAACTACTACGGCTCCGATCACGACCGCGCTGTGGGGACCGCTCTCTTCCGCAGGATGCGGGACCTCTTCGAAACCGAGCCGATCGCCGCTCGGATCACGGCCGAGACGCTACCGGGCCCCGCGGTACGGGAGGACCAGGAGATCATCGACGCCGGCCTCGAGCACGGGCGCTGCGGCTACCACGCCGTCGGGACCTGCGCCATGGGCCCGGCCGAGGACGACGTCGTCGACGCTCAGCTGCGCGTGCGCGGCGTCGAGGGCCTGCGGGTCGTCGACTGCTCGGTCATGCCGATCATGGTGTCCGGCAACCTCAACGCGCCGATCATGGCCATGGCCTGGCGAGCGTCCGACCTCATCCTCGGGACGGCGTGACCGAGGCCGCCGCCGACGTCATCGCCGCACTTGCGACGCAGGCCGAGACGCCGACTGTACGGACTGACGAGATCTGACCGAAACATTGTCGTAGCGTCCCCGCAGTGTTAGCGTCCGGTCGGCGGGCATTCAGTTGAATGCGCTAAACCATTCATCGCCTGGACGGTGACCATGAGCGATGGTTTTCTGCACGAATCCTTCCGCGGTGTCGACTGGGGAGTCGCCACCGCGGACGCCATCGCGGCTCCCGCGCCGCCCCTGCCGGAGAGGGGCGGGCACTTCCGGCAGTGGACCGACGACATCCGGCACGTGGTGGGCGCCACCACGGAATCGCACCGGATGGTCGCCGGATGGCAGCAGCTCCAGCCTGACGGCCCCGGCACCTGGGACCGTGACGCCCTGGATCGCTGCGACCGCGCGCTCGACTTCATGCTCGAGAACGGTGTGAGGCCCAGCCTCACGCTGCTCCACCGGTCACTGCCGCCCTGGCTGGACGCCTCCGGCGGCTGGCTCGCCCGCGACACCGCCGAGCACTTCGCCGCGTACGCCGCCGAGATGGGCCGCCGCTTCGGGGACCGGGTGGAGCGCTGGATCACCTCTACGGACCTGGCCGGGCCCACGCTCGCCGATCACGTGGCGGGCATGTACGGCCCGGGCGGGGGCATCGGCCGGGCGGGGCTGCCCGCGGTCCACCACATCCTGCTCGCCAACGGCCTGGCGGTCCGGGCCCTCAGGGCTGCCGGCGCGAGCGGCCGGATCGGGACCACGGTCACACTCGTCGGCGGATACACGGCCACCGACGACCCCTTCGACCGCCTCGCTCTTGAGCGCCTGGAAAGCTGGACCAACCGCCTCTTCCTGGACCCTATGCTGCTCGGCGAGCACATGGTGACCGAGGACGACGTCTCACCGGTCGAGGCCACCGGCTGCGTACGCCCCGGCGACCTGGAGATCATCGCGACCGCACAGGACCTGCTGGGTCTGTCCTGGCACACCCCCTTCCGCGTCACCGCACCGGAGAACCTGCCCCGCGTACTGCCGACCACGAAGTGCCTGAGCGCCCTCAACGAGGTGAACCGCCTGCTCGCGCGCCTCGGTTTCGCGATCGTCCCCTTCGACGACGTGGAGACGACGGCGTACGGCTGGCCCATCCTCCCCGAGGCGCTCGCCGATGCCGTCGCCGGCCTCCACGAGCTGTACGGAGACCTTCTGCCGCCGCTGTCCGTCATCGACAACGGCATGGGTGATCTCGACCTGGTCGACGAGACGGGGCACAGCGACGACACTCGCCGCCGGACCCTGCTGCGCGCCAGGCTGTCCTGGCTGGCCCAGGTCGTCTCGTGCGGTGTGAACGTGTGCGCCTACGAGTACTGGTCGGTGCTCGACAACCTGGAGGCGAAGTTCCGCTACACCCGCCTCTACTCGATGGCGGTGCCGGACCATGAGCCCCCACCGCGCCCCCCGATGCCGTCCGACTGGATGCACCGAGGAGCGTTCGCCGATGCCGTCGTACCCGGCGGAGGACCGGCAGCGGGACTGACCCTGGTGCCGGCCGCTCCCCGGGGTCAGAGCGTCGGAGCCCCGTAGTCCTTGCCCCGGATCAGCCGCACCGGGGTGTAGACGAGCACGTCCTCGTCCCGCTGGTTGCGTACGGTGATCCGGCTGGTCACCACGCCTCGGCCGGGCTTGCTGGACGGGCGGGAGTCCGTCGTCTCCACGATGGCGTACAGGGTGTCGCCGACGTACACCGGGCCCTGCACGGTCAGTTCCATGTGGAGGAAGGCGAGGCCCGTGCCGTGCAGCACGTTCGTCTGGAGCACGAGCCCTTCGGCGATGCAGTACGTCAGCGCCCCCGGCACCAGCCGGCCGGTGTAACCGCCGTCCGCGGCGTGCGAGGCGTCCCAGAAGAGCGGCTCGTTGAAGCCACCCCAGGTGATGAAGTTGACCAGATCGGTCTCGGTGATGGTGCGGCGGGCGGTCCGGAAGATCTGCCCCTTCGGCATCTCCTCGTATGTCATCCCTCGGACCAGCGGAGGGATCTCGGTGGTGGTGTCCTCGTGTGTCATAGCGGTCTCCTCATGCATCCGTGCGTCACAGGTCGAGCGGGTGCTTGCTGCCCACGCCCTCGAAGTCCGGGGCACGCTTCTCCCGGTGGGCGGCGAGCCCCTCCGTGACCTCATGCCCGCCGAACCCGAAGAACTCCAGCCCCAGAGAGGCCTCGAAGAGCGGCTGGGCCGTGCGGTACCAGTGGTTGAGGGATCGCTTGGTCCAGCTGATGGCGCTGGCGGGCCCGGCGGCCAGGGCGGTCGCCACACGCAGGCCCTCGGCGTGTACGTCCTCGTCGTCCACGCACTTCGACACCAGCCCGATGCGCTCGGCCTCCTCGCCGGTGAGCGTCTCGCATGTCAGCAGGTAGTACTTGGCCTTGGCCATGCCGCACAGCAGCGGCCAGCAGATGGCGGCGTGGTCACCGGCCGCGACTCCGAGGCGCGTGTGACCGTCGACGATCTTCGCCTTGCGCCCGGCGATGGAGATGTCCGCCAGCATCCCGATGACCAGACCCGCACCGACCGCCGGACCGTGGATCGCGGAGACCACCGGCTTGGAGCAGTTGATCACCCCGTACACCATGTCCCGGGCCTCACGCATCACCCGGGCACGCACCGCGTAGTCCTCGGTCATGGCCTCGATGGAATTGAAGGTCCCGCCGGCCGAGAACGCCTTGCCCGCTCCCTGCACCAGGACCGCACGGGTCTGCTCGTCCCGGTCGACGACCGGCCAGATGTCGGCCAGTTCACCGTGCATCCGGGGATCCACCGCGTTGAGGTTCGGGGCGTCGAGCACGATGCGGAGCACGCCGGGCGCGGGCCGCTCGAAGGTCAGGCTCGTGAACTGGTCGTAGAGATCGGTCACGTCGCGCTCCTGGTCGATTCAGTGCGGATACTATAATTATCTAACTGTATCGTGGAGTGGGTCGACAAGCGGGCCGACGAGTGGGCACACCGAGGACGGGAAGCTCGGCATGGATCTCACCTTCAGCGAGGAACAGGACGAACTGCGCAAGGTCGTACGGTCGTTCCTCACCAAGTACTCCAGCGAGGCGGACGTGCGCCGCCTGGCCGCCGACCCTCGGGGCTACGACCCCGGCGCCTGGCGGCGCATGGCCGCGGAAATCGGCCTGCAGGGACTCGCCGTACCGGAGGAGTACGGCGGATCCGGCTTCAGCTACATCGACCTCGGCATCGTCTTCGAGGAGGCGGGCCGTGCACTGCTGTGCGGGCCGTACTTCGCCACCGTAGCCCTGGCCGCCGAGACGCTGCTGCGCTGCGACGACGAGCAGGCCCGACGCGACCTGCTGCCGGGCATCGCGTCCGGGGAGACCATAGCCACGCTGGCGCTCACCGAGGACGGCGGCCGCTGGGACGAGCCGGGAATCCGGCTCACCGCTCTTGAGACGGCGGGCAGGTGGCAGCTGACCGGCGTGAAGACCTACGTCATCGACGGACACGTCGCCGACCTGCTCCTGGTCGCCGCCCGCACACCCTCCGGCATCAGCCTGTTCGCGGTCGAGGCCGACGCACCGGGCCTCACCCGGGCGCTCCTGCCCACCCTCGACCAGACCCGCAGGCAGGCCCGGGTGGAGTTCACGGACACCCCCGCCCGTCTGCTGGGCGGCGAGGGTGAGGCGTGGCCGGTGCTCGAACGCACCCTCGCCACGGCCTCCGTACTGCTGGCCGCCGAACAGGTCGGGGGAGCCGCTGCCGCCCTGGATGCCGCGGTGGAGTACGCCAAGATCCGGGTGCAGTACGGACGGCCCATCGGTTCGTTCCAGGGGATCAAGCACAAGTGCGCCGACATGCTCGTGGAGATCGAGTCCGCCCGCTCGGCCGCGTACGGCGGACTGTGGGCACTGGACGCGGGAGACGAGAGCGAGATCGCCGTCTCAGCGGCCCTGGCCCAGGCCTTCTGCTCGGAGGCCTACGTGTTGGTCGCCGGCGACAACATCCAGGTCCACGGCGGCATCGGCTTCACCTGGGAGCATCCCGCGCACCTGTACTTCAAGCGTGCCAAGAGCTCCGAGGTGCTGCTCGGCACGCCCTCGTACCACCGGGAGCTACTCGCCGCCCGGCTCGGCATCTGATCATCGGCGTCTGGTCATCGGCAAAGGAGCAGGTATGGAGCTGGACTTCGGGCCCGCCGTACGCGACTTCCGCGACGAGCTGCGGGACTGGCTGGCGGACCACCTCGTGGGGGAGTTCGCCGAGCACCGGGGCGTGGGCGGCCCCACCGACGGCGCGGCCTGGGACGTCCGCCTAGCCTGGGACCGCGAACTCTCAGCCGGGAACTGGCTGGGCGTCGGCTGGCCGAAGGAGTACGGCGGACGCGGGCTGGGACTCCTTGAGGAGATCGTCTTCGAGTACGAGTACGCCCGTGCGAACGCTCCCTACCGGGCCACGGTCAACGCCATCGACCTGCTAGGACCGATGCTCCTCAAGATGGGCAGCGAGACACAGAAGAAGCGCTTCCTGCCCCCGATCCTCGCCGTCGAGGAACTGTGGGGCCAGGGCTTCAGCGAACCCGGCGCCGGGTCCGATCTGGCCTCCGTGCGAACCCGGGCCGAGCGTGATGGCGACGACTGGGTGATCAACGGGCAGAAGGTGTGGACCTCCTTCGGCATGCACGCCGACTGGCTCTACGTCCTCACCCGTACCGACCCGGACTCCCAGCGGCACAAGGGCCTGACCATGCTGCTCGTCCCGACCGACCAGCCGGGCGTGGACATCCGGCCCATCCGCAACCTCGCCGGCCAGGACGAGTTCGCCGAGGTCTTCCTCTCCGACGCACGCACCGGCGCGGACATGGTCGTGGGCGAGGCCGGCCAGGGCTGGCGCACGGCGATGGGCACGCTCGGCATCGAGCGCGGCACCACGCTGCTGCCCCAGCAGCTCACGTTCGAGAGGGAAGCCGAAGCGCTGATCGACCTGGCCCGTGAACGTGGCGCGCTCGACGACCCCATGCTGCGCCGCCGGATCGTCGACGCCTGGATCTCCGTACGCATCATGCGCACCACCAACATGCGGACCATCGCCGAACTGACCGCCGGTCGGGCGCCGGGAGCGCAGGCCACCACGGCGAAGCTCTACGCCTCGACCCGGCACCAGCAGCTCGGGCACCTCGCCATGGAGCTGGCCGGACCCGCCGGGCAGATCGTCGGCGAGGACTACGGCCTGGACACCCGGCAGCGCTCCTTCCTGCTCTCCCTCGCGGAGACGATCTACGGCGGGTCGAGCGAGATCCAGCGCAACATCATCGGGGAGCAGGTCCTCGGTCTGCCCAAGGAACCCCGGCCGTGAGCGCCGCCGAAGGCGGGTCGCTGGAGCACCGCATCGACCGCATCGAGTCGCACCTGGCCATCCAGCAGCTGCCGGTCCGCTACGCGCTGGCCGTGGACGCGCGCGACCTCGACGCCTGGGTCGGCTGCTTCCGGCCCGACGTGGACATGGGGCGCCACGGCTGGGGACGGCAGGTCCTGCGGAAGCACATCGAGCCCCTCGTCCGCGGTTTCCACCGGTCGGTCCACCAGATCTGCGGCCACCGGATCGAGTTCACCGGCCGCGACACCGCGACCGGCTCCGTGTACTGCCGGGCCGAACACGAGGTGGGCGACCGGTGGATCGTCATGGCCATCCGCTACCTCGACGACTACGCGCGCGTGGACGGCGAGTGGTACTTCTCCCGGCGCCGTGAGCAGCACTGGTACGCGGCCGATGTGACCGAGCGCCCCCAGGCCGTGGGATTCAACGGCTGGGAGGGATCCGGCGAACCGGCGCTGCCCGACGCCTTTCCCTCCTGGGCACACTTCTGGAAGGAGACGTGATGACACGGTTGTCTGGGAAGACAGCACTGGTCACCGGCGGAGGGCAAGGCGTGGGCCGCGGCATCGCGCTCGCGCTGGCCGCCGAGGGGGCGGCCGTGGTGATCACCGGCCGTACCGAGAGCAAGCTGAAGGACACCGCCGGGGAGATCGCCGAGCGCGGTGGGAGGGCGCACACGGTGGTCGGGGACGTGGGTGAGCGGGACGACGTCGACCGTATGGTTGCCGAGACGGTACGGGAGTTCGGCGGGCTGGACGTGCTCGTCAACAACGCGCAGACCTCGGTCCAGCGCCGGCTGGAGGAGACGTCGTACGACGATGTCGAACTCACGTACCGCAGTGGCCCGTTGGCGGTGTTCCATGCGATGCGGGCCGCCCTGCCCCATCTCAAGGCGAGCCGTGGCAGCGTCGTGAACCTCGGCTCCTCGGCGGCGGTGCAGGGCGAGGCGACGTTCGCGGCGTACGCGATGGCCAAGGAGGCCATCCGGGGGCTGACGCGGGTCGCCGCGCGGGAGTGGGGTGCGTACGGGATCCGCGTGAACGTCGTCTGCCCGGCCGCGCTGAGCCCGGCGGCGGAGGCGTACTTCGCCGCGCATCCGGAGAACGCCGAGCGCGTGCTTGCGGGCATTCCGCTGGGGCGGATGGGGGACCCGGAGGGCGACATCGGCCGGGCGGTGGCCGCGCTCGTCAGCGACGACATGGCGTATCTGACCGGGGCGACGCTGATGCTGGAGGGTGGGCGGACGCTGATCGGGTGAGGCAGGGGGATATTTCAGCCCGTCCGGCGTTTGAGGAGCGGGGGTCCGGGGGCCGGCCCCCGAAACGGGGTCCGGGGCGGAGCCCCGGGGATGGGACGGGTAGGGGCGGCGGGGCGAACAACCTGCCATGCGCCCCCCAACCCACCTCACACAACCCCCCACGCCCGTAGCTCCGCGAGCTGATGTTCCGTCACCCCGGCCAGTCGGCCGAGGACGTCCGCCGTGTGCTCGCCCAGCGCAGGCGGCGCGGCGTACCCCTCGACCGGAGTCGCCGTGAACCGGATCGGATTGGCGAGCAGCGGCAGCCGCCCCGACACCGGGTCCTCGACCTCCACCAGCATCCCCCGGTGCTGGATCTGGGGGTCGGCGAAGACCTCGGGCATCTCGTTGAACGGGCCGGCCGGAACGTCGTGTTCGTCCAGTACGGCCAGCCATTCGTCCCGGGTCCGCGTCCGCATGATGTCCTCCAGCACCGGCAGGATCTCCTCGCGGTGGGTGATCCGGGCGGAGGTCGTGGCGAACCGCGGGTCCTGGAGCAGGTCGGTGCGGTCGGCCGCCGCGCAGAACGCGGCGAACTGCTTGTCGTTGCCCGCGACGAGGAAGAGCGGCCTGTCCTTGCACATGAAGGCCTGCGACGGGATGCCGCCGTAACCGCCGTTGCCGCGCCGTCGGGGAACCTCGCCGGAGACCAGGTAGTTCATCGCGAAGTGCGACAGCGAGGCCAGCCCGCAGTCCAGCAGGGACAGATCGATGAACTGGCCCTGCCCGGTGGCGTCCCGGTGCCGCAGCGCCGCCAGTACCGCGGTGGCGGCGTAGAGCCCGGTGAGGATGTCGACCATGCTGACGCCGACCTTCATCGGCTCGTCGGGGTGTCCGGAGACGCTCATCATCCCGGACATGGCCTGGAAGATGCCGTCGTATCCGGGGCGCTGGGCATAGGGCCCGGACTGGCCGAAGCCGGTCACGGAGAGATAGACCAGCCGCGGGTTCACCTCCCGCAGGCTCTCGTGGTCGAGTCCGTATTTCGCCAGCGTCCCGGCACGGAAGTTCTCGACCAGGACGTCCGACCGGGCGGCGAGGGCACGGATCAGGGCCTGCCCCTCGGCGGTGGCGTGGTTGACGGTGACCGACTGCTTGTTGCGGTTGCACGAGAGGTAGAACGCGGCGGTGTCCGTCCGCTCGCCCTCGGGGCCGTCGGCGAAGGGCGGGCCGTACGCGCGTGAGTCGTCGCCCGTTCCCGGCCGCTCGATCTTGATCACCTCTGCGCCCAGGTCGGCCAGCATCTGGGTGGCCAGGGGTGCAGCGAGGATGCGGGACAGGTCGAGGACGCGTATCCCCGCCAGGGCGGTCGACGGCATCGAGGGCCTCCTTCTGCAACACGCAAGAATGAGTTATATAAATAATACATCTGCGGCTTGGCTGTGCCCCCGTATGATTGCCTGAACTATCCAAATCATGTAACTATATCGAGCGGCTGGCGGCAGCCGAGACCGGAGGGCGTGCGGATGACCGTCGCGGCGAGGACCCTCACCGACCAGGAACAGCGCGAACGCCGTGAGTGGTTCCGGGCCCGCTGGGAGCGCGGGGTCAAGTTCAACCGCGGTTGCGGTATGCGCGTGCTTCGCTGGGACCCGGACGGCGTCGAAGTGGCGCTTCCCTACGCCGAGGCACTCTCCGCCCACGAAGGCGTCTTCCACGGCGGAGTGATCTCGGCGCTCATCGACACCGCGGGCGCGGGAGCCGTGATCGCCGGGCACGACTTCGAGAAGGGGAGTCTGCTCAGCACCGTGTCGATGTCGGTGCAGTACCTCGCGCCCGCCCGGGGCCGGGAGGCGGTCGCGTACGCGCGGTGCGTCAGGCGTGGCCGCAGGCTGCACTTCGCCGATGTCGACGTGACCGCCGACGGACGCATCTGTGCCCGGGGGCAGGTGGTGGTGACCATCTCCGGGGAGCGGCCGGGCGTCGGCGACCCCATCGAACCGTTGACGGAGGAGTGACGTGATGTCCGAGGAGTCCGCCCAGGACCTGGTGTTGTACGAGGTCGACAAGGACGGCGTCGCCACCGTCACCCTCAACCGCCCCGAACGCAAGAACGCATGGAGCATCCCCATGGAGCGCCGCTTCTTCGCGCTCCTGGACGAGGCCGCGAACGACCCCGCCGTCCGTGTCGTGGTCATCACCGGGGCGGGCAGGGCGTTCTGCCCGGGAATGGACGTCCAGCGACTGGAGCAGAACTCGCAGCCGGGCCAGTCCCTGAACCTCCAGGCCCGCGTCCCCATGTACAGCAGGCGGAACATGCCGAAGCCGATGATCGCCGCCATCAACGGCGCCTGCGCGGGCATCGGCCTGGTCCAGGCGCTGATCTGCGACGTCCGCTTCGCCGCCCGCGGGGCGCGCTTCACCACGGCCTTCACCCGCCGTGGCCTGGCCGGCGAGTACAACATGCCGTACGTGCTGCCGCGCGTCATCGGCCTGGAGAACGCGCTCGACCTGCTGCTGTCCGGCCGGGTCTTCGACGCCGACGAGGCGAAGGAACTCGGCCTTGTGAGCCGTGTCGTGGAACCGGAACACCTGCTCGACGCCGCACGCGCCTACGCCCGGGACATCGCCCGCAACTGCTCCCCGCGCGCCATGGCTGTCGTACGCCACCAGGTGTACGGCGACCTCGACCGGAACTTCACCGACGCCCTCGCCCGCTCCTACTCCGCCATGGAGTTCTTCGCGGGCTCGCCTGACTTCCGCGAAGGCGTGGCCAGCTTCATGGAGAAGCGCGAGCCGAAGTTCGAGGGGCTGCCCCCGGACTTCGACCCCGACGAGGCGACCCGCGACGCGTTCCTGCCGTACTGACCCGGCTGACCCGACTGACCTGCCGTACCGACTGCCATACCGACCTGCCGTATCGACCTGCCGTACCGATCGAGGAGACTGGACGATGACAGGGCAGCCGTTCCCCGTCGAGGCCGGGCACATCATGATTTTCGCCCGTGCCATCGGCGACGAGAACCCGGCCTACCAGGGCGAGGCCGCGCTCGCCCCGCCCACCTTCACCATGGCGAGCGCCCACTATGACCCCGACTACCACCTGCGGCCCAAGCCGGGCGAGGAGTGGTTCGGGTCCGGCCGAGGCCCCGGGGTGATGGCCGAGGGTGGTGGAGGGCTGCACGCCGAGCAGCACTTCGAGTACCACCGCCCGGTGGGCGCCGGCGAGACGCTCTACGCGCACACCGTCCCCGGACGCAGCTGGGAGAAGCAGGGCCGCACCGGCCGCCTGCTGTTCAGCGAGCGCATCACCGAGTACCGGGACGCCGACGGCGAGCCGGTCGTCAGCGCCGTCACCGTGGCCGTCGTGCCCGAGGGCCCCGCAACCCGTAAGGACACCCGATGAGTCTGAGCGTCGATGAGATCAAGGTCGGCGAGACCCGCGAGGGCGTGCTGGTCGAGGACCTGAAGCGCACCCGGATCGTGCAGTACGCCGGCGCGTCCGGCGACTTCAATCCGCTGCACACCGACGAGAAGTTCGCCGTCGAGGCCGCCGGATATCCCGGCGTCTTCGCCCACGGGATGCTGACGATGGGCATGACCGGGCGTGTCCTCACCGACTGGGTGGGCATCGAGTCGCTGCTGCGCTTCGGGGTGCGCTTCAAGGCCCAGGTCTGGCCCGGCGACACCCTGACCGCCACGGCGACCGTCGAATCCATCGAGGACACGCCGACCGGACCGGTCGCCCACTTCTCCCTGCGTACCGTCAACCAGGACGGCGCCGAGGTGGTCACCGGCACCGCGACGGTCCGCTTGGAGCCCTGAGCCGGATGGCCGGCGCGCAGGAGGCAGTGACGGCAGCAGCCACCTGGACCGCCATGGTGAGTCGTGCCTACGACCATGCCCGTCCCGCCGTCCGGTTCGGTGACCTGACCTGGACCGGACGCGAGCTCCTCGACCGGGCGGGCGGCGCGGCGGACTGGCTGGACACGCTCGGCCTCGACCTCGACCTCGAACCCGGCGAACCGGTGCCCGCGCTGGTCGCCACCTCCGCCGACGCCCTCGCGCTGGTCATCGGCGGCGCAGGCTCCGGCCATCCGCTCGCCCCACTCGGCGTCCGCATGACCCCGTACGAGATCGCCACGGTGGTCAAGGCGACGCGGGCCGAAGTCCTCTTGGCCCAGCCGGAGTTCGCCGAGCTCGGCAGGCAAGTCGCCGAGCTGTCGGGTCGGCGGCTCGCCGTCGTCCCCGAACTGCACGCGAGCGGTCGGGCGCTGACCGCAGAACCCGACGCGCTCGCCGCCGTCCTGCACACTTCCGGGACGACGGGCATCCCCAAACCCGTCCCCATGACCCAGCGACGGCTGGCCGCCCGCGCCCGCGTCAACGGACTGCTGTGCGCGCTCGACCCCGACAGCTTCTACGGAGGCAGCGCGCCCTTCCACCACATCGCGGGCCTCGGCAACATCGCCGTCGCCCTCGCCGCCGGCGCGGTGGTCACCGGACTGCCCCGCTTCACCGTCGAGGGCTGGGCTCTGCTGCGGGAGCTCGGGACCACGCACACGAGCATGGTCCCGGCGATGCTGGAGACGCTGCTGGCGGCCGGTCAGGCACCCCACGAAGCGCTACGAGTCCTCCAGTACGGCGGCGCGCCCATCCGCCCGGAAACACTGCGGCGGACGTACGACGCGATGCCCGGCGTCCGCATGCTCAACATGTTCGGACAGACCGAGGGCTCGCCCATCAGCGTGCTCACCCCCGAGGACCACCGCGAGGCGGTCGCCGGACGCACCGAGCTCCTGCGCTCCGTCGGACGGGCCGCCCCCGGCGTGGAGGTGCGGGTACGGGATGCCAGTCCGGACGGCGTCGGCGAGATCCTCGCCCGCGCCGACCATCTCTTCCGGGTGGACGCGGGCGGCTGGCTGCACAGCGGCGACCTGGGCCGGGTGTCGCCGGACGGCTACCTCTACCTGTCGGGCCGGCGGAGCGACATGATCATCCGCGGCGGCGAGAACGTCCACCCCCTGGAGGTCGAGACGGTCCTGGCCGCGCATCCCGGCGTCGCGGACGTGGCGATCACGGGCGCTCCGGACGAGCGGCTCGGCCAGACCGTCGTCGCCTTCGTCGTGCCGGCCGACCCCGACGCCCCACCGGAACCGGCGGCGCTCAGGACGTACGCCCGCGCCCGGCTGTCCGGGTTCAAGGTCCCCGTCCGCTGGTGGTTCGTGGACGACCTGCCGCGCAACGCCAACGGCAAGGTCGTACGGCGGGGCCTGCGGGAGCCGTACCAAGGAGGAATCCATGATTGACCACTCGGTTGTCAGCCCGGTCACCGTGGGCGTCGACCCGCACCGGTTGGACGTGCTCCTGCGCCGGATCCGCCTGGAAGTCGACCACGGGCCGCTGCCGTCCGCCCAGGTCGCCGTCGCCCGGGGCGGCCGGCTGGTGGCCTTCGAGACGTGGGGCGACGCCGACCCGGACACGCGGTACATCCTGCAGTCCGTCGGACGGTCGATCGTCGCGGGCGTCGTGTGGAAGCTGATCGGTGAGGGACTCTTGGATGTGAGCGAGCAAGTCGCCGCGATCATCACTGAGTTCGCACCGAACGGGAAGGAGACGGTGACGGTCGAGCAGGTGCTCACGCACACCGCCGGATTCCCCTTCGCGCCGCTCGGCCATCCGAAGATGCTGGACCGGGAGCAGCGGCTCGCCGCCTTCGGCCGCTGGCGGCTCGACTACCCGCCGGGCAGCCGCTTTCAGTTCCATCTCACCTCGGCTGCCTGGCTGATCGCCGAGATCGTCGAGCGGCGTACGGGCCTGCCCTTCGCCGAGTATCTGCAGGAGCGGATAGCGCGGCCGCTCGGCCTGTCGTCGATCGAGCTCGGCGTCCCGGTGGACCGGCAGCCGGGCACCGTCGCCCCGATGATCGCCACCGACCGCACCAGCGACGACGAGGAGGCCGACCCCTGGGGACCCTGGTATCTGTCCGATCCGCGCGTCCTGGCGGCGGGAGAACCCAGCCACGCGCTGGTCGCCACCGCCGCCGATGTCGCGCTGTACTTCCAGGCGCTGGAGCACTCGGGCCTGTGGAAGCCGGAGGCGGTGGCGGAGGGCTCCCGGATCCGGCTGACGGACCACCCGTACGGTGAGCAGATCTATGGAGGCGGCAGCGGCAGACGTACCAGCATGGGGCTGTTCGTTACCGTGGCCGGGCCTGACGCCGGCAGCCAGTTGCCGTCCACCGGCTCGCCGTCGCTCTTCGGCAGCGCAGGAGCCGCGTACCAACTGGGCTTCATGGACCCCGAGACCGGCCTGTCCTTCGCCTGCCTCAGCAACGGCTACCCGCTCGCGGGCTACGACCACTCGCGGCGCGGCACGGCACTGCTGATGAACCTGGCGAACCTCGCGGCCGACCTCGTCGACTGAGTTTCCCCGGCGGACATGGAGCGGGCCCGGTACCGATTTCGGTACCGGGCCCCGCTCTACTGGATCGTGACGCTCAACGGCTGATCAGCTGCTGAGCGTTGTTGTACATGATGTCGTCCTGGACCGACTCGTCGAGCCCCGAGAGGAGCTTGCGGTAGTCGGCCGGGTTGGCGATGCCCTCCGCGTGGGGGAAGTCCGAGCCCATCACGATGGACTCGTGGTACCCGAGGCGCTTCACCAGGCCCGGGATGTCGTCCTCCGGGTAGGGCACCACGCGGACGTGCTTGCGGAAGATCTGGCTGGGGCGCTCGTCCAGCTGACCGCCGATCCACGGTCCGTTGCGGCCCATGCCGCGGCTCTTGTCCATGTGGCGGACGAAGTGCGGCACCCACTCGGCGCCGAACTCGGACACCAGGACGTTGATGTCGGGGAAGCGCCCGAAGAGGTTGTCGAAGATCAGCGCGGACAGCGTCTCCTCGATGGGGCGCTGGCCGTAGGTGTTCATCCACTGCCACGCGGACATCCGGAAGTGGATCGGGCTCGGGTCGTGGCCCCAGGCCGGGGCGACGTGCGAGTTGTAGTAGAACTCGCTGATGTGGTAACAGACGCTTGCCTTGGCCTCGTTGACCAGCTTCCAGAACGGGTCGAAGTACGGGTCGCCCGGCGAGCGGCCGTACTGCGGCCCGGTCGGCAGCATGATGAACCGGGCGCCCTGCTCGAGGACGTACTCCAGTTCCTTCACCGCGTGGTCCAGATCGCGCAGGGACAGCAGGGCGGGGGAGTAGATGCGGTCCTGGTGGTTGAAGCCCCACACCTCGTTCATATAGCGGTTGAACGAGTGGTAGTTGGCGTAGAGCGGCTCGACGCCCTGCACATACTCCTCGGCGACCAGCGCCCAGCCGCCCGGGTACATGATCGTCTGGTCCAGGCCCTGCTCGTCCATGACCCGCAGCCGGGCGTCGCGGTTCTGGTACGCCTCGTGCATCGGCTCGAACTGGTACGTCTCGTCGGGGTTGCCCGACGCCATCGCCTTGAGCATCTCCTTGAGCGAACCGGGCCGGTAGACCTGCCCGAACTCCGGCTCGAGGCAGACGACGATCCGGTCCCCGGCGAGGATGACCTCGCGGCCGTCCGGCAGCGTCACCGGGGCCACTGCCTGCCCGAGGAACTCCTTCGGGAGATAGCGGGTGAACGAGTCCCGTTCCTCGTACATGTGCTGGTCGCAGTCGAAGATGCGCTTGCGCTGTTCGGCCATGGCCGTCGCCTCCGGACCCCAGAGCTATCTATTCAGTACGCCTCCTATAATTATCTAACTGTTTCCAGGCTGCAAGGGGTGATGACGATATGGCTCGGAGGTGTTCGGTCTGGCGGTCAGTCGATGAGTTCGAGCACCGTCTTGGGCCCTGCCGCGTTCACGACGTCGTCGGCGCCCGAGATGTGGCGCTGCCACAGCTTCTCGGCCTCGTCCGCCTTTCCGGCCTCGATCATGCCGACCAGCCGGACATGGGCCCGGTGTCCCTTGAGGGCCTGGGCCTTCTGGGTCTCGGCGTCGGCGGCGGCCGCGGTGTACGAGGCGTTGGCCCGGTCGATGATGGTGCGCAGCATGCCGCAGAGGAGGATCAGTGTCTGGTTGCCGGTGAGTTCGACCAGCAGGGCGTGGAAGGCGTCCTGCGCGTCCACCAGGGCGAGAGGGTCGTCCAGGACGGCCTTCTCGGCGGCGACCGCGTCGCGCAGCCGCTTGATGTCGGCTGCCGTGTGCTTGGTGGCGAGCTGGCGCGCGCAGGGCGGCTCGATGAGGGCCGCGGCGCGGTAGACGTCGCCCAGGGTGGCGCCGCGGTACTCGAGAATCAGGCCGGCGAAGCGGGCGGCGACATCGGCGTCGGGGGCGCTCACCCGGGCGCCGCCGTGAGCCCCGCGGCGTACCGTGATCAGGGACTCCGACTCCAGGACGCGGAACGCCTCGCGCAGGGTCGGCCGGGAGATGCCGAACTGCTCCATCAGCCCGGACTCCGGCGGCAGTGCGTCGCCTGGCTTCAGCTCGCCCCGCACGATCTGGCGGCGCAGGTGGCCTGCGACCAGTTCGGCGGTCTTCGGTACGCGCACCTGGCGTCCGACGCGGCCGCGGGCGGGGGTGGGCACGGTCGGCGTCTCTGCTGCGCGGGCGGCCTCGGCCACGGTGGAGTCTCCTCGTATATAGCAAAATGAATCTGCTTAGTGCATCGAGGGTACCAGGGTCAAGGCTGAGTGATCGGTCTCCTGGATGCGATACCACTGGTCTCGAGGTGGCCCTTGGAGTGGCCCTTGGGGTGGGCCTTGGGGTGGCCCTTGGTATATAGATGATTCATCTAGCTATAATCCGAACGGCCTCGTGGGAGTGACCTCGATGACCGAGAACCCGACCCCGGTGATCCTCACCGACCTCACCGACGACGGGGTCATGCTGCTCACCCTGAACCGGCCCGAGCGGCACAACGCCTGGACCCTGGAGATGGAGCTGCTCTACAACGAGCTGTTCGACCTCGCCGAGGCGGATCCCCGCGTGCGGGCCGTGGTCCTCACCGGGGCCGGGCGCAGCTTCTGCCCGGGGATGGACATGAGCGTGCTGGACGGAGCATCGTCCGGCGCCAGGCCGTGGCCGACCGACGAGCTGCCGCCGCGCACCCGGCCCATGTCCTTCCCGAAGCCCGTCGTGGCTGCCGTGAACGGCGCCTGCGCGGGCATCGGATTCAACCAGGCGCTGATGTGCGACGTGCGGTTCGCCGTGCGCCACGCCAAGTTCGCCGCCGCCTTCAGCGCACGCGGCCTGGTGGCCGAGGACGGTGTGTCGTGGATCCTGCCCCGGCTCGTGGGATACGGGAACGCCAGCGATCTGCTGCTGTCCTCGCGCCGGATCACCGGGACGGAGGCTCTGGCGATGGGCCTGGTCAACCGCCTGGCCGAGCCTGAGGAGCTGCTGCCGACGGCGATCGCGTACGCGACGGAACTGGCCCGCTCGGCCAGCCCGTACGCGATGTCCCTCATCAAGCGGCAGCTCGCCGACGACCAGTCGAAGACCTTCACCGAGAGCCGCGACAGCGCCGCCGCGCTGCTGGCCACGGCGAAGCGCGCCCCGGACTACCGTGAGGGAGTACGGAGCTTCATCGAGCGCCGGCAGCCGGAGTTCGCGGCGCTGGGGGAGGTGTCGGCATGACGCGCGCCGAACTCCCGCTGCACCGCCGTTCGATCACCGTCACCGCCCATGAGGAGGATGACGACGAGATCTCGGTCGAGGCGGAACTGCGCGACGAGCGCCCTTGGGAGGAGCCGCCGGGCGGCGTCGTCCACCGGATGGTGCTCGCGGTACGGATTCGCCTCGCGGACATGGTGATCGTGGCCGCCGATGCGGACATGCGGACCTTCCCGCACGCCGAGTGCCCGCGGATCACCCCGGCCTTCGACAGCCTGGTCGGGCTCAGCGTCGCCGCCGGATACAACCGGGCAATCCAGGAGCGGTTCCGCGGGGTGTCCGGCTGCTCGCACCTGTACGAGCTGGCCCGCGTGCTCGGTCCCGCCGTCGTACAGGCGGCCATCTAGGCGCGCGCACGTCGCCGTGCCGCCGCCGGCAAGGCGACCCACGACCCGCGGTCGACCGCGGGCGTGCTGAACAGCTGCCACATCTGGGCGCCGGATGGAGTGGGCCTGCGCAAGCTGGACACGGGCTGGCGTCCGGGCACCGGGCCGCGCCCGGTGCCGCCGCTCGAGATTTTCGAGGGACGGGAATCGAGCCCGTCCGGCCCCTGACTTCGGGCCCGAGAAGCGGCTTGGGGGACAGCCGCTCCCGCTCCTCCTGCCGCTCGACGAGCGGCACTCCGGGCAGCGCTGCGGACGGTCACCGGCCCAGGTAGGCGAGTTCGGGGAAGTGGCGCTGGTAGGCGCCCAGCAGGCGCTTGGCGACGGCGTACGAGTCGATCAGCGGGTGGATGGTCAGCGCCTTGACCGCGTGGGCGCGGTCTCCGGTCGTGGCGGCGTGGATGACCGCGCGCTCGACCGCCTTGACCGCGCACACCAGGCCCGTGCCGTGGTCGGGCAGCGGGGCTCCGGCGATGGGGTGGGCGCCGTTGGCGTCCACGTGGCAGGGGACCTCGATGACGGCGTCGTCGTCGAGGACGGGGATCCGGCCGCGGCCCCGGACGTTGAGGATGAGGGTGGCGCGCTCGTCCAGGGCGATGGCCCGCATGAGGGAGAGCGCCACCTTCTCGTAGCCTCCGGACTCCAGGTCGCAGGAGTCGCGTTCGCCCATGCCGACGGCGTCGCGGTTCTCGGCCATATAGGTGGTCTCGCGCTCCAGGCGGGTGGCGTCCCAGGCGTGCCAGGCGGCGCGGGGTGCGGGCGGCGCGGTGTCGGCGGTGCTCATGGAGTCGTAGAAGCGCTGCTGCTGGGAGTGGAGGAAGGCGCCGCGGGTCTGTTCGGCGGCCCGCGCGGAACCGACCGACTCGCGGTTGAAGTAGTAGTAGTGCAGGTATTCGTTGGGCAGCGCGCCGAGTGTGCGCAGCAGGTCGGCGCCGAAGAGCTTGCCCTCCTCGAAGGAGGTCAGGGCGGCCTCGTCCTCGAACAGGGACGGCAGCAGGTCCCGGCCGTCGGCGTACAGGCCGCGCAGCCAGCCCAGGTGGTTCAGGCCCACGTAGTCCAGGCGGGTGCGCGCCGGATCGATGCCGAGCGCCCCGGCCACCCGGCGGCCGAGGCCCACCGGGGAGTCGCAGATCCCGATCACGCGGTCGCCGAGGTGGGCGGTCATGGCCTCGGTGACCAGGCCGGCGGGGTTGGTGAAGTTGATGACCCAGGCGTCGGGGGACAGGGCGGCAATGCGGCGGGCGATGTCGAGCGCCACCGGGACGGTGCGCAGCCCGTACGAGATGCCGCCCGCGCCCACGGTCTCCTGGCCCAGCACCCCCTCATCCAGGGCGATGCGCTCGTCCGCCGCGCGTCCGGCGAGGCCTCCGACGCGGATGGCGGAGAACACGAAATCGGCTCCGGTGACCGCCTCGTTCAGGTCGGTGGTGACGGTGACGGCCGGCGGGTCGGGGTGTCCGGCCGCCTGGTCGGCGAGGACCTTGCGGATGGTCGTGAGCCGGGTGGAGTCCAGGTCGTACAGGGTCAGGTGGGTGACGCGTCCTTCGCCGCGGTCGCCCAGCAGCGCCCGGTAGACCAACGGCACCCGGAAGCCGCCGCCACCCAGAATCGTGAGTCTCATACTTCGACCACCTCAACTCCCGCCTCGCGCAGTCGGCTACAGGTCTTCTCGTCCCCAGGGGCGTTGGTCACCACGACGTCGAGGTCCTCAGGCCCGCACACCCGGGCCATTCCGGTGCCGGGGAACTTGCCCGCGTCCGCCACCAGGACCACCTGGGCGCTCGCGGCGATCATCGCCCTTTTGACGGGCACCTCGACGGCGGTGGTGTCCAGCACCTGGCCGTCGGGGCGGATACCGCTGGTGCCGAGGAACAGCCGGTCGGCGTGGATCTGCCGCAGGTTGTCCTCGGTGAGGAACCCGACCAGGGAGCGGTAGTCGCGCCGGACCATGCCGCCCAGCAGGATCAGCTGGACGTCCTTGTCGTCCTGGAGCTCCTCGTAGACGGCCAGGCTGCTGGTGATCACGGTCAGGGACCGGCCGTGCAGATGGCGGGCCACCCGGTGGGCCGTGGTGCCGATGTCGAGCAGCACCGTCTCTCCGTCCCTGACCAGATCCGCGCACCAGGCGGCCAGAGCATCCTTGGCCTCGACACGGACCGCGGCCACGTCGGCGAACGGATCGTCCTCACCTACGAGGGGAGCTGCGCCGCCGTAGACCCGCTTCAGCAGTCCCTCGTCCTCCAGTTGCACGAGGTCGCGCCGGATGGTGGCCTGGCTGGCCCCCACCTTCTCGGCGAGGGACGTCACCGTGGTGGGCCCGTCAGCGCGCAGGACGCGCAGGATCAGCTGATGTCGTCGGTCCGGGAGCATGGCGCTGACCATACTCGTCAGAGTCGAGCAAAGTCACGCATGGATTGACTGTTATCTGCTTGAGCCTTGTCAAAGCCGCGCACAGCGTGCAATCTCTTGCGTAATTCGAGCCAGGCCCGGAAACCCACTCCGGTCGGCCGAAGCCAGGGAAACGGCGTCTTCGCCGCCACCAACGCGTCGGCACCGTCCGAGAGGACCACGTCGCCTGCTCCGGGCAGCGAGGTGTGCTCGGGGGACGCCGCCGCCCCTCAACTGCCGGATACCCGCCGCCCCGCCGTCGCCCACGCTCGCAGGTCCTCGCCGGACACGCCGAATACTAGGAGAAGACCGTGGACCTTTCCCGCAGACGATTCCTCCAGGCCGCCGTACTGACAGCCGCCGCAGCAGGTGCCACCGCCGCGTGCGGCGGCGGCACCGGTGAGAGCGGCAGCAAGGACAGCAAGAACCTGAAGTTCTGGTACTGGGCGGGCGGCCTGAGCGACAAGGTCGTCGCCGACGCCGAGAAGCAGTTCTCCGACGTCAGCCTGAAGACGTCCGTGATCGGCGGCGACTTCAAGACCAAGCTGCTCACCGGTATGAAGACCGCCCAGACCGCCCCGGACATCACCGGCATCAAGGGCGAGGACATCGCCTCCTTCCTGCCCAACGCTGGCCGCTTCCTCGACCTGAACTCCCTCGGCATGGACAAGCTGGCCCCGGAGTACCTGTCGTGGAAGCTGAAGCAGGCCACCACCCAGGACGGCAAGCTCATCGGCTTCCCGATCGACATCGGCCCTTGCGCGATGTACTACCGCGAGGACCTCTTCGCCAAGGCGGGGCTGCCCACCGACCCGGCCAAGGTCTCCTCCGAACTGTCCACCTGGGACGCCTACTTCGAGGCCGGTGTCGAACTGCACAAGGCCGTGCCGAAGACGTTCCTGGTCAACAACATCGGCGCGGTGTTCAGCATGGCCGTCGGCCAGGGCACCTCGCGGTACATCGACGCGGACAACAAGTTCATCGGCGATCAGGACCACATCCGCACCGCCTGGACCACGGCCGTGAAGCCGTACACCCTCGGCATCGACGCCAAGATCAACGACAACACCTGGAACGCCGCCATCGGCAACGGCACCCTGGGCACGGAGATAGGCGCCGCCTGGCACGCGCTGGACATCTCCAACGCCGCCCCGGGCACCAAGGGCAAGTGGCGGGTGGCCAGCCTGCCGAGCGGACCGTCCAACCTCGGTGGATCCTTCCTGTGCCTCCCCTCGACCTGCGCCAACCCCGAAAAGGCCTTCGAGATCATCAAGTGGATCCTCAGCCCCGAGAACCAGGCCCGCGGCTTCACCGACGCGGCCCTGTTCCCGACCGCACCCGCCGCGTACGAACTGCCGGCACTGACCGGCGGCGACGCCTTCTTCGGCGGCCAGAAGACCATCGAGATCTTCGGCCCGGCGGCCGAGAAGATCCCCGCCGCCTACGAGGCCCCGGCCGACGCGGCGGTCTCGGCCGCCTACTTCAACGAGTTGACCAACGTCGAGGCCAAGGGCAAGGACCCCGAGACCGCCTGGAAGGACGCGGTCAGCCAGGCAAAGCAGATAGCCCAGCGGCAGGGAGTGAAGTGACATGTCGTCAAGCCCGGTAGCCGGTCCGGCCGCCACCGGTCCGTCCTCGGGACCCGCCACCGGACCCTCGGGGCAGCCGGCCCCGGACCGCCACCGCGGTCCGGGGCGGCCCGGCCGCCGGATCCGGCCGGTGTCGGCCGGGGGCCGGCGCGGGCCGCGACGCGGGATCGCCAGGTACTTTCCGCAATATCTGGCGGTCTCGCCGTACTACCTGATCTTCTCGGTCTTCATGCTCTTCCCGATGCTCTACACCGTGTATCTGGCGTTCCAGAAGTGGGACGGCATCGGGGAGATGCAGTTCGTCGGGCTCCAGCAGTTCCGCTTCCTGTGGGACGACCCGGTGTTCTGGCTGTCCCTCCGCAACACCGTGGTCATCTGGGTGCTGTCCACCGTGCCGATGCTCTTCATGGCGCTGGTGCTCGCGGTGCTGGTGAACTCCGTCCGGCGCTTCACGGCCTTCTACCGGGTCGCCCTGTTCATCCCCAGCATCACCTCGCTGGTGGCCATCGCCATCTTCTTCGGCGCGATCTTCAGCAACAACTTCGGGCTCATCAACGCCATCCTGCAGTCGATGCACCTGTCGGCCGTGCCATGGCTCAGCAACGAGTGGACGATCAAGCTGGTGATCGCGGCGCTGATGACCTGGCAGTGGACCGGCTACAACGCCATCATCTACCTGGCCGGCCTCCAGGCGATTCCCTCGGAGCTGTACGAGGCGGCGAAGATGGACGGGGCCGGACCGGTGCGGATCTTCTTCTCCATCACGATCCCCATGCTGCGGCCCATCATCCTGTTCACCGTGGTCGTCTCCACCGTCACCGGCCTGCAGAGCTTCACCGAACCCCAGGTGCTGTTCGGCAGCGACGCGTCGACCAACCCCAACTCCGGCGGGCCGGGCCAGGCGGGCCTGACCACGCTGCTGTACTTCTACCACCAGGCCTTCGACAACAACGACTTCGGTTACGCCGCCGCGATCGTCTGGGCCTTCTTCCTGCTGATCCTGCTCATCGTCACCATCAACTGGCGCCTGGTGCAGCGTAAGGAGCGACGGCCGTGAACAGCCAGAACCGCAAGCGCCTGAGGGGCCTGAGCGTCCATGTCGTGCTGATGATCTGTGTCGTCATCTCGGTGTTCCCGTTCTACTGGATCATCGTCATGGCGACCAACACCTCGCAGGACATCTACAGTTACCCGCCGAAGCTGTGGTTCGGCGGCAACCTGCTGACCAACATCCAGCACCTGTTCGACAAGATGGACTTCTTCGGGTCGCTGTTCAACACGGTGATCGTGGCGGTCTGTACGACGCTGCTGGTGCTGTTCTTCGACTCCCTGGCGGCTTTCGCCTTCGCCAAGTACGAATTCCCCGGCAAGAAGTTCCTGTTCGGCCTGCTGCTGGCGATGTACATCCTGCCGACCCAGCTGGCGATCATCCCGCAGTACGAGATCATGGTCCAGCTGGGCTGGCTCGGAACGCTCAAGGCGCTCATCGTGCCCGCCGCCGCCAACGCCTTCGGCATCTTCTGGATGCGCCAGTACACCAGCACCGGCGTCCCGGACGAACTGCTCGACGCGGCCCGGATCGAGGGCGCCGGGTTCTTCCGCCAGTACTGGCACGTGGTGCTGCCGTGCGTCCGCCCGGCCCTGGCGTTCCTCGGCATCTACACATTCATCGCCGCCTGGAACGACTACATCCTGCCGCTGGTGATGCTGGTCAACCCGGACGAGCTGACCCTCCAGGTGGCGCTGGCGCAGCTGTACGCGGGCCACTCGACCGACTACAGCATGGTGATGTCCGGGGTGCTGCTCGCGGTCATCCCGCTGGTGCTGGTGTTCACCTTCTTCGCGCGCGGTTTCATCGCCGACGCCACGAAGGGAGCCCTGCGCTGACGGCAGCCGGCGGATGATCAGACCCTCGGCTCCCGCGGAAGCCCGAGCACCTTCTCCGCGAGGATGTTGCGCTGCACCTGCGACGTCCCCGCGTAGATGGTGCCCGAGCGGGCGATCAGGTACGTCGTCGACCAGGACGCCGAGGAGTTCGCCGCGCCGGGGTCGTCGGTGCGGTACGTACGCAGGGGCGGCCGCCCGACCGGCACCTGGCCGTGCAGGCCCATGATGTCCATCGCCAGGTCGGTGACCTTGGTGTGGTACTCGCTCCAGTACAGCTTGGCGATCGACGACTCGGGCCCTGGCCCGGCGCCCTTGAGCCAGCCGGTGAGGATCCGGTAGCCGAGATAGCGCATGATCTCGACCTTGGACCAGCACCAGGCGATCCGCTGCCGGATCACCGGATCCTGGTCCTTCCCGTACAGTCGCGCGAGCTCGACGAGGCGCTCCACCTCCGCCTTGAACAGGATGGGGTTGGTCGCCGCCTCTTCCCCGCGCTCCACGCCCAGCAGGCTCTGGGCCACCGTCCAGCCGTTGTCGACGCCGCCCACCACGAGATCGGCCCGGGTGCGGGCGCCGTTGAAGAAGACCTCGTTGAAGTGCAGCTGGCCGCTCATCATGCGGAAGGGCCGCACCTCGACGCCAGGCTGGTGGAGCGGGACGAGGAGGAAAGAGATGCCGCGGTGCTTGGGGGCGTCGTGGTTCGTGCGGGCCAGGACGAAGATCCAGTCGCTGTGGTGGGCGCCTGAGGTCCACACCTTCTGGCCGTCGATGATCCATTCTCCCCCACTCTCGGCTTCGCTCGAGCGGGGGGACCCCCATGAGCGGGAGGTGCCCCCACCGTCGCGTACCGCGCGAGTCCTGAGCGAGGCGAGGTCCGAACCCGCGTCCGGCTCCGAGTACCCCTGACACCAGGTGTCCTCGCCGCTGAGGATGCGCGGGAGGAAGTGGGCCTTCTGCTCCTCCGTGCCCCAGCGCAGCAGCGTGTTCGCCAGCATCTTCACGCCGAACGTGTCCTGCGGCAGCCCGAACGGCACACCGGCCAGGGCCAGTTCCTCCATCAGGACGACCTGGTGGAGCTTGGACAGGCCGCGGCCGCCGTACTCCTCGGGCCACGTGAGCGAGAGATAGCCGCGCGTGGCGAGCCGCCGGCGCCAGTCGCGCGCGAAGGCCCAGGCGGCGTCCTCGTCGAGGGCGCCGATGCCCTTCCAGTCGGCCGGGAGGGCGTCGGAGAGGAAGCCCTTGACCTCGCTGCGGAACGCCTCGGTCTCCGGGGGATAGCTGATGTCCACCTGTACTGCCTCCTGGTTCGGCCAGCCCTTCGCCGTGTTGATAGTTTCAGCGTAATGGGTTATCTATTTTAGAGGAATAGCGAGGAGCAGCGGCGAGCCAGGGGCGGGCTGACATGGGACTGCTGGACGGCCGTAACGCGGTGATCACCGGCGCCGCGCAGGGCATCGGCTTCGAGATCGCCGGCGTACTCGGCGGCGAAGGCGCATCCGTCGTCATCGGCGACATCAACGAGGACGCCGCGGCAGAAGCCGCCGAACGTCTTGCCAAGAACGGCGTGGCCGCCACCTCGCTGCGCTGCGACGTCACCGACGAGGACGAGGTCGCCGCTCTCGTCGCCCACGGCACCGACACCTTCGGGCCCGTCGGCGTCATGGTCAACAATGCCGGGATCACCCGGGACGCGACTCTCCGCAAGATGGCCCTCGCCGACTTCCGCGCCGTCGTCGACGTCCACCTCACGGGCGCCTGGAACGGCACCCGGTACGCCGCCGAGGCGATGCGTGCGCACGGCCAGGGCGGCAGCATCGTCAACATCTCCTCCATCGCCGGCAAGGTCGGCAACTTCGGGCAGACGAACTACAGCGCGGCCAAGGCCGGACTCGTCGGCCTCACCAAGGCGTCCGCCAAGGAGCTGGCCCGGGCCGGGATCCGGGTCAACGCCGTACAACCCGGACTCATCCGCACCGCGATGACCGAGGCGATGCCCCAGGCGGCCTGGGACGCGAAACTCGCCGAGATCCCCATGGGCCGCGCGGGCGAACCCGCCGAGGTCGCCCAGGTCGTGCTCTTCCTCGCCTCCGACATGGCGAGCTACATCACCGGAGCCGTGGTCGAGGTGACCGGCGGCCGGTACATGTGACCGGCGGCCGGTACGTGTGACGACCCTTCCCCTCATGAAAGGCCTGACCGATGCCCGCCCTCCTGCGTGACGCGGTGATCTGCGAACCCGTGCGTACTCCCGTCGGTGGCTACGGAGGCGTCTTCCGCGACGTGACGGCGGCCGAGCTCGCGGCCACGGTCGTACGCGCCGTGCTGGAGCGCACCGGTGTGCCCGCCACCGCCGTGGACGACGTACTCCTGGGCCAGTGCTACCCCAACGGCGAGGCCCCGGCCATCGGCCGCGTGGCCGCCCTCGACGCCGGACTGCCCGTGCAGGTGCCGGGACTGCAGATCGACCGCCGCTGCGGCTCCGGACTCCAGGCGATCATCACCGCGGCGATGCAGGTGCAGACCGGCGCGAGCGACCTCGTGCTGGCAGGTGGCGTGGAGTCCATGAGCCAGGCCGAGTTCTACACCACCGACGTCCGCTGGGGCGTGCGCGGCGCTGGCACCACGCTGCATGACAGGCTGGCCCGCGGCCGGGTCACTTGCGGCGGCGTCAACCACCCCGTCCCCGGCGGCATGCTGGAGACCGCCGAGAACCTGCGGCGCGAGTACGCCATCCCCCGCGAGGAACAGGACCGGCTGGCCCTGCGCTCGCACGAGAAGGCCGTCGCGGCCCAGCGGGAGGGACGCTTCACCGACGAGATCGTGCCCGTGAGCGTACGGACCAGGAAAGGCGAGACGGTCGTCGACACGGACGAACACCCGCGGCCCGACTCCTCGTTGGAGAAGCTCGCGAAGCTGCGTCCCGTGCTCGGCCGTCAGGACCCGGAGGCGACCGTCACCGCAGGCAACGCCAGCGGGCAGAACGACGGCGCCGCCCTCTGCATCGTGACCCATCCCGAGCGCGCGGCCGAGCTGGGTCTGCGCCCACTGGGCCGCCTGGTCTCCTGGGCCGTCGTGGGCGTGCCGCCGGAGACGATGGGCATCGGCCCCGTGCCCGCGACGGCCAGGGCCCTGGAGCGGGCGGGGCTGAAGCTCGCCGACATGGACCTGATCGAACTCAACGAGGCCTTCGCGGCCCAGGTGCTGGCCTGCACCCGCGAATGGGGCCTGACCGAGGCCGACTTCGAGCGGTTCAACGTCAACGGCTCCGGCATCTCGCTGGGCCACCCCGTCGGCGCCACCGGCGGCCGCATCCTCGCCACCCTGCTGCGCGAACTGGACCGCCGCGAGGCCCGCTACGGCCTGGAGACCATGTGCCTCGGCGGAGGCCAGGGCCTGGCCGCGGTCTTCGAACGGCCGACGGACGCAACCAACGCTCATGGAGGACGCTGATATGGCCGGACTGATCGCATACGGCGCCTACGTGCCGTACCACCGCCTCGCGCGGGCCGATGTCGCCGCCGCACTCGGCACCCAGGCGGGCAAGGGAACCCGCGCGGTCGCGGGCTACGACGAGGACACCACGTCCATGGCCGTCGAGGCGGCCCGCGGCGCCCTGGCCCGCGACGGACTCCGCCCCCGTATCGGCCAGCTCTTCCTCGCCACTGCCGCACCCGCCTACGTCGACAAGACGAACGCGACCGCCGTCCATGCCGCGCTCGGCCTCGACGAGCACGTGCTCGCCGTCGACATGGCGGGCTCCGTGCGCTCAGGCCTCGGCGCTCTGGTGACCGCCGCCCGCTCCCCGGTCCCGACCCTGGCTGTCGTCTCCGACCTGCGCACCGGCCTGCCCGGCGGCACCGACGAGGTCGCGGGGGGCGACGGCGCGGCGGCCTTCGTCTTCGGCGGACACCGCAACGGCGCACCCGTCATCGCGGAACTGCTCGCCCACGACACCGTCAGCGACGAGATCCTCGAGCGCTGGCGCCTGCCGGGCTCGCCCGCCTCCCGGGTCTGGGAGGAGCGCTTCGCGGAGGAGATCTACGTGTCCCTCGCGGGCAAGGCGCTCAGTGCCGCGCTCGACCAGGCGGGACTGGACACCGGCGCGGTCGACCACTTCGTGGTCTCCGGCCTGCACGCGCGGGCCTGTGCGGCGATACGGCGTACGGCAGGTGTCCGGCCGGAGGCGGTGGCCCCCGACCTCACCGGGGCGATCGGCAACGCCGGCACCGCCCAGCCCGGCCTGCTCCTCGCCGACGTCCTCGACCGCGCCCGGCCCGGCGAGGTCATCGCGCTCGTCGTGCTCGGCGACGGCGCAGGAGTCGTGCTGCTGCGCACCACCGACGCGCTGCCGACGCACCGCAGCCCCCGCCCGGTCGCCGCACAGATCGCCGCGGGCAGCGCCCCAGTGCCGTACGCCACCTACCTCTCCTGGCGCGGTCTCCTCGACCGTGAGCCGCCCCGCCGACCGGACCCCGAGCCGCCCTACGCCCCGCCCGCGCACCGCCGCAACGGATGGAAGTACGGCTTCGTCGCGTCCCGCTGCGAGAAGTGCGGCACCCGGCATCTGCCGCCGGACCGGGTGTGCGTGTCGTGTCGGAGCGTCGACGCCATGACCGACGAGCCGATGGAGCACGTGCGCGGCACCGTGGCCACCTTCACCGTGGACCGCCTGGCCCACACTCCGAGTCCGCCGATGCTCGTCGTGGTCGTCGACTACGACGGCGGCGGGCGGTTCCGCTGCCAGCTGACCGACGCGACCGAGGCCGACGCCGTCATCGGCGCCCGGGTGGAGATGACCTTCCGGCGCACCGTCACGGCGTCCGGCATCCACAACTACTTCTGGAAGGCCCGGCCGGTGCGCACGGGCGAGGCTGAGGAGACACGCGGATGAGCTCGCACGGAATTAGGGACCGGGTCGCGATCGTCGGCATGGGCTGCACGCCGTTCGGCGAGCACTGGACCCGCTCGGCGGACGACCTGCTCGTCGACGCCGTGGGCGAGGCGGTGACCTCGGCCGGCATCACGCTCGACGACATCGACGCGTTCTGGTTCGGCACGCAGGCGTCCGGTGTGTCCGGGCTGACCCTGAGCCGGACGCTCCGCCTGCCCTGCAAGCCGGTCACCCGCGTGGAGAACATGTGCGCAACCGGCTCCGAGGCTCTCCGCAACGCCTGCTACGCGGTGGCCTCAGGCGCGTACGACGTGGCGATGGCGGTCGGCGTGGAGAAGCTCAAGGACTCCGGTATGTCGGGCCTGTCCGGCACCGCCATTCCGGGCGCGGGCGACGACAGCCGGGGGGAGATCACCGCCCCGGCGAACTTCTCCCTCCTCGCCCCTGCGTACGCCGCCAAGTACGGTCTTGCGGAAGAGGAGATGAAGGACGTCATCACCCGTATCGCCTGGAAGAACCACGTCAACGGGGCCCGCAACCCCCGCGCACAGTTCCGCAAGGAGGTGCCGCTGGAGCGCATCCGGTCGGCCCCGATCGTCGCGGGCATGCTCGGCGTGTTCGACTGCTCGGGGGTCTCCGACGGTTCGGCCGCCGCGATCGTGGTGCGTGCCGAGGACGCCTACAAGTACACCGACAAGCCGATCTTCGTGAAGGCGCTGTCCTTCGTCGCAGGACCGGCGGACGGCCTCCTCGACCCGGAGTACGACTTCACCACCTTCCCCGAGGTCGTGGCATCCGCCCAGGAGGCGTACCGGCAGGCGGGCGTCACCGACCCGCGCGCCGAGATCGCGCTCGCCGAGGTCCACGACTGCTTCACTCCCACGGAGCTGGTGCTGATGGAGGACCTGGGCTTCTCCGAGCGCGGACAGGCCTGGAAGGACGTCACCAGCGGGCTGTTCGACCTGGACGGCTCACTGCCGGTCAACCCCGACGGGGGCCTGAAGGCCTTCGGCCACCCCATCGGCGCCTCGGGCCTGCGGATGATGTTCGAGGCGTGGCTCCAGCTGAGGGGCGAGGCACCGCCCGAGCGGACCGTGCGGACGCTGGCCGAAGGGCGCTCGCTCGCCCTGACGCACAACCTGGGCGGCGGGCCCGGCGAATGCGTCTCGTTCGTGTCGGTCGTCGGCAGCGAACTCACCGACTGAGAAAGGCAGTTCAACCATGGGGCGACTCGACGACAAGATCGCCATCGTGACCGGAGCCGCGTCCGGCATCGGCGCGGCCACCGCACGCCGCGTGGCCGCCGAGGGCGCGCACACGGTGGTCGCCGATCTGAACCTCGACGGTGCGAAGGCGGTGACGGAGGAGATCCGCTCCGCCGGAGGATCCGCGACGGCGGTGCCGGTCGACCTCGGTGACACAGAGAGCGTACGGGCCATGGTGGACGCGGCGGTTCAGGCGTACGGCGGCCTCGACGTCCTGCACAACAACGCTGCCGCCACGCACCTGGCCGCCCGCCAGGACCTCGCCGTCATGGAGGCCGACCCGGCGGTCTGGGACGACACCATGCGCATCAATCTCCGCGGCACCATGGTCGCGATCCAGGCCGCGGTCCCGCACATGATCGCGCGCGGGGGCGGCTCCGTCGTCAACACCACGTCGGGATCCGGGCTCTCCGGCGACCTGCGCAACCCCGCGTACGGCGCCTCGAAAGCCGCGCTGATCAACCTGACCCAGTATGTCGCCACCCAGTACGGCAAGCAGGGCGTGCGCTGCAACGCCGTCTCTCCCGGGTTCATCATCACCGAGGCGAAGTCCGGGTCGGCGTATGACGGCATCAAACAGACGATGCTGCGCCACCACCTCACGCCGCGCCTCGGGCGGCCGGAGGACATCGCCGCCGCGGTGGTGTTCCTCGCCTCCGACGAGGCGGCCTTCATCACCGGGCAGACCCTGTGCGTGGACGGCGGGCTGCTGGCCCACCAGCCGTATGTGGCGGACCTGCGTCCCGAGTGAGCGAACCGCGATGAAGGCGCGATGGATGAAAGCGCGATGGCCGGAGAGCTTCCCGAGGAGCCTCTCCGGCCATCGCGCTCGTCGCGCTCTGTGCGGTGCCCTACGCGCTGACCGGGTCCCCTTCCACCCCCGGCGCGGTCTCGCCGACCGCTTCCTCCGGCGACAGATCGCCCAAGTAGGCCGCCCGTACGGCAGGATCGCGGCGTACCTCGTCCGGAGTGCCGACACTGATCCGGCGTCCGAAGTCGAGGACGACGACCTGATCGCAGACGCTCATGACCATGTCGACGTCGTGCTCCACGAGGAGCACACCCATGCCCCAGTCCTCTGCGAGTCTGCGGACGAGGCGGGCCAGTTCCCGGGTCTCGTCGTCCGACAGCCCGGCGGCGGGCTCGTCGAGCAGCAGCACGGACGGCGAGGTCGCCACCGCGCGGGCGATGGCCAGCAGCCGGCGCTCCCCGTACGAGAGGTCGCCCACCGGCCGGTCCAGACTGCCGTCCAGGCCGAACTCCCTTACCGCCACGAGGACCTGCGCGGGCAGCGGGCGGCTGCCGGGGCGTATCAGGTCCATCAGGTACGCTCCGGGGCCGGGCCGGTCGCAGGCGGCGTACAGGTTGTCCAGGACGGTCATGTCCTCGAAGAGCTCCAGCGACTGGAAGGACCGGCTGAGCCCGGCCTGAGCGCGCCGGTGCACCGATACACCGGTCACGTCCCGGCCGCCGAGGCTGACGCTGCCGGACGCGGGCCGGGTGAATCCGGTGACGGCATCGATGGCGGAGGTCTTGCCCGCGCCGTTGGGGCCGATGAGGCCGACGATCCGGCCGGGTTCGATGTCGAAGGAGAGGCCGTCGACGGCGGTGACGCCGCCGTAGCGTACGGTCAGGTCCGTGACCTGGAGGGGGAGGGGCGTCGCGCGCTGTACGTCGGCTGCCTCCGGCGCGAGGTGCCCGAGCGGTGTGGTCGCGGTCGCCGAGGGCCGCCCGGACCGCCGTCGCACCAGTCCCCGCTCGACCCCGGCCGCCTGCCTGCCGAGCTCCTGGCCGATCCCGTCCTGGTTGCCCACCAGTGTCAGCAGCAGAATCACCCCGCCGATCAGCGGCATCCACTCGCTCAGGCCCGGCAGCACCAGGTCCCCGAAGCGCGCGCCGACCGTGCCGGCGGCGAACGTGGCGCCGAACAGCGGGCCGACGAGGAAGCCGACCCCGCCGATGACGGCGAGCCCGAGCGCGGTGATGGAGTCGAAGCTCGCGAAGTCGGTGAAGACCACGGAGGTCGAGCGGAACCCGGTGAGCACCCCCGCGAGCGCGGCGACCGCCGCGGACAACCCGAACGCGTACAGCTTCGTGGCGCGGACGCCGATACCGAGGGCGGCGGCGGCCCGCTCGTTGGCCCGGACCGCGATCAGCCGGCGCCCGGTGCGGCTGCGCCGGACGTTGGCGACCACCAGCGTGGCGCCGACGAACAGCAGCAGCACCAGGGCCGCGTACCGCTGGGGATGGTCGACGCCGGAGATGTCGATGCCGAAGAGCGTCTGGTTGCCGATGGCGATGCCGTCACTGCCCGGTGTGGTGGCGAGGTCGGTGTTCTGGAACACCATGACCTCCAGGGTGGTGCCGAGACCGAGCGTGATGATCGCGAGGTTGACGCCCCGGGTACGGACCGCGGGCAGAGCGAACAGCAGACCGATCGGGACCGTCCCCAACACACCGGCGAGCAGCGCGAGTTCGAAGGGCCAGTCCCAGTCGGCCACCGCGTGCCCGGCGATGAAGGCGCCGGTCCCGGCCAGTGCGTAGGCGGCCAGGGAGACCTGCCCCGCGTAACCGGTCACCACCACGATCGACAGGATGATCAGCGACAGCACCAGGGTGTTGGTGATCGCGTCGGCCCACAGCGGCGAGGACACGTTCACCAGCAGCAGTGCGACCGCGACCGTGACGGCCAGTGCCACCGGCCGTACGCGTCCGCTGCCCAGCGCGGGCAGCCGGTCGAGGAACGTGCCGCGCATGGGCAGCGCCCGGCCGCGCGCCACCAGTACGAGTGCGATGACCAGGAACGGCACCGACGCGGCCAGTCCTGTGACGTTCGTTCCGAAGCGGGTCAGTTCGGACTGTACGACGCCGATGACGATGCCGCCCGCCAGGGTGACGGGGAACGACGAGAAGCGTCCGACGAGGGCGGCGGCCAGCGCACTGAGCAGGAGCGTGGTGAGGCCTGTGACCGACAGGCCGATGACCGGCACGATCAGGATCGCGGTCAGCCCCGCGAGCGCCGAGCCGAGCCCCCAGTTGGCGGCGGCGATCAGATCCGCCGACCAGCCGAGTGCGGAGGCGGCGCTCTGGTTCTCCGCGACCGCGGTGGTGCCGAGCCCGAACATGCTGCGCTTGTAGAGCAGATGAAGCACGACGGTGATGGCTACCGCGATTCCGAGCAGCCAGATCCGGTCCTCGGACACCGTCGCCCCGGCGACCGTCAGCAGGTCGGTCGGGAGTTTGCCGGACACGAGCTGCACACTGTCGCCGTAGCGTTTGACGGCGGCGGCGGTGAGCACGATGAACACCGCCAGGGTGCCGACGAGCCGGGCCAGCGAGGAGGCCCTGCGCAGCGGGCGCATCACCAGCAGATGGGTGAGCACCCCCAGCGTCCCGGCCACCAGTACCCCGCACCCGACGGCGGTCCAGTAGGGCACGCCGTGCTGCACGGCGAGCTCCCATTGCACATAGGCCGCGGCCATCCCGATCGCGCCGTGCGCGAAGTTCAGGACGCCGGAGCCTCGGTAGATCAGCACGATGCCTTGCGCGGTGAGCGCGTACAGCGCACCGAGGCCGAGGCCGAGGAGCGCGAAGCGCAGGATGTCGTCCACCAGAGAACCTCCAGGGCTCCATGAGTAGCGAACGCCGGTTGGCCCGGCAAGACAGATAGAACATTTATTTAGATAATTTCGGCAAGACTACTTCTCTAACCAATCGACTCCCTCCATGCTGTTCGCCATCTCGGCAACGCCCATCCGGGCTCCCCCGGCTCCTTCGATCGAGCAGGGGGACCCCACATCCCCGCGGAGGGATCATGAACGACTCACCCCGACGCAGAACCGTCGCAGCGAGCTGTCTCGCGATGACCGGAGTGCTGCTTGCCGCCGGGTGCGGCGGCGGAGAGGAGTCCGTCGGCAGCACGTCGGCGTCCTCACTGACCGGCGCACCGGTCAAGGTGATGGTCTGGGCACCGGAGAACACCCAGGGCAGCGCCCAGCCCGGTGTCCGCGTCACCGCCCAGGCGTACGAAAAGTGGATCAACGACAACGGCGGCATCAAGGGCGGTCCCCTCAAGGTCATCACCTGCAATGAGAAGGGCGACCCCGACGAGGCCGAGAACTGCGCCCAGAAGGCGGTCAGTGACGGCGTGGTCGCCGTGGTCGGCTCCTACAGCCTCGCGGGGGACCGCTACATGCCGATCCTGGAGAAGGCCGGCATCCCCTACATCGGCGGGACCGGCGTCTCGGCCGCGGAGTTCTCCAACCCCCTGTCCTTCCCGGTCAACGGCGGCACGCCCGTCGTCTTCACCGCCCATGGCCAGCAGCTCGCGGAGGAGGGCTGCAAGAAGATCTCCGGAGTGCGGTACGACGTCGCGGCCGCCGCGATCGTCATCAAGTTCCTCACGCTGGGCGCGACCTCCGCCGGCGCGAAGGCGCCGAAGGACCTGAAGGTGCCCCTCACCGCCACCGACCTCGCTCCGCAGGTGGCCGCCGCGACCAAGGACAGTGACTGCGTGAGCGTCATCCTGGGCACGCACTCGGACCTCTTCGTGAAGGCGTATCTGCAATCCGGGGACAAGACCAAGGTCGGCAGTGTCGTCGGCAACCTCACCCCGGAACTGGCCCAGAGCACCGGAGGCAGTTCGAGCCCGCTGAACGGCGCCGCCATCACCGGGTACTACCCGCCCATCTCCGACGCCGCCTGGAAGGACGGGGTCGCGGCCACCAAAGGCAAGGACGTAGACCTCTCCAACGGCGCCAACGCCACGACCTGGGTGGCGTTCAAGGTCTTCACCGAGGCTGCTGCACAGCTGCCGAAGATCACCTCCAAGGCCCTCGTGGAACAGCTCAACACAACCAAGGGCATCGACACCGGCGGGCTGACTCCGGCGCTGAACTGGCAGTCGTCGACGGCCCTGCCCCTGCCGGGCCTGAACCGCATCCACAACACCACCGCCACCGAACTGGTGCTGAAGGACGGCAGGATCGAGTGGGCCAAGTCCGGTTCGACCTTCGTCGACGTCCGCAAGGCGCTCACGACACCGGCCGGCTGACGGCCCCGCGGTGCGGCAGCGCGGGCCGCACGGCCGACGACGGGCCATGCCCCGAGCCGGCCGGTGGCCCGCCGCCGAACGCAGTGGCGAAGCCCCGTGGCCTCACTTGAAGCCCGCCTCGTCCGCGACATCCGCCCGCATCGCAGCACCCGGGAAAGGAGAGAAACCCGTGTCCACCGTTGCACACGACCGTCCCGACGCCGTGCCCGAGACAACCTCGGGCGCACTCATCGCGACCAGCTCCCTGTCCGCCGGATACGGCACCCAGCCCGTCGTACGCGACCTCGACATCGAGGTACGCCCCGGCGAGGTCGTCGCGCTGCTCGGCCCCAACGGCGCGGGCAAGAGCACGACGCTCCGAGTCCTCGCGGGCGACCTGGCCCCGATGAGCGGCGAAGTCCGCTGGCTGGGCGAGCCCAGCCGGGCGCCACTGCACCGCCGCGCCCGCCAGGGCCTCGCGTACGTCGGTGAGCGCGCGGTCTTCACCCGCCTCGACACCGCCGACAACCTGCGGGTCGGCCGGGTGGAGGCCGCCCGGGCCCTGGAGCTCTTCCCGGAGCTGGAGAAACGGCTGGGCACCGGCGCAGGGATGCTCTCCGGCGGCGAGCAGCAGATGCTCTCGCTGGCCCGGGCACTGTGCCGGGAACCCCGCCTGCTCCTCGCCGACGAACTGTCGCTCGGCCTCGCCCCCTTGGTGGTCGAGCGTCTGCTGCGCGCGGTGCGTGAAGCCGCGGACCGGGGGCTCGGCGCACTGCTCGTCGAACAGCACGTACGCAAGGTGCTGGACATCGCAGACCGTGTGTACGTCGTGCGCCGCGGCCGCGTCGTCATGACCGGCACCCCGCAGGAACTGCGCGGCAACCTGGACGCGATCGAGTCGTCCTACCTCGCTGACGGCCGCTCATGACCGGAGGCCTCGGCGTCCCGCCGGGCAATGAGGCCGGGGCTGTCGTTGCCCTGACGTCACTCGGTCGTAAGGGGACCGTGCGAGCCTGCCGTGATGGACATGACGGCACTGGCACGCGACCTGCTGGAGCCCGTACCGGCCCACCGCACCGCCGGTGTCACGGTGCTCCGGGCCGCTGACGGCGCGGCCGAGGTCGCGTTGGAGACGCCCGGGGCGCTCACCAACGTCATCGGCTCGCTGCATTCCGGCGGGCTCATCACCCTCCTCGACGCGGTGGGGCTGGGTGCGATCATCGTCGCGAGTGCGGCCTCCGCCGACTTCGAGGGGGTCGTACCTCTGGGCAGGGCCGCGTCCCTGGAGTTCCTCGCCCCCGCGCGAGGCCGGCTGGTGGCCCGCTGCCGTCTCTCCGACGAGGCACAGCACGCCCTGCGTCCGCTCCTGTCGGGTGAGACCGACCGGGCGCGGCTCTCCACGCACGGCGAGATCACCGACGCGTCGGGAACGCTGGTGTGCCGCGGCGGCTTCGACTGGAGTGTCCGGCGGATGCCGTCCTCCGGCTGAGGTTCGAAACGAGGATCGGCCGGCCGCGTGGTGCACGGGACTTGACGGTCCTTGGGCGGCACTCCTACCGTCCATTGAGCTAGATAATTAACCTTACATGCCTGATATTGAAGCGGGGTTGCTGTGGCAAGCGCACGCGAGCAGATACGGGCCCTGGTCGTCTCCGGCGACACCTTCGACAAGCCGGCGAAGGAGGTGCGAGAGCTACAGCTCGAAGCAGCGAGGGAGGCCTTCCACTCCCACCGTGAGCGCATCCCGCTGCTGCGCACGCGTGCCGAAGAGACCGGCGTGCACGAGATCACCGGTCCCGAGGACCTCGTCCCCATGCTGTTCTCGCACACCAGCTACAAGTCGTACCCCGTCTCGCTGATCGCCGGCGGCCGGTGGGACCGGCTCCTGCGCTGGTACTCGACCGTCTCGGTGGTCGAAGCGGACGACGTCGACGTCGACGGCGTACGCGACATCGACGAGTGGACCGAACGCATCACAGCTGCCGGTCATCGCCCGTACATCACCAGCGGCACGTCCGGGAAGGTCTCCTTCCTCAACTGCGACGCAAGCGACCTGAAGTTCCTGCACGACATCCTTGAGCACCTCACCTGCTGGCCCGACCCCCTGCCGCCCAAGCCCACACGCCGGGGTTACCTGCTCGCTCC
The DNA here is from genome assembly GCF_013778455.1 of Streptomyces himalayensis subsp. himalayensis. Lineage (GTDB taxonomy): Bacteria > Actinomycetota > Actinomycetes > Streptomycetales > Streptomycetaceae > Streptomyces > Streptomyces himalayensis. The sequence goes on along the minus strand of NZ_JACEHE010000003.1, from coordinate 285,844 downwards.
GGCGAGCGGCCCGATGCGCTCCATCGACGGTTTCCGGTGGCACGCGGAGGTCTTCGCCCGACCCGGCGAGACACAGCTGCTGACCGAGGACACGCTGCGGGTGTCCGAGCTGATGAGCAGCGCGCTGCTGCGCCGGCGGATGGCGGAGGGCACGGCGACCCCGCAGGAGATCAGCGCCTTCGAGACCGCGTCCGAGGCCCGCGAGGAGGAGCTGGGCGCGGCCGTGACGCGGATCGTCGACGACATCGTCGCGCACCGCGACGAACCGCTGTTGATCGCCGGGATGAACAACCAGCAGTTCACCGTGATCCAGGCCCTGCGGGCCCGCGGCATACCCGACGGAGGCCTCCACCCGGACACGCTGGTGCTCAGCGGCGGCGGCAACAAGGGCCGTGCGCTACCCGACGACTACCAGCAGCAGTTCGCCGCCTTCTACCAGGGCGTACGACGCGTGCGCAGCTACGGCATGACGGAGCTCCAAGGCTCCTGCCCCGCCTGCGAGAAGGGCAAATACCACGTACCGCCGTGGGTGATCCCGCTGGTCCTCGACCGGAAAGGCGAGACGCTACTAAACGCCGAACAGGGGGTCGTGGAGGGGCGGTTCGCCTTCCTGGACGTCTCCCTGGAAGGCCGCTGGGGCGGCCTGATCACCGGTGACCGGGTCCGGCTGGACTTCTCGTCCTGCGACTGCGGCAGGTCAGGACCGGTCATCCTGCCGGACATCCAGCGTTACGGGGACCTCGGCGGCGACGACAAGATCACCTGCGCCGCGACACTCGACTCCTATGTGCGGGGAATGATCCACGGTTGACTTCCTCCCCTCCTAAAGGAGGGGATTCCTACGGCTCGCGCCGTAGGGCTTTCTGCTTCGTCGCTGACTGCCTGCCCGGAGTTCTCCGTTGAGGTCTTACGCCAGCTCCACAGACAGATACCGCCAGCCCGGCGGCCAGAAGGTTCTTCGCCGCGTTCACGTCCCGGTCATGGGTCGCGCCGCAGCCACACGTCCAGGTGCGGACGTTCAACGGCATCTTCTCCTGCAGTGTGCCGCAGGCATGGCACAGCTTGGACGATGGGAACCACCGGTCAACGGCGATCACCTCCCGCCCGTACCAGGTAGCCTTGTACTCCAGCATGCTCCGGAAATCCGACCACGCCGCGTCCGAGATCGCGCGAGCCAGTCTCCGGTTCCTGACCATGTTGCGCACGGTCAGGTCCTCGATCACGAGCGTTTGGTTCTCACGCACGAGCCGAGTAGTGATCTTGTGCAGAGTGTCGCGGCGCCGATCGGCGATCCTCGCGTGGATAAGGGCGACCTTCTGCCGGGCCTTCGCACGGTTGGCCCCGTCGCCCCTGGCCTTGCGGGACAGTTCCCGCTGGGCCTTCACCAGCCGGGCACGGTCCTTGCGTTCATGCCTCGAATTGGTGATCTTCTCGCCCGTCGACAGCGTCAGCAGATGCTCGAGACCCGCGTCGATACCGACCGCCCCACCGCTGGTCGGAAGCCGCTTGACGCCCGGATCCTCGCACAGCATCGACACGAACCAGCGGCCCGCCGCATCCCGGGAGACCGTCACCGTGGACGGTACCGCGCCCTGCGGGAGCGGACGGGACCACACGATGGCAAGAGGCTCCTGCATCTTCGCGAGCGTCAGCACACCGTCGCGGAACGCGAACGCGGAGCGTGTGTACTCGGCACTGACGCGGGACTTCTTCCGCGACTTCAAGCGCGGATACTTCGCCCGCTTCTCCCAGAACGCAACGAACGCACCTTGCAGGTGTCGCAACGCCTGTTGCAGCGGAACGCTGGAGACCTCGGACAGGTAGGCCAGTTCTTCCGTCTTCTTCCATGCTGTGAGCATTGCCGACGTGGCGTTGTAGTTGACCCGCTCGCCCCGCTGCCACGCTCTTGTGCGGGCGTCCAGCGCCATGTTGTAGACCTTCCGCACACACCCGAACGTGCGCGACAGCTCAGCCGCCTGCGCATCGGTGGGATAGAAGCGGTACTTGAACGCCCGCTTCACGTGTCCGGTCACCATGACTCACAAACTAGCATGCCAACTTGTGGCGGCCTGCGGAGAGTTGGGAATGTACGGAGATCCGTCCTAACGGCGAATCACCTTCTTCTGCCCTGCTCCGCAGGAGTCCCTTTCCTCCCCGGCCTGAATGCTGGGGCATCCATGGAGGTTTCCCGAATGAGCGACACGACGCTTCACGGAACCGAAGCACCCTCGCGGCAGGACGGAACCGGACCGGTGTCCGTGGTGCATGTCGTCCGCGGCAACGTCGACCAGGGCCCGCACATCGGCCACGGCAGGTCAGGCGCGGCCTTCACGGCGCCGGCACTCGACCTGGACCGTCTCGTGTGGCCCCGTACCGAACCCGGGCCCGCCTTCCATGTGCCGAGCGCGGAGATCGTCGACCTGCTGGTGGAGACCGGCGAGGCCCTGAAGGCGGACCGGGAAGGCCTGCTCGCCGAAGCCCTGGACCGTATGGCACCGGTCAGCCCGCTCCCCAGGGAGGTGCTCGAACGCGCCTACGCCGTGCTGTGGCGCACCTTCCAGCGGCCCGGCCTGTACGCCCAGATCGACCACGAGCTCGGCGGAGCGGACGTGCTCGACGGCTGGCGCGAGGTGCGGCTGCCCGAGGGTCGGATCGCTTCCACCCGCGCGTTCCCGCCGCGTCTGGTGCACATCATCGCCGGCAACGCTCCCGGCGTGGCGGCGATGTCCGTCGTCCGCGGTGCCCTCACCAAGGGCGTCAACCTGCTGAAGCTGCCCTCGAACGACCTGTTCACCGCGACCGCCATCCTGCGCACGATGGCGTCGGTGGCGCCGGGCCACCCTGTGGTGCGTTCGTTCTCCGCGGTGTACTGGCGGGGCGGCGACGAGACGGTGGAGAGCGTGCTGTTCCGCCCGCAGTTCTTCGACAAGCTGGTGGCCTGGGGCGGCGAGGCCACGATCCGCGGGGCCCTGAAGTACGTCGGTCCCGGATTCGAGCTGGTCTCCTTCGATCCCAAGACCTCCATCTCGATGATCGGCCGCGAGGCCTTCGGGTCCGAGGAGGCCCTGGCTCAGGCTGCGGACGCGGCCGCCGCGGACGCCACCTTCTTCAACCAGCAGGCGTGCGTGGCCAGTCGCTTCCAGTTCGTCGAGGGTTCCCAGGAGGACGCCGACCGCTACGCCGCGCTGCTGTGCGAACGCCTCGGCATCGCACGGGAGTTCAGTTCGGCCGACGGGCCGCGGGTCGCCTCGGAACTCCGCGAGGAGATCGACATACTGCGGTCTCTGGCGCCCGAGTACCGGGTCTGGGGCGGGTACGACGGCCGGGGCCTGGTCATCCGCTCGCCGGAACCGGTGGACTTCCACCCCGACGGCAAGATCGTCAACGTCGTTCCGGTCACCGCGCTGTCCGAGGCCGTCGCGCATGCAGGCGTCGCCACACAGACGGTCGGTGTCTACCCCGATGCACGCAAGACGGAGCTGCGCGACGCCCTCGCCTGTGCCGGGGTGCAGCGCGTGGTGTCGCTCGGCAGGGCGGGCGGAATGCCACAGGGCCTCTCCCACGACGGCTTCTACCCCCTACAGCGGCTCGTGCGCTGGGTGAACGACGAGTGACTCCGCCTCTCCGTTCAACTGGCCTCTCCTCGGGAACGGCGAGGCGTCAGAGGGTCGTTGACGAGGGCGTAGACGGCGGTGCCGATGCCGACGCTCAGGATCGTGCGGCGGCCGGAGGCCAGGTGTACGGCGGCGGTGACGGCGACCGCGAGCAGCGCGTAGAGCGTCGCGTGCGGTTCGGCGGCGATGGTGCCGTGCAGGGCGGTAACGGCGAGGATTGCGAGAATGCCCACCGGCATCCACAGCGACAGCTGCCGCACGAGCGCCGAGTCGCGCAGCGTGCGCAGCACCGCGAAGGGCAAGGCGCGCAGGGCAAGAGCGACGCCGAGCAGACCGCCGCCGACCCAGTAGGTCTCGCAGGCACTGCTCTGGGCGCCGACGCCACCTCGCGGCGAGCCCGCTCTCGATGTCGCCGACCGGCTGCGTGACACCGGTGGTACCGCCGCTCACCCTTGTGTCAGTGCGGCGAAGGCCTCGTCCAGGAGGTCGACGAGGTCGAGGCGGCCGTCGGAGGCGGTCCAGTGGTCGATGGCGACATTCAGGCAGTCCAGCGCGGCGGCGGCCCGTACTGATTCGCCGAGCGTCGCGGGCTGCGACGAACCGTGGCGTTCGGCCAGGGCCTGGGCCAGGCCGGGCTGCCAGCCGTGCTGCTCCTTCAACTGCCGTGCGCACAGGGCAGGGGTGGCCCGGACGAGACGCGTGGTCGCCAGGGCGCCGGCCGGGTCCTGGTGGTGGGGTGCCGCTGCCAGTCACGCGCAGACAGGCCGATGGCCACCACGAGTCCTGCGGCGACGGTCTCCAGCGTCCCCGCGAGCAGTGGTGCCGCCGTGAGCGTAATCCGGCCACAGCCTCGCTGACCTGCTCGTACAGAACGTTTTCCGCGCACAAAGATGCGTGAGTTCGTCGTTGACCTGCCGCACTGAGGGGGGTCAGGCTGATCGCGCCCGGGGCAGGCCCGGTGGCCGAGGACGATCATCAGGAGGCAGGCGTGAGTACCAAGGACGGCCCCCCGGGCGACGGTTCCGGCGCTGACGGGGGAGCGGGGCGAGGCGCACTGGCAGGGCTGCGGATCGCGGACTTCTCCCGTGTCCTCGCGGGACCGTACGCCACCATGCTCCTGGCCGACCTCGGGGCCGACGTCGTGAAGGTCGAGCGGCCCGGGACGGGCGACGAGACCCGCGAATGGCGTCCCCCCGCGGACGAGAACGGCACGTCGACCTACTTCCTCGGCGTCAACCGGAACAAGCGCTCCGTCGCCCTGGACCTGACCAGCGAGACGGGACGCGAGCGGGCACGTGCGCTGATCGCCGAGTCCGACGTGCTGGTGGAGAACTTCCGTCCCGGCACGATGGACCGGCTCGGGCTGGGATACGCGGATCTGCGAGCTCGCCATCCCCGCCTCGTCTACTGCTCCGTCAGCGGATTCGGGGCCGACGGCGGCGCCGCGATCCCCGGCTACGACCTGCTGGTCCAGGCCGTCGGCGGGCTGATGAGCGTGACGGGGGAGCCCGACGGCGAACCGGTGAAGACCGGGGTCGCCCTCGTCGACGTGATCACCGGTCTGCACGCGACGCTCGGCATCATGGCGGCCCTGCGGCACCGGGACGCCAGCGGCGAAGGACAGCGCGTCGAGGTGAGTCTGCTGGGCTCGTTGCTGTCGGCGATGGTCAACCAGGCCTCGGGCTACGCCGTCGTCGGCGTCGTACCCGGACGGCTGGGCAACGCCCACCCCAGCATCGCCCCGTACGAGACCTTCCCCACCGCGGACCGCCCGCTCGCACTCGCGGTCGGCAACGACGGGCAGTTCGTGGCGCTGGCCGCGGTCCTCGGGTGCCCCGGCCTCGCCGACGACGACCGCTTCCGCACCAACCCCGGCCGGGTGGCGCACCGTGAAGAGCTGCGGAAGCTGCTGGGCGAACGGCTGCTGACCGCAGGCGCCGACCACTGGTCCGCCACCCTGCTCGCCGCGGGGGTGCCCGCGGGCCCGGTCAACACGCTCGACGAGGCGTTCGCCTTCGCCCACCGGCTCGGGTTGCCCGGCATCGTCAGCATCCCGGCCACGGCCCCCTTCCCGGCGGACGGATCGGCGGACGGATCAGAGGACGGATCGGCGCCCGCGCCGGTGTCCCGGCAGGTCGCCCACCCCATCGCGCTGAGCGAGTCACCCGCGCAGTACCGCCTGCCGCCGCCCGGTCTGGGCGAACACACGGCGGAGCTCTTCCGCCGCACCGCCGACGACACCCCCGAAACCGCATGACCGCCACCCCTACGCAACCGCACAGACTCACCCGCAACGCTGCTCTTCGTTCTCAACAGTCCCGGAGGAACCCCTGATGCCCCACCTCAACCCCATTGACGCCCTGGAACTCGACAACGAGCTCGACGACGACGAACGCCTCATCCGTGACACGGTCAGCGTCTTCGTCCGTGACCGAGTGACCGAGCATGTGGCCGACTGGTTCGAGGCGGGTACCTTCCCGACTCGCGAACTGGGCCCTGAACTCGGCCAGTTGGGACTACTGGGCATGCACCTGGAGGGCTACGGCTGCGCCGGTGTCAGCGCCACCGCCTACGGTGTGGCCTGCCGCGAACTGGAGGCGGCCGACTCGGGACTGCGCAGCTTCGTGTCCGTGCAAGGCTCGCTGGTCATGTTCCCCATCCACCGCTACGGCTCCGAGGAGCAGAAGCAGGAGTGGCTGCCCAAGCTCGCCTCCGGTGAGGCGATCGGCTGCTTCGGGCTCACCGAACCCGACCAGGGCTCCGATCCCGGAAACATGCGGACCCAGGCCAAGCGCGACGGTGACGACTGGATCCTCAACGGCACCAAGATGTGGATCACCAATGGCTCGGTCGCCGACATCGCCGTGGTCTGGGCCCGCACCGAGGAGGGCATCCGCGGCTTCCTCGTACCCAAGGACACCCCGGGCTTCACCACCAGCGAGATCCACAAGAAGCTGTCGCTGCGCGCGTCCGTCACCGCCGAACTGCACCTGGAAGACGTACGGTTGCCCGCCTCGGCGGTGCTCCCGGGCGTGACGGGTTTGAAGGGACCGCTGTCCTGCCTGTCCGAGGCGCGCTTCGGCATCCTGTGCGGTGTCGTCGGCGCGGCCCGCACCTGCTATCTCTCGGCTCTGGAGTACTCCACGACCCGCGAGCAGTTCGGCCGGCAGCTCGGCGGCTTCCAGCTCACCCAGCAGAAGCTGGCCCGGATGCAGGTCGATCTGGTGAACGCCCAGCTGTTGGCCCTGCGCCTGAGCAAGCTGAAGGACGCCGGGAAGCTGCGCCCGGAACAGGTCAGCCTCGGAAAGCTCGCCAACGTCCGGGCCGCACTCGACACCGCCCGCACGGCCCGCACCATTCTCGGCGCCAACGGCATCACCACCGAGTACCCGGTGCTCCGGCACGCCAACAACCTGGAGACCGTGCTCACTTACGAGGGCACCGAGGAGATCCACACCCTCGTCGTCGGCCAGTCCGTGACGGGCATCGCGGCGTACCGCTGAAACGCGCCGGGCAGGTCGGTATGGGCCGGCCTGCCCGGGGACCACCTCACCTCAGGAAAGTCATATGAGCTTGAGGATCGTTGTTTGCGACCGTGACGGCCGCCGCCTCCCGCAGGCGGCGGATCACGCCGCGTACCGCCGGCGAGGTCTCGCCCTTGCGGTACGCGCCGACCAGCCGGGTGGTCAGCCGTACGTCCGCGAGCGGACGACAGGTGACCCCCGGTATCTGCACGCGGCGCAGCGAATCCGGCACCAGAGCCACGGCGAGACCGCCGCCCACCAGTGTGAGAGCGGCGATGAAGTCCCGTACCGGAGGAGCGACCTGGGGGCTGAAACCACCCTGGTCGGCCACCTCGAGGATCTGGTCGCGGCAGCCGTACTCCTCGTCGAAGTGGGGGGCCACGAACCGCTCGTGGCACAGCTCCGCCGCCGGCACGGCCTCGTACGCCGCCAGAGGCGAGCCGGCCGGTAGCGCCAGGACGACCTCCTCGGTGAGCAGACAGGTGGCCGTGACTCCCGGCGGGTACTCCGGCCTCCAGCGCAGGAAGCCGACGTCGATGTCCCCGCAGGCCAGGGCCTCCAGCTGGGCCGGTGTCTCCAGCTCGCGGACCTGCACCGTGAGCTGGGTTCCCGGGGCCGCACACCGAGTGAGGACGTCGGTCAGCACACCCGAGAAGGCGGCCGAGGCCACGTAGGCGATCTCGGCATGTCCCAGCTCCCCGCGGCCGGCCCGCCGGCCCACGGCCTCGGCACGGGCGGCCTGGGCGAGCGTGCGCTGCGCCTCCTCGAGAAACAGCCGCCCGGCGCTGGTCAGCGCCGGGCGGCTGCGCCGTCCGCGGTCGATCAGGCGTACGCCCAGGTGCGACTCCAGCGCCCTGACTTGGGCACTAAGTGCTGACGGAGCCAGATGCAGTCGGTCCGCCGCCTTCGCGAAGTGCAGTTCCTCCGCGACGGTGACGAACGATTCCAGCCAGCGCAGTTCCACCGGCTCCTCCGTCCTGCTGAGTCTGTGCCAACGAGAGCATCGAACAGGAAATCACCCCGCGGCGGGCAGGAACGCCGCGGGGTGAGTACGGGGGCAGGGCGCGGGGAGCAGTCCCCGCCCCGGCTCGGGGAGCAGTCCCCGGCCCGGCTCAGGGAATGACGACGTAGTTGCTGAATCCGCCGTCGCGGTCCTCGAGTCCCGAGATCGCCTCGTTGACCCTGGCCAGCGGGAAGGGCTTGGACTCCAGGTACGACAGGTCCAGGGCGCCCGTGCCCACCATGTCGGCGAGTTCCTGCCCCTGCGCGGTGGTGAACCAGTTGGAGCCGATCAGCTGGACCTGCTCGTCCATGAGCCACTTCACGTCCACGGGCAGCCGCTCGGCCACACCGCCGACGTTGACCACCCTGCCGCCCCTGCGGACTCCCTGCATGGAATCCAGCATCGTCTCCACCGGTGCCCTGGCTCCCAGCGCGCTGATGACGAAGTCGGCGCCCTCGCCGCCGGTCAGCGACTTCGCCCACTCACCGGAGGAGCCCTCACCCAGCCTGAACACCTCGACCCGGTCCGGATCCAGGTCCTTGACGCGCTTGAGGAGTGCCTCGTTGCGGCCGGTACCGAGGACCCGCGACACACCGGACGCCAGCGCGAGGACGGTCGAGGCGACACCGAGGGTTCCGGTGACCCCGTCGATGAGCGCCACCTGGCCCGGTCCCGCAGCGGCGTTCTTGAGGGCTCCGTAGGACGTGCCGATGTAGCCGAGCTTTCCGGCCTGCTCGAACGTCATGTTGTCCGGGATGTTGACGATCGAGTACTGGGGTGCGGTCATGTACTCCGCGAAGCCGCCGTAGGGGTAGAGGTCGAAGATCCGCTGGCCGTCACGCGACGTGCTGAAATAGCCGTTCAGGGTGAAGTAGCGGCATCTGCTGAGCTCACCTCCGCGGCACACCTGGCAACTTCCGCAGGACCGTAGGGGATTCACGTACACCCTGTCGCCGGGCTTGGTGTTGATCACCGCCTCGCCGACCGCCTCGACCACGCCGGCGGCGTCCAGGCCGAAGATGGCGGGGAACCTGGGCAGCGGCTGATGGGGGAACCAGGTGGGCCAGTTGTTGATCACGTTGGCCATGTTCGGCACGATTCCGCAGGCCTTGACCCGCACCAGCACATCGGTCGGTCGCGGCGTCGGCACATCGATCGTGTCCACCGACATGGGCTCACCGAGCGCATGCAGTCGTGCAGCGAGCATTTTCGCCATTGAAATACTCCTTGAAATTGCCTACGGACGCGGGTCCGCGAACGGGTTCGGATAACCGCTCTCAAGATCGATGTCCAACAGGCCCATGATGCGGACGCCGGAGTTGTACCAGGCGATGGACAAGGCGAGTTCGACCATTTGCTTGTCGGTCAGATGCGCAGCGGCGGCACGCCATGTCTCCTCGGAGACATCGACCACGAGTGTGGACTCCTTGGCAAGACGCATGACGGCCTTCTCCACCTCGTCGAAGACATCGGCAGATTCGAAATCGGCAACCGCCGCGAGCTGCTCCTCGGTGAGCCCGGCCTTCATCCCGTGGGACTGGTGATGCGCGACCTCGTACGCCGACCGCGTCGCGTGCCCCACGGTCAGGATCGCCAGCTCCCGGAGCCTGGGACTGAGTTCGCAGGCCCGCAGCGCGTTGGCGTAGGTCAGAAAGGCGTCAAGTTGTTCCGGCGCGCCCGCGAGGGCGAGGAAGATGTTCGCCGTCGGTACCTTGCGTTCGGCCTCGAGCCGGTCGTACAGGGGCCCCAGCGCCTCGTCCGCGTCCTCGCGGTGCAGATAGGGAACTCGTGCCATGGCATTTCCTGTGGGGCGAAAAGGTCAGTTTGCGGACTGTTCGAGCAGGAACCGTTCGAGCGTCATCGGATTCGGCTTTTCGGCCGGTGGGATCTGCGGCACTCCCACGAAGGGCGACGCTTCGAAATACCACTTCTCCAGGAGCCTCCGTGACCGTCCCGGCCTGGTTCGGCTTGACGAGCACCGCGTTGGCCGCCTTGCCGGCCGCGGCCGCCTCCACCCGCTGTGCGCTCGTCACCAGGAAATCGTCGCCGATCACCTGGCAGCGGTCGCCGTACAGCCGGGTGAACTCCACCATGCCCTCGTGATCGTCCTCGCCGAGGGGGTCCTCGATGGACAGGATCGGATAGTGCTCGATCCAGCGCCCGAGCATCTCGATCAGCGCGCCGGTGTCCAGGGCGCGATCATCGAGAGCCAGCGTGTACTTCCCGGCGCTGCCGAACTGCGAGGCCGCGATGTCCAGGGAGATGCCGACCTGGGACGAGGGGCCGAAGCCTGCGGTCTCGATGGCCAGGGTCAGCGTCTCCAGTGCCTCCTCGTTGGAGTCGAACGCCGGCCAGAAGCCCCCTTCGTCGGCCACACCGCCGGTCTTCCCGGCCTTGCGCATCAGACGTCCGGCCGCCCGGTAGATCTCCGCGGTCCAGTCCAGGGCCTCGGAGAAGCTCCCTGCCGCGGGACAGACCACCATGAAATCCTGCACGTCGACACGCCGGTCCGCGTGGGCGCCGCCGCCGAAGATCTGGATCTCCGGCAGAGGGATCCGGACCGGACGTCCACCCGACAGATGGAGCCACAGCGGCTTGTCCGCCGATGCGGCGGCGGCGTGCAGCACGGCCATGGACGTGGCCACGATCGCGTTGCCGCCGAGACGGCTCCGGTCCGGGGTCCCGTCGAGGTCCACCAGCAGCCGGTCGACCGACTCCTGGTCGGTCGCATCCTGGCCCTTGAGAGCGGGCGCGATCTCGTTGTTCACCGAGCCCACCGCACGATGGACGTCGAGCCCGCCGAAGCGGCTGCCGCCGTCGCGCAGGTCCAGGGCTTCCCCCTGGCCCGTCGAGGCGCCGGCCGGAGCGATCGCCCGCCCGACCGCACCATCCGTGATGTGGGCCTCGACCTCGACGGTCGGCCGGCCGCGTGAGTCCCACACCCTGCGGCCGTACAGCTTGGCGATCCGCGCGTCTGTCATTGCGGTGCAACCTTTCGGGATCTGAACCCTCAGTGATGTCCGGGGCCGCTCGTCGGGCGACGGCCGTCCGTTGCCGTACCGGCGGCGGACGAGCGTGCGCGGGCATGAAGCCGCCGCGCTGCGTGGAACCCGCCCGTCGCAGCGGCGGCTGTCGGGACGGCAGTCGGTGGCAGTCACCCGCCATCCGTTGGATCGGCGGGCATGTGCTGGGCGCGAGCGACGCGTTGTACGGCTCTTGTCGTCGCGGGGCCGGTCGACAGTGGACAGGAAGGGCGATGGCGAGGATTTCTCGCCTGCCGCGGCTCTTGAAGTGCTAACGATAGCGCAATGGTGCGAAGGGCGGGTGTCATGCGTCAAGAGGCAGGTGGCACTTCGCTTGAGTCGCTGGGCATCGCCCGCCGTCGGGCATTGGCTGGGGTGTATGTGAGTGCTATCGTTCGCACACTCAGTGCGATTCCCGGAAGACTCCGGTGGCCCACGCTCTCCCTGGGAAGGCGGACAGCACTGGGAGAGCGCGGGCCCCGGGCCGGAACGCAGCCGAACGGAAAGCGAGCCCCCGATATGGCACCGATGACCCTCACCACTGTTGTCGCCAGCACACGTCCCGGACGTGTGGGCAGGTCCGTCGCGGACTGGTTCACCGCGCGCGCCGCGGAGTACGACGAGTTCGAGTCGCACGTCGTCGACCTGCGTGAACTCGCTCTTCCCTTCTACGATGAGCCGCATCCGCCGGCCCTGCGGCAGTACACGAAGAGCCACACCCGGGAATGGAGTCGGATCGTCGACAGGTCTGACGCCTTCGTCTTCGTCACCCCGGAGTACAACGGCGCCTTCCCGGCCTCCTTGAAGAACGCATGGGACTACCTCGTCGTGGAGTGGCAGCACAAGCCGGCCGGTTTCGTGAGCTATGGGGGTGTCTCGGCCGGCACGCGTGCGGTGCAGATGTCCAAGCAGGTCGTCGCGAACCTCAGGATGCTGCCGATCGGTCCCACTGTGAGCATCCCGTTCATCAGCGAAGTCATGGACGACGGCGCGTTTCGGGGCGGCAAGATACATGATGCGGCGGCCGAGCAGATGCTCGACGAGCTCGAGCGTACGGCTCGCGTCATGCGCAGGCTGCGCAACACAACTCCCTGACTTGAGCGGGAGGTTGGTCGACCCGGAGGGGCTGACCGGGGACGACCGTGCCGCCGGTCAGCCGGAGTGGTGGACGACCGTGCCGCCGGTCAGCCGGAGTGGTGGACGACCGTGCCGCCGGTCAGCCGGAGTGGTGGACGACCGTACCGACGCTCAGCCGGCCTGGGAGGAGGGCCGACCGCCGCGACGGGCGCGGGCCGGGCCGCTGGGCGGTGCTGTGCTGCCGCGCACGATCAGTGATCCCGGCGAGACGGAGGTGTACGGGCCGTCGTTGCCGGGTTTTGTCGTGAGGCGGCGCATCAGCCACAGCGCGCAGCCGGTGGCCATCTCCTGGATGGGCAGGCCGATGGTGGTGAGTCCCGGGCCCCACCAGGAGAATCCGGGTTCATCTCCGAACCCGACCACGGACAGCTCCTGGGGCACCTTCACGCCCTGCTGGGAAAGTTCCTCCAGGACGCCCAGGGTGAGCTGGATGGATCCGAGTACGAGCCCGGTGGGTGCCGACGGGCCCTCCAGCAGTCGGCGTACCGCCTGACGGCCGTGGTCCACGTCCGACGGTGGTCCCAGTTCGGCCAGGCCGGCGTCGTCGGGCAGGCCGCCTTCGCGCAGGGCGCTGCGGAAGCCCTTGAGGCGCTCGGCGCCGGTGGGCAGTTCGACGGGACCGCCGAGGTAGGCGATACGGGTGTGTCCCTGTGCCACCAGGTGGGCCGTGGCCTGTCGCAGCGCCTCGTAGTCGTCCACGCCGAACCACTGGGAGCCCAGCGATGGGTGTTTGCGCAGCAGCTGCAGGTGCGGCACCGCGCGCAGCAGTTTGACGGAGTCGTTGTGAGGGCGCGCGGTGGGAACGATGATGATGCCCGCCACGCGGCTCGCGGACAGCTCGCGCAGATGCCGCAGCTCGACCATCCTGTCGTCGTCGGTCTCCGAGAGCATGAGCTGGAAGCCCTGCGCCTCCATGTTCTTGGACAGCTCGTGCGCGATGGTCGAGTAGAAGCTGTTGCGGATGTCCGGGATCACCAGCGCGACCACGTTGCTCGACGCGCCCCGCATCATCCGTGCGGCGCGGTTGGCCACGTATCCCATCTCGGACGCGGCCTGGCGGACCCGGAACTTGGTCTCCTCGCTGATACGGCTGTCGTCAGCGAGTGCTCGGCCGACCGTCGAGACGGAGATCCCGAGGCGTTCGGCGATGTCCCTGGTGGTGATCACGTGGTGGCGCCCCCTCGAGTGACTGATCCCGGTACCCGTTACTGTCTGTATGCCAACGATAGCATTGACGTCGCGCTCCGTGGTCGAGCTAGTGGTCGGAGAATCGGGCACCGGCTTGGTCATTATCTCTGCGCTAACGTTAGCACTGCTGGCGGAGTCATGCGATCGCCCGCGGTTTCGGTGGTCGCGGAGGTTTCCTTGCGGATCGTCAAATGCCCCGTGGGCGGCGTGCGTTACTGCCGACGACTCGAATTGGCGATGTCGAGAAAGCCCGCCATGCCAAGGGGTCCGAAGCCCTTGAGTACGTACTCGGCTGCCCGTGCTCCAATGACGTCGACGACGACCGCATCATCGAGCGCAAGGAATGCAATTCGGGAAACACACAACCGGCCTCGGACGAACCACGCAAAGGTTCGACCGAGGCCGGTTGCGTCGCACTGATGTCCTTCGCCGTGAACCTCGCCCAGGCCCCATCCCCACGAGGCCGCATAGCGGTCCCATCCCCACGATTGCCGCGAGCCGCGAGCCGCGAGCCGCGAGCCGCGAGCCGCGAGCCGCCAGTCGGCCGCAGGTCCGCGGGTCCGCGGGTCTGCAGGTCGGCGGGTCCGCAGGTCCGTGGGTCAGCAGGTCCGTGGGTCAGCAGGTCCGCAGGTGCGCCGCTAGCGGACCGCGTTGTTGAACCGCGAGGTGCGGACGAAGGTCATCGCGAGGACGCCGGCCAGCGGGAGGAGCGTGACCTGCAGCAGCCCCGCCTGGCGCCAGCCGAAGTTCTCCACCAGGGTGGCGAAGATCAAGCCGGAGAACGCGGCTGTTCCGTAGTAGCTGGTGACGAACAGACCGGAGGCACGTCCGATCTGTTCGGGGCGGACGGCCCGCTGGATCGCGCTGTTGGTGTTGGGGTAGAGGAAGCCCAGGCCGAAGACGCCCATGAGGAAGGCGAGCAGGCACTGCCAGCCGACTCCGCCGTGCAGCTGGTAGATGCAGACGCTGATGACGGAACAGGCCAACAGGCTGAGGATCAGCAGATTGCGCTGGTTGACGCGGTCGCCGAGCCACCCGCCGAAAATGGCCAGCATGCCGCCGAAGCCGAGGAAGCTCATGGCGAGTGCGGCCTGTGCCGGGGTGAAGTGCAGGCTGGTGATGAGGAACGTCGGATAGAGGCCGATGAACCCGTAGATGGCCACACCGCTGACGATGGAGTGGACGGCCAACGCGATGGTGTTGCGGTTGTAGGGGGATTCGGGCATGTACTCGTAGGTCCTGCTCGAGACGACCTGCTCGACGCTGCGCTCGGTCAGACCGGTTTTCACCGCGAAGACCGCGATGGCGGCGATCACCAGCCCGGCCGCCCCGAACAGGTAGAAGGGCGAGTGCCAGGAGCCGTGCGTGTTCATGAGCCGGACGCCGATCAGCGGACTGATGAACACGCCGAGGGAGTAGCCCGCGCCGATGATGCCGAAGGCGAGGCCTCGTCGTCGGGCGAAGTACGCGCCGACAGCCGCGAAGATGGCGGCGGACTGCATGCCCTCGCCGAAGCCGGAGAGGACCCGGTACGCGGTCATGTCGGCGAAACCGGAGGCCAGTGGAGTGGCCATCGTGCCCAGGGAGTAGATCACGATGCTGACCAGTAGCACGGTCTTGCGTCGGAAACGGTCCAGAAGATAGCCCGCCGGCAGGCCGGCCAGCGCCATGCCGAGGGTGAAGTTCGTCGCCAGCAGCCCGCCCTGCTCCAGCGAAAACCCGTACTCCTCACGGATGTTGGGCAGCAGGGGAGGGAGTACCTGGCGGTCCATCGCGTTGATCATGTACGACAGGGTCAGCACCAGGAAGCCCACTGCGACCAGGGTGCGGCCGAGCGGGGCCTCGTCGATGTCCGCCTTGTTCGGGGCGGGTGCGGCACTCGTGTCGAGTTGCGCTGCGTGATTCATGGCGGCTCACTCCTATGGGAAAGGGCCACGGCAGGCCGCGGCAGATCCATCGCGGTTCGGGCGATGATGAGAAGCGGTGAGCTGAACACGGACTTGAGTCGGCGACTGCGCTGATGTCGCCGTATGGATGAGAGGGCGGCGGGCTGCCGCGCGATCGACCGCCGCGCGTGAATTCCAGCCGTATATCGCCCGTCGGGGACGTCCGTGGCTGTGGCGTCTTCGACAACCGGACCTTGTGCGGACACTTGTCGGCCACACGGTCATGGGCTCGCAGAAACCATGAAGCGAAGTCCCTGGCGCGTCAAGATGTGAGCACCGGATTTCTTTGGCGGCCCTTGAATTCCTTGTAGGCACCGCGTGGTGGCGCTCGAAAGGCGGACCTGCTGCGGTGTGGTGCGGCTGCGCGGCGAAATGGCGGACGTCCGGCTCTTGACGCGTTGAGAGGCCTGAGTGCTATCGTTAGCACAACGTGGCTGTGACAATTTGGTTCGATGTGCCCCGGCATCCTGTGATCAGTACCAGGGGCGTACCGTGGCGTCCCCCGCTCCGACCACGAGTCGGCGAGCGCCAGGGACACCCGACGCAAGCCCAGCGACCCACTCTCCACCCCATGCGTGGCCAACTCCACCCCATGCGTGGCCATCCGGCGGCCCCACCGGGCACAAGCCGGCGGCCCGCCGGGTGGTGATCAGACCTGCTGACCCGATGTGCCCCAGCGAGATCCCCGTCTCGCCGCTGCGAGCCGCACGATTCTGCGAGGACGACCTGCTATGAAACCACCGAGCCGCCCGGGCACCGTGCTGCTCACCGACTACGCCTGGCCCGACGACACCGTCGAGCGATCGGTGATCGAGGAGGCGGGGTACACACTCGTGAGCGGCCCCGCCGAGCCCGCGACCGCCGAGACCATCGAGGAACTGGTCGCCGAGCACCGGCCCGCCGGGATCCTCACGTGCTGGGCACCCGTCTCCGCCACCGCGGTCGGGGCGTCCCCGGACCTGCGGATCGTTGCCAGACTCGGCGTCGGCCTGGACAACATCGCCGTGGATGCCGCCACGGAGCGAGGCGTCTGGGTCACCAATGTGCCGGACTACTGCGTCGAGGAGGTCTCGGACCACGCCGTGGGCATGGTGTTGGCCTGGACGCGTGGACTGGCGGTGTGCGACCGGCAGGTCCGCTCGGGCAGATGGGACCCCGCCGGCGCCCGGCTGCGCCGGCTGTCTACGCTGACCTGCGGCGTCGTCGGCTACGGGCGAATAGGGCGCGCCACCGTGCGCAAGCTGAGTGCCTTCGGCTGCAGGATCCTGGCCCATGACCCCTATCCGCCCCGGGATGCTGCGGGGGTGGAGATGGTGGAACTGGAGGAGTTGCTGTGCCGCAGCGACGTGGTGATCCTCCATGTGCCGCTGACGCAGGACACGCACCACCTCGTCGGCACCGAGCAGCTGGAGCTGATGCCGCCGGGCGGTCTGCTGGTCAACGTCAGCAGGGGAGGCCTGGTGGACACCGACGCGGTCGTCAAGGCGCTGGCCAGCGGCCACCTGGGCGGAGCCGCCTTCGACGTACTGGAGACCGAACCGCACGTCCCTGCCAGGCTGCTGGACCAGCCGGGCGCGATACTCACGCCACATGTGGCCTTCTCCTCCGACGCCTCGGTCACGGAGCTGCGCCGCCGAGCCGCCGAGGAGGTCGTCCGGGTACTGAGGGACGAGGCGCCGGCCCATCCCTGCAACAGTCCCCGCGATGCAGCTGCCGGATCGGGTGCGCGGCGATGAGTACGAGCCCCGTGCCCCCGAACGACGCTCCCCATGCCCCGGAGCCGCCGGTCCCCGAGCCGGCGCTGACCGATTTCCTGCTGGCCCACAAGCTCGCCGCGCCCGGCGAAGTCGCGCGCTGGACTCCGCTGGCCGGGGGCGTCTCGTCCGATCTGTGGCGGGTGGACCTGCCGGGACGTTCCCTGTGCGTCAAGCGGGCCCTGGCCACGCTTCGGTTCGCGGCCGACTGGCAGGCCCCGGTGTCGCGCAACGCCTACGAGTGGGCATGGATGAGGTTCGCGGCCGAACACCGGCCGGAGAGCGTGCCCGTGCTGCTGGCGCATGACGCCGAGGCCGGTCTCTTCGCGATGGCGTATCTGCCCCCCGAGCGATACCCGGTGTGGAAGGCGCAGTTGCTCGACGGCGAGGTGAAGGTGGCGACCGCGGCAGCCGTCGGTGAGGTGCTCGGCAGCCTGCACGCGGCGAGCGCGGGCGACGCCGCTCTGGCGGCGGAATTCGCCACCGACGAGAACTTCCACGCGCTGCGCATCGAGCCGTATCTACTTGCCACCGCGGCCGCGCACCCGAGTCTGCGCGACATTCTCCAGGGCCTCGCCGACCGCACGGCCACCACACACCTGGCCCTGGTGCACGGCGACGTCAGCCCGAAGAACATCCTCGTCGGCCCCCTCCAGCCGGTGCTGCTGGACGCCGAATGCGCGTGGTACGGAGACCCTGCCTTCGACCTCGCCTTCTGCCTCAACCATCTGCTGCTCAAGAGCCTGGTGGTGCCCGGCCGCCGCGCCGAACTCCTGCGGTCCGCCCGTGTTCTTGCCGAGGAGTACTTCCGCTGCGCCGACTGGGAGCCGCGCGCCGCTCTCGAGGCACGGGCCGCGTCGATGCTGCCGGCGCTGCTGCTCGCGCGCGTGGACGGCAAGTCCCCGGTGGAGTACCTCACCGACGACCGGCGCAAGCAGTTCGTACGCACCGTGGCGTCGGCACTGCTCAGTGCATTCGCGCCCACCGTGGAGGACGTACTGGACGCCTGGTGGGCCGCCCTTGAGGAACTCGCCACGGAGAGTCGGGCGGTCTGAGCGTCCCCGACCACGGGCACCAGGGCTGAGGATGCCCACCGCGGGCCCACCGAGGAGACCCACCCGACCGAGGAGACCCACCCGACCGAGGACACACCCACCAAGGAGACACACATGCGCAGAGTCGTCACCGGCCATGACGAGAACGGGAAGTCGATCGTCGTCAGCGACGGCCCCGTCCCCCGCAGCCGCGAGTTCACCAGTCTGCCGGGCTGGGTGTCCACCGTGCCGTGGGCCACCGAACCCGGCGAACCCGTCAGCCGGACCGGGGAGGACCCCACGCCGAAGCTCGCCAGCCTGCTTCCGGCGCCCGGCGGTACGCGCTTCATCGTCATCACCATGCCGCCGGACACCGCGATGGCCGACCCGACGTTCGACCCTGTCGCCTACGACCGGGAGCAACTAGCCGATTCGCCCGGCATCGCGGAACTCATGGAGCCCGACGGCATGCACACCACGCCGACCGTGGACTACGGCATCGTGCTGCAGGGAGACGTCGCCCTCGAACTCGACGACGGTCGGCTCACCCCGCTCTCGGCAGGGGACATCGTGATCCAGAACGGCACCCGCCACGCCTGGCGCAACCGCAGCGACCGCCCTGTGACCATGGCGTTCGTGCTCATCGGCGCCGAGGCCGACTGCTGACAGGGCACGCCGGTACGGGTCGCCGGTGGTCCGGGGTCAGCCGTTCTGCAGGCCGTGCCGGGCTCTCCGTACGCATGGACGAGGCGCACCACTACGACATCGAGGTCGGCGGGGGAGAGGCGAGCGTGATCGCCCGGATCGGACCGCTGCGTCAGGCCGTCGGCCGGCGACCGGTGCCGCCGTAGCCGGTCACCCTGGTCATCGACGTACGTACGACCGACCTGCTGCCCCCGACCATCACCTCCGCCGAGCACGCGACGAGCGAACCGCTCGGCGTCGAGCCCAACGGACCGGACACCATCGCGTTCTCACTCGGTGGAGCAGAACCCGTCCGTCTCGCCGAACTCGATGGCCGCTATGTGTCGACCGAGGTCGTACGGGCTTCACCGGCCGCGTGATCGGCATGTACGTCACCGAAGGCACCGTGGCCTTCGACTGGTTCGACTACCGGCGGACGAACGGTTCCGACACGAAGGGGTGACACCGGCCGAGGGCCTCTTGGGTCAGCGAGCGCGCGGAATGCCGTACGCGCGCTCCACATGCAGCCGCAGGACGAGGCGGCGGTCGCGCACCATGGCCGCGCGGTAGTCGTCCCAGTCGGGATGTTCACCGCGGACGTCGCGATAGAGCCGGACGAGTTCCTCGACGGTCTCGTCGTGAGGCTTCTGAGCGACGGGCGTGAGTTCAGCGGTGCCTTCGACGACGGTGTAGGCCCATCGGTCCTCGCTGGTCACGTGGTAGGAGGCCCGCGCGTCCCGGCGCAGATTGCGCGTCTTCGCGCGGTCGTCCGTGAGCGAGACCCGGATGATCCGTTCGTCGGGGTCGTACGCGTGGTTGACGTTCCACAGTTGCGGCCGTCCGTCGCGCTTGAGGGTGACGAGCACCCCGCCGTCGTACTCGGAGAGCAAGCTGAGGAGCGCATCCTGAGTCATGCACTGCTCAACGCGGACGGACCCGCCGGGAATTCCGTCGCCCGAGCACAGCGGGGCGTCAGCGCACGCGTTCAGGCGCTTGCCGGCGCAGGAGCATCAGAAAGGTCAGGAACGTCGGCAACACACGGGACGGTTTCCAGCCGTTTACGAGACGATGAAGTGCGTGGTCCGAGAGCGCGGCGCGGTTTTGCACCTTGATCAGGCGGAGGCGAGCGATGGCACAGCTGCGGCGAGAGGGAACGACGGCACGGCTGCGGCAAGAGGTGGAGCCGGCCGAGGCCGGGCTGGATGCGGAGGCACTGGAGCGGCTGGACCGGCACTTCGCCCGCCTCGTCGATGAGGGCCGGATGCCGGGCTGTCTGGTGGCGCTGGCGCGCCATGGCAAGGTCGCGCATGTCACGGCGTACGGCTGCCGCAACCGGGAGGCCGCACTGCCGGTCGAGACGGACACCCTGTGGCGGATGTACTCGATGACCAAGCCGGTCACATCCGTCGCCGCGCTGATGCTCTGCGAAGAGGGGCTGATCGGACTCGACGACCCTCTCGCCCGCTATCTGCCCGCCTTCGCCGACCCCCAGGTGTACGACGGCGGGGAGGGCAACGACATCAAGACCCGCCCGGCCGAGGGGCCCATCCGCATCCGGCACCTGCTGACCCATACCGCGGGCCTGACCTTCGGCTTCTACTACTCGCATCCCGTGGACGGCCTGTACCGGGCCGCCGGCCTGGAGTCCTCCGTGCCATCGGGCGCGGACCTGGCGGAGACCTGCGACGTGTACGCGAGTCTGCCGCTGCAGTTCGAGCCGGGGACGCAGTGGAACTACTCCGTCGCCACCAATGTGCTGGGACGCGTGATCGAGGTGGCATCGGGTCGGCCGCTCGACGAGTTCTTCGCCGAGCGGATCTTCGGCCCCCTGGGCATGCCGGACGCCGGATTCTGCGTGACGGAGGATCAGGCCGAGCGGCTGGGCGAGCTCTACGGGGAGAACGCGGACGGCAGCATCTCCGCCATTGCCGGTCTGCCGCTGCACGGGCGGCCACGGTTCCTGTCGGGCAGCGGCGGCATGGTGGCGAGCGCCCTCGACTACCACCGCTTCATGGAGTTCCTCCGCCGGCGCGGCGAACTGGACGGCACGCGTCTGCTGTCCCCGTCGACCTTCGACGCCATGGTGTCCAACCAGCTCCCCGGCGGCGCCGATCTCCGCACCTTCGGCAGCCCCGCCCACGCCGAACCCGGCAACTCGGGGATCGGCTTCGGCTTCGGCGTCTCCGTCGTCGTGGACCCGGACATCACGCAGGCACCCTCCCACCTGGGCACCTACGGCTGGAGCGGAGTCGCGACCACGACCTTCTGGGTCGACCCGCAGAAGGACCTGACGGTGCAGTTCCTGACACAGGTACGCCCGACGACGTCCCACACCCTCTACGCCGACCTCAAACGACTCGTGGACGAGGCGATCGTCGGCTGAGAGCGATGCAGACTCGCGCGATGAAGCGCCACAGCCTCCCCGCGGTCCTGGCCGGTCTCTGCGCGACGGCGCTTCTGGCCGGCGGATGCCCGGGGGGTGACGGAAGGGGCCGGCCCAGGAGTCCAGGCCGGCGTCCGCGACCCCGTCCCCGACGTCGTCCTCGGAACCGGCCAACCGCGACACCGGCGAGGTCAACCGGGACGACGTGAACGGCGACGGCAAGGCCGACGTCGTCGTCAACGGCTGGTAGAACTACCCGAAAACCGGCCCTTCCACCAGCGACCGGCACTTCGTCAGGACGAAGGACTTCGGCGCAGGCTGACCAGCGGCTGCCGCGCGCAGAGGGCCCAGACGGTCATACCGTCGGCCACCTTCCACTTACGGCGGATTCCACGAGCACACACCGGGTGCCCGTGTCCGGTGTCCCACTGCGGGCGGGTTCGGCCATGGGACGTCAGTCTCCCTGAGCGTCGGAAACGGTTGTCCCGGGCGGAGTGGGGCCGGCGCTCCAGCCGCCGTCGACGGCGATCTCCGCTCCGGTGAGATACGAGGCCGAGTCGGAGGCGAGGAAGGCGACGAGCCCGGCGACGTCCTCGGGCAGCCCGACCCGGCGCAGGGCGACTGCCTGGTGCTGGCCCGCACCGCGCGGTGGCGCGATTCCCGCGACCATGGGCGTGTCGATCAGGCCGGGGTGCACGGAGTTGACCCGGATCCCGTACTCACCGAGTTCGAGTGCAGCCGTCTTGGTGAGTCCGCGCAGCCCCCACTTCGACGCGCCATAGCCGCCCGTGCGGGCCAGTCCGGTCAGTCCGGCGACCGACGAGACGTTGACGATGGCGCCGCCGCCCGCGCGGCGCATGGGCTCCAGCACGGCACGGATGCCGAGAAAGGGCCCGACGAGGTTGACCCTGATAACCGACTCGAAGGACTCCGCGGTCTCCTCGGCGAGCGGCCCGCTGCGGTACACGCCCGCGTTGTTGACGAGGATGTCGAGCCCTCCGAACTCGGCGACGGCCGTGTCCACGGCGGCCGCCCACCGGGACTCGTCCGTCACGTCGAGCCGTGTGTAGCGGGCTGCGGGGCCGATGGAGCGGGCGACCTCGGTGCCCTCCCCGTCGAGGATGTCGCCGATCACGACACTGGCGCCGAGGAGGGCGAACAGCCGCGCCTCCGCCTCGCCCTGACCGCGCGCCGCCCCGGTGATCAGCGCCGTCCTGCCCTTCAGCGAGATCATCGGGCGGCCCCCTGTGGAGCCGCGGGCATGTGATCCGCCCCGCTGGGTGAGAAGTGCGGAATGACGTGTCGCCCCCACTGCCGGATGGTCTCCATGCAGACCTCCTGCGGCACGGTGCCCATCTGCACCAGGCACATCACCTCGTCCACGCCGGCCGCGCGCAGCCGCTCCACATACGCGATGGCGTCGGACGCGTCGCCGTAGGCGTGCTCGGGGTTGTAGACGGCGGTCGTGCTCGGCCGTACGGGGATGCGCGCCTCGTTCAGGCGGGCCACGACCTGCTCCGCCGCGGACCGCATCCGCTGCGCCTCCGTCTCGCTGTCGGTGTCGTCGGCGACCGCGTCGTCGGGCACTCCTCCGCCCCCGTACCAGTGCGCGATGGCCTGTGCGAAGAAGCGCTGCCCGCGTATCCCGACGGCGCGGGCACGCTCGCGGTCGTCGAGCACGATCGTCGGGCAGAGAGCCGAGAAGTGGTCGTTGACCTCGGTCGACACGAACTGTGTGCCGTCGCGTCCGGCCACGCACGAGTCGTAGAAGCGCTTCATCGTCGCGACCTCATCCGGCCCCGCGAAGCCCATCACCAAGGCCCCGACGCCGAGTTCTGCGGCCCGCGCGAGGGTCTGCTGCTTGCTGCAGGCCAGAAAGAGCGGCGGATGCGGACGCTGCACGGGACGCGGCAGTACGGGGTGCGGATCGATGTCCAGCAGCTCGCCGTGCCACTCGAGCTCCTCCTGCTGCCAGGTGCGGCCGATGATCCGCAGCGCCTCCTCGACCTCGGCCTGGGTGCGCTCCGGATCGACCCCGCACAGCGAGGTCTCCTGCCGTGTCCCGCCGCGACCTGCTCCGAGGTCCAGCCGCCCGCCGGACAACACGTCGAGCATGGCGGCGCGTTCGGCGACCCGCACCGGATGGTTGAAGCGGAACGGCATGCACACCACCCCGTGCCCGACCCGTATACGGCTGGTACGGGCGGCCACCCAGGTGAGGAAGACCTCCGGGGCGCTCATGTGCGCGTACCACTTGAGGGCATGGTGCTCGACGGCCCAGACCCGGTCGAAACCCATCTCCTCGGCGAGCACGGCCTGTTCCACACAGTCGCGGATGACCTGCTGCTCACTCTCGGGATCGGGGCTCGCCAGCTGAGCCTCGAAGATGACGGAGAACTTCACTGCACCTCCAGGGAGTTGCACGGATCTTGCGGAACCACTTACGGGGCTTTGCAGACCTTGCGCTGGTGCGGTGCGGCTATTTCAATTAGTCATATGACTACTCGTCAGGTCAAGGGGCTGGATGGGAATGGCGGTTCCGAGCCGAGCGGGTCCGATCCGGGCGGACCCCATGGTGGCGATCAGGGCGGGCGGCTGCCCGCCACGGCGTGGGCCGTGCTCGGTCTGCTGTCGTTCCCCGGCGAACGCACCGGATACGAGCTGAAGAAGTGGGCGGACGCGTCCCTGGCCTTCTTCTACTGGTCACCCGCGATCAGCCAGATATACGCCGAGCTGCGCCGCCTGGAGGCGCTCGGGTACGCCTCCTCGCGGGTCGCCGCCCAGGGCGATCTGCGCAACAAGCGGCTCTACGCGATCACCGAAGCCGGACGGGCGGCGCTGGCGCGCTGGGCGGACACCGCGGACGCCGGGCCCGCGGTGCTCAAACACCCGCTGGTGCTGCGGGTCTGGCTCGGACACCTCGCGGACCCCGACGGCCTGCGCAGTCAGCTGCGGGCACACCTTGAACGTACGCAGGAGCAGCTGCGGGAGATCGAGCGCGCCCAGGACGTCTCGCGCGAGATCGGCCACTGGCCGTACCCCGAGGTGGCGCTGCGCTGGAGTGAACGGCATCACCGGGCGGAGCTGGAGCTGGCCGAGGCCATGCTCGCCGATCTCGAGCGGTTGTGGCAGGCGGGGGAGGAGGCGTACGGCGGCCAGGCCGCCGGCGGGGGGTGATGGAGGGAGCGTACGGAAGGGGGTGTACGCCCGCGGGGCGAACGAAGAGGCGGGCCGGCGGCACTTCGTCCGGCCCCGGTCCCGCCCCCGCCGTCGTCGCTACTTGATCAGTTCCGTCGCCTCGCGCTGGTGCGGGATGGCCGACGTGGGTAGTTCCGCCTGCTGGACGGTCACCGTGCGCCGCGGGGCGGGGACCGAGATGCCCTCGGCCCGGTAGCGCTGGTGCAGGCGCTTGATGAACTCGTGCTTGATCCGGTACTGGTCGCTGAACTCGCCGACCCCCAGGATGACCGTGAAACCGATCCGGGAATCGCCGAACGTGTGGAAGCGCACGGCCGGTTCATGGTCCGGAACGGCGCCGGTGATGTCGGTCATGACCTGCTCGACGACCTCGTTCGTGACCCGTTCGACGTGCTCGAGGTCGCTGTCGTATCCGACGCCCACCTGGACCATGATCGACAGCTGCTGTTCAGGACGGCTGTAGTTGGTCATGTTGGTGCCGGCGAGCTGGGCGTTCGGGATGATCACGAGGTTGTTCGACAGATTGCGCACCACGGTGTTGCGCCAGTTGATGTCCTCGACATATCCCTCCTCACCGCTGCTCAGCCGGATGTAGTCGCCCGGCTGCACCGTCTTGGCGGCGAGGATGTGCACGCCGGCGAAGAGATTGGCCAGGGTGTCCTGCAGCGCCAGAGCGACCGCCAGACCGCCCACGCCCAGCGCGGTGAGCAGGGGTGCGATGGAGACGCCGAGGGTCTGCAGGATGACGAGGAAGCCCATCGCCAGGACCACGACCCGCGTGATGTTGACGAATATGGTGGCCGATCCCGCGACTCCCGACCTGGACTGCGCGAGGGAGCGCACCAGGCGGGTGATCACCCGGGCCGCGGTGAGAGTGGCGGCCAGAATGAGCAGTGCCGTCAGCGTCACATTGACGTTGTGTCCGACTCGGGCGGTCAGCGGTAGCGCCGTCGCCGCCACCGCCGCCCCCGCGGCTATCGCCGCCCAGGGCGCCAGCGTCCGCAGGGCGTCGACGATGACGTCGTCTCCGCTCCACCGCGTTTCGCGCGCTCGTTCGCCCAGCCAGCGCAGGAGCGCGCGTAGCAGCACGCCCGCCGCGATGCCGGCGGCCACCGCGATCCCGGCGACGATCAGGTCGTGGAGTGTGAGGGCCCGGTTCATTCTCTCTCCAGTGCGGCGGTGTTGGGTCACGTCGGAACGAATACGAATATGCGTCCGATGCGATCGCCCATCCTGCCGTATGCGGGAGAGAGCGCGGCGAGTGGGCCCGCGTGCGCTTGGTACGAGGCCGCAAGTCCTGACAGTCCCTCAAAGTGTCGTGGGCGGCCGCTCAAAGTGTCGCATCGTAGCGCGGCCGAAGGTGGGTCCTTTCGCTCACCGCCTCAGTCCCCGTCCCTCTCTCTGTGCCGGTCGGTCTTAGTCCCCGTCACTCTCCTCTGCCGCGCGCTTGCATTCCTCGGCCACGTTCTTGTCCACGGCCGCGCGCACAAGTGCCGCCGCGAACACCGCGGGTTCAGCGTCCCCGGCCAGACGCGCCAGCTTCGGCGGAGCGTCCGGCAGGCCCAGGCGCTTCGCTCCCTCCCGGGCCTTGGCATCCAGGTAGGGAGACGCCTCGGGCCAGACGGCCTGCACCTCGCGCAGGAAGATGTCCGCTCCGGCCGGGCCGAGTCCCGGCACCTCCTGCAGCAGACCGCGCAGCTTGTCGAGGTCGCCGCCCGCCTCGTCGCGCATGCGGCGCAGATCGCCTCCCCACCTGTCGAGGACGAGCTGCGCGCCGTCCCCGAGCTGCGTGGCCGTGCGTTCGTCGTAGCGCCGGTAGCCGCCGCGGCCGAGGGCGTCGACCCGCTCCTGCCAGTCGGAATCGGCCATGCGGCGGGGGTCGCGCAGCCCGGCTTCCCGCAGCTCCCTGGCCGATGCGACGGCGGCGCTGCTGCGGATCCGCGCACTGAGCAGACAGGCCAGAACGAGAGTCTGGTAGAGCGGCTGCGGGGTGTTCTTGAGCCGGATGCCCGCGTCTTCGGTGAAGGTGTGACCGTAGGACGTGAGCAGCTCCTTGATCACTTTCTGCTGGGAGGGCATGGCACGCCTCCTCGTCTCACCCCGGCTTCTCGAGCCCCGACTTCGCGCGCCCGGGCTTCTGTTCCGCTCCCGCTTCTGTCACCCCGGCTTCAGCGGGTCATGCCCCAGGGTCATCAGGCGGTGGCGTCGGTGCTCGTCGCCGGCCTCGGGTTCGTTCTCCGTGTCGCTGTGCGCCGTGACGGTGTCCACGACCTTGTACATGGCCTCGATGTCGGCGTCGGTGAGGTCCGTACGGCGCTTCTGCAGGATCGCGAGGACGTGCTGCCCCAGAGGGTCGCCCGCCTGGTCCGGCAGGGGTTCGGTGTCGTCGTCCGCCTCGCTGACCCTGAGCCAGGCGCTCAGCTCCTGCGAGGTCATGTTCACCACGCGATGGAACTCGTCCCACAGCGCGTCGAGTTCGAGTGCATCGGTCATCCGGGATCCTCGGGTGGGTGGTGACAGGCCGGTGCGTAACGGACTCGTTCCTACGCCCGCAGTGGCGAGTCCTCGGCCTGGAACATCCAGTGCTGCTTCTCGAGCGTGGCCGTGATGCCGATCAGGAGGTCCTGTGTGACGAGGTCCGCCTGCTCGGTGGCCGCGATGTGCTCCCGAAGCCGTCCGATCATCGTGCCCAGTGCGTCGACGAGGAGCTCCACGACCTCGGTGTCCTGCAGCCATCCGTCCTTCGCAGCGGGCAGGGCGCCGGCCGAGGCGACGGTCTCGGGACGGCCGTCGGGCGAAACGCCCAGTGCGGCCGCGCGTTCCGCCACGGCATCCGCGTACGACCGTGCCGCATCGACCACCTCGTCCAGCTGCAGGTGGATGCTGCGGAAGCGCGGGCCGACGATGTTCCAGTGGGCCTGCTTCGCGATGAGGGACAGCCCGAGCAGATCCACCAACGTGCTCTGGAGTGCCTCCCCGGTGGTCTTGAGTGCCGTGTCGGGGAGCGTGCTCTTCACAACGGCCATTCTTCCCATCTCCTTCGGGCGCGTCGGGCGTACGCCGATCACGTGGCTCATGCGGATCGCATGGATCGCATGGATTGCACGGATCGGATCGCATGGATTGCACGGCGTACTGGGGCGCGCCTGTCGGGCGTACGACTCACTCGGTTCAGACGGTCGGGTGCCCGGAGGACGCGGGGGAAAACCGGAGCGCGTGAGCGGAAGCAGCGCCCCATCCGTGAAGCGGAAGCAGCGCCCCATCCGTAAACCCGGGAACGAACCTGAGCGCCCCTCTTGTTTGGGCGCCTCCTGTTTGGGCGCCTCGGCCGGTGGCACCCGGGGTGGCAGGGAGGAGCCCCATGACCGTTCGCAAGACGACTGTGCTCGTTCTCGACTGCGCGGAGCCGGAGCGGCTCGCGGAGTTCTACGCCGGCCTCCTCGGCGGTACGGCAAGGCTGGGGAGGGACCCGGACTACGTGGAGGTGGCCGGGCAGGACGGCGTCTTCCTCGCCGTGCACCGGGACCACGGATACGCGCCACCGACCTGGCCGCGACCCGAGGACTCGCAGCAGGCACATCTGCGCATCCTGGTCGAGCCCGGAGACATGGACGAGGCCGAGCGGGAGGCGGTCCGCCTCGGCGCCCGGCCCATCGTGACCAGGGACAACGGCGGTCCGCGGGACGAGCGCACCTACGCCGATCCTGCCGGGCACTCGTTCGCCCTGGCGGCACGTCCGTGAGAGTCATTTGCTAATAAATCGGGCAATTGTCCTTTGGCGGCAGTGGGCACCCGGTGACTGCCCGGGCGGCTGGCGGTACGGCGCCTGAGAGCGCAGAGCGTTTCCGAAAGGAGCGGATCGTGAGCAGCACTTCCGGAAAGAGGATCGTGGTCACCGGAGCCACCGGGAACCTCGGTACCAGCCTGCTGCAGAGCCTCGCCGAGGACGAGACGATCGACTCCGTGCTGGGACTCGCACGCCGGGTGCCCGACTGGACACCCCCCAAGACCGAGTGGGCGTCGGCGGACGTCGCGAAGGAGGAGACCGACCTCACCCAGCACTTCCGGGGAGCGGACGCGGTCGTCCATCTGGCCTGGCAGTTCCAGCCCGCACGTGACCCGGCGGCGACATGGCGTACCAATGTCCTGGGCAGCGTGCGCGTGTTCCAGGCAGTCGCGGCCACCGGCGTTCCGGTGCTGGTCCACGCCTCGTCGGTCGGCGCCTATTCGCCCAAGGCGAAGGACGGCGCCGTGGACGAGTCCTGGCCCACGCACGGCTGGCCCGAGGCGGCGTACTGCCGTGAAAAGGCCTATCTGGAGCGGACGCTGGACGCATTCGAGCCGGAGAACCCCGCCATCCGCGTGGTGCGCCTGCGGCCCGCCTTCATGTTCAAGCAGGAGTCGGCGAGCGAGCAGCGCCGCCTGTTCGCGGGTCGGTTCATGCCCGGGCAGCTGGCCCGGCCCGAGCTGCTCCCGGTCGTACCGGATATCCCGGGCCTGCGGTTCCAGGCCCTGCACACCGAGGACGCGGCACGCGCCTGCCGACTGACCCTGAGCCGCACCGTCCAGGGCGCCTTCAACCTGGCCGCGGAACCGCCGATCGACGCCCTGGCGCTCGGCGAGCTGTTCCACGCCCGGGTCGTACGGGTGCCGACCCGCGCGGCGCGGTCCGCACTGGCCGCGGCCTGGGGCCTGCACCTGGTGCCGGCGTCACCGCAGCTGTTCGACGCGGTGATCAGGCTGCCGCTCATGGACTGCTCACGAGCGCGGGACGAACTCGACTGGCGGCCCCAGCACACCGCGATCGAGGCCCTCGAGGAGCTGCTGCGCGGTATGCGCAGGGGTGCCGGTATGCCGACACCGCCGCTCGCGGGGAGCAAGGCCGCGTGACGCGACACGCTCAGGGTCATCGATCCGGCGATCCGCGGGTAGCACTGTAGGGACCACCGTACGCAGCAGGCACGTCGCAGCACCGCAGGGAGCAACAGAACTCATGGCGAAGATCCTTTTCGTGGTCACCGGCTCCGACCACTGGACGCTGGCCAACGGCACCGAGCACCCGAGCGGCTTCTGGGCCGAGGAGGCCGTCGTCCCCTACGAGGCCTTCAAGGCCGCCGGCCACGAGATCACGGTCGCCACCCCCGGCGGCGTCGTGCCGACCGTCGACCGGGCGAGCCTGGCCCCCGAGTTCAACGGCGGGCAGGAAGGCGCAGAGCGCATCGCCAAGGGCCTGGAGTCCTTCACCGAACTGCAGGGTCCCGTCAGCATCGAGGACGTCGACCTGGACGAGTACGACGCCGTCTACGTCCCAGGAGGCCACGGCCCCATGGAGGACCTGTCCGCCGACGCGGCCTCGGGCGCGCTGCTGACCCGGGCACTACGGTCGGGCAAGCCGCTCGCCGTCGTCTGCCACGGCCCCTCCGCGCTGCTTGCGGCCAGGAACCCGGACGGCACCTCACCCTTCGCGGGCTACCAGCTGACCGCCTTCACCAACGTCGAGGAGACCCAGGGCGGCTTTGCGGACAGGGCGAAGTGGCTGCTGCAGGACCGCCTCGTGGAGATGGGCGCCGACTTCCAGGAGGGCGAGCCATGGGCGCCGTTCGTGATCGTGGACCGCAATCTGTTCACAGGCCAGAACCCGGCCTCGTCCGCGCCGCTCGCGTCCGAGGTGCTCAAGGCGCTGGGCTGAGGCCGGGCGGCATGCGGTAGCCAACGGGTACCGCGCGGGTCCACGGGCATCACGGGGTGGCCGACGGGCATGACGGGCATCATGCGAGTCTGCGGGCATTTCGCGGTAGCCACGGGCGTCACGCGGTAGTCCGCGGCGTCACGCGGTAGTCCGCGGGCATCGCGCGGTAGTCCGCGAGCATCGCGCAGTAGCCGTCGTCGGGCGGTGGCGGTGATCAGGCGGTGGTGACGGTCTCGCGGTGGTGACGTCGCGCGGCGGTCGTGGTCCCGTGGTGGTGATGACCCCGCGGTGGTCGTGGTCCCACGGTGGTGGTGATCACGCGGGACGCCCCTTACGCGGCGGGATCGCCGGTGCATAGCATCGGTTCCCGCATGGACACGATCACACTCTGGCACATCACCCCGTGGGAGTTCGCCGCTCTCGCGGCGGCAGCCGCGCTCGTCGGCTTCTCCAAGACCGCCGTGAGCGGTGCCAACACCGTCAGCCTCGCCATCTTCGCGGCCGTACTGCCCGCCCGTGGTTCGACCGGCGTGCTCCTACCGCTCCTCATGGTCGGCGACGTGCTCGCCGTGCTCACCTACCGGCGGCACGCCCACTGGCCGACCCTGTGGCGGCTGTTCCCGGCCGTCATCGCAGGGGTGCTGGCCGGCACGGTGTTCCTCATGTGGGCGGGCGACGGTGCCGTGCGTACGTCGATCGGCGCGATCCTGCTGCTGATGGCGGCTGTCACGGTGTGGCGCAGGCGCCGGGCCACCGAGGAGGCGCCGGACGAGCAGGGGAGAAGGCAGGCAGGGCGCGTCAAGGCCCGCTCGTACGGTGTGCTCGGCGGGTTCACCACGATGGTCGCCAACGCCGGCGGCCCGGTGATGTCGATGTATCTCCTCTCGGCGGGCTTCCGGAAGCTGAGTTTCCTGGGCACGTCGGCGTGGTTCTTCCTGATCGTCAACGCCTCGAAGGTGCCCTTCAGCGTCGGCCTCGGCCTGATCGACGGACACACGCTGCTGCTGGACGCCGCCCTCGCGTTGTTCGTCATCCCCGGCGCGTACCTCGGCAAGATCATCGCTGACCGCATCAACCAGCGTCTGTTCGAGCAACTCGTGATCGCGGCGACCGTGGTGGGCGGGGTGCAGTTGCTGCTGCGGTGAGCAAGCGGAGAGGCTGAGCTCGCGTGCCAGTCCGGGCCTGCGTACCGGCTGGGCTCGCGTGGCGTCTGGGCTCGCGTGGTGTCCGGGCCTGTGTGTCGGCTGGGCTCGCGTGCCGACTGAGCCCACGTGTCGGCTGAGCTCGCGTGCCGGTGGGCCCGCGCCCCGTCACAGCCCCGTGTGCCGCGCCGCCCCGCCGTCCCCGTACGCTCGACGGCATGTCTGCGCACGTCCTGGTCCTCGGCGGCACGACCGAGGCCCGCGAGCTCGCTGCCGCGCTGGCGGTGCGCCCAGGGGTACGGGTGACCACCTCGCTGGCCGGGCGTGTGTCCCGGCCGGGAGCGCTTCCTGGGGACGTACGCATCGGGGGATTCGGCGGCTCCGAGGGCATGGCGGCGTGGCTGCGCGAGCATGACGTGGACGCCATCGTCGACGCCACGCACCCGTTCGCAGCCACCATCAGCGCCCATGCGGCGCGGGCCGCGACCACCACCGGCGTACACGCCGTCCTGCTGCGCCGACCGGGCTGGGAGGCAGGCCCGGGCGACTGCTGGCACGCGGCAGCGACGCTCGCCGAAGCCGCGGCGCTGCTCCCGGACCTCGGCCGACGCGTCTTCCTGACGACCGGGCGCCTGGGCCTGGCGGCCTTCGCGCATCTGGACGACCATGAGTTCCTCGTACGCTCGGTGGAGGCGCCCGAGCCGCCCCTGCCACGCCGCACCCGGATCGTGCTCGCCCGCGGCCCGTTCACGACGGACGGCGAGGCAACGCTGATGCGCGACCACCGCATCGATGTCCTGGTCACCAAGGACAGCGGCGGCGCGGCCACGGCGCCCAAGCTCACGGCCGCCCGCGCACTCGCCGTCCCTGTCGTCATCGTCCGGCGACCCCCCGCCCCGGACGGGATGGCAGTGGTGCCGGACGTCGCGACGGCCCTATCCCACCTCGGGCTGGGATGACCCCGCGCCCCGGTCGGACCCTCCTCCGTAACCCAGTTACCGCTCATCCCGTAGGCGCCTGCGGAGCAGATACGTGTCCATGATCCAGCCCTTGCGCGCCCGGGCCTCCGCGCGGGCGCTCGTGATGCGCGGCGCCGCCTCGGCGAGCGGGCCGGATATGAGGATCTCGTCAGGCGTACCGATGTAGGCGCCCCAGTAGATGTCCATGTCGTCGTCCGCGTCCGCGTACTGCCGGAACACCTGGTGGGCGTCCAGCATCACCACCACGTCGTCGACGCCCTCGGGGAAGCCCTCCGCCAGCCTGCGGCCCGTGGTGATCTGCACCGGCCGGGCGACCCTGTTGAGCCCGGTCCGGTGCCTGGCGGCCAGCGCCGAGACACTGCTGATGCCCGGCACGACGTCGTACGTGAAGGTCACCGCGCCGCGCTCCAGGATCTCCTCGAGGATGCCCAGCGTGCTGTCGTAGAGGGCGGGATCGCCCCACACGAGGAAGGCACCGCTCTCCTCCGCGCCCAGCTCGCGGGTGATCAGATCCTCATAGATGTCGGCGCGGCGGCTGCGCCAGTCCCCGACGGCGGGGGAGTAGGCCGAGCCGCCGGCGGCCCGGTCGCGGTCCGGATCACGCGCCTCGACCAGGCGGTACGCACCGTCCGGTATGTGGGCGTCGAGAATGTCACGGCGAAGCTGGACGAGGTCCGACTTCTCCTCGCCCTTGTCCAGGATGAAGAACACATCCGTGCTCCTCAGGGCCTTGACCGCCTGCAAGGTCAACTGTTCGGGATCGCCCGCACCGATGCCGATGACATGAATCTTTCGCACGCCCCGAGTCTGCCCCACGCCACTGACAACCGACGCACCGGCCGGGCTACGACTACTGGCAGCCGCAGGCCGGCGGGGCCCGCGGGGCTCTGCGGCCTTCGGGATGCGCCGCATGTCCCTGTGTCGCGGATCCCTCGATCTCGTGGTCACGCGGAGCCCGCCACCTGACGGTCACGCGGAGCCCGCCACCTGACGGTCACGCGGAGCCCGCGACCTCACGGTCACGCACGGTCCGCCGTACCCCCAGCCCCACGCAGCCGCGGGGCCCACACCCCGGCATCGACGGCCACCCCGTCCCGCTCCACCGCGTCCGCCAACTCCCGCGCCCACCTGCAGAGTCCCAGCACGCCAATCCCGTACGGCTCGTCCTGCCCCGCGGCCGAGCGCCACTCCTCGATGCCGGCCGCGCCGCGCCGCAGCAGCCGCGCCCCGCCCGTCGCGTTACCGCGTGCCGCATGCGTGAGCCCCACGGCGAGCTGCGCCAGCCCTCGCCACAGCGCGCGCTCCTCCGCGGGCCCCGACTTCCAGGCGTCCTCGAACACCTCGTGGGCGTGGAACGGTTTGCCCGCGTCCAGCAGTGACTGTGCCTCGGCGACCGTCTCGCCGGGAGTGCGCGTCACTCCTTCCGGTTGCCGGGCGACCCCCTCCGTCCCGTACGGCAACGGCCGTCCAAGACCGTCCCGCGGCCGCGCGTTGCGTGCGCGGCCCTCCGTGTCGCGGTCTCGTCCACCGCCCGCGTCGGCCTGAGGTGCTGTGCTCATACGGAGATTCTCGCGCGCCCCACCGCTGCCTGCCTGCCCCGACCCTGGAACGGCCGCGGCGCCGTCCGCGGTCGCTCAGCTGCTGTGGACCCGGCTCGATGAGATGGACGGGCGAGCAGACCTCCGCTTCCACTTCCACGCCCTTGTCGCCGCCGAGCTGGATCCCGACGTCGCGCACGCTTGGACCGTGGTGCGGTGCATCGACTACCGCCTGTGGGGACTGGGCGCCGGCTTCACGGAGGATCCGCTGCGATACGAAGCCGTAGTTGATGTCTTCGCCTCGGAGGGCCGACAGCATCGGCTTCCCGTTCCCTCACGCTCGCCGGCCGCAGATCGCCACCCTCCGCGTACTGACTTCGAAGCACCCTCTGACGTGAGGTAATGTTCTGTCTGCGCGATCACGCGGAACACCCGTGGGGAAGCGCACCGGGACGTGGCGCAGCTTGGTAGCGCACTTGACTGGGGGTCAAGGGGTCGCAGGTTCAAATCCTGTCGTCCCGACTTTGCTTTTCGCAGGTCGGAGGTCGCCTTTTCAGAAATGGGAAGGCGGCCTTTCGTGCGTCCCGGGGTGTGGTGGTCGCAGTGTGGTCGCAGGCCAAGGTTGGGGCTGGTTCGCGGCGGCGCTGAAGGCGGGCGGGGCGGGGGAGCGGAGACGGCGGACGGCCTCGTGGAGGCGACGGATGTGGTCGCGTGGTGGTCGCAGCCACGCCGACCGGTCCGTCCGACTGCTGGTCGTCTCGGCTCCGGTGAGGGTGTGGTCGATGGTGTCGACGGCTTCGCGGGCGGCCTGCTGGGTGAGGTGGCTGTAGAGGTTCGCGGTGGTCGACAGGGTGGAGTGCCGCAGCGTCTTGGAGACCACGGTCAGAGGCACGCCCGCGGTGATGGTGATCGTGGCGGCCAGGTGCCGCAGGTCGTGCACGGTGATCCGCGGGACGCCGGCTTCCTCGGAGAGCCGGTGGAGCCGGTCGAGCACGAGGTGCGGTCCGAGCGGGTGGCCGTCGGGCCAGCAGAAGACCAGCCCGGCGAACGGATCGCTGGGGTCGCTGTGGGTTTGAGGTGCTGATCGTGCCCGGTGCCGGAGGGCGGCGGCGACGCGCGCTGAGATAGCCACCCAGCCGCGGCTCGATCGGGTCTTGGGTGTGGTGATGACCAGCCGGTTGTTGTCGACGGCGGAGAGTGTGGAGCGCACGTAGAGGATGCCGTCTCGCAGGTTCACGTCGTTCCAGTGGAGGCCAAGGGCTTCGCCCTTGCGCATGCCGGTACCGATGAGGAACTCGAACAGGTCGGCCATCTCGGGATCGGCCTGGTGGCAGTGGGCGAGAAAGCGGGCAGCCTCCTCCGCGGTCCAGATCCGCCGTTCCGGCGACGGCGGTCGGCGCAGGGCGGGTGGGCTGGCCGGGTTGCGCGGAAGGCGGTGCTGGCGGACGGCGTCGCCGAGCGCGCTGGAGAGGGTGGCCAGGCACCGGTAGAGGGTGGTCCGTCCACGGCCGACAGCAAGCTGGCCGGTGGCGAAGGCGGCGATGTGCCGGTGTCCGAGCTCGTCGAGCTTGAGAATGCCGAACGCCGGGATGAGGTCGTTGCGGACGTAGTCGCGATAGCGGGCCATCGTGGTCGGCTTCAGCACCAGGGCCTTGGCGGCCAGCCAGACGGTCAGATAGTCGGCCACGGTCTGGTTGGGGTCGCCGTTGAACCCGTCGGCCTCACACTCCAGGAATCGACGGAGCGCGGCCTCGGCGGCCTCGAGGCTGTCGAAGCCGCCCCTGCGGACGGTCGTCCGACGATGGTCGAGAGCGGGCATGTCGACGGCGAAGGTCCAGGTTCCGTGCTCGCTGTCGGTGAGCAGGTGAGAACAGCGAGCGCCGAGCTGGTGGCGCTGAGTGTCGCGGCAGCCACACCGGCGATAGACACGGCCGCGGCCGACGGCGGTACGCATGAGAATCGCCTCCAGGAGGCGGAGGAAGTGCCGACATCTCCAGCCTGCGACCACACGCGACCACCAAGCCTGTCACATCCGCGGTGACCAACGCGTTTCCCGTGTGAGCGCGACAAGTGCGTTGGTGGCGCCTCGCGCCAACCCTGGTACAGCAGTAGGTGGCGAATTGCTTGCTATGGGACTAAAATGCTTGCATGGCTACCATTCATGTACGCGAGGTGTCCGAAGACACCTTGACGACCCTCCGGGTTCGTGCGGCCCGGGCCGGGCAGTCCCTGCAGGCGTATGTCCGGCAGTTGCTCGACAGCGAGGCGGCCGCGCTCACCGCCGAGGAGGCCGCTCAGGAGGCGCGCAGCATCGCCTCGCGGGGGACGGTTACGGCTGACGACGTCGCGGACGCCATCGCCGAGATGCGTGAGGCGCGCGCGTGATCGTTCTGGATACCTCCGCCCTCGTGGAGTTCCTGGTTGGTTCGGACCCCGTCGCCGACCAGGTGCGGACTGCGGTGGCCGGGGAACGCCTGGCCGCGCCCCATGCCGTCGACCTGGAGTGCGCTTCGACGCTGCGTGGCCTGGTGCGCGGCAAGAAGCTTCCCGAGGACGAAGGGCTGCGGGCCCTGAACCTGCTCGGCCGCATGAACCTGCGGCGCTACGATCATGTGCCGCTGCTCCCGCGTATCTGGGAACTGCGGCACAACATGTGGCCGTACGACGCCGCGTATGTGGCGTTGGCTGAGTCCCTGCGAGCGGACCTGATCACGGTGGACGGGAAGTTCGCAGGAGCACCGGGGCTGCGGTGCACCGTCAGGAATCTGCGAAGGGGGTGACGGAGCCCGGCCTCACCATGGAGGTTGAGACCGCGGCATGGTGGGGCTCGTGAGGCTGCTGTGTGAGGCGTTGGCCTCCCCGGTGCCGACGCCGCGACGCCGGGTGCGGGTCTCGCCGTGCATGAAGCCGTACAAGAAGCCCGTTGATGCTTGGTTGCGGGCCGACGCGGACGTGCCGCGCAAGCAGCGGCACGTTGTCAAGCGGATCGCCGCTCGGAAGCACTGCTCCAAGGCCACGGTCACCCAGCTCATGCGGATCGGTTGGCGAACTGAGGCGGGAGTCTGTGGTTGTGTCAGCGCGGCGCGGTGGCGGTGCGGGCTGCGAGGAGGGCGGCGACGGGGTCGGCGGTGGCGGGGGCGCAGGGCCACCATTCGGCGCCGCGGTCTTCCTGGGTGTAGGGGTGCCAGCGGTTGTCGGGGCCGAGGCGGATCTGGACGCCCTCGTCGTCGGCGGTGAGGCGGTTGCGCCAGGCGCGCAGCCGCACCGTGCCGACGGTGTCGTCCGCGTTGTCGGGGTCAGCGAGGGCGGTGCGGGCGGCGGCCATGGCGGCAGGGTCGGGGGTGAGGGGCCCCCGGGCGACGGCGACGCCGGCGGGTCCGCCGTGGCGCAGGGCACGGACCAGGCGTGCGAAGTCGAGAGGGGGCAGGCCGGTGGCGCGTGTGAGCTGGTGGAACCAGTCCTCGCTGATGCCGGTCGCGGCGAGGCGTACGGCGTCCTCGAGCGGGGTGCAGGTGAGCGAGGCGGTGTGCCCGGCGGCGAGGCGGCGGGCGCGCTGAGCGGTGTCATGGGTGAGTGCTTCGAGATCGTCGAGGGTGAAGGGGGCGCCGGGCGGAGGCGCGGTGGTGAGGGGGTGAGGGGCCGCCTCGGGTTCGCCGGGCGCGCCCTCGGCCGTCTCGGTGGCGGGCGGGGTGAAAACGTCGCTGAAGGAGGCGAACGCGTCGCGGGCGGGCACGCCCTGGCCGGGGGGCATGTCGGCGGTTTGTGGTGCGGTGTTGGTGCGGGCCTGACGGCGGGTGCGCAGCGCGCCGAGGACCGCTTCCTTGGTGCGGCCGCGGAGGGTGAAGAGCCAGAAGGGGTCGTCGTCGAGATGGGCGGCGGTGGAGTAGCACAGGGCGGCGGCGTGTTTGCAGGGGTAGCCCCAGTCGGGGCAGGAGCATTCCGGGTCGAGTTCGTCCGGTTCGGGCAGCAGGGGGACGCCGGCGGCGCGGGCGTCGTCGACGAGGTCGGCGGGCATCTCGCCGTCGAGGAGTGCGGCGGTGCGGCCGGCCTGCGCGGCGATGGCGTCGAGGAGGGTGTTCCACTGGGCGTCGGTGAGGACGCGCAGGTGCACTGCGGCGTCGTACGGCCAGGGGGCGCTGCCCTCGACCTCGGCGCGCAGCACGCCGGGGGCGGCGGTGACCGGGCCGACCATGCCCTTGCGGGCGTAGGTGCGGCCGCGGGAGAGGCGGCCGACGTCGAGGGTGGAGGCCTCCAGGGCGTCCACCCAGGCCTGGCCCCACCAGGTGGCGGCGAAGGCGCGGCTGCCGGTGCGGGGGGCTTTGCGTGCGGGGGTCATGCGTCGGCTCCGTGGGACAGTGCGACGAGTTCGGCGAGGTCGGCGTCGGAGAGTTCGGTCAGGGCGGCCTCGCCGGAGGTGACGATCTGGTCCGCGAGGGCGCGCTTGGCGCCGAGCAGGCGGGCGACCTTGTCCTCGACGGTGCCCTGCGTGGTGAGCCGGTGGACCTGGACGGGGCGGTCCTGGCCGATGCGGTAGGCGCGGTCGGTGGCCTGGTCCTCGACGGCGGGGTTCCACCACCGGTCGTAGTGGACGACGTGAGTGGCGCGGGTGAGGTTGAGGCCGGTGCCGGCCGCTTTCAGGGAGAGGAGGAAGACGGGGAACTCGCCCTGCTGGAAGGCGGCGACCATGTCCTCGCGCCGGGGTACGGGGGTGGCACCGTGCAGGTAGCGGGCGCGGATGCCGCGGTCGGCGAAGTGCCGCTCAAGGAGCCGGCCCATCTGCGTGTACTGGGTGAAGACCAGGGCGCTGTGGTCTTCGGCGACCACCGTGTCGAGCAGTTCGTCGAGGAGTTCCAGCTTGCCCGAGCGGCCCGGCAGTGGGCCGGTTTCGCGCAGGTAGTGGGCTGGGTGGTTGCAGATCTGCTTGAGCGCGGTGAGGAGTTTGAGTACCAGCCCTCGGCGGGCGATGCCGTCCGCCTTCTCGATGAGGGCCATCGTCTCGCGGACCTGCGCCTCGTACAGGGCGGCCTGCTCGCGGGTGAGGGTGATGGGGTGGTCTGTCTCCGTCTTGGCCGGGAGCTCGGGGGCGATGCCGGGATCGGACTTGCGGCGGCGCAACAGGAACGGGCGGGTGAGACGGGCGAGTTGCCCGGCGGCCTGCCGGGCCTGTTCGGCGGTTTCCTCGTCGCCGTCCGCACCCAGTGCGCCGCGCTCGATGGCTTTGGCGAAGCGGTCGCGGAAGGCGGACAGCGGGCCGAGCAGACCGGGGGTGGTCCAGTCGAGCAGCGCCCACAGCTCGGAGAGGTTGTTCTCCACCGGGGTGCCGGTGAGCGCGACGCGGGCGCGGGCGGGCAGGGCACGCAGCTCGCGGGCGGTGGTGGCGTACGGGTTCTTGACGTGCTGGGCTTCGTCGGCGGCGACGAGCGACCACTTGACGGCGGCGAGCCGCTCCCGGTCTTTGCGCAGCACTCCGTAGGTGACCAGGACGAGCTCGTCTCCGGCAAGGTGGTCGAGGGTGCGCTCACCGCCGTGGTAGCGGCGCACGGGGACGGCGGAGGCGAAATGGGCGGCCTCGCGCTGCCAGTTGCCGAGCAGCGAGGCCGGGCAGACCACGAGGGCGGGGCCCGCGGTGTCGGGCTGCTCCTGGCGGTGCAGGTGGAGGGCGAGCAGGGTGACGGTCTTGCCCAGGCCCATGTCGTCCGCGAGGATCCCGCCGAGCGTCAGGCGGGTCATGTCCGCCAGCCAGGCCAGGCCGCGTTTCTGGTAGTCGCGCAGGGTGGCCGTCAGGCCCTCCGGTACGCGGATCGGGGCGCGGGCGTCGGGGTCGCGCAGCCGGGCGACCAGCTCGCCGAAGGCGCCGGCCGCTTCCACCGCCACGCGCTCGCCGTCCCATTCCACCTCGCCGGTGAGCACCGCCTGGAGGGCGTCGAGCGGGGCGAGGCCGCGGGTGCGCTGCCGCTTCAGGCGGGCCACCAGCCGTGGATCGGCGACGACCCACTGGTCGCGCAGCCGGACCAGCGGGCGGCGGGCCTCGGCGAGCAGGTCGAGCTCGCCCTCGGTGAGTTGCTCGCCGCCGAGCGCCACGTGCCAGGAGAAGTCGAGCAGGGCGTCGCGGCCCAGCAGGGTGTCCACGGTCGCGCCGGGCGCGGTCGCCGCCCCGATCTCCGCCCGCATCTCAAGGGCCTTGACCAACTCGCGCGGCCAGTGCACGCACACACCCGCCGTACGCAGCGCGTTGGCGGCATCCCCCAGCAGCTCCATGGCCTCCTCGTCGTCGAGCCCCAGCGCGCTGGGGGCGGCTTCGGCGAGCAGGCGGGTCAGCGGCTGCCAGGCGCGGGCGGCGCGGCGCAGCGCGAGCAGCGCCTCGGCCTCGGCGTGCGGGCCAAGCAGGCGCTGCGTGCGCACGGGGTCGGCCCACAGCTCCGCGGCGTCCAAGACCAGCGAGGGGTCGGCCGCGGTGCGCAGCTGCAGCACGGCCTGGAAGGCGCGGCGCCGCCCGGCCGGGGGCTCCACCCGCAGCTCCACACCGACCTGCGCGGCCCGCTCGGAGGCGGCTTCGGCCGCCCACTCGGCCAGCCCCGGATGCAGGGCGGTCGCGCGGTCGGCGTACGGATTCCCGGGCGCGGCCCAGCGCGCGGCCGGGGTGCGCGGCAGGGCGTCCGCGAGCGCGTCGCAGAACTCCCGTACCAGGGTGGCCGGTTCGGCGATCTGCGGCACTGTGCGGTCCGTCTGGGGCGCGGGGAGGTTGTGGGCGTGCGGGGGCAGAGCGGCGGCCAGCGCGTCCAGGTCCCGCCGGCCACGCGCGCCGGGCGGCCCGAAGCGCCAGGTGGGGTACGTGTCGGAGGTCAGCGCCGGGTACAGGCGCCCCTCGCCCAGCAGCTCCAAGGCGCGGCGGGCGACGGCCGCCCATGCGGCGAGCGACGGGTGTACGGCGGCCTCGGAAGGATCGAGCAGGAGGGCGAGCGCACCACCGGGGTCGAGCGCCCACCCCTCGACGGTGCGGGTGCGCACCCCGCCGCCGTGCGGCAGGACCAGCTCGAGCCGGACCCGCTCCACCGCCTGAGGTACGGCGGTCGAGGCGGGTACGGGGCGGGCAGCAGCGGAGGGCCGGTAGAGGACCAGACGGCCGAGCCGGGCCGGCTGCCCCGGTTCGGCCGGCGCGAACACGGCGGCCCAGCCGCCGGCGGCAAGGTGCTCGCGTGCCCAGGCCGCGGCAGCGGGGTCCGCGAGCGGCACGGCATCGGTGGTGATGTCCCGGACGAGTCGGCTCACGCGGCGCTCCCCGCCTTGAACGCCGCCTTCCGCAGCCGCTTGGCCAGGGCCTTGTCGAGGGGCTTGACGGCGTCGGCCAACGCGCCGAGCACCTCGCCGGCGTGCGGGTGGCCGGCGCGCCACAGGTCGTCAGCGCGTTCGGCCACCTGGTCGAGCGGACGCTTCCCGTCCTCGGGACCGGCCAGCAGCCTTTCGCGTAGTGCCTGTTCGCCCGCCTTGGCGAACGGCAGAGCGCCGTCCACCAGCATCCACTCCAGGCCCCACGGGGCTTGCCCCTCGGCGGGTTCTCCGATCCGGCGCAGCATGGACGCTGCCGCGTGCGCGCAGCCGGTGACCTGGGAGACCGCGGCCTTGCGCAGCACTGCCTTCACCCGCCCGGTGCGGTCCGCTTCCAGTACGGCGGCCAGCACCCGCGGGGCTTGAAGCCGGCGCAGCGCGTCGGCCGGCTCCGTACCGTCGCAGGCGTCCACCACCTGCACCGCCGCGTCCGCCGTGGAGCGCGCCGCCAGCCAGCCCTCCACCTCCGCCGCCGCATCCGTCTCGGAGGGGTACGAGGCGAGCGCGGTCAGCAGGTCGCGGGCGTCCGCCTGGGCCAGCGAACCGATCACCGGCGCCGGGACGCCCACCTGCACCAGCAGCGCGCGCAGACCCGAGCGGCCCAGCGGGGTGAGCCTGAACCGGCCGGCGGGCAGTGTGCTCGGCCCGCCGCCGTCGAACAGCAGGGTGAGGGAAGCGTCCAGCGGCGGTTCGTGGCCTTCGCGCTCGGCGGCGCCGAACAGCTCCAGTGTCCCCGCGGTGTCGTGGTATTGGTCGACGAGCAGCGCCGACACCAGCCGCCGGGCCGGACCCTCGGGCAACCCCTCCAGGCCGCCGGTGAAGTAGTCGGCGACATTCAGCCACTCCCCGTCGGGCAGCCCGTACGCCGCGAGCAGCATGAGGAACACCAGCGGCGGGACCTCGTCGGTCAGCGCCCGCAGCGGCGCCACACCGCCCAGTGGCCCGTCCAGCGCGGGGAAGTTGAGGGAGAGTTCGATCGCCGCGCCCGCCGCCGCCCCCTGCCAGGCGGCCAGCAGCGCGGCGTCGTCGTCCTGGTCCGGCAGCTCGTCGCCGGCGTGTGCGCGGTTGGCATCGACCTTGACGAAGCCGCAGCTCAGCGCCCATTCCCAGGGCAGGTCCACCAGCTCCATGTCGGCTGCGCTGCGGATCTTCGCCAGCCGTGCAGCCCGCCCCTCGGGATCGCCCCATTCCTCAGGGTCGATGCGCCACAGCTCGGCCTCCTCCACGGCCTGCCGGGCGAGCTTCGGCCGCAGCAGCCCCTTCGGGGTCAGCTCTCTCCCGCCCGTCTCCCGCCACCGCCCTTCTGCGGAAGCCCTTCGGGCCCTTCTTTCTCCGCCGCACCAGTGTCCGAGCCGCACCGCCGCCATGAACGCGGGCCCCTCGCGCACCGCGCGAGCCAGCTCCGCCTCGCCAGGCAGCCGCACGGCAGGGAGCCGGATGTCCGCGGCATCGAAGAGGTCGGACAGCGACTCGTCGAGGACGTCGGACAGCGACGCCTGTTCGCCCACCCCGTCTCCGTCGGTGAGCGGGACCGCGCCGCCGGGCAGCGGGTGCAGACTGCCGCACTCGCAGCGGTACGTCCTCGGAGGGGCCTGGCGCCCACCCGCCTCGCCGCACCCCTTGCGCCGCGTGCCCGCCGCCCGCCGCAGCGGCACTTGCGTAAGCTCCCGGGTGAGCTCGGCGGGGTCGAAGGCAGCCGGGTCGAAGCCCTCCTCGTAAAGGCCCACCAGCACCTCGTCACGCAGGCTGTCGTACTCCGCCCACTCCTCACCGCCGTGCCGGACGACCGTGGGGATCGGGCGCTCCCCGTCCTCGTACCGCTCCAGCAGCTCGGCCAGCCCCCACACGCCGCCAAGGTCCTCGGCGGGGGGCATGGCCCGCCGCCCGCCTATGCACAGCGCGCGCTCCCCGTCGCCCTCCTCGGCGGGGTGTACCGCCTCCACCGCGATCCGGTGCAGCCAGTCGTCGCCGAAGTCGTAGGTGTAGTCCATACGGTCGCCGGTACGCGGCAGGACGTCCACGAGGGCGGCCTCTTCCTCGTCGAAGACCGGGACGCTGGCGTCTTCTGGCGGGGCGTACCGCCCGCCCGAGCGGTCCTCGAAGGCGTGCAGGTGCATGTTCTCCCAGCCGAACGCCACCTGGATTACGTCGTGCAGCGACCCCAGCGTGATGTCCGAGGGCACCACCAGCCGTCGCCACACCGGCGGTTTCACCCCCTCCAGACCGACCTTGAGCTGGTGGACGGAAGGAATGTGCTCGGCGGAGCTGCGCTGCGCGGCCATGGCTTGAGGGCTTCCCACTTGTCGAAGGCATACGCGTCGGGGCACACAGCGTGCCCGCCACTGTACGCCGAACGGATGGCCAGGTCATTCTTGCAGCCGGGAGCAGTCGGC
The DNA here is from genome assembly GCF_013778455.1 of Streptomyces himalayensis subsp. himalayensis. Classification (GTDB taxonomy): domain Bacteria; phylum Actinomycetota; class Actinomycetes; order Streptomycetales; family Streptomycetaceae; genus Streptomyces; species Streptomyces himalayensis. The sequence continues at coordinate 242,288 of NZ_JACEHE010000003.1, read as the reverse complement.
TCGGTCGCTTGACGGAATCCCCCAGTCTCACTTGCGCGCGGGCCGCATCTTGTGCGGGGCTGCCGCGGCACGCAGTGTTTTGTTTCGCCGAGCTGCCGTACGAGGACGCGGCCGCGATGAGGTCGATGAACGGGACCTTCGCCGGGCGCAGCGGTTCCCGGACCCGTCGGTCCGAGCCCGATCACTGCCAACAGCTCGTCGCTGACCTCCCACGGCCCTGGCCGCGCCACCCCGGAACCCCACGGTGTGATCAACCTGACGCCCACGGGGATCCAGGCGAACTGCGTGCTGCGGAAGGCACAACGCCGTTACCTCCGCCCCGTGCAGTTCCTCGCACACGCCGATGGCTGCCCGCTCAGACTGCCCGGAGGGCGCCTGGGTGACGGCCGGTGAGGCGGTCGAGCGCGGCGGCGGTCGCGTCGTCGGCCGGTAGGTGGACGACGAGCCGCTGGTCGTCGTCGGCGGCCAGTTCGAGCGTTTGTATGCCAGCCGCAACTCCTCCACCTCCGGATGGACCACCCGCATGACTCCGCTCACCCGCGGCAGCCCCGGCAGTGTCTCCAGCCGCCCGGCGAACTCCGCCCCGCACGACAGGGCCAACTCGTTCATCAACGCGCCGACATGGGCATCGGACTGTCCCGGCCCCTGCTTGAGGGCTGCGACCTGTTCGTCGGCGACTTTGTCCCAGTCCGGGTAGGCGGTGCGCGCCCGCGGATCGGTGAAGACGAAGCGCGCAAGGTTCGGTCGGCCGCCGTCCAGCACCCCGTTCGGCTCGGCCAGCCGCCGGTACCCGTCCGTGCAGGCCAGGATCCCGTTCAGCCGGTTCAGCACCACAGCGGGCGCCGGTTCCAAGCGGTCGAGCAGCGCCCGCACGGTGGGCCTCACCACCCTGTTCGGCCCGGCCCCGCCCATGCAACTGAAGCCTGCGTCAGCGCCCTTGGCGAGCCGGTGCAGGTGGACCCGCTCGCTGGCGGTGAGCCGCAGCGCGTCCGCCAGCGCCGACAACACCTGCGCCGACGGCCGCCGATCCCGCCCCTGCTCCAGCCTGGTGACGTACTCGACGCTGACCCCGGCAAGCGTCGCCAACTCCGCGCGGCGCAGTCCGGGGGTACGGCGGCGCGGCCCTGCAGGCAACCCAACCTCGGTCGGCGTAACGGCCTCACGGCGCAGGCGCAGGAACAGGCCCAGCTCGTTGTCGCTCACTCGACGAACGTAACACCCGGTGTCGTACCGGATCGTGGCCTGCCACTACCACTCTCCGCGCGGCCTTCCTCCTCCTCCTCCTCCGCCCGCCCGGCAGCTTGGAGTTGCGCGGGCCCCGCCTGGGGGTCAGCCACCCAACCACCCCGTAAGAGGAGCACAACCATGCCCAGTGAGCGGCTGAACCTCGCAGTGATCGTCGGCAGCGTCCGGTAGGGGCGCTTCGGCCCGGTGGTAGCAAACTGGTTCATCGAACAGGCTGAATGGCAGGGCGAGTTCGCGGTCGACCTGATCGATCTGGCGGACACCGACATTCCGCTCGAACTGCCGTCCGTGCCGTCGGCGATGCAGCCCGAGCTGCCCCGTCCCGCCGGGATGGCCGGACTGACCCGGCGGCTCAAGGCTGCCGATGCAGTCGTCGTTGTGACGCCCGACTACAACCGCAGTTTCCCGGCCTCCCTGAAGGCCGCCATCGACTGGCACTACACCGAGTGGCAGGCCAAGCCGATCGGCTTCGTCGGCTACAGCGGAGCCAGCGGCGGCCTGCTGGCGATCGAGCAACTGCAGCAGGTCTTCAACGAGTTGCAGGCCCACACCGTCCGCGACTACGTCTCCTTCCCCCGCTACTACCTGCTCTTCTCCCCGGACGGCACACTCCTCGACCCGGAGGGCCCGGAAGGCGCCGCCAAGGTCATGCTCGACCAGCTGCTCTGGTGGGGCTCGGTCCTCCATGACGCCCGCCGCGACCGCCCCTACGTCACGAGCCGGTAACTCCCTTCGCGGCCCCCGCTGGCGCGAGCAGCCGCTCGACCGCACCAGCCGGGAAGGCGGCGGAGCGGGCCGCGGTCTCCACGGCCCGCTCCATCGGGTCGGCGAGGAGACGCAGCAGAGCCGCCGGCACCAGCAGGCTTGGGTGATCGGCAATCGAGCGGCGGACGGAACCTCGTCAACCGGCAGCCTCGCCGGAAGGCCGGGGAGGCGGTGGTCAGGGCCTGGATCGCGGGGCTCGGAATCGGTGGCGAGGCGCCGCAGGGTCTCCACCGGAAGGGTGGTCAGCCGACCGCCCGGCGAACCAGCCGCACTGTTGGGCGTGCTCCAACTGCTCGGCGATCTCTGGGGAGAGGTCCGAAACGCCATCATGTGTGCGACATTGGGGCTCTCGTCATCGAGCAGCCGGGCTCCGTCCACCAGGCCTCCCCCTCACTCTGGAGAGTAACGTCTACACCCGCGCCGTCGGCCTCGGCCCACTCATCGAACTCGAGGCGCGACCCACTCGCCGTCGAGCAGCGAGAGGGCATCACCGCCGCCCGTGTCCGCGAGTTCGTCGGCTGTTGCTGTCTCCAAGTGCGTCGGACGAGCCACTGTCGGAGCGGACGGGGCATCGATGTCCGGTAACCGGCTATGACTGCGTTCGCGGGCGCGGAACGGTTGCACAAGTCTTCAAACCGAGGTCGACCGCTGGGGGTCAAGGGGTCGCAGGTTCAAATCCTGTCGTCCCGACCAGCGCCTTCGCAGGTCGGAGGCCGTTTTCTCAGAGATGAGGAGGCGGCCTTTTCCGTGTTTGCGGCCGTGGTGGTCGCGGTGTGGTCGCATCGATGCCCTGCGGTTGGGATGCGGCGGGTGAACTGGCGGCCGGGACGGGGAGTAGACGGGGTTCGGCTGGCTGGCGAGCCAGGTTGAGTGGCCGCGGCGTGGTCGCAGCCAGTTGGGCCAGTGCCGGCGCGGTGACCGTCTCGGTCGGCGTGGGTGAGGGGGTGTCGATGGCGTCGACGGCGCTGCGGGCGGCCTGCTGGGTGAGGTGGCTGTAGATGTTCGCCGTGGTGGACAGCGTGGAGTGCCGGAGGGTCTTCGACACCACGGTCAGCGGGATGCCGGCGGTGATGGTGAGGGCGGCGGCGAGGTGCCGCAGGTCGTGCAGGGTGACGCGGGGTACGCCGGCTTCCGCCGCCAGCCGGCGGAAGCGGTCCAGGACCGTCTGCGGGCGCAGTGGTCGTCCGTTGGGGCGGCAGAACACGAGGCCGGTGTACTGATCCGTCGGGTCATCGGCAGTGTTGCGGGCGGCGGCGCGGCGTTCGAGGGCGGCCGCCACGCGTGGGGAGATGGCGACCCAGTTCTTGCTGCTGCGAGTCTTCGGCGCGGTGAGGACGAGCCGTGCGTTGTCGACGGCGGACAGGGTGTACCGCGATCAACACACTGCAGTCCCAGACTTCCTCCTGCCCCTCCTCCGTCAGCCAGGCCGCCGCTGCCGCCGCGCTCACGGGACCGCAGGACTACGTCGGGGAAACCGTGCGCGTCTACCGCGGACGCCGCGACGCCACCGTGAAGTTCATCAACGATGTTCCCCAGCTGAGCTGCACCGCCCCCGACGGAGGCTTCTACCTCCTGGTGAACTGCCAGGAGGTCATCGGCCGGTTCACACCGACGGGAAGCCGGATACGGAGCGACGAGGACTTCGCCCGCTACCTGCTGGACAGCCGGCAGGTGGCGGTGATCCACGGAGCCGCGTACGGCGCACCCGGTTACTTCCGCATCTCGTTCGCCACGTCGACCAACGTCCTCACCGGGGCGTGCGCGCGCATCGCGGCGGCTTGCGCCGGCCTGTCCCCGGCCACCTCCGTCTGATCCGTCCGAAAGGCCATCATGCTTCGCGGCAGCACCAAGTTCGAGCGGCCGGACGCCGCCGTGGTCGAGCAACTGAGTGCCCTCTCCTCGGCCACCATCCACGAGGCACAGGGCAGGCTCGGGGCCCTGGACTCCACCATCAAGCCGGTCGACCACCGCATGTCCCTGTGCGGCTCCGCCTTCACGGTCCAGTGCGCACCACGCGACAACCTGATGTTGCAGACCGCCATCGCCTACGTCCGCCCGGGGGACGTCATCGTCGTCTCCGCGGGCGCCTACGAGGAGGCGGGTTCCTTCGGAGACGTCCTCGCCAACGCATGCCAGGCCAAGGGCCTCGGCGGCCTGATCACCGACACCGGTGTCCGGGACACCGAGGACCTGCGCGCCCTGGGGTTGCCGGTCTTCTCCCGCAGCGTCTCCATCAAGGGCACGGTCAAGGAGACCATCGGACCGATGTGCGAGCCGGTCACCATCGGCGGGGTACTCGTCCACCCGGGAGACGTGATGCGAGCCGACGCCGACGGCGTGGTCGTCGTACGCCGCGAGGACGCCGCGGAGGTGGTCACCGCGTCCCAGGAGCGGGACGACGCCGAGGCGGGCTACATCTCCGCGTACCGAGCGGGCAAGACGGTCATCGAGATCTGCAATCTCACGCCGCTTCTCGCGGCAAAAGGGCTGGTGATCGAGGAGTAGCGAGGTGAGTCGCCGAGTGGCCCACCCTGGCACAGGACATGGCCGGAGACGAGAGTGCTGCCTTCCGCCCCGGCCCTGTCCTGCTGGAGTACCACCCGTAGTGCTCGGTTGGCGCGTCCCATCAGCCATGCTGCGGAAGGCGGCACGCAGACCAGCACACGCGCCGCGGCGCCCTTGTGGCGTTTGACGGGAAAGGTGGGGGCAACTCAGCGGACGGTGGCCGCGGGGGCGTGCGTCGTGGTATCCGTCGGTCGTTTTACGCTCATTTGACGCTCCGGCCACCCGAAACCGCGCACACGGGACTGAAAAGTATGCGCAGGTACCTCATGTGCCTGCTCGGTGCTGCGACAGTCACACCTGACGGTGACGCGCATCGGTGGTGCCCGGAAGAAGCGGCGGGAGCGCGGGGCCGGGCGTCGGGAATCGGCCACCCGCAGGTGGTTGCGTGTTCATCCAATGACCCTACGGTCCGCTCCATGGGTCATTCACATGCACACCGGCCGTACGTGTCCCGGCGGGACTTCCTTCGACGCAGTGCGGTCGTCGGCGCGGTGGGTGCTGCTGCCGCGGGTGGGGCGTGGTTCTGGCGCCAGCCCGCGTACGGGGCGGAGACTCCCGTTTCACAGGTCCATGTGTCCTTCGGCGCCGACGCGGCACGCGAGATGACGGTCAGCTGGATGACCCCGGGACCGGTACGCAATCCCTTCGTCCAGCTGGCGGACGACCGGGTCACCGCGCGGACCGTGCAGTACCCGGGTTACCCCGGCTACTTCCACCACGCCCGGCTGACGCGGCTGTTTCCCGGGACGAGCTACGGCTACCGCATCGGGCACGACGACAAGACAGTCACCCCGGCCAACGGCTTCACCACCGGGCCTCGGGGGCGGGAGCCGTTCACCTTCACGGCCTTCGGGGACCAGGGCACCGACCTGGCGACCACGGCCCAGCAGCCCATCCAGCCGAGTCTCAACACCAAGCTGGCGCAGTCGTTCAACCCGGCCTTCCACGCCATCGTCGGCGACTTGGCGTACGCCAACGGCGACCAGAAACTGTGGGACGAGTGGTTCGACATGATCTCGCCCATGGCCACCTCCACGCCGTGGATGCCGTGCATCGGCAACCACGAGATCGAGAGCCAGCTCGATGTGTTGGGAACCGGGGACAGCTGGGGCGAGTTGGGCTACGACCCCTACCTCACCAGGTTCTCGCTGCCCGGCAACGGCTACGACGACCTGCAGAACTGCTTCTACTCCTTCCGCTACGGCAGCGCCGTGTTCATCAGCGTCGACAACAACGACGTCAACAGCGAGATCAAGCACAACATCGGCTACACCGGAGGGCGGCAGCGGCAGTGGGTGGAGAAGGCCCTCGCCGCCGCGCACGCGGACAAGGGCGTCGACTTCATCGTCGTCCTGATGCACCAGGCCGCCTTCAGCTCCTCCTCCCGGCACGGCTCGGATGAGGGCGTACGCGAGGCGTGGCTGGAACTGTTCGCCCGCTACTCGGTCGACCTGGTGCTCCAGGGGCACGACCACAACTACGAGCGCAGCCATGTCCTGCGCGGTGACCAGGTCGTCGCCGATATCCCCAACCGGCTCGACCTGGGCACCGCGTACATCCTGTGCGGGAATGGCGGCGCGGTGCAGGACTCCTTCGACCCCGTGCAGCCGGCCTGGTCCGCGTACCGCCAGGCATTCAAGATCGGCACGCTGAAGGTCGAGGTGGACCCGCTCACCGCGGACGGAATGAGTCGCCTCACGCTCGGCGAGTACTGGGCGCTGGACGGCTCGCCCATCGAGGAGGGCATCGTCCTGGAGAAGCCGGCGAAGACCGCGGCGAAGCGGACTGTCGCCGCAGACGACGCCACGCAGAGCTCCAGCACGGGCGGTCGGCCTGCCGTCACGCTGCCCGCTGCCGACGCCCCTGCTGGAACGACCATGATCGGCGTGGAGGCGGCCGGGACCGCCGGGCTGGCCATGCGCATACGTTCGCGTGAGGAGGCCTTCGACGGGCGCGCCTCGCTCACCTGACGGGACCTCCTCGAACGGCCCTCGATGCTACCGGGCAGGAACCGTGGCCGGCCGTGCACGGGCAGAGCGGGGCTGGGAGTGATGCGGTCCGGCATGCCGCGTGCGCTGACTCCGCTGTGCAAACGCGCAACGGAATTTGCGGCGAGGCTGCCCGGGTTGAGCAGTTCCCCCGCCGCGAGGCCGAGAAGGAGCCTTGTGGCCCCGCACGTGCGGCCCGGGGCCGTCGTCCTCGCCGCCGCGGCCGCCGAGGAGTACGCGCGGGCTGCTGCTCGGCTCCGCCGTGTACGACATGGCGTTGGAGAAGCTCGACAATCCCGGTACACCTTCGGCAGCACGTCCGCCGTCGGCCCTGGCTGCCACCGCGGCACGGTCAGCACCCCGGCCACTCGCGTCTCCCACTCCCCGCCATCGGCGACGACACAGTCGCTGCAGCAAGTTGGACCGCCTCCCCGGCCTGCGTCGCCTCCGTCTCCTCGCAAGGAGTCTCAGCCATCAGCCTTGGCGACCGTCTCCTGCGTGACCACCAGCCGAGGACAGCACCACCGCTCTGCCTCCAGCCGAATCAACTCAGCGATGCCTGCTTCGCGTTCCTCCGCCCGGGCATGGGCCGTGGCCTTGCGGCCAACTAATCGCTGACCAGGAGTCATGCTCGTCGGGCAGAAGGGGGATCCGGGGGTCCTCTGCCGCGCCGGCTCGGGCGACTACCACTTCCTGATGAGCGGGTAGGTCCCGGCTTGTTCGGGCCGCTCGAGTACGGAGCCCTGGTGGTGCTCGGTAGGGCGCAAGCGGTGCCGTCCGCGCTGACGCCGGCGTCCGGTGCTCCGCGGGCACGAGCGGCGTGACGCCCCATAACTTTGTCCAGCAGCAGGAAAAAGAAAAAGAATCATGGACGAAGTTCTTCCGCGACTTGTGGAAAGTGGCTACTTTCCTCACGAACTTCTGATGTGGAGGGGGCGACAGTGCTGTATACGCGAGCATGTCCTCCTCCGCGGTGTCGCTGGCTCGCCTCATCGCCCAGAGGAGCAACGACATGGGGGATCTGGTCGAGTGTGAGGTCCCGGCCTCCATCACGACGTACTCGGCCGTGGCCACCAAGACAACGTCGATCAATACCTCCCCGTCGGATTCGAGTGAGCCGTTCTGGTGCGCTCGGGTGCTGCGGCTGACGAATCGACAGGAGGCTTGATGGTGAAGGACGGTCGGCCGACGCTAGGCGTCGGCCTGGTGGGGTACGCGTTCATGGGAGCGGTGCACTCGCAGGCGTGGCGTTGCGTGGGCCGGATGTTCGACCTCCCCGTCTCACCGGCGATGACCGCGCTCTGCGGACGTGACCCCGACGGTGTGCAGAACGCCGTGGCGCGCTTCGGCTGGGCGTCGGTGGAGACCGACTGGCGTCGGCTGCTGGAACGCGACGACGTGCATCTGGTCGACATCTGCACGCCGGGCGACGACCACGCCGAGCTCGCCATCGCCGCGCTGGCCGCAGGTATGCAGGTGCTGTGCGAGAAGCCGCTGGTCAACACCGTGGAGGAAGCGGTCGCCATGACGGCGGTGGCCGAGCCGGCAGCGGAACGCGGTGTGCGGTCGACGGTCGGGTTCAACTACCGCCGGGTGCCCGCGCGCACGGTCGCCCGCCGACTCGTCAAGGCCGGCCGGCCAGGCACGATCCGGCACGTACGGGCCCAGTATCTGCAGGATTGGATCCGTGAGGGCGCGGACCCGACCCCGTCGTTCGCCGACGGACTGCAGGTGCAGCGTGTCCTTGCCGCGGAGGAACGCAGCGCCGACAACGGCAGCTGCCGGCAGCAGGTGGAGGGCGCGTACACCGTAGGAAAGGCGCGGTGACGGCGGACGACCGCGACATCACCTCGCTCGCCCAGGCCCTCGGCGGAACGTCCGGTTCGCACCAATCGAAGGAGAGACAGTGAGAGAGAGAAACCTCAGCCGTCGCGGATTCCTGAAGAGGACTGCGGGCGCGACTGTTGCCGTGAGCGCGGCTACCCTCGCCGGTTCGCTGCCCACTGCAGCCTTCGCGGAGACGAGCACCGGCAACGGGCGGTTGATTCCGCAGGGCAAAGTCGGTATCCAGCTCTACAGCGTGCGTGACAAGGTGCGGGACCTCGGATTCCGGCAGGTCTTCGAGGAGTTGTCGCGCATCGGCTACCAGGAGGTCGAGTTCGCCGGCTACACCTCGCCCGCCGAGCCAGGCATCACGGTCGAGCAGCTCCGGGGGCTCCTCGACGACAACGGGCTGCGGGCGGCGGGCAGTCACCGGAGTCTCAACGACTTCCGCACGAACCTGCAACGGGAGCTCGACCACGCCGAGATCCTCGGAATGCCGCACGTGGGCACGGCGCAGGCACCCTCCAACATCAACACGGTGGCCGCCTACCAGGCCGCCGCAGCCGAGTTCAACCAGTGGGGCGAGGCGGCAAGCGCCCGAGGAGTCAAGCTCTACCAGCACAACCACGCGGGCGAGTTCGCCTTCGCCACCGACCAGCCCGACGCCCGGCTCTACGACGTGTTCCTCGCCGAGACCGACCCGGACCACGTGTTCCTCGAGATGGACATCTACTGGGCCTACGTGGGCCAGCACCGCTACCCGGGATTCGAGCCGGCCGACTACGTGGCCGTTCACCCGCACCGCTACCCCCTGTTCCACGCCAAGGACGGCAAGGCCAACGAGGCGAACCCCAACGGCTACGACATCGTCGAATTCGGCACCGGCGACATCCCGTTCGATGAGTTCTACCGGAAGATCGGCGCGAAGAGCGCCCACCACAGCATGTGGGAGCAGGACAACGCGCCCAGCACCCAGCCCAACCCGCCCGGGTCGTTCGGCGCCGCCGAGCGCAGCTACCAGGCCATCGCGAACCTGCGCGGCTGAACACGGACGACCCAGCGGCCGGACCGTCACTGCTTCCCCGCCGCTGCCCCGGCGCGGATTGCGATCCGGCCACCATCTGACGCCCTCCACTGAAGGAGAAGCATCACCATGCTACGTACCACGGGACGGACGTGGCCGGCAGCCGCAGCACTGGCTGCCCTGACACTCGTCGCAACGCCGCCGATATCGGCCGCCGAGGAGAACGCGCCGCCGCCGGACTCCGCTTTCCAGAAGGTGACGCTCAACGACTCGCCCGGCGAACCCATGGACCTCGCCGTTCTCCCGGACGGGCGGGTGCTGCACACCACCCGCGCGGGGACGGTGTGGATGCACGACCCGGCCACCGGGCTGAACACACGGGCGGCGACCCTCGACGTCTACCAGCACGACGAGGAAGGCCTGCAGAGCATCGCGGTCGACCCCGGCTTCGGCAAGAAGAACAACTGGATCTACCTCTACTACTCGCCGCCGCAGAACACCCCGGTGGACGACCCCTCGACCCCGGGCGTCAACGAGGGTGACGCTCCCGCCACCGGCACGGCGGCGGACTGGGAGCGTTTCAAGGGCGCCATCCGGCTCTCCCGCTTCGAGTTCGCCCACGGCAAGATCGACGTCGCGAGGGAGCAGCGGATCATCGACGTCCCCGTCGACCGCGGCATCTGCTGCCACGTCGGCGGCGACATCGTGTTCGACCGTGACAGCAACCTCTACCTGTCGACCGGCGATGACACCAACCCGTTCTCGTCGGGCGGGTACACACCGATCGACGAGAGACCCGAGCGCAACCCGGCGTACGACGCCCAGCGCAGCTCGGCGAACACCAACGACCTGCGCGGCAAGATCCTGCGGATCCGGCCGAAGGACGGCGGCGGCTACGACGTCCCGGACGGGAACCTCTTCGCGAAGGGGGCGCCGAAGACGCGTCCCGAGATCTACGCGATGGGGCTGCGCAACCCGTTCCGCATCGAGATCAACCGGGAGAACGACGAGCTGTACGTCGCCGACTATTCGCCGGACGCACGGCAGGCGAATCCGAGCCGGGGCCCGGCCGGGCACGGCAAGTGGGCGATCGTGCGCAAGCCGGCCAACTACGGATGGCCGTACTGCGCGACCGCGGACATGCCGTACAACGACTACGACTTCGCTACCGGCACCTCCGGCGCGCCGTTCAACTGCGCGGCGCCGGTGAACGAGTCACCGCACAATACCGGCCTGCGCGAGCTACCGCGGGTCGCCCAGCCGGAGGTCTGGTACACGTACGGGCAGTCCGCGCAGTTCCCCGGCCTCGGCACCGGTGGGATCGGGCCGATGGCCGGCCCCGTCTACCAGTTCGACCGGCAGGCCACCCTGGGCCGGCACCCGGTGGCGTGGCCGGAGTACTACGACGGCGTGCCGCTGTTCTACGAGTGGACCCGCGACTACACTAAGGCCTTCCACCTCGACGCGAACGGGGACGTCTCGAAGATCGAGCCGATGCTGCCGTCGGTGACGTTCGACAATCCGATGGACATGGAGTTCGGGCCGGACGGCGCGCTCTACGTCCTCGAATACGGTGACGGCTACTTCCGGGAGAACCCGGACGCCCAGCTGGCCCGGATCGACTACGTAGGCCCGGACGGCAACCACTCCCCGGCGCCCGTCCTCTCGGCCGATCAGACCAACGGCAAGGCACCGCTCACCGTCGCGTTCTCCAGCGAGGGCACGAAGGACGCCGACGGCGACCGGCTGCTCTACGAGTGGCACTTCGACGCTGACGGCACGGTGGACTCCCGGGAGGCCAACCCGACGTTCACCTACAAGGAGAACGGCGTCTACCACGCGACGCTGAAGGTCACCGACATCGGCGGCCCCGAACGCGGGCGCTCGGCCGCCACGTCGGTCGAGATCGTGGTCGGCAACGAGGCGCCCGTCGTGGACCTGGTCAAGCCGGTCGAAGGCCAGCCGTTCCGCTTCGGCGACGCCGTGCAGTTCGAGGTCCGCGTCACCGACGACCAGCCGGTCGATTGCGCACGCGTGCAGGTGACCTACGTCCTCGGCCACGACCAGCACGGGCACCCGCAGACCACGGCCAGAGGATGCACCGGCACGATCCAGACCACGGTGCCGTCCGGGCACGACCCGGCGCAGGACAATCTCACGGCCGTCTTCGTCGCCTCGTACACCGACCCGGGCGCCGACGGCCTGCCGGCGCTGACCGGCACCGACCAGGTGGTGCTGAAGCCGACCACCTGACGATGTCCGGCGGGGTCGGGACGGTCCTTCCCGACCCCGCCCGTCCCGGCTCGAAGGGAGCAGCATGGCGGCGCGAGCTGCTCGACCCGGGGACCACGCGTGGGTTCGCGGTTGCCGATCATCAAGTGGCGCACGTCTCCGTGCGCGGCCCGCCGATATTAAGCGGGTCCGCGAGGTGTGCGCCGAGTTGCCTGGCGTCGACGGGGTCCTGGACACCGGTGGCAAGGCGCGCCACGGCCTCGACTACGAACGGGCCGGGAACCTGGTCCTTGTGGCCGAGCGCGGCGCGTGGTTCACGTACCTGCTCTGCTCCGACCGGCTGCCGACTGCGACTCGTTCGCGACGACTGAGGCCAGAGCCCTGATGCTGCAGCTCGCCGGAGTCGGCGAGCGCGGTAAGAGACCCAGCACCTGAGCAACACAGAAAGGCCCCTCGTGTCGACTTCCATACCCGCACGCGCGCGCAGCCTCATCGCCGGCCTCATAGCCTGCGCCCTCTTCCTCGGTCAGCTGGTGCTCGGCCAGGCCGGTTATGCCGACACGGTCTTGGACGAGCCTCCCGGTGAGGACAAGTTCGAGCAGATCACACTGGCCCTGGGGCCGGATCAGGTCGGTGAGGCGCTCGCGCTCGCGGTACTGCCCGACGGCCGCGTTCTGCACACATCCCGTGACGGGCGGGTCTTCCTCAGCGAAGAGGGCGTCGGCACGGCGGGCGCTGCGCGGATCCCGGTCTACAAGCACGACGAGGAGGGACTGCAGGGGATCGCGGTGCCACCCGACTTCGCGCAGTCGCGGTGGGTCTACCTCATGTACGCGCCCCAGCTGGACACCCCGGCGGACGATCCCACGACGCCTGGCGTGAACGAGGGTGATGCCCCCGCCGAGGGCAGTGCGGAGGACTTCGAGCGGTACAAGGGCGAAACGTACGTGTCGCGCTTCCGGCTCGAGGGAGACACCCTGGATCGGGGGAGCGAACAGGTCGTCTTGAAGATCCCCGCCGATCGTGGCCTGTGCTGCCACGTCGGTGGAGACCTGAACTTCGACCGTGCAGGGAACCTGCTGATCTCCACCGGAGACGACACTAACCCCTTCTCCTCTGACGGCTACACGCCGATCGACGAGCGGCCGAACCGCAACCCCTCGTACGACGCGCAGCGGACGTCGTCGAACACCAATGACCTGCGCGGCAAGATCCTGCGGATCCGACCGACGGCAGACGGCGGTTACACGATCCCGGAAGGGAACCTGTTCGGGCCGAACGGGAAATACCCCAACGCCGACTCCGCGAAGGTGCGGCCGGAGATCTATGCCATGGGTTTCCGCAATCCGTTCCGCTTCAGCATCGACGCCAAGACCGGCTGGCTCTACGTCGGTGAGTACGGCCCCGACGCCGCCAGCGAGTCGGACACCCGCGGACCGGGCGGCCTGGTCGAGGTCAACCAGATCCGGGAGCCCGGCAACTACGGCTGGCCGTATTGCAGTGGGCCCAACCTGAACTTCAACGACTACGACTTCGCCACCGGGCAGTCCGGCCCCAAGTTCAACTGCGACGCGCCGGTGAACGAGTCGCCCAACAACACCGGCCTGCGCGAGCTGCCGCCTGCGAAGCATCCCTGGATCTGGTACGACGGCGGCACCGTGCACTACGACGGTAAGTCCACCGACGAGTTCGGCAACGGTGGCGAGGCGCCGATGGGTGGACCGGTCTACCGCTTCGACTCGGAGCTGGTGTCGGACACCAAGTTCCCCTCCTACTTCGACGGCCACTTCTTCATGGGTGACTGGAGTCGCGGGTGGATGAAGGAGATCGAGATCGGAGCCGAGGGCCAACCGACCCGGATCCACCCGTTCTTCGACTCCGGGACGATGGCGGCGCCGATGGACTTCGAGTTCGGCCCCGACGGGTCGCTGTACGTCGTGGACTACGGCAGCGCCAGCTACGGCGGCATGTACGCCGGCGGGAGCCCGGACGCAGCCATCTACAAGATCAATTACGTGGATGGTTCACGTGCGCCGATCGCCCGCGTGTCGGCCGACCGCACCAGCGGTACCGCACCCCTCACGGTCTCCTTCTCCAGCGCCGGCAGCCGGGACCCCGAGGGCGATCCGCTGACCTACGCCTGGGACTTCGACGGCGACGGGAGCACCGACGCCACCGAGGCCAACCCCGCGCACACATACAACAGCAACGGCACCTTCACCGCGCGGCTGACCGTCACCGACAGCGCGGGCAAGACCGGGACGGCGACGGAGACGATCATCGTGGGCAACGACCGTCCCACCGTGACGATCAAGCGGCCCGCGGATGGCGGCGTGTACGACTACGGCGACCGGCTCTCGTTCGAGGTCAAGGTCACCGACCCGCAGGACGGGCCGATCGACTGCAACAGGGTCCGTGTCGAGACCGCGCTCGGCCACAACGAGCACGCACATGGGGACCAGAGCTTCACGGGCTGCTCGGGCACCGTGACGATCCCCGCGGCGTGGGAGCCGGACACCCAGTCGAGCTTCTATGTGGTCTCGGCCAGTTACACCGATGACGGCGGCGCCGACGGGACTCCCTCGCTCACCGGCAGTGACGCGGCCGTGCTGCAGCCGCGGATCAAGCAGGCCGAGCACTTCTCCCACCAGAGCGGCGTGAAGGTGGTGGAGGCTTCCGATCCGAAGGGCGGTGGTATCCGGGCCATCGGCGAGCTGGAGGACGGCGACCATGTGTCGTACAAGCCGGTCGACCTGACCGGCATCGACCGCCTCGACCTGCGGATCGCCGCCGGCTCACTCGGCGGCAAGGCCGAGGTCCGCGCCGACGCACCGGATGGTCCGCTGCTGGGATCGGCCCAGGTGCCGGGCAACCTCGGTGCGCAGAGCTGGACCACGGTCGAGATCCCGGTGCGTGACCCGGGCGGCCCGCACGAGGTCTTCCTGGTGTTCCGCAATCCGCTGGTGCCGCCGACGCCCGTCGACGCCGACAGCATGATGGTGGTGAACTACATCGAGTTCGTGGGCACGGGGCTGAACTCGCCACCGACGGCACAGGCGTCCGCGACCCCGACCAGCGGTGCCGCGCCGCTCACGGTCGAGTTCACCGGCCGCGGCAGTGACCCCGAAGACGACGCACTGTCGTACCACTGGGACTTCGGGGTGCCGGGCGAGGGCGCTGACACAGCCACGGCGCGGTACACCTACACCGAGCCGGGAAGCTACACGGCGGTCCTGACCGTCACCGACGCGAAGGGGAACGCCGAACGCGACATAGTGAAGATCTCCGTGACCGAAGGGCCGGACACGACGCCACCAGTGATCAGCGACGTCACACCGGCCGGCGGATCCGAGACGTCGGACAGGCAACCGGCGATCGGAGCGACAGTGCAGGACGACCGCTCCGACCTCACCACCGCGCACCTGACGATGTACCTCGACGGGCAAGCCGTGGAGTTCACCTACGACAAGGACACCCACCGGATCACCCACATGCCCGCCAAGAAGCTGGCCACCGGCACCCACCAGGTGCGCGTGATCGCCGAAGACCCGTCCCGCAACACCTCCACCCGGACGTGGAGTTTCACCGTGGTCCGTTGAACGCAGGAGGCTCCGACGGAGTATGCAGCGTGCTCCGCCGGACCCCGGTCCCAGATCAATGAGCACATGCGGACATCGAAGCCTCGGCGCGAACCCAAGTGAGGAAACTATGTGCACCGGTTACGGTAACGAAAGGCCCGCGGACATGCGGGAGCTGGTCAGCCGCCGCGGATTTCTGAAGGCGGGCGCCGCCGCGGCGGTGCTAGGCACCGCCGGTGCAGTCGGCACTCCGACCGCATTCGCGGCCTCGGACTCCGCGCCGCAGCAACAGCGGCCCCAGCGAGACAAGCACCGGGTTCCGCACGAGGCCGTCAGTATCCAGCTGTACACCATGCGCGACCTCATGGACGCCGACCTCGAGGCGACGTTCGCCGGGCTGGCGGCCATCGGCTACCGCAAGGTCGAACAAGCAGGCTTCCACGGCCGCACGGCGCGGGAGTTCAAGGCCGCGCTGGATGCCTACGGACTGCACGCCACCTCCGGCCACCAGTCGCCGTATCCCTACGACGAATCGCGCTGGCGGAAGATGATCGAGGACGCCTACATCCTCGGACAGCGGTACATGGTGGAACCGCTCCCCGCATTCATCGCGACAGGACTGTTCAGCCCGCTGGTCCCGCCGTCGCTCGCCTGGGGTCAGTATGCCCAGGACCTGAACAAGGCGGCTGAACAGGCCAGGATCTTCGGCATCGAGGTCGGCTACCACAACCACAACCCAGAGTTCCTGCCGCTGCCCGACGACCCCAGCCGAACCGGCTACGACATCCTGCTCGCCGAGACGGACCCCGGCCTGGTGCACTTCGAGTTGGACATCTACTGGGCATGGCGGGCCGGTCAGGACCCCGTCGAGCTGCTGGAGGCCCATCCGACACGGTTCCGCCAGTTCCACGTCAAGGACATGGACGAGAACGGCAACATCACCGCCCCCGGCACCGGCGTGATCGACTTCGCTCGCGTCTTCCAGGCCGCGGCGGACCTCGGCATCACCGAATACATCATCGAGCAGGACAACGCCGGGCAGAGCGCCATGGAAACCGCGCGACTCGGCTTCGACCTTCTGTCCACCATCCGTTGGTGATTGCTCGCTGAGAAAGGAGACGCTGATGCCACGCCCCGTCACGTTGTTCACCGGCCAGTGGGCCGAGGAGGCACGGCCGCGGTCAGCGGCGGTCTGGCTGGTTCTCGCCGCCATTGTCGGCCTCCTACTCGCGGGAGTTCCGGGCAGTGCGGAAGCCTCAGAAGCGAGCGGTGAATCCGGCCGGCGATGGGTTGCTTCGTGGGCGACGGCCCAGCACACAACAAAAGGGTCGCTGGAGAACCAGACGGTCAGGACAATCGTCCATCTGACGCAGGGTGGTGACTTGGTTCGGGTGCGGATCGGCAACACCCTCGGCACGGAGCCGATGGAGATCGGTGCCGTGATGGTAGGGCTGCGTGATTCGGGCGCCCGGCTGGTCAAGGGGACCGTGCGCGCCGCCACCTTCGACGGTTCTCGCAGCGTTGTTGTTCCGCCAGGAGAGTACGTCGTGAGCGACCCCGTGCGTTTTGCAACGACTCAGCAGCAGGATCTCGTGGTCAGCATGCATGTGCCCGGCAACGTGGTTCCGAGCGCGCATGACGCCGCCTTCGACACCAACTACCTCACCGCGGCCGGAGCAGGGGACCATACTGGTGACCTCGACGACGGTGCCTTCACCACCACCACGACGTCGCACCTGATGCTCATGGCGGTCGACGTCTCGACTACGAGTGCCCGCGGAACCGTCGTGGTGACGGGTGGCTCCGTGACAGATGGCGCCGGCAGCCGGACCACCGGGTACATGGGCACCGGTCCCGCGGCGCCCCCGAACTCGCGCTGGAGCGATGTGCTCGCCCGGCGCATCGTTGCCGAGCTCCCTGGCAATGCGCAGTTCGCGGTGGCCAACGCGGGCATCGGGGGCAACACCGCCTCGAGGGAATGTGCGATCGCCAGCGGACCCTACTCGAACGTCGAGGATCGGTTCGCTCGTGACGTTCTCGGCCTGAGCGGGGTGAGCCACGTGTTCGTCTATGCGGGCACCAACGACCTGGGTTTCGGATGTGGGGCGGACCAGATCATCGCCGCCTTCACAAGGCTCGTAGAGCGAGCGCATGCACGCGGTGTCAAGGTGGTGTTTGCGACGATCACACCTCGTTTGACCTACACGGCGCTTCAGAACGAAGAACGGTTCGAGGTCAATTCTTGGATCCTCCGTGGTGGGAACTGCGGTGGTGTGTGCGACGGTGTGATGAACTTTGACGCCGTCGTCTCCTGGTCGGCCAACCCGAACGCCATCGATCCGCGGTATGACGCCGGAGACATGATCCATCCCAACGCAGACGGCTACCGGCGAATGGGGCAGGTCATCGATCTGGGCTTCCTGGCTGGCGAGTCATCCCCGGGCCGGTGAGCAGCCGGGCAGTTCCCACCTCTCTTCTCCAGGTCTGTCACTTCCTGCTCGCTTAGGCCGAGCCATTCCCGGTAGACGAGATGGTGTCGGGTACCCCGCCGTGATGGCGGCCCCGTCGTTGGCCGCAAGCGGCTGGTTTCGCAGCTTCCTTGCTGCGGAACCAGCCGTTCGCTGTGCGGTCGCCAATAGTCAGCTACCAGTTGACGAGACAGACCTCATCGCGCGGGACGGGCGATCTGCCCAGCTCCTGTGGGTGCTGACAACTCTCTTCACCCCTACACGACTTGCGCGTGTCCGGACCATCCCACGCTGCCCGGGCCTCATCTTCGTCCGACCTCCGCCCGGCTGAGCAGGTCGCGAGCCTGGGACACCGCCTGCTGGGGATCGCGCAGGCCGGTGTAGACGCAGACGGTGTACTGCACGTCCTCCAGTCGCCGCCGGGCGTTCGATTCCCTGCTGAGCAGCGGTGTGAGCGTATCGAACTCGTCGAGCAGGTCACGAAGTACGGAATAGTTGATCAGCGGCATCTCGGTTTCCTTTCCCGCACCGCACGGGAGCGTGATCCCGTTTTCCTGTCGTTCGGCTTGCGCTGCTCTAGTGGTCGAGGCTCAGGTGGCCGAACCCCCGACGAGTGGGGGCTCAGCTCTCCGCGAGCAGGTGCAACAGCTCCGTTTCCTGGTCGTAGTGAAGGTGCTCGGTGTCGGGCGGCACCGCTGCATGGGTCCGCTTCAGGAACGACTCGTGGGTCCGCTTCAGGAACGACTCCACAGCGTGCGCCGGGGCCTCAAGCAGGGCCTGTCCGTCGGGGGCGCTGAGGGCGATACACAGCACTCCCCGTCCGCGATCCCGTGCCGGCCAGACGCGGATGTCGCCGGTGCCGGCGGGGCCGTGTAGGCCCTCGGCCAGCAGAGGTCTCGGGCGAAAACTCACTCGACCGGCTGTTCGGGGCCGGTGTGGAAGGTGGCGTGCACGGCGTAGGGGCCGGCCGTGTCGTACCGGAGGCCCGTGGTCACCGGGCAAGACAGGTCACTCATGTACACGAGCCGCAACTGCAGCTCACAGTGAACCGTGGTGTTCATGGCGCCCAAAGCCTTTCGCTCAGCCCGCATTCACCGGGCGACAGTCCGTTCAGCTCGGACGAAAGGGGAAGCGGCTCGAACCGAACCGCAGAGCTGCTGTGCAGTGTGACGGCTATCGGTGTCCCAGCGCCGACGACAAGGCGGCCTCGGGCGCAGGGCATTCACGGTTCGTACATCGCTAAAAGGTGCCTTCGCAGGGCGATGGGCCTGTCGCATGCGTGGAACAAAGCCGACTCCCTCCCCGGACAGCGAGGCCGGTACGGAATCCGTGAGAGTCCCGACCGGGCCGTTGAACACCCCGACGCACACCGCAAGGCGGCGCAGGGGCAGGGATAGCTGAGCAGCTCGTAGGCCAGGCGGCGGTGCGTGGGCCGGGTCTCGATCCAGCACCGTCGCGGCGTGACGGCGCTCACACTAGTTCAGGTGACGGCGGTGGAGAAGACCTTGTAACGCTATCTCCTCACGTATTGCAGTTGATCTCACACACTGTGCCACGGCCCGGGGTCGGAGGCCCCGCACTCGGGCTCTGCGGCGCCAAGGTTCACCAGGCCCTACGTCCCGCTTCGCGCCGCGCTAAGGCCCGGGTCGCACCGGACGCAGTGGTATGGAGGACGGGTCCGCCGACAGCGAGACAGCGGTGGCGAGGCGTACGCCGAGCGAGCGGGTCAGGCGCTCTGCGCGGCCGACCAGCTCCAGCACCAACGGCGCGATCCGCTCCAGCCCGTCGGGACGAAGCGCCGCCGACGCGTTTCCGTCTTCAAGTGCGTCTGACGAGCCAGTGTCGGAGCGGAAGGAGTATCAATGGCAGCTAACCAGCTATGACTGCGCCCTCGGGCGCGGAATGGCTGCAAGAGTCTTCATACCAAGACCATGCACTTGACTGGGGGTCAAGGGGTCGCAGGTTCAAATCCTGTCGTCCCGACTGTGATGTCGGATGTTTTTGCAGGTGAGGGGCTCTCTTTGGAGGGCCCCTAACGTTTGTTTGGGAGCGGATTGGGAGCCCTCTTCTGCTCCCCGTGCTCCCATCGCTTCCAGTCGCCGTCGGCGATGTCAATTCATGTTGACCGCCTATCGCCCGATCCGGTCGAGTTGGCCGTGCTCTCAGAGCGACGGGCCTGCTGCTCCCAACGGCCGCGGCGCGCTTTACAGCCGCACCTGCAGTTCGCGCCCGGGACTTCGAAGGCGCCTGCCATCAGGTGCAGTCTGCCGTCGTCGACGCGCTGACCGGCGGCGTGGCGGTCAGCGCTGCTGCCGTCGTCGCCACAGCAGCAGGCCCCCGTAGGCGACGACGAACGCCGCGAGGGCGCCGGTGACGCCCCACGCGACGTGGTGCCCCGAGGCGGTGGAGGACGCGTACGCGGCATCGAGATCCACGGTCACCGCGGCCGTGTGGTCGGACGTGTCGGGGTCCTCGGGCGGTTCGTCGCCCTTACGCTCCTTGAGCCGGACGGCACCGTCACCGGCGTCCTTGCCGAACCTCAGCGTGAACGGGAGGGTCTCCTCGGAGCCCGGTTCGTGCACGCGCAACGGGCAGGTGTAGACGTTGTCCTGGTGCCGGCACGACGGCTCGAAAACGTCCTCGTCGATCTCCTCCATGGGCTCCTTCAGCACCTCGGCTCCGCGCGGCACCGTGAAGACCAGGTCGTACGCTCCGCCCTGTCCCGGGTCGCCGGGCCCGTCCGTGCGGGCGCCGACCCGCACCTCCTGCTTTTCGCCCGGGGCCGCCCGCACGTGGGCACCGATCGCCGCGTAGTCGGCGGGGTTGTCCGTGCGCACCTCGGTCCACGCCTCCCGCTCGTCGCTCCACTGCCCGCTGCCGCCCGAGCGCACCTGCGTTCGCAGCGGCGGGCCGTCGCCGGGCTTACCGCCGTCGGGCACGCGCACGTCCTCGTACGGGCCGAGGTCCAGCGGCCAGGCGGATTGGCGCAGCGAGCCGTGGTCCAGTGTCCTGGGGGTGCGTATCCGCAGACCGGGGCTGAACACCACCGTCTGTCCGGGGCGCAACCGCAGGTCCGGGAAGGTGCAGTAGGCGTTTCGCGGTGCGTCGTCGCCTTCGGTGTAGCGGCAGTTGGCGAAGCGTTGCGTCAATGTCAGCTCGCTGCCGGCCTCGACCATCAGGGCCACGCCGTCGGCCGTCGTCTCGCCCGTGTTGCGGACGGCGAGGTCCAGGCCGGTCTCGGCGCTGGGCCGTACGCCGGCGATGGTCTTGGGGCGCCGGACCTCCAGGATGGGCCCGCCGACCACCACCGTGGTCGTCGCGGTGGAAACGTGGCCGTCCGGGGCCCGGTAGCGCAGGTGCAGCTCGCCCCGGTCGCCGGCCTTGCTGCCGGGCGCGGCGTAGGGAAGCGCGCCCGCCCAGTCCGCCCAACTGTTGTAGCTCGCGCCGACTTCGCACACCACGGTCACCCCGCCGGTGCTGCTGCAGCCGTTGCCGAACTGCTTCAGCCGCAGCGTCTCCTTCGAGCCGCTGACATCCATCGTGAGGCGTCCCGTTTTCGCGCCCACTCCCTCGCTGCCGCCGCGTCTGTACTGGATGTGGATGCGCTTGTCCCGCTCGGGGCGCTTGCGGCCGCCGGGCGGCTTCACGTGATACGTCCTCGGCGCCACGAGCCCGGAATCGGGGGTGGGTTCCGCGGAGGCCGTCACACTGCCGGGCAGCGGCGCGGCGAGCACGGCGAGCACCAGGGCGACGGTACAGCGGACGACGGCGCGACGCCGGCCGCTCAGGAGAACGGGGCGATCCGTGGGCTGTTCAGGCATGCGTGCCAGTCGAACACAGGCCTCCCGAGCGGCCAAGGGTCTGCAGTCACGACTCGGGAACAGCCGCGCCCGACACGACGAGTTCGGACAGCAGGCCGGGACGCCGGTGGGTGGCTCAGGTCTGCACGCTGCAGCCTGCCGTGAAGGCTCTCCTCGGGCCTCACCTCACCGCAGTCGCCACGGTCTACCGCAAGGGCTTCGAAGACGGCAGTCACTCCTCCGGCGCCGCCGACTCTCCGCAGCCGGTGACGTCGGCAATGCGGGAATCACGGCCGCAGCAAGAGGTGCAGGAGCGTAACGACGCCGACGCCCACCAAGAGAGCCGTGCCGAACGCGTGGTGGAGAAAGGCTACCGGGATTCATTCGCGGTGTTCCGGCCTTCGGGCCGGGGGTGAGGCGAGTCTTGTGGGGGCGACGCGGAGCGTCGCCGTATCGTTCCAGTGGGCTGGATGCGGCTGATCCGTCCCCGGATTGTCAGTGTGCGGTGTTAGCGTCCGGATCACGCGGCTTCGGTACGCCTTCAGGTTGTACCCGAACGCCGTCCAGCAGACCACGTTGGCACGGGCGTTCGGATGCGCCCGTGTCGTGTTCAACGGGCATGGTCGACCTCGTCGTCACCTCACCGCCCTACGGCGCGAGCGCACACGGCCAGGTCCGCTCCTCCCGCGAGACAGGCGAACGCGGCGTGGTCAAGAAGGACTACCACTACAGCCACGACCCCGCCAACCTCGCCCACGTCGGCCTGGAACAGCTCCTTCAGGCCTTCACCGAGATCCTCATCCAGTGCCGCCACATGCTCCGCCCCGGCGGCCACGCCGTGATCACCACACGCCCCTGGCGCGAGCGTGGGGAACTCATCGACCTTCCCCTCTTGCGCCCGCCGCCGGAGCGGCGGACCGACCCAGCGGCTCCGCCCCCGCTTCCAGCTCGTCGACGCCCTTGCGGACGGTGGTCTCGCTGACCTCGGCCGTCTGCGCGACGGCCCGGATCCCGCCGTGTCCCAGGATCCGGGCCTCGGCCCCCATCAGCAGACGACGCTGGCGCTCGTCCAGGTGCGGGAAGAATACCGCGAATTCCACGGCGAGTTGATCACGAGTCTCCTGTGATACGCCCATACCACATCAACGAGCCAGATCCACGGAAGCAACACCTTGATCCTCTGCGAGCCCTTAGACGTTTCACCGCTGGGCGCAAAGCGCCGTAGGGTCCGGCGGCCGCGCTCGATGCGGTCACCACGAGGTCGTAGATACGGCGGTCACGTGGGGCTGCTGTCTCCGATCACGGTGTCCGGCGCAGCTCCGCCGGTGGTCTCGACCGCAGCGGCGGCCCGGGACAGTTCGTTGCCCGAGAGGGCGATGTCCCTGGAGCGGGCGCCGCTGACCCGGAGATACACCTCGGTGCCGTTCGGGGCACGGGAGCCGCTGACGAAGGCAACTCGGGTGTCCCGCAGATCCAGCAGGGGGGTGTCCGGGCCGGGGGCCGTACCGTCCAGCGCGTCCACCGAGAGCTCCTCCACATCGTCCGCGACCAGCAGCGGGCGCGGATCGGGCACCGTGGAGCGGATCTCGGTGCCGGAGATCCGGACCCCGCGGGCATGGCGGACGTAGAGGCCGTAAGCGGGCAGGCGGCCGAACATCCGGGCCTCCGGATACTCCGCGACCTCTTCGGGGATCTCCCGTTCCACCCACTCGCGCCGACCGCCCTCGTCGGTTTCGATGCGGATGCCGGAGAGGGTGACATCCTCGACGTGCTGCTCCGGAAGCCCAGTGATCGAGGACGTGAGGATCGCTCCGGTGGCCTCGATCCCGGAGATGCGCACCCTGCGCAGCCGGCCTGGCACCGGGGTCGGCTGCCCCCACCCCCGGTTGCCGAGCCGCACGAAGATGGGGGTACGGGTGTTGCGCATCCGGATGTCGGAGATGCTGACGCCGTCGACCCAGCCGCCGTCGACCATCTCGATGGCGATGCCCGAGATGACGCGCTCGTTGAGCGGCACATCGCGGTTGTAGATCACCGAGTTGGTGAACGTGATGTCCTCGAAGCCGCCCTGGGTGGCGGTGCCCAGCTTGAAGGCGTTGCAGCAGCAGGACAGCACGCAGTTGGTGACGACGACGTTCCGGGTGACCCGGAGGTCTCCGTAGGGGTTCTCGCTCTTCAGGCAGATGGCGTCGTCGCCGGTGTCGATGTCGCAGTCGGCGATGAACACGTTCTGGCAGGCGGTCGGGTCGATGCCGTCGGTATTGATGCCGTCGACCGGGTTGCGGATCACGATTCCGCGGATCATGACCGTTTCGCAGGCGATCGGGCGCAGCGTCCAGCCCGGGGAGTTGCGCAGGGTGACACCCTCGATGCGCACATTGCGGCACTCGGCGAGCTCGACCATGGGAGAGGGGCGGTCGTTGTTGCCGACCGGCTTCCAGTTGTGGGTGACGACATCGGCCCAGAGCCGGTCCGGCGGAGTGGGCGGGCGCCCGGAAGGCTCCCAGAAGGCCGGCCCCTGCCCGTCGATGGTGCCCGCACCGGTGATGGCGATATCGGTGGCGCCCCGGGCGAAGACCAGATGCCGCTGGCCCGCGTCGCAGTCGGCGGGCGGCCCCTCGTGCGGTGGATAGTCCGCGAGGTCCGTGGAGCCGAGGAGGGTTGCCCCGGCCTCCAGGTGCAGGGTGACCCGGCTCCTGAGCTCGATACCACCGGACAGATAGGTGCCGGGCGGGAGATGAGCGACGCCGCCGCCCGCCGCGTGCGCGGCGTCGATCGCCGCCTGAATCGCATCGGTGTCCTTCGTACGGCCGTCGGCCACCGCCCCGAAGCGGTCCACGGCGAACACTGGTGGCCCTCCGATCCGCAGGGATTCTGGCGCCGCGCTCTGTGCCGTTCCGGCCGTGTGGGCAGTTCCAGGGGTTGCGGTCACCGTGCCACCGCCCGCGCCACCACGGCCCCGAACGGCTCCAGCCGGATCTGCTCGGTGAGGTCCCGGCCGTCCAGCGCATCGGTCAGCCGGACGGCGGCGTCGCCCGGCTCCGCGTGCGTGGTGACCGTGTCGCCGGAGACATTGACCAGCCATACGTACCTCTGCCCCGAGGCGTGCACCAGGCCGTCCACATGGACCCGCGGATCGTCCACGGTGACCAGGGGGCGCACACCCGCCCGCAACGCCAGGGCGCGGTAGAGGCGGTGCACTTGGTCATCGCGGTGCGCGTCCGGCGTCACGGACCCGAAGAACTCCACCGGGTACGTGGCCAGATACACCGCGCCCTTCCCGTGGTCGCGCCGCACCAGCGCCGGGCGGCCCCGGCCGTCGCAGGCGAGCACCACGCAGTCGGCCGAGTCCGCGTCCAGTGGCAGCATGGCCTGTGCGTCAGGCGGCCCGGAGACCGGGAAGCTCAGTTCGTCGCCGGCCTTGAGATCACCCAGCGGCTCGGTGAACTCCCAGGTGACGACCGGGTCGACGGGTTCGTTCAGACCGTACCGAAGAGTATGCGAGGCGCCGATCAGCCGCTCGATGGGAGGCCACCAGGCTCCACGGTGGGAACCGCTCGCACCGGCGAACCAGGACAGATAGACATGGCTCCCCTCGCGCGCCCAGTCCAGCAGCAGATCGAAGGTCGGTGCGGTCAGCAGCTTGTTGGACGGGACGAGCACCAGCGCGGTGCGGTGCGGTGCGTCCAGCTCGCGGGTGAGGCCCGGAGCGAGATCGGCGGCCTTCGCCGCGAGATAGGCATGGTGGCTCACTGCCGCGATCGCGGTCCGCTCCGCGACCGCCACCCGAGGGTGCTCCTCCAGATGGGACGGGATCAGGATCGAGGTGTCGGTGTCGGCCCGCGTGCAGTTCTCGAAGTCGATCTCGTCCAGGATGCGCCGGAAGGCGCCGATCTCGGTCAGGGCAGGCTTCGGCGTACCGTCGGAGCGGGTGATCCCGAACCCCAGCTCAAAGGGGCGGTGCCGATACGGATCGACCGACTCCAGGGCGAAGTCGGTGTTGTTCCAGGCGAGCCAGCCGGTGGCCCCGGCCAGCAGCGTGTGGTGCAGCACCTGTCGGTAGAAATGGGCGGCGTTCCGCTCCGAGCACAGCGCGGCGGAGACCCCGAACTCCTCCATCACCACCGGCTTGCCGAAGTGGCTCATCTCGCACGCCCAGGCCGCCGCGGTGTGCACCCGCACCTGGTCATCGCCCATGGGATAGGCGTGCGGGCCGACGAAGTCGACCAGGTCCTGCTGGCGCCGCAGCCGGAAACCGTTGTCCTTGCCAGTGGTCTCCATGGTCCAGGCGCCGTCGCCCAGCGACACCGGAAGCCGGGAGCCGCCTGCACGTACGGCATGGGTACAGATCAGGCCCCAGGCCCGGACCTCGTCGGGGGTAGCCGGTCCGGCGAAGATCGGAAACTCGTTGCTGATCAGCCAGCCGGCGACCGCCGGCTCCGCGCCGATCCGGTGGACGATCTCCCGGATGAAGAACGCCTGTTGGCCCAGCATGAAGCCGTCCGTGTAGAGATTGCGGCCCTCCCGCCACGGCACATCCCAGTCCTCGCCCGACATGTGCCCGACCAGGAATGTGGGAATGGTGGGCAGGCCTACCTCCGCGCTGGTGCGCAGAAAGCGCCGGTACCGCTCGACGAAACCCTCGTCGATCCGATCGGGCTCCGGGTGGAAGTCCGGCCAGAACAGAAACGACCGGGTGACGTTTGCTCCGTGCTCCCGCAGGGTCTGCAGTTCCTCTCGGACGACCGCATCGTCGTAGTCCCGCCACATGAACAGACTGCCGTGTCGTGACCAGTAGTTCGCTCCGAGCCAGGGGCCGGAATCGAGCTGGGGAGCCGGCCGGGACAGAGCCGTGCTTCTGTCGGCTCCCGAGGTGGGGAGGGAACTGGGGTCGGTCATCTGCTCTCCGTTTCGTTCACTGGATATCCGGCCGGGTCCCCGCGGCGGGGAATCCGCCACGGGACCCGGCCGGATCGACGAGGGCGGGGTCAGGCCGGCGGGGCCTGGAGATGGACCGCTTCGATGCCGCGGTTCACCTGCCGCATGATGTCGGTCATGTCGTGGTACGGCTGGTCCTGCTGATTGGTCAGCCCGACGTTGAACGTCTCGGTGGCGCCCGGTTTGCGGGTCACCGCCTGGTCGTAGTAGACGAACCAGGCGAAGCCGACGAAGGCCCGGCTCTTGGCCTGCGCCTCGACGAAGGCCCGGTACTTCTCCCCTCGATCGGCCTGACTGGTCGCCGTCACCGAGGGGTTGTGGGACGTCAGCCCGCGGTCCGGGTACATGAAGGCGAATTCGAGATTGAGGATCGGCTTGCCGTAGCCCTCGTATTGCTGCAGGTACTGGACGCTGGTCGAGTACCAGTCGAAGGAGATCGCGTCGAGGTAGTCGCGCCCGCCGACATTCCACTCCGGGCTGGTGCGCCAGGTGGGCACCAGCGAGGTACCGAGGAACAGGTGGTGCGGATCCTGCTTCTGTATCGCATTCCGCACCGCCCTGAAGTACGTCTTCGAGGCCAGCGTGATGAACGCCTTGATGTCCTTGTCGGGCACCCGGGCGATGCTGATCCGCGTGTCCGCCAGCGCGGGGAATGAATCGGCGTCGGTGCCGAGCAGTTCATTGACCCGGTCCAGGTCGTCGTCGTAGGCCTCGGCCAGATAGCGCACGAAGGCGTTCTTGGCCGGAAGGGCGGAGTCCCGCTGGACCACCCCGGCCACCACGTCGCGGTTCCAGCCGCGCTCGTTCTCGAAGAAGTACCCGATGAGCCACGGGTCGGTGCGGTAGGGGCGCAGATCGAAGGTGCGGTCCAGCTTGGCCGAGAAGTCGGGGTCGAACGGGTCGATGCCCCACAGCACCCGGATCACATCGGTGGGTGTCGGCGCCTGGGCGATATAGGGCATGACGACTTCGGTGTCGCGGTGCCACTTGCCCTGGGCGTTGAAACCCCAGTCGATCATGCGCTTGCGGGAGATGTCCCGCCACTTGGGCAGGTAGTCATCCCCGTACTTCCGCATGAGGTTGGCCTTGAGGAAGCTCACGATGTAGCCCTTGTCGCCCTCCGAGTAGCAGGACGCGAACCGCTCCGGGTCCGGCAGTTCCGCGAAGAGGTCGCGGGGCGTGCCGTCCGGGTTCTTGTGCCAGGTGCCGTAGCCCCACTCGTCGGCGGAGAAGGCGTCCACGGCCTTGAGGAAGAACAGATGGCCGTCCGGGGTGACGAACCACCAGCGGCCGTCGACCTGCTGCAGCCGGAAGTAGCCGGTGGCGTCGTACTTTCCGAGCTTCCTCAGGCCGCCGTACTTGTCGTATGTGACCAGGTCCGGAGCGATATCGGCCAGTCGGGTTGCCTCCTCGGCGTACTCCCGCCTCAGCTGCTCGTCGGAGGTGACCTTGTCGGACCAGTCCTGGTGGAGGTACTGCCCGTAGCGGTCCACCATCCAGCTGTCGCTCCCCGCCTGTACCTGTGCCTGGGCGACCCCGCTGAGCCGGGGGAGGGCGAGCGCTCCGGCGAGGGCGGCGGCGGGGACACCACCGATCAGGCTGCGTCTGGAAATCATCGGTCGAACTCCTTTGTCCGGGCTGCGCTCAGGGGAGGGCCGGGGCTCTGGTGGATCAGCTCCAGGCGCCGGTGGGTGTCCCGCATGACGTCGGTCATCGCGGAGTAGGGCTGGTCCTGCTGGTTGACCAGGCCGAAGTTGTAGTTCTCGCCGTCGCTCGCGCGTCCGGTGACGGCCTGGTCGTAGTAGATGAACCAGCCGGAGCCCACGAAGACGGGGCTGCGGGCCTGCTCCTCGGCGAACGCCTTGTGCATGTTGCCGCGTTCGGCGATGCTCTCGGCGCGGGTCGCGGCATTGATGGCACGCAGGCCCCGGTCATGGGTGCTGAAGGAGTACTCCAGGTTCAGCACCGGTTTGTCGTACGGCTCGTAGTCCTTCAGGTAGCTCGCGCTGTTGCTGTAGACGTCAAGGGAGATCGCGTCCAGGTAGTCGCGGCCGCCCACGTTCCACTCCAGGCTGGAGTGCCAGGTGGGCACCAGAGCCGAGCCGAGGAACAGATGGTTGGTGTCCTGCTTGCGGATGGCTGCCTGGATGGCCGAGTAGTACGCCTTCGAGGCCTCGGTGACGAATGCGGTGCGGTCACTCACGGGCACCTTGGAGAATATGATCTTGGTGTTCTCCAGGTCCTGCCATGTGGCGGCGCTGGTCCCCAGGATCGTGTTGACCTGGTTCAGGTCTCCGTCGTAGGCATCATTCAGGTAAGCGACGAAGGCCCGCTTGGCCGGTTGGGTGCTGGTGCGCTGCAGCATGTCGGTCATGACGGCGTCGTCCCAGCCGCGTTCGTTGTCGAAGAAGTAGCCGATCAGCCACGGGCTGCCCGCGTTTGCGGCGATGTTGAGGGCCTGGATGTGCCGGTCGAGTTTCGCACCGAACTGCGGGTCGAACGGGTCGATGCCGTACTGGATGCGCATCACATCGGACGGCGCCGTGATCTGGCCGATCCAGGGCATGGTGAGCCCGCCGTCACGGCTCCACTTGGACTGCGCGTTGAAGCCCCAGTCGATCAGTCGCTTCTTGGTGATGTCGCGCCACGGGGTCTCCCAGTCGGCGGTGCCGTATTTGCGCATGAGGTTCGCCTTGACGAAGCTCACCATGTTGCCGCTGTAGGCGGGGCCGTAGGTGCCGGAGTCGGGTAGTCCGTCGAACACGTCGCGGAGGCTGCCGTCGGCGTTCTTGTAGAGCGTGCCGTAGCCCCAGTCGTCCGCGGATGTGGCGTCGACTCCCTTGAGGAAGAACTTGTGTCCCTCGGGGGTGATGAACCACCACTTGCCGTCGACCTTCGCCAGCCGGAAGTAGCCGGTGCCGGTGTGCTTGCCGAGTGCCTTGAACCCTCCGTACTGGTCGTATGTCGTCAGGTCCTGCTTGACATTGGCCAGTTTCGTGGCCTCGTTCGCGGCGTCCTGCTGCAACTGCGCGTCGGAGGTCACCTTGCCGGCCCAGTCCTTGTAGAGGTACTGGCCGTAGCTGTCGACCATCCGCGTGTAGCGGGACAGCTCCTCCTGCATCTGACTCACCGTCAGTGGCGGCGCGGGATTCTGGCCGATGGAGCTGGAGCCGATGGCGAAGTCGACCTCGGAGAGCGGAACGTGCAGATACTGGTTGGTGCGGGTCATCTTGACGCGGACGAACCGGGCCTGCTTGTCCCCTATCGGGATGTCGAGCCGGTAGTCCAGCTCGCTGCGGTCCCGGGTGGCGCTGCCGGCGATGCGGTACGTCTCACTGGCTTCCGGCCGGTAGGTGACTTCGATCTCGTCGAAGGTCCAGAATTCGTTCTCCGCCTTGCTCTGGATCATGATGTTGCCGATCGGATGGTCACGTAGCAGGTCGAAGACGAGGGTCACGGACTTGGGCGCGGTTGCGTTGCCCCGCCATCCGACCACGTCGGTGTGGTCACCGTTGAACAACTTGCTGTTCTGGAAGGGGACCAGGCCGCCGGCGGAGTCCGGGGTGCCGTCCGTGGGGGTGACGCCGGCGTAGTAGTTGCCGGTCTCGATCGAGTCGGCGCGGGTCAGCTCCTGCTGCATCTGGCTCTCGGTCAGCGCCGGCGCCGGGGTGGGATCCACGGTGCCGGTGCCGATCGTGAAGTTGATCTCGGAGAGCGGGATGTGCAGGTACTGGTTGGTGCGCGTCAACTTGATGCGGACGAACCGGGCCTGCTTGTCGCCCATCGGCACGTCAAGCCGGTAGTCCAGCAGCCCGCGGGCCCGCGTGGCGCTTTTGGCGGTGTTGTAGGTGGGGCTGGCTTCTGGCCGGTACTGAACTTTGATCTCGTCGAAGGTCCAGAATTCGTTCTGCGACTTGCTCACGATCGAGATGTTGCTCAGGGGGCCGTCGCGAAGCATGTCGAAGACGAGTGTCACGGTCTTGGGCGCAGTTGCGGAGCCTCGCCATCCGACGGTGTCTGTCTGGTTGCCGTTGAACAGGAGGCTGTCCTGGAAGCGGACCAGGGCCCCATGGGAGTCCGGATTGCCGTCCGTGGGCTTCGTGCTGGCGTAGTAGTTTCCGCTCGTGACGGATGCGCTGTGGGCGTGCGGGGCGTTGATCAGTTGGGTGGGAAGAAGCACTAGGAGCACCGCCAGGGCCATGTGTAACAGCCGGTGTCTCCATGCCGTCATGGGATCACCCCTTCAGACCGGTGAAATTTATCCCGCGGACGATATGGCGCTGGAACACCAGGAAGAGCAGCAGCGGCGGGATGATCGTGATGAGCATTCCGGCGATGACCTGGTTCTGTTCCGCGCTGTCAGCCAGCCGCGGCAGTGCGACCGACAGCGGCTGTGCATCGGTGTCGGAGATGACGATCATGGGCCAGAGGAATTCCTTCCATGCGCTCATGACCGCCAGCAGGGACACCACTGCGACGATCGGGCCGGACATCGGCAAGACGATCTGCCAGAACAGCCGCCATGGCCCCGCCCCGTCGACCTGCGCCGCCTCATGGAGCTCACGGGGCAGACCGTCGAAGAACTGCTTCATGATCAGCACGTTGAAGGCGTGCGCTCCGGCCGGCAGCCACACCGACCAGGGGGTGTTGGCGATCGATCCGCCGGTGAGCGGCAGATCGAGGACCACCAGATAGAGCGCCACCAGTGAGGTGGTGCCGGGAATGAACAGCGTGGCGAGCACGGCGTAGTAGACGATGCGGCCTGAGCGGGGACGCAGCACCGACAGGGCGTACGCCCCCAGTGTCGCCACCAGCAGCTGGCAGAACCAGGAACCGCCGACCAGCACGACCGTGTTGAACAGGAAGCGGCCGAGCCTGAGTTCCTCCCATGCGGAGGCGAGATTGGACCACTGGATTACGGACGGCCACAGCCGCAGTGGGTCCTGGAGCAGTTCCTGGGTGGGTGACAGCGCACCCTTGGCGGTCCACAGGATCGGCCCGAGGCCGGCGATCGCGATCGCGGTCAGGATGACGGGGTGGGAGATCCCGAGGAACCAGCGGACGGATGTGCGGCGCCGGTCGGCCGGCGAGATCACGCCACGGGAACGGTCGTCGTCGCTCATGATGTGCTCCACTTGCGGGTCACGCGCAGATAGACGGCGGACAGTACGGACAGCACCAGGGCCAGCAGCACGCTCAGCGCGGCAGCGGTCCCGTAGTCACCGTTGAGGAACGCATACCGGTAGATCAGCAGCAGGATGGTGACGGTCGAGTCCTCGGGTCCGCCGTCCGTGAGGATGAAGGGCTCGGTGAAGATCTGGAAGGTGCCGATGATCTGGAGCAGCAGCATGATCAGGATGACGCCGCGCATCTGAGGCAGCGTCACATGCCAGATCCGCCGCCAGATGGAGGCGCCGTCCAGCTCAGCGGCCTCGTACAGATCCGCCGGCACGCTCGACAGCGCTGCCAGATAGATCAGTGTGGTGCTGCCCGCATGGGCCCAGGTTGCTGCCAGCACCAGACTGGGCATCGCGGTTGCGGTCGACTGCAGCCAGGGGTACGGGCCCAGGCCGACATAGCCGAGGACCTGGTTGAAGAGCCCGAAGTCCGGGTCGTAGAACCAGCGCCAGAGCATCAGTGCGACCACCGGGGGGACGACCACGGGCAGATAGATCAGCACTCGGAACACCCCGCCGAACCTCCGCAGCTCCGACACCAGCAGCGCCAGCAGGATGGGCACCGGGAACCCGAAGAGCATCGCCAGAACGACGAACCAGGCGGTGTTGCGCAGGGTCGCCCACAGCAGCGGGTCGTTGAACAGGTAGCGGAAGTTCTCAAGACCGACCCATTCCGGATCGCTGACCAGGTTGGTCTCCTGCGTGCTGAGGATGACGCTCTGGCCGATCGGCCACCATGCGAAGTAGCCGAACATCACCAGCAGCGGAAGCAGGAACAGCAGCGATGCGAGCCCCGAGCCGCGGCGTGCCCGCCGGGTCCGGCGGGCACGCCGCGGGTGGCGGCGGGCCTGCCGGGGTTCCGGATCCTTTGTCGGCGAGGGCGCGGTGGTGGTGTCACCGGACGGGTGGGCGGTGATCATCGCTGAGCTCGCTCCAGCGCGGGGACGACCTTCTTCTCCGCCTTGTCCAGTTCGGCCTGGGGGTCGGCACTCTTTCGGGTGAGGACGGCAGCCACGGCGCTGTCCAGGGCGGCGTAAAGGTCCTGGGCGGCCACCGAAGGCTCGGTCACGAACTCCTGCTCCTGCACGCCCTGGAGGTAGGGCTCGAAGTTCCGGAGGGGGACGGTGGCGTGCTTGTTGGTGGCCTCCCGGACGGCCCCGTCGACGGCGGGCTGGTAGAACGGAACGTACGGTGTGCCCACCGGCACGCCGTCAACGGCCTTTGTCTTCGCCCGCGCCTCGGCTTCCTTGGGGTCGTACTTGTACCTGAGGTAGTAGTAGTCGATCCACTTCACCGCGGCCTTGCGCTCCGCGTCGCTCGCCTTCGGATTGATCACGGCCATCTTTCCGCCCAGCAGTGTCGCGGAATGGGTCGCGCTGGGCAGTGCTGTGACACCGAATATCTTCGGGTCGCCGTTGTACTTGGTGATGTGCTCGTCGAACACACTCGGCGTCGCCATCGTCATGCCGATACGGCCGGCCGAGAACGACTTGTAGATTTCGGCGGCGTCGCGCAGATGCTGGGTGCCGATCGAATTGTCCTTCCAGCGCACATCCTTGAGCCATTGCAGGGCCTCGCGCATCGGTGCGTCGTTGAAGGCCGCGACCTGTTTTCCTCCCTCCTCCTTCTCGGCGCGGCCGCCGTAGGTGTACGTCATTGCGGTCAGCGTCCAGCCGCCGGTGTTGTTCGTCGCGGGGTGCGCGTAGCCCGGCAGTCCGGTCTTCTCCGAGATCTTCTTGGCGGCCTCGCGGACCTCGGCCCAGGTCTTCGGCGGGTTGTCCGGATCGAGCCCCGCTTTGTCGAACAGCTCCCGGTTGTAGATCAGGGAGAGGGCGAACTCACTGGTCGGCAGGCCGTACATGCGACCGTCCGCGTCCGTGCCCGGTGCCAGGGCACGCCTGTCGAACTGGTCGGCGTTGGGCAGCGCCTTCACGTCATCGGTGATGTCCGCGATCTGGCCGCGCTTGATGAGCCCCTGGGGTTCGGTGAGCGGCACGATGAACGCCGTCTCGAGCTGGCCGCCGGCCAGCCGGGCGGTGAAGGTCTTGGGGTCCCACACTGCTTCGCTCGGCTTGATGTCGATGTCCGGGTTGGCGCGTTCGAAAGCGGCCACCCGGTCGGTGAACTCCTTGCGCGATGCCTCCTGGGTGGTCGGCGGCATGTCCGTCACGGTGATCGTGACCTTGCCGCCGGCGGCATCACCGGAATCCGAGCTGGAGCAAGCCCCTGCCGTGGCCACGAGTATTCCCGCGGTACAGCAGGCGGCAACTCTCGACAATGGTGTCCTCATCTTGTTGGCTCCTTGTCCTCGGCGCGGGGATTTTCGGCAGGCAGTGCCTGCGGCGCACATGCGCAAAACGGCTGTGACGAAGGCGTAAATGGGGGGGCAGTGGCCTCTTGAACGAGACTCATCTGCCCGTCGGCTCCGGGGGGCGGCTGACAGGGCGTTACCAGTGATGTGGCTCCAACATGCCCCGGAGGTAAACCGGTTGAATTTGGAGAGTAATGAGTGGGTCACTGGGGGTCAATACGTTGGAGCCGTGGTTCTCGAAGCCGCTGATGACAGAGTTCTACGGCAGCATATGTGCGCTTTTGGGTGATTCGCCGTCGTCTTGACGGGGCTCGGCGGCGATTGCGTTGGGAAACCGGTATACCTACTCGGTTCCGTTCACCTGGTTTGGAGCTAACCTGGGCGTGTGACTGAAGAGCAACGGAGCTCACATCGCCGGCCGACGATCTCCGATGTGGCCATCCGTGCCGGGGTGTCCAAAGGCGCCGTGTCCCGGACGTTCAACGGAGGGAAGGGCATCAGCCCCGGCACCATGGCGAGGATCCGGGCCGCTGCCGCCGAGCTCAACTGGACGCCGAGCACCGCCGCCCGCGCCGTCAGCGGCGGCCCCGCGCACGCCGTGGGGCTGGTGCTGCGCCGGCCCGCGGAACTCCTCGAACTAGACCCGTTCTTCCCGGCGTTCCTGGCCGGAGTGGAGAGCGCGCTCACCTCGGTGGGGTACGCGGCGGTACTGCGGTTCGTCGGCGACTCCCACACCGAGCGCGAGGGTTACGAGCAGCTGGTCGGAGAGCGCCGGGTCGACGGATTCCTGCTGACCGACCTGCGCCACCGCGACCCCCGCTTCGAGTTGCTCAGCCGGCTGGGTGCCCGGGCCGTGGTGGCCGGATCACCGGGCCGCACCTGTCCGTTCCCCTGGGTCAGCACCGGCAGCGCCGGCCAGGTCCGCGAGCTGATCCGCCATCTCATCGCCCAAGGCCACCGCACCATCGCCCATGTCGCGGGCACTCCGAGCCTGCGCCACGCCCGGCGGCGCCGCCAGCTCTGGCAGGACACCGTGGTCGAAGCGGGACTTGAGCCCGGCCCCGTGGTAACGGGCGACTTCACCACCGACGGTGGCGCACGGGCGACTCGCGAACTTCTCGACCAGTCCCCACGCCCCACGGCGATCTTCTACGCCAACGACCTCATGGCCATCGCCGGATTGTCCGTACTCGCCGAGCACGGAGTGAAGGTCCCCGACGATATGGCCGTGGCCGGGTTCGACGACATCAGTCTGGCCAGTTACGTCACCCCGGCCCTGACCACAGTCCGCTGCGACTATCGCCGGATGGGGCAGATCGCCACCCACACGCTGCTGGCGCAGCTGCGGAACGAGGATGTGGCGCCCCAGTTCACCATCGGTGGCGAGCTGCGGCTGCGCCGCTCCACCGGCGCCTGACGGCGCCCCTGACGCCGGGACGCACCTGTGCCGCGTCGTATGCCCGGTAGCGGTGCCGTCGGCCGCAGCCCTCGCTGTCACCGGTCCCGCTCCCGGCGGTAGCAGGGAGTGGGCGGGCCGGGAACCTCCACCTCGACCCTGAACACCGCGCCCTCGTACGGCTGGGCCGGGTCGCGCCCGACCGACGCGGAGGTGATATGGAGGACCCGGCCGTCCCTGCCGCCGAGACAGACACTGGTGGGCTGAGGGGCGGGCAGGCCGATGACCCGGTCCAGCGCACCGTCCGGCCGATAGCGGTGCACGGCACCGGCACCCCAGATGGCGATCCAGACGCCCCCTTCACAGTCCACGGTCATGCCATCCGGCTTGCCCTCCCCGGCAGCCAGCGTGACGAACGCCTCCGGGCGGCCGAGGGCACCCGAGGAGGCGTCCACGGGGTAGCGGTGGACGGTGGAGCGGGCGCTGTCCGCCAGGTACATCAAACTGCCGTCGCCGTTGAAAGCCGGGCCGTTGGGGACCGTGATGCCGTCCAGGACGCGGGTGACGCCGCCGCCGGGGTCGACCCGGTAGAGGCAACCGGCACCCGGAGTGACGTCGTACGCCATGCTGCCCGCCCAGAAGCGCCCGGACGGGTCGGCGACACCATCGTTCATCCGGCTCTCCGCCGGGTTGTCGTCTTCGGGCCGGGCGAGCCAGTCAATGCCCCCATCGGGGGACAGCAGACAGATTCCGGTGCCCGCGGCAGCAATCCAGCTGCCCGGGGCGTCGGCGACTGGGGCTACGGCGCCGAGATGGAAGGGCAGTTCGGCGATCGTACGCAGAGCGGCGGGTGACTCCCCGAGCGCATCGGCCGCGGCGCCGGCTCGGTCACCGGCGGGCGCTTCGAGGAGGCGTCCGGTGAGGATGTCGACGAGGACGAGACGGCCGTCGACCCAGCGGGCGCCCTCACCGAGCACAAGCCGGTCCGACCATGGCGAGACGGGGCGGGCATCGCCGGTCATCGCGGCCGCTCCGCGAGGCTCTTGAAATGGTCGCGGGCGCGCTCGCGCAGCCGGGCCGGATCGTCTCCGTCGGCAGGGCCGCCGGCCAGGGGCGAGCCGACACCCACAGCGGTTGCTCCGTAGGCCGGACCATGGCAGGCCGCCTCTGCGTCAACCCAGGCCTGTACCTGGTGGCGGCTGCCTGCCGTGGCCGCCAGGATGCGTAGGCGATCACTGTCGTAGAGCAGAACGTTCTGTTGCACGCAGTCGGCTGAGGGGCGATCACGCGGATCAGTAGCCTGCTCGACCGGTGTACCGAAGTCGTCGGGATCGCAACCGGCCTCGGTCGACCAGGTCCGGGATCGTGCAGCGGTGAGGGACACGATGGTCCTTTCCAGTAGGGACAGTTTCTGTCAGGTTCGTGAATTCAAGATCATCAATCGATCAGCAGACACTCTTCAGGGATCCCCTGTGGTCCCTCCCGCCGCCGCTCCATGGGCGTCGGCTTGATGGCCGGCGTGCGGTTGAGCTGCGGCCCGTCGAGTCGGATCTCTGGGCGATGTATCATCCACTATCTGGATGGACCTTCTAGATCGGGATTCGTATGGGAGCGCGCACGAACGTGAGCACCACCATGAACACGGCGGGCGCGGGCACGCAGAGTGTCGAGCGGGCGCTCTCCTTGCTGTCGTATTTCACCGATGAGCAGCCCGAGCGCCGGATCGCCGAGCTCGTCGAGCTCACCGGCCTCGGCCAGTCCACCATCTCCCGTCTGGTCGGTGCCCTCGAATCGCTGGGCTACCTCGCACGCGACGAGCGCAGCGGGCTGCACCGGCTCGGCCCGCGCGTCGTCACACTCGCGGGTATCGCGCTCAACCAGTCCCCGGTGCACCGGGCCGCCCGGCAGATCGCCCAGAACCTGGCCCATGAGACGGGTCTCGGCGCGAACGTCGCCGAACGGCATGGCAGCAGGATGTTCTACCTCTGCCACTTCGAGGGCCCACAGGCCCCCCGCTCCTTCACTCTCACCGGACGGTACGCCCCGCTGCACGCGACGGCGATGGGCAAGGCGCTGATCGCCGGTCTCTCGGAGGAGGAGATCCGCGGCGTGATGAGCCTGGACTTCCCGGCCTACACACCCCAGACCATCACCACCATCGGCGCGCTGCTGACCGAGCTCGACGAAGTGCGCTCGCGCGGCTATGCCACCGAGGTCGAGGAGCTGGCCTTCGGCCGGGCCTGCCTGGCCGTGCCGGTACGGGACCGCTCCGGTGAGATCGTCGCCGCGCTGTCGGTGTCCGGCTCGCTGTCCGCGCTCGACCTCGGTGGCAGGCAGACGGAGCTGGCCCGTCAGGTGATCGAGTACGCGGACCAGGTGTCGACAGGGCTCGGCTACCTCGCGCATGCCGTCTGAGCGGCCCGCGGAACCGCCAGCGACGTGGCCGTGTGAGCGGTGCAGTCGGCGATGAGCGCGCGGCCCCCGGTCGCGGCGAGGGACCGGTCTCAGTCCTCTATCAGCGCGGTGACCTCCTCGCCGGCGGCCCGCATCGCCTGCTTCGCCGATGACTGGCCGATCAGCACGGACTGCACTTGTTTCGCGATGGCCTCATCGATCTGCGCAGCCTTGGCGTAGCG
Source organism: Streptomyces himalayensis subsp. himalayensis (assembly GCF_013778455.1). Taxonomy (GTDB): domain Bacteria; phylum Actinomycetota; class Actinomycetes; order Streptomycetales; family Streptomycetaceae; genus Streptomyces; species Streptomyces himalayensis. Next base: position 204,341 of record NZ_JACEHE010000003.1, on the reverse strand, counting down.
CCAGAACGGGTTGCCCGTCGCCGTCTTCGTGATGCGCTCCGTCCAGTCGGTGATGAAGGTGTCCGCGGTGACCTTTGGATCGGTGAGCCCGGCCGTGGTGGCCGGCGGCAGCCCGAGATCCTCGAAGTACTCCACAACGGTGGCCTTGTCGGCGGTGGCGTGCAGGGCGAAGTCCGCGGCGGTGTCCGAGCCCTCTCCCCGCGCGACGACGAGCAGATGCCCCCACAGCAGGGCCTGCGGGGTGTCTCCGGAGTGGAGCACCGGCCGCACCACCGGCTGCATCGCGTCAGGCAGCCCGGCATCCTTGGCCTGGGCGGCGATGACCGCCTTCGCAACCAGCGCGTCGTCGTAGAAGCCGGCCTTGCCCTGGGCGAAGAGGGCACGGGCGTCGAAACGGTCGACGTCGGCGGCGATCAGCTTCGCGTCGTAGAGCTTCTTGTACCAGGTGACGGCATCGACCGAGGCGTCGTCACCGATGGCGACCTTGCCACCGGAGACGCCCTCGCCCCCTTCGAGGAGCGGGCAGCCGAAGGTCTGCATCCACGGCAGGATGTCCTTGAGCTGGGCGACCTTGGTTGCCGCCGCGTACGGTATGACTCCGCCACCGAGGTCCTTGACAGCACGCAGTGCATCCTCGAACTCCTGGGTGGTGACCGGGTCCTTCGTGATGCCGGCCTGATCCAGGAGCCGACCGTTGGCGATCAGTCCGATGGAGCCGGTGGTCCACGGCAGGCCGTACTGTGTGCCGTCGTACTGGCCGCTGGTCAGGGCCACTTCGGTGTAGCCGCCCGTCTTCGCCTGGGCTTCGAGGTCCACCAGCCTGCCCATCGCGGCAAGGGTGCCGAGCCAGGCGATGTCCAGTTGGATGACGCCGGTGGTCTCGCCACCGCGCAGCTTCAGAATGAGCTGGCTCAGATATTCGTTGTAGGGGTAGGAAGGTGTCCTGATCTTCGACTTCTCCTGCTTCTCCCAGGCCTCCACGATCTTCTGCACGACGGTCTTCGAGGGCTCCTCGTTGAGCGACCAGGAGGTGAACGTGAAGTCCTTGGCCGCGGCGTCGCCACCGGTCGTGCCGCTGCCGCTGGAGGGTGCGCAGGCAGTCAGTCCGCCGGCGACGGCGGTGGCACCGAGGGCACCCAGGGCGCCGATGCCCAGCATTCTGAGGGCGTCGCGCCGGGTACGGGTTGGTCCGATGCTGTTCATTGCGGATCTCCTACGGAGTGGATCAGCGGGAAAGCGGATCAGCGGGAGACGGGTCAGCGGGAGACGGGTCAGCTCTTGACCGCGCCGGCGGTGAGACCGCCGACCAGATAGCGCTGGAGGAACATGAAGGCGACGACGACCGGCAGGGAGACCACCAGGGAGGCTGCCATCAACTGCGGCCAAGCCGTCTGGAACTCGCCTATGTAGGTGTTCACCAGACCGGGCGGCAGTGTCTGCTTCTCCTTGTCGGCGAGGGTCAGGGCGAAGATGAAGTCGTTCCAGCCGCGGACGAAGGCGAAGAGAGCAGCGGCGACCATGCCGGGTGCGGCGAGCGGTGCGACGATCGTGTGCAGGGTGCGCCAGCGCGAGGCCCCGTCGATCGCCGCGGCTTCGAGCAGGGCGTCCGGGATGGTGTCGAAGATGCCCTTCAGCATCCATACGCACAGCGGCATGGTGAACGTGGTGAAGGACAGCACCAGCGCGGTGTAGGTGTTCAGCAGCCCGAAGCTGCTGAACACGGTGTAGAGGGTGATCAGCAGAACTGCCTGCGGGAACATCTGCGATGCCAGAACGAGGTTCATCAGCGAACGACGCCCTCGATAGCGGAACTTGGAGAACGAATATGCCATGTAGGTGGCGACAACGACGCTCAGCACCGCGGTGATCAAGGCGACGAGCAGGGAGTTGACCAGATAGCGGAAGAGCTGGTTGTTCTGGGCGAGGGCGGAGAAGTGCGCGAGGGTGAGCTCGGTGGGGAGCAGCCGCGGCGGGAACCGGAAGACGTCCTCGGCCGGGGTGAAGGCGGTGATGAGGAGCCAGTAAACGGGCGCCATGCCGAAGAAGCCGAGCACAGCGATCGCGGTCCAGGCGGCGACACGGGAGCGCAGAACGTCGGGCCTCATTCGGCTCCGGCCCCGGCTGCCGCGTCGGCGGCGGAGCCGGACGCGGAGCGCGGTGCGGGGTCGCCGAGCGTCGTCCTCAGCCGTGGCAGGGCTGGTGGGGAGCTGCACGGTGGTCATCGCACGCTCTTTCGCTCGGAGATCCTCAGATAGACGGCGACCAGGAGGAGCAGAAGCAGCATCCACAGTCCGCCCAGAGCGGTGGCCCGGCCCAGGTCGAAGCCCTTGAACGCGGTCTGGTAGACGGCGACGGCGAAGGTCTCGGTGGTCCCGGCGGGGCCACCGCCGGTCAGCACGAAGATCGTGTCGAAGTGCTGGAAGTTCCAGATGAACTCCAGCAGCACGGCGATGGCGGCAACTCCGCGCACCTGCGGCCAGGTGACGGCGAAGAAGCGGCCCACCATGCCCGCGCCGTCGATGGCGGCAGCCTCCTGCAGTTCCTTGGGCACCGTCTGCAGGCCGGCGAGCAGCATCACCATCATCCAGGGGAAGCTCGCCCAGGTCTTGGTGATGATCACGGCGAGCATGGCGGTGGCCGGTTCGCCGAGCCAGGTCACGCTCTCATCGATGAAGCCGGTGTTGATCAGGATGCCGTTCAGGACACCGTAGTTCGCATTGAAGATCCACATCCAAAGGAAGGAGACCACGACTCCGGGAATCACCCAGGGGAAGAGGAAGAGGCCGCGCAGAAAACTGCTGCCCTTGAGGCCCGAGTTGAGCGCGAGGGCCAGCGCGAAGCCGATGAGGAACGGCAGGACGGTCGCACCGACGGTGAAGACAAGGGTCTGCTGGAGGATCGTCCAGAAGTCGTCAGCCAGCACCTCCCTGAAGTTGTCCAGGCCGACGAAGGTACGGCCGGGGACCACCAGCGACTGCTTGAAGAAGCCGGTGACCAATGCCGCGATCAGCGGGTAGACGATGATCGCGGCAAAGAGGGCCACTCCGGGCCCGGTCAGCAGCAGGGCGAACGCGCCGTCGGACAGCCCGGACTGTCGCCGTCCGTATGGTCCGTACTGTCTGTGCTGTTCGTGCTTTTCTTGTCTTTTGTTCTGTCCGCTGCGAATGCCCGATCGGGGCGTAGTCGTACTCATGGCCGGGTCCTCTCCAGCGCGGTCGGTGCCGACTCGCCGTTCACGGGGTCGACATGGCCGCCGGGGCCAACGAAGGTGCCCCCGGCCGGGCCGGTATAGCCGAGGCCGACACTGATCGAGTCGGCGGCCTCGATCACGGCACGCGACAGCTCCTCCTCACGGCGGTCGAGGGCGACGGCCGACAGTGGACCCGAGATGGAGATCGCGGCGACGATCTCGCCTGAACGGTCCCGGATCGGGGCCGCCACGCACGAGCGGCCGTGCGCCAGTTCCTCGATCTCCATGGCGTAGCCGCGCTGCCGCACGGTGGCGAGTTCGGCGTCGAGGCGCTCGTGCGAGGTGATGGTGTGCGGGGTGTAGCCGTGCAGCGACTCACCGGGGAGCAGCGCGCGGCGCTCGGCGCCATCGAGGCTGAGCAGCAGGCACTTGCCGAGGCCTGTGGCGTGGAGCGGCTTGCGCTGCCCGGTGAGGACGGTGGACCGCGGAGCGAGCCGGCCTTCGAAGTTGAGCAGATAGAAGAGCGCGGCGCCCCGGCGCACGGCGACATTGGCCCCGAGCCCCAGCCGGGCCGAGAGTTCCTGGGCGAGCTGTCTGGTCTCCCGGTGCACAGGGTGGTTGTTGACGGCGACCCCGCCCAGCGTGATGGGTGCCATGCCGAGGCGGTAGAGACCGCTGACCCTGTCCCGCTCGACGAAGTCGAGCGATTCAAGGGTGGTGAGCAGCCGCGACGTGGTGGAGGTGCCAAGTCCGGTCAGGCGCACGACATCGGACACCCGTAACTCGGGGTGGCCGGTGACGAACGTCTGCAGTACCGACAGCGCCCGTTCCACGCTCTGGTTGTTGCCCTGATCGGAAGCCATACCCACGTCCTTGAATATCGCTTGCAATATGCGGGATCGTTGCCCACGTCGCTCCTCACGTCAAGACTTCCTGCGGTGGGTGTGCAGCTGAACATGCAAGAAGGGTTGACGTGACTGCAACATATGGCAACTCTTCCTGCAATGTAGATGTCGATTGCAGAGGATCGCTGCTGCCCGATGCGTCTCGATTCATCGAGATTTCCTGAAAGGAAGTTCTCTCATGCGCAGACCGCTGCGCCCCTTCCTGGCCGTCGCGCTCACCGGGCTCCTCGTGGTGCTCTCCGCACCGGCGGGCGCCACGGCCGACGGGCGCTCTGCCCCGGATGCCCCAGTCCCCGACTCCGACGGGCCCGGGCGCCAGGTGCCCGCCGGACAGCGCATCACCGACCTCGGCGGGATATGGGAGTTCACCACCGACCCCGATGCCGCGACGTGGGATAAATTGCCCGTACCGGGTAATTGGGATATGCGTGACAAGTACGCCAATCATCAAGGGGATGCCTGGTACCGGCGGAGCTTCGACACCCCCCGTCTCGGCGATGACAAGATCGCCCGCCTGCACTTCGAAGCCGTCAGCTACACCGCGACGGTCTGGCTCAACGGCACCCGGCTCGGCACCCACATCGGTGGATACACGCCCTTCGAGTACAACGTCACCGAGCTGCTGAAGACCGACGGCGGTCCCAACACCCTCATCATCAAGGCCAACAACGACGAGGCCATCGGCGCCACTTGGCCCTGGGGCGGCATCTCGCGCCCCGTCACCCTCACCGTCGACCCGGCAGTGCGCATCGAGAGACAGCACGTCACCGCCGAGCCCGAACTGGAGGGCGGCACCGCTGAGGTGGCCACCAAGGTCACCCTCTCCAATGCCTCCGACCGCGAACGGACCGTGCGCCTCAGCGGCACGCTCACCGATAGAGCGGGCCGTCCCCTGCACTCCGGAGCACTGCGCCCCGAGGCACCTGCCGGCCCGGACGTGACCGTGCCGGCCGGCTCCACGAAGACGGTCCGGCTGACGACCACTCTGCCCAAGGGCTCGCACGAACTGTGGTCCACCGACCGCCCGACCCTCTACCGTTCCACCCTCACCCTGACCGACGGCGAGGAGCTCACCTATGCTCTCTCGGACCGCTTCGGCGTCCGCAAGATCGAGGTGTTGCCCGACGGCCTGACACTCAACGGCGAACGCATCCGCACCGCGGGCTTCAACCGCGTCCCCGGCGACCGCGTGTACGGCGCCACCGAGCCGCTGTCCGTCATCCGCGCCGAGATCGACCGTATGAAGCAGGCAGGGGCGGACATGACCCGTATCCACCATGTCCCGCAGTCGCCCGATCTCCTTGACTACCTCGACGAGGTCGGGATGCTCAACATCGCCGAGATCTCCGTCTGGGGGAAGGGCGCCTCCCTCGATCCCGAGCGCTGGAAGCCCGAGTTGCGCGAGATGGTGCACCGGGACGCCAACCACGCTTCTATTTTTGCGTGGTCCGTGGCGAACGAGATCAAGGGCACTGAGGAGGTGGGCCGGAACTTCGTCAGGACGTTGATCGACTACACCCGCGCCGAGCTCGACGACTCGCGCCCCCTGACGTATGTCAGCAACACCTTCAGCGAGATCGACGGTCCGGAGGACGAAGCGCTCCAGTACACCGACTTCATCTCCGTCAACATGTACCGGGACTACACCCAGAGGCTGCAGCGACTGCGCACGTACTACCCGGACAAGCCGGTCTTCGTCAGCGAGTTCAGCAGCGACGGCTACGCCTTCACTCCCGACCGGGAGAGCGTCGAGTACGCCTCGCGGTACGACGGCCAGATCCCCGCGGAACTGTCCGGTCTGCCGTGGGTGATCGGTGCCTCCCGGTGGACCTTCGACGACTACCGCAGCCGCTTTCAGGGGACCTCCGTCAACCAGCTGCGCGGGTGGGGTGTGCAGACCGAATGGGGTGGTCTGAAGCGCAGCTACGACCAGATGCGCGCCGCGTTCGCCCCGGTCCGGGGACTGTCCCTGGCTCCGGCGGACGGCGGCACCCGGATCACGGTCACCCCACGGAGCGCGGGTGAGCTGCCCAGCCGCGTTCTGCGTGGCTACCGGCTGGACTGGCGCGCGGTGAACGCCGACGGCGACACGGTCGCCGAGCGGCGCATCCCGCTGCCCGACGTCACCCCGGGGGACACGCCCGTCAGCCGGGACGTCGGATGGCAGACGAACGGGTGGCAGGAGAAGGAGGCCATTACCGAGTACGTCGGGCTGGTCGATCCGCAGGGGTACGAAGTCGCCGTCGCCGACCGCCGTCTGGCCGCCCCGGCCGCACCCCGCGTCAGCCAGACCGTTGCGGCCGACGGCGCCGTACGGGTGGTCTTCGACCATGTCGCGGGAGCCGACTCGTATCGTGTCGAGGCGACGCAGGAAGGCACAGACACGGGGACCCTCTCCCGCACCGTCTACAAGGATGACCACGGCGACATCACGGGACTGGTGAACGCGACCAGGTACAAGGTGCGCGTCGTCGCGGTCTCCGCGGCGGGCGAGACCGCCTCCGAGTGGACGGCCGGGCTCATTCCCGGGGCGGATGCCGGGCCGCTGCCGCCCGACGCACAGGTGCTCGTGCCGGTGGCGGACGGCGCGGTCTTCCAGTGGCGTGGCGGAGGGGCGGACCATGCATACGCCATCGAGGTCGCCGACGCCCGCAGCGGTGAGCTGATCCGCTCCTGGACCACCTCCATCCGCGGTTTCAGCCGTATCGAGGACCTGGGCTCCGGCCGCCAGGTGCGAGTCCGCATCCGCGGCCTGCGCGCCGACAACACGGCGAGTGCCTGGTCGGAGTGGGTGGAAGCAAGGACCAAGTAAGGAGGGGCTTGACCGGGACCGTGCCGTGGACTTGCCCCGCGGGCAAGTCCACGGTCCTGTGCCTGACCGGTCGGACACGTGCGACAGGCGCGGTCAGGCATAGGCGCGCAGCGCCACGATCCGCGCCTCCGGTGCGCCGTTCGTCGCCTCCGCCACCACCCGCAGCGCGCCGGTACGGACTGGGGCGAACCGGTGTGTCCGGTGGCGGTGGCGGTTGCCGGTCTCCTGGGCGACGACCGTCCAGTTGCCGCCGTCCGTCAGCGCCTCGACGCGGTAGTCGCTGACCAGCTCCGGCATGACCTCGAACTCCGTACGGTGCCGGTGCAGATTGTTGAGGTACTCGTCCACGTCGTCGTCGAGGACGAGGTGCACCGTGCCGATCTCCACCGGGGTGTCCCAGTCGAGCCGCAGCCATGCCTCACCCGGCTCGCCCGCGTGCCACATCTGCGGTCCGCCGAAGGGCCGCTGGTAGCCGCCGACTGCCTTGTCCGGGGCGTAGGCCCGGGTCGGCCCGGCGCGGAAGCAGAAGCTGCGGCGGCGCAGGCCCCGGGCGACCCAGTCGGCGACCGGCTGGCCGTCCTCCTCCGGGATGTCGTGGTCGACTCCCGGCTCTCCCGCGAGCTTGCGGGCCAGGCAGAGCACACCGGTGCGCCGCTGGTCGACGAGGTGTAGATACGCGTGCGGATCGGCGCGTACGACCACGACGGCGTTGCGCGGCTCGTCCGGCTGCCAGGTCAGATCGGCGGACACCCACTGATCCTTGCCCTCCGGAACGGGCACCGTGCGGGAGACCAGACGGTGGGCGGGTACGGCGTTCTCGCCGCGCAGGGTGTCCCAGAGCTCGATGTTCAGCTCGGTGCCGGCGTGTGCGTCGACCAGTAGTTCCACGCAGTCCAGCCGCGGATCGACGGGCAGTATGAGGCCGAGGTCGCGGTCCAGCGGCCACGGCGTGGTGGGAGTGCCGGGCCCCGGCTCCACGGTGAGCCTGGTGAGTGTGCTGGAGGCGGTGACACGTGCCGCACGGGCCAGGTCGTCGGGGTCGGTGTTCCGCACGCCCATGAGCGAGGCGTCCTGCCGGAGCAGGGTCTGCTGAAGGAGCGGGAGCCGGCGGTCCGCCAGTTCGCGCGGGGTCACGCCCTGTGCGGCACACAGGGCCGCGCCGGTGCCCGCGGCCTCGCCGATGGTGGCGCAGGTGGCCATGACCCGGGTGGAACCGAAGGCGATGTGCGTGGCTGAAATATTGCGGCCGGCGAAGAGTAGATTTCTGACATTGCGTGAATAGAGGCTGCGGAAGGGGATGTGGTAGACCCCGTCGGAGTAGCGCTGGCGGGCACCGGGCTTCTCGGCGTACATGCCCTCGACCGGATGCAGATCCACCGACCAGCCGCCGAACGCGATCCGGTCATCGAAGGGCTTCTGGGTCATCACTTCGGTCTGGGTGAGCACATGGTCGCCGAGGAAGCGCCGGTACTCACGCTTGCCGGGGACGGCTCCGACCCACTCCAGGGTGAGGGTGTCGGCGTCGAATCTGCCGCTGTTCTTGATGTGGTCCCAGATGCCGTGGATGACGGACCACAGTTCGTCGCGGATGTGCTCGTTGTCGTGCACCGTGTCGAGTTCGCCGCCCCATTCCACCCACCAGTAGTCGCAGCCGTTGTCGCCGGTGCGGATCAGTCGGTGCTCGGGGATGGGGGTGTCCAGGATGTTCTTGGCGAAGGACGGAGGTACGTACTTCACCGGGTGTCCGGCGTCCTTCGTATAGAACAGGATGGTGCTGCCGAGCAGTTGCCCGTCGGGCTCTGGCGGCGCCCACTCCTCACCGTGCTCCGCTCGGGATTCGCGTCCGATGCGGTAGTCGGCTCCCGCGAGATGGCCGATCAGGCCGTCGCCGGTACAGTCGACGAAGACCGGCGAGAAGAACGTGATCAGCTTCTCGGAGCCCATGGTCCAGCCGGTGACGGACTCGATTCGCTTCCCGTGCTCCGCGGCGACGTCACGGACGTCCGTGTTGAGGAAGAGCCGCAGATTCGGTTCGGCGCGCACCGCATCGAGCACAACCTGGTCCCAGTAGTAGGGATTGCCATCCGGGTTGCGGTACTGATTCTCCAGATACAGCTCACCCATGATGCCCGTCTCGCGGGCCCAGCGGTGCACGCCATGGGCGGTCGCCCCGCACACCCACACCCGCACTTCGCTGCTCGAATTTCCTCCCACGACAGGGCGGTTGTGCACCAGAGCGACGGTACGGCCGAGCCGGGCGGCAGCGATCGCCGCGCACACTCCGGCCAGGCCACCGCCTATGACGCTGACATCGCTGTGGACGGTCTCCTCACGCATGAGGCGGTGGGTCCTCTCTGTCCAGAAAGCGCGCCCGCAGATCCGGGCGCAGCCAGGCGGCTGGGGAGGAGATGCTGAGTCCGCCGTCGACGGGCAGCACGGCTCCGGTGATGAACGAGGCGGCTGGGGAGGCGAGGAAGTGCACCGCTGCCGCGACCTCCTCAGGGGTTCCGGTACGGCCCAGCGGATATCCCTCGGTGACGTTCCGGTACTTTTCGCCGCCGATCATCCCGGGAGCGACGGCGTTGACCCGGATTCCGCGCGGCCCGTAGTCGAGGGCGAGCTGCCGGACCAGACCTTCCACGCCCGCCTTGGCAGCTGCGTACGCGGCGAGACCCGGAGCGGCCAGAAAGGCGTTCACCGAGGAGACGGCGACGATTGCCGAGCCCCTGCCGAGGTACGGCAGTGCGGCGCGCACAGGGTAGAAGGCGCTGTCGAGCGTGGCGGACTGGGCGAGCCGCCACTGTTCGTCGGTGGTGTTCGCGGCCCGCGCGATGGGCATGGCGGCGGCCGCGAGCACGAGCACGTCCAGCCGCTGGAACGCGTCGAGCGCTCCGGCTACGGCGCCCCTGGCCCCGTCCGGCTCGGCGCAGTCCGCGACGAAATATGCCTGGTACGCCTTTGACGGCTCGTGTGCAACGAGGCCGCACCCGGCGACCTGGTATCCATCCGCGGTGAATGCCTGTGCGATGGCCTCACTGATCGGCGAACCACCGCCCACGATGAGCACGCCAGGTGCCCGCGAAGCCGCACCTGGCAGTCCGGCGGCCACGGCAGCGGGCCCGGAATCCGCGTCGTCGCTGGTGCCTGCACCGCGTCCGCGGTCTGCGTCCCGTTCGGTACCTGCACCGTGTCCGGGACTCGCACCGGTTGCCGGCATGGACGGCCTGTTGGGCGGGAGCGGGGTCACCGGGGGCTCCTGACGGCCGGGGCGGGGAGCCGAAGCCGCCGCAGTACTCCGTCCAGATCGCTCCGTACGGAGGGGGGAAGGTCCTGTGCCGGCAGCCGCACCGTGGCGGAGGCGATGATGCCGCGCCGCATGAGAACCTCCTTGTGCACGGCCCAGGCGAGGCCGGGCTGCATGCCGAAACGGATCAGCGGCAGCAGTCGCTCGAACCGCTCGTGCGCCTCCTCCGCCCGCCCGTTCCTCCAGGCGTCCAACAGTCCGCCCAGCAGGTCGGTGAACTCGCAGGCGGGCATGGTGCCGACCGCTCCGGCTGCCAGCTCCTCCAGGACGAACAGCGCATTCTGCCCGCCCAGCACATCGAAACCGGACGGCGCGGCGGCGACTACTGCCGCGGTCTTGGCTGCAGTCGGCGGTGACTCGACCTTCACCATGTCGACGCCCGGCAGCGCGGCGAGCTGCGCGATGAGCGGTACGGGCATCGCAACGCCCGTGGTGGCCGCCGCGTCCTGGACCATGATCGAGCTCCCTGTGCGCTCACCGAGAGCACCGTAGAAGTCGACGAGCTGCTGCGGCGACGGTTTGGCCAGGTAGGGCGGCAACACCATCAGCGCGTCCGCTCCGCCGAGGACGGCCTGTTCCGCCTGTTCGAGAGCGGTGGTCAGACTGGTCGGGCTGACGCCCGCGACGACTGGCACGGCCCCCGCGACCACGTCGGTGACATCAGCGAGGATGTGCCGCCGTTCCGCGGCGGTCAGGGCGAAGCCCTCGCTGGCCATACCGAAGACGGCCACCCCCTCCGCGCCGCTGTTCAGCTGGAATTCGGTGAGGCCGCGCAGCGACACCCGGTCCAGCGTGCCGTCCCCGTAGAACGGGGTGGCCAGGATCGGGACCAGCCCTTGCACGGGGCACCGGGATCTCGCGGGGTGGTCCCCGGGATGGTTCAGCACGCTGTGACCTCCTGCGCGTTGCGGATGACGAAGTCCTCATCGACATCGATGCCCAGGCCGGGACCCGCGGGGAGCCGCAGTCCGCCGCCTGGGATGCCGGGATCGCCGGTCAGCGGGGCGCGCAGAATGCGGTTCGCCACGGTCCAGGTCGTGGGTTGGTACTCGAAGTACGGCATATCGGCAACCACTGCTGCGTAGTGCAGTCCGGCGGCCATGGCGACGCCGAGCCCCACCGAGTGGTGTGGGGCAACCGGCACATGGTGGACGGCCGCGATCTGGGCGATGGCCAGCGCTTCGGTGAGGCCGGTACGGCCGACGTCGGGCTGCGCGAGGGACAGCGCGCGCCGATCGAGCCAGTGCCGGAACTCATAGGCATTGCGCAGGGTCTCGCCGATGGCTATGGGCAGGTCGAGGCGGCGCTGGAGGTGCCGGTGGCCTTCGACGTCCTCCGGGGCGAGCGGGGCTTCGAGGAACTCGGTCCGGCCACGGCGCTGCAACTCGCCACCGAGCCGGGCGGCTTCCTGAACCCCGTACGCCCAGTGGGCGTCGACCGCCACCCGCAGCCGTTCGTCGGCGGTAAGGACGGCGTCGACGGTAGCCAGGTCCGCCTCGACGCCGCGCCCGAGGTGCAGCTTGATCAGCCGTATGCCCGCGTCGGCCCACTTGGCGGCGAGCTCGGCGCGCTCCGCGTCGCTGGAGCGGGGCAGGCCGGAGACGTAGGCGGACACCGTGGTGCGGAAGGCGCCGCCGAGGAGTTCGGCGACCGGCAGCCCGGCGCGACGGCCGGCGAGGTCCCACAGGGCGATGTCGACGGCGGCGAGGGCATCGGCCTGGTGCCCGGCGAGGTGGCCGCGCTCGCGCATCAGATCGCGCAGCCGATGCCAAGTGGGGCGCACAGTCCCGACACGCAGGCCGATCAGAGCGGGGCGCAGCAGGGTGGCGACGATCTGGCAGGGCACCTCCGGGCCGACCGGGGCCAGGGCCTCACCCCAGCCGCAGCTTCCGTCCTCGGCAGTGACCTTCACCAGCATCGTCTCGAACCGGGCGGAGTAGAGACTGCGCCAGGGCTCCCGTACGACATAGCCCCGGTCCTCGGTGAGCGTGGACCCGTCGTCCAGCCCGCCCAGATACGCCTCGTCATGCCGGATCTTCAGCGCATAGGTCCGCACATCGGCAATGCGCATATGGCTCACCATCCACAACGGGTAGCGGCGTAGCTTTCTGGGCAGCATTCCATATAGTGCAAGCCCCATGCAATACGTGCGCTCCATGTTCAGATGTGCGCCGTGCTGGGCGTCCACTCCCTCTGGTTCGCGGAAATGCGAGACGAGGGGGGCGGAGTACGGAGGGGCACCGATCGCGGTCGACGGCGAGGGGCCGGGGGAGAGTCCTGGTCAAGCCGGGCGAGCGGACGGTATTGATCACGGAAGCGCTCGCTGCCTCAGCCGAACGGCTCACGCTGGGGCAACTGCAGGACCTCACCGGCTACCTCCGATCCAACCTGCACGCCCTTCATCATGCGGCGGCCGACGGGTCACCGTGGTCCCACGGATAGGCGGCCTCACCGCCCCAACGGCGCGAGGCCGCCCCGCAACCCCGCCGGCGCGGGACCGCCTTCCGGCTCGGCGACCGTGTCCAGCAGATCTGCAACAACCCCCACCGCGGCGAGACGGGCGTCTTCAACGGCAGCAGCGGCACCATCACCGCCGTCGACCTCGAAGTCCATCAGCTCACCGTCACCTTCCACGACGGCGAAGCGGCAACCTACCCCTTCACCGACCTCGATGAGCTGGTCCACGCCTACGCGCTGACCGTCCACCGCTCCCAGGGCAGCGAATACCCCTACGTCATGGTTCCCATGATCAGCGCTGCCGGAACGATGCTGCTTCAGCGCAACTTGCTCTACACCGCCGTCACCGCGCCCGCAAAGGTGTCATGCTCATCGGCCAAAGCGAAGCCGTTGAACGGGCCGTCGCCAACAACCGCACCCGGCGCCGCAACGCCGCGCTGAACCATCGCGTCACCCACACCCGCGGCCGTGCGGAAGTTGCGGCCGACCCCGGGGCCAAGCCCGTGGTAGTGGCGGAAGTTGTAGATGAGCGGGGGTCCAGACATCGGGGTCGATGTGGTGGGTGCCCGGTACGACGATGCGCTCATCGGCGTGTACGCGTACCACCTCGCACTCGACGCTGATGAACCGGCCTCCGCCGCCCGGCGTCGTCCCCACTGCCTTGGCCTCCAACTGGAGGGCACACTCCGAGACCCGCGGAGGCCGTACGACCTCGGAGTTCCGTTGAGTGAGCCCAGCAGCCGAGAACTTGTCGCGCTCGTGCCGGTACACCGCCCGCTTGCTCTCCGGGACCGGATCGGCTCCCGTCGTCGGAGCGAGGCGTTCCACGTGCTCCCACAGGTCGGGCGAGGCTACGTTGATCACCAGGTCCGGCCGCGCGGAGAGGTTCCGGGCGGTGTGACTCTCGCGGAGCAGGCCCAGGACTACGTGTTGTCCCAGCGCCCACGCCGAAGAGATCGGGGCGAGATTGCAGGTGCCGTCCTCGTTCTCCGTACTCAGCAGGACCACCGGTGTCCCGAAGTAGAGAATGCTCGGCCGGACCACCTTGTGCGTATCAGTCATCACGGCGGCCCTCAGAGATCCAGTACCAGCCGTGGGCACGCCGCGCGGGAGACGCAGACCATCATCGTGTCGTGAGCGGCCTGCTCCTCGGGGGTGAGCACGGAGTCGCGGTGGTCCACGACGCCCTCCAGGACGTCCGTCTCACAGGTGCCGCAGGTGCCCTCCCGGCAGGAGGTGGGGACCTTGATGCCGGCTTCCTCGATGGCTTCGAGCACGGACGCGTCGGGCGGTACGTTCACCGTGATGCCCGACTTCGCCAGCTCGACCTCGAACGTTTCGGTCACGAGCGGGGCTGTCTGCTCTTTGGCGGCGAACCGCTCGATGTGCAGAGTGCCGTCGGGCCAGGCGGCGCAGCGTACCTCGACGGCCTTGAGGAGGCCCTCCGGACCGCAGCAGTAGACGAGGGTGTCCGGCTGCGGGGTACCGAGGAGTGCGTCGAGGTCGAGGATGCCGTGCTGGTCCTGCGGGAGGAGGCGTATCCGTTCCGGGTACTCCTTGATGAGCTCCTCACGGAAGGCCATCGACTCCTCTGTGCGTCCGCCGTAGACCAACGCCCAGTCAGAACCCTGCCGTTCGGCCTCCTCCAGCATGGGGAGGATCGGCGTGATGCCGATGCCGCCGGCGATGAACAGGTGACGCTCGGCTCGGCGGAGGGGGAAGTTGTTGCGCGGTCCGCGGACGCGCACGGCCGTTCCTTCGTGCAGGGTGCCGTGCACATGGCGGGAGCCTCCGCGGCCGTCCGGTGCGTCGAGGACGGCCACCCTCCAGGCGTGCGGGTCCTGGGGGGCGGAGCACAGGGAGTACTGGCGTACGAGACCGGTTGCGAGGATCAGGTCGATGTGGGCGCCGGGTGTCCAGGGGGAAAGCGGGGTGCCGTCGGGTCGTTGCAGTTCGAGGGAGACGACCGCGTGGGCCTCGTCAGTGCGACGAGCCACCACGAGATCGAGTTCCACCTCGGTGTTCGCTGTGGTCATCAGGGGGTCAGGGTCCTCTCGCGGCCGCGCCGGCCTCCGGTGCCGGCGCGGTGGCACAAAGCCGTGGTGGAGCGGCGGTCAGGAGGCGGAGGCGTGCGGGTTGTGGGCGCGCACCGCTGCCGCGACCGCCGAATCGTCGCCTTGGCCACGGGCCTCCAGGCCTGCGATGACGCCCTCGACGTTCTCCTGCGGCTGGTTCTGGCTGAGCTTGAACTTGGCCTCGATGCGGCTGATGACCACCTCGACGCCGACGACGGCCCGCAGCTGCCGCTCGATGAACTTCGCCGGGGCCTGGTCGACGGACCAGGGCTCGGCGTAGCTGGTTTCGTGTCGGTCGGTCAGGCGGCGGATCTGTGCTTCGATCCACGCCGGGTCGTCGTGCACGACCAGCTGCCCGTACACGTGCGCGATCATGTAGTTCCAGGTCGGCACCACTCGGTGGTGCTCCTCCTTGGTCGCATACCACGACGGCGTCACGTACGCCTCGGCGCCGCGGACGATCACCATGGCCTCGCCCTGCACCGATCGGCGCCACTGATCGTTGCCGCGCGCCATGTGGCCGATGAGGGCCCCGTGTTCGCCGGTGTCCGGGTCGAACTCGAAGGGCAGCAGGGTGGCCTGAAGGCCCTGCGGGGTCATGGTGATCAGGTCGGACGCGCCGTGGTTGCTCAGCAGCTCACGGACCGCGGCCTCGCCGGGCATGAAGGGTTCGGGGACGTACATGGGCAGCCCTTTTCTCTCACATGGTGATAAATGGGGTGTCTGTGGGTGTCGCGTTGCAGGAATTCGACGGATGTCGGTCCGTGCGACGCCCTACAGGGGGTTGTCGCGCAGCCAGGTCAGGACCTGCTGGGCATGTGCGTTCGGCGGGAAGATCGGATAGAAGGCGTGCTCGATCACGCCGTCCCGGACGATGAGGGTGAGCCGCTTGAACAGCCGCATCCCGTCGACCTCGAACGTGGGCAGGCCGAGGGTGTCGGCCAGGACGAGGGTCGGGTCGGAGAGCATGTCGAAGGGCAGCCCGAGCCGTTCCACGATCTCGTTCTGGTAGTCGGTGTCCTGGCTGGACAGTCCGTACACGCGGCCGGCGCCGGCTTCGAGGAGGTCCTGGAAGTGGTCGCGGAAGCCGCAGGTCTCGGGGGTGCAGCCGCGGGCTCCGGGGATGGAGTTCCAGCCGTCGGGCAGATCGGTGCCGGGGCGGCCGGTGAGGGGGTAGATGTAGATCACGGTGCGGCGGGGGCCGAGTGCGTCCAGTCGGATCTCCTTGCCCGCCGTGTTGAGCAGTGGGATCTGCGGAGCCTTGGTGCCGGGGAGGTGGTCCGCGGCGCCGTCGGCCTCGGGAGCGGGCAGGTCGGCGGGAAGCGTCAGATAGTCCTCGCTGTCTGTCGCGGTCTGCTCAGGTGCTTTGCTGCTGCTGCCCCGGTGGGCGGCGGCGTTCAGGTTGGTGACCAGCGTTGCGCGGCGGGCGGTCAGTGCCTCGATGCGCTCGCTTAGCTCGTCGATGGCTTCCCGGTAGGTCGCCAGCGAGGCGGGGCAGTCGTCGGCGTGCGGGCGTCCGGCGGCCAGGCAGTCGAGGAAGGGCCGGGTGCGCTCGACGGGGATCCCCAGCTGGTGGAGGGTCCTGATCTCCCGCACGAGGCGTACGTCGTCCTCGTTGTAGTTCCGGTAGCCGTTGGCGAGGCGCTCGGGTGTGATCAACCCCAGCGATTCGTAGTACCGCACTGCCTTGGTCGTCACGTCGGCCTGACGCGCAAGCTCACTGATTTGCATGCCGTTCACCTCGCTTAACGCTAAACCTTGCCCTCAGGGGTAAGGTCAAGCGCTGGTTCGGCCGGCCGTCTCGCGCCGGCCATCTCGCGCCGGCCCTCACGCGCCGGCCCTCACGCGCCGGGCGTCACGGGGCGGGTTCACCGTGAGCAGCGCCGTGATCGCGCCGACCACGGCGAACGCGCCGAGGACCTGGAAGGTCAGTGCGTAGCCGGAGGCCGGGGAGGCCGCTGTGTCGACGATCCAGCCGGCCAGGTACGGCCGCACGATGCCGCCGGAGCTCATCACCGCCAGGAACACGCCGAGCGTCCCGGCCAGGCTGTTCCTTCGGACAGATCTCCGAGACGGCCGCATTCAGCAGGGGGAAGAATGCCGAATGCGTTCGGGGCGGATGGGCTGCGGAGTGCGAGGTCAGCCGGCCCCGGGTCAGTACCCAGCCGAACAGCGCTTCCAGCGCGTCCGGCTGTGCCCCGTCGTCTCCGGCGCGCCGCATGTTCCAGTGCGCCGCGGTGGCCCACGCGTCGATCCAGGCCCCGGCTCCCCATGCACCGTCCCGCCACGGTAGTCCGTCCAGCCGCGCGACGAGTTGACGCGCCGTCATCTGCTGTACGGCGCGTACGGATGAGGGAAGGGAGGTCCGACAGATCGAGGGCGTAGCCGACGGGCAGGATGTGGTACAGCGCGGCGCCGTCGCCGATGAAGCCGTCGTCGTCGGGCGTCGGCGTGGCTCGCCGACCTCGGGCGCCAGTCCGGTATCCGGGTCCTGAGTGGCACACAGCCGCTCGCCGTGTTCGTCGGCGGTCAACTGCTCGGATATTGAGCCCAGCAGAAGGTCGGGTATCTCCACGGCGTCGCAGTGCGCCCGTATCGTCGGGGTCGCCCTGGGGCGGTCGACGTACCGGGCGCTGTGGCGGCGGCCTTCGGCGGCGGGGGCGCCTCCCCAGCCGCTCGCGGTCCACAGCTGGCCGCCGCCGCAACCGACCGCAGGCTAGAGGCGGGACGCTCCCGAACGGCTTGGCGAGGCTAGTAGGTGGCCCGCCCGCGGCCACGACCCGCCTCGGGCCGTCGTCGGCGCGGGGACGCCTGGCTACTACGCGGCCCGCACCTCGTGGGAAGCGATCGCCGTACGCCACCGGCACTCTGCACCGCCCTTCTCCCGCGCAATGCTGCCGCTCGGCAGCAGGAACCCTTTGACGACGGCGTCAGAGCGCGGCAGCGATACTGGGCGGACGTTCGAACGATCGGGGGCTGAAGTGGCAGGGTCGACGGAACTGTACGGTCTGGCCGTCGGCCTGATGATCGCGGTGGTGACCGCGCCTGTAGGGGTCTCGGGTGCGGTGTTCCTGCTGCCCGTGCAGCTGAGCGTGTTCGGCGTGCCCAGTCCGGCGGTCACCCCCACCAACCTGTTGTTCAACGTGGTGGCCGGGCCTGGCGCCCTGCTGCGCTACCGCCGTGCGGGCCTGCTGAACAGCCCGCTGACCCGCCGTTTGGTGATCGGCACTCTGCCCGGCGTGGTCATCGGCGCAGTGGTGCGTGTCTTCGCCGTCCCCGGAGCCACCGTCTTCCGCCTTCTGGTCGCCGGATTGCTGATGCCGCTGGGCCTGTGGCTGATCGCCCGTACCTTCCGGCCTGCCCGGCCGTCCGCCCCGGCGGCGGAACCCTCCCGCCGGATCGTCACCGGCCTGGCCTTGGCCGTCGGGGCCGTCGGCGGGCTCTACGGAATCGGCGGCGGCTCCATCCTCGGCCCTGTCCTGGTCGGCCGAGGCATGCCGGTGAGCCAGGTCGCCCCCGCCGCCCTCGCCTCCACCTTCGTCACTTCCGTGGCCGGTGCCGCGGCCTTCGCACTACTGTCCCTGACCGGCTCCGGTGACGTCGCCCCCGACTGGTACCTCGGGCTGGCCTGCGGCTTGGGCGGGCTGATCGGCGGTTACCTTGGGGCGCACCTGCAGCCCCGTCTGCCCGAGACCGCCCTGCGCGTACTGCTCGGCGCCCTGGCCGCCGCCTTCGGGACCCTCTACGCCGTTCAGTCACTGCGATGACGCAACGGGTCCCGGCTCCGGAATACAGAAGGGAGCCGAAGTGTGGCGTTCGCCGCCGCCCTCGGGCCCACGCCGCCCGTGCACACGTTGTACCCGACGCGGTTGACGTCAGAGGCGCCGCTCAGTCGGGGCCGGCGGCACTCGCGCCTACCCGGTACTCTGCCCGCCGTCCGCGCCCGTGTCCCCTTCCGCTTCGTCGCTTTCCTCTACTGGCTCGCCGGCGGCCTCCTACCGCCGCGACCCAGAGACCAGCGGCGCCGGGTGACCGTCGCCGCCGCGCAGCCCGCTGTCCACGAGCCCCTCGATACCGATGCCTGCCAGCGCCCCCGCGCAGGCGTGAGCGCCGAGGTCCGGACGTCAGCCGTTTCCGGAGGCGCGCCGTGCGAGGTTCTCCCGCAGACGGGTGAGCCGGTCGATCTCGCCGTCCAGGGTCGCGAGTCGGCGGTCGACGACCTCGGAGAAGGCGCCTGGGCGGCCGGAGGAGTCGCACCGCGCCTGGGGGTTCTGGGCGAGCAGGTGGAGGCGGTGGGCGCGGCTGCGCAGGTCCTCGACGGTGAGGCCCAGAGCCAGCAGTTCGCGGATGACGCGTACCAAGGCGACCTCGCCCGGCCCGTACTCCCGCTGACCGGAGGAGGTGCGGGCGGGCGGGGGGAGCAGCCCGCGCTGCTCGTAGAACCGCAGTGCCCTCGGGGTGGTACCGGCTGCCGCCGCCGCTTCGCCGATCCTCATCCGCCCTCCCGGCTCCGTACGGCGGCATCGCGCCGTAGCCGCTCCTGCCCCCGTGGACGGCGACCTGCCGTGCGCCGCTCCTACAACTCCACTATGGCAGCACCGAAGTGCCGTCCGCCGATGAGATCCGGCAACGCCTGCGAGGCACGATCGATGCCGGCGATCGGCGTGTAGGGGAAGCGGATCCGGCCGGAGCGCAGCCACGCGCCGAAGCGCTCGGTCCACTCCTGCTCCACGTCGGGATGGTCACCGCCGCTGTAGCCTCGCAACGAGATGCCCTTGACGACCAGCCGGTAGGAGTCGATCTCCACGGGTGCGCTGCCGCCGGCCCGCCCGGCCGACAGTTGCCCTGCGAGCGCCCCGATGAGGGCGAAGCGGGCGCCCTGCCGGGCCGCACCGAGGGCGGCGGCCAGTTGCTCGCCTCCGACCGTGTCCAGCAGCACGTCGATGCCTTCGGGCGCCGCATCGTCGAGCTGGGGAGCGATCGGGCCGGCCCCTCGCAGCACGACCGCGTCGTACCCCAGCTCCGACACGAGCCGCTCGGCCTTCTGCGGCGAGCCGGTGCTGCCGATCACCCTCGCGGCACCCAGGAGCCGGGCGATCTGCCCGGCCAGGGAGCCGACCGCTCCCGCCGCTCCGGTCACGAAGACGACGTCCCCCGGGCGGACTTCGGCAAGCCGGGTCATTGCGCCGTAGGCGGCCGATCCCTGGGCCAGGTAGGCGACCGGGTCGGGTAGCGAGCCGTCCAGCAGGGCGCAGTCCGCGATGGCCACCTCTGCGTACTCGCGCCAGCCGAGCATGTGCAGGACGGCGTCACCTGGGCGCAACGGACTGCCGTCCGGCGCGGTGACGACCTCTCCGACGGCAGGACCGAACAGCGTGTCGCCGGTTCGCAGTGGCGGCAGGGGCACGTCGTCCGTCTCTGTTCCCATCAAGGTGCGCAGTCCGGGGAACACCAGGAAGTACCGGTTCCGGACGAGCAGCCGGCCCGGTCCGGGCTCGGGCAGCGGCGTCTCGACGACGGCGAAGTGTTCCGGCGAGGGCAGCCCCTCGGGGAGGGCGGCGATCCGGACTTCACGCGCGGTACGGGGGAGAGCAGCGGGCATCTTCGGGCTCCTGGCAGGTCGAGGCGGTGGCACACATGCCGTGCAGGTGCGGCGAAGCTAACTCTTGACCCGCACGTCAGGGGCAAGTCGGCCCAGGTGCGGCCGCTCTCGGCTCCCCGTGCGAACGCCCAGGCCGCCACAGTGAAGGCGCGCATGACGTGGACCCGCGCCGCCGGTCTCGGATCACGAGGGACTGGTCGTCCCGCGTGCTCCCGTGCGCCGGCCCCGCTCCCGGACGTACTCGCTGACGGTACGCGCCCTGGGCCCGCTGGTGCTGCTGGCCCTGTGGTGGGCTGCCTCCGCCACCGGCGTGCTCACCTCCGACGTCCTCGAGTCGCCCGCCGGCGTCGTCCGGGCCGCAGGCGAACTGTGGGGCAACGGCCAGCTTGTCGGAATGCGGGATCCCACCGGCCAGGCTCCGGACGTGACCTGCCGGCGCAGCCGGGCGACCACGTGGTCGAACAGTTCGGTCGGGCGCGGGACTCGACACAGAGTCATCCCATGATTATACGATCCGTGGGTGTCTTCTGATGATGAAGCGGTAGAGCCGGGCCGCACAGGGCCGCAGCAGGACGCGCTCCGGTCTGTCGTCTGGATACGTCGCCTCGCGCCCCTCGCCCTGATGCTCGCCGCGGTGAACCTGCGGCCTGCGGTCACCAGCGTCGGCCCGGTGCTCGAAGAGGCCCGTGCCGGCCTGGGCATGAGCGCCACCGCCGCCGGGCTGCTCACCTCCATGCCGGCGGTGTGCTTCGCGCTGGTCGGCTTCACCGCCCCCCGTCTTGCCCGCCGCTTCGGGCCCGACACCGTCCTCGTGACCGGCATGGCGGCGATCGCGGCGGGCCTGGCCCTGCGCCCCCTCTCGACGAACAGCGCCCTGTTCGTCGCACTGAGCACTCTCCCGCTCGCCGGAATCGCGGTGGCCAACGTCCTGCTGCCCGTCGTGGTCAAGGAGCGCTTCCCGCATCGGGTCGGCGCGATGACCGGCTTCTACTCCGTGGCCCTCAACGTCGGTGCCTCGACCGCCGCAGCCGTCACCGTTCCGCTGGCCCGGGCGTTCGGCGGCGACTGGCGGGTCGGCCTGGGCGCCTGGTCGCTGCTCGCCGCGGTCGCCGTACCGCCCTGGCTCTTCCTGGCCCGTGACGGCAATGGCCGTGACCCCGCCGGCACGGCCAACCGGTTGTCGGCAGCGGAACCTTCCGTACGGGGCTCGGCCACCCACCCGCACCTCACCCGCAGCCCGACCGCCTGGGCGCTCGCCGTCTACTTCGGCCTGCAGGCCACCGCCGCATACGTCATCATCGGCTGGCTGCCGCAGATCTTCCGCGATGCCGGACTGTCCGCCGAGACCGCCGGCCTGCTGTTCGCCGTCACTTCGGTGCTCGGCATCCCCCTGTCCTTCGCGCTGGCCGCCGTTGCCGGGGGGCTACGCAAACAGAGCGGGGTGGCTGTCACGATCGGGCTGTTCGGCCTTGCCGGATACGCCGGACTGTGGGCCGCCCCGGCCGCGGCACCGTGGCTGTGGGCCTGCCTGCTCGGCGTCGCCAACTGCTCGTTCCCACTGGCGCTCACCATGATCGGAATGCGCGGGCGTGACAGCGCGACCGTGATCCGGCTGTCAGCCTTCGCGCAGAGCACCGGATACCTGCTGTCGATCCCCGGACCCATCCTGGTCGGCGCTCTCTACGAGCACAGCGGCGGCTGGAAGGTACCGCTGGTCTTCATGGCCCTGCTCATGCTGCCGCAACTCGCAGCCGGCCTCGTCGCGGGCCGCGACCGTCAGGTCGGCTGACAATTCTCCGCCTCTGCCTGCTGCCTCTGTCTTCTGCCTCTGTCCATGATGCGGTCAACGGTTTGACCGGTAACAGTGGTTCCGCTACTTTGCGGCCCATGCAGCGATCCGCACACCTGACGACTCGAGGTCATGTCGACCTGAAGCGTGTGTGCTCCGCGGCGTGTCACCGGGCCTGAACATACCTGCCCGCGCGGGCCTGCCATCGGGACAGCTCCCACTCGGCTCTTCGCGGGGTGCCCTTTCCGTCGGGAGAAGCGACATTCTCCGACCGCCCACCGTGCGTTCTGCAGGTTCTGTCCTGAGGCTTCGTAGAGGAGCACGCACCGCATCGCCCGCTGCCACCGAGCCTGGAAGACATCTGTGATGAGTCTCTCTGTGTCTGCGCCTGCACGACGTGGCCGCACCTCGGTACGTCGCTCGGACATCCCTGCCGCCGGACCGGTCCGCCGTCTCTCCGGCGCGGGATCCGTTCTGAGCGCCATCCTCGACCACGGCCCGGTCGCCCGCTCGACCGTCGCCCGGCTCACCGGCCTCTCACCCGCGTCCGTGACCGGACACACCGGCCGGCTCATGGCCCGTGGTCTCGTCCGCGAGAGTGAGGAGTCCACAGGGCCGAAGGGACTGGGGCGGCCCCACATACCGTTGGAGATCGACACCGGCCGCCATGTGGTGGCCGGCGCACACATCGCCGTCGCTCACTCGACCGTCTCCCTCATGGACCTGCGTGGCCGGATCCTGGCCGAGGACCGGCAGCCGCACCGGGGCACCGACGCGCAGCGGATACTCGATGACCTGGCAACTCGCCTTCCCCGGCTGGTGACGGCCCATGCGGCCGGCCGGGCCGTGTTGGCCTTGGGCGTGGCCACCGGACACCGGGTGGACCCGGAGGCCGGCGTGGTCATCGAGCATCCGCAGCTCGGCTGGCGCGATGTGCCGGTACGCGACGTCCTCGCTGCGGCGACCGGGCTGCAGGTCCAAGTGGACAGCCACGCACGGGCGTTGGCGCGCGCCGAGCAAATGCTGGGCGAGGCCACCACCCGGGCCAGCACGGTGCTCCTGTTCGTCGGCGCGGTCGTGGACGCGGCGTTCGCCACCGCGGGGGCCATGCACCTCGGGCCCCGCTCCGGGGCGGGGAGCGTGGCTCATCTGCCGCTCGGGTCGGCCGGGTCCGGCGGTGCCGAGCCGTGCTCGTGCGGGCGGAGGGGGTGCCTGCAGTCCGAGGTGTCGGAGCGCGCCATGGTGCGGCAAGCCGCCGAACAGGGCCTGTTGGTCGGGTCGTTCACCGAGCTGCTGGAGCGGGCGCTGGTCGGTGAGGCACGGGCGGTGGCGCTCTTCCGCCGTCGGGCGCGGCTGGTCGGCCAGGCAGCGGCACTGCTCCTGGACATGTTCGACCCCGAGGTCCTGGTGGTCGTCGAGCCCGGTGCGGGCCGGCTGCCGCAGTGCCTCGCCGATCTGCGGACGGAAGTGGCAGAGCGCTCCTGGGTCTGCGACGACCCGGAACGAGCCGTGGTGCCGAGCAGTTTCACGGGATCGGTGCTGGCCACCGCCGGTGGCGCGGTGGCGTTGGGAGCGCTGTACGCCGACCCACTGGGCCCGTGGCCCGCGCTACCCGCCGTCTCCTGAGCGGTATTTCAGTTCCCGACTTAATTCAGAAAGTTGCTTTGTTGACCGGCTCCCGGCCGGAACGGGAAGATGGATTCATGACCGGTCGACAGTGGATTCCCCAGCGCCTGCCCTCAGTGGCATGCCGCTGCCGGGCGACCGTGCCGGTCGGCGTCTTCGCCCGGCCTTTCTGTTGTCGCTGCTGTCCGGGCCACCGATAAACCAGCGACCGATTCACGCGAGTGCGCCGCACCTGAGTGCGTATCTCTGTACGCCTGCACGCCTCGTCTCTTCGGCCTGCCCGTTCTGAGTTTCTCGTTCGCGCGCCGAGTCCGCCTTTTCGATGCTCCATCCCAGGAGAGAAGATGACTGTCACCGTGTCTTCGTATTCCGAGACATCCTCCGATGCAGATGCCGTCGCGGGTATCGCGCCGAAGCGTTTCAAACAGGCGTTCCGAAGGTATCCCGCCGGCGTCGTGGTCGTCACCGCGGACGCCGGCCTCGGGCCGGTCGGCTTCACCGCCACCTCGCTCACCTCCCTGTCGCTCGATCCGCCGCTGGTGTCCTTCGCCATCGGGACCACCACCTCCTCCTGGCCGCACATCGAGCGGGCCGCCACCGCGGTGGTCAACTTCCTCGGTGCCGACCAACAGGCACTGGCCACCACATTCGCCACCAGCGGCATCGACCGTTTCGCGGCGCCGACCGACTGGCGGCGACTGCCTCAGGGCGAACCGGTCCTCAACGACGTGGCCGGCTGGCTGCGGCTGGACATCGAGCAACTCGTCCCGGCGGGCGACCACCGGATCGTCATCGCCCGGGTCGTCGACTCCTGGCTCGACGAGGGGCGCAGCCCGCTCCTCTTTCTCGACGGCGCCTACCACTCCATCTGACCACTCGCCACATCCACCATAAGTCAGGAGAATTCACCATGTCATTTCATGAAGCCCGGAAAGCCGTCGATCGCAGGACATTCATCGCCCTCGCCGGCGGGACGATACTCAGCCTCGCAGCATGCGCTCCGCAGACCAGAACGGCCACCACCGCGGCAGAACCCTCCGGAACACTGCCGACCGGGTCACCTCCGCCCGGTACCAAGCTATCGATCGCAGTCCGCTCCACACGTCTCCAGCTGGGACCCGCAGGACTGGAGAAGGACCTGACATTCACGGTCTCGGAGTGGCCGAATCTGAGCGCGGGCCCCGACATCATTCAGGGCTTCCGCGCGCATTCCATCGACCTGGCCACCAATGCCGGAATACCCCCGATCCAGGCCCACGCCATCGGTGTCGACGCCAAAATCGTCGCGGTGCAGGTGCGGCCCAACCCCTCATACGTCTTCGCCACCGCCCCGGGCTCCGACATCAAGAAGATCGAGGACTTCCGCGGCAAGAAGATCGGCTTCTCCCAGGGCCAGGCGCAGGGTGTCGTCGTACTTCGGGCCCTGAAGGAGGCAGGCCTCAGCAACAGCGATGTCGAACTGGTCGCCCTGCCCAGCACGCAGTTCCTGACCGCTCTTCAGTCCAAGCAGGTCGATGTGGCCCCGCTCGGCGAGCCGACGCTCACGAAGTACCTCGGCCAGTACGAGAAGGACGGCGCCCGCGGTGTGAAGACGGATGTCGTGGACCTGCTGACCGTGTTGTGGGCGCCCACCGAGGTGCTGAACGACGAGGCGAAGGCCGCGGCCGTCCGCGACTTCATCCCGCTGTGGTCCCGCGGACTGGTGTGGGCGTGGGAGAACACCGACGAATGGATCGGCACGTACTACGTGAAGGACCAGGGCGTCACCAAGGAGGACGGCAAGCGCATCGTCGCCTCCCTCCACAAGCCGCAGTTCCCGGTGAGCTGGGACAAGGCGATCAAGTGGGAGCAGGAGACCGCCGATCTGCTGGCCGACGGCGGCTTCGTGCCCAAGCAGGACGCCTCCGAGCTGTTCGACCGTCGCTTCGAGGGGCTGGCGGCGAAGGCCGTGTCGGCCAAGTACCGGGAGACGTCATGACGGAAGTGTTGTCGAACGCACGCCCGGAGAAACTGGTAGCAGCCACTGCCGAGGCCACGAGGAAACCCGCAGGAGACGCGGCCTCCCAAGCCCCCCAAGGACCCCGCAGGCGGCTCGGCCCCGGCCGGTCCCTGCCCTTCGGCCGCCTGATCGGCCCGGCACTCCTGATCGCCGTATGGTGGGCCGCCTCGGCCTTCGGCTATCTCGACCCCCGCATCCTGTCCGGTCCCGGCAGCGTGCTGTCCACCACGGCGGACCTGGTCTCCAGCGGTCGGCTCCAGGACAACGTGCTCATCTCGCTGCAGCGCGCCGGACTCGGTCTGTTCTTCGGTGTGGCGGCCGGGGTGATCCTGGCCGTGGCGGCGGGGCTGAGCCGCTCCGGGGAGTACCTCTTCGACGGCACACTCCAGGTCAAGAGGGCCATTCCGTCCCTGGCCATGCTCCCGCTGCTCATCCTCTGGCTGGGCATCGGCGAGCAGATGAAGGTCACCGTGATCGCCCTCGGCGTCGCGGTGAGCATGTACATCAACACCTATGCGTCGCTGACCAGTATCGACAGCAGGTATGTGGAGCTCGCCGAGGGACTCGAGCTGAGCCGATGGCAGTTCATCCGCAAGGTCGTCGTCCCGGGCTCGCTGCCGGGCTTCTTCGTCGGCCTGCGCCTCGGCGTCACTTCGTCCTGGCTCGGCCTGATCGTGGTCGAGCAGATCAACGCCACCAAGGGCATCGGCTACATGATGTTCCAGGCCCAGCAGTACGCCCAGTCCGACGTCATCATCGTGGGGCTGGTGGCCTACGGGATCTTCGGCTTCGCCTCGGACGCGGCGGTACGCGCAATCGAGAGGAGGGTGCTGTCATGGCGACGCACTCTGGCGGGGTGACCGAGGTAACCGAGGTCCGGCCCGAGACCGCGGCCGCAGCCGACCCCGCGAGCGAGGAACACGGCAGCGACAGACCCGCCCTGCGGACGACGCGGTTGGTACGCAAGTTCGGCGACCGGATCGTCCTGAAGGAACTCGATCTGGCCCTTGCGCCGGGGGAGTTCACGGCACTCCTGGGCCGCAGCGGCTCGGGGAAATCCACGCTGCTGCGCGCTGTCGCCCGCCTCGACCACATGGTGGAAGGCTCTGGCGAACTGATCGTCCCCGAGCGGGTCTCGCTCTCCTTCCAGGACTCCCGGCTGCTGCCCTGGCTCCGGGTACTGGACAACGTCGTCCTCGGTCTACGCGGCCCCGGCGCCCGGGAACGCGGGCTGACCGCCCTGGCCGAGGTCGGCCTTGAGGGCCGCGAGCGCTCCTGGCCCCATGAACTGTCCGGCGGCGAGCAGCAGCGCGCCGCACTCGCCCGCGCCCTGGTCCGCGATCCCCAACTACTCCTGGCCGACGAGCCGTTCGGCGCCCTGGACGCTCTCACACGGATCAAGATGCACGGGCTGCTGCGCGAGCTGTACGAGCGGCACCGCCCCGCCGTGCTCCTCGTCACCCACGACGTCGACGAGGCCGTGGAACTCGCCGACCGGGTGCTCGTACTGGACGAGGGCCGCATCTCCGTGGATCTCGCCATCGACCTGCCCACGCCGCGTTCCCCGCGCGACCCGCGCTTCCAGGAACACCGCGACACGCTGCTCGCCGCCCTCGGTGTGGCGCAGCACCAGCCCACCGCTTCTTGAGGAGACGACAGCCCATGTCACGCAAGGCCGAAGACCGCACTGAAGCACACACGGAAGCCGAGACGCACACGGGACGCAACGCCGGCCGCAAGCCGCTCCACCTGAACGCGTTCCTCATGTCCACCGGACACCACGAGGCCTCCTGGCGGCTCCCCGAGAGCCCGGCAGAGGCGAACGCGGACATCGAGCACTACAAGAACCTGGCCCGGATCGCCGAACGCGGCAAGCTGGACTCGGTGTTCCTCGCCGACAGCCCCGTCCAGATGGGCGACCCTGGCCGACGGCCGTCGGCCAAACTCGAGCCGACCATCCTGCTGACCGCGCTCGCCGGGGCCACCCAGCACATCGGCCTCATCGCCACCGCCTCCACCAGCTACAACGAGCCGTACAACCTGGCCCGCCGGTTCGCCTCGCTGGACCACGTCTCCGGCGGCCGGGCAGGCTGGAACATCGTCACCACCGCAGGAG
This sequence comes from Streptomyces himalayensis subsp. himalayensis, assembly GCF_013778455.1. Lineage (GTDB taxonomy): Bacteria > Actinomycetota > Actinomycetes > Streptomycetales > Streptomycetaceae > Streptomyces > Streptomyces himalayensis. The sequence continues at coordinate 176,466 of NZ_JACEHE010000003.1, read as the reverse complement.
CCGACGCAGCCCGCAACTTCGGCCTCGACGACACGCCGCTGCACAAGGACCGCTACCGTCGGGCCTCGGAGTTCGTCGAGGTCTCCACCAAGCTGTGGGACAGCTGGGCGGACGACGCAGTGATCGCCGACAAGGAGCGCGGCGTCCACGCCCTGGCCGAGCGGGTCCGCCGCATCGACCACGTCGGCGAGTTCTTCCGGGTCGACGGACCGCTGAACGTGCAACGTCCGCCGCAGGGCTACCCGTTGCTCGTCCAGGCAGGTTCCAGTGAGGACGGCAAGGACTTCGCCGCCCGGTACGCGGAAGCGGTGTTCACCGCGCAGCAGACCCTGGAGGAGGGCATCGCCTTCTACAAGGACGTCAAGCAGCGCGCGCAGCTGCTCGGCCGGGACCCGGACGGCATCAAGATCCTGCCCGGCATCGTCCCCGTCATCGGCGACACCGAGGCGGAGGCGCTGGAGCTGGATGCCGAGCTCGACCGGCTGATCGTCCCCGAGTACGCCAAGCGGCAGCTCGCCAAGACGTTGAAGATCTCACCCGACGCGCTGGACCTCGATGCGGAGCTCCCCGAGAACCTGCCCACCGAGGACGAGATCGAGGGCGCCAAGAGCCGCTACACGCTCATCGTGGAGCTCGCTCGGCGTGAGCGACTGACAGTGCGTCAGCTTATCGGGCGGCTCGGCGGTGGCCGCGGTCACCGTACCTTCGCCGGTACGGCGGAGCAGGTCGCCGACACGATCGAGCACTGGTACGACAGCGGCGCGGCCGACGGCTTCAACATCATGCCCGCCGTGCTCCCCTCGGGCCTGGAGCTCTTCGTGGACCGGGTGGTGCCGATCCTCCAGGAACGGGGCCTGTTCCGCACCCAGTACACGGGCTCCACGCTGCGCGAGCACTACGGGCTCCCGCGCCCCGCCAACCGGCTGTTCGACACCGTCAACACCGGCGAGGGCCACACCGGCATCGCCCTGGCGGCGACCCGGTGACGGACTGTCCACCCCAGGAAGCCCGTACGTCGCTGGAAACCAGAGCGCCCCAGCAGCCGTCGGCCCGGTGGGCCCGGCGGCTGCTGGGGTACTGCCTGCGCCACCGCGCCGACCTCCTGCTCGCCTTCGGTGCCGCCGTCGTGGGCGCCGTCGCCACCGCCGTACTGCCTCTCGTCCTGCGCCATGTCGTGGACGGCGTTGCGGCGGGCACCACCGCTTCTCTCGTCCCCTGGACCATTCTGCTCGCCGGACTCGGCGCGGTCCGCTTCGCATGCGGTTTCACCCGCCGCTACCACTCAGGTCGGCTCTCCCTCGGTGTGCAATACGACCTCCGCAACGACGGATTCGCGGCGCTTCTGCGGCTCGGCGGTGCACAACAGGACGACCTGCGCACCGGACAGGTGGTGAGCCGGTCCATCTCCGACATCACCCTGATCCAGACCCTGCTGCAGTTCCTGCCCAACCTCACTGGCAACGTGTTGATGTTCCTGTTCTCGCTGGTCTGCATGGCGTTGCTGTCGCCGCTGCTGACCGTGGTGGCCCTGATCATCGGACCGCTGCTCTGGCTGATCGCCCTGCACAGCCGCCGCATCCTCTTCCCCGCCAACTGGCATGCCCAGCAGGAGGCCGCCGAGGTCGCCTCCACCGTAGAGGCGGTCGACTCGGCCGACCCGTACCGAACCCGACGGCACGTCGTAGAAGCGGGGAGCGACCGAGGCCCTGGCCCGGCGGCGTACGACCGTCGTCGTCGCCCACCGGCTGACCACCGCCGCCCGCGCCGACCGGGTGGTGGTCCTCGATGCGGGAACCGTCGTGGAGACCGGCACCCATGCCGAACTCCTCGCCGCGCGGGGCCCGTACCACCGTCTGTGGCAGGCCTTCGAACAGGGCGGCCGACCGGCCACGGTCGATCGACTGAAGATCAACGAACTCGTCAAGGAGAGTGCACGATGACGGAGTACCGCAACCTCGGACGCACTGGCGTCAAGGTCAGCCCGCTGTGCCTGGGCACCATGATGTTCGGCGCCCGGGGCAACACGGACCATGCCGACAGCGTCCGGATCATCCACCACGCCCTGGACTCGGGCATCAACTTCGTCGACACCGCGGACGTGTACTCCGCGGGTGAGTCCGAGACCATCGTCGGCAAGGCCCTGTCCGGCGGACGGCGCGACAACGTCGTCCTCGCCACCAAGTTCCACGGAAGCCTCGGGAGCGACCCCAACGAGCAGGGCAACAGCCGCCGTTGGATCATCCGCGAGGTGGAGAACAGCCTGCGGCGGCTGAGCACCGACTGGATCGACCTCTACCAGGTGCACCGCCCCGAGCCGGACACCGACTTCGACGAGACTCTCGGCGCGCTCACCCACCTGGTGCAGCAGGGAAAGATCCGCTACATCGGCACCTCCACCTTCGAACCCTCCGCCATCGTCGAGGGCCAGTGGATCGCGGAGCGCCGCGGCCGGGAACGCGTCGTGGCCGAGCAGCCCCCGTACTCCCTCCTGACGCGCGGCATCGAACGCGAGGTCCTGCCCGTGGCGCAGCGGTACGGTCTCGGCGTGCTGTCCTGGAGCCCGCTCGCGGGCGGCTGGCTCTCCGGCCGTTACCGGAAGGGCGCCGAACAGCCCGCCTCCAGCCGTGCCGAACGCCAGGCGGCCCGCTTCGACATCGCCGCACCGGAGAACGCCGCCAAGCTGGAGGCCGCCGATGCCCTCGCCCGGCTGGCCGAGGAGGCCGGCGTCACCCTCGTACAACTGGCCTTGGCCTTCGTCCTGGAACACCCCGCGATCACCTCGGCGATCATCGGCCCGCGTACCTTCGAACAGCTGGAGAGCCAGCTGGGCGCGGACAAGATCCGGCTGAGCCGGGACGTACTCGACCGGATCGACGAGATCGTCCCACCCGGCACCAACCTCTCGTCCCGCGACGCGGGTTACACCCCGCCCTCGCTCACCGACTCCGCCCTGCGCCGCCGTCCGTAGAACTGTCTCAGCGCCGTCCGCCGGCCTTCCGGGGCTGGCGGACTCAGAACCTCGCCACGCTCTAGGGCGGCATCCAGGGACTCCGACTGGTTCGAAGAGGCTGGCCCGGGTGGTGGCAGTGGCGGCAGGGGCTCCGCACCGCCCTCGCCGGGACGGAGGTAGGGCATCTGCAGCCGCACAGCGGTCAGCGCTGGTACTGCTGTGCCCGCTCCAGCAGGGTGTCGTGCAGATCCCGTGCCGCGCGGGGGTGGGAGGCGGAACGGCGGCGCTGGACGACCATGAGCACCTCCGTGCCGGTGCCCGTCTCGCCGTCGGCGAGCGGGCGCCAGGTGATGGCGCCGCTGCGCTCCAGCGGATCGCCGATGACGCTGAAGTCGGGCAGTACGGTGGCGCCCAGCCCTTCCGCGACCATCAGTTTGCCCATCTCGGCGCCGTCGGTGGAGTACGAGAAGGCCGGGCTTCGCCCGCGCAGCAGCCGGTGCACGTAGCGGTGCATCACATAGCCGGCTCGCATCACGACGAGGGGCTCGGAGAGCAGGGCGTCGACGGTCACGGCGGAGTGGGCGGCCAGTGGACTGTCCGGGCGTATGCATACCACCGGTTGGCCGCGTAGCAGGCCGGTGGACTCGACGTCGGGCGGGAGATCGTCCCCGGTGAGGTAGTTCACGAGACCGAGGTCGAGACCGCCCTCGGACAGCATCCGGTGGATCTCGGTCTGTTGGGCGGTGACCACCTCGACCTGGGTCTGCGGGTGTGCGGTGCGGAAGTCGCGGACCGTGGGGACGAGGAGGGGGACGGTCGCGGCGTGCACGGTGCCGAGTCTGACCATGCGGCTGACCTGGTGCTGGTGGTCGGCGGCCTGGCGCAGCCGGTCCACGGCCTCCAGGACAGCGGCGACATGCGGCAGCAGCTCGCGGCCGGCGTCGCTGGCCCGGGCCCCGGAGCGGCGGCGGTCCAGCACTTCGACGCCGAGCTCGCGTTCCAGATTGCGGACGGTCTCGCTGAGCGCGGGCTGCGAGAGGTGCAGCTCCTCGGCGGCACGTCGCAGGGAACCGAGGCGTGCGACGGCCTGGAGATACTCGAGCTGTTCGATCCGCATGAAAGGGAAACCCTATCAACCCATCGCGGATCCGTGACGGGAGCCCGCTCGACCAGTCGGCATACCACCTGGTTGAATCATGCTCATGATCAAGCGCAATGACCTCACGCGGCGACGCCACGTCGACCTCGTGCGTGTGTCCAGCGCTCTGTGTGCGTGCTGTTGTTGCGCCGCGCGCTGACCCGGCTCACCTTCGCGCTTTTCCCTCGCCAACGGCTGACGTGCTTGATGTGTCCTGACGCTTCCTGACGCTCCGTCATTCCTGGCGAGCTCCTCGCCTTCCTCCCTGGCTGGGAGGCGTATCCGCCTGCCCGGCCCTCTTCCGGAGCATCCCCGTGTCTTCTATCGAGACCAACGCGCCGCCACCGGCGCCGACCTCGGCCTCGCCCTCGGCGCCGCCGTCCTCGCTCGCGTCCAATGCCCTCTCGGCGCTTGAGGCGTTCGGACAGTCGCTGGCCGCCACCGGGCCGACCATCGCCATCGCGGGCACGGTGCCCGTGATCTTCCTGAGCGCCGGGACCGGCACACTCTACGCGCTCCTCGCCGGCACGGTGATCGTGCTGCTGGTGGCCGACGCCCTGGCCGTGGACGCGCTGGAGCGCGACCGGGCAGGGCAGGACCCGGTCGCCGAGCTGCGGCTGCTGCGTGAGGCCGGGCTGCCCGCCTTGTTGATTCCCCGCCGGTTCGGCGGCGCCGGGCAGGGCTGGAGGACAGCGCTCGCCGTGGTACGCGAGATCGCCCGCGCCGACGGATCCATCGCCCAGCTGCTCGGCTACCACTACGTCAACCTCGACAACCTCTGGCTCGCGGCCGGCCTGGAAGCCCAGGAGCGGTACGGTCGCCCGTCCGCCGATGCCCAGTGGCTGTGGGGCGACGCGGTCAACCCCATCGACCCCGACCTCAAGCTCACACCGAACCCGGACGGCGACGGCTACCGCCTGGACGGCACCAAGACCTTCGCCACCGGTGCCAGTACGGGAGACGTGGTCCTCACCTCCGGCGAGGTGACCGGCACCGGAGAGCAACTGCTGCTGGTCGTCCCGCACGACGCGCCCGGGCTGACCTTCGGGCAGGACTGGGACAACCTCGGCCAGCGCCTCTCCGCCAGCGGCGGCGTCACCTTCGACGGCGTGGAGATCCTGCCCGAGCAGGTGATCGCCTCACTCGGCAAGGAGGACACCACCCCCCGCAGCTCCCTCATCACGCCCGTCATCCAGGCCGTCTTCGGCCACCTCTACCTGGGCATCGCGGAGGGCGCCCTGGCCGCCGCCCGCGCGTACACCCGCGGTACCTCACGCCCGTGGGTGCTCAGCGGCCTGGCCTCGGCCACCGAGGACCCGTACCGCCTGGCCGACTACGGCGACCTCGCCGCGCGCCTCACCGCCACCGCGGCGCTGGCCGACCGCGTGGCCGGGCATGTCCAGTCCGCCGCCGACCGCGGGCCCGAGCTGACCTGGGAGGAGCGTGGCGAGCTGGCCGTCGAGGTCGCGGCGCTGAAGGTGGTCTCCACCGATGTCGCCCTCGACACCACCGCCAAGGTCTTCGAGCTCACCGGCGCCCGGGCGACCGCCAACCGCCATGGCTTCGACCGCTTCTGGCGCAACGTCAGGACCCACACGCTGCACGACCCGGTCTCGTACAAGCGCCGCGAGGTGGGCGACCACTACCTCAACGGCACCCTGCCCGAATTCACCCTCTACACCTGACCGGAGCCTCCCAGCTGTGGCCACCACCGCACCCTCCACCGCCACGGTCATCCGAACCGATGACGAAGCGCTTGCCACCGCCCGCGCCCTGGCCGCCGAGTTCGCCGCCGGAGCCGAGCGCCGCGACGCCGAACGCATCCTCCCCACCGCTGAACTCGACCGGCTCTCCGCCAGCGGCCTGCTGGGCATCACTGTCCCCGCCGAGTACGGCGGTGCCGATGTCTCGATCGCGACCCTGGCCGAGGTCTTCCGCCTGCTCGCCGCGGCCGACCCGAGCCTGGCTCAGATCCCGCAGAGCCACTTCGCGTACGTCAACGTGCTGCGCGCCCAGGGCACGCCGGAGCAGCAGCGCTTCTTCTTCGCGGAGATCCTGGCAGGCAAGCGTTTCGGCAACGCCCAGTCCGAGGCCGGCACCAAGCACGTACAGGACTACCGGACGCGACTGACAGCCGACCCCGACGGCGGCTACGTCCTCACCGGCACCAAGCACTACAGCACCGGTGCACTCTTCGCGCACTGGGTGCCCGTGCTGGCCCGCGCCGAGGACGAACTGCTGCAGGTCGCCTACGTCCCCCGGGACGCCCCCGGGCTCACCGTGGTCGACGACTGGGACGGGATGGGCCAGCGCACCACCGCCAGCGGCACCGTCAACCTGGACGGTGTCCGGGTGCCTGCCGAGCACGTCGTTCCGCACCATCTCACTTTCACCGGCCCGCAGTTGCACGGTGCGGTGGCGCAGCTGCTGCATGCCGCGATCGACGTCGGTATCGCCGGGGGCGCGCTCGCGGAGGCCGCGGAGTTCGTCCGCACCCGCACCCGCCCCTGGTTCGAGGCAGGGGTCGAGCGCGCCACAGAAGACCCGCTGCTCGTCCAGCGCTTCGGCGAGCTGGCGGTGCGGCTGCGTGCGGCCGAGGCGCTCCTTGAACGCGCCGCACGGGAGGTGGACGCGGCCCGCGCCGACCTCACCGATGCCTCAGCGGCATCCGCCTCGATCGCAGTGGCCACCGTGAAGGCCTTCGCCGACCCGGTGGCGGTGGAGCTCTCCGCCGCGCTCTTCGAGGTCTCCGGCACCCGCTCCAGCCTGGCGTCCCTGAACCTGGACCGGCACTGGCGCAACGCCCGCACCCACACGCTGCACGACCCCTCCCGCTGGAAGGTCCAGCACATCGGCCGCTACGTCCTGAACGGCACCCCGCCGCCCCGCCACGGCCTGCTCTGACCCGCTCGCCCCACCGCAACCGCAACACCCAACCGAGGATCCCGTCATGTCACTCACCTTCCACTGGTTCCTGCCCACCAACGGCGACAGCCGCGACATCGTCGGCGGCGGCCACGGCGTGCGCACCGGCGCGGCCGGCGGCGACCGCCCGCCCACGACCGCCTACCTGGGCCAGATCGCGCGCAGCGCCGAGCAGTTGGGGTTCGTAGGCGCGCTCACGCCCACCGGGGCCTGGTGCGAGGACGCCTGGCTGAGCACCGCGATGCTGGTAGAGGTCACCGAGCGGCTGAAGTTCCTGGTGGCCTTCCGGCCGGGCCAGATCTCACCGACCACCTCGGCCCAGATGGCCGCCACCTACCAGCGCCAGTCCAACGGCCGTCTGCTGCTCAACGTGGTCACCGGCGGTGAGTCGCACGAGCAGCGCGCCTACGGCGACTTCCTGGACAAGGACGCCCGCTACGCCCGCGCCGACGAGTTCCTCGGCATCGTCCGCGCGCTGTGGCGGGGCGAGACGGTGGATCACGCGGGCACGCACCTGCGCGTCGAGGGCGCGCAGCTGCACCGGCTGCCCGAGACGGCCCCGCCGATCTACTTCGGTGGATCGTCGGCCGCGGCCGGTCCCGTCGCCGCCCGCCACTCGGACGTCTACCTCACCTGGGGTGAGCCGCCGGCGCAGGTCGCGGAGAAGATCGCCTGGATCCGGAAGCTCGCCGCCGAAGAGGGCCGCGAGATCCGGTTCGGCATCCGCCTGCACGTCATCACCCGGGACACGGCCGCCCAGGCCTGGGCCGAGGCCGAACGCCTGCTGTCCCCCGTGGACCCGGGCACCATCGCCCAAGTACAGGCCGGGCTGGCCCGCAGCGAGTCCGTGGGTCAGCGCCGGATGCTCGCTCTGCACGGCGGATCCACCGGCGATCTGGAGATCTACCCCAACCTGTGGGCCGGTGTCGGCCTGGTGCGCGGCGGCGCGGGCACGGCCCTGGTCGGCAGCCACACCGAGGTCGCCGAGCGGATCGCCGAGTACCACGCGCTGGGCATCGAGGAGTTCGTGCTTTCCGGCTACCCGCACCTGGAGGAGGCCTACTGGTTCGGCGAGGGCGTCCTCCCGCTGCTCGCCGCGCGCGGCCTGTGGCAGCACCCTGCCGGGACGCGGAGGACAGAGCCCGGTACCGTCCCCTTCGCGGGCCGCTGAACAGAGCCGGCGACTCTGCGGGTGCCGGTAAGTCATCCGGCCTGGTCATGCGGCATGTTGCCCGTGGAGGGTCCGCAGAGTGTCGGTCCGAGGATGCCGTCACAGGGCGTTCTGCGCTGACGCCGTATCAACTCACCAAGGTAGGCGGCCATCGCTCGCCGTCGCGGTCCTTGTCGGGGATGCCGAGCAACTCACAGATGACCAGCACCGGCACCGGGCCGGCGAAGGTCTCGATCAGGTCGGCGCCGGGACCGGCTTGTCCGAAATTCTATGCTCGACTCTGACCCCGCGGGTCTAACGTGAACGATGCCACAGTCCGCAGGGACGGGTCCGGGCGTCGCCATTCCGCGACGGCCGAGCGACACCTCCGGGAGATGTTCCCGGACAGGTTTGCCGGTTATTCACCGACGGCGGTGAAACTTATTCGGTAACACCGGTGACACTTATTTCGGACATCGGGGACGTCTGTTCGGAAGCATCGGTCACGCTTATTCGGCGACATCGGTGACACTTGTCCTGCACATCGGTCTCCGTCCGTGCGCCCGTCGGGGAATCTGCTACATCGGCGCATTCCCGGCCGCCACGAGTCCCGCGACCGGTGCCACGTACCGGCGGCTGATGAGCCAGCGGCCGTCCTCCTGCTCGAAGTCGTCCTCGACCAGGCCCACCACGGTCCAGTCCGCCGGCCGGTGCCGGCCGGCGACCGTGCGGGTGGCGCTCCAGTGCCACACCGTCGCATAAGCCTGCAGGTGAGGCCTGCCGTCGGTCCACTCGATGAGCGTCTGGCCGAGGACGTGCGCGACCGTACGCTCACGCTTCCCGGGTCGGCCGGCCGACATGAACGCGGTGAACTCGTCGCGCCCGTGGAAGCGCTGGGTGGGCCCCGGCATCACGTCGTAGGCGATCAGCGCGTCCTTCGTGAAGCACTCGACGAGCTGCTCGTACTGGTTGGTGTCCACCAGCCGGAAGAACTTGTAGAAGGTCCGGTAAATCTCCCGCTCCGCTGCGATGGTGGCCAGGAGATCGTCGTTCGAGGAGGCCATGTCGTTCCTTTCCGGGCCGCTGGGGGATTTCTTTTCATGATGCCACGGAGTTTCCCGCTCCTCGAGACCACGCCATTGACTGCCCTTGCTGTAACTCGCCACGGTACGACGGTCATTGAGTTTCACCAATGCCGGTCCACGGGACGAAAGCGGTCATGCGTGCATCGCTTTTCCCCGTCCGTGTCGCCACGTTCGCCCTTGCCCGCTTCATCTTCCGCCTACGCTCCGGGGCGACCTTCAGCGACGGCACGTCCGTCGACGCTGAGGCGGTCAAGAAGAACTTCGACGCCATACCGAAGCTCGGCGGCCTCGCGATCCTGGCGCAGGGATACCTCACCGACTATCGCGGTACGGAGGCCGTCGACCGACTGACCGCCAAGGTCATCTTCGACCGGCCCGACGCCGAGTTCTTGCAGGCCACTTCGACCGCTGCGCTCGGCCTGGTCTCGCCCGCCGACACGGCCAGCACCCCGGAGCGACGGTGCGCGGACGGTGTGCACGGCTCCGGGCCCTTCACCGTGTCCGGGTACCGGCAGAACCAGTCCCTCACGCTGCCACGTACGTATCGGGGGCGCTGCTCCCGGCCCACCCCGTGACGTGCGGCGCCACGGGGCGCACCGGCATGTGTTCCGGCTCGGTGAATGGTTGCCGTAACTGGCTTCCGACGACGCGGTGTCCGTTGTCGGCACGGACCTGGTGGTCGACGGCCGCGGCTCGCTGCAGCCCTCAGTCGATCCCTGACCGTTCCACCCCTGCCACGATCCACCGCTGGAAGCAGAGGAACACGACCAGCAACGGCAGGATCGACACGGCCGCCGCGACGAACAGCTCGTGCAACTTGATGACCTGGGACGTGGTGAAGGACGACAGCGCCACCTGCACCGTCCAGGCGTTCCGGTCCTGTCCGATCACCAGCGGCCACAGGAAGGAGTTCCACGCGCCGATGAACACGATCGTCCCTACGGCGGCGAACACGGGCCGTGCGTTCGGCACGACGATCAGCCAGTACGTCCGCCAGTAACCCAGCCCGTCGACCTGCGCCGCGTCCTCCAACTCCCTGGGGAATCCGAGGAAGTACTGACGGAAGACGAAGCAGGCGAAGGCCGAGAACAGCGTCGGGATGATCAACCCCCGGAGGGTCGAGATCCAGCCCAGCGACGACACGAGCACGAAGCTCGGGACGAAGGTGACGGCGGCCGGAACCATCAGGGTGCCGAGGATCGCGTAGAAGACCTTGTTCGCGTGCCGGTAGGGGATGCGGGCGAGGCCGTACCCGGCGAGCGAGGCGAGCAGCAGCGTACCGAGCGTCGTTGCGACCGCGATCAGCGCGGAGTTGAGCAGCGAGCGGGCGAAGGGGACGGAGGTGTCGGCGAAGAGTTCCCGTACGTTCCCCCACCTCACATCCGAGGGGAAGAAGGTCCACTGCGGCGAGGTGATGTCCTGCTCGCTCGACAGCCCGTTGCGCACGAGGAGATAGAAGGGGATGAGGAAGAGCAGAGCCAGCGCGATCAGCAGGACGAGCCGCAGGGCCCGCCCGACCCGTACCACCGCGTCTTCCATGGTCACTCCTCCCTCCTGCCCAGACCGAACCAGCGTGCCTGACCCACCGTCACCACCACGATGATCAGCGCGAGAACCACCGCGCCCGCGCTGCCGAGCCCGAGGTTCTGCCCCTGGCCGAGGGCGATGTAGTAGAGGTAGACGAGCGGCGGACGGGCGTACGGCGGGTACCCGCGGGCGTCCGAGAGGAGGTTGTAGAACTCGTCGAAGGCCTGGAAGGCGTTGATGACGAGGAGCAGGACGACCGCGATCGACGTGGCGCGCAGTTGCGGCAGCGTGATGTGCCGCAGCACCTGCCAGCCGGGCCGGGCGCCGTCGACCGCGGCGGCCTCGTACAGCCCGGGATCGATCCGCTGCAGCCCGGCCAGGAACAGGATCATGTAGAAGCCCGCCTGGAGCCACAGCCGTACCGTCACGATCACCAGCCAGTACCAGGGCGGGTCGGTGGTCGACAGCCAGGCGATCGGGTCGCCGCCGAACCAGCCGAGCACGGTGTTGGCGAGCCCGAACCGCACCCCGTTGAAGATGGACATCTTCCAGATGAGGGCCGCGACGACGTAACTGCACGCGGCCGGAAGGAAGAACACCGACCGGAAGAACGCCTGCGCCCGGCGCACCCGGTTGACCATCAGGGCGAGGGCGAGCGAGAGGACGTACGTCGCGGGCACGATGAACGCCGTGAAGACCAGGAAGGTGCGCAGACTGTCGGTGAAGGCGTCGTCCGACAGCACTGCCTGGTAGTTGTCGAGGCCGACGAACTCGGTGGGCGTGACGGTGTTGTGGGCGTCGAAGAAGCTGAGGCCGACGCTCCACAGCAGCGGGACGTACGTGAACAGACCGAGCCCGAGGGCGAACGGCCCGACGAAGATCCAGAACCAGAGAGTGTGGTTCCGCACTCTGCGTTCGGCCGTCACGACTTCTTCTTCACCCGGTCCAGTTCGGCCGATACCTTCCGGACGACCGTCCTCAGCTCGCTCTCCGGGTTGGCTCCGCTCTTGATGATCCGGCTCAGCGCGTCCTGGTAGGCGGTCTGGCTGGCGGGGGTCCACAGCAGCGGCTGGGCGTAGCCGTGGTCGGTGGTGAAACGGACGGCCTCGGCGGCCGCGCCCGTCTTCAGCTTGTCGGCCTTCTTGGCGAGAGAGATACGGGCGGGGATGTGGAAGCCGTAGGAGAGCGCGAAGTCCTCCTGGTAATCGGCGCGTTCGACCCACAACCACTTCACGAAGTCGCTGGCCGCCTCCTTGTGCTTGCTGCGGGCGCTGACGGCGGCCCCGAACGCGCCGACGGGGACGGCGGGACTGCCCGATCCGTCCTTGGGGAACGGCAGCACCCCGAAGTCGTCGCCGAGTTCCTTCTGTACCTGGGGCAGCGCCCACAGACCGGACCACTGCATGGCGGTCAGGCCCTGGAGGAAGGCGGACGGGTCCGACCAGTCGGTGGGGGCGCCGAGGAGCAGGGACTTGTCGGCGTACAGCTGGTAGATCTTGGCGAGGGCGAGGGCGGCGGCCGGGTCGTCGAATCCGACCTTGCCGTCCTCGGTGACGAGCTGAAGTCCGGCCGCGTACAGCGGAGTTCCGCCGAGGACACCGGCGCCGCCGTCGTTGCCGAGGAAGAGCCCCTTGACCTTCTTCGTGGTCAGCTTCCTGGCGGCGTCGACCAGCGCGTCGAGGGTGGTCGGCGGCTCCACGCCCGCGTCCTTCAGCAGGCTCTTGCGGTAGTAGAGCAGCTGCATGTCGATGACCTGCGGGATGCCCCAGATCTTCCCGTCATACGTCTTCGGGGTGAGCACGGCCGGGTTGAAGTCGTCCTTGACGCCCTCGAGCAGGTCGGTGAGGTCGACGACCTGGCCGCCCTGGATCTGATCGAGGGTGGGGCCGCCCTCGAAGACGTCGGGGCCGGATTCGGTGAGCAGCGCGGCGGCGGTCTGCTGGTCGTAGTTGCCGGGCCGCCACTGCACGGTGACCTCGGCCTTCTTGTAGGCGGCTGCGTACCGCTTCACCGCCTGCTCGGTGCCCGCCTCGCCGTATTGGTGGTACCACTGCGACAGCTTCGGCCCCGCACCGCTGCCATCGCCGCGCCCGGTGTTGGACCCGCAGGCGGTGAGCAGTCCGACGCCCGCCCCCGCGGCAAGCAGCGCCCTGCGGCTGATGGTCATGGTGCACGCCCCCAGACGGTCGTCGATGCACGGCCAGGTGATCCATCATGCGCCGCGATTACGACAGGAGTGTTGCAGCAGTCTGTACGTGTCAAGGCGTGCGTGCCCTTGCGCCGGTGAAGCGTCAAAGCCTGCTTGCCGTCCACCCAGGTGGCCGTGGCGCGGCATTCGCCGCCGCCCTGGCGCCCACGCCGTCCGTGTCTCCCCCTGCCCTTCCACCGCTGTTCCCCGTCGCACGAGAGTGCTGCCGCCATGCCCGTTCCCGCCGAAAGCACCCTCACCGTCCGCCCCCTAGACGCAATACCGGGCCTCTGTAGGTGATCTTGTGTGGGGTACTGACGGAGGGGCCGTGGGCTGCTTCGCTGAGGGTGTGCGAGGTGGCCTCGGGGTCTGGGGTGTGGGTGCGGTGTCGTTACGGCCGGGGAATTTTCAACGGATTCCCGTGATAGTGCCGTGCCCGTCACGTCACCGGTTCGCGCAGCTTGGGCAGCAGGTGGTCACCGATGCGACTGATCTCCTGCTTGTAGGGGGTGTCGGACAGGACGAAGTGGGTGATGCCGAGCTTGCGGTAGTTGTGCAGGGCCGTGGCGACGTCGTCGGCGGAGCCGACGAGCCAGGTGGTTCCCGCTCCGCCGCCGCCGTACTTGCCCGGGGTGGTGTAGAGGCAGGTGTCGAGCACCTCGCCGCGCTCGGCGAGATCGAAGAGGCGCTGCTGCCCGACTGCCGTCCTGCGGTTTCCCGTCCAGGTGGTCTCGCCGGCGCTTGCGGCCATCTTCGCGACCTTTGCCTCGGCGTCGCGCCATGCTTCCTCGGTGGTGTCGCGCACCAGTGTCGTGATCCGCAGCCCGAACTCGAGTGGTTTGTGCCGACGGCCCACCTGCTCGCTCAACGTCTTGAGCCGGTCGATGCGTTCGGCGAGCCCGTCGAGTGGCTCACCCCAGAAGAGCTGAACGTCGGCCTCGGCCGCCGACACCCGTTGCGCGGCCTCGGATGCACCGCCGAAGTAGAGCGTCGGATGCGGCCGCTCATCGGTGCCGTACGGGCGTGGCGCGACAGTGGATCCGGTGACCTGGAAATGCTCGCCCTTGAACGTGACGTCCTCTTCGGTCCAGAGGCGCCGCACGAGATGCAGGAACTCCTGTGTGCGGGCGTACCGTTGCGCCGGGTCGATGCGTGTGTCGCCGTACGCGGCCAGGTTGTCCAGTCCGCTGACGATGTTGACGAGGACGCGTCCACGAGTGAGTTGGTCGAGCGTCGCCGCCGCGCTGGCGAAATGAGCCGGCTGCCAATAGCCGGGACGAATCGCGATCAAAGGCTTGAACGTCGTGGTCCGAGCCGCCAGAGCCGTGGCGACGGTGAAGGTGTCCGGACGCCCCCATCCGGTGCCGATCAGGGCGCCGCCCCAGCCGTGATCTTCTGCCGTACGGGCGAGTTCCGTTGAATATTCGATGGACCCCCAGCCAGATGTTGTGTCGTCGCCACGGTGTCCCGGTTCGACGGTGTTGGGGATGTACCAGAGGAATTCCAGACTCATCATGCTTCCGATCGCTGCTGGCCGCCGCCGGCGCGAAGCCGGTCGGGGTTGGATATGGAGAGTGAGGCGTCGGTGTGCGGACGGAGAACGCAGGCAGGCGTGCCGTCGTGTCCGGGCGGCGGGCCGGTTTCCGTACGACCCACGTGTCAGAGGGTGAACAGATCGACCTTGCCGAGGCCTGCCGCTGCGGCGTTGGCGAGTTGGGCTGACTGCACCTCGGCGGTTTGGCCTTGGACCAGGACGAACAGAGCCGAGCGTGCATGGAGCTGTGCGGTGTTGTCGTGTTGTCGGCCAGAGCGCCCCTCTCGGCCTGCGGCGATTCATCGAATGCGGTTGCAGCGTCAATCCTGCAGCCCGCTCTGCGCCCCCTAGTCGCCCAGACGCGATAGTCGCCCTGACGCAATCCAACGCGACGGTCGCGTGCTGCCGCGTTCGCCTCGACGTGCAAGGACACTCAGGCCGTGCGCCCGGCCTTGATGGGCTGCCTGGCTGCGGCGTCCTCCTCGGCGGGCAGCCAGCCCAGCTCGGGCGCGATCAGGTGGCGTACATCGTGCAGGATCTGCTCGTACTCCTCCCGATGGAACTCGTACGGCAGTTCCAGGCGCAGCTCCGACACCGACGCGACCACGGGGTCCGCGGTCAACTGCTCCAGGATCTGCTCGGCGGTCCCGACCACGTCCGGGGCGAACAGTATCTGCTTCGGGCCAAAGGTCCGCGGCGCCAGGGTGCGCTCGTGCCGGCCGGCCGCGTAGTCCCGGTAGCGGGCCCGGGTGGCCGCGTCGGCGCTGTCGAGCGGCACGATCACCCGCCCCAGCGCCACCCGTGCCGCCGACCGGGCGTCGCCCAGGGTGCGCCGGTACTCGGAGAGCAGGTTCAGCTGGGCCGTGGTGAAGTCGTCGGTGCCCTCGCTGCTGACGATGTTTCCGGACAGCAGGTTCAGGCCGGTCTCGGCGGCCCAGCGGACCGAGCGCAGGCTGCCTCCGCCGTACCAGATCCGGTCCACCAGGCCGGGGTTGTGCGGTTGCAGCCGCGGCCGCTGGGTGTTGCCGGGCGAGTGGATCACCGTGTCCGGGGCGCCGAGATAGTGGCCGCGCAGGTTGTCGACGAGGCGGGCGATCCTGCCGTAGGACAGGTCGAAGCTGCGCCAGTCCCCGTCGTACACCAGATCGCCGAGCAGCTCGGCGTGCGGCATGCCGGTGCTGAAGCCGACCTGCAGCCGTCCGCGGGACAGTACGTCGGCCAGCGACAGGTCCTCGGCCAGCCTGAACGGGCTCTCGTACCCGATCGGGATGACCGCGGTCCCCAGCTCGACCCGCTCGGTGCGCTGGCCGGCCGCGGCGAGGAACACCGCGGCCGAGCCGACGCCGTGCTCGAGGTGGCGTTGCCGGATCCAGGCGCCGTCGAAGCCGAGCCGTTCGCCGTACTCGAACAGCTGCAGCGTCTCCTCCAGGCCCGTGTACGGGTCGTCGTCGGCGAAGTTGCCCGGGGTGAGAAAGGCCAGCGAGGTGATCTCGGGAGTGCTCATGCGGGGGTCGTCCTCACGTCGTGGTCGGCTCGGCGGCGGGGGAGGCGTGGCGTCCGCCCGGGATCGCCGCGAGCAGCTCGCGGGTGTACTCGTGGCCGGGGTGGGTGAACAACTCCTCGACGGTCCCCGCCTCCACGATGCGGCCGGACCGCATGACGGCGACCTGGTGCGCGATCTGCCGTACGACGGCGAGGTCGTGCGAGATGAACAGGTACGCCACTCCGGTGTCGGCCTGGAGCTCGGCGAGCAGATCGAGGACCTGAGCCTGGACGGACACGTCGAGCGCGGACACCGGCTCGTCGCACACGACCAGGTCCGGCGACAGCGCGAGGGCGCGCGCGATCGCCACGCGCTGCCGCTGCCCGCCGGACAGTTCGGCCGGGCGACGGTCCAGGGTCGAGGCGGGCAGTGCCACCCGGTCGAGCAGTTCGCGGGCCCTGTCGAGCCGGGAACGCCGGTCGCCGACCTTGAAGGCGCGCAGCGGCTCGGTGATCACCTCGCCGATGGAGAACCTCGGGTCCAGCGAGGCGTACGGGTTCTGGTAGACGAGCTGGGCCCGTCGGCGCAGCTGCCTGGCCCCTGCCCCGCGAGCGGTCGTGACATCGGCGCCGTCGAACAGGACGCGCCCGGCGGTCGGGTCGGTCAGGCGCAGCACCAGGCGGGCGGTGGTGGACTTCCCAGAGCCGGATTCGCCGACCAAGGCCAGGGTCTGGCCGCGGTGGAGAGTGAAGCTGACGTCGTCGACCGCGCGCAGCGTCCGGGACTCGCCCGCCGCGCGGGGCAGCCGGAACTCCTTGACCGCGTTGCGGACTTCGACCAGAGGCGCTGTCGCCGTGTCGGCCGTCGACGTGGAGACCGTGGCCGCGGGGCGTGCCGTGGTCAGGCTGGGAGCGCTCGCCAACAACTGCCGGGTGTAGGCGTGTTGCGGGTCTTCGAGGATGGCGCGGGTCGGGCCGGTCTCGACGACCTGCCCCTGCGACATGACGACGACGCGCTGTGCCCGGTCGGCGGCGACCCCGAGATCGTGGGTCACGAGCAGGACCGTGGTGCCGTACTCCTCGGTGAGGTGCTGGAGTTGGTCGAGGATGACCCGTTGCACGGTGACGTCGAGCGCGCTGGTCGGCTCGTCGGCGATGATCAGTTTCGGCTTCGCGGCGATGGCCACGGCGATCAGCGCCCGTTGCCGCATGCCGCCGGAGAGCTCGTGCGGGTACTGCCGTGCGCAGGTGGCCGGATCGGGCAGCCCGGCCTGGCCCAGGACGGCGATCGCCTCCGACGGCGCGGTGCGGCGGGTCGCCAGCCCGTGGATGCGCAGGACCTCGGCGACCTGCTCGCCGACGCGCTTGACCGGGTTGAGCGACACCGACGGGTCCTGGGGCACGAGGCCTATCTGCGCGCCGCGCACGGTGCGCAGTTCCGCTTCCGACAGCGTGGTGAGGTCGTGCCGGCCGAAGCGGATCGTGCCGGCGTCGATCCTGCCGTTCGCCGCCAGGAGCCGGATGATCGCATGCGCGGTCGTGCTCTTGCCGGACCCGGACTCGCCTACCACCGCGGTCACTTCACCGGGCCGTACGTCGAGGTCCACGCCCCGCACCGCCGGCACCGGGCCGCCACGAGTGTCGTACGACACCGACAGGCCGCGTATCTCCAAGAGTGCTGTGGTCACGTCCTCACCCGTTCGTGATTCGTTGGTCACGGGGCCGGTCATCGCTGCCGGGACCATTCGCCGTCCAGCGCCCGCGCGATGCGGTTGGTGGCCAGCACCGTCGCGGCGATCACCAGGCCGGGCAGAGCGGTGAGCCACCAGGCGTTGCCCAGGTAGTTGCGGCCGTCGGAGATCAGCGTGCCCCACTCCGGCGCCGGCGGAGGCGCGCCGTAGCCGAGGAAGCTCAGCGCCGACACGGCAAGGATCGCGGTGCCGAGTTCGAGGGTGGCCAGCACGACGACCGGGCCCGCGGCGTTGGGCAGCACGTGCCGGCCCAGCACCGAGTACCAGCGGGCCCCGCACGAGCGGGACGCCTCGACGAAGACCGCCTGCCGCACCCGCAGCACCTCCGAGCGTGCCACCCGGGCGAAGCCGGCGACGCTGGCGATCCCAACCGCGACCGCCACCTTCACCGTTCCGTAGCCCAGCGCGGTGACCAGGGCGAGGGACAGGAACAGCGCGGGTATGGACAGCAGTACGTCGACGAAGCGCATCAGGACGTCGTCGACCCAGCGGCCCACGAACCCTGCCACCAGACCGAGCAGGCCGCCGACCACGAACGCGACCGCCACCGCGATCAGCGTCGCCTTGAGGGACAGCTGCGCCCCGTGGACGACGCGGGAGAACAGGTCACGTCCCAGCTCGTCGGTGCCGAACCAGTGCTCGCTGCTCGGGCTACGGAAGTTCTGCGACGACACCCCCTTCAGCGGATCCCGCGAGGTGAAAAGACCCGGCCAGAACGAGGCCAGCACCACCAGAACGACGACGAGGACCGAGGCCAGCAGGCCGGGGCGGCGCAGCAGGAACCGCAGGACCCGCCGCGCTTCGACGCGGCGCCCCGGACCCGGACTCGTGCCGGTTCCCGGATCGACCGGTCGTGCCGGGCCGACCGCGGCCTCGGAGGTGTCGACGACAAGGCTCTGGCTCATGCGAAACTCGCCTTCCTGCTCGAGGCCACCACGATCCGCGGGTCCAGCAGCGGATAGACGAGATCGACGATCAGGTTCGACAACACGAAGATCAGCGCCCCGAACACCACCACCCCCTGGACCAACGGGATGTCCTGGGCGGTGACCGCGGCGGCCGTCACCCGGCCCAGGCCGTCGCGGGAGAACACCGTCTCGACGACCACCGCACCGGCGATGAGCTGCCCGACCAGCAGACCGACGACCGTCAGGGCCGGCAGGGACGCGTTGCGCAGCGCGTGCCGCAGATGGATCCGCCACCGGCCGGCGCCCTTGGCCCGGGCGGTCTCCACGTAGGCCTGGTCCAGCGCCGTGAGCAGGCTCTTGGCCAGCACCTGCGCGACCAGCGCGCCGGTCGGGACGGCCAGCGTCACCGCGGGCAACACCAGTCCCCGCAGCCCGTCGTTGCCGAAGGCCGGGAACCAGCGCAGCCGGAAGGAGAACGCCTCGACGAGGACCAGCCCGACCCAGAACGTCGGAACCGACACCCCGAGCGGCGGCAACGACAGCAGCAGCTGCCGCAGCCACCGCTGCCGGGTGTAGGTCGCCAGCACCGCCAGACCGCCGCCGATGACCACCGCGAGCAGCAGCGCGGCTCCGGTCAGCTGCAGGGTCTGCGGCAGCGCGTCGGTCAGGGTCGCGGTCACCGCGCGGCCGGTGGAGACCGAGTCACCGAAGTCACCGCGCACCGCCCGGCCGAGGTAGTCGGCGTACTGCACCAGCACCGGTTTGTCGAAGCCGTACTGGTGCCGGAGCGCGGCGAGTTGCGCCGGATCGATCTCGGCCGAGTCCGCTCCGGCGCCGGCCATCGCCGACACCGGATCACCGGGCAGGAAGTCCAGCACGAGGAACGACACCGTGTAGGCCGCCCACAGTACCCCGACCGCCTGCGCGAGACGCTTGATCACATAGCGGGACATGCCCTACCCGATCCAGGTGTCGTGCAGCTGGATCCGGCTGGAGGCGTCGAAGTCGAGGTTGTGCACCTTCTTCGACACGCCCAGTTGGGTCTGCAACTCCACCACCGGCACGGTGTGGGCGTTCTGCACGATCAACTTCTGTGCCTCGCCCACCAGTTGCTTCCGCTTGGCCGCATCGGTGGTCGCCGCCTGCTGGGCCAGCACCGAGTCCAGCTCGCTCGCCGGCACGCGGTACCAGTTGGCAAGCTTGGTGGAGTACGAGCTCCGCAGAATGTCCGGGTCGGCGCGGGTCACGTTCCCCCACAGCCCGTCGAAGTCACCGGACTGGTTCACCTGGGCGATCTGGGTGATCTGCAGTTCCTTGAGCACCAGGTCGATGCCGACGGACTTGAGCTGCTGCTGGATCAGTTCCAGCGCCGGCTGGTTCGTGGCCGCGTTCGTGAACCACTTGACGGTCAGGCTCAGTTTGGTGCCGTTCTTGGACCGGATGCCGTCCCCTCCCGCCTTCCAACCGGCCGAGTCCAGCAGGGACTTCGCCTTCGCGGCGTCGTAGGACAGGTCTGAGCTGAGGTTCTCGTAATCCGGCGTGGTGTGCGCCAGGACACTGGTCGCCGGCTGGGTGCCGGTCGGGAACACCGTGTCGGCGATCTGCTGCCGGTCGATGGCGTACCGGATCGCCTGCCGTACCTTCGTGTCCTTCAGGATCGGCCGGGAGTTGTTCAGCCCCAGGCCGAACACCACGCCGGGGTTCGCCCGCCGCTGCAGGGTCACCTGGCCGCCCTTGAGCGTCGCCTCGTTGGCCTTGCCGACGCTGCTGATCGCGTCCACCTGGCCGGACTGCAGACTGCCGGCCCGCACACCCGCCTCGGGCACCACCTTGAACACCAGCTTGTCCAGGTACGCCTCGCCCTTCTTGCTCCACAGCGAGGAACCCCAGTCGTATCCGCTGCGCTTGGCCAGCGTGATCGAGCGGTTCTGCACGTACTGCTTCAGTACGAAGGGACCGGATCCGGCCACGCCTTGGCTGCACTTCTGCTGCGGGGTCTTCTTCACGCTCGCCGACGACTCGATCCCCAGCGAATGCGTCGAAGTGGCCTGGAGGAACTGCGCGTTGGGCTCCTTGAACTTCACCCGGACCGTGAGCTTGTCGACCGCGGTCGTGCTCGCCACACCGCTCAGATACCCCTGGGCGAGGATCCCCAGGGCGCCGAGCTTCGGTACCGCGTCGAAGTTCTCCTTGACCACCTGGGCGGTCAGCGGTGATCCGTCGCTGAAGGTGACACCTGATCTCAGATGGAAGGTGAACGTCGTCGCGTCCGAGCTGACGTCCCAGCTCTTGGCCAGCCACGGCACGATCTTGCCGGTCTCCGGGTCCTGGTCGGTCAGGGAGTCCACGACCTGGCGCACCGAGTAGATGGTGTCGTTGCTGCCGACCTGCTGCGGATCCACGCAGCCGGAGTCGGAACCCACCGCGAAGGTCAAGGTGCCACCGGACGTGGCCTGGCCAGTGCCGTTGGCGGATTCGCCGCTGCTCGACCCGCAGGCGGTCAGCAGGAGGCTGGTGGTCAGGAGGGCGGCCAGAGCCGCCCACCGGCTGGATCGGGAATCCGGATGAGCTGTCACGGAGGGTTCTCCTACTCGTGCTCGTGTCACCACGCACCGGGCCGTGCGAACCGTGGCTGTGCGCGGACGTGGCGCCCCGCCAGGCACAACACCGTGACGGGTCACGCTGTTCAGAGGGACTTCAGGAGTGACTTCAGAGGGCCTTCATAGGGCCGTCAGAGGGGGAGAGGGGCGGCGGCGCGACATGGCCGGGCACACCTGCCAAGAGGTGTGGAGGGGGAGCTGCGGCCGACGACGGACGTCAGCCGACCGGATGGACCGGAATCAGCCGCCGAATCAGCCGTGACACAGGCAGCCGGCGAAGCGCTGCAGATCGATGTGGCGTCGACGCGAAAAGCAGGAGAACAGCGTCGCAGCCGCGAGGGAGGCACTCAGGTCGCCGCTGTGCCGCACGCCGGTCCTCCACATCTCGAGCCCCGGTCACGGGGCCACGCGCTTGCAGAATCGTCGGTGACCCTGCCGGGCTTTCACCTGGAGCACCCCACCGCGCAGGAGGGTTGCCGGTCAGCCAGCCAGGGCTTGACGCTGACGCTCAATGCCGATCGCGAGCTTACGGAGCGGTGTTGCTGTCCGTCAATGGCGGAAATCCCTTCTTGAGAACGGTGACGTCTGCGAATTCCAGCAGGGCCGCGCAGTCGTTCAGGCGGCCCCGGTCGAGGCAGAGCGGCAGTGGGCCCAGCCGAGGGGGCCCCAGCGATGGCGACCCGGATGCCGACATCCGATGGCGGCCCGGATGCCGACATCACCGCCGCCCTGGGCCGGGGATTCACCGCGTGGAGGTGAACACCGCCGAGCCCAGCGGCAGCGGACGTCGCCGGTCAGCTCGCCTGGCGGCGGTCGGGTGCGGAGCGGTGGGTGAGGGGTTCGCGCAGACCGAGGTGGGAGCGGAGCGTCGTACCGGTGTACTCGGTGCGGTAGACGCCACGCTCCTGCAGTTCCGGGACGAGTAGGTCGACGATGTCGTCGAGGCCGTCCGGGATGAGGTACGGCGTGACGTTGAAGCCGTCGATCGCGCCGTGCCGCACGAAGTGGGCGAACTTGTCGGCGAGGCCGGACGGGGTGCCGACGTGGCCGCGCTGGGGGCCGAGCGCGATGACGGTCTCGCGCAGAGACCAGCCGTGCGCCTCCGCCTTGGCACGCCACTCGGCGACCACCGTGCGCGGGTCGGCGATGCGCCGGGCACCGAAGGAGCCGTCGTTCTCGGTGACGACCGGGTCCTCCTTGGGCAGCGGCCCGTCGGCGTCGCGGTCGGACAGGTCGATGCCCCACAGCAGTCCGGCGATCCCCAACGCCGTTGCAGGCGTGACCTGTTGCAGCCGGATCCAGCGCTTCTTCTCCAGCGCCTCCTCCTCGGTGGCGCCGATGATGATCTCCGTACCGGGCAGGATCCGCAGATCGTCGTCCGGCCGCCCGACCGCCCGCAGCCGGCGCCGGATGTCCTCGGCGAAGGCCAGCGCGTCGTCGAAGTCGTTGCCGTGCGCGGAGAAGATGACGTCGGCGTTGCGGGCGGCGAAGTCGCGTCCCTCACCGGAGTCCCCGGCCTGGAAGATGACGGGGTGGCCTTGGGAGCTGCGCGGCAGGGTCGGGGCGAGGTCGACATCGAACTGCAGGCCCTTGTGGCGCACTTGGCGCACGGCACCGGGCGCCGACCAGGCGGGCGCGCCCGCGGAGCCGGCGACGGCTCCGTCCTCCCACCCGTCCCACAGGGCGCGGGCCACGGTGAGGAACTCCTCGGCGCGCCGGTAGCGGTCGGCGTGGTCGAGGTAGCCGCCGCGGCGGAAGTTCGCGCCGGTCCAGGCGTTGTCGGTGGTCACCACGTTCCAGCCGGCACGGCCTTCGGAGAGCAGATCGAGTCCGGACAGACGACGTGCGAGGTCGGCGGGCTCGTTGAAGGTGGAGTTGGAGGTGCTGACGAGGCCGATCCGGCGGGTCACGGCGGCCAGCGCGGCGAGCTGGGTGATCGCGTCCGGCCGCCCGGCCACGTCGAGATCGTGGATACGGCCGTCGACCTCGCGCAGCCGGAGCCCCTCGCCGAGGAAGAACGCGTCGAACAGGCCCCGTTCGGCTGTCTGGGCGACCCGGCGGAAGGAGGCCGGGTCGATCTGGGAGCCGCTCTCCGGTGCGGACCAGATGGTCCAGTGGTTGACACCTTGGAAGAACACCCCGAAATGGAACTGGGCGTCGGGCCGGGGGACGTCGAAGGGATCGGTGCGGGTCATCGGGCATCCTCCTGGGCGGCCGCGGCTGCGGCTGCGGCGGCGAAGCGGTTGGCGGGGCGCTCAAGACCCAGAGTCGAGCGCAGGGACGTACCGGGCAGGGGGCGGGCGACGAGCCGCCGCTCGCTGAGGGCGGGCAGGACGAGGCTGGAGAGGACGGGCAGATCCTCGTCCAGCACCAGCGGATGCAGGCGTACGCCGTTCACAGAACTGCTCAACTCGCCAAGCAGCGCGACCAGTTGGTATGCGGAGCCGATGTGTCGCAGGCGCCCCCGATCGGTCCACGTGGCGTGCCGCTGCAGGTCGGCGACGCGCTCGGCACCACTGGCCTCCGGCGTGTCCAGCGCGACCTCGACCTCGGCGAAGACGCGGGGCGTGCCCGCGGCAGCGGCGGCCGTCGTGACCGCCGCGAGGTCGCGGCCCGCGACGAGAGCGACGTCGAGCTGCGCGGCGGGAACGAGGTCCGGCCGGCCCAGGACAACGAGCTGCCCCTGCGGCGGGCGCGGCACGATCGCCGGGCCCTTCACGGCATACGTCTCCCCGGTGAAGTCGATGTAGTGGAGCCGCTCGCGGTCGAGGTAGCGGCTGGTGGCCACCGACCGGATGACCGCGTCGTCCTCCCAGGAGTCCCACAGGGCACGCACCACCTCCACGCCGTCGCGGGACTCCCGGGCCCGCGCGTCGGCGTCGGCGACCACGGACCGTCCCCAGGCGCGGGCCGCCTCGGGATGGTCCTCCTCCGTCACCACCCACCCTGCGCGGCCGAGGGAGATGTGGTCCAGGGACGCCAACTGGCTGGAGACGTGGAACGGTTCGGCGTACGTGACCGGTACGACAGGGGCGATCCCGATCGTGCTTGTGGACGCGGCGATGAAGGCCGCCCGCTCCACCGCGCCGATCCGGCCCACCGGATCCGGCGAGACTCCGGGCGGCAGCACGCCGTCGTCCAGGGTGACGAGGGTGAACCCGGCGTTCTCGGCCACGGCGGCGACGCCGGCCACGCGGCGCGGGGTGAGGAGCTGGTCGGGGGAGTGGGCGGCGCGGCGCCAGGCCGCGGGATGGGCGCCGTCGCCGTCGATCTCGACGGCGAGGTGGAGAGCGGGACCGGACATGGATGTTCCTTCCGAGAACACGAGACACGAGAACCCGCGGCCACAGGGCCGCGACAAGACGGCCGACGGAGCGGGGTGACAGGGCTCAGACGCGTGCGGAAGGACAGACCGCGGAGGAGGTGCGGCAGTAGTCGACATGCCGCCGGGTGATCAGGCGCGCGTCGGTGCCGGCACTCTGCGGTGCCGCGCCAGATACACGCATCGAGGGCCTCCACCCGTCCGGAACATGCGGGTTCAACGTACGTCGTCCGCCCCGGCGAGTGTCAAGGCCGATTCGATGCAACCCGCGCCTGTCACGGCAGGTCTACGCCGGAGTGGCTCGCGTCCCGTGATGTCCGTGCCTCGGCTGCCGTATCCCTGGAAGGTCAGCCGGGCACGGCCTGCTGCTGTGCTGGACCGAGCAGCTGGGCACGCAGTGCGGCGGCGCCGGACTCCGCGAGCCAGTCCGCCAGGGTGCGCAGTCCGGGGTGTACGACACGCAGCGCCTCGATGTCGGCGTGCCAGCGTTGGCCGGCCAGCCACCGCTGCCGGACCTCCGCGATCTCCGGGTTGAGCGCGGCGGCCTCGTCGTGGGTGAGTTGCGCGTAGCGCACCTCGACGCCGGTCGCGTCGCTGATCGCGGCGACCGCCTCGGCTGGTGTCGGATCATCGCCGGCCAGCTTCCAGGGTGCGTCCGGCGAACCGGTCCGGCTGGTCGAAGGCCAGGGCGGCGAACTCGGCGATGTCCTCCAGGGCGATGACCTGGACGGGCTCGTAGGGCGGGAAGATGTGCCGGTGGACGCCGTCCGCGATCCCGTCGACACCGATGCCGGACAGCGTGAGGAAGTTCGTCATGAACCGGACGGGGCGCAGCACGGTCACGAGCGGAATCCGTTCGCGCAGGTAGTGCTCGATGCGCCGCTTTCCCGAGAAACCGGGGCCCTCAGCGGAGGTCGAGGCGACCCCGGCGAGGCGTTCGCCGGGCAGGGCCTCGACGTCTCGCTCGGGGAGATCGCGCGCCGGGCGGGAGTCGGCGCCGGCACCGTGTACCGGCACTTTCCGAGCAAGCAGGTCCTCCTCGAGGCGGTGCTCGTCCAGCACATGGACGACCTGGCCGCCGCCGGCCGGAGGCGGATGGCCCGATCCGCGCCCACCGAGGCGTTCTTCGCATTCCTGCTCGACGTCATCGAGAAGTCCCGCGGGCGTCAGCACGTCTGCGACGTGGTGACCGCCGACGAGAGCTGGCCGCGCCAGATGCTCGCGGCGGCCGCGCAGCGGTTCCGTCAGGTCCTGACCGCGTTGCTCCACGGGGCGCAGCGGGCCGGCGGTGTCCGCGCCGGCATCGGTCCCGACGACGTCACCTCGCTCACCGTCGGATGCGCCGCGATGCTCGCCGTCCACCGCGACCGAGCCGCCGGCATCCGGCTCGTGCACCTGACCCTGGACGCCCTGCGGCCCTCCGCCTCGGTCACGGAACTCCACACCTTTCGTGACGCGGGCGGTACCACCCCCGCGGCGCGCTGCGAGGAGTGCGGCACCTCGCTCCCGTGCCGGCCCACCGGCCGCCCGGCGCGCTACTGCGGCGCAACCTGCCGACAGCGGGCCCGCCGCCGACGCCTCGCGGGCTGAGCAGGCATACCGGGCGCGTCGCCGAGGCTGCGCCTGACGGCATCGTCGGTGCCGAGCCGACTCTCGCTGAGAGAGTCAGAGCCGCCTGCCTGGCTCCGGCCACCGGGGAGGGCCTATGGAACGAGTTCGCCCACCAGTGCGGCGACCTGCTCCACTTCGATGAGGAAGCCGTCGTGGCCGTATGGGGACTCGATGAGCCGGAGGTCGCCCGCCGTGGCGATGCTCGCCGCCAACTCCGCCTGCTGGGACGGCGGATAGAGACGGTCGGAGTCCACCCCGGCCACGAGGGTCCTGGCGGTCACCCGGCTCAGGGCAGCGCGCACGCCGCCGCGGCCGCGGCCGATGTCGTGGCTGTTCATGGCCTCGGACAGCACGACGTAGCTGCCCGCGTCGAAGCGGCGCACCAGCTTGGCCGCATGATGGTCGAGGTAGGACTCGACCTGGTACCGGCCGCCGTACCACGGGTCCTCCGAGCCCTGCGGCGAGCGGCCGAAACGGATCTGGAGTTCCGGCTCGCTGCGGTAGGTGACGTGGGCGAGCCGTCGGGCCAGGCCGAGCCCGGCGTGCGGACCCCGACCGGTGTCGTGGTAGTGGCCGCCGCGCCAGTTCGGGTCGGAGCGGATGGCGTGCAGCTGGATGTCGGCCCAGGCGATCTGCTCGGCGCTGGCCGCGGCCGCCGTGGCGAGCAACAGGAGCGCGTCCGTCCTCTCCGGATGCGACACGGCCCATTCCAATGCCCGCATTCCGCCCATCGAGCCGCCGACCACCAGGGCCCAGCGGTCGATGCCCAGCGCGTCGGCCAAGTCGGCTTCGGCCGCGACCTGGTCTCGCTGTGTCAGAAACGGGAAGTCGCCGCCCCAGCGTCGTCCGTCGAGGCGCGGGGACGACGGCCCGGTGCTTCCCTGGCAACCACCGAGCACGTTCGGAGCGACGACGAACCAGCGGTCCGTGTCGAGCGCGCGCCCGGGTCCGATAAGTCCGTCCCACCAGCCGGGAGTGGGGTGGCCGGGCTCGGCGGGACCGACCACATGGCTGTCGCCGGTGAGGGCGTGCAGCACCAGCACCGCGTTGGAGTGATCCGGCGCGAGCCGTCCCCAGGCCTCGAACGCGAGCCGCACACCGGGCAGTTCACCGCCCGCCTCCAAGGGGAGCGGCCTCTCGCGTACATACCACTGGCGACGCCCGGGCGGATCCCCCTCCCGCCAGGCCCCGGAGGCCGGAGGGAGGGGAATCTCCGAGGGCGTCAGTACGGTGTTCAGGACGCGCCCTTCGCCGCGCGGAACCCGGCCTCCAGGTCCGCCTTGAGGTCGGCGAGGTTCTCGATGCCGACCGAGAGGCGCACCAGACCGGGGGAGGTGCCGGTGGCCGCCAGCTGCTCCTCGTCGAGCTGGCTGTGGGTGGTGGACGCCGGGTGGATGATGAGGCTGCGTACGTCACCGATGTTGGCGAGATGACTGAACAGCTCGACGGCGTCCACGAACCGCTTGCCCGCCTCGACGCCGTCCCGCAGCTCGAAGGCGACAACGGCACCCGCGCCGCGCGGCAGATACTTCCGCCCCGCCTCGTACCAGCGGCTGGACTCCAGCCCCGGATAGTGGACGGCGGCGACCTCGTCGCGCTGCTCCAGCCATTCCGCCAGGGCCTGTGCGTTCGCGGAGTGCCGTTCGATGCGCAGGCTGAGCGTCTCCACGCCCTGCAGGAGCAGGAAGGCGGAGTGCGGCGAGAGGGCGGGCCCTAGGTCGCGCAGCAACTGCACCCGCAGCTTTACGGCGAAGGCGCCCGGGCCGAGCGCCGGCCAGTACTGCAGACCGTGGTAGCTGGGGTCGGGCTCGGTGAAGTCGGGGAACCGCTCGGCATGGGCCCCGAAGTCGAAGGTGCCGCCGTCGACGACCACACCCGCGATGGCCGTGCCGTGCCCGCCCAGGAACTTGGTCGCCGAGTGCACGACGATGTCCGCGCCGTGCTCGATCGGCCGCAGCAGATAGGGGGTCGGCACGGTGTTGTCCACGATCAGCGGGACGCCTGCCTCATGCGCGACGTCCGCGACCGCCCGTATGTCGAGCACGTTCCCGCGCGGATTGCCCAGCGTCTCCGCGAACAGCGCCTTGGTGTTCGGGCGGATCGCCGCTCGCCAGGCCTCGACGTCGTCCGGATCGTCGACGAAGGACACCTCGATGCCCAGCTTCGGCAGCGTGTGCCGGAACAGGTTGTACGTACCGCCGTACAGCGACGTACTGGAGACGATGTGGTCGCCGGAGCTCGCCAGAGTGAGGATCGCCAGGGTCTCCGCCGCCTGCCCGGAGGACAGTGCCACGGCCGCGACCCCGCCCTCCAGGGCGGCGATGCGCTGCTCGAAGACGTCCTGGGTGGGGTTGTGGATGCGGGTGTAGATGTTGCCGGGCTCGGCGAGCGAGAACAGGTCGGCGGCGTGCTGCGTGTCCCGGAACACGAACGACGTCGTCTGGTAGATCGGCGTCGCCCGGGCGCCGGTCGTCGGATCGGGCGCGGCACCGGCGTGGATCTGCTTGGTCTCGAAGGACCAGGCCGAGGTGTCGGGTCCGGCGGGTTCGTCTTCGGGGGTGTGGCCTGCGGTGACGGAGTCGATGGGCTGGCTCATGGTTCTCCCTTGTACGGGGACGGCGGTGCTCGGGTGTGAAAAAGGGGAAGGCGAAGGAACCGCAGGCTGAGAGCCCGTGCCCGGACGAGGGCAGCGGTCAGCGCGGTGCAGTGGGAATCAGCGCAGTGCGGTCGGAAAGCAGCTGGTCAGATGCCGGGGCGCGACGTCAGCCCACGGCGGAACAACCCGTGGTGGTGACACGCACGTAGTCCACGTGGCGGCGAGTCACGAGCACGGTCATGCAGCCAGGTAACCACATAGGCGATTCACGCACCAGCACCATGTGGTCGTCTCACCGGCTGGGACGCGTGGTGGACGCACCTTCCCGTGTGTGCTTTGATCCGGCCATGGAGACCACTGGCCCGGCACACACGGTGCTGCTCGACCCGTTCTGGGTGAGCCGCCGCGCCGACCAGTTCGACCAGGTCTGTTGCTGACCGCCGTTCGACGGCCCGCGACCTCGACCTCTCTTTCCTCTCCTACCCCGCTCCCGGCGCACCCCTCAGTCGGCAACTGACCTTTCCGTACGGCCGTTGCCGCGTGATGTGTCGGCTGCTGCCGCGAAGGAACCTCATGGCCCAGCCCACAGCCCTG
The DNA here is from genome assembly GCF_013778455.1 of Streptomyces himalayensis subsp. himalayensis. Classification (GTDB taxonomy): domain Bacteria; phylum Actinomycetota; class Actinomycetes; order Streptomycetales; family Streptomycetaceae; genus Streptomyces; species Streptomyces himalayensis. Next base: position 147,105 of record NZ_JACEHE010000003.1, on the reverse strand, counting down.
CCCGTCATCGACATCTCCCGTTTCCGCGCCCCGGACACGGACCGCGACACCTTTCTCGCCGAACTCCGGGCCGCCGCCCACGAAGTGGGCTTCTTCTACGTCACCGGCCACGGCGTCCCCACATCACTGCAAGAAGAGGTGCTGAGCGCGGCCCGCACCTTCTTCGCGCTGCCGGAGGATCGGCGGCTGGAGATCGAGAACCTCAACTCACCGCAGTTCCGCGGCTATACGCGCACCGGAACCGAATACACGGCGGGCAGCGCCGACTGGCGTGAGCAGATCGACATCGGCCCGGAACGCGAGGCGCTCGAGACCGGCCCGGACGATCCCGACTACCTCCGGCTCGTCGGGCCCAACCAATGGCCCTCCGTGCTACCGGAGTTGCGCGACATAGTCCTGCGCTGGCAGGCGGAGGCGCGGCGCGTGAGCCGTGAGGTGCTGCGGGCCCTCGCGGCCGCGCTCGGGCAGGACGAGGGCTACTTCGACCAGTGGTTCGACGACGAGGCGGCCGTGCACGTGAAGATCGTGCACTACCCGCCGCGCGCAGCCGAGGACGCCGACCAGGGAGTGGGTGCACACAAGGACTACGGCTATCTCGCCCTGTTGCAGCAGGACGAGGTCGGCGGGCTGCAGGTGCAGCGCGAGGACGGCGAGTGGATCGACGCCGTGCCCGTGCCCGGCGCCTTCGTGTTCAACATCGGCGAGATGCTGGAGATCGCCACCCAGGGCTATCTCAAAGCCACTCAGCACCGGGTCGTCAGCCCGCAGCCGGGTGTCCACCGCTACTCCATCCCCTTCTTCCTCGGTCCGCGCCTCGACGCGGTCGTCAAGCCGCTCCATCTCCCGCTGGAACTGGCGGCGCGCAGCCGTGGTGTCACCGACGACCCGCACAACCCGCTCCTGGCGGCCTTCGGGGAGAACGCCGTGGTCGGCTGGCTCCGTTCGCATCCGCGGGTCGCCGAGCGCTGGTGGTCCGACGTCCTGGCCAAGAGGGAGAACGCCTGATGACCGGCCAACCACAGGGCAGCGGCTGGGAGTTCGAAACGCGGCAGGTGCACGCCGGTGCCGTACCGGACCCCGCCACCGGCGCGAGGGCCGTGCCGATCCACCAGACCACCAGTTACATCTTCCGGGACCCCGCCCACGCCGCCGCGGCCTTCGAACTGGCCGACCTCACCACCCACGCCTACACCAGGCTGTCGAACCCCACCACTGCCGTGGCCGAGGAGCGCATCGCGGCACTGGAGGGCGGTTCGGCCGCCGTGGCGGTGGCCAGCGGGCAGGCCGCGACCGCCCTCGCGCTGCTGAATCTGGCCAGGACCGGCGACCACATCGTGGCCGCGTCCTCCCTCTACGGAGGCACCCGCACCCTCTTGGAGCACACCTTCGCCGACTTCGGCATCTCGGTCACGTTCGTCGACGACCCGGACGACCTGCGGGCCTGGCACGCCGCCGTGCGGCCCGGCACCAAGGCGCTGTTCGGGGAGAGCATCGGCAACCCGCGCGGAAATGTTCTCGACGTCGAGGGCGTGGCCAGAGTCGCGCACGACGCCGGAGTGCCGCTGGTGATCGACAACACGGTGCTCACGCCGTATCTGCTGCGGCCCATCGAGCACGGCGCCGACATCGTCGTGCACTCCACCACCAAGTTCCTGTCCGGCCACGGCACCGGCATCGGCGGAGTCGTCGTCGACAGCGGTCACTTCGACTTCGGTGCCGACCCCGACCGGTGGCCCGGACTGACCCGACCGGATCCGACGTACAACGGGCTGTCCTTCTGGGACTCCTTCTCCGACCTCGGCCTCGCCTACGCGCTGCGCCTGCGCACCCGCCTGGTCCGGGATCTGGGACCGGCCATCTCACCGTTCAACAGCTTCCTGCTCCTCCAGGGCCTTGAGACGCTGAGTCTCCGCATCGAACGGCACGTCGCGAACGCCCAGTTGCTCGCCGAGTGCCTTGAACAACAGCCGCAGGTGTCGCGGGTGCACTATGCCGGACTGCCCTCCAGCCCCTGGCACGCGGAAGCCAAGCGTTATCTGCCGCGCGGCGCGGGAGCGGTCCTCGCCTTCGAACTCGCGGACGGCCTGGAGGCGGGGCGACGCTTCGTCGAAGGAGTCCGGCTGTTCAGCCATCTCGCGAACATCGGCGACGTACGCAGTCTCGTCATCCACCCCGCCTCCACCACCCACGCCCAGCTGGGCGCCCGTCAGCAGGCCGCGGCCGGTGTCACGCCCGGCCTCGTGCGGCTGTCGGTCGGCCTGGAAGGCGTCGACGATCTCATCGCCGACCTCGAAGCAGGGCTGCGAGCCGCAGCCGTATGAGCCCCGTCCCACACACCCAAGGAGCACGTTCCGCCATGCGCCGCAGCACCGCTCTCCGGCTCGCCGCCACCGCAGTACTCGCCGGCCTGGCCGCGACCGCCTGCGGTACCGGGTCGGCCGACGACCCCGCGAACGCCGGACAGACCAACCAGGCTGCCGAGCCCGTCGACGTCGACACCGGCGCCACCGTCGACGTACGCCTCGTTCTGGAACCGACCAGCCTCGACATCGCCACCACGGCGGGCGCGGCACTCGACCAGATCCTGCTCGACAACATCTACCAGGGCCTGCTGACCCGCGACGAGAACAACAAGGTCAAGCCGAGCCTTGCCACCTCGTACGACGAGTCGTCCGACGGGCTCACCTACACCTTCCGCCTCGCCGAGAACGCCACCTTCCACGACGGCGCCAAGGTCACTGCGGCCGACGCCGTCTGGTCGCTCAAGCAGGTCACCGCGAAGGGCTCGAAGAACCCCGACGCGGCGGCGCTCGCGTCGGTGAAGAGCGTGTCGGCCACCGACGACCACACCGTCGTCGTCAAGCTCAAGCACCGTGACACCGGCCTCACCTGGGGCCTGACCGGCCGAGCGGGGATCGTCTTCAAGAAGGGCACCGACTTCTCCACGCTCGTCGGCAAGGAGAACGGCACCGGGCCCTTCAAGCTGTCAGGCTGGAAGCGCGGCTCGTCCATCACCTTCGTCCGCAACGACGCCTACTGGGGCGAGAAGGCCAAGGTCGCCAAGGTCGTCTTCCAGTACATCAAGGACGACAACGCCGCCAACAACGCACAGCAGACAGGCCAGACCGACATCGAGACGGCCGTGGACGCGACCCTGCTCCAGCCGTTCTCCGACAGGCGCAAGTACACGGTGCTGCGCGGCGACACCACCGACAAGTTCACCCTCGCGCTCAACAATGCCGCGGGCCCCACCAAGGACCTACGGGTACGCCGCGCCATCCGCCAGGCCATCGACAAGCCCGGCCTCATCAAGACCCTCGGCGGCGCCGCCGTGCAGGTCGGCGGCCCCGTCCCGGCCACCGACCCCGGCTACGAGGGACTCACCTCGATCGACGCGTACGACCCGGAGAACGCCAAGGAGCTGCTCAGGCAGGCAGGTTACGGCGACGGGCTGAAGCTCACCGTCAAGATCCCCAACATCTACCCGGCCGAGATCGGCGACTACCTCGCTTCACAGCTCAAGCAGGTGGGCATCGAACTCACCGTCCGGCAGGTCGAGTTCCAGACCTGGCTCGATGCCGTCTACACCAAGCACGACTACCAGCTCAGTCTCGTCGACCACGCCGAGGCCCGCGACCTGAGCAACTTCGCCAACCCCGACTACTACTTCGGCTACGACAACGCGAACGTCCAGAAGTGGTACGCCGCCGCCCAGACCGCCTCCGGTGACTCCGAGCGGGACGCGCTCCTGAAGAAGGCGGCCCGGCAGGTCTCCGAGGACGCCGCCGCCGACTGGCTGTTCGTCAACCAGACCCTCACCGTCGTCCGCAGCGGAGTCACCGGCGTCCCGCGCAACTTCACCAGCAACCGCTACGACCTCGCGAACCTCGCCGTGGCGAAGAAGTGAGCACTGTATGACGCTGTATGTGCTGCGCCGGGCGGGGCTCCTGGTGGTGTCCCTGTTCGCCGCCAGCGTGCTGATCTTCCTGGTGCTGCGGCTCCTGCCCGGCGACGTCGCCCAGACGATCGGCGGCATCAAGGCCACGCCGACCCAGGTCGCGGCCGTCCGCCACGACCTGGGCCTGGACCGCCCGCTCACCGCGCAGTACGGAAGCTGGATCGGCGGAGTGGTGACCGGAGACTTCGGGCGGTCGGTCCTCGATGGCACGTCGGTGTCCGGACAGCTCGCTGAGAAGTTCGCCGTGACCGGTCCGCTGGCCGTGGGCGCCGTCCTTCTCGCGCTCGGCTTCGCCGTGCCGCTGGGCGTGCTGGCCGCCGTCCGCCGCGACTCGCGGCTCGGCGGCGCGGTCAACGCCCTCGGACAGCTCGGCATCGCGCTGCCGACCCTGTGGGTCGGACTGCTGCTCGTCGTGGTCTTCGCGGTCCAGGTCCGCTGGCTTCCCGCGCAGGGATTTCCCGTCGACGGCTGGGACGAGCCCGGCCGGGCGCTACGCAGTCTTGTGCTGCCCTGGCTGACCCTGGCCCTCTCCGAGGGCGCCGTGTTGTTGAGGTTCGTGCGGTCCGCCGTGCTGGACGTACTGCACCAGGACTGGCTGCGGACCGCCCGGGCCAAGGGCCACACCCGCACCAGTGCGCTGCTGCGGCACGGACTGCGCAATGCGGCGGTGCCGGTGGTGTCGGTGCTCGGCCTGCAGATCGCCGCGCTGGTGGCGGGTGCGGTCGTCGTGGAGCAGGTGTTCGTGCTGCCCGGCGTCGGCCAGATGCTGATCACGGACGTGGGAAACCGGGATCTGGACAAGGTGCAGGGCGAGATCCTGCTGCTCACGGGAGCGGTTCTCGTCATCGGGTTCGTCGTGGACCTCGTGCACCGGTTGATCGATCCGAAGTTGCGGAGCGCGGTATGAGTGTCCCCAGCTCGCGTGTCCTGCGAGCACTGCTCAAGAGCCGCAGCGGCTTCGCCGGCTCCGTCCTCGTCGGCGTCCTCGTGCTGTCCGCCCTGGTCTCCCTCGTCTGGACGCCGTACGACCCCACGCTAGCGCGCCCGCAGGACAGCTGGCTCCTGCCGCTCTCCGGCGGCCACGTGCTCGGCACGGACCGCCTGGGCCGGGACGAGCTCAGCCAGCTGCTCACCGGAGCCCGCAGCACCTTGCGGACCGCCCTGCTCGCGGCGGCCATCGCGGCCGTCGTCGGGCTCGCCCTGGCGCTCGCGGCGGTCCTCGTGCCGCGCTGGATCGGTGCCGCCGTCGTCCAGTTCACGGACGTGCTGATCGCGTTCCCCGTCCTGCTGATCGCGATGATCCTCACCGCGGTGTACGGCGGCTCAACCTGGACCGCGGTCACCGCGATCGGCGTCGGAGCGGGCGTCAATGTCGCCCGGGTCGCCCGTGCGGAGGCCGGGCGTGTGCTGGGGACCGACTACGTCCTCGCCGCCCACGCCGCGGGGTCGGGAACCTGGCGCACCGTACGCAGACACGTGTTGCCGAACATCGCGCCGACGCTCATCGTGCAGCTTTCGCTCGTGCTGTCCGTGGCGGTGCTCGCCGAGGCCGCCCTGTCCTATCTCGGGTTCGGCACCCCGCCGCCCGCGGTCTCCTGGGGCCGCATGCTGCACGAGCAGCAGTCGTACATCACCGCGCGCCCACTCCTCGTCATCTGGCCGGGCCTCGCCGTCGTCTGCTCCGTCCTCGGCTTCAACCTCCTCGGAGACGGTCTGCGCGAGGCCGCGGACGCGCGCCTGCGGGTGCGGGAGTTGCAGGAGGTGCCAGGAGCGTGAGCCTGCTGAAGATCACCGACCTGAGTGTGCGGATCGGCGGTACGGCCGTGGTCGAGGGGGTCAGCCTGGATCTGGCTCCCGGTGAACGGCTCGCGCTGATCGGGGAGTCCGGTTCGGGGAAGTCGCTCACCGCCCTCGCCGTCATGGGGCTCCTGCCGGACAGCGCCGAGGTCACCGGCAGCATCCGGCTCGGAGGCGAGGAACTGCTCGGCCTCGGCGACCGGGAGCTGTCCCGGCTGCGCGGCGAACGCATGGCCATGGTCTTCCAGGAGCCCATGAGCGCGCTCAACCCGCTGATGCGCATCGGAAAGCAACTCGCCGAGCCCTTGCGTCTGCACCGCGGGCTGAACCGGCGCCGGGCCGCGGCCGCCGCCGTCGAACTCGCCGCACAGGTGGGACTGCCCGATCCGGAGCTCGTCGTCCGTTCCTGGCCGCACCAACTGTCCGGCGGCCAACGGCAGCGCGTCGGCCTGGCCATGGCGCTCGCCACCCGCCCGGCGCTGCTCATCGCCGACGAACCCACCACCGCCCTCGACGTCACCGTCCAGGCCGACATGCTCAAGCTGCTGGACGACCTCGTCCAACAGCACGGCACCGCACTGCTGTTCATCAGCCACGATCTCGCCGTGGTCGCCGAGCTCTGCCCGCGAGCGGCGGTCCTCAAAGACGGACGGCTCGTCGAGGAAGGCGCCACCGACACCCTCGTACGCAGTCCCCGGCACTCGTACACACAGCGACTTGTGGACGCCGCCCGAGCCACGGGCTGGGACACTCCGGAGGTCGCCCGATGACAGAAGACGTCACGCCGCTCCTCAGGGCGACAGGACTCAGCCGGAGCTTCCGGCTGCCGCGCACTTCGCTGTTCGCACCGGCCGCCCTCCGCCACGCCGTACGGGATGTCTCCCTGGAACTCAGGGAAGGCAACAGCCTCGGGATCGTAGGGGAGTCCGGCTCCGGGAAGTCCACGCTCGCCCGGCTCCTGCTCGCACTGGACCGGCCCGACTCCGGAACGGTGCATTACCGAGGCCGGGAGATACGGCCGGGTGCGCCCCGCCGGCTGACGTGGTTCCGGCGCGAGGTCCAGGTGGTGCTGCAGGACCCGATGGGTTCCCTCGATCCGCGCACCACCGTCCGCGACATCGTCGCCGAGCCGCTGGAGTGCCTGCGGCTGCCCGGCGGCCACGACGACCGGGTGGACGAACTGCTGCGCGCCGTCGGCCTGGACCCGTCCGTGCGCGGCCGGTATCCGCACGAGTTCTCCGGCGGGCAGCGGCAGCGCATCGCCATCGCACGGGCGCTCGCCCCCGGCCCGAAGGTCCTCGTCGGCGACGAACCGCTCAGCGCCCTCGACGTGTCGGTGCGCGCCCAGATCCTCGCGCTCCTGAACGACCTCGCCGAGGCGTACGGCCTGACGCTGCTGCTCGTCTCGCACGACATCGGTGTCGTACGGCACCTGTGTACCGACGTGCTGGTGATGAAGGACGGCCGGGCCGTCGAACAGGGCCCGGCCGCATCCGTCCTGGCCGACCCCCGACACCCGTACACACGCCGCTTGCTGGCCGCCGTACCCCGGCTGCCCGCATGACCGGGAGGCTCACATGAACACACGGACCACATGGACCACACAGACCGCACGCCCTCGCCGACTCACCCTGGGAGCCCTTGTGCACGGCTCTGGTGGCCACATCGCCGGCTGGCGGCACCCGGACGCGCGCCCCGACGGACAGCTCGACTTCCCCTTCCACGCCGACCTCGCCCGTGCCCTCGAACGCGGCCGGTTCGACGCGCTGTTCGTCGCCGACGTCGTCGCCATCTGGGGGCACCAGCTCGACTCCCTGTCCCGCACAGGCCGTGCCGAGCACTTCGAACCGCTGACGCTGCTGGCCGCGCTGTCCCTGGTGACCGAACACATCGGGCTGGCGGCGACGGCGACGACCACCTACAACCATCCTTTCCACACTGCCCGCAAGTTCGCCTCCCTCGACCACATCTCCGGCGGTCGCGCGGGCTGGAACGTCGTCACGTCCGTCGTACCACTGGAGGCGGCGAACTTCGGCCGCGACAACCACCTCGAACACGAACTGCGCTACCGTCGCGCCGACGAGTTCGTGCAGGTCGTGAAGGCACTCTGGGACAGCTTCGACGACGACGCCGTCGTACGGGACAAGGAGGCCGGCCGCTACTACGACCCGGCCGGGCTGCGCACACCGCACCATCGCGGCGAGCACTTCACCGTACGAGGGCCCCTGAACATCTCTCGCCCGCCCCAGGGCCACCCGGTGGTCTTCCAGGCCGGATCCTCCGAGACGGGGAAGGAATTCGCCGCCCGGCACGGGGAGGTCCTGTTCACGACGCAGCACGAACTGGGCGCCGCGCAGGCCTTCTACGCCGATGTCAAAGCACGCGCCGCCGCCCACGGCCGGGACCCCGCCCATGTCCTGGTCTGGCCGGGCCTCAGCCCGCTCGTCGCGGCCACCGAGGGGGAGGCGAGGCAGCGGCTCGGCGAGCTGCAGGACCTCATCCACGATGACGTCGCACGGCGCCTGGTCCAGGACAACATCGGCGATATCGACCTGACCGACTACCCGGTGGACGGTCCGTTGCCGGACATCCCCGACACCAACCGCAGCAAGTCGCGCCGCGATCTGCTCCTGAAGCTGGCCCACGACGAGAAGTTGACGATACGCCAGCTCGCGCACCGTTTCGCCGCGGGGCCCGCCGTCTCCGGTACGCCCGAGCAGATCGCCGACCACATCGAGACCTGGTTCCACGCGCGTGCGGCGGACGGCTTCAACGTCTCCTTCCCCTATCTGCCCGGCAGTGCCGAGGACTTCGTGGACCACGTCGTGCCGCTGCTCCAGCGGCGTGGCCTGTTCCCCACCGAGTACGAGGGCACCACCCTGCGCGAGAACCTCGGGCTGCCGCGCCCCGCCGCCCCCGCACGACAGCTCCAGGAGGCCGGACGATGAGCCGCCGCAGCGACCGAAGCCGTACCGACCAAAGCCGTACCGACCAACTCCACCTCAACGCCTTCCTCAAGCCGCCGGGGGAGTACCTGGCCGCCTGGCGGCACCCGGACACCGCCCCGGACGCGGGCATCAACATCCAGGAGGTCCTCTCGTACGCCCGGATCGCGGAAGACGCCGCCTTCGACGCGGTGTTCCTCGCCGACCTCGTCGGTGTGCCGTTCGCGAACGAGGACGTCCTCAGCAGGGTCAGCGTGGTCAACGACTCCTTCGAACCGACGACCCTGCTGGCCGCACTCGCCGCCGGAACCTCCCGGATCGGCCTGATCGCCACCGCGTCGACCAGCTACAACGAGCCGTACCATGTGGCGCGTACCTTCGCCTCGATCGACCACATCTCCGGTGGACGGGCCGGCTGGAACGTGGTGACCTCCCTCAACGACGGAGAGGCCCAGAACTTCGGCCTCGACGCCCACCTCGACCACGCCACCCGTTACGACCGCGCCGAAGAGTTCTACGACGTGGTGACAGGGCTGTGGGACTCCTTCGAGGACGACGCGTTCCGCCACGACCAGGCGAGCGGCGTCTACTTCGACCCCGCCAAGCTGCACGCGCTGAACCACGAGGGCAAACATCTGAAGGTCGCCGGACCCCTCAACATCGCCCGGCCCCCGCAGGGACACCCCGTCATCGTGCAGGCCGGCGCCTCCGAGGCGGGCAAGAACCTCGCCTCCCGCATCGCCGACGTGATCTTCTCAGGCATCAGGGACCTGACCCGGGCACAGGAGTTCTACGCCGAGATCAAGGAACGCGCCGCGGCCCACGGCCGCGACCCGGACCACCTCAAGGTGCTTCCGGGTCTGTCCGTCGTCACCGCCCCCACCGAGTCCGAGGCCCGCGACAAACTGGCCCGGCTCACCGAACTCCTGCCCCCGCAGGTCGCCCTGGCCGACCTCTCGTACTGGCTCGGCGGCTTCGACCTCAGCTCCTACCCCCTGGACGGGCCCCTGCCTGAACTCCCGGTCTCCAATCAGTCGCACACCGCGCAGCAGCAGATCTACGAAGACGCCCGCCGCGACAACCTCACCATCCGCGACCTCGTCCGGCGCGTCGCCGACGACGACCGCACCATCACCGGCACCCCGCAGCAGATCGCCGACCACATCGAGGAGTGGTTCCACGGCCGCGCCGCGGACGGCTTCAACGTGATCTTCCCGTATCTGCCGGGCACCCTGGCCGACTTCGCCGAGCTGGTGGTGCCCGAACTGCGCCGCCGCGGCCTGTTCGGCACGCACTACACGGGCACCACGCTGCGAGAACACCTGGGCCTTCCGCGGCCGGCCGGGCGCGTGTGAATGCTCCCGGGAGAAGATCGTGCCGCGCGGCGTGTGCTGTTGGTGTGTATGGCCGCGGGCGCCACGACCCTGCTGGACCAGGCGGTCCTGAACATCGCCGTTCCGAGCATGCGTCAATCGCTCGAGGCGTCTGCGGCAGATGTCCAGTGGATCGTGGCCGGGTACTCACTGGCCTTCGGCCTGGCCCTCGTTCCCGGTGGCAGTCTCGGTGATGTGCACGGACGCAAACATCTCTTCATCGCCGGGGTGTCCGTCTTCCTCCTGGCCGGGCTGGTGGCGGCGACCGGCGGAGGGCCGGGGACCCTGATCGGCGCGCGCCTGGTGCAGGGTGCCGCGGCGGGGCTCGTCAACTCCCAGGTGATCGGCACCATTCAGGACGTCTTCCACGGTCCGGACCGCGGCCGTGCATTGGGCCTCTACGCGGTCACAGCCGGCGTGGCCACGGCACTCGGCCCGCCACTCGGCGGTGCGCTCGTCGCCGGACTCGGCCCTCAGACGGGCTGGCGGTGCTGCCTCCTGCTGAGCGCACCGTGCGCGGTGATCACCCTGGCCCTTGCCGCCCGCTGGCTGCCACCGCCCCGGCGCACCGCCCAGAACTCCCGGCTGGACGTCCTCGGCCTCAGCCTGGCCTGCGGATGCACGCTGACGCTGATGGTGCCCTTCATAGCCACCCCGAACAGTGGGGAAGAGGCACTCCTGTGGGGAGCCATGCTGTGCGCACTGGCAGCCGTCTTCACCGTGCACCAACGCCTGCGTGTTCGAAGGGGCCGGCAGCCGCTGGTACATCCGGCGCTGACGTCTTCGAAGCAGTATGTGCTGGGCACGGCTGTCGCCATGGCCCAGTTCGGCTCCTCACTGGCCGCGTCCCTCCTGCTCACCGTCTTTCTGCAGGACGGACTCGGGCTGTCCGCCCTGCTCACGGCGGCAGTCGCGCTCCCCTCGGCGGTCGCGATGGGCATCTCCTCGGCACTCGCCTGGCGTCTTGTACGGCGGATCGGACCCCGCACAGTGACCGTCGGCCTCGTGCTGGGAATCGGGGCCACCCTGGCCGGGGCGGCGGTCGCGCTCTCCGTGCCGATGGCGGGGCTGCCGATGGCGCTCGCCGGAACGCAGTTGGTGGCCGGCGCCGCCGGAGGGCTCAGCGTCTCGCCCAATCAGACCCAGGTGCTTCAGCATGCTCCGGCAGAGGCTGCCGGAGTGGGCGGCGGCATCCTGCAGATGGCCCAGCGCATCGCGGCGGCCGTCTGCGTGAGCGCCGTCTCAGCGGTCTACTTGCACGCGGCTTCCGGGTCGCCGGGCGGCAGTGATCCTCGGGCCGCGTACGCGCTGGCTTCGTGCGTCTCTGCCGGCCTGCTCGCCGTGGCTCTGGTGCTGTCACTGCTGCGCCGGGGCGCCACACCACGCCGTCCGTCGGCACCCGTGTCGGCGAAGCGCGCCTGTGCTGTCTCCGCCCCCGAGGAGGCGACGTGACCCTGACGCCCGTCACCGTCTGCTGAGGGGCCGCAATCCTTTCGGTATCCGCTTCACCGAGTTGCCTGGCGCGCCGTGGGCCGGCGGCGAAGCGCGACGGCGACGACGGCGTGTGGGTGTCGGTCATGTCGGCCGGTAGGAAGGCCGGACCCCGATCCCCGGGTCCGGACTTCGGTGTGTCCGCGCGCGAGACTTGCGCGTTCATGATCACTGTATTGCGGTCTTGTGGCAGGGGTGGCCAGAGCGTCGACAGTGAGGGGAAGGTGGGGACACAGTGAACTCCGTAGTTGTGCAAGCGCTTTCTAGGGCCTTCGGAGGTCACCGTGTCCGGCGTCGACCGACGCACCGTCATCAAGGGCGCCGCAGCCGCGGCCGCCGCCGCCCAGTTCTCCTGGGCCCTGTCCCGCACCGCCGCCGCGGCGGACGGCGACGACACCGAGCTCCACTGGCTGGAGGGCTCGGCCCCCGGCGTCCACGCAGGCGCCACCTGGGGGGTGCCGTGGAAGCGCGGCACGTACCGGCCGGACCAGAGTTTCCGGCTGACGACCGCCGCCGGTGACGATGTGCCCCTCCAGACCTGGGTCACCGGCCAGTGGCCCGACGGGTCGGTCAAGTGGACCGCACACGCGATCGCGCCGGGCGCGCCGAAGGCCTCTGCGTACCGGCTCACCGCGGGCACGCCTGCCGCCCCGGAGCAGCGGGTCACCGTCACCAGCAACGCCGGCCGCGTCGAGGTGTCGACCGGTGTCATCACCGCCGTCTTCGGCGCCAAGGGCTCCGACACGGTCATCCGCAGCATCCGGCGCGGGAGCTCCGAGACCGCCCGGGACGGTCGACTCGTGCTCCTGCGGCAGAAGTCCGTGCGCGAGGGGAGCGCGGCCGAGACGTTCACCGGCCGGATCGAGAAGATCGCCGTGGAGCAGGACGGCCCGGTACGGGCGGTGATCCGGGTCGAGGGCCGCCACCGCCACGGCAGCCGCGACCTGCTGCCCTTCGTGCTCCGTTTCGCCTTCTTCGCCGGCGCAGAATCTTTCCGCCTGACCCACACCTTCGTCTGGGACGGCAAGCAGGAGCCCGGCTCCGACGACGGCGACTTCCTGCGCGGGCTCGGCGTCCGCTTCACCGTGCCGCTGAGCGACCAGCCGTACGACCGGCACATCCGGTTCGCCGACTCGGACGGAGGCCTGTTCAGCGAGGCCGTCCAGGGCATCACCGGACTGCGCCGCGACCCAGGGCAGGCGGTCCGGAACGCCCAGATCGCCGGCGAGAAGCTCCCCGACACCTCGACCTGGGACACCCGGGTCTCCAGCCGCCTCGCCTACATCCCGCAGTGGGGCGACTTCACTCTCACCCAGCCGACCGCGGACGGCTACCTCGTGCGCAAGCGCACCAAGGCGGGCCACGGCTGGATCCAGGCCGCGGCCGGGCGGCGCGCCGGGGGCTTCGGATACGTCGGCGGCGCGAGCGGCGGACTCTCCTTCGGCCTCAGGGACTTCTGGCAGCGTCACCCCACCCAGCTGGACGTGCGGGGTGCCGCGGGAGACGCCGCCGAGACGACCGTATGGCTCTACTCACCCGAGGCGCCCCCGCTCGACCTCCGCTTCTACCACGACGGCCTGGGCCAGGACACGTACGACAAGCAACTCGAGGGCTTGGAGATCACGTACGAGGACTACGAGCCGGGCTTCGGTACCCCGTACGGCATCGCCCGCACCAGCGAACTGACCTTCTGGGCGGCGGAGAAGACCCCCAGCGCGGCCGTCCTCGCCGCACAGGCCGCCGCCACCGCGACCCCGCCGCTGCTGACCGCCGCGCCTGAACGACTGCACTTGGCAGGCGTGTTCGGCGACTGGGCGCCCGTCGACCGCTCGAGCAAGGCGCGCGCCACCATCGAGGACCACCTCGACGACCTCTTCGCCTACTACGTCGACCAGCGCGAGCAGCACCGCTGGTACGGCTTCCTGGACTACGGCGACGTCCAGCACACCTACGACAACGACCGGCACGTCTGGCGCTACGACGTCGGCGGCTACGCCTGGGACAACTCCGAGCTCGGTACCGACTTGTGGATCTGGTACCACTTCCTGCGCACCGGCTCCGCCGAGGTGTTCCGGTTCGCCGAGGCTCTGACCCGGCACACCGGCGAGGTCGACGTCTACCACCTCGGAAAATGGGCGGGCCTCGGCACCCGGCACGGCGTGCAGCACTACGCGGACAGCGCCAAGCAGGTCCGTATCTCCACGGCCGCCAACCGCCGCTTCTACTACTTCCTCACCGGCGACGAACGCACCGGCGACCTGCTGCGCGAACTCGGCGACGTGGAGCTGACGTTCCTGGAGGTCGACCCGCAGCGCAAGGTCCGCACGGACGGCTACACGCCCGGCGACCGGCACTCCCTTTCGGTCGGCTTCGGCACCGACTGGGGCGGGCTGTCGGCGGCCTGGCTCACCGAGTGGGAGAGGAACGGGCCGGGCGCCGAGAAGGCGAAGACCAAGCTCGTCAACTCCCTGCGGACGATCGCCGCCCAGCCCAACGGATTCTTCACCGGTACAGGACTCCTGGACGCCGACACGGGCAAGTTCGCGATCACGACGGACACGGCCGTCAACGTTTCCCATCTGAGCGCCGTCTTCGGACTCGTCGAGACCAACAGCGAGATCGTGTCGCTGCTGGGCGACGAGGAACCCGAGTTCCGCACCGCCTGGCTGAACTACGCGCAGTACTACAACGCCACCGCCGCCCAGCAGAAGCAACTGACCGGCTCCACCTGGAAGTCGGCGCTGCCCGCCGCGCACTCGCGTATCACGGCGTACGCGGCGTTCCACAAGGACGACGCGACGCTGGCCACGCGCGCGTGGAACGAGTTCTTCACCGGCAGCGACACCTACTTCCCCTCCAACGACTGGTCCCCGGTCACGATCAAGACCCCGGCGGTCCTGCGTACCACCGAGGAGATTCCCTGGATCTCCACCAACTCCTCGGCACAGTGGGCGCTGGCGGCGATCCAGAACCTGGCGCTCGTCGGGGATCGGATTCCGTCATGAGACGCGTCCTGGGGAGTGCGGCGGTGGCCGTGGGGATGCTCGTGGGTGCGGTGCAGCCTGTTGCGGCGTCCGACGGTTCGAACGTCGTACGCCCGGATGACCGGCGCCTCGCCTACGAAGGTCACTGGGGCCGCACCACCGAGGCGGCCACGACGGTCAATTCCGGCTCCCGGCTGCGTTTCCGCTTCACAGGCTCGAGTGTCCATGTCCTGTTCGACGTCTCGTCGATCACCGTGCCCGCGCAGATCTACGTGTCGGTCGACGGAGGCCCGAAGCAGCTGCACGCCGTCGACCAGGGTGATCTGGAGATCACAGCCGACGGCCGCGGTCCCCACACGGTCGAGATCTCGGTCAAGGACGTCTTCTCACGGGTCAACCGCTGGACGCCACCGCTGGAGACCGGGGTCGTGCTGACCGGGATCCGGGGGCACGTCCTGGACCAACGAGTCCGGCACGCACGGCAGGTGGCGTTCTACGGCGACTCCATCACCCAGGGGGTCATGACCCTGTGTGACGTGAACACCTCCGACTGCGCCGACGGCACAGCCGCCTACCCCACCCCTGCACGCCTCCCTCACCCAGGTCGGGTTCGGGCGCCAGGGCGTGATCCAGACCGGCAACGGGGGAGTGCCGGCAGCGTCGGACGCGTACGGCTGGAACTACGCCGACTCCAGGGCGGACTCGGACCGCCGGGCCGACGTGATCGTGGTGAACCAGGGCACCAATGACGCCGCGTTCGGCTCGGACGAGTTCCGCACCGCCTACCGCGCCTACCTTGACAAGCTGCGGACCGCAGCACCGCACGCGCGCATCCTCGCACTGCGCCCCTTCAACGGCGCACACGCCGAAGACATCGCCGCCGTTGTGGCCCAACTGGCCGACGCCCGGACCGAGTTCGTCGACACGACCGACTGGCTCTCTCCGGCGGACGGGGACTTCAACGGGACCGTCCACCCGAGTTCCCAGGGTCACCGCAAGGTGGCCGACCGCCTCATCGACCTTCTCGCAAAGGAGCACCAGTGAACCGCCGAAGAACCGTCGCTGTCACCGCGGCGGCCCTGCTGGCCGGGCTGATCTCTGCCCCTGCCGGTCACGCCACCACCGACGACGACGCGCCGCGGCGTGTCGTGGAGAACCTCGATCGCGGCTTGGTCGCCGTACCGTCCGGCTCGGGCGAGGGCACCTTCCTCAGCTGGCGTCTGCTCGGCACCGAGTACGCCCGGTACGGCAACGCCATCGCTTTCAACGTGTACAAGAACGGTCGACGGCTGAACCGTGCGCCGGTCGTCAAGTCGACGACGTACCAGGACAACACGCCCGGCAAGGGTACGTACACCGTGCGGGCGATCGTCAACGGGCATGAACAGAGGCCGAGTTCGGCCGCGCTGGACTTCGCCCAAGGGTACGCCGAGATCCCCCTCGCCACCGCCGACGGCTACACCGTGCAGCACGCCTGGCCCGGCGACCTCGACGGCGACGGACGGTACGAGATCGTCGTCAGCCGCCTCTCCCAGACCCGCGACAAGCCCGACCTGCTGGAGGCGTACACGCTGACCGGCGAACGGCTGTGGCGCGTCGACCAGGGCCCCGGCTCGTACACGCAGGTCGGCGGGAACGGCGCCAACGAACCGGCGCCCGCTGCGATCAGCGGTTCCACGGCGATCGGCGGCTATCGCAACGACGACAACGTCACGGTGTTCGACCTCGACGGCGACGGCAGGGCCGAGGTGCTCGTGCACACGGCGGACGGCACCACCTTCGCGGACGGTTCCAAGGTCACCGCCGCCTCGCCCGCCAACCAGTTCGTCTCCGTGATCGACGGCGCGACCGGCACCGAGCGCACCCGGCAGCCCGTGCCCGACGACTTCGTCGCCGACGGCCCCTCCGGCGGCCACTTCGGCATCGCCTACCTCGACGGCGAACACCCCAGCCTGGTCACGAAGTTGGTCACCCGGGTCGGCGCGCGGCGCGGCGCCTTCCGGATCCTCTTCCAGACCTGGGACTTCAACGGCACGGACCTGACCCCGCGGTGGAAGTACGTCGTCCCGTCCACCAGCGGCGCGACCAGCTTCCACCAGATCCGCACCGTCGACGTCGACCTCGACGGCAAGGACGAGATCGCCGACGGCAACTACGTCGTCAACAGCGACGGCACCCTGCGCTACGTCGTCGACGGTGCCGGGCACGGCGACCGTTTCCACATCGCCGACCTCGACCCCGGCCGCCCCGGCCTGGAGGGCTTCGCCATCCAGCAGGCCGAGCTGGGCGTCATCCCGAACTTCCCCTGGTACTACTACGACGCCGATACCGGCGAGCGTCTCGTGACCGGTCAGCACCCGGCGGACTGGGTGAACGACACGGACATCGACGTCGGCCGCGGCAGCACCGGCGACATCGACCCGAACCACCCCGGCTACGAGTACTGGACCTCCACCGCCGACGTCACCGCCCCCGGTGCGGGCGTCTACAACGTCCAGGACGGCAAGGTCTCCACGACCACGCCCAGCGTCAACTTCCGTATCTGGTGGGACGGCGACAAGGCGTCGGAGAACCTCGACTACACCCACGTCGAGAAGTGGGACCCGGCCAGCCAGACCAGCGCAAGGATCTTCGAGCCGTCCGGAGTCCTCTCCGGCGCCCGCAACGCCACCCCGTTCTACGGCGACATCCTCGGCGACTGGCGCGAGGAGATCCTCGCCGAGACCGCCGACCACACCGCGCTGCGCCTCTACACCACCACCGAGCCGACGAACACGCGCCTCTACACCCTCGCTCAGAACCCCGGGTACCGCCTCGGCTGGACCGTGCGCGGCTATCTGCAGTCCACGTACACCGACTACTACCTCGGCACCGAGACCCGTCGCGTGCCGAAGCCCTCGATCACCCTCCCGGAAGGAGCCGTCTCCCGTGACGACCACGCGTAGAGCCTTCGGAGCCCTGGCCGCCGGCGCCGCCCTGGCCGCCCTCGCCCCCGCGACCACCGCGAGCGCCTCGCCCCGCCACCGCCGGCTGATCGCCCACGACGACTTCCGGCACGGCCTCGGCCGGTGGGCCGTCGAACTGGAGAAGGGCGGCACCGTCACCGCCTCCCGCGGCATCCTCGAGGTCGACGTGCCCGCCGGGGCGACGATCTGGTTCAGGGAGCGGCTCGAAGGACCGTACATCCTGGAGTACACCGCCACGCCCGTGTCGGAGGGCGGCGTCAACGACCGTGTCTCCGACCTGAACAACTTCTGGAACGCGGTCGACGTCCGGTCCCCCGAGGACATCTTCGCCACTCAGCGGGGCGGCGCGCTCGCGGAGTACGACTACCTCAAGACGTATTACGTCGGGTACGGCGCCAACACGAACACCACGACCCGACTGCGCCGCTACGTCGGTGAGGCCGGGGTCCGGCCGCTGATCCACGACTACACCGAGCCGCTGCTGGTGGCCAACGAGCCGAACCACGTCCGCATCGTCTCCGACGGCTCGACCGTCCAGTGGTGGAACAACGGACGGCTCGTCTTCGACTACACCGACCCGGAGCCCTACACGAGCGGGCACTTTGCGTTCCGGACCACCTGGAGCCACTTCCGGATCAGCGACTTCCGGGTGTGGCGGTCGTAGCGTCGACATCCCTGATGAGTGGGCGGCGCGCCTGTTCGCGCTGACGTTGCACTACCAGCAAGCCCGCGGCCTCCACGGCACGTTCGTGACGGCGGCGCTGCTGCTGGACCAGTTGGACGTTGGTTCCGCAGTCCCGGTGCACCGACGATCGCGTCGCTGCACCGGAGGCTCCTCGTGGAAGCGGCTCTGCCGCCGAACGTCGCTGTGATCGACTCGCCGCCGGAAGAACCGCTGAGTCTGGGAGCCGGCCGAGCGGTTCGAGTACCGCAGGATCGAGGGAGCCCGGACGGGAACGCCGGTTGGCCGTCCGCCATGCGGTCCGGCCCCTGGGGTCAGCCGAAGCGCTCGATGCGGATCCGCTCCTCGGGCTGGCCCAGCTCGGCGAGCAGCCGGGAGGCGTGCTCCGCGAAACCGTTGGAGCCGCAGACGTACGCCTCCCAGCCCGCAGCCGGCGGCTGCTCGAGGTACGGCTCGAGGTGGGCGGCCGAGAGGCGGCCGGGGCGCACTCCGGGCGGAGCGGTACGCGTGAAGACAGGGGTGGTCTCGTCCCCGTACTCGTCCCCGTAGATCAGGTCTTCGGGTGCGCGCGCCGAGACCAGCAGGCGTATCGGGACGGTCAGTCGGCGCAGGCGGTGGTGGCGGACCATCGACATCAGCGGTACGACGCCGGAGCCGGGGCCGAGCAGCAGCGCGGGCCGGTCGCCGGGCCAGGCGAAGAACCCGCTGAGCGGGCCGCGCACCTCGACGGTGTCGCCGGGCCGGGCGACTTGGTGGAACCATCCGGACACCTCGCCACCCTCGACATGGTCGAGGGTGAGCTCGACGTGGCCGGTGTCGTCGGGCGGTGAGGCGATGGAGTAGTGGCGCTGGGCGACGTAGCCGTCGGCGGCCGTCAGGCGCAGCATCAGGTGCTGGCCGGGCAGATGACCCGCCCAGCCTGGCACGGCGAACCGGAACGTCGAGGCGCGCGGCGTCTCACGGCGGATCGCTATGAGGCGGGCCGGCTGCCAGGTCGCCGCAGCACGGTTGCTCACGGCGATCCGCCCCGGCACAGCAAACCGGGTCGGGGGCGTGAAGGTCTCAGTCACCGGCGTACCGCTCCTCGTTCCAGGGGTTCCCACGCGCGTGGTAGCCGTTCTGCTCCCAGAAGCCCGGCTCGTCATGGTCGAGGATGCGCAGGCCCGCGATCCACTTGGCGCTCTTCCAGAAGTACAGATGGGGCACGAGCAGCCGTGCCGGTCCGCCGTGTTCGGGGGCCAGCGGCTCCCCGTCGAACTCCCAGGCGATCCAGGCGCGGTCGCCCGTCAGGTCGGACAGCGGAAGGTTCGTCGTGTACCCGGTGTGTGCGTACGCGACGGCGTGTGTGGCGGTGGGGTGGGGGCGGACAAGGTCCAGGAACCTGTCCAGGGACACCCCGCCGAACCGCACCCCGAACTTCGACCAGCTGGTGACGCAGTGGATGTCGCCTTCGTACACGGACGGCGGAAGCTGGTGCGCCTCGTTCCAGGACCAGGTGCGCTCCTCGGCCACCAGGCCGTCGATGCGGAATGTCCATTCGGCGGGCGTGAGGTGGGGGGTGACTTCGGCGGACAGTACGGGCCAGGAGTCCCCGGCGTCGTACTGGCCGGGTGGCAGCCGCGGATCGCGGTCCTGCGCGCGGGAGCGTCCGGTGAAGCCTCGGGTGACGGTCATGGCAGAGTCTCCACGTCTGACAGGGCCTCCAGATTCGACAGAGCCTCGAGGTCGGCCAGGGCGGCGGTCTCGTCAAGGGTGGTGAGCGCGCGGTCGCGCATCAGTACCTGTCCGTCGACGACCGTGTCGCGTACGTCGGAGGACTGCGCGGAGTAGGCGAGCATCGACCACGCGTCGTGGCGGGGCGTGAGATGGGGCCGGTCGAGGCCCAGCACGATCAGGTCCGCGCGCTTGCCCGGCTCCAGGGAGCCCAGATGCGCGTCAAGGCCGAGCGCGCGGGCGCCCTCGATGGTCGCCATGCGCATGGCCTGCTGAGCGCCGACCGCCGTGGGGTCGCCCCCCGCCTTGTGCACCAGCGCGGCCTGCCGCACCGCTCCCAGCAGGTCAAGGGTGTTGGAGCTGACCGCGCCGTCCGTACCGAGTCCGACGGTCACGCCCGCGCCTAGCAGCCGGGGCACGGGGGCGATCCCGCAGCCGAGCTTGAGGTTCGACACCGGGCAGTGGGCGACCGACGTGCCGGTGCGGGCCAGCGCGGCGATCTCGGGTCCGGTCAGGTCCACGGCGTGGGCGAGCAGCAGGTCGGGGCCGAGCAGGCCGAGTGAGTCCAGCAGCTCCACGGGCCGCTTGCCGTGCGCGGCCTCGACCGTGGCGACCTCGGTGGCGTTCTCCGCGGCGTGGATGTGCAGCAGCGCGCCGAAGTCCCGGGCCAGCGCGGCGATGTCCGTGAGCTGGTCGGGGGAGAGGGTGTACGTCGAGTGCGCGAAGAGGACGGGCCGGGTGCCGGGCCGTGCCGGGCGTGCTGCCAGGTCGCGGCGGGCCCACTCGAGCCGGTCCTCGTACGCGATGCCGTCGGCCGGGTCCGGTACGTCCATGAAGGTGGGGCCGGTGTGCAGCCGCCAGCCCGACTCCCGGGAGGCTCGCTCGGCCGCCTCGTGATACCAGTACATGTCCAGCGCCGAGGTCACGCCCGCTCGTACGCTCTCGGCAACGGCCACGCGCACGGCGGCTTCGACGTTCTCCGGCGACAGCAGTTCGGCCTCCCAGCGGATCACCCGTTCGAGGAAGCCCTGCAGCGTCACGTCGTCGGCGCGGCCGCGCAGCAGCGTCATCGCCAGGTGCGTGTGGGTGTTGACGAGGCCGGGCATGACCAGGCAGCCGGTCGCGTCGAGGGTGCCGTCGGCCGCGTACCGGGCGCGCAGTACCTCCGCGGGGCCGACGGCCAGGATCTCGCCGTCGCGGACGGCGACGGCCCCGTCGCGTACCAGGGTGCCGGCGTCGTCGACCGTGAGGATGTCGCCGCCGTGGACCAGGAGGTCGGCAGGGACGGTCATGCCGCGTCCTCTTCCTCCGCCAGCAGTCGCAGCGCCTCCAACGAGACGACGGCGCCGCGCTCCACGCCCTGTGTCACGACCTCGCGGTGGGGGTTGTATCCGCCGGTGGCCTCTTCGTCGACCAGTTCATCCGCGTTCGCGCCGTCCACGACGAGCATGCCGCCCGCGACGAGCCCGCGCAGCGAGGCGGTCACGAGCAGCGCCGACAGCTCCATCTCGATCGCGGCGAGCCCGGCCCCGTCGTACGCGTTGAGGGGGATCAGGCCCGGCTGGAAGGCGGCCCTGGTCCACACGATGCCCCGGTGGTGCGGGGCGCCCGCCTCGCGTGCCGCGCGCTGGAGCGCGAAGACCACCTCGGGCGCGGACACGGCCGGGTACTCGGGCGGCAGCAGCTGCTGGGTCACGCCGTCGTCGCGTACGGCCGCCTCCGCGATCACGAGGTCCCCGTCGGCGATTCCGGGCTTCATCGCGCCCGCGGTCCCGAACCGCAGGAACGTGCGGACCCCCGCGTCCGCCAGCTCCTGGAAGAGCAGGATCGCGCCCGGCGCACCCACCCCGTGCGAGGCGACGGCGACCGGCAGGCCCTTCCAACTGCCGCTGAACACCCGGTACTCGCGGTGGTACGAGACCTCCTCGGCTCCGTCGAGCAGTGCGGCGACGGCCGCTGCACGCGCCGGGTCGCCGACGACCAGGGCGCGCGGGGGCAGGCCGGTGCGGGGTATGCGGGTGACGGGCAGCAGATCGTGCGTCATGAGGCGGCTCCGGAAGAACGGGTGGTACGGGTGGTGCGGCCACGGCGCCGGGCCGTGGTGAGGAAGAGGGCGGCGAGCGTGACGATGTACGGGGCGGCGTCGGTCGCCTGCTGCGGCAGGCCGAGGCCCTGGAGGCGGAAGCCCGCGGCCTCCGCGAGACCGAACAGAAGCGCGGCGAGCAGCACGCCGAGCGGCAGGGCGCGGCCGAGCATGACGGCCACGACCGCGATCCAGCCGCGCCCCGCCGTCATGTTCTCGGAGAACAACGTGACGTTGCCGAGGGCGAGCTGGGCCCCGGCGAGCCCGCACAGAACACCGGACACGAGCACCGCCGCGTACTTGTAGCGGACCGGGCTCACGCCGAGCGTCGCCGCGGCGTCCGGGGCCTCGCCGACACCCCGCAGGCGCAGACCCCAGACGTGCCGGGAGAGCAGCACGGTGGCGACCGCCACGGCGGCCCACGCGAGATACGTCAGCGGCGAGAAGCCTCCGACGAGCGGGAGTCCGGCGAGGTCCGGGTCGTCGAAGGTGCCTTGCACCCCGAAGACCGTACGGAGAAGGAAGCTGGTCAGGCCCACGGCGAGGAGGTTCACGGCCACACCCAGGACCACCGCGTCACCGCGCAGCGTCACCGCGCCCACTGCGAGGATCAGCGAGTACGCGGCGGCGGCCAGCGCGGCCGCGAGCACGCCGAGCCACGGGCTGCCGGTGAACCAGCTGGTGGACACGGCGGTGAAGCAGCCCACCAGCATCATGCCCTCGAGGCCGATGTTGAAGACGCCCGCGCGCTCGCACAGCGCACCGCCGAGCGCGGCCAGCAGGATCGGGGTGAGCGCGCGCAGCGCCGACATGAGGAGATCGGAGTCGAGGAACATCAGGCGAACTCCCCCTGGGCTACGGGCTCTCGGTCGGTGCTCTTCCGCCTGCGCGGGAAGCGCAGCCGGGCCGCCAGGAACACGATGACGATGGCCTGCAGCACCTGGGTCAGCTCCCGGGGCACCTCGGTGGTGCGCTCCATGGAGAGCCCGCCGACCTGCAGCACGGCGAAGAAGAACGACGCGAGGACCGTGCCAAGCGGGGCGGCGGCCGCGAGCAGTGCGGCAGTCAGGCCTGTCCAGGTGTAGCCGGGTGCGGTGAGCGCGCCGTCGAGGAACCGGTACGGGAAGCTCAGCACGCCGATCGCGCCGACGAGCCCGGCCAGCGCGCCGGATGTCGCCATCAGGCGCAGCGTCAGTCCCTTGCGCTCCACGCCCGCGTAGGCGGTGAAGCGGGAGTTGAGGCCGGTCATGCGGATCTCGTAGCCGATGGCCGTACGGGAGTCGGTGAACCAGTACGCGGCCGCGGCGAGCACTACCAGGAGCAGCCCGACTGTCACGGTCGACGAGCCGAAGGCGGGCAGCGCCACGCCCTCGGGAAGCCGGCGCGTCTGCGGAAGGCTGGAGCCCGGCTCCTTGAGCGGATAGCGGACCAGGTAGGAGGCGAGGCTGGCCGCCGGATAGCTGAGCAGCAGGCTGCTCACCAGGAGCGGAACCCCGAAGTGGTTCTCGCACAGTGCGGCGAGTGCGGCGTACGCGGCGCCCGCGGCCATCCCGGCGAGCAGCGCGAGCACCACGGTGAGGGGCGCGGGCAGCGGCGAGTACAGCCCGGTGACGGCGGCGGCGATCCCGCCCAGCACCAACTGGCCGTCTCCGCCGAGGTTGATGAGCCCGGCGCGCAGGGGTACGGCCAGCGCGAGCGCCATGCCCAGCACACTGGTGCCGGTGCTCAGCGTCGATCCGATCCCCTCGGCCCCGAGGGATCCGGCGATGACGGCGCCGTACGCGGCGAGCGGATCGGCACCCGTGCCGATGAGGAACAGCGCGCCGATGACGACTCCGGAGAGGACGGAGAAGGTGACGGGGGAGCGGAGGGCCTTCGATAGAGCGGCCAGGTCCGGTATGCGGGCCATGTCAGTCTCCGTCTCCGTCCTGCGTGGCGGCTTGGGGCTGCTGCGCCGTGCCACCGGCCATCGCCAGGCCGAGGGTGCGTTCGTCCGCCTCGTCCTTCGCGTACGTGACGCCGACCCGGCCCTCGTACATCACCAGGACCCGGTCAGCGAGCCCGTGGATCTCGCTGAGCTCCGCGGAGACCAGCAGGACGGCGTGGCCCGCGTCGCGGTAGGCGATGAGCTCGTCGTGGATGTTTTGGATCGCGCCGATGTCGACGCCCCGGGTGGGCTGCTCGACCAGCAGCAGCGGGGCGTCGTGGGCGAGTTCGCGTCCGATCAGCAGCTTCTGCAGGTTGCCGCCGGACAGCGCCGATGCGGGCACCTCGGGCGTGGACGCCTTGATGCCGAAGCGTTCGACGAGGCGCCGCGCATGGGCCCGTGCGGCGGTGGGCGGCAGCAGGCCGCGCCGCGAGGACAGCGCCGTACGGTGATGACCCATGGCCAGGTTGTCCGCGACGGACGCGGCGGGCGCGGTGCCCACCGCGTGCCGGTCCTCGGGGACGTACGAGAGGCCCGCGGTGCGGCGGTCGGCCGCCGAGGCGTGCGTGATGTCCTGCCCGGAGAGGGTGACGCGGCCGGAGGTGACGGGCCGCAGCCCGGCCAGTGCTTCGATCAGCTCGCTCTGGCCGTTGCCCGCGACGCCCGCGATGCCGACGATCTCGCCGGCGCGGACGGTCAGGTCGACGTCGCGTACGGCGTCGCCCGCGCTGAGCCCGGAGACGTCGAGGACGACATCCCCGGGCGTGCCGGGCGGGTGCACGCGGTCCAGTTCCACGGCGCGGCCGGTCATCGCGGCCGCGATCTCGTCGGCGGTGGTCTCGGCGGTCCGCAGGCGGGCGGCGACCCGGCCGTCGCGCAGCACCGTCACGTTGTCGCTGACCTCGAGCACCTCGCGCAGCTTGTGCGTGACGAGAATCACCGTACGGCCCTGTGCGGCAAGCGACTTGAGCACCGCGAACAGGGCGTCGGCCTCGGCGGGCGTGAGCACGGCGGTCGGCTCGTCGAGGATGAGCGTACGGGCGCCGCGGTGCAGCAGCTTGAGGATCTCCACACGCTGCCGGAGCCCGACCGGCAGGTCGCCGACCCCCGCGTCCGGGGCGACGATGAGGCCATGCTCCTCGGCGAGCTCGCGCACGCGCCTGCGCGCGGCGGCCCGGTCCACAAGACCGAAGCGACGCGGCTCGGCCGCGTAGACGACGTTCTCGGCGACGGTCAGCGACTCGAACAGCTTGAAGCCCTGGTGGACCATGCCGAGCCCGGCGGCCATCGCGTCCCCCGGGTCGCTGAAGGACACCTCGCGCCCGTCGATGCGTATGGAACCGGCGTCGGGCCGCTCCATGCCGTACAGCACGGACATCAGCGTGGACTTGCCCGCGCCGTTCTCGCCCATCAGGGCGTGGATCTCACCGTGGCGGACGGTCAGGTCGACGGCGTCGTTGGCGAGGGTGCCGGGGAAGCGCTTGGTGATGCCGCGGAGTTCGACGGCCGCGGGGGCGTGGGCGGGGGCGTCCCCCGGTTCGACGGCCGATGGGCCCTCGGAGGTGGAGAGGCCTTCGGCCGGGACCTCGGCGGTCCCGGCCGACCGGTCACTTGGCTGCCGGGTCATCGACCGTCAGCTTTCCCGACACGATCTGGTCGCGCAGCTTCTCGACCTTCTCCAGCACGTCCTTGTGCTCGGCGATGACGCACTGGGAGTCCTCCACACCGTCCTCGAGCCCGGTGAGGCTGATGCCGCCCTCCTTCAGGCCGTACGAGACGGTCGTGCCCGTCTTGCCGTCGAGGACCTGCTCGATGCCCTTCTCCACGGCGACGTCCGTCCGCTTGATGACGTTGTCGACGACCGTGCCGGGCGCCGAGGGGCACTGGTTGACGTCGACGCCGTACGCGTACGCGCCCTTGGCCTTCGCGGCCTCGAAGACGCCGTAGTTGCCGGCCGCGGCCGCGGCCATGAGGTGGTCGTAGCCCTTGGAGAGCAGGGAGTTCGCCTGCTCCTTGGCGCGCGCAGAGTCGTCGAACGGGGACTGGCCGCCGACGAAGCGCGTCGAGGTCGACGTCTTCGGGGCCACCTGCTTGGCACCGGCCGCGAACGGGTCGCTGAAGCGCCGGAACTGGGGCGTGTCGAGCACGTCGACCGCGCCGACCTTGCCGCTCTTGCTGAGCAGCCCGGCCTCGGCACCCGCGAGATAGACGCCCTCGTGCTCACGGAACACCGCGCAGCTGACGTTCTTGAACGTCTTCGTGGTGCATGCGTCGACCATCAGGAACGGCTGCTTGGGGTTCTTCTCGGCCTGCTGCGCGACGATGTCGGCGAACTCGAAGCCGACCAGGACGATGACGTCCGGCTTCGCGTCGACGGCGGCCTGCACGTTCTGCTGCTGCGAGGCGGTGTCGGAGCTCTGATAGACCTTCTGCGACCCGTCGTGCGCCTTCGCCGCGGACTTCAGGCCCGTGACCGCGAGCTTGAGGAACTCGTTCTGCCCGACCGGGTCGGGGGTGACCAGTGTGAAGGACTTCCCGCCGCTCGTGCCGGCGTCGTCGGCGCTGTCCTTCGCGGCGGCGTTGCAGCCGGTGGCGAGCAGGACGGTACCGGCCGCGACCGCGGCGAGCTGGAGGGAACGGGTTCTGCGAGTCATCGTCGATGGCCTTCCGGGGACGTCGGGCAGCGCACGCGTGCGGCAGCGCCGAGAGGCTGAAGGAGAGGGGGAGGTCAGGAAGAACGGCGGCGCCGAACGGACGTTCAGCAGCGACAGCCGTCGCTGGCGCACCGGCCGTGGTCGAGGAAGCGGCGCATCGTCAGCAGCACACGTCCTCCTTCGCATCGGCACTCGGGCTGTGGGTGCAGGAGAGTAACACCGGAATCCGGACACCTGCGCGACCGTCTCGAACTGTGGCTGCTCCAGGTCATGTACGGTGGCGCGCATCTCGGACCATCAGGAGTGCCCCGCTATGCCCCAGGAACTTCGCGCCGTCGACTGGACGGAAAACGGTCTCGCGCTCATCGACCAGACCGCCCTTCCGCACCGCACCGAGATCCTTCAAGTCCGCGACGTGGACGCTCTGGTGGACGCCATCAAGCGGCTCGTGGTGCGCGGCGCACCAGCGATCGGTGCGGCGGGGGCGTACGGCGTGGCGCTGGCCCTGCAGCAGGGCGAGCGCGAGGGCTGGGACCGCGAGCAGCTGCTCGCGGCGGTCTCCCGGATACGCGAGGCCAGGCCCACCGCCGTCAACCTCGCCGTCTGCGTCGATCGCGTCCGGCAGCGGCTCGACGAAGGACTCGGCGCGGTGCTCGAGGAAGCCGCGGCCGTCCAGCGCGAGGACGTCGAGGCCAACCGTGCCATGGGGGCGTACGGCGCCGACTGGCTGCTGAAGCGGACAGCCGACCGAGCCGGGGACCGCCCGCTGCGCATCCTGACGCACTGCAACACGGGCGCGCTGGCCACCGCAGGCTGGGGCACGGCGCTCGGCGTCATCCGCGAACTGCACCAGCGCGGGCGGATCGAGGCGGTGTACGCCGACGAGACCCGGCCGCTGCTGCAGGGCGCCCGGCTCACCGCCTGGGAGCTGGCGCAGGAGGGCATCCCCCACTACGTCCAGGCGGACGGCGCCGCCGCGGGCACGATCCTGCGCGGCGAGGTGGACGCGGCGATCGTCGGAGCGGACCGGATCGCCGCCAACGGGGACACGGCGAACAAGGTCGGCACCGTGGGTGTCGCCCTGGCCTGCGCCGACGCCGGGATCCCGTTCGTGGTTGCTGCGCCCACCACGACCGTCGACCTGTCGACGGCGCGCGGCGCGGACATCCACATCGAACTGCGCGGCGAGGACGAGATACTTCAGTGGGCGGGCGTCCGCACCGCTCCCGCCGCCTCTCGCGGCCACAACCCGGCCTTCGACGTCACGCCTGGCCGTCTGGTGACGGCCCTCGTCACGGAGCGCGGCGTCCTTCAGGTGGCGGCGGGCGAACTCCCAGGGGACCACCTGGCCTGACGCACGGTCTGACGCACGCCGAAGGGCGCAGCCGCTCCTCAGGAGCGACGGCGCCCTTCGCTGTGCCGGTCAGCGCCCCGCCAGCTCCAGCTCCAGCAGCCACTCGACAACTTCCGTGTGGTGTCGTGCCTGACGCGGGTCCGCGCCCCAGACGTACAGGCCGTGGCCCGCCACGACGACCGCGGGCATACGGGGGTCGCGCGCCGCCTCCAGGCGGTCGCCCAGCTCCTTCATGTCCTGGCTGTTGGCGATGACCGGGAGGGTGACCTCCACGTCGTGCGCCGGCTGGCCGACGCCCTTGAGCATCTCCAGGTCCTTGAAGACGATGCCGCCCGGCTCCCGGCGGCCCATCGCCACCGACGCCACCGTGTGCACGTGCACGACCGCCCCGGCGCCCGTCAGCGCCGCCACGCGCGCGTGCAGCTCGGCCTCGGCCGAGGGCTTGCCGCCGTGGACCGCCGCGCCTGCGCCGTCCACCAGCACCACGTCACGGGCCGTCAGTTCACCCTTGTCGTGGCCGCTCGCGGTGACCGCGAGCCGCAGCGGATCGCGGGAGAGAACCGCGGACAGGTTGCCCGAGGTGCCACGCATCCAGCCGAAGGAGGCGAACCTGGCCGCCTCCGCGGCCAGTACGGCCCCGGCCTCCTCCAGGTCGAGTGCGGAGATCTCGGCGGTCACGTGGTGCTCCTTGCGATGGTGATGTCGTCGAAGACGCCGGCCTGAAGGTGGCTGCCGACGCCCTGCTCGTAGTACGGCTCCCCGGGGCGCCGTACACCCACGGTCAGCCAGCCCGCCTCCCGGGCCGCGTCCAGCTCGCCGGGCCGGTCGGAGAGGAACAGGAGACGGCCGGGGTCCGCGGCGCCGAGCGCGTCCGCGATCGCCCGGTACGACTCCGGTGACTGCTTGGGCCCGGCGTTCTCCGTGTCGTACAACCCGTCGACCAGCGGCAGCAGGTCGCCCTCGGGGCTGCTGCGGAACCAGGCGCGCTGCGCGGCCACCGAACCGGACGAGTACACGTGCAGCCGGACGCCCGCCGCGTGCCAGCGCCGCAGCGCCGGAACCACGTCCGGGAAGAAGTGCGAGGTGAGGTCGCCGCGGGCGAAGCCCTCCGCCCACACGATGCCCTGGAGGGTCTTGAGCGGGGTCGCCTTGCGGTCCTCGTCGAGCCAGGCGTTCAGCGCCTTCTCGATGCGTACGGCGTCGGCGTCCGGCTCGCCGAGCAGCTCACGCACCTGGGCGACGGCGCGCGCCACCTCTGGCTCTTCGCTCCGCTCGGCGAGCAGTGCCGCGAACCGGGCGCGCGAGTACGGGTAGAGCACGTCGACGACGAACCCCGTGGCGCTCGTGGTGCCCTCGATGTCGAGCACCACGGAGTCCACGTCGAACAGGTGGGTCACGCCGCTGCCCGGTCCTTCTCGTATCCGGCGGCGATGGTGTCGAAGTCGGGGAAGCGCTCCGAGATCCTGTCGCCGGTGAAGTTGCCGATCCAGCCATCCTCCTCGTGGAAGAAGCGGATCGCGGTGAAGGAGGGCCTGGTGCCCATGTCGAACCAGTGCGTGGTACCGCGAGGCACGCCCAGCAGGTCGCCCTTCTCGCAGTACACGGCGTGCACTTCGCCGTTTACGTGCAGATAGAAGATGCCGGAGCCGGAGACGAAGAAGCGGACCTCGTCATCGTCGTCGTGCGTGTGCTCCTGCAGGAACTTCTCCCGCGCGGCCTTCGCCTTCACCGGGTACTCGGGGTCGTCGCTCGGGTGCAGCCCCAGCACGTCGACCGTGGTGAAGCCCTCCTCGGCGTTGAGCTTGTCGATCTCAGCGCCGTACGCGGCGAAGACGGTGTCGCTGTCGGCATCCGCGGGGACGTCCTCGCGGATCGGCCACTGCTCGAAGCGCACCCCCAGCGGCGCCAGGGCGGCGGCGATCTCGGCGGGGTCCGAGGTGCGGCGCACCACGGTCTCGGGGCCGGATTCCGGCCAAGTCGTCAGCAGCGTCATGAGAACTCCAAGAGCTGGAAGGGAAGTCCGGATGCGGGTCGGGCACCGGGACCGGGACTGGTTTGCCGGGGAGAGGCCCCAGCGACGGGAGCGGCGGACTGCGCGGGGACGTGGGGCTTGGATCACCCGCGACACGCCGCGCAGGGACAGCGTCGCATCGCTGTCGCGCCTGGTGTCGTCATGGGGGGCCTCACTGTCCCGGGTCGGATGCCGGTTCCTGGGATGGTAACTCCAGGCCGCCGACTGGCGGGGTGTGACGAAGTCGTTGTCTCACTTGTTGGTATTTGGCGACTTGTGTTTTGACGCCTGGCTGAAATCGCTCACATGATCTGCATATGACGATGCTGCTGCTCGTGCGGCGGCTGTATGTGGATTTGCTCCGGTCGACCACAACCAGCTGTCGCTGAGCTTCCCCGGAGCCCTCAACCGCCCTCGGCGTTGTGTGAGTTCGTTCGCTGTGCCGATGCGCGGCCAGTGAGACGACAGGCGCACCCGGCGTGGCGCGTCCTTCCCTCTTGTCCGGTGTTTCCGGCCCGGCGTCCCCTTCCCTGCTCAACCGTCATGGAGCCACTCATGTCCCGCACCGGATTTCCCCTTGCCGCGCTTTCCCTCGCCTCCGCCTCCGTCCTCCTCGTAGCGGGCTGCTCGCAGTCGTCGAACGCCTCCAAGGACTCCGGCGATTCGGCCGCATCCGCATCCGCCGCCACCGCCGAGAAGCCCGCGCCGTTCAGCAAGGGCACCGTCAAGGTCGCCCTGGTACGGCAGAGCGGCGCCGGCGACTACTTCGAGCAGTGGGGCAACGGCGCCAAGGCGCAGGCCAAGGCCCTCGGTATCGACCTGACGGTCTACGACGCCCAGGCGGACAACGCCAAGCAGGCCACCGACCTGTCCGCGGCCATCAACTCCGGGGCGCAGGCCATCATCGTCGACCACGGATTCCCCGCCACGATCCAGCCCGAGATCGACAAGGCCGTGAAGAAG
Organism: Streptomyces himalayensis subsp. himalayensis; assembly: GCF_013778455.1. Classification (GTDB taxonomy): domain Bacteria; phylum Actinomycetota; class Actinomycetes; order Streptomycetales; family Streptomycetaceae; genus Streptomyces; species Streptomyces himalayensis. Next base: position 116,204 of record NZ_JACEHE010000003.1, on the reverse strand, counting down.
GGCATCAAGGTCGTCGTCTACGACGTCGAGACCACCAACGACAAGGTCGTCAGCACCAAGCAGGACGACGCCAGCATGGCCTCCGCCGTCCTCGACGTGATGGCGAAGGAGCTCGGCAAGGACCAGAAGGTCGGATACGTCAACGTGGCGGGCTACGCCGCCCTCGACAAGCGCGACAGCGTCTGGAAGAAGACCACCGACACCAACGGCTGGAAGCAGGCGTTCAAGGTCGGCAAGGTCACCGACTCCACCGCCACCGACAACGTCCCGCTGGTCAGCGCCGCGCTCACCCAGCACTCCGACGTGACCGGCATCTTCGCCCCGTACGACGAACTGGCCAAGGGCACGGTCCTCGCGGTCCAGAACAAGAAGCTGGCGGACAAGGTCAAGGTCTTCGGCGCGGACGTCTCCAACGCCGACATCCAGGCCATGACCGAGAAGGGCAGCCCCTGGGTCGCCACCGCGGGCACCGACCCGTCGGCGGTCGGCGCGGCCGTCGTGCGGACCACGGCGCTGGAACTGGCCGGGCAGCTGAACACGACCTCGGTCGAGTTCCCGGCGGTCGCCATCACCCAGGACTTCCTGCGCAAGAACAAGATCGAGAACATGGACCAGCTGCGCGAGGCGCTCCCGGCCCTGAACCTTGCCAAGGCCAGCGCTGCCGACTGGATCCCGAATGTCGCCCACTGAGCCGCATGCCGACGCATCGGCCGAGACGGCTGTCGGCGCACCGGAGGACATGACGGTCGGAACACCGCCGGAGCGGCCCGCGGGCGCACCGGGGGACACGGCCGTCGGCGCATCGCCGGAGCGGCCCGCGGGCGCACCGGAAGACACAGCCGTCGGCACATCACCAGAGCCGTCCGCCGGCGCACCCGGGGAGACGGCCGCGGTCTCGCTGCGCGACGTCAGCATGGCGTTCGGCGGCAAGACCGTCCTCGCCTCCGTGTCGCTGGACATCGCCCCCGGCAGCGTCGTCGCGCTGCTGGGGGCCAACGGAGCGGGCAAGTCCACCCTGATCAAGATCCTGTCCGGGGTGCGCACGGACCACGGCGGCCAGGTCCTCGTATCCGGCGAACCCGCCGCACTCCAGTCACCGCTGGCCGCCCGCCGGTTGGGCATCCAGACCGTGCACCAACGCATCGGCGAGGGCATCGTCCCTGGCCTCTCGGTCGCCGAGAACCTGGTCTTCGAGGAGCTCGCGCAGCGGCGCGGAAACCCCTTCCTCGACGGACGGCGGCTGCTCGCCCGCGCCCGCGAGATCCAGTCCGCGCTCGACCTCGGCTGGAGCGACGCACTCCTGCGCCAGGACGTCACCGAACTCGGCATCTCCGACCGGCAACTGCTCATCCTGGCCCGCGCCCTGGCCACCCGCCCACGTCTGCTGATCCTCGACGAGCCGACCTCCGCGCTCTCCGCCGCCGAGGCCGAGCGGCTGTTCGCCCTCGTCGAGCGGATGCGGGACGACGGCATCGCCGTGCTGTACGTCTCCCACCGGCTGGGCGAGATCGACGCGCTCGCCGACCGGCTGGTCGTTCTGCGAGACGGCCGTCTCACGCAGGACCAGGCGCGCCCCTTCGACTGGGACCGGGCCCTGCGCGCCATGCTCGCCCAGGAGCAGGGCGCCGGCACCGCCCGCCCCACCGACGGCAACGGCGGAACCGGCGACGTGGCCGTCTCCCTGCGCGGCGTACCGCTGCTGCCCGGCAGCGCTCCCCAGGACCTCGACATCCGGGCCGGTGAGGTCACCGGCGTCGTCGGCCTCCTTGGCGCGGGCAAAACCGAGCTGGCCCGCGGCCTGTTCGGCGCCGAACCCTTCACCGAGGGAGTCGTCGAACTGGACGGCGAACCCTTCCGGCCGCGCCGGCCCGCCGACGCGATTCGGCGCGGCGTCCACCTCGTACCGGAGGACCGGCACGCCGACGCGCTGATCCCCGGCTGGTCGCTGGCCCGGAACATCTCGCTGCCGTTCCTCAGGTCCCTGTCCAAGGCGGGCCTGGTGAGCCATGCGAAGGAGGACCGGCAGGGCCGCGACACCATCGAGCGGCTCGGCATCGTCGCCCGCGACGAGCACAGCACGGTCGAGCAGCTCTCCGGCGGCAACCAGCAGAAGGTCGTCGTCGGCCGCTGGCTCGCCGAGAGCCCGCGCGTCCTCATCCTGGACGAACCGTTCCGGGGTGTGGACATCGGCGCCCGCCGCGACATCGGCCGCAGGGCCCGCGCCCTGGCCGCTGATGGGTCCGCGGTCGTCGTCCTCTCCGCGGACGTCGACGAGGTCCTCGAGGTCGCCGACCGGGTCGTCGTCCTCGCCGCGGGCGAGATCCGCCTCGACGCGTACGGAGAAGACGCAGAGCGCGACCGCGTCATCCAGACCCTGTCGGCGTCCGTCTGATGCCCCGCCAAGGAAGCGGCGTCCGGCCGCTGCACAGCCGAAGCGGCATACGGGCGATGCCCCGCCCAGGAACCGCATCGCACTCGATACCCCGCTCAGGAACCGGCATCCGACCGATGCCCCGCCCAGGAACCGGCATCCGACCGATGCCCAGCCCGGAAAGTCGTACGGCATGACCACGACCCAGACCGCCACCGCCCCGCCCAAGACGGCGAACCCGTCGCGGGCCGCGGCCGGCCCGCACATCCAGAACGCCATCATCAAGTACGGCTTCATCTTCGTCACCGTGGCGCTCTTCGCGTTCTTCTCGCTGACGGAGCCGTCCTTCCGGGACTCGGCGACGCTCCTCGACACCCTCCGGTACGTCTCCGTCGCCGCGATCCTGGGCCTCGGGGTCACCCTCACCATGGCCGTCGGCGGGATGGACATGTCGGTCGGCGCCGTCGCCGGTCTCGGGGTCACCGTCGCCGCCAAGACCATGGTCACCTACAACCAGGTGGGTGCCGTCGCCGTCATCGCGGTCATCGCGGCCGGTGCTCTCGCCGGACTGCTCAATGCCCTGCTGATCGTCGTCCTGAGGATCCCCGACATGCTGGCCACCCTCGGCACCATGTTCGTGATCCAGGGCACGAAACTCATCCTGGTCGACGGGCAGTCCATCACGCCCGGCATGACGCTGCCCGACGGTACGACGGCACCCGGCAAGTTCACCGACGGCTTCCTCTCGATCGACCGCGGCACCGTCGCGGGCGTGCCGATCTCCGTGGTCATCTTCGGTGTGCTGACGGTGGCTGCGTGGGTGTTCCTCGCCCGCACCCGCTGGGGCCGGGTTCTTTACGCGATCGGCGCCAACCCCGAGGCCTCCCGACTGGCCGGCATCCGGGTAGGCGCGTACCGGGCCCTCGCATACGTCCTGTCGGGTGTCCTCGCCTCCGTCGGCGGGCTCATCCTGGCCTCCCGCATCGGCCAGGGCGATGTCTCCGCCGGTACGTCGCAGCTACTGGAGGCGGTCGCCGTCGCCCTTGTCGGCACCTCGGTCCTCGGCCGCGGCCGGCCCAACGTATGGGGCACGGCCCTGGGCGCCGTGCTCATCGGGATCATCACCACCGGCCTGACCATCAAGGGCCTGCCGTACTACACGCAGGACGTGGTCGAGGGCGCCGTCCTCATCCTGGCCCTCGTCTTCAGCTTCACTCTGTCCAAGCGCCGCACCCCATGAAGCCCGAGCGCCGCATCGCACAAGGCCCAAGCTCCGTAACAAGGCCCAAGCTCCCGTACCGCATAAGGAAACCGACACCATGGGTTACCGCATCCTGGAGACCGACGACATCCCGGGCTACCTGCGCGAGCGCGGCCACTGGGACGCGACCTGCGACATCGCCGTCCGCGAGGTCTCCGACGGCAACATGAACCGGGTCTTCCTCGCCGCCGCCCCGGACGGCAGCCGCAGCCTCGCCGTCAAGCAGGCCCTGCCCTGGGTGCGGGTCGCCGGGCCGTCCTGGCCGATGAACCCCGACCGCGCCGACGCCGAGGCCCGCGCCTATGCCCAGGTCGCCCGCGTCGCCCCCGACAAGATCCCGGCCATCCATGGCTACGACCCCGAGAACCATGCCCTCGTCATGGAGGACATGTCGGACCTCGAGGTACTGCGCACGCTCCTCAACGACGGCGCCTCCTACGGCCCGGACACCTCCCGCCGCATCGGCGAGTTCGTCGCCCAGCTCTCCTTCGCCACCAGCGACTTCGGTATGGCGTCCGCCGAGCGTAAGGCGCTGATCGCGGCCTCCGTCAGCCCCGAGCTGTGCAAGATCACCGAGGATGTCGTGCTCTCCGAGCCGTACATCGAGCACGAGCACAACCACTGGCACCCGGAACTGGACGACCTGGCCGCCGAGTTCCGCGCCGACACCCGCCTCCGCACCGAGGTCGCCGACCTCCGCCACACCTTCATGACGAGCGGCCAGGCGCTGCTCCACGGCGACCTGCACACCGGCAGCATCATGGTCGGCCGACGAGACGACGCTGATGTCGTACGGGTCTTCGACCCCGAGTTCTCCTTCGTCGGTCCGATCGGCTACGACCTCGGCCTGTACTGGGCGAACGTCCTCGTCTCCGAGGCCCGCGCGCACGCGCTCGGGGCCGGCGGGGACCACGCCGCCCAACTGCGACTGAGCTGGGAGGCATTCGAGGCCGAGTTCCGCCGCCTCTGGCCGTCGCGCGTCGACACCTTCTTCGACGAGGCCTACCTGGACCGGTTCCTGGACCGTGTCTGGACGGAGTCGGTCGGCTTCGCGGGTACGGAGATCATCCGCCGCATCATCGGCTTCGCGCACCTCACCGACCTGACGACACTGCCAGACCCGCTCCAGGTCCCCGCCTCCCGCCAGACACTGCTGCTGGGTCGCGAACTCGTCGTCCACCGGGCCGAGTTGGGTGACCCCGAGGCCATCCGAACCTGGATCGAGTCCATCCGCGCCTGCTGAGGGGCGGCTCGCAGCGCTGGACGCGTGGGTGCCACCGTGGCAGGCACAGCCGGAGCCGGAAGCCGGGCACCCACCGCGGCGCGCGGACGGCGGCCGCGGTCGCGCGCTGCTCGCGGCCCACCCGTGACGTGCGGCGCCACGGGGCGCACCGGCACGTGTTCCGGCTCGGTGAATGATTGCCGTAACTGGCTTCCGACGACGCGGTGTCCGTTGTCGGCACGGACCTGGTGGTCGACGGCCGCGGCTCGCTGCAGCCCTCAGCCGATCCCCGACCGCTCCACTCCAGCCACGATCCACCGCTGGAAGCAGAGGAACACGACCAGCAACGGCAGGATCGACACGGCCGCCGCGACGAACAGCTCGTGCAACCTGATGACCTGGGACGTGGTGAAGGACGACAGCGCCACCTGCACCGTCCAGGCGCTCTGGTCCTGCCCGATCACCAGTGGCCACAGGAAGCCGCGGGCTGCTGGCAGTCCTGTGAATCCGGTCAGCCGAGCAGAGCATGCGGCGTGATGGCAGCCGACGCGCGCGTGCCGACATTCGAGATCCTCGCCGGCGCGTGGGTTCCCGGCGCAAGATGCGGCGGCAGGGGTCGAAAGCGCGCACGTCCCGGCAGTCAGTCCCGCGGGTAGGCCACGACGCTGTGCGTGACGGCAGGGGACTCCTGGGTGAGGTAATAGTGCGAAGTCTGGCCGGAGAAGCGTGCCGCATCACCGGCCTCGAGCAGGTGTGGGACTCCATCGGTGAACAGGGTCACCCGGCCTTCGACCACCATGACGTACTCCATGGATCCGGGCCCGTGGGTGCTGACCTGACTCTGCGCGTGCGGATGCAGCCGCGAGCGGTAGATCGGCCAGGAGGCCGGCCACGTCGGTGGGCGCGCCGCGATCCGCATGTGCCACAGTCAGGGCCTCGCGCAGGGCGGCGCCCACGGTACGCAGCGGATTGAGCGAGGAGTAGGGGTCCTGGAACACGATCTGCGCGCGCTGCGCCAGCAGGCGCCGCTGGGCCGTGCCGGGTTGCCGGCGGGGAACCAGAGTGAGGCCCTCGACCTCCACTTCGCCCTCGTCGTACGTTTCCAGGCCGACGGCGATGCGGGCGAGCGTGGTCTTGCCCGAGCCGGACTCGCCGACCAGCGCGGTGACCATGCCCTGCGGCACCTCGAGGCTGACCCGGTGCAGGACCAGGTGGTCACCGGTGGGCGTGCGGAACGACTTGGTGACCGCCGCCATCCGCAGGCTGCCGGCGGGTGCGGCCACCCCGGGATCCGCTGACGCGGCCAGGACAGCCGGCGTGCGGGGAACCGTCAGTTCGTCCCGGATCTCCGCCAGCCGCAGGCACGCTGACAGATGCGGGACTGTGCCGGGAGACGGCTCTGCGGCGGACACGAGGCGCAGCGGTGTGGTGCGGCACTGGGGCGCGAAGTGCGCGCAGCGTGCGGCGAAGGGGCAGCCTTCCGTTCGGGCGCCCGGCGGCGGGACGGATCCCGGCATCGTCGAAAGTTCCGAGAAGCGCTTCTCGAGGGAGGGCTCGGAGGCGAGCAGGCCGGCGGTGTAGGGGTGCCGGGGGGCCGCCCGTACTGCCGATCGCAACCACCTGGTCTCCAGGGGCGAGCCCGGCGAGGCCGACCAGATCGTCGAACAACCGCGGAGGACAGACCGGCCTCGTGCGTCGTACGCCTCCGCCGCCTCGTCGAACACCGCACGCAAACCATGACGCTGCCCGCTATCGTCCACAACGCCTATCCACGCCCCGCGGAGAGCGGGCCGGCTGCCGAGATCGTGCGCGGCCGGACCCAACGAGGTTGTCCATACACCTCTCCATGCCGGGAACGGCCGTTCGTCGCCGGGGTCCTCGGTTTCCTGTCCGGCCCTTGGCCGACCGCGTCGGCGGACGCGGGTGCCTAAGCGCTCCGCTGGAAGTCCGGTGCGTCGCCTGCGGGTCCGTCGTGGCTGGTCGCGCCCACGCGGCGGAGCCGCACATGTCACAGCCCCGCGCCCCTTTCGGACGCTGCCGAACCGCACCGGACTTCACCGCACCCGCTTAGCTCCATCGGCGTACGACCTGCAGCTCCGCCACCCCCAGAAGGGCGTCGCTCGCCTTGCCGAGGAGGGCCAGCAGCACGATCGCGAGCAGCAGGATGTCCGTGCGGCCGGTGTTCTCGCTGTCGATCAGCAGGAAGCCCAAGCCCATGGAAGACGCGATGAGTTCCGCCGCGACCAGGAATAGCCAGCCCTGTGCGAGCCCGAGTCTCAGCCCGGACAGCACGGCGGGCGCAGCGGCCGGAATCAGGACCTGGGCGAGGAGGGCGGGGCCGCGCCTGCCGTAGGCGCGGCCCAGTTCCCTCAGGCGCGGGTCGACGTGGTCGAGGCCGGCCGAGACCGTCGTGTACACGGGGAAGAAGGCGCCGATCGCCACGAGCGTGATCTTCGGCGTCTCCCCGATACCGAGCCACAGCAGGAGCAGCGGGACCCACGCCAGCGAGGGCACGGCACGTATCGCCTGGACGGTCGGGGCGAGGGCGGCCCGAGCGGCCCCGGAGAGGCCCACCAGGCCGCCCAGGAGCAGACCGAGCGAGGCGCCGACGGCGAAGCCGATCAGCACCCGCTGGACGCTGATGGCGATGTGGTGCTGGAGCTCGCCCCGGTCGAGGAGACTCCGGGCGGCGTCCAGGACGGCCTCCGGCGGCGGGAGCTGGCTGCGCGTGTACGTACCGGACGTCGCCGCCAGCTGCCAGGCGATCAGGAGCGCCGCGGGCAGCAGCAGACCCGCAGCCGCGCGCAGTGCCGTACGGCCCCACCGGGACCGGACGACCGCGGCGGCGGTGATGCCGCTCACGACGCGGCGGCCTTGCGGGCGAACTGGGGGGCGTAGAGCGTGTCGAGGGCCTGGCCGACGTCCTTCGCGTCGGCGACGAGGTGCTCCGATACCAGCAGGGGTGCGATCCGCTCGAGCACCTTGGTCTGGGCGGCGCCGGGCACCGGCGAGATGTCGAGACGGGTGCGCTCGGTCAGCTGCTGCGCGGCGACGGCGGGTTCGATCTTCGCGGTGTCGGCGAGGATCTTCTCCGCCGCCTGCGGGTTCTTCTCGATCCAGGCCCGGGCCTTCTCATAACTGTCGACCACGACCTGCACCAGGTCGGGGTGGGCGTCGAGGAACTTCTCGGAGACGTTGAGGAACCCGTAGGAGTTGAAGTCGAGGTTGCGGTAGATGAGATTGGAGCCGTTGTCGATCTGGCTCTGGGAGAGGTACGGGTCGAGGCCGGCCCAGGCGTCGACCTGACCGCGTTCGAGGGCCGTCTTGCCGTCAGGGTGCTGGAGGTTGACGACGGTGATGTCACTCGCGTCCAGGCCCTCGGTCTGGAGCGCCTGCAGGAGGAAGAAGTACGGGTCGGTGCCCTTGGTGACGGCGACCTTCTTGCCCTTGAGGTCCTCGACGGAGTCCAGCTTCGAGCCCTTGGCGACGACGAGCGATGACCATTCGGGCTGGCTGTAGACGTCGACGGTCTTCAGGGGTGTGCCGTTGGCGCGCGCCAGCAGCGCGGGGGTGCCGGCGGTGGAGCCGAAGTCGATGGCGCCGGCGCGCAGGTTCTCGTTGGCCTTGTTGCTGCCCAGGGACTGGGTCCAGCTCACCTTGACGTTGTCGATTCCCTTGGCCTTGAGGGCGTCCTCCAGCCAGCCCTTGTCCTTGAGGACGAGGCTCTGGGGGTTGTAGTACGCCCAGTCGAGGCGGAGTTCAGTGGTGCCCTCGGCTGCCACGTCGTTGCCGGTGCCGGCCCTGCCGGAGGAGTCCTCGCCCTCGGCGCACGCGGCCGTGGTCAGGAGCAGCAGACCGGAGGCGAGGGCGGCGGCGAAGGTGCGGCGGTTCATCGGAGGGGCTCCTTGTGCGGAAGGGACGGAAGGGACAGGGAAGGGGAGGTGACCTGGGTACGGCCGACGCCGAGGCGGTGCAGGAGATCGGTGCGCAGCGGCACCAGTTCGAGGTCGCCGCGCTCGCGCGGGCGGGGCACCGGTACGTCGAGGGCGGCGGTGATGGATGCGGCGGGGCCCGGGCTCAACAGGACGATGCGGTCGGCGAGTTGCAGGGCCTCGTCGACGTCGTGGGTGACGAGGAGGATGGTGGTGCGGGCGGCGCTTCGGACTTCGTCGAGGAGGTCCTGCATGCGCAGCCGGGTCAGTGCGTCCAGTGCTGCGAACGGTTCGTCGAGCAGCAGCACACCGGGCCTGCGGACAAGGGCGCGCGCCAGCGCGGCGCGCTGCGCCATGCCGCCGGAGACCTGACTGGGCCGGTGCCGCCCGAAACCCTCCAGGCCCACCACCTCCAGCCAGCGCGCCACTTCGGCCCGCCGCTCCGCGCGCGGCATCCCGGTCCTCGGCAGTCCGAAGGCCACATTGGAGGCGATGCTGCGCCAGGCCATGAGGCGTGCGTCCTGGAACACGACGGCCGCCCGCCGGTCCATGTCGCGTACCGGCTCGCCGTCGACGAGCACGGTTCCGTCGGTGGGCGTGTCCGGCCCTGCGACGAGACGCAGCAGCGTGGACTTCCCGGAGCCGGAGGGACCGAGCACGGCGACGGTCTCACCGGCCGCTATCTCCAGATCGATCCCGGCGAGGACGGGGCGCGCGGACGCACCTCGTCCGAAGGTCCGGGACACACCGCGGAGTTCGACGGCTGCCGGACCACCGGTCTGCCCGGGTACGGGCACGGGTGTCTCCTTGTGTACAGACAGCAAGAGGGTGGGTCCGGGCGCACGCGCTGGCGGCGCACCGGGGGCAAGGTGAGTTTCAGGAACCCGTGTGAGGCGCCAACGATCGCGCGAAACGATCAGGGCCAGGAATGGGGCACCCGGACTGCCGGGTGATCAGCGGGTGGCGGCGCAACAGAGCGCGGCTGCGACACGTACCAGATCGACGCAGCGGCGGCAGGTCAACAACTGGCGCGGCATGCGACGATGCAAGCACGGGTGGCTCGGAGGAGTCAACGCACCGTCAGTATTCGAGACGATCATGTGCGGCGGCCTCTTACCTGCTCAGGAGCGTGCGTCATACGCCTTCCGCGCCTCGTCGATGTCGTCGATGTGGTCCAGGGCCCAGTCGAGCAGGCTGCGCACCGTCTCGAGCAGCGTCCGTCCGAGTGGCGTGAGGTCGTAGTCGACACGGGGTGGCACGACGGGATGCACCACGGCGATCTGGGTGGTCGGCGCCCAGAAGATCGTCCCGGACGTGGCGACCGGGCTCCGCCGCATCCGGGACTACAGCCTGCCGAAGGAATGGCGCCGACTGCAGGAGAACTACGGCCAGACGTCGTTCATCGGCAAGATCCTGATCGTGGAGCGCGAAGCCTTCCCCGAGCGTGGCGTGGTGGTCCTTGTCCGCGAAAGCGTGGGCTTCTGACTCGCTTCCCTCACTTCCCCATGGGCGGCGGCCCGAGGGAATTTCATGCAGCTGCAACGATCCATTCCTCAACTGCCTGCTAGACATGGTGAGGTGAGCTCTCCAGCGCTGTACCGCAGGTTGTACGTGGATCTGGCGCGCGTCGACACGTCCACGTGTCGACGCTCCTGACGTCGCCTCCCCGTTCTGTGTGAGGCGACCGCCCCTGCGTCATTCGTGTACGGCAACACTGAGAGGGACAGCCATGACCACCACTGTCGCGAGCTACGAGATACGGCGGGCAGGTCCGCGGTTCGGTGCGGAGGTGACCGGCATCGACCTGACGGCCGGCGTCGACGACCGAACCGCCGAGGAACTGCGCCGGGCGTTCCGGGAGCACAAGGTGCTGGTGTTCCGCGACCAGCACCTCACACCGGATCAGCACGTCGCGGCCGTACGCATCTTCGCGGAGCCCTTCGACCACCCGACCGCGGTGAAGGATCCCGTCAATCCGCTGGTCTATCCGTACAACGTCCAGCAGACCGGCAAGGCCAGCACCTGGCACATCGGCGGGCTGTGGCGGAAGCCCGTCTTCGCGATCGAGTCGCTGACCTACGAAGTCGTGCCCGAGCTGGGCGGACACACCCTGTGGGCCGATCTGCAGGCTGCGTACGACGATCTGTCCGAGCCGTTCAAAGAGCTCCTCGAATCGGTGAGTGCGGTCTACGACGCCAATGCGGAGAACTACGCACAGGGCAGCAAGCGTGTCGCGGTCGAGGAGACCGTCGAGCATCCGGTCGTTCTCAAGCACCCCGAGACGGGCCGGAAGGGACTGTTCATCAGCACCTCGGCGATCGGTCTGACGGGCGTCACGGCACAGGAGGGCAAGGTGCTGCTCGAGCACCTGCTCAGGCACGCTTCGTCACCCGACTACACGATCCGCTTCGGCTGGAACCCCGGTGACTTCGTGCTCTGGGACAACCGTGCGACCTGGCACTACGCCGTGGACGACTACGGCGACGGCGCCCGCGTCTACCGCAAGGTCATCGGGGTGGAGCCGGTGCAGCAGCCAGCAGCCTGACGACATCCGGTGAAGACGCCGTGCGCCTGCCGCCCTTTCGCTCAGGCGCACGGCATCATCCTTCTGCTGCAGGTCGGAGGCGGTTCGCGTACGACCGGGCAGAGTCGGTTGCCGATAGACGGTCCCATAATCCAAGATCTCAGAGTCCACATGGCGGACTCGACTTGTTGTCGACACGAGGCCCGGTCAGGATGCACGCATGAACCCCGCCCTCGTCTCCCGCCGCCACGTGGACCTTCTGCGTGTCTCGGGGATGCTGTGTCGGGCCACCTCGCTCTGTCGCGCGGCCTGTTGCTGAGCGCTCAACCGAGCCTCCGCACCCCTTCACACCGCTGACGGCATCGTTCGTCGTCTCGGTCGTCGCCGCCCCTGATTCTCTCTCAGCGACTCATCCTCAGCCCCGGACTTCCGGGCTGGCCGGCCGCATCGCGCGTGTTGCGCGGCCGACTGCCCCGTGTCCGCTCTCCTCCGAGGTGCCCCAGCATGACCTCCCCTGCCCCCGTACTGCATTGGTTCCTGCCCACCGGCGGTGACGGCCGCGATCCCGGCGGTGTCACCGCAGTTCAGGGCCGCACCACCACCGCCACCCGACGCGGCGCCGACCTCGGCTATCTCGCCCAGGTCGCCCGCGCGGCCGAACGGTCGGGCTTCGCCAAGCTGCTGACTCCGGTGGGCCTGGGCTGCGTGGATCCCTGGGTGCTGACCCCGGCCGTCGCCGCGGTCACCGAGCGGATCGGTTTCCTCGTCGCTTTCCGTGCCGGGCTCGTCCAGCCGACGCTGCTTGCGCAGCAGGCGGACACGTTCCGCCGCCTGTTCGGCGATCGCATCGCACTGAACGTGGTCACCGGCGGGGATCCGGCCGAGCAGAGGGCGTACGGCGATCATCTGCCCAAGGACGAGCGATACGTCAGGACCAGTGAAATCATGCACGTGGTACGCGAGTTGCTCGACGGCAAACCCGTCGAATTCGTGGGCCGACATGTGCGCGTGGAGGGTGCACGCCTGGACGCGCCCGCTGTGGAGTCGTACGTCCCCCTCTACTTCGGCGGCGCGTCCCCGGCCGCCGAGGAGGTCGCGGCGCGCCACGCCGCGGTGCAGCTGCTGTGGGGCGAACCCCCGGCCGCGCTCGCCGAGCGCATCGCCAGGGTGCAGGCCAAGGCCGCACAGCTGGGCCGCACCCTGCGCTTCGGCCTCCGGCTGCACGTCATCACCCGCGACACCGCCGCCGAGGCGTGGTCGGAGGCCGACCGCATCCTCGCCGGGTTCGATCCCGGGGCGGTCCGCGCCTCCCAGGAGCGCTTCGCCCGCATGGACTCCACCGGGCAGGCACGGATGACCGCCCTGCATGGCGGTTCGGCCGAGAACCTGACCGTCGCACCCAACCTGTGGGCGGGCATCGGCCTCGTCCGCGAAGGCGCCGGCACCGCGTTGGTCGGCTCGCACGACGAGGTCGCCCAGCGGCTCTTCGAGTACAGGCAGCTCGGCATCGACGAGTTCATCCTGTCCGGCTATCCGCACCTCGAAGAGGCCTACCGGGTCGGCGAAGAGGTGGCTCCCCGGCTGCTGGCCCTCACGGAGGCGGCAGCGTGACTCTGCTCAAGGACACCGAACAGGGCACCGAGCCCGCGCCGACGACGGCAGCACCGCACACGGGGCGGCGCACGTGGGCGGGAGCGGCCGCGCTGCGCTGGACTGCGCTGCGGCTCCTCGCCCTCGCCGTGCTCCTCGCCGTCTGGCAGGCCGTGGTCGCGGCAGGCGTCTGGCCGCGCGTCCTCGTCCCGTCCCCCGGGGACGTGTGGCACGCCTTCGTCAAGGCGTCGACCGTCCACGACGGGGTGCGCGGATTCAGCAACCACCTGCTCGTCGAGCACCTGGCGGTCTCGCTGCGCCGGATCGGCATCGGCACCGGCTACGCGGCCCTCGTCGGCATTCCCCTGGGCCTGCTGATCGGCGTGGTGAAGCCACTCGCCGTGGTCCTGGAGCCGGCCGTCACCTTCCTGCGTACGCTGCCTCCGCTGGCGTATCTCTCCCTGCTGGTCATCTGGTTCGGCATCGACGAGTCCCCGAAGATCTGGCTGCTCGTCATCGCCGCACTCCCGCCCATCGCGGCGGCCACCGCTGCGGCGGTCCGCGGGGTGCCGGCCGACCTGGTGGAGGCAGCGCGGGCGCTGGGCGCCGGGCCCGTGTCGCTACTGCTGTCCGTACGCCTGCCTGCCGCCCTGCCGGAGATCCTCACCGGTGTGCGGATCGCCGTCGGAATCGCGTACACCTCGGTCGTCGCGGCCGAGACGGTCAACGGCGTGCCCGGCATCGGAGGCATGATCCGTGACGCCCAGCGCTACAACCAGACCGACGTCGTCATCGCCGGGATCATCGCCATCGGCCTCTCCGGGATCGTCCTCGACGCGCTGTTCAAAGGCGTGGAGCGGGTGGCGGTGCCGTGGCGGGGCCGCGTCTGAAGCCCTGCGCCCGCTCACCTCCTGCGTCTTCTTGCCCCTTCCTCGTTACCCGGGGCGCATTGCCACCGCCGACCCGCTCCATGTCTCCCTACGAAGGAACCGTCATGCCCTCATCCCCCCGCCGCGCCGTTCTCCTCGCCTCCGCCACCGCCCTGGTCGCGCTGACCGCGACCGCCTGCGGCGACGGCGCCGATGCCACCACCGGTGGTGGCAAGACGCAGGTACGCATCGCCTACCAGGCGATACCCAACGCCGATCTGGTGGTGAAGAACCAGCGCCTCCTGGAGAAGGCGCTCCCGGACGTCGACGTGAAGTGGGTGAAGTTCGACTCGGGCGGCGACGTCAACACGGCGGTGATCGCGGGATCGGTGGATCTCGGCCTGGCCGGCTCCAGCCCGGTAACCAAGGGGCTGTCGGCGCCGCTGAACATCCCGTACAAGGTCCTGTGGATCCACGACCTGATCGGCGAGAACGAGGCCCTCGTCGCGAAGAAGGGCATCACGTCCGCCAAGGGCCTCAAGGGCAAGAAGATCGCCACGCCCTTCGGATCCACCTCCCACTACTCCCTCCTCGCGGCACTGGAATCGGCCGGTCTCAAGGCCTCCGATGTGACGCTCGTCGACCTCCAGCCGCAGGACGCACTCGCAGCCTGGCAGCGCGGCGACATCGACGCCGCATACGTGTGGACGCCGACGCTCACCGAGCTGGAGAGGGACGGCACGGTCCTCGTCACCAGCCGTGAGATCGCCGAGCAGGGCAAGCCGACCGCAGACCTCGGCGTGGTCACCGACGCGTTCGCGGCCAAGCACCCGAAGATCGTGGACGCCTGGCTCAAGGCGGAGGACCAGGCGGTCAAGCTGACCAGGAGCAACCCCGACAAGGCGGCCGCCGCCATCGGCGCCGAGCTGAACCTCAGCCCGCAGGACGCCAAGAAGCAGCTCGCCCAACTCGTGCTGCTCACAGCGAAGCAGCAGCAGGGAGCCGACTACCTCGGCAAGCCCGGCGCGCCCGGCGCACTCGCCGAGAACCTGCACGACGCGGCCGTCTTCCTCAAGGACCAGAAGGCCATCGACGCGGTGCCGGACCAGTCGGTCTTCGACAAGGCCCTCGCGGTGAAGGAGCTGTCCCGTGTCGCCGACTGAGGCCACATCGCCCGCTGAGACCACCGCGCCCGCGTCCGACATCGAACTGTCGGGCATCAGCGTCCGCTACGGCACGGCCAAGGCCCCTGTGACGGCGGTCGCCGACGTGTCTCTGACCGTGGACCGCGGTGAGTTCGTGGTGCTGGTCGGCCCGTCCGGCTGCGGCAAGACGACACTGCTCCGCCTGGTGGCGGGCTTCCAGCAGCCCGCAGGCGGGACGGTGAAGGTACGCCGGAAGGTCGGCGTCGTCTTCCAGCAGCCGCGCCTGTTCCCCTGGCGCACCGTGGGCGGCAACCTCTCCTTCGCATTGGCACGTCACGGCGTCGTACGAACCGAACGAGCAGCCCGTACGGAGGAGTTGCTGTCCCTGGTCGGCCTGTCCGGCATGGCCCGGCGCCGCACCTGGGAGCTGTCGGGCGGACAGCAGCAGCGAGTGGCCATCGCGCGGGCGCTGGCCGCCGAACCGCAGATCCTGCTGATGGACGAGCCGTTCGCCGCACTGGACGCGCTGACCCGCGAACGCCTCCAGGAGGAGGTCAGGACACTGGCGGCCGTCACCGGCACGACCGTCCTGTTCGTCACGCACTCCGCGGAGGAGGCCGTCCTGCTCGGCTCCCGCGTCGTGGTGATGGCGGCAGGCCCGGGACGCGTGATCGACGAGGTGCCGGTCCCGCTCCCGCGCGAGGCGACGACCGATGTGGCCGCCTTGCGCGGGGATCCAGGGTTCGCCGTCCTGCGCACCGAACTGGCGGCCGTCACGCGGGACGCGGCGACCGCCTGAAGTCCGGGGCGGGGGCGTGTGATCGGCCTTCCGCCCGTGCCGCTTGCTCAGGCGCTTCGGAAGCGGCGGATGATCAGGTACATCTCGCAGCCGAGGCAGTAGCCGAAGGCCGCGTTGAGGAAGGCCGCGGCAAGGGCGAGCGCGGTCGCGGACAGGCCGAGCCACTCGACGCCGGCAAAGTAGCCGACCGTGCCGATCAGACCGAAGCCGAAACCGACACCCTGCGCGAAGCGCGGCGGCCGGACGTCCTCCAGCTCGCGCGGCGGGGCGAGCCTGGGCCGGACGGCGACCCGGTACAGCCAGCCGTACGGGGAGTACTGCAGGCCCGCGAACGCCCCGAGTGCGAAGACCACGGTCTGTACGGCAAGCAGGCCGCCGCTGCCGGTGATCAATACCGCGATGAGGACAAGTGTGGTGAGCACGGCGGCGAAGCGGGGGCCGCGCGGGTCGATCTGCATGCGAGGGACTCCGGGAGAAAGGGGGGAAGGCGATCGGGCCGACACAGGCGTCAGCGACAGCGGCAGGCTGTGACCCGGCAGAGGTCGACCACGCGACGGGTGGTCAGCCGCAGCGGCCGGGGAGGGGAGTCCATGGCCGTCATGGTAGCCGTGCGGTACCGAGTGGTCGATGGCCGGTCGGCGCCTACGGTTCGCTGGGTTCAGAGGGTTCAGAGGGTTGAGACGGTTCGGAGGGCTCGAGAGTGATGGAGACTGGTCCTATGACCGGGTTGGTGGTGTGTGTCGCGGTGCTCGTTCTGGCGAGCGTCTTCGGGCTGGTGCGGGCGCCGCGCAACGGCAGGGTCCGGGAGCGGCCCGGCGATGGTGCCGTGCGTTTGTCGGCGGCCGAGCTCGGGGCCGAGCTGGGGGAGCGGGTGACGCTGGTTCAGTTCTCCACCGCCTTCTGCTCGCCCTGCCGGGCGACACGTCGGTTGCTGACGGAGATCGTCGGGACGGTGCCGGGCGCTGCGCATGTGGAGATCGACGCGGAGGACCGGCTTGAGCTGGTCAGGCGGCTGCAGATCCTGCGCACACCCACCGTGCTCGTGCTCGACCCGCACGGCCGGGTCGTCGGCAGGGCTTCCGGGCAGCCTCGGCGCGCGGACGTGATCGCGGCGATCGGCAACGCGACCGGGGCCTCCGCAGCCCCGTCGTGATCCGCGTCCCTCGCCAACGTGCTCTGACCGGTCGGCGCCCCGTCATGGCAACGATGGCCCCGTTACGAGGCCGCCATGAGGTTGTCACACGCAAGCTGGAATGCCGGGCGTGAACGTGCCGGTTGCCCTGGGTATGACCATCGGAGTAGCGATCAACCCGGCCTCTCAACGGATCGACGGCATTGTGCAGCTCGCGCGGGAGGCCCACGAGGCCGGACTGCGCTCTGCGTGGTTCGGTCAGACCTTCGCGTACGACTCCCCGTCGCTTGCCGCGATCGTCGGCCGCGAGGTACCCGGCCTGCATGTCGGGACCTCCGCGATCCCCGTCTTCGGCCGCCATCCTCTGCTGATCTCGAGCCAGGCCCAGACAGCCCAGGCCGCCACCGACGGCCGCTACCACCTCGGGCTCGCACTCGGCACCAAGTTCCTGACCGAGGACGCCTTCGGCATCCCGTTCGAACGCCCCATCGCCCGGCTCCGGGAGTTCCTCACCGCCCTGCGCCAACTGCTCGAAACGGGCAGTGCCGACTTCCACGGCGAGCTGCTGACCGCCACCACACCGCTGCCGGCTGCGGTGCCGGGCGCCGAACCGCCCGTGCCGCTCCTGGTCGCCGCCATGGGACCGCAGGCACTGCGCGTCACCGGCGAACTCGCCGACGGTGTCCTTCCGTACCTGGCCGGCCCGCGTGCCCTCGCCGAGCACATCGTCCCGGCCGTCACCGCCGCAGCCGCGGCGGCGGGCCGACCGGCACCCCGGATCGTGGCGCTCGTCCCCGGCGTGGTCACCGCTGACGCCGAGGCCGTGCGCGAGACCGCGACCGAGACCCTTGCGTTCTACGAACAGATTCCTTCTTACGAGCGTGTCATCGGGCTCTCCGGCGGCACTCGGGCCGCCGACCTGGCCGTGATCGGTGACGAGGAGACCGTCGCCGCCGAGGTGCGCCGCTACCGCGAGGCGGGGGCGACGGAGGTGGTGTTCACTGCGACGGAACTGGGTGGTGAGGCCGACCGACGCCGCACCTGGAAGCTGCTCGGAGAGCTCGCGAACCACTGAGCGCTCCTGCCGGGCAGGTCGCCGGACCGACAGCGCTCAGAGCGGTCCCCCGACCCCCCTGACCAGGGTGCCTGCCCGGCCATGACCCTCCCCGGCCAGACCCGCCGTGACGGCCCGGGCAACGACCGGCCTTCCCCCCAGATCCGCCGTGGCGCCCGGGCAACGACCGGGCGCCACGGCGGACAGGCACCGGGCCGGCTATCGGGCAGCCGCCCTGAGTACCCCACTGTCGGCGCTTCTGCGGGCCGCACGTCGCAGGGCCGCCTCCGCCGGATCGAGCACCGGGACGGCTGCCAGCAGAGCCTTGGTGTAGGGGTTCTGCGGGGCGTCGTAGACCGTGTCCGCCGGGCCCTCCTCGACGACGGTGCCCTGGCGCATGACCACCACCCGGTCGCTGGCGTGACGCACCACCGCGAGGTCGTGGGCGATCAGCACCAGCGCGAGCCCGAGGTCGCGTTGAAGCTCTGCCAGGAGGTCCAGGACCTGTGCCTGGGTGGTGACGTCGAGTGCGGAGACCGGCTCGTCGCACACGACGAGCTTCGGTCCGGGTGCGAGGGCGCGGGCGATGCCGACGCGCTGGCGCTGACCGCCGCTGAACTCGTGCGGATAGCGGTGGTACCACCGCGGGTCGAGCCCGACGCGCTCCAGAAGTTCCCGCGCGCGCCGTGTGATCTCCGCGTCGGTGAGGGTTCCGGCGGCGCGCAGCGGGTCGGCGACGGACTCGCCGATGCTGCGGCGCGGGTTCAGCGAGGAGACCGGGTCCTGGAACACCATCTGCAGGTCGCTGTGGATACCGGTCAACTCGCGCCCTCCGTACCGGACGGAGCCACCGCTCGGCTCCAGCAGGCGGACCAGCATCCGGCCCAGCGTGGTCTTGCCGCTGCCCGACTCGCCGACGACGCCGAGGGTCTCGCCCTGCGCGACGGTCAGCGACACACCGTCCACGGCGACCGTACGGTCCTTCCTGCGCCCGAACTCCCTGCGCACCTCCACTGCTTCCAGCAGGACGTCCCCACCGGATGCGGACGAGGGAACGGCGGTGGAGGCGACTGGGACGCGCCGGGTCTCCACCCGCGGCACAGCTGCCAGCAGCTCACGGGTGTACGGCCGCTGCGGGGCACTGAGGACCGTGCCGACCGGGCCGCGCTCGACGGCGCGCCCGCCGCGCATCACCAGCATGTCCTCCACGCTGCCCGCCACCACACCCAGGTCGTGGGAGACCAGGACAAGGCCCATGCCGGTCTCGGTGCGCAGGTCGTGCAGCAAGTCGAGGATCTGCGCCTGGACCGTCACGTCCAGTGCGGTGGTCGGTTCGTCGGCCACCAGCACCCGCGGATCGCAGGCGAGCGCCATCGCGATCAGGGCGCGCTGCCGCATGCCGCCGCTGAACTCGTGCGGACGCGACCGGGAGCGACGCGCCGCGTCCGGGATGCCGACCCGGTCCAGCACCGCCACCGCCCGCTCGCGCGCCGACCGCCGGGAGACGTGCGGCGCGTGTGTCCGGTGGACCTCGGCGATCTGGTCGCCGATGGCCATGTACGGGTCGAGGGATGACAGCGGGTCCTGGAAGACCATGGCGGCGGTGCCGCCGCGCAGGCGGTGCAATTCCCGTACGGATGCGGTCCCCACGTCGATTCCACCGACCCGTACGGTGCCGGTCAGGCGTGCTCCGGTGCCGCGGTGAAGGCCCAGCAGCGCCGCGGCAACCGTGCTCTTGCCGGAACCGGACTCACCCACGATGCCGAGTGCCTGCCCCGCGGTGAGCCGGAAGGAGAGGTCGTCGACCGCGCGTACGGTCTCCTCGCCCGTGGGGAAGTCGACGGTCAGCCCTTGGACGTCGATCAGCGACTCCGCCGGCGCGGGGTCCGCCTCCGCCGCCGAACCCGTCGGCTGCTCCGGTGTCATGACAGGACCACCCTTCGGTCGGCCAGCGCGTAGAGGACATCCGCGAGGGCGTTGGCGAGCACCACGGCGGTCCCGATGACAAGGACCACGCCGACGACCACCGGCAGGTCGACGGAGCGGACACTCTCGATGAGGAGCCGGCCCAGGCCCGGGATGCCGAAGAGCTGCTCGGTGAGCATCGCGCCGCCCATCATCGACCCCAGGTCCAGGGCGCTCAGGGCGATCACCGGAGGCAGCGCACCGCGCAGTGCGTGCCGGGTGACGACGGCGCGTTCACTCACGCCGTACGCGCGGAAGGTGCGGATGTGGTCCTCCGCGAGGACCTCGAGAGTGGAGGAGCGGGTGAGCCGGGCATACTTCGCGCTCTCGAAGAGGCCCAGCGTCAACCAGGGCAGCAGCATGTTCCAGGCCCACTGCTCGGGGTCCTGGGACAGCGGCACGTACGACGGGAACGGCAGCCACTGCAGATAGGCGCACACGGCCATGAGCAGCAGCAGACCCAGGATGAAGACCGGGGTGCCGGTCCCCGCCAGCGTGAGGACGGTCAGTACGCGCTCGGTCGCCCCGCCGCGGCGCAGCGCGGACAGCAGACCCGTGCCGACCCCCAGCGCCAGCCACACCACCATCGCACCGAAGGCGAGCGAGGCGGTGGCCGGCAGTCCTGCCAGGATCAGCGTGGTGACCTGCTGGTCGTTCTGGTGGGACAGGCCCAGGCAGGGTGCGGCGCAGTGCTGCAGCGAGGTGCCCGCCGAGTAGTCGCGTCCCGCGAACAGGCCCTGCAGGAAGTGCAGATACTGGGCGAACGCCGGCTCGTCGAGTCCCAGCTGCCCGCGTACCTGCGCCACCTGGGCCGGACTGCACCGCTCCCCGCACGCCAGCTGGGCGGGGTCACCGGGGACGAGATAGAAGAGCGCGTACAGGGCGGCGGACAGCACCAGCAGCACCAGTACGGCACCCAGCAGGCGCTTCGCCGCGAAGCGCACGCCGGGGAAACGGTCAGTCACGGGTCTTCTCCTTGCGGGTGCCCACCCGCAGACGGCTGGCCTCGCGCGGGTCGAGTGCGGTGCGTACCGCGTCGCCGAGGACGGTGAAGGCGAGGACGGTGGCGAACAGCAGCACGGACGGCAGCAGGACATACATGGGGTCGGCACGGAACCAGGTGGTCGCCGTCGACAGCATCTGGCCCCACGAGGGCGTGGGCGGCTTCACACCGATGCCGAGGAACGACAGCGACGCCTCCAGCACGATGTTCGACGGGAGCAGGATCGACGCGTAGGTGATGACGGGCGCCGCGAGCGACGGCAGAAGCTCCCGCCGGACCACGCGCAAGGGACCCGAGCCGCCCAGCCGGGCCGCCGCGACGAAGTCGAGGCGGCGCAGGGTCAGGGTCTGGGCCCGTACGACCCGCGATGTGCCGCCCCAGTTGAGGATGCCCATGACCAGGATGAGCAGCAGCGGGCGCGGAAAGTCGTCGGGTACGACGGTGGTCAGCGCGATGGCGAGGACCAGCATCGGCAGCGCCACCATCACATCGGTGACCCGGCTGAGGACCTGGTCCGCCCACCTGCTGCCGAGCGCCGCGGCCAGGCCCACGCTCACGCCGATCACCACCTGCAGCAGCGTCGCCCCCGCCGCCACGAGCAGCGACACCCGTGCTCCGTACACCAGCCGGGCGAACAGATCACGGCCGGTGCCCGGCTCGATCCCCAGCCAGTGCTCGCCGCTGACACCGCCGAACGAACCCTTCGGCGCACCGCCGCTCGCGGAGTCGACCAGCTCGTCGTGGTAGGTGTACGAGTCCTGGCCGCTGAGCGCCGTGAGCAGCGGCGCGGCGAGGGCGACGAGGACCAGCGCGGAGAGCACCGCGCCCGCGCCGGGCTTTGCTCCGGCAGGCCGCGGTCAGGCCGCGGTCAGGCCCAGGTCTGCTGCCAGGCGGCCACGGTGCCACGCCGGCGGGCCGAAGAGCCGGCCCGAGCCGTGTGCGCGCTTGAAGTAGCGGTGGGCGTCGTGCTCCCAGGTGATCCCGATGCCGCCGTGCAGCTGGATCATCTCGCCCGCCACCGTCGAAAAGGCCTCCGAGCAGGCGGACTTGGCGATGACTGCGGAGCGCGTCAGCTCCGGTGAGCCCTCGGCGGCGGCGAAGGCCGCGCCGAGCGCGGCCGAGCGCGCCGACTCCACCAGCACGTACGCGTCCGCGAGCCGGTGCTTGACGGCCTGGAAGGAGCCGATGGGCCGGCCGAACTGCACGCGGTCCTTGGCGTAGGCGACCGTGAGCTCCAGGCAGCGCTCGGCCGCGCCGACCTGCTCGGCGGCGAGCGCGATGCAGGCCAGGTCCAGGACGTGCCGCAACACCCGGTCGCCGTCGCCCTCCTCGCCGATGAGACGGCCCGCGGCCCCGTCCAGCACCACGCGCGCCTGCGCCCGCGTCTGGTCCATCGTGCCCGTCGCCTCGCGGTGCACTCCTGGCTTGTCCACGGCCACGTGGAAGAGTGCTGTCCCCGCACCGGTCCTGGCCGCCACCAGCAGCACCTCGGCCCTGGCACCGTCCAGCACGTGCTCCTTGGCCCCCGTGATCCGCCAGACCCCGCCGGGGCCGGGGGCGGGCTCGGCATCGGCCCGGATCGCCGCCGGGTCCCAGGAAGCGTGCTCGGCCCATGCCAGTGCCCCCACCGCTCTGCCCTCGGCGAGCCGCGGCAGCAGTTCCGCGCACGCCGTCTCGTCGCCCGAGGCGAGCAGCGCCTGCACGGCGAGCACCGCGGAGCCGAGGTAGGGCACCGGGCTCAGCTCTCGCCCCAACTCCTCCATGACGACGTGGACTTCCCGGGCTCCGCATCCCGCCCCGCCGTACTCTTCCGGAACGGCGAGCCCCGCGATGCCGATCTGCTCGGTCAGGGGCCGCCAGGCTGCCGCGCCCTCGTGGCGCGTGAGCAGTGACCGTACGGCGGACCGCAGTTCTTCCTGTTCCTCCGTCAGTCTCACCCGTCTGCTCCTTTCTGTGTGGCTCGGTCGGGCTCGTACGGCCGCCCATCGCTCTCACTTCCCAGGACGCGGGCGCGGCAGGCCGCAGGCGTGCCCCAGGCGTACCGCAGTGCACGGGCCTTGCGGATCCACAGGGAGAGGTTCAGCTCCTCGGTGTAGCCGAGGGCTCCGTGGAGTTGCAGGGCCGTGCGCGCTGCGGTGTACGCGGCCTCGCACGCGCTCACCTTCGCCGCGGCGATCTGCCGGCCGGAGGACGAGTCTCCCGCCGCGAGGGCCAGTGCTGCCGCGTGGATCAGGGGCTGGGCGAACTCCAAGGCGATCAACACGTCCGCCAGACGGTGTTTCACTGCCTGGAACGAGCCGATGGCCACTCCGAACTGGGTGCGCTGCTTGGCGTATTCAACCGTCTGCGCCAGCAGGGCGCGGCCCAGCCCGAGGGCCTGGGCCGCAGTGGCCAGAGCGGCGGCATCGGCCGCGTGCGCGGCGGCGGCAGCCACCTCGGGCCCCTTCGCCAGGACGGTGCCGCCGAGCGGCCGGGACAGCCGTCGCGCCGGGTCGGCGGACGGTTGGAGAGGGCCGGTCGACTCCGCCAGGCGTACGGTGTCGCCGTCCACCACGAAGACCGCGTCGGCGGTGTCGGCGTCCAGGGCGTAGGGGCTGTACGGGCTGTAGGGGCTCCCGGGGGAGAGCAGGCACAGGGAGGCGGCGGTCTTGCCGGAGGCGATGCCGGGCAGCCAGGCGGCGGCCGGGGCCTCGTCGCCGAGGCGCTCCAGGAAGACCGCCGCGGCCACGGTCTCCACCACCGGGCCGGGTACGGCATGGCGGCCCAGTTCGGTGAAGGCGACGGCCAGTTCGACCGGCAGTGCGCCCAGGCCGTCGTGCTCCTCCGGGACGGCGAGGGCGAAGACCCCGGTCTCCGCCAGTCGCGCCCACAGGGCACGGCCGGGAGTGGTGTCCCCGGACGCCCAGGCGCGTACGACTGCGGGGGTGTCGGCCGCCGTCAGCATGCCGTCCAGGGTGCGGGCGAACTCCCGCTGTTCGTCGTCGAGGAGGAACCGCATCACCGGCGTCCCTTCGGGAGGCCGAGCAGGCGCTCGGCGATGATGTCGCGCTGGATCTCGTTGGTGCCGGCGTAGATGGGACCGGCGAGGGAGAAGGTGTACCCCTCGGCCCAACTCCCGTGCTCGGGCGCCTCGTCCGCGTCGTCGGAGAGTTCGCCGTACGGGCCGAGCAGGTCCAGGGCGGTCTCGTGCAGGGCGATGTCCAGTTCCGACCAGAAGACCTTGTTCAGGCTCGACTCGGCCCCGATCGAACCTCCCGCGGCGATCCGCGAGGCGTTGGCGTAGGTGAACAGCTGGTAGGCGCGGACGCCGATCACCGCGTCGGCCACCCGGTCGCGCACGGCGCTGTCGGCAGCATCCGCCTGCGCGCGCCACAGAGCGGTCAGCCGGTCCGCGGCGGCCATGAAGCGTCCCGGGCTGCGCAGGGTCAGCCCGCGCTCGTTTCCCGCCGTGCTCATCGCGACCCGCCAGCCCTGGCCCGGCTCGCCGATGACCTCCTCGTCGGGGACGAAGACGTCGTCGAGGAACAGTTCGGCGAAGGCGGGCTTGCCGTCGAGCCGCCCGATGGGCCGTACGGTCACGCCGTCCGCGTCGAGAGGGAACATCACATACGTCAGGCCCTGGTGCGGCCTGCCGGCGTCCGGGTCGCTGCGGAAGAGGCCGAAGGCGCGGTCGGCGAAGGCGGCTCGGGATGACCATGTCTTCTGCCCGCTCAAGCGCCAGCCGCCGTCGGCCCGTACGGCGGTGGACCGCAGCGACGCGAGGTCCGAGCCCGATTCCGGCTCGGACCAGGCCTGGGCCCAGATCACCTCGCCGCTCGCCATCTGCGGCAGGATGCGGGCGCGCTGCTCGTCGGTGCCGTGCTCGAACAAGGTGGGGGCGAGGAGATGGATGCCGTTCTGGCTGACACGCCCGGGCGCGCCCGCCGCGTAGTACTCCTCCTCGAAGATCAGCCACTCCAGGATCGAGGCGCCCCGGCCACCGTATTCCTCGGGCCAGGAGACCACCGACCAGCGGTCAGCGAACAGCGTGCGCTCCCAGTCCCGGTGTGCCGCGAAGCCCTCGGCGGTCTCCAGGGATGGCAGGGGAGCGGCGGGGACGTGGGCGGCGAGCCAGTCGCGGGCCTCGGCGCGGAAGGCGTCCTGTGCCGCCGTGAAGTCGAGGTCCATCAGGCGGAGGCCTCCTTCGCACCGGCCTTCTTCATCGCGCGGACGTCCATGCCGCCGAGCGAGTCCTTCGCCGTCTCCGCGTTGTGCGCGTGCGCCAGGTGGTGCAGCCCGAAGACGGAGTCCATACCGGTGTGCAGCCCCTGCAGGTCCTCCGCCTGGTTGACGGCGCGTTTGGTCAGGGCCAGCCCCATGCGGGGCATCTCGGCTATCCGGCCCGCCAATTCCACGGTGTGCTCCGTGAGTTCGGCGCGGGGCACGACCCGGTTGACCATTCCGACCTCGTAGGCGCGCTGTGCGCTCATCCGGTCGCCCGTGTACAGGAACTCCTTCGCGATGCGCGGCGGCATCACCCACGGGTGGGCGAAGTACTCGACTCCGGGGATGCCCATGCGCACCACGGGGTCGGCGAAGAAGGCGTCATCGGAGGCGACGATCAGGTCGCACACCCAGGCGAGCATCAGGCCGCCGGCGACGCACGCGCCCTGCACGGAGGCGATCACGGGCTTGGGCAGTTCGCGCCAGCGGCGGCACATGCCCAGGTAGACCTCGGACTCGCGGGCGAAGCGGCTTTCCGCGCCCTGCTTGTCCGAGTGGTCCCACCAGAGCACGGCCCTGCGGTCGAACGGCAGATGCGCGTCCCGTTCGGGCGTCCCGATGTCGTGCCCGGCGGAGAAGTGCTTCCCCGCCCCGGCGAGCACGACGACCTTGACCTCGTCGTCGTCGGCCGCGCGGTAGAAGGCCTGATCCAGGGCGTATGTCATCGCGGAGTTCTGGGCGTTGCGGTAAGCGGGCCGGTCCATCGTGACGACTGCGACGGGGCCGTGGCGTTCGTATCGGACAGGCGCCGTGGACGTGGTGCGGGCAGCGGACATCCGCCCTCCTTCCCTAACAAGTGTTTGGTAGGTTAACGTACGAGGCCGCGGCCGTCGAGAAGTCGCGCCGTCCCGCAGCGAGTCCCTCCAACGAGAGTCGTCCGGAGTCGCCCAATGAGCAGCAGCGTCGAGGAGTTCCGCACCGAGGTCCGCGCCTGGCTGCGGGCCAACCTCACCGGCGAGTTCGCCGCCCTCCGCGGGCGCGGCGGACCGGGCCGGGAGCACGAGGCGTATCCCGAACGGCTCACTTGGGAGCGGCACATGGCCGCCGCCGGCTGGACGTGCATCGGCTGGCCGAAGGAGTACGGCGGCCGCGGCGCCTCCCTCGAGCAGCAGGTCGCCTTCCACGAGGAGTACGCCCTCGCGGACGCCCCCGCGCGCGTCAACCACATCGGCGAACAGCTGCTCGGGCCCACCCTCATCGCCTTCGGCACCCCGGAGCAGCGCGAGTGCTTCCTCCCGTCGATCGTCGCCGTGGAGGAGCTGTGGTGTCAGGGCTACAGCGAGCCGGACGCCGGATCGGACCTGGCGAACGTACGGACCCGGGCCGAGCTCGAGGGCGAGGAGTGGGTGGTCACCGGGCAGAAGATCTGGACCTCACTCGCGCACGAATCCGACTGGTGCTTCGTCGTCGCCCGCACCGCCCCCGGGTCCACCCGCCACCAGGGGCTGTCCTATCTGCTGGTGCCGCTGGACCAACCCGGTGTGGAGATCCGGCCGATCACCCAGTTGACCGGCACCTCCGAATTCAATGAGGTCTTCTTCGACGGCGCCCGCACCCACGCGTCGAACATCGTCGGAGCGCCGGGCGAGGGCTGGAAGGTCGCCATGGCCACGCTCGGCTTCGAACGGGGTGTGTCCACGCTCGGTCAGCAGGTCGGCTTCCGCCGCGAACTGGAAGCGGTCATCGAGCTGGCCAAGCGCAACGGCGCGGCCGCCGACCCGCTGATCCGTGACCGGATGGCCCAGGCCTGGATCGGTCTGGAGATCATCCGCTGTAACGCGCTGCGGATGCTCGAAGGCGTCGCCGCCGGGGCACCAGGCCCCGAGGCGTCCATCGGCAAGATCTTCTGGGCGACCTGGCACCGCGAGCTGGGCGAGCTAGCCATGGACGTGTGCGGTGCCGCAGGGATGCTCGCTGCCGGCGAGCCGTACGAACTCGACGACTGGCAACGGCTGTTCCTCTTCTCCCGCTCCGACACCATCTACGCCGGATCGAACGAGATCCAGCGCAACATCATCGCCGAGCGGGTGCTCGGCCTGCCGAAGGAGGTCCGCCCGTGAGCGCACCGGCCGCACCACCGCCGTACGTGCCCGGCCACGCCCTGCTTGCCGGCCGCACCGCCGTGATCACCGCCGCCGCGGGAGCCGGCATCGGCGGTGCGACCGCGAAGCGGCTGCTTGAGGAGGGCGCGAGCATCGTCATCTCCGACGCCCACGCCCGCAGGCTCAAGGAGTCCGAGGCGGAGCTCGCCGCGGAGTTCGGCGCGGGCCGGGTCGCGTCGCTGCCCTGCGACGTGACCGACGAGACGCAGGTCGGCGCGCTGTTCGACCTGGCCGCGCAACGGCACGGACGCCTCGACATCGTCGTCAACAACGCCGGTCTCGGCGGCACGGCCGACCTCGTCGACATGGCCGACGAGCAGTGGGACAAGGTCCTCGACGTCACCCTGAACGGCACCTTCCGCTGCACCCGCGCCGCGCTGCGCCGCATGAAGGCCGCGGGCAGCGGGGGCGTCATCGTGAACAACGCCTCGGTGATCGGCTGGCGCGCGCAGAAGGGCCAGTCGCACTACGCCGCCGCCAAGGCCGGAGTCATGGCCCTCACCCGGTGTGCCGCGCTGGAGGCCGCCGAGTATGGTGTACGGGTCAACGCCGTCTCGCCGAGCCTGGCCATGCACCCGCACCTGGTGAAGGTCACCACGCCCGAGCTGCTTCAGGAGCTGACATCCCGCGAGGCGTTCGGCCGCTACGCCGAGCCGTGGGAGGTCGCCAACGTCATCGTCTTCCTGGCCAGCGGTTACTCCTCGTACATGACGGGCGAGGTGCTCTCCGTCAGCAGCCAGCACGCGTGAGACGAGAATGACCGTGTGCCGAAAACCAGCAGCAGTAAGCAGGTGCCGAAAGCTGGCAGCAAGAAGGCCCCGATGAGCCCGTCGCCCGAGCGGCGCGAGGAACTCCTGGCCACGGCGGCCGAGGTGTTCGCCGCACAGGGGTACAACGCCACCACCGTCCGTAAGATCGCGGACGCGGCGGGGATGCTCGCGGGCAGCCTCTACTACCACTTCGACTCCAAGGAGTCGATGCTCGACGAGATCCTCTCCACCTTCCTGGACGAGCTCTGGGCCCGGTACGACGCCGTGCTCGCAGCCCGGCTCGATCCCAGGGAGACCATCGAGGCCCTCGTCACCGAGTCCTTCCGGGAGATCGACCGGCATCGCGCCGCGGTCGCCATCTACCAGAAGGAGTCCAAGCACCTCCAGACCCAGCCGCGCTTCGGCTATCTCGCCGACTCGCAGGTGAAGTTCGAGAAGGCGTGGCTGGGGACGCTCGAGCGCGGAGTGGCCGCCGAGGTGTTCCGCGCCGACCTCGACATCCGCCTCACGTACCGCTTCGTGCGCGACACCGTGTGGGTCGCCGCGTCCTGGTACCGGCCGGGCGGACAGCACAGCCCGGAGGAGATCGCCCGCCAGTACCTGTCGATGGTGCTGGAGGGCATCGCCCTCCGCGAATGACAGCGATCGCCCTCCGCGTACGACCGCGCGAGTGCGTCCATCGAAGGACATCGAAGGACATCGAAGAAGGAGTGGCCATGGCCGAGGCATACATCGTCGAAGCGGTACGCACCCCGGTCGGCAGGCGGAACGGCGGCCTGTCCGCCGTGCACCCGGCCGATCTCGGCGCCCATGTGCTCAAGGCGCTGATGGAGCGCTCGGGCACCGACCCGGCGGCCGTCGAGGACGTCGTCTTCGGCTGCCTGGACACCGTCGGACCGCAGGCCGGCGACATCGCCCGCACCTGCTGGCTGGCCGCCGGGCTTCCGGAGGAGGTGCCCGGCGTGACCGTGGACCGGCAGTGCGGCTCCTCGCAGCAGGCCGTGCACTTCGCCGCGCAGGGCGTGCTGTCCGGAACCCAGGACCTGGTGGTCGCGGGCGGCGTGCAGAACATGTCCCAGGTGCCGATCGCCTTCGCCAGCCGCCAGGCCGCCGAGCCGCTCGGGCTGACCGAGGGCCCGTACGCCGGCTCCGAGGGATGGCGGGCCCGCTATGGCGACCGGCCGGTCAACCAGTTCCACGGCGCCGAGCTCATCGCTGAGAAGTGGGACATATCCCGCCGGGACATGGAGGAGTTCGCGCTGCGCTCGCACCAGCGGGCGATCCGCGCCATCGACGAGGGCCGCTTCGACCGCGAGCTCGTCGCATACGGGGACGTGACGACTGACGAGGGCCCGCGCCGCGACACCACCCTGGAGAAGATGGCGGGCTTGCAGCCGCTGAGGGAGGGCGGCCGGCTGACCGCCGCCCTCTCCTCACAGGTCTCCGACGGCGCCTCCGCCATGCTGCTCGCGAGCGAACGCGCCGTACGGGAGCACGGGCTGACTCCGCGCGCCCGGATCCACCACCTCTCGGTGCGCGGCGAGGATCCGATCCGGATGCTGTCCGCGCCGATCCCGGCCACGGCGTACGCACTGAAGAAGGCCGGGATGACGCTCGACGAGATCGACCTGGTCGAGATCAACGAGGCCTTCGCTTCCGTGGTACTGGCGTGGGTCAAGGAGACCGGCGCCGACCCGGAGAAGGTCAACGTCAACGGGGGCGCCATCGCCCTGGGCCACCCGCTGGGCGCCACCGGCACCAAGCTCATGACCACGCTGCTGCACGAACTGGAGCGCACGGGCGGGCGGTACGGCCTGCAGACGATGTGCGAGGGCGGCGGCCAGGCCAACGTCACCATCATCGAGCGGCTCTGACGTACGACGGACGTGGCGGGCGGCTGCTCGGCCGGGTGGGGCGGCACTCCAGCGGCCGAGCCGTCCTTCGGGGCGACGTCGTCCTCAGCGCCCCGCACCAGCCCGTCCCGCGGCCGGCCTGCCAGCCGTCCGCAGGGCGGGCTCGGGCTGTACGCGCTGCCGGGCACGCCGCCGTACGGCGAGAGGCGGGGGCGTTCCGCCGGGGGAGCGGTACGCCCCGGCGGAACGCGCCCCTCAGCCGCCCGCGGGGGGCAGAGCCCCCAGCGTGGCCCGCGCCTCGGCCATGATCCGGTCGACGAGTTCCGCGCAGGACGGCAGATCGTCGATCAGGCCCGCGACCTGGCCGGAGGCCATCACACCGAGGTCTGTGCGGCCCTCGACCATCGAGGCCTTGAGCAGCATCGGGGTGTTGGCGGCCAGCAGGACCTGACTCCAGGTCAGTTCCTTGCCGTGCTTCATCGCCAACCCGTCGCGGACCATCCGGGCCCAGCTCATGCCGGTCTCGCGCCTGAAGGCCGCGGCATGGCGGATCGCCCGCAGCAGCGCGGCGGCCCCGCCCGAGCGCTCCAGCGCGTCGACCAGCTCGGTGCGCAGCATCCGGTGCGGCAGGCCGTCCACCTTGGTGGTGACGGTGACGTCCCCCACCGCCGCGCCCAGGTACCTGGCCTTGACCGCGTCGGGGACGGTGCTGTCGGAGGTGAGCAGGAAACGGGTGCCCATCGCGATCCCCGCGGCACCGTAGGCCAGCGCGGCGACCAGGCCGCGGCCGTCGTGGAAGCCGCCCGCCGCGACGACGGGGATGTCCACGGCGTCCACGACCTGGGGGAGCAGCACGGTGGTGGCCACGTTCCCGGTATGCCCGCCACCCTCGCCGCCCTGCACCACCACGGCGTCGGCGCCCCACGCGGCGACCTTCTCGGCGTGCCGCCTGGCGCCGATGGACGGGATGACGACGACACCCGCGTCCTTGAGCCGGACGATCAGTTCCCGGGAGGGCGCGAGCGCGAACGAGGCGACCTTCACCCCTTCGTCGATGATGATCCGTACGCGCTCGGCCGCGTCCACCGCGTCCGCCCGGAGATTGACCCCGAAGGGCGCGTCCGTACGGGACTTCACCTCGCGCACGGCGGAGTGGAGCTGCCCGACGGTCATGGTGGCGGAGGCGAGGATCCCCAGCGCCCCGGCGTTGGCGGCGGCCGAGACCAGACGGGGGCCCGCCACCCACCCCATGCCCGTCTGGACGATCGGGTGGCGTACGCCGACCAGTTCGGTGAGCGGGGTGGCGATCGTGACGTCGCTCATGCCGTCGGCACCTCGCGGTCGCGCAGCCCGTTCGGGTCGATCACCTCGCGGATCAGCCGCAGTTCCTCGGGGGTTGGCTCGCGGGTGCCCGGCACGTCGTCGGGGATGGTGAGCGCGAAGCCGGTGGCCTCGACGACCTGCTCGACCGTGACACCGGGATGGAGCGAGCGCAGTCGCATCGTCCGGTCCGGAGTCTCGAAGTCGAAGACGCCGAGGTCGCTGATGACGTTCGGGATGCGGTGGTAGCGGCTCGCGGAGGGCCCGGCTGCGGCGGCCCGGTCGTACCCCACACCCGACACCATGTCGACCCTCTCGACGAACACTCGCGTCGAGTGCCGCGGCACCCAATAACTCGTGGGATTGTTCAGCGTGTTGACGGGCGCACCGCGCACCCCCAGAAGCTGCCGTTCGGGCCGGGCCCAGTCGCCGATGCAGGAGATGTTCTGGTTGCCGTGGCGGTCGAGCTGGCTGGCGCCCATCATCACGTGCCGCCGCCCTGTGGCCACCATCGCCAGGTGCTGGCGGTAGGGCAGCCAGCCCTCCACCACCTCCGCCTTCGTGCCGACCGCCGGGACGTCGCCGACCAGCAGCGCCTCGCCGTCGGTCAGCAGCAGGTCGGGGGAGAAGGTGAGCTTCGCCAGCCGGGCCCCGATCGTGGGGACGGTGCCCATGGGGCTGGCCAGTACCTCGCCCGCGTCCCGCCAGGCCTCGGCGCACGCCACCACGCAGTACTCGGCCCGCGTCGCCGTGGTCGTAGCGACATCGCTCATGCTGCTGCCTCCTCCTCTGCTTTCTCCTTGTGGAACGCCGCCACCGCGGCCTGGTACGCGTCCTCGTCCCCGGACAGGAACCGCTCGCTGAAGGCCCGCCAGGCCTCGGGATCGCGGGCCGCCTGGGCGTAGGCGCGCTGGAAGGCCTCGTCGCGGTCGTGGTCCGGGACGCAGGAGGTGAAGTGCGCGCCGTTCGGACTCTCCACGATGCCGTTCACGAACGCGCGCTTGACCAGCAGCGACTGCGGTCCGGAGTCCTTCAGCAGGTCCGTGGTGTCCACGATCCGCTCGCAGGACACGTACGCGGCGTCGGCGGCCTCGCAGAACAGGTCGTCGAAGTACGGGTCCGGGCCCAGGTACTGGGCGTTGCCGTGCACGTCCGCCCGGTTGAGATGGACCAGTGCGGCGTCCAGCCGCAGGGCGGGGACCGCGACGAGCTCCTCGCCGTCCTCGTACGGGGACGTGATCGTGCGCAGGGACGGGTTGATGATCATCACGTCCGAGGCGAGACCGGCCCGGATCGGCATGAAGGGCAGCCGGTGGGCGGCGGCGGTCAGGCCCCACATGAACATGGCCTCGTCCAGCTCCATCATCTCGAACGCGCCGCGCTGCCGGGCGGCTTGGAAGTGCGGCTCGAGGGGGATGGAGTCGAGGGTGGCGAACGCCGCGACGAGCCTGCGGATCTTCCCGGCTGCGGCGAGCAGCCCGATGTCGGGGCCGCCGTAGCTGACGACGGTCAGGTCGGTGACGTCCGAGCGCAGCAGCGCCCTCACCAGTGCCATCGGCTTGCGCCGTGAGCCCCAGCCGCCGATGCCGATCGTCATGCCGCTCTCGAGGAGCCCGGCCACCTCCTCGGCGGTCATCGTCTTGTTGCTCAACTCCGGTCCTCCTTCGAGGATATGGGCGATGTCGATGCGGAAGACGTCGATGCGGACGACACGAACGCGTCGCGGTGTCTGTCGGCGACCCCGCTGAGGTTGGCCTCGAAGGTGAAGCCCTGCTCGAAGCGGTAGCTGCGGCGGACGTCCACCGGGTCGATCCCGTTGATCGCGGCCTTGGCGAGGCGGATGAGGGAGCCGTCCTTGGCGGCGATCTCGCGGGCCAACTCCAAGGCTGCGTCGAGCAGTTGAGCGCGAGGAACGACCCGCCAGACCGAGCCGTGCCGGTGCAGCTCCTGGGCGGTGACGGTGCGTGAGGTGTAGTACAGGGTTCGCATCAGGTGCTGGGGGACCAGCCGGGCCAGATGGGTGGCCGCGCCGAGCGCGCCCCGGTCCAGTTCCGGCAGGCCGAAGGTCGCGTCGTCGCTGGCGACGATCGCGTCGGCGTTGCCGACCAGGCCGATGCCACCGCCGAGGCAGAAGCCGTGCACGGCGGCGACCACCGGCACCTCGCAGTCGTAGACGGCGGCGAACGCCTCGTAGCAGCCGCGGTTGGCGCCGATGAGGGCGCTGTGGCCGTCCGTGCGCTGCATCTCCTTGATGTCGACGCCGGCGTTGAAGCCGCGGCCCGTGGCGGTGAGCACCACGCAGCGCACCTTCGGGTCGGCGCCGGCTGTGCGTACAGCGGTCGCCAGGTCGTACCAGCCCTGTACGGGGAGGGCGTTGACGGGCGGGAAGTCCACGGTGACGACGGCAACGCTGCCCTCTTCCGGGACGGAGGTGGAGACACCCATGAGCGCATCAGCTACCTTTCCACCAAACATTTGTTAGGTCGCAAGGTAGCAGCGGACCGCGCGCTGCGGGAGGTGCGAAGTGTCAGCGATCATGGATCTGTCCGGCTCCGTCGCCGTCGTCACCGGGGGAACCCGGGGTGTCGGCGCGGGCATCACCAGGGCCCTGCTCGAAGCCGGGGCGCAGGTCGTGGCCTGCGCCCGACGACCCCCGGACAAGCCCGTCGAGGCGGCGGGGCGCACGGCCCGCTTCCTCCCCGTCGACCTGCGCGACCCGGAAGCGGTCGGCGGGCTCTTCGCACGGGTGCGGAGCGAGTACGGGCGGCTGGACACCCTGGTCAACAACGCCGGAGGGACGCCTTTCCGGATGCTGGGCGACGGCGGAGCGCAGCGGCATGCCCGGGTCGTCGAGCTGAACCTCCTCGCGCCGCTGACCGCGTCCCTCGCCGCGTATGAGGTGATGCGCCATCAGAGCGGGGGCGGGTCGATCGTGATGATCGGCAGCGTCAGCGGGACCCGTCCGTCACCGGGCAGCGCGGCGTACGGAGCCGCCAAGGCGGGCCTCGAGCACCTCGCCCGCTCCATGGCCGTGGAATGGGCGCCGACCGTGCGGGTCAACACACTCGTCCTCGGCATGGTCCGCACCGAACTGTCCCATCTGCACTACGGGGACGAGGACGGCATCGCCGCCATCGGCCGCACCGTGCCGCTCGGCCGGCTCGCCGACCCCGCCGAGATCGGCGACGCCTGCGTCTTCCTCGCCTCCGACCGCGCCTCGTACATCAGCGGCGCCAGCCTCCACGTCCACGGCGGCGGGGAGCGCCCGGCCTTCCTCGACGCCGCCACCGTCAACAAATGACCGCGTGGCCGCCTCAGGCGGTGGTGGTCGAACGACCAGTTCAGATCCGCACGTGAGACCCGCACGTGAGACCCGCACGTCAAAGGAAGGACACACAGCCATGACCACCGGAATCTGCGCCGGACGCGTCGTCGTCGTCACCGGGGCGGGGCGCGGGCTCGGCCGCGCGCACGCGCTCGCCTTCGCCGCCGAGGGCGCCCAGGTCGTCGTCAACGACCTGGGCGTCGGACTCGACGGCACCGGAGGGGCCACCGGGCCCGCCCAGCAGGTCGTCGACGAGATCCGGGCCCTCGGCGGCGAGGCGGTCGCCCACGGCGGCGACGTCGCCACCGCCGACGGGGCGGCCTCCCTCATCGCCACCGCGCTGGACACCTTCGGCCGTCTCGACACCCTCGTCAACAACGCCGGATTCCTGCGCGACCGCATGCTCGTCAACCTCGACGAGGACGACTGGGACGCCGTCATGCGCGTCCACCTCAAGGGCCACTTCCTGCCGCTCAAGCACGCGGCCGCGCACTGGCGCGCCGAGGCGAAGGACGGCCGTACGCCAGAGGCCCGGGTGATCAACACGAGTTCCGGGGCCGGCCTGCTCGGCAGCGTCGGCCAGGGCAACTACTCCGCCGCCAAGGCCGGGATCGTCGGCCTGACCCTCGTCGCCGCCGCCGAGATGGGCCGCTACGGCGTCCAGGTCAATGCCATCGCCCCCGCCGCCCGCACCCGGATGACCGAGCAGACCTTCGCCGACACCATGTCCGCCCCCGAGGTCGGTGCCTTCGACGCCATGGCTCCGGAGAACGTCTCCCCCCTCGTCGTGTGGCTGGGCTCCGCCGCCTCCGCCGGGGTGACGGGTCGGGTCTTCGAGGCCGAGGGCGGGCGGATCACCGTCATGGAGGGCTGGCGGCCGGGCCCCAGCGTGGACAAGGGCGCCCGCTGGACCCCGGCGGAGGCGGGCGAGACAGCCCTGAAGCTGCTCGCCGATTCGGAGCCGCCGCAGCCGGTGTACGGGGCGCGGTAGGAGCCGCCCCCGCGGCCGGTGTACGAGCGCCGGTACGAGTCGCTCGGCCCTGTCGAGTGCGTCAGGGGTTGGGAACTGCTGCCGGTGTACTGAGCGGGAGTGACTTCTGGTGATCGTGAGTGAGTGCCGGGGCCGGACGTGGTGGCCTGCTGTGTGCAGGGACAGTCTTCCTTGCCATGGTTTGCGTTCTCGGTCTCCGTCCTTCGGGAGGGGAACGGGGGTTCTTGGGTCGAATGGGTGACCTTTACGGGTGGTGCTCGTTGATTGCTGTGGCGGGATCTTTTGGGACAGGCCGGGGGTGAATGGGTGGGCGGGTTGCGGGAGTTGGCGGCGTCGTTCGTGGTGCCCGGTCCCGCCGGGGTGGCGATCCGGGACCGGCTGCGGGTGAGCGAGTCGGATGCGGTGGTGGACCGCGTTCCAGCGGGCCTTGGCGAGTAGGAGGGGCGGCAGCCCGACCGCCACCACTCCCGAGGCGAGGCCGAGAAGGCCGACGGGGCCGGTCCCGAAGTGCTCTACCCCTGCGACCGGGCACGGGCGGGGATGCTGTAACGACCAAGCTGCACAGCGGGAGTCCGCGCGCCGCCCGCGCCCGGGGGCCTCCGGGCGCGGGCGGCGCGGTCGGGGCGGTCGGGGCACCGATGAGGAGTGCGACCGGCGGGTCGTTCGCCGACCGCACTCCCCGTCCGGTTTCTCGATGGTCTGCGCCAGAAGACGGAGTCCCTCGTGCGCCACAGCGTCGAACGGCTGACGCGCCTTGGTCGGGCGATGAGTCACACAGGGGAGACGGACTGTCGTCATAGCCGACGACACGGACGACACCGTCCAGCACGAGCAGGCAGACCTCCGCCGGCGCGTGGATCAGACCGATGGCCAAGTCGCCTCGCGTACGGGCGGCTGCTGCCTGCCGCGTGCCGCGAGGGCCGCGGGCCGGCCTCCGAGCCTGTCCCGGGCAGCGAATCACCGCTGCAGGCCGACGAGGTGTCAGGTGTTCGGGTCCACCGTCAGCCAGCGGTAAACACAGGGGGCGTCACCCGCCGCCATCGAGATCGGTGCGCTGGCGGAGTACCCGTAGCTCGTGGCCGAGAAGCTGCATCTCGTACAGCTTCCCGCGTGCGTTGTTGAAGGGGCGGTGGAGCACCATCATCAGCCGGCCGTCGAAGGTGTGGAACAGCATGCCGTGACCGCTGTCGTTCCGGACCAGCGGCCGGCGCTGACTCCACGGCCCCTTGATGTCGCCGGACTTCGAGACGGCATAGGTCTGCACGTAGTAGCCGCCGACGGTGCCGTCCGGGTTGGCCGAGTTCTTTTCGTACGTCGACCACAGCATGATCAGGGATCTGTCAGGGCTGCGGTACAGCTGCGGGCCGTCGGTGACGTAGGGCGGGAGCTGATGCGGTACCCCGCTGGGGATCTGCTCACTGAGCCAGAACGCGTCCGATGCCTTGAACAGGTAGGTCGGATCACCGACGGCCTTCGACAGGTCCGGAGCCAGCTGGATCGCTTCCATGGTTCCGTCGATGGTCTGCAGCCACTCGTGCGCGTACACCATGTGGGGCTTGCCGGACTCGTCGACGTAGAGCGTCCCGTCGAGAGCCATGAGGTTCTCGGGCGTGGTGGGGCGTGACGGGTCAATGACGGTGAAGGGGCCCATCAGCGAGTCGGAAACAGCGATGATCGTGCCGCGCATGTAGTTCCCGATCGGGAACGGCGTGCCCCACTGGTTGGGTGGTGGTACTGGAAGCGGCTTTTTGTGGTTGTGCAGGGTGGCGAACAGGTAGTACTTGCCGCCGAACTCGTGCACCTCCGGCGCCCATCCGCCGTCGGTCGCCCAGAGTCCCTCCTGGTCGGCGGTCCGGAAGACCATGACGGGGCGCATCCAGTCGCGCAGGTTCTGGCTGCGGTAGACCATCGTGCCGGGGCCGGACACGCCCGATACCGACCGGACGTTGGCCGTGTAGAGGTAGTAGGTCTGGGTCTCCTTGTCGGCGAGGATGAACGGGTCGTGCAGCGGCATGTCGGGAAGCCGCATGAGATCGGTGTCAGCCGCGGTCGAAGACGTCGTTGACACGCCGTCGACGGAAGTCGACGCGGATGATGGAGGCGCTGCGCCGAGGACGGCTGCGGTGGCGGCCGCACTAGAGGCGGCGATGAAGCTACGTCGGGATCTGGGCAAGGTAAACCAGCCTTTCGGGGCCATGTGGGAGGCGAGCGCTCCCTGATCCGGTGACAAACCCATGACGTGAGGCATGGCTCTTCTGGGTGTGCCGGCCTGCTCTTGCGGGGGGTGGTCCTTGATCGCCTGCGTGGAGGGGTCTGACGCAATCGGGTAGCTGCGATCAGACGTGTGACCGTGGCGATGGGTGAGAACGTGACGATGAAGTGCGTCGTCTAGCTGGGGGAGGACGGTGGGGGTGCAGTCGAGGCTCGGACGACGAGTTCGACCGGTGGGTCGCTCGCCGGTGGCATGTGGGTGTCGGGCTTTTCGATGGCGTGGACGAGAAGCCTGAGTCCCTCTCTGGCTGCGGCGTCGAACGGCTGCCGCACGGTGGTCAGGGGTGGGGTGACGTGGGCGAAGACGGGGTTGCCGTCGAAGCCGATGACGCTGACGTCGTGGGGCACGCGTCGACCGGCTTCTGTCAGAGCGTGGATCAGGCCGATCGCCATGTCGTCGCCCGAGACGAAGACCGCGGTCACCTCGGGGTCGGCGGCCAGTTTGCGGCCCGCTTGGTAACCGGAGTCTGC
Organism: Streptomyces himalayensis subsp. himalayensis; assembly: GCF_013778455.1. Classification (GTDB taxonomy): domain Bacteria; phylum Actinomycetota; class Actinomycetes; order Streptomycetales; family Streptomycetaceae; genus Streptomyces; species Streptomyces himalayensis. The sequence goes on along the minus strand of NZ_JACEHE010000003.1, from coordinate 77,971 downwards.
CGACCAGTCGCCTTCGACGAGCGGCGGTTGGTGCCTGCCGCGTGCCGCCAGTGCCGCTCGCCATCCCTCGACACGGTCCCTGGCGGCATACCAGCGCAGCGGTCCGGCGAGGTGGTGGACGGTCTGGTGTCCCAGGTCGAGCAGGTGGTCCGTGGCGGCCCGCGCCAGCAGATCGGCGCCGACCCCTGCGGTCACCGCTCGAGCGCCGCCGAAGGCCGGTGGTGCGCCGAGGAAGAGGACCGGCACGTCGACGCGGACGGACACCTCTCCTTCGATGACGGGCTCGGAGACGATGATGCCGTCCACGCCCTGCTCCAGGAGGGAGTCCACGGCGCGGGCGATATCGTCCGGTTCGCCGTCCAGTGTGTTGACCACTCGGAGTGCGTAACCGGAGTCCCGCACGGCTTTCTCAATGGCCACGAGCAGTGAGGCGGTTCCGTACCCGGCCGTCCCCAGAGCGACCACACCGATGGAGCGTGTTCGTCCGGAAGCCAGTGCGCGGGCCGCGTTGTTCAGCCGGTAGCCGAGTTTCTCGGCGGCTTCGATGACGCGTCGCCGTACGTCGTCGGAGACGTAGGGCTCGTTGTTGAGGACCCTCGACACGGTTTTGCGTGAGACGCCGGCCAGTTGGGCGACATCGGCACTGCGGGGCGCAGAGGGGCTCCCGCCCCGTCCTGCCACTCGTGTCACGGCGTCTCCTCTGGCCGAACGCGGGAACCTGTCGACGTCCGCTGTATGACCGCGCGGTCAATGTCTATGCAGTCCGAGATCGTGCGTCAAGGGTGTGCGCACGGTTTCTTTCAACCTCGCGTCGTCCCGGAGAAGCCGGGAGTCAGGTGTCGGGCGACGCCCTGCCTGCGGCGCAAAACTGCTTCTGACCAGCGCATCCGCGCCTCCGAAACGTCACTTGTCGGTGCGGGGGCCGACCGTGTGGAGCCCCTGGGGCGCGGCCCCGGCTTCCACTGGGTCCCTTGCGGGCGAATCGGTCAAGGCGCGTCAGGCGGGGCGGTCAGGTGTTTCGGCCGGCACTGCCCAGGCCGGGCCCTCAGGCCTCGCCTGCGTCGACGCATGGCCGAGCGCTGTTTCGGGGGCAGGCCGTGACGGTCCTCAGTACGCGTTCGGCAGCGTCGGAAGGGTCCAGCGGGAGAGGAGTGGCGCTGTGCGTGCTCTTGACGCGTGCTCCTCCGGCTGCGTAGATATGACCGCGCGGTCAGTGACCGCGCGGTCATGCATCTGACATCGCCTGATGCAGGCATACGTCCGTCGGGAGACTTCATGGCACGAGTGGTGGGGCGAAGCGTGGGTTCGTCTGCGCCGCGCAGCGCGGACGTGGCCCGTGTGGCCGGGGTCTCGCGCAAGACGGTGTCGCGGGTCCTCAACAACGAGCCATACGTCTCCGACGAGGTCCGCCGACGCGTCCTCGAAGCCGCCGAGGAACTGGGCTATCGGCTGAACCACGCGGCGCGGGCGCTGGCCTCGGGGCGGAACCGTTCCATCGGTGTCGTCGCCCTGGGGACGGCCGGGTACGGAACCGCCTCGCTCCTCGTGGGCATCGAGAAGGCCGTACGGGACGCCGGCTACGCACTGCGTGTGGTCAACACCGCGGACGGCGACCCGGAAGGCATCGCCGGCGCCGTGATGTCGCTCCGTGAACAGGGAGTTGACGGCATTGTCGTCTCCGAGCCCATTGTGGAAGGAGAGGTGTCCCTCAAGGTCGACGTGCCGGTCCTCTTCCTGGGTGCACCGCCGGCGTTCACCTCTGCCCGAACCCTGACAGTGGGGGTAGGCGCCTACGCACTGGCGCGGGCGGCCACCGATCACCTGCTGGATCTGGGGCACACGACGGTTCATCACCTCGCCGGTCCCGGGCGCTGGTACGCCTCCAAGGACCGTCTCGCCGGCTGGCGGGCAGCGCTGGCGGCACGGGGTGCGCACGAACCGCCGGTGATCGAGGGGGACTGGTCACCCGCGTCCGGCTACGCGGCAGGCCTCGAGTTGGCTGCGGACAGCTCCGTGACCGCCGTGTTCGCGGCGGGCGACGACATGGCCATCGGCCTGATCCACGCCCTGCGGGAAGCCGGCCGCCGCGTGCCGGAGGACATCAGCGTTGTAGGTTTCGACGGCAACCCCGTCTTCGCCCACGTCACCCCTCCCCTGACCACCGTGCGTCAGCCCTTCGACGCCGCGGCACGGGAAGGAATCAGGCTGCTCATGCACGCCATCGAGGAGCCGGAGACCGACCTGCCTCCGGCGAGCGAGCCGCCGGTCGAACTCGTCGTCCGCGGTTCGACCGCGCCCCCGCCGGCCCGGAAGGCCCCGGCACGCGGGCGGCGCACGGCTTCCCGCTCGCGCGGCTCGGCACACGCACCGCCGGCCGGGGACGGACCGCCCACCACCGACTGATCAGCGCTCATCGGCCCGAGCGGCACCCGCTCGTGGCCGGGGGGTGAGCCGCCTGCGCTCACCGCCACTCACAAAGCTCTACGACCGTGGACTTCCGCTGTACGGCACGTGACGCGCGTGCCGGCCGCAGCCCGCGCGACGCATACCCGAACATGGCGACCCCGATGCCCTGGTAGCGACCTCCGCGCCTCGCACTCTCCTGACACCTCTCTCCTCACGGCTCTTTCCTCAAAGCTCTCTCTTCCCACCCTCTGACGCGCCCTCGCCAGGCGTTCCATCCCTCTGCCCACCGGCCGGAGTTCACCATGCCCCGATCCTTCTTTCCCACGTCCTCCATGAGCCGTCGTCGGTTCCTCGCCACGACCGGCGCGGTGTCTCTCGGCGCCGCGCTCGCCGCGTGCAGCGGCGACAGCGACTCCGGCGGCTCCTCCGCCTCCACCAAGTCGGTCAGCCAGGCCGACATCGACAAGGCGATGATGACGCCGACCCAACTGACGTTCTGGACCTGGGTCCCGAACATCCAGGAGGAGGTCGCGCTCTTCGAGAAGAAGTACCCCGCGATCAAGGTCAAGGTCGTCAACGCCGGCCAGGGCGTCGCCCACTACACCAAGTTGCGCACCGCGCTCAAGGCCGGAACCGGTGCACCGGACGTGGCACAGATCGAGTACCAGGCCATCCCCACTTACACGATCACCAACAGCCTGCTGAACCTGGCCCCGTACGGCGCCTCGGAACTGAAGGACCAGTTCGTCGACTGGACATGGGGACAGGTCAGCGGACCCGGCGGCGAGGTCTGGGCGATCCCCCAGGACACCGGACCCATGGGGATGCTCTACCGCAAGGACATCTTCGACCAGCACGGCATCCAAGTGCCGACGACCTGGGACGAGTTCGCGGCCGCCGCACGCACGCTCCACAAGGCGGACCCCGACGTCTACCTGACCAACCTCGCGGCGAACGAACCCGCCGCGTGGCACGGCCTGCTCTGGCAGGCGGGCGCCAAGCCGTATGCGACCTCGGGCGAGAGCACTCTCTCCATCAGCGTCGACGACGCCGTCTCCAAAAAGCTCGGCGAGTACTGGGGCGGGCTCGCGAAGGAAGGCGTGATCAGCACCGACCCGGACTTCACCGACGGGTGGTATGCCGGGTTCAACAAGGGCAAGTACGCCACGTGGCTCACCGCGGCCTGGGGCCCGGGCTTCCTGTCCGGTTCGGCCAAGTCCACCGCGGGCAAGTGGCGGGCGGCGCCGCTGCCGCAGTGGGATGCGTCCAAGCCGGTCTCGGGTAACTGGGGCGGTTCCACGACCGCGGTCATCAGGGCAACGAAGAATCCGATCGCGGCGGCGCAGTTCGCCCAGTTCCTCAACAGCGACCCGGCGAGCGCCAAGATGTTCGTCACCAAGCAGTTCTCTTTCCCGGCGACCAAGGCCCTGCTCGCCGACGCGAGTTTCACCGGCGACGCGCCTGCCTTCTACGGCGGTCAGAAGGTCAACCAGCTTTTCGCAGACATCAGCGACACGGTCTCGACGTCGTTCCAGTGGCCGCCGTTCCTGGACCAGGCGGCGACCGACTGGACGGAGACCGTGGGCAAGTCCCTCGCCGACAAGTCCGACACCGTCGCCGCGCTCGGCACGTGGCAGTCCCGGCTCACGACGTACGCCAAGAACCAGGGCTTCACCGTCAAGGGGGCCTGAGATGGCCTCCCCGAAGTTCTCGACTGTTGCGCTCGAACAGGGGGTGCCCCCACCGACCGCGGCTTACGCCAGGAAGCCGCGCCGAGCGCACATGCCACGTCGTCGGTCCGGCGCGGCAGGGCCGCTGTTCGTAGCCCCGTTCCTGATCCTCTTCCTGCTGCTGTTCCTCGCCCCGCTCGGCTATGCCGCCTACCTCAGCCTCTTCCAGCAACGGCTCATCGGCGGCACGGTCTTCGTCGGCCTGGACAACTACGTCACCGCCCTCAAGGACCCGCTTCTTCTCCACGGCGTCGGACGCGTGGCACTGTTCTTCGTGATCCAGGTGCCGCTGATGCTGCTCCTGGCCCTGCTGTTCGCCCTCGCGCTGGACAGCGGCCTGCTCCGGCTGGCACGCGTGATCCGTCTGGGCATCTTCGTGCCGTACGCGGTCCCGAGCGTGGTGGCCGCGCTCATGTGGGGCTACCTCTACGGCCCCGACTTCGGCCCGTTCGCCCAGCTGAGCCGGAATCTCGACCTGCCGGCCCCGCACTTCCTCAGCGACGGTTGGATGCTGGGCAGCCTGGCGAACATCGTGACCTGGGAGTTCGTCGGCTACAACATGATCATCCTGTACGCGGCCCTGCGGACCGTCCCCCAGGACCTGTACGAGGCGGCCGCGATGGACGGCGCCGGCGCCTGGCGCGTGGCCTGGTCGATCAAGCTCCCGGCGCTGCGGCCCGCTCTGCTGCTGACCCTGCTGTTCTCCGTGATCGGCAGCTTCCAGCTGTTCAACGAGCCCAGCCTGCTGATGAAGATCGCTCCCGATGTCATCAGCAGCTCCTACACCGCCAATCTCTACGCCTACTCCCTCGCCTTCACCGGCAACCAGGTCAACTACGCCGCCACGGTGTCCTTCCTCCTCGGCCTCGTCATCGTGATCGCCTCCTACGCCGTGCTGCTGACCGCAAACCGCAGGAGGGCCACGTGACCACCATGACTCCCGCACCCACGGTCGCATCGACGGTGCCGGACCCCAGGCCCATCTCTCACGCAAGACGCCGCCGGACCCGCAGTACCCCCCTCACCATCGCCATGCTGGCCGCCCTGGCCTACTTCCTCCTCCCGCTGTTCTGGCTGCTGGTCGCCTCGACCAAGAGCACACAGGACCTGTTCAACAGCTTCGGCCTGTGGTTCTCCCGCACCCCGCAGCTGCTGGCGAACATCAGGGCCACCTTCACCCAGGACGACGGCGTCTTCGTCCACTGGCTGCTCAACACCGCCGTGTACGCCGTCGTCAGCGCACTCGGCGCCGCACTGCTCGCAGCCGCCGCCGGGTACGGCTTCGCCAAGTTCCGCTTCCGCGGCGACCGGGCCGCCTTCAACCTCGTACTCGGCGCCATCATGGTCCCGGCCACCGCCCTGGCGATCCCGACCTACCTGCTCTTCGCCAAGGTCGGCCTGGTCAACACCCCCTGGGCGATCATCCTGCCCTCCCTCGTCAACCCCTTCGGCCTCTACCTCATGCGCGTCTACGCGGCCGACGCCGTCCCGGACAGCCTCCTCGAGGCCGCCCGCATCGACGGGGCAGGGGAGGCAAGGATCTTCTTTCGGATCGCCCTCAGGCTGCTGGCCCCCGGCCTGGTGACCGTCCTGCTCTTCACGCTCGTGGCGACCTGGAACAACTACTTCCTGCCGCTGATCATGCTCAACGACCCGAACCTGTACCCCATCACGGTCGGCCTCTCCTCCTGGGCCGCCCAGGCGCAGAACGGCGGAGCCGGCGCCAGCAGCGACATGCTCCCGCTCGTCGTCACCGGCTCGCTGATCTCCATCGTCCCGCTCGTCATCGCCTTCCTCCTGCTCCAGCGCTACTGGCAGAGCGGCCTGGCGACCGGAAGCGTCAAGCAGTGACGTGACGCACGAGCTTCCCCAGGTGCCGAACTGGAGCTCGGCGCATGGGACGTGCGGGTGTTCGTCACCGGGCGCGCAGGCGGCCCGGCCGACGACGACCTCGCCTGAACTGCAATCCGAAAGGCCGTCACCGCGACGGTCGCCGAAGAACCGAACATCCCCGAACATCCCCCTGGTCATCCCTCAAAGGAGAGGCAATGCAGAGAAGACGGCTGGGAAAGGCGCTGGGAACCTTCATCGCGGCATCTGCGATGGTGGCGCTGCCCATGGCCAGCGCGCAGGCGTACAACCCGACGGGCGGGATCCTATACCAGCTCGGAGACGAACCGTGCCTGAAAGGGCGGGGCAACTGCGCGATCTACGTGAAATCGGCGCAACTGCAGAGCGGACGTCTGGTCGCAACGTTCGAGAAGGCCACTGTCGTGCCGGAGACGGGAAGCGCAGACGGGGAGACGCTGCCGCTCTACAAGAGCGACGACTACGGCACGTCGTGGCAGCCGCTGTCGGAGGTCAAGGCTCCGGCGTACCTCTCCAGCGATCCCAAGTACGCGAAGTACACGAGCAACTGGGGAGCCCCCTATCTCTATGTGCTTCCGCAGGACGTCGGGAACCTGAAGAAGGGCACACTGCTCCTCGCGAGCGTCGTGACGGGCGACGACTACTACTACCTCGAGCACAAGGCGGCCGACCCGAACTGGACGCCGTCGAACGACGGGGATCGCAGTGACATGGCGATCGCCCTGTACTCCAGCACCGACGAAGGCGTGACGTGGAACGTCAACAACGTCATCGCCACAGGCGGATGGCAGGGCGGCAGCGCGGGCGCGATCGGCCGGAACGTCGCGAGCGCGAACACGTACAAGCAGGTGGATCCCCTCTGGGAGCCGTACCTGATGGTCCACAACGGCCAGCTCGTCTGCTACTACTCGGACGAGAACGACTACCTCGGCTTCGACCCGGTCACCGGCGTCCCGACACTGGACCCCGACAACGACACCGCCCCGGATTCACACGGCCAGATCCTCGTCCACAAGACCTGGAACGGCCGCAGCGCCAAGTGGAGCGAGCCCGTCGTCGACGTCGCGGGACTGACGCAGGACATGGGCGGCGGCAAGACGGAGATCGGAGGCGGGCGGCCGGGCATGACGAACGTCGTCCGGACGACGGACGGCAAGTGGCTCCTCCCCTACGAGTACTGGGGCGGCGGGGTCAACGTCAGGTACGTCATCGCCGACGACCCGCTGAAGTTCTACGAGGGCTCCGCCGGCCCCATCACCTCACTGCCGGTCGCCGCCGGCTCCCGCCCCGTCTCTCCCGGCGGCAGCCCGGTCATCATCAAGCTTCCCGACGGGCGCCTGGTGTACAACGCCGCTTGGAGCGGCAACGTCTGGGTCAACGAGAGCGGACGCAGCGACGGCGTGTGGAAGGAGTACCAGACGACCTCGCGGGCCGGCTACACCCGCAACCTGCAGTACGTCGAGGGCACCGGACGCATCGTGATCCTCAACCACCAGGGCACGTCGACGCTCGCCTACGCCGAGGTCGACCTCGGCCACTCGGAGGGCGCCTACTACCAGCTGGTGAACCGCAAGACCGGCCAGGTGATCGGCACCGGGAGCAAGACCAACGACGCGAACATCGGCAACGGCGATGTTCCTGATGTCGTCCTCGAGGATGCCGGCTCGGCGGCGAACAAGGACACCCAGTTCTGGCACATGGTGACCGGGCCGCAGGGCGGCACGACGCTGCTGAACAAGTCCGGAGGCCGCGCGGCAGGCATCTGGACGGGGAACGCGACGGTGGGCCAGAGGATCGGCCAGTGGGTGGACAACAGCGCCAAGGGCAGCTGGAACGTCATGAAGACCGCTGATGGCTACTACAAGTTCCAGGCGGTGAAGAACTCGAACGTGTACCTGACCGGTGCATCCCGCGGGGCGGCGCTGACCTTGCAGAACGCGGTCGCGGACGGCTCGCAGGAGTGGCAGCTCGTCCAGCAGGCACCAGTCTCCGAGGACCTGACGAAGGGCAAGCGGTCGAGGAATCTGATCGCGGCGAACGAGGTCGGGGTGAAGGCCACCGTGTCGCTGGACGCGGCGGCGTCGGATCCCGCGGGCCATGCCCTCCACGCGAACACGACGGGCCACGTCTACGTGTTCGCAGCCGACGGGAAGGCCACCGACCTCGGTCCGGTCTCCTTCGACGAGACCCAGAAGGGCAGCGTGACGCTTCCGGAGACGATCGCGGCCGGGAGGAAGATCAAGATCGCCGTGGTCTTCGACGACACACCGCTGATGTGGGACGCGGTCACCGTGCGGGCCGCCGCCACCGAACGCTGATCCGTGGCTTGGGGTGAGCCGGCTCGTCGGCTCACCCCAACTCAGCTGGTTGTCCGTCGCCGACAACGGGCTCACGCGGACTGCCTCAGCCGCGCAACGATGAGCACGGCTGCGCGGGCGTCACCTCCTCGGTGTGTGGCTCACGCCTGCTCCGCGAGGGGACGCGCGGTCCCGCCCGCACCCCCGTGCCCGGACCCGGGGACCCGGTGCCGCTGTGGCAGCCGAACGACTGGGACTGCCCGCCCGCCATCTGGAGCCCCGAGGCGCCGGCCGACTTCATCACCAACCAGGAAGAAAAGCCCGCCTGAGCACCGTCACTCTCGACCACCCGAACGCCCCGTGCCGTCGGCCGCCCTCGACCACCAGACGGAAGCGGCCGACGGCACGGCGGCGCCCGGTGAGGTCCGGGCCGCTGCCGTCGTTCACGGGAAGAGCGCAGCTCACTTCGATCACGCTGTCCCTCCATGTTTCGGACTCTGCCGACCCGTAGCGCCGGGACGCCGGCCGCTCGGTGCGGTCTGTCCGGCTACGGGGATGGCGAAGCTCTGGGCCCGCCGTCACCACACCACCTTCCGCAGCCGTGCCGTCCCCTGTAGCTGATCTTCGTCGCCCCCGGATTTTCCTTCACGGCGGACCAGTTCGAGGATGGGGATGCCGTGGTCGACCACGGTGCCCTTCTCGGTGAAGGAGAGATAGCCGCCGGCGCCGTGCGCCTTCTGGGAGATCATGACCTGGAACATGGCGGCCACAGCCTTGCCGTCCGGGCGGGGGTCGCCGGAGCCGTTCTCGCCGCGTGCCATCTGCAGGGCTTTGCCGATGACGGCGACGGAGTCGTGGGCGACCATGGCCTGGCCGTCGTCGTGGGTGTCGGACGGGAACCACTCGGCCATGCGGCCGCCAGGGGCGAACTCGCGGGCGGGGTCGGGGATGTCGTCGCGGTCGTCCCACATGCGGGGGTGGGCGAGGCCGGTGAACAGCAGGCGGACGCCCTTGTCGGCGGACTCGGCAAGCTGCGCGCTGGAGAGGTTGCTGGTGTCGTCGCCGGTCATGACCGTGACGTTCTGCCAGGCGTCGTCCTGCTGGCCCCGGCAGGGACGGTCGGCGAGTTCGGTGAGGAAGCGGCCGAGCTGTTTGCCGCGTCCGGCGAAGTAGACCACCTCGGGGCGCTCATCGCACAGGGCCTCGGCCAGGAAGTGCATCTGGTTGCCCCAGCTCTCATGGGACGAGTCGTATTCGTAGCGGCGCTCGGCCAACCGGGACCTGGTGCCCCGGGGGTAGGCGCGGGCGAATTCCTCGGCGAGGGTGCGCGCGTAAAGGTTGTCGTCCGAAGCCTTGTCGACGACCAGGGCCGCGGTGTCGTACCCCTCATCGTGCAGGTAGGAGGCGGCGGCGCGGGCCTGTGCGGAATTCGGCGGGGCGACCCGCACGAGGCGCTCGGCGACCATGTCGGTGGCGGTCGCGGTGGACGCGGCCAGGGCCAGCCCGGCTTTCGAGAGAGCGCGCGCGGCCTTCTTGTTCTCCGGGGTGGACGGCCCTATCCCGGCCACCGCGACCAGCGGGTGGTCACCACCGGTGCGCGCCTTCAGCTTCTCGACGGTGAAGTTCCAGTGCCGGGAATGGCTGCCGGGGTTGGCGAGAATCAGCTTGATCCTGGGGGAGTAGGCGGCGTTGTGCCGCATCTGCGCGAGGTAGGCGCCCTGGAGCTCGTGGCGTACGGATTCGGCGGAATTGGAGTCGTCGTCGCGGACCGTGAGCGTCGTCAGATACGCCACCTCGACGTACGGCGTCTTGTCGTCCTCCGCGGTGATGTTCGCGTTCTCCGTGGCGATACGGGCGGTGATGTCGCGCAGATCGTCGGTGAAGGCGAAGGTGCCGGAGTCCGGGACGCCGACGCACTCGGCCGGGGTGCCGCGCTGCTCCACGCCCTCGGTGCAGTGCCGTTCCGGGTTCAGCCACCAGACCAGGCCGACCGTGATCAGGGCGGCCACAACCAGCGCGACGGCGGCCCAGCCGAGTGTGAGGTACAGGCGTCGTCTCGTCCAGCGCGGTCTGCTGGGATACGTTCCCTGACGTGGGGTCACCACCACGCCACCCCCTCCTGGGTCTGCGGCGGCACCCAGTCACGGAACCGGGCCGCCTCTTCGTACAGCGGCAACGTGTCGCGGTCGAGCAACGCCGCGAGCCGGCTGAAGCGCTCCGCGAGTTCGGGAAGCATGCGCCCGCGCGGATCGGTGAGCGGGTCGGCCCACAGCCAGCCGGCCGCCACCAGCCCGCAGACCGTGCGCCGCAGTTCGTCGGTGCCGGCCGCACCGGGTGTGGCGAGCCGGGCCAGATGGTGCTCCGGCTCGGGGTGCCGCTCCAGCCGGTTCGGTGCCGCGCACACCCGCTGCAGCAGTGCCACCCACTCCCGGCGCGGCAGTGCCTGATCCCCGGTGAGCAGGGCGGTCAGGGAGTCGGCCACCGCGGCCAGTTCGGCCAGGGCGAGCCGGTGGTAGAGCACGTCGGCGGGGCGTTGAAGCCGCTCGGCGTGCGCGTGGAACGCGGTGTGCACCCGCCGCCAGCGCTCCTCGTCCGCGGCCAGGCGCCACAGCAGCAGCCGCCGCAGCCACGGCAGGAACCGCAGCTCACCCGAGGCGCCGTGGTGGACCAGCCAGCGATCGAGGAGGCGGGTGATCAGCGGACGCGGCACCGGCCCGGACGGCTCCGGGACCACCTGTGGGGCCTCGTCCACGGAGTGCGCGGCGGCCCACTCCTCCAGCGTGTGCACCTCCTGCTCGGTGAAGCCGGCCAGGAGCCGGCCGAGCGCGAGATCCACCAGCCGGGGCGCATCGCGCTCCGCCGTCACCTCGGGCAGCATGCGCAGCGATCGGGGCGACACCGGCCGCTCGCTGTCCGGCAGTGCCTGTGCGAGCTGGGCGACCGCCCAGGGCAGACCGCCGGTGAGCCTGTGCGCCCAGTCCGCCTCCTGGGTCCAGCGCGGACGCCCGAGCGCGGCGAGGGCGGCGACGTCGTCCCTGGTCAGATTGCGCAGCCGTACGGCGTACCACCAGGACCCGGCGCCGCCGTCCGCCGACCGGTGGCCCAGCCAGTCCGCGAGTGAGGCCCCGTCCGACGCGACCACCCGTACCCCCTGGCCCGGCCCGCCGTCGCGACTGGGACCCCAGGCGGCGGGCCACTCGTGCAGACTGCCGGCGACCACCGCCGGGTCGTTGCCGTGACCGTCCTCCGGCAGCGCTTCGCGTACCCGGGCCCAGGCGCGGACGAAGTCCAGGCCCATCGGCTCCTGGCAGTTGTCGAGGAGCACCAGCATCGACTTGTTGTGCAGCGGCCCTCGCGCGTGCGCCCGCAGATCGTGGACGAACGCCTCGAGGAGCAGGCGCTCCACCCGCGCCCGGTGCTCCGCCGTCTCCTGGTGCCACCAGGCGTTCAGTTCGACCAGCGCGTCGTCCGGGTCGGTCAGGCCTGCCACCCGGCCGGCGTACCACTGCCTTCCGCGGCGCTCCTGCAGCAGGTTCAGCTGGCGCCCTGGCGACACCTGGATGTGCTCGGACACGGCGGCGAGCACCGAGAGCGGCTCCGGCACCTCGAAGGCGCTCGTCACCTGCATCGCGGTACGGCTGAGCGAGCCGACGATGTCGCGACTGCGGGACGGCATCTGGTGGCGCAGCCGCCGGGTGATGCCGACCCGGGCGAGTCGCCGGGCGCCGTCGCGGGTCGGCGGGTCCCAGCGGTGTTCGGTGGCGAGCAGTCCGATGGTGAGCCGGGGGAAGGCGACCGGGTCCAGCGGCTTTCCCGACTGCAGCTGGTGCGCGAGCGCGGCGAGCACCTCGCGCATGGAGAGCTGGCCGCCGCCCGCGCGCGGTTCGAAGTTGAGGTACGCCACCGGGCACACCGTCCGGAAGTACTCCAGCGCCGACTCGTGCATCTGGCTGGCGCCCGTGCCACGCGGGCCGAGCAGCATCAGCAGCGGACGTGGCGGCGGACTGCCGGGCGGGGTGTGCAGCGCGTCCGCCAGGAACCGCAACACCGGCCGCCTGCCCCGGAAGCCACCCGGTATCTCCTCCGCCATCCCTGTCACCCCCGTCACCTGGCGCGAACAGCAGTGTCGCACCAAGTGAGTGTCACTACCAGCGAGTTGGGGATCTTCCAGGCGTGACAGGCGGCGCTGGGAACGGTGCACGGACCGTCAGGGCTCGCAGCGGCCGAAGACTGTCCGGGCCGGGGTGCCGCTCGCCTGGACCGGGCACTCCCCGAGGCTCGGCCTGGCCTCCACCGCCCGCCGCGCCGACCACGACACCGGCGCCATCGTCGACCAGGGCGGCTGGGCCGCCACTCCCCAGACCAGCGGTCCAGCCGTTCAGGGTGCGCGCAATGCAGCGGTTGCTGTGACCGGCGGCCTTCAAGGGGACGACCTGTGCCTCAGGTTGATGTCCGACCGACCAGTCGGAGACGACCAGCCCGTCGAAGCCCCACTCCTCCCGCAGCACCTGGGTGAGCAGCCAATGGCTCTCGGAGGCATAGGTGCCGTTGATCCTGGCGCCGGCGGCGGACACCGTTGCGGAGCGTCGCTCAGTACGAGCGAAGGGATCCCCGCCCGTTCGGCGGACTCGCTGCACCAGAAGTCCTGACCCGAGAGCAGCGCGGTCCTCCCATCGAGACTCGGTTCGGCGGAGCTGTGGTCGTGGCGGATCGCGCGGCGCGCCTGGATGACGCACCGCGCCCCTTCCGCTGGTGTGTCCTGCCACCTAGCGTTCCGTCCCATGGATCGTGATCAGTCCGTACGCCGCTTCGACCACTGCCCCTGGCTCTTCGCCGAAGGGGCGACCGAGGAACAACGAGCCGCCCAACTGGGGCGGCAGCAGGCGATCGACGGGGACAGTGACATCGGTGAGCAGTGCTACGTGGCCGAGTCCGCTGCGGTGTTCCCGGACCGGCTGCGACTCGGCGACAACTCCTACATCGCCGCACACGCCTACGTCACAGGGACGTTGACCACCGGTTCGGACTGCTCGCTGAACCCGTTCACCACAGTGCGCGGCAATGTCACCCTGGGCAACGGCGTGCGGATCGGCGCACACACATCGCTGCTCGGCTTCAACCACTCCATGGCGCCGGACCGGCCGGTCTTCCAACAGCCGCTCACCAGCAAGGGGATCACCGTCGGCGACGATGTGTGGATCGGCTCGCACGTGGTCGTCATGGACGGGGTGACCATCGGCGACCACTGCGTGATCGGAGCCGGGGCAGTGGTCACCAAGGATCTCCCGGCATGGACGGTGGCCGCAGGGAACCCGGCCCGGCCCCTTCGCAACCGCCTGGAACCCAAGGCGGTCGCCGCGGCCCGCCCCGGCCACGGCGGAGACCGCCTGACCCGGTTCGCCGACGACGCCCGCGCCCAGGCCGCCGATCTCCTGACCCTGTGCTGGGACGGCGACGTTTACGTCGACCGTCCCGGAGCGGCGCCGACCGTGCGTGCGCACTGCGATGCCGTGGAGATCGCCGACCTGCTGCTGGGAACCGCCCCCGAGCAACTGACCGCCGACGAGCACGTCAAGCGGCTGGCCGCCCTCCAGGATCCGCGCACCGGGCTGGTGCCGGAGTTCGGCGACCCACTGCCTGCCGCCGACGCCGACGGCTTCTTCGGCGAGGGTTCCGAGCTCTACCACGTCCTGTCCGTCGGCTACGCCCTCGACTTGCTGGGCGAATCCTTCCCGCATCCGGTGCGCGGCGTACGGGAGATGACCGCGCGCCAACTCGTCGCACGGCTGGAACACCTCCCGTGGCAGGACGGTGCATGGGGTGCCGGCGCCTGGATCGACTCGTGGGCCACGGCCGCGCACTGGAACCTGCGGCAAGGGGACAACGGCGTCATACCCGGGACCGTGGAGGCCCTGTTCGGCTGGCTGCTGACCCACGCCGACCCGTGGACGGGCATGTGGGGCACCCCCTCACCCGAGGCCGGTCGGCTGCAGGTGGTCAACGGCTACTACCGGCTCACGCGTGGCTCGTTCGCCCAGTTCGGGCTGCCGGTACCGCACCCGGAGCGCGTCGTGGACGCGGTCCTGGACCACGCACGAGACGCCCGCTACTTCGGCGCCGGGCAGGAGAACGCCTGCAACGTGCTGGATGTGGCGCATCCCTTGTGGCTGTGCACCCAGCAGCTCGGGACCAGCACGAACGGCGACAGCTACCGGTCTGCCGAGATACGCACCTGGGCCGAACGTCAGCTGGCCGCAACCCTGCTGCGCTGGCAGGACGGCCAAGGCTTCGGCTTCGGCCCCGGTGCCACAGGACCCGGCCCGGAACCCGGACTCCAGGGCACCGAAATGTGGCTGACCATCGTCTGGCTCCTCGCCGACCTGCTGGGGCGCTGCGACACCCTCGGCTATCGGCCACGGGGGGTCCACCGCCCGGAGCCGGCCCGACGACCATGATCCCGCGACTTCACCTGGGAACACGCCCGATATCCGGAGTCGATACGGCGACCGCGTGGCCGCGAGGGCGTCTGTGAATGCGTCAGCCCAGGGCCACCGGGCGGGAAGGTGTAGCCGTAGTCGTCGGGCTGTGGCACCGGGCGGCCCGGGAACTATGGCGGCCCGGGAGCTATGTACGTGAATCCGACGCCTGACGGCAGGACGGAGGCCGTTTTGCGTCAATGGGCTCGCAGGACGTCCAGAGCCGTCAGCGCCACGTGGAGTTCGGTGCGCTGTTCGCCGGATTCGAGGTCGCGGTCGAGGAGGCGCTCGATGGTGCGCAGGCGTTGGTACATGGTTTCGCGGGAGAGGCCGCCCCGGCGCGCGGCGGTGGTCTTGTTGCCGGCCGCCTCCAGGTAGTGGCGCAGGGTCGTCTGCAGGTCGGTGCCGTGCTGGCTGTCGTGGTCGATGAGACGGCCGAGTTGTCTTTCGGCGTACCCCTGGATCCGGGTGTCCTCCCGGAGGGCGTACAGCAGGCGGCGCAGGCCGATGTCGGACAGCTCGTGGAAGGAGCGGTCCGGGGGGAGTGGCTGGCCCAGCGGGGTGGCCTCCGCGACGCGCTCCGCCTCGCGGAAGGAGCGGGCGATGTGGGAGAGGTCCGCGACCTCCGAGCCGACGCTCACGACTGCTTGCGGCGCCATGCCACGCGCTATGCCGTACAGGCCTTCGGCGATGGGGTGCCAGGGCTGGGAGGGGCGCAGGGCCAGCAGGACGCCGATGCGGTCGGGCGCCAGGGCGCCGACGATGGCCGGAGTACCTGCCGTTCGAAGCTCCTGGAACAGGCGGGTCTCGGGTTCGCTTCCCTCATCCCCCGGGTGCAGGTCCACGAGGATCGCGACGAAGCGGCTTCGGTCCGCCGGCAAGCCCAGAGCGGCGCAGCGGGCGCGGGCGTCCTCCGCGGAGCGGTGGCGCTGTTCGACCAGGTCGCGCAGGGCGTTTCGGTGTGCGGTGCGTTCCCAGGGCATGGGGTGGATGAGGCGAGCGACGGTCAGGGCCATCGCGGTCCTCTCCAGGACGGTGATGTCCTGCGGCCCGAAGGCCGGCCCGTCAGTGCCGGCCGGGAGCATGGCCACACGGCCCCAGCGTTCGCCCTGGTACTCGACGGGTGCCGTGAGCCAGCCCTCCGGGCCGCTCATCGTCGTACGGTCGCCGGGCCCGGTGGCTCGGGAGCGCTCTTCCCAACGGATGAGAGCCTCCTCCACCGTGCTTCCGGACGGTTCGCAGATCAGCGCCTGGTGTACCAAGTTCTCCAGCACGACCGTGCGGCCGCTCATCTCCGCCGCCGTGCGCACCACGTCCTCCGGTCCGGCGCCGCGCAGGGTGAGGGCGGTGAACGCCTCGTGGATGCGTTGGGTGCGCCGCATCGCGTCCGCCTGGTTGCCGAGCAGGAGCGCGTGTACGACCTGGGTGACCTCCAGGAAGTTGACGTCCTTGGCCAGGGTGACGAGGGGAAGGCCGCGGGCCTGGCAGGCGTGGACCAGGGTGTCGGGCGGGCGGTGGTAGCGGCGGACGAGTTCGATGACGAGGGCTGCTGCGCCGATGTCGGCGAGTTCGTCGACGTAGCGCCGTACTCCGGCCGGTTCCTCGGGCAGGGGCATGCCGGTGGTCAGGACGAGTTCGCCGCCCTTGAGGAAGGAGGCGGGGTCCGTCAGCTCGGTGATGTGGACCCAGCGGACGGGACGGTCGAGCTGTGCCGCGCCGGTGACGACCTGGGGCTGTCCGGCGGCCAGGACGGGAAGGGCCAGCACGTCGGCCACGGTGGGCGGGCGGCCGACGGTGTCCATGTCCGGGCCCGGCACGGAGGCGTCGGAGCCGTCGGTGGCAGGCCCCGGAGCCGTGTGGTGGTTCTCGGTCACGGTGCCTCCATGGTGGTCCCCTGCGCAGCGAAGCCTGAGAGCTCGGGGGAGTGCCCCGTCACTCTGACAAGCCTCGCTGACCTGCGCAAGAGCCGTGAGCGCGCTTGCGAGGCGGAGGGGCGTGCCATGGAGCCCGGTGCGGTTGACACAACGTCCGGATACCGCGTCGCGGCTGGACAGATCGCGCGTTGGCGCCGTCCTGGTCCGCGGAGATGCTCGGGGAGACCGGAGCAGACCGACGAATCCGCCGGGAGACGATCATGACCGCACTGTCGCCGCACCTTCGCCAGGCCACGCCCGTGGTGGCGGTCCGGGGCGAGGGCGTCCACCTCTTTGGCGAGGACGGCCGCCGCTACCTCGACTTCACCGCCGGGATCGGCGTCACCAGCACCGGGCACTGTCACCCCAAGGTCGTGGCAGCGGCGCAGGAGCAGGTGGGCACGCTCGTCCACGGCCAGTACACGACGGTGATGCACCAGCCCCTGCGGCGACTCGTCGAGAAGCTCGGCGAGGTGCTGCCGGCCGGCCTGGACAGCCTGTTCTTCACCAACTCCGGCAGCGAGGCGGTCGAGGCCGCGCTGCGGCTGGCCCGCCAGGCCACCGGCCGCCCCAACGTCATCGTCTGCCACGGCGGCTTCCACGGCCGTACGGTGGCCGCCGCCTCCATGACGACATCCGGCACCCGCTTCCGGTCCGGCTTCTCCCCGCTGATGAGCGGTGTCGTCGTCACCCCCTTCCCGTCGGCCTACCGCTACGGCTGGGACGAGGAGACCGCGACCCGCTTCGCCCTGAAGGAGCTGGACTACACCCTCCAGACGATCTCCTCACCCGCCGACACGGCCGCGATCATCGTCGAGCCGGTGCTCGGCGAGGGCGGCTACGTCCCCGCGAACCGCGCCTTCATGGAGGGCCTGCGGGAGCGCGCGGACCGCCACGGCTTCCTGCTCATCCTCGACGAGGTGCAGACGGGTGTCGGCCGCACCGGCCGCTTCTGGGGCCACGACCACTTCGGTGTCACCCCGGACATCCTCGTCACCGCGAAGGGCCTGGCCAGCGGCTTCCCGCTGTCCGGCATCGCCGCCTCCGAGGAGCTGATGGCCAAGGCGTGGCCGGGCTCGCAGGGCGGTACGTACGGAGCCAACGCCGTCGCCTGCGCCGCCGCCTGCGCCACCCTCGACGTCGTACGCGACGAGAAGCTCGTCGAGAACGCCGAGGCCATGGGCAAGCGGCTGCGCCACGGCCTGGAGGCGGTGGCCGACCGCACGCCGGGCATCGGCGACGTACGCGGCCTCGGGCTGATGCTGGCCACCGAGTTCGTCACCGAGGACGGCAGCCCCGACCCCGAGACCGCTGCCCGCGTGCAGCGCGCCGCCGTCGACGAGGGCCTGCTCCTGCTGCTGTGCGGCGCCTGGAACCAGGTCGTGCGGATGATCCCTGCGCTCGTCATCGACGAGACGGCGGTGGACGAGGGTCTCCAGGCCTGGGCGACCGCGGTGGAGGCCGGTACATCGGGAGCGGCAGGGCGATGACGGACACCACCACGGCCCTCGAGCCGCTGGTCGCGCGGCTCACCGAGACCGCTCCCGGCCTGCGGGTGGAGACGGGCCCGGGCTCCACCGGTCCCTACGCCTACGACGCCTCCAACTACCGGGTCCCGCCGAGGGCCGTGGTGTTCCCCGGCAGCGCCGACGACGTGGTCGCGGTGGTGCGGGCCTGCCGGGAGACGGGCGTCCCCGTCACCGCGCGCGGTGGCGGTACCAGCATGGCGGGCAACGCGGTCGGACCGGGCGTCGTCCTGGACTTCTCCCGGTACATGAACCGGATCCTGGACATCGACCCGCTGGCCCGCACCGCGCGGGTCGAGGCCGGCGTGATCCTGGACACGCTGCGCGGCGCGTCCGCCCTGCACGGGCTCACCTTCGGCCCCGACCCCTCCTCGCACAGCCGCTGCACCCTCGGCGGGATGATCGGCAACGACGCGTGCGGCAACCGGTCGGTGCGGCACGGGCGCACCAGCAGCCACATCGAGGCCCTGGAGATCGTGACGGCAGACGGCGTACGGGCCGTCGCCGACCGCACCGGACTGCGCGCCGCCGATCCGGCCGACGCGGACGCCGTCCAGCGTGTCGCCCGGCTCGAAGCCGACGTACGACGCCTGATCGACGCCAACCTGGCGCCGATCCGCACCGAGCTGGGCCGCGTTCCGCGTCAGGTCTCCGGCTACCAGCTGCACCATCTGCTCCCCGAGCACGGGTTCGACATGGCCCGCGCCCTGGTGGGCACCGAGGGCTCCTGTGCGGTCGTCACCGCCGCGACGGTCCGCCTGGTGGCGACCGCACAGGCTTCCACGCTGCTGACGCTCGGGTACGACGACGTCGTGGACGCCGCCGAGGACGTCCCCGAGATCCTGCGCTGGAACCCCACCGCCGTGGAGGGCATGGACGAGGCGATCGTCGCCACCATGCGCGCCCGGCGCGGCCCGGACTCCGTGACCGGGCTGCCCGAGGGGCGGGCCTGGCTGTACGTCGAGCTCGACGGCGACGACCAGGCGTCGGTCGACGCCCGCGCCGCCGAACTGCTCGACGTGCTCAAGGCGCAGGGCCGGATAACCGGCGGGCGGGTCGTTCAGACCCCTGCGGAGCGGCGTTCGCTGTGGCGGGTCCGCGAGGACGGGGCCGGCCTCGCCGCCCGCCTCGTGGACGGCGTGGAGTCCTGGCCCGGCTGGGAGGACGCGGCCGTCGCGCCCGAGAACCTGGCCGCCTACCTGCGGGACTTCCGCATACTGCTGGCCTCCCACCGCCTGACCGGGGTGCTGTACGGCCACTTCGGCGCGGGCTGTGTCCATGTGCGCATCGACTTCGACCTCGCCACGGACGCCGGCCGGGCCGCGACCCGCGGCTTCCTGGCCGAAGCCGCAGCCCTGGTCGTCGAGCACGGCGGCTCGCTGTCGGGTGAGCACGGTGACGGGCGGGCGCGCGGTGAGCTGCTGGAGGTCATGTACAGCCACCGGATGATCCGGACGTTCGCCGCCTTCAAGGAGATCTTCGACCCGGAAGGGCTGCTCAACCCGGGCGTCATCGTGGCCCCGGCCCCGCTCGACGCCGATCTCGCGCTGCACACGCCCTCCGATGTCGTGCCCGTGGAGACCCTCTTCTCCTTCCCGCACGACGAGGACGGCTTCGCGGGCGCGGTCCGCCGTTGTGTCGGCGTCGGCCGCTGCCGCAGCGACGCTGGCGGCGTGATGTGTCCCAGCTACCGGGCCACCGGCGAGGAGAACGCCTCCACCCGAGGCCGGGCCCGGATGCTCCAGGAGATGGTGCGCGGCAGGACGGTCCAGGACGGCTGGCGCTCGACAGAGGTGCGCGACGCCCTCGACCTGTGCCTGTCCTGCAAGGCGTGCTCCAGCGACTGCCCCGTCGGCGTCGACATGGCCACGTACAAGGCGGAGTTCCTGCACCAGCACTACAAGGGCAGAATCCGGCCCCGCTCCCACTACTCGCTGGGCTGGCTGCCGCTGACCTCGGCCCTCGCCGGATTCGCCGCCCGCCCGCTCAACGCGCTGCTGCGCGGACCGGTCGGCACGCTGCTCGCCCGTCTCGGCGGCGTGACCACGAAGCGCCGGATACCGGCCTTCGCCTCCCGGCGCGCCCTGCGCAAGGTCCTGCGGTCGGCGAAGACGGATGAACCGGCGAAGGCCCTGCTCTTCGTCGACAGCTTCACCCGGGCCTTCCGCCCCGAGGTGGCGGGCGCCGCGAGCCGCGTGCTCGCCGACGCCGGCATCCCCTGCACCGCCGAGGACGGCCTGTGCTGCGGCCTGACCTGGGTCAGTACCGGGCAACTGTCCACCGCGCGCCGCATCATGGCCCGTACGGTCGCCCACCTGGACAACGGCGACGACCGGCCCATCGTCGTGGCCGAACCCAGCTGCGCCGCCGCCCTCAAGCGTGACGTGCCCGAACTGCTCGACACCGACGCCGCCCGGCGCGTCGCGGCCCGCGTCCACACCTTCACCGGCGCCCTGACCGACCTGGCCGCGCCGGACTGGACCCCGCCGAAGCTGCCGGACCAGGTCGTCCTGCAGACCCACTGCCACGAATACGCCACCTTCAAGGGCCGCCACCCCCGCGACCTGCTCGGCCGCCTCGGCGTAGAGAAGGTCGACGAGGCGGAGGGCTGCTGCGGACTCGCCGGGAACTTCGGCTTCGAGGAGCAGCACTACGACACCTCGATGGCCGTCGCCGACCTGGCCCTCAAGCCACGTCTCGACGACATCGACCAGGACACGCCGACGGTCGTCGTGGCCGACGGCTTCAGCTGCGCCACCCAGATCGACCACCTCGCCGGTGACCGGGGCATCCGCGCCCTGCACCTCGCGGAACTGCTCGACCCCACCGCCGATCAAGCCGCTCGACCAGGAGGAACCTCATGACCGACACACCCACGCAGTTGTTCATCGGCGGGGCCTGGGTGGACGCCGCGGACGGCGCCACCATGCCCGTCGACGACCCCGCGACCGGTGAGATCCTCTGCCATGTCGCCGACGCGGGCGCCAAGGACGCCCAGCGCGCCGAGGAGGCGGCCGTCCGGGCGCAGGAGGAGTGGGCCCGTACGGCGCCCCGGGTCCGCAGCGAGATCCTGCGCCGGGCCTACGAGATCATCGTCGAGCGCACCGACGAGCTGGCCCACCTGATGACGGCCGAGATGGGCAAGCCCCTGGCCGAGGCCAGGGGAGAGGTGGCGTACGCGGCCGAGTTCTTCCGCTGGTTCTCCGAGGAGGCCGTCCGCATCGAGGGCGGCAACGGCGTCCTGCCCGACGGCCGCAACCGCATGCTGCTCTCCCGCCGGCCGGTCGGCCCCTGCCTGCTGATCACCCCGTGGAACTTCCCGCTGGCCATGGGCACCCGCAAGATCGGCCCGGCCATCGCGGCGGGCTGCACGATGATTCTCAAGCCCGCCCCGCAGACTCCCCTCTCCAGCCTGGCCCTCGCCGCGATCCTGAAGGAGGCCGGGCTGCCGGACGGCGTGCTCAACGTCGTCACCACCTCCCGTGCGGGGGAGGTGTGCGAACCGCTCCTGCGCGGCGGGCGGATTCGCAAGCTCTCCTTCACCGGCTCCACCAACGTCGGACGCCTGCTGCTCGCCCAGAGCGCGGAGGCGGTCGTGCGGACCTCGATGGAGCTGGGCGGGAACGCGCCGTTCATCGTCTTCGAGGACGCCGACCTGGACAAGGCGGTAGACGGCGCGATGGTCGCCAAGATGCGCAACATGGGCGAGGCGTGCACCGCCGCCAACCGCTTCTTCGTCCACAGCTCCGTGGTGGAGGAGTTCGGGCGGCGCCTGGCCGAGCGCATGGGCGCGCTGGTCGTGGGCCCCGGCACCCGGGACGGCGTCGACGTCGGCCCGCTGATCGACAGGACCGGACGGGGCAAGGTCGAGGAACTGGTGGCCGACGCGGTGGAGCGCGGCGCCCGGGTACTCGTCGGCGGCCGTACGCCCGAAGGCCCGGGCTGCTTCTACCCGCCGACCGTACTCACGGACGTCGCCCCGGACAGCCGCCTGATGGACACGGAGATCTTCGGCCCGGTCGCGGCGATCCTCACCTTCGACGACGAGGTAGAGGTGATACGCCGGGCCAACGACACGCCCTGGGGCCTCGTCGGCTACGTCTTCACCGAGGGCCTCGACCGAGCGCTGCGCGTCAGCGAACGCCTGGAGGTCGGCATGGTCGGCCTCAACACCGGCCTCGTCTCCAACCCGGCCGCCCCCTTCGGCGGCGTCAAGCAGTCGGGGCTGGGCCGCGAGGGCGGCCGGGTCGGGATCGAGGAGTTCCTGGAGTACCAGTACCTCGCGGTGCCTGTGCGATGAGGGCGGTCCTGCCCTGACATACGCCCCATCGCGCACCGCGGGCCACCCCGTGCCCGGCCGCTCCGTCCTCCTGGCCGGGCACGGGGGTGGGTTGGCCTCGCCGCACAGGCGGCGGGCCCGCCCTCGCCCTGCGGACGGCGGCTTCCGAGGCGGAGCGGGGAGCGGCCGTACTCAGCGCAGGTGGCGGGCGGTGATCTCCGCCGCGGTGTCGGTCACCACTTGGCCCAGCTCGGCCAGCCTGCCGGGCTCGAAGCGTGAGTCGGGCAGGGAGACGGCCACGGCGGCCAGCGGCACGCCGTCACCGTCCAGGACAGGTGCCGCGATGGCACAGACACCCTGGAGGTACTGGTTGTGGTTGACGGCGTAGCCACGCTCCCTGACCCGGCGGAGCTCCGTGCGCAGCTCCTTCGGGTCGGTGATGGTCTCCTCGCCGTACCCCTCGAGCGTGCCCGTCGCGAACTCGTCGACCTCGGACTTCGGCAGATGGGCGAGGACCGCGTGCCCGGTGGCCGTGGCGTGCAGGGGTGAGGTGTCGCCGATGGCGTGGAAGGTCCGTACGGCGTGGTCGCAGTCGACGCGGTCGACGACGACCATGCTGTGCAGTGCGTCGGGCACCGACAGGTGGATGGTCTCGTTCAGCGCGTCGCGGAGCCGGATCATGGGCTCGCGGGCGGCGGCGAACAGGCTGGAGCCCTGGAGGGCGGCGGGTCGTACGGCGAGGACGCGGGCGCCGATCTCCCAGCGGGTGGTGTCCTTGCGGTTCGCCCGGAGCCAGCCCGCCTCGTTGAGCGTGACCAGGGTTCGCTGCACGGTCGATTTGGGCAGGCCGAACAGCTTCGTCAGCTCCCCCACGGTCACGGGCTGATGCTGGGCGACCGCCTCCAGGATGCGAAGTGACCTGGTGACGCTCTTCATTTCCATCCGGGCCCCCATCACTCGCGTGTCTTCGTCGTGCTCACCCCTTGACTCCCTTCCCGGAGCCATGGGCATGATGCATGCCAGATTCTAGCACGGCGTTCCACAATATGGCATGAAGCGCGGAGTGGAGTGGATCCGATGACCTTCGTGGCGATGAACGGCGGGAGCGCCCTGCCCGCTCCCCGCCGCGCCGCGCGGGGCGGCCGCCCTGGGCCCGGCACCTCCCCTGGCCGGGCCCAGGGCGACGGCTGCCCTGACATGCGGCAAGGGCCGACCCGCACGCTCCGACGCGTGCGAGCCGGCCCCTGCCGGTCCGGGGCCCTCGTGGGCCGTGCCGCCTTCCGTTCAGGCGCCCAGCAGGCGCCCGGTGATCTCCGCTGCCGTGTCGGCGACGAGGCCGCCCCACTCGGGCGCCCGGTCCTCGTCGTAGCGGGAGTCGGGCATCGAGATGGCCACGGCGGCCAGCGGTGTCCCGCTCTCGTCGAGCACGGGCGCGGCGAGGGCGCAGACGCCCGGCCGGTACTGGTTCCGGTTGATCGCGTAGCCGTCGGTGCGGATCCGGTCCAGCTCGGCGCGCAGTTCGTCGGGGTCGGCGGGGGTCGTGTCGCTGAAGCGCTCCAAGCCCTGGGCGATGAGTTCCTCGACGTCCCGCTTCGGGAGCTGCGAGAGGATCGCGCGCCCCACGGCGGTGGCGTGCAGCGGAGAGGTGTCGCCGACGTTGTGGAAGGTCCGTACGGCGTGGTCGGAGTCGACGCGGTCGACGACGACCATGCACTGCAGTGCGTCGGGCACCGCCAGGTGGATGGTCTCGTTCACTCTGTCCCGGAGCCGGATCATGGGTTCGCGGGCGGCGGCGAACAGGCTGGAACCCTGCAGGGCGGCGGGTCGCACGGCCAGCACCCGGGCGCCGATCTCCCAGCGCGTGGTGTCGCTGCGGTTCGCGCGCAGCCAGCCCGCCTCGGCCAAAGTGACCAGGGTGCGCTGCACGGTCGACTTCGGGAGGCCGAAGAGCTTCGTCAACTCCCCGACGGTGACCGGCTGATGCTGGGCGACCGCCTCCAGGATGCGCAACGACCTGGTCACGCTCTTCATTTCCATCCGATTTCCCCCTGTTAATCCTCAGAATTTCTGATGGACACCCTCTTGACTCCCCAACGAGCCGCTGACATTCTCGTGCCAGATTCTAGCACAGCGTTCCACGATGTGGCACGGCCCAAGCGAAGACGCGAGGAAGTGGGCCGGCACCGGGAGGCACGGCGGCTGCTAGCCGATGGCCCGAAGAAAGGGCCCGGCCCCCGTCCAAACCGCCTCGAATCGATCAGCCTCACGTCGGGCGCCCAGCATGCGCCTCGGCGATACGAAAGGAAAGTCCTGTGTCAGCTGCCAGGAAGCGCGTCGCCGTCGTCGGCGTCGGAACGATGGGCAGCCAGGCCGCCTGGCGGCTGGCGGCCCGCGGCGCCGAGGTCGTCGGGTACGACCGGTTCGCTCCGGGCCACGACCGCAGTGCCGCCGGCGGTGAGACCCGGATCTTCCGCAGCGCGCACTTCGAGGATTCCCGGTACGTACCGCTGCTCCAGCACGCCGACGGCCTCTGGGGACGGCTGCAGCAGGAGACGGGCCGCGAGCTGCGCCGCCTGACCGGGTGCCTGCTGATGGGACCGACCGAGCACCAGCAGATGGCGACCGTCCTGCAGTCCATCGCCGAGCACGGGCTCGACCACGAGGTGCTCGACGCCGAACTGCTCGCCAAGCGCTTCCCGCAGTACCGGATCGAGGACGGTGACGCGGCCGTGCTCGACCGCCGTGCGGGCTTCATCCGGCCCGAACTGACGATCCAGACCGCCGCCCGCCGCGCAGAGCAGCTGGGCGGCGTCATCCACCGCTACACCACGGTCCGCGAGATCGTCCCCGTCGCGAACGGCGTGGAGATCCGCACCGACGCCGGCAGCGAACACTTCGACACGGCCGTCGTCACCCCCGGCCCCTGGGTCAACGACCTGCTGCCCGACCTGCCGTGGGAGGTGGACATCCGTCGGCTCGTCAGCGCCTGGTACGTGCCCACTTCCGACGCCTGGTTCGGCGAGGAGCGCCCAGCCTTCATCCGTACGGCCCCCACCCACTGCTACGGACTGCCCTCCCCGGACGGCATCTCCGTCAAGCTCGGCCTCTCCCGCGCCCTGCACCGCCCGGCCGGCGACCCCAACCAGCTGGACCGGAACGTACAGCCGGAGGAGCTGGAGATCTTCACCGACCTCATCAGCCGCTACATGCCGGACCTGAACCCCGACCCGACCCGGCTGTCCGTCTACATGGAGGGCTACACCGAAAGCAGCCGCCCGCTCGTCGGCCCGCTGCCCGGCAACGACAACGTCGTACTGCTCGCCGGGTTCTCCGGCCACGGCTTCAAGCTCTCGCCCGCCTTCGGCGACATCGCGGCGGACTTGGCGCTGGACGGCACCTCGCCCCAGCCCATCGACTTCATCTCCACCCTGAACCGCGCGGAGGCGTGACGACCATGACCGACAAGCTCCACATCGGCCCCCTGAGCGCCGAGCCCGGCACCAAGACCCGCGGCACCGTTACCGCCGACCTCGGCACCCTCACCGCGGACATCCCGCTGACCCTGGTCAACGGCACCCGCCCCGGCCCTCGCGTCGTCATCACCGCGGGGGTGCACGGCGGCGAGTTCACGCCTATCGACGCCGCCGTGCGCCTGGCAGACCTGCTGGAACCCGGTGAGGTGCGCGGGCAGGTGATCATCTGTCCGGTCGCCAACCCCAACGCCGTGTACGAGGGCCGGCTCAACGTCTCCCCGGTGGACGGCGTGAACATCAACCGCGTCTTCCCCGGCGACCCGGACGGCGGCCCCACCGAGCGGCTGGCCGCCTGGCTCTTCGCCCACCTCGTCGACGGCGCCGACGTCTACATCGACCTGCACTGCGGCGGCATCGACCAGGTCCTGCGGGACTTCGTCGGCTACCGCCTCACCGGTGACCCGGACCTCGACAAGGCGACGGCCGAACTGGCCGGGTCCTTCGGTATCGAGGACGTCATGATCGGGCTGACGGCCGAGGGCGGCAACAGCCACGCCGCCGCTGCCCGCCGGGGCATCTCGGCGGTCCTGGTCGAGGTGGGCTCACTCGGCCAGCGGGACGAGCCCACGGCCCTCCGTCGCGTCGACGGCCTCCTCACGGCACTGCGCCACCTGGGCGTCCTCGACCAGGACGGCTCCGCCCCGGCCCCGATCCGCACGTGGGTCTGGTCCGCCGGCGTCACCGCCGACGCCACCGGCCTGTGGTACCCGGAGTTCTCCTTCGACGCCGACGTCATCGGCGAAGTGGCGGAGGGCGACCTCCTCGGCCGCATCGTCGACCCGGCCGACGGCACGGAGCACACGGTCCACGCCCCGGCCGGCGGACGGATCATCTACGGCATGCACGGCCTCACCGTCGCCCCCGGCACCGAACTCGCCGCCCTCGCCATCCCGTGGGACCCCGACATGCCCCCGAGCCCCGACACCCTCTCGGTCCCCGGCGTGGGTACCGGATCCGACGAGGCGGCCCCCCGCCACTAGACCCCCTTCAAGCCCCCCTTCCCACGTCCCCAGCCGCTCCCCTTCGCGCGGCCAGTACCACCAGGAGGCACACGATGAAAGATGCCCGAATAGACCGCAGACTCTTCCTGCGAGGAATAGGCGGGGTCACGGCGGGTGTCGCCGCCGCGACCACCCTCAGCGCCTGCGGTACCGGCACCAGCCGCAGCACTTCCACCGGCACCGGTGGGAAGGGCGGCAAGACGGTGATCGTCCGCGACAGTGGCGGTTCCTTCGGTGCAGCCCTGCAGAAGGCGATCTACACGCCGTTCACCCAGGAGACGGGCATCAGTGTCAAGGTGCTCAACGTGGACGATGCCCCGCTGCTGGCGCAGATCAAGCAGGGCCGCCCGCAGTGCGACCTGATCAACAACTCGATGATGTCGCACCAAAAGTACGTGAAGCATGACGCTCTGGAGGCGCTGGACCCCGAGCGGGTCAAGAGCGTGAAGAGCGCGAAGATCCCCGAGAACCAGATCACCGAGCATGCGATCGGCAACAGTTTCTACGGCCAGTGCATCGCGTACCGCACGGACGCCTTCGGCGGTAAGAAGCCCGAGTCGTGGGCGGACTTCTGGGACACCAAGGCTTTCACGGGCGGCCGCTCGATGGTCAGCCCGGACGGTGACCTGCCGGAGCTGGAGTTCGCGCTGCTGGCCGACGGCGTCCCGATCGACAAGCTGTATCCGCTGGATGTGGACCGCGCTTTCAAGGTGCTGACCCGGCTGCGGGCCGACATCAAGAAGTTCTGGGACAGCGGCCCGCTGCCCGGCGTGCTGCTGAGCCGCCAGGAGGTCACGATGTCCACCGTGTGGGACGGCCGGATCGCCGATCTGCAGAAGCAGGGGGTGCCGGTGGCCCGGCAGCTGGCCGGTATGCGCCGCCAGTTCCAGGGCTATGCCATCGCCAAGGGCGCGGCCAATGTGGACGGCGCCTACCAGCTGATGGACTTCGCGCTGCGGGCCGAGAGCCAGGCCGCGCTGGCCAAGGCGTTCCCGTCGAACCCGTCGTCGCCGCTGGCCTACGCCAAGCTCACCGAGGACGAGCGCAACGCCCTGGCGGGTGCGCCCAAGTACTACGACAAGGGCTTCGACACCGACATCGACTGGTGGCTGAACAACGAAGCGGCCGTCACCAAGCGCTGGCTGGAGTGGGCTCGTGGCTGAACATGGTGTGGTTACTCCTTCTGTCGAGACGGCCGGCGCCGCGTCGGCCACGACGACGGGCAAGGCGCTGTCGGTGGTGGCGCTGCGCAAGACGTACGGGGACGTCGTCGCTGTCGACGAGGCGTCCATGGAGATCGCGGCGGGGGAGTTCGTCACGTTCCTGGGTGCCTCGGGGTCGGGCAAGACCACCACTCTGATGATGATCGCCGGGTTCTGCGAGCCGGACTCCGGCACCATCACCGTCGGGGACCGCGACGTCACCCGGCTCGCCCCGCAAAAACGCAACCTGGGGTTCGTCTTTCAGCAGTACCTACTCTTCCCGCACATGAGCGTGAGCGAGAACGTCGCCTTCCCGCTCACCCTGCGCGGAGTGCCGAAGAACGAGATCCGCCGGCGGGTGGGGGAGACCCTGGAGATCGCCGGCCTGTCCGGGTTCGGCAGCCGCAAGCCGCGCGAGCTGTCCGGCGGCCAGCAGCAGCGCGTCGCGCTGTGCCGCGCGCTGGTCTACCGCCCGCCGGTGATCTTGATGGACGAGCCCCTGGGCGCCCTGGACAAGAAGCTCCGCGACCAGCTCCAGGTCGAGATCAAGACCATCCAGCAGGAACTCGGCCTGACCGTCATCTATGTGACGCACGATCAGGAAGAAGCGCTGGTCCTGTCGGACCGGATCGCGGTGATGCGCAACGGGCTGATCGAGCAGTTCGACACGCCGCGGGAGTTGTTTGAGCGGCCGAGGACCCCGTTCGTCGCGGACTTCCTGGGCGCGGCCAACTTCCTGCCCGGCCGCATCGAGCAGCACACCGACGCCCACACCCTGGTCCGCCTCGACGGGTCCGGGGGGCTGCTGAAGGCGCGCCGCCACGACCTGGCCATCGGCACCCCGGTGAAAGCGGCGGTCCAGCCGGGCCGGCTGCGGGTCTCTGCCCCCGACGACGGTTTCTGTACCGGCACGGTGGAGACCGCCACGTACGTGGGCACTCTGGTCCGCGCGGGTGTGCGGGTCGACGGCGATGACGCGCCGCCGCTGCGCCTGGAGGTACCGGCCGGCCGCGGCCCCGTCACCGGCGAGCGGATCGGGATCACCGCAGACCCCGACGACGTCAACCTCTTCCCCACCGAACAGGGAGGGTGAGCCATGGCCGCCCTCACCACCACGGCCCCTGCCCGTCCGCGCAAGCTCCTGGCCTCGCGCAAGACCCGGATTGGGATCCTGTACGCGCTGCCGGTCGTCGTCTATCTGCTGGTGCTGTTCGTCTACCCGATCTTCAGCACGCTGTTCCTCAGCCTCAAGGACACCGACGGCGCACTGACGCTGCACTGGTACGCCGACGCGCTGACCGGCGTCAACCTCTCCGTCCTGTTCACCACGCTGCGGATCTCAGCGGAGACCGCGCTGCTCAGCCTCGTCTTCGGCTTCGTCCTGGCCAACGCGATCTCCCGGCTCAAGCCCCTGTGGGCCGGAGTGGCCATGCTGATCGTGGTCGTGCCGCACTTCATCAGCGCCCTGGTGCGCACCTACGGCTGGATCATCATGCTCGGCGACAAGGGCCTGGTGAACGAGACCCTGACCGGCCTGTCCCTGCCGGGGGCGCCGTTCCAGCTGCTGTACAACGAGCTGGGCGTGGTCATCGGCACCACCTCCATGATGCTCCCGTACACGGTGCTGCTGCTGTACGGCGTGATGCGCGGCGTGGACCGCCGGCTGCTCGCGGCCGCGGCCAGCATGGGCGCCGGACGCATAACGATCTTCCGCCGCATCTACCTGCCGCTGGTCTCGCCCGGCCTGGCCAGCGCCGGACTGCTCAGCTTCATCCTCTCGCTGGGCTACTACATCACCCCCGCCCTGATGGGCGGACCCAACCAGACGATGATCGCCACCCTGATCAACCAGCAGGTGATGAAAGAGAACCAGTGGAACGGGGCGGCCGCTCAGGGCGTCCTCCTGCTGCTGATCACCTTCGCCGGACTGCTGCTGGTCAAACTCGTCACCTCGCTCGGCGCCAGCCGTAGGAAGAGGAGCGCCACATGATGGAACTGCGCAGCACCCTGGCCGGGCGGATCGTCCTGACCGCCGTCGCCACCGTGATCCTGCTGTTTTTGGCGCTGCCGATCGTGGTCATCCTCGTCACCTCCTTCAGCAACAACGCCTTCGCCTCCTTCCCCCCCGACACCTGGACGCTGAACTGGTACCAGGCGCTGTTCGCCGACGGCAGCAAATGGCCCGCCGCGCTCTCCCTGAGCGCCCTGGTCGCCGCCCTGAGCACCGTGTTCTCCCTCATCATCGGCGTGACCGCGGCAACCGCACTCACGCGCAGCGAACTCCCGCTGCGCTCCGCCGTCTACGCCCTGGTCCTCGGACCCCTGGTCATCCCGCAGATCGTCACCGCACTGGGCCTGTTCCTGCTCTTCGAGCCCGCCGCGATGCTGGGCAGCCCCATCGCCATCGCCCTCGGGCACACCGTGCTGGCCGCACCCATCGCGGTGCTGATCCTGATCGCGACCCTGCGCGGCATCGACGAACGCCTGGAGGACGCCGCCGCCAGCATGGGCGCCGGCCGCCTCACGATCGCCCGGCGGATCACCTTCCCCCTCGCCGCCCCCGGCATGATCGCCGCCGCGATCTTCTCCTTCATCACCAGCTTCGACGAGTTCTACATCTCCCAGTTCCTCTCCTCGGTCGACACCGTCACCCTGCCGGTGCAGGTCTACAACTCCCTGACCTTCGAAATCGACCCCAGCGTCACCGCGATCAGCGCCATCCTCATCGCCCTCGCCATCCTCGCCCTCGCCCTGGTCGCCCTGGCGCGCTGGCTCGGCTCCGGACGACAGGGCTCTCTGCTGTCAGTCGAGAACACGGCAGGGGTCGCCAACCCCGGAGGCGAGACCGTATGACCACCACCACCGCTCAGCCGACCGCCGCCACCGCCCAGCGGCACCTGCTGCTGAACATGACTGCCAACGGCTCGCTCGGCCCCGAGGGCGAAGACCTCCTCGTCGTCCGGCGAGGGGAGGGCCCGTACGTCGACGACGCGGACGGCAGGCGCTACATCGACGGCCTGTCGGGGCTGTACTGCTGCCAACTCGGCTACTCCTACGGCTCTGAGTTCGCCGAGGCCGCCGAAAAGCAACTGCGTGAGCTGTGCTACAGCCCGCTGTGGACCAACTCCGCGCATCCGACGGCGATCGAACTCGCCGAGCGGCTGTCCCGAATCGCCCCAGTGGACATCGAGCACACCTTCTTCTCGAGCGGCGGCGCCGAAGCCGTCGAGACCGCCTGGAAGATCGCCCGCCGCTATCACGCTCTGCGCGGCGAGCCGGGCCGCACCAAGGCCATCGCCCGGCGCGGCGCCTATCACGGGCTGACCATCGGCACCCTGTCGCTCACCGACGACCCGGGCCTGACGGAGCCGTACGGCCCGCCGGCGATCGACACCCGGTTCGTGTCCAACACCAACCGCTTCGGCCTCGCCCCCGAGTACAGCGACGACGAGACGTTCACCGCCCGGCTGCTCGCCGAGCTGGAGGCCGCGATCCTGGCCGAGGGCCCGGAGACGATCGCCATGCTCATCGCCGAGCCGGTGCAGAACCGGGGCGGCTGCATCACCCCGCCCCAGGGTTACTGGCCCGGCCTGCGCGCCCTGGCCGACCGGTACGGCTTCCTGCTCGTCGCCGACGAGGTCATCACCGCCTTCGGCCGGCTGGGGGAGTGGTTCGGCGGCGACTGCTACGGTGCCCGCCCAGACATCGTCACCGTCGCCAAGGGCATCACCGCCGGATACGCCCCCATGGGCGCAACTCTCGTCAGCAACCGCGTAGTTGACGTCATCAATCGACCCGGCGCGGTCCTCAACCACGGCTACACCTTCGCCGGACATCCGCTGAGCGCGGCCATCGCCCTGCGCAGCCTGGAGATCATGGAGCGCGACCGGATCCTGGAGAACGTACGGGATCAGCAGGGCCGTCTCGCCGACCGCATGGCGTCCCTGGTCGCGCTGCCGATCGTCGGTGACGTACGCGGCGCCGGGTTCTTCTACGCCTGCGAACTCGTCGGCGACCTGGACGACGGCGGCTTCAGCGACACCGTCCGGGCCGACCTGATCGTCGACCTGATCCCGCGCCGGCTGCGCGAGGCCGGACTCCTGGCCCGCGTCTACAACCGCTCCGCCCCGCTGGTCCAGATCGCGCCCCCGCTGATCAGCGACCGCCAACTCCTCGACCGTATCGCCGACATCATCGCGGACACCCTGGACGAGGCGTCCGCCCGCCTGTGACGCCTGCTTACGCACCGCTCTTGCAACGCTCGTGCATTGCTCTTGCATCGATCTTGCATCGCTCTTGAAAGGAACCACATGTACTCCATCGGTCCACTCACCGTTGCCCCCGGCGAGCGCGCCCAAGGGCTCATCCCCGTCGGCACCAGCACCTACGGCGTGGAGCTCGGCATACCCCTGATCGTCGTCAACGGCGCACAGGACGGCCCGGTCCTGTGCGTGGACGCGGGCGTGCACGGCGACGAGTACGACGGCCAGGAGGCCATCCGCCGCGTACTCGCCGAGATCGACCCGGCCACCCTGCGCGGCACGCTCGTCGGCATCCCCTGCATGAACACCCCGGCCTTCGAGGCCGCGGCCCGCACCAGCGGCCTCGACTATCTCAACCTGAACCGCATCTTCCCGGGCGACGCGGACGGCTCGTACTCCCTGCGCCTGGCCGCTACTTTCGTCGAGCAGGTCGTCCCCGCCATCGACGCCCTCGTCGACCTGCACACCGGCGGCACCTTCGGGGAGATCGCCCCGCTCGTCATCCTCCAGGGGGGCTACGAGGAGCTGGCCACGGACCTGGCCCTGGCAGCCGGACACGAGCTGGTGTGGAAGGGCGGCAAGTGGGGCGGCACAGTCCGGCACCCCACCCTCGCGGCCGGCAAGCCCGCCATCACCATCGAGGTCGGCGGCGGCACCTACCGCGAGCCGAACGTCGAACTGCACGCCCACGCCATCCGCAACATCATGCGGCAGCTGAAGATGACCGACGGCGCGGCGGAGCTGCGCGACACGTACACGACCGTCTCCGGCACCTTCGCCCGCTCGGACGCCGGCGGCTTCTTCGTGGGGCACGCCGAGCCGGGGGAGACCTGCAAGGAAGGCGACCTGATCGCCCACATCGTCGACCACTACGGCAACACGCTGGAGGAGGTCCGCGCCCCGCAGGACGGCATCGTTCTCTGGGTGCGCCGGATCCGCACGGTCCGTCCGGGCGACGAGGTCGTCATCTTCGGCGAGGTGCAGGGGGAGATCCGGCCATGAGCGCCGAACTTCAGCTGACCGAGCTGCTGATCGACGGCAAGCAGAAACCGGCCGCCGACGGACGCTCCTTCACCGTCCTGGACCCGTCGAACGGCACGGCCATCGCCCAGGTGGCGCTCGCCGGCAAGGCGGACGTGGACCAGGCGGTGGCGGCGGCGCGCTCGGCCTTCACCGAGTGGGCCCGGATGCGTGCCGCCGACCGGGGCCGGATCCTGTTCCGGATCGCCGAGGCCATCCGCTACCAGGGCGAACGGCTGGCGCGACTGGAGAGCCAGGACGTCGGCAAGCCCCTCAGCCAGGCCAAGGCCGATGTCGAAGCGGCGGCCCGCTACTTCGAGTTCTACGCGGGCGCCGCCGACAAGCTCGGCGGCACGACGATCCCCCTCGGCCCCGGCCTGATGGACTACACGGTCCGTGAGCCGATCGGTGTCTCCGGCCAGATCATCCCGTTCAACTACCCGCTGCAGAACACCGCGCGGGGCTCGGCTCCGGCACTCGCGGCAGGGTGCACGGTGGTGCTCAAGCCGTCGCCGGAGGCGCCGCTCACCCCGCTGGAGATCGGCAGGATCGCCCTCGAGTGCGGTCTTCCGCCGGGCGTGCTGAACGTGGTCCCCGGTGACGGCGAGACCGGCGCGGCCCTCGCCGGCCACCCGGACATCAACCAGGTCACCTTCACCGGCTCGGTAGCGACCGGTGTCAAGGTCGCCCAGGCCGCCGCCGCCAACGTGGTGCCGTCGGTCACCGAGCTGGGCGGCAAGTCGCCGGTCGTCGTCTTCGCCGACGCGGACTTCGACCTGGCGCTGACCGCCATCGCGGCCTCGGCCTTCGGCAACGCCGGCCAGACCTGCTCGGCCGGCACCCGGCTGCTGCTCCAGCGCGGCGCCGAGGAGTTCCTCGACAAGCTGGTGTCGTACGCCGCCTCCCTGCGCATCGGCCCGGGGCTCACCGACCCGGACATCGGCCCGCTGGTCGCGGCCCGGCAGCGCGACCGGGTGCTGAGCTACGTGGACCTGGCCCGGCAGGAGGGCGGGACGGTCCGTGTCGGCGGTGCGCCGTCCGACCCGGCCCTGGCCGACGGCTACTACGTCGAGCCGACCGTCCTCACGGGTCTGACGAACGACGCCCGTTGCGCCCGTGAGGAGATCTTCGGCCCCGTCGTCACCGTCATCGATTTCGACGACGCCGACGAGGCCCTGGACATCGCCAACGACAGCCCGTACGGCCTGGCCTCCTACGTCTGGACCCGGGACATCGACAAGGCGATGCGGCTGGCCGAGGGCATCCGGGCCGGTCAGGTCTACGTCAACGCCACCGGTGTCGGCACCGGCGTCGAGCTCCCCTTCGGGGGCTACAAGCACAGCGGCTGGGGCCGGGAGAAGGGCCTGGCAGGGCTGGACAGCTACCTGCAGACCAAGAACGTCTGCATCGGGTTCGGGAGCCGGTCATGAGGTACCGCACCCTGGGCGAGCGCGGCCCGGCCGTCTCCGTGGTCGGCGTCGGCGGCAACAACTTCGGCTCCCGTCTCGACGAGGACGGCACGAAGGCGGTCGTCCACGCGGCCCTCGACGCCGGGATCACCCTGTTCGACACGGCCGACATGTACGGCGGGTTCGGCGAGAGCGGCAACGGGCGCGGCGACGGCGAACGGCTCCTGGGCGCCGCCTTGAAGGGGCACCGGGACGATGTCGTCCTGGCCACCAAGTTCGGTATGGAGATGGGGCCCGAGGCCGACATGCACGGCCGGCGGGGCGCCCGCCCCTACATCCGGTACGCCGTCGAGGCGTCCCTGCGCCGGCTCGGCACCGACCGGATCGACCTCTACCAGTACCACGAGCCGGACGGCGTCACCCCGCTGGAGGAGACGGTGGCCGCGCTCCGGGAACTGGTCGACGA
Source organism: Streptomyces himalayensis subsp. himalayensis (assembly GCF_013778455.1). Taxonomy (GTDB): domain Bacteria; phylum Actinomycetota; class Actinomycetes; order Streptomycetales; family Streptomycetaceae; genus Streptomyces; species Streptomyces himalayensis. The sequence continues at coordinate 42,582 of NZ_JACEHE010000003.1, read as the reverse complement.
GGGCAAGATCCGGTACATCGGCTGCTCCAACCTCCCGGCCGAGGATCTCACCGACGCCTTCGTCTCCACCCAGGCCCGCTACCACCTGCTCGACCGAGGTGTGGAGCGGGACCTGATCCCGGCCTGCCTGCGCCACGGCGTCGGTCTGCTGCCGTACTACCCGCTGGCCAACGGCCTGCTCAGCGGCAAGTACCGGCGCGGCGAGCAGCCCCCGCCCGGCAGCCGCCTGTCCTGGCGGCAGGGCTGGCTCACCGACGCGGCCCTCGACAAGGCCGAGGCGCTCACCGCGTACGGCGCCGAACGAGGACTCACCCTCCTCCAGGTCGCGGTGGGCGCACTGGCCGCGCTCCCCGCCGTCGGCTCCGTCATCTGCGGCGCCATGACCCCCGAACAGGTCACCGCCAACGCGGCGGCGGCCGACTGGATCCCCGACCCGGCCGACCTGGCCGCACTCGACGCGATCGTCACCCCCGGCGAACGCGTCGTCTGAAGCCCCCACCCCACCCCCTGGAAATCCGGAAACCCGCGAGACTGAGGCGAACACCATGCGAGAGATCGTCACCTTCGACGCCTATGCGACCCTGATCAACTTCGAGCTCGCCCCCACGACCCTGAAGGTCATCGAGGACCGGCTGGACCTGGACAACCTGGACGTCGACGAGTTCCTCGACGACTTCCGCGTCATGCGCTTCCAGGCCGTCCTGGAGGCCTACCGCCCCTACCACGAGATCCTGCACTCCAGCCTGCGCAACGCCATGCGCCTGCACGGCCTGGAGTACCGCGAGTCCGACGGTGACGCCCTCGTCGAGGCCGTCCCCACCTTCGGTCCCTTCCCGGAGGTCCCGGACGCGCTGCGCGCCCTGAAGACCAAGTACGAGATCGCCATCATCTCCAACACCGACGACAACCTGATCGCGCGGAACGTCGAGAACATCGGCGTCGAGTTCGACTACGTCATCACCGCCCAGCAGGCCGGCGCCTACAAGCCGGACCGCCAGACCTTCGAGCACGCCTTCAGGACCATGGGCGTCGAGCCGTCCCAGGTCATCCACACCGCCCAGGGCTGGGAGTACGACCACATCCCGACCCGCGACCTCGGCCTGAAGCGCCGCGTGTGGATCAACCGCTACGGCCGCCCCGGCAGCGCCGACTACCAGCCGTACGACGAGCTGCCCGACCTGTCGGGCCTGCCGCAGCTGCTCGGCTGCTGACCGACGGCGCACCGGCGAAACAGACCGAGAACACAGAGGACGCACGCCATGAAGCAGATCCCCTACTGGATGGACACAGCCCCCGCCCTGCCCGACCGTTCCGGGAAGGACCTGCCCGACGAGGCGGACGTGGTGGTGATCGGCGGCGGCCTCACCGGCTTGTCCACCGCTTACCACGCCGCCCGCAAGGGTGCCCGGGTCGTCCTCGTCGAGAAGGACCAGGTCGGCTCGGGCGCCTCCGGGCGCAACGGCAGCCACTGCAACCCCGGCATCACCATCAGCCCGGCCCAGGCCCGCAAGCGCTACGGGCAGGAGCGTGCTCGCGAGCTCTACGACGCGTTCCGCGACGCTGTGGACGTCGTCGAGGAGATTGCGGTCAGGGAGAAGATCGACTGCGACTTCCACCGTGCCGGGCGCCTCGGCGCGATCTGCAAGCCCCAGCACTTCGAGGGCCTGCAGGCCAAGCAGCGCGACCTGGCCGAGAACTTCGGGCACGAGACGGTCGTCCTGAGCAAGAGCGAGCTGCGCGCCGAGCTCGGCACGGACTACTACCACGGCGCCCTGCTCGACCCGCTCGGCGCAGCCATACACGTGGGCAAGTTCGTCGTCGGCCTGGCAGGCGCCGCCGAGCGTGCCGGCGCCGAGATCCACGAGCGCAACGCCGCCACCGGCCTCACCCGCCTCCCTGGCGGCGGCTTCTCGGTGGAGACCCTGCGCGGCACCATCCGTGCCAAGCAGGTGATGGCGGCGACGGATGCCTACACCGACCAGTCGATGCCGTGGTTCCGGAAGCGGCTGATCAACGTCGGCAGCTTCATCATCGTCACCGAGCCGCTGGGGGAGGCGCGGGCCAAGGAGCTCATCCCGAACGGCCGCCTGCTGGTCGCCCAGAAGAATGTCGGCAACTACGTCCGTCTCACCCCGGACAACCGCCTCGCCTTCGGCGGCCGGGCCCGCTTCGCCCCCTCCAACCCGGCCTCCGACGTCAAGAGTGGCGACATCCTCAAGCGGGAGATGACGGAGATCTTCCCGCAGCTGGCCGGGACGCGGATCGACTACGTCTGGGGCGGCATGGTCGGCTTCTCCTGGGACCGCATCCCGCACGCGGGTGACGTCAACGGCCTGTACTACTCCATGGGTTACTGCGGTCACGGCGTCCAGATGGCCACGTACATGGGCCGCGCGGTCGCCGAGATGATGGACGGCAAGCCCGAGGCCAACCCGATGCGCGGCTTCGGCTTCCCGAAGGTGCCCGTCCCCTTCTACAACGGCACCCCCTGGTTCCTGCCGTTCGGCGGCGCCTACTACAAGGCCAAGGACCGCCTGCTCTGAGCAGGTACCGACACTGGTGACGGAGGCCTTTCGCGCAGCGGCGCGGAAGGCCTCCCACCATGCCTCCCGAGAGAAGGCCTCCAGTCTCATGAACGCCGTCACCCGCATTGAGCACGACTTGCTCGGTGACCGGGAGGTTCCCGCCGACGCCCACTGGGGTGTGCACACCCTGCGCGCCACGGAGAACTTCCCCATCACCGGCACCCCTATCTCCGCGTACCCTCACCTGATCGACGCCCTGGCCGCGGTCAAGCAGGCCGCCGCCCTCGCGAATGAGGAACTGGGGCTGTTGGAACCGGCGAAGGCCGCCGCGATCGTCGAGGCCTGCCGCGAGGTCCGGGACGGAAAGCTGCACGACCAGTTCGTCGTCGACGTCATCCAGGGCGGCGCCGGCACCTCGACGAACATGAACGCCAACGAGGTGATCGCCAACCGGGCGCTGGAGCTGCTGGGACACGAGAAGGGTCAGTACGAGTACCTGCACCCCAACGAGGACGTCAACCTCGGCCAGTCCACCAACGACGTCTACCCGACCGCCGTCAAGGTGGCGACGGTATTCGCAGTGCGCGGTCTGCTCAGGGCCATGGCCGTCCTGCAGGACGCGTTCGCGGCCAAGGCCCTGGAGTTCCGCGATGTGCTGAAGATGGGCCGCACCCAGCTGCAGGACGCGGTGCCGATGACATTGGGTCAGGAGTTCTCGGCGTACGCGGTGATGCTGGACGAGGACCGCAGTCGGCTCGCCGAGGCCGTCGAGCTGGTCCACGAGATCAACCTGGGTGCCACGGCGATCGGCACCGGCCTCAACGCCCCCGCCGGATACGCCGAGTCGGCCCGCCGCCACCTCGCCGAGATCACCGGGCTGCCGCTGGTCACAGCCGCCAACCTGGTCGAAGCCACCCAGGACTGCGGCGCGTTCGTCCAGATGTCCGGCGTACTCAAGCGGATCGCCGTCAAGCTGTCCAAGAGCTGCAACGACCTGCGCCTGCTCTCCTCCGGCCCGCGCGCCGGGCTCGGCGAGATCAACCTGCCGCCGGTGCAGGCCGGTTCGTCCATCATGCCGGGCAAGGTCAACCCGGTGATCCCCGAGGTCGTCAACCAGGTCGCCTTCGAAGTGATTGGCAACGACGTCACCATCACCATGGCCGCCGAGGCCGGACAGCTACAGCTCAACGCCTTCGAGCCGATCATCCTGCACTCCCTGTCGGAGAGCATCACCCACCTTCGCGCGGCCTGCCTCACCCTCGCCGGGCGCTGCGTGGCCGGCATCACCGCCAACACCGAGGCGCTGCGCGCGAGCGTGGAGAACTCCATCGGCCTGGTCACCGCCCTCAACCCCCATATCGGCTACACCGCCGCCACCGACATCGCCAAGGAGGCCCTCGTCAGCGGTCGGGGCGTGGCCGAACTCGTCCTGGAGAAGGGGCTGCTGCCCGCCGAGACCCTCGCCGACCTGCTGCGCCCCGAGATCGTGGCCGGCAGGGGCCAGGCCCTGGCCTGACATGCCCGGCGCACCGGCGTACCGGCTCGGCAGGCAACGGGCGGCTTCGTTGGGACGGTGGGCCGTGCAGCGTGGGTGGTCAAGGCGTCCCCGCCGTTGATCGATCTGCAGCGCCACCAGGCCGGGCTCGATCCGATCGGGCTCATCGACCGGTGCCGCGGCTACTGGCTCCTCAAGCCCAGGAAAAGGAAAAACATGTCGCTCTTGAAGACCATCGACACCAATCCCTCATTCGCTCCGCGTGAGTCCGGCCCGCTCCCGGAACGCCTGATTTCCGGCCACCCCGCCTTCAAGACCTGGGCCCAGGACGTCGCCCGCGGGGATTCGATCCATACGGGCGTCTGGGAAGCGACGCCCGGCGAGACGCGCTCGATCAAGGGCGAGACTTTCGAATTCTGCCATATCCTCTCCGGCGCCGTCGAACTCACGCCGGAAGGTGGCGAACCGGTGGTCTACAAGGCAGGCGACAGCTTTGTCATGAAGCCGGGCTTCGTAGGTGTCTGGAAGACCATCGAAACCGTGCGCAAAATCTACGTGATCGTGATGTGATGCCGATGCCGCGCGACTCGGCCGTCTGCGAGACCTCTCGAGATGGCTGTCTGCCGGTCACGGAGCGCTCCCGAGCAGGGCGCCCGTTCTGTTCGGAGCTATAACCTCGGCTGTTCATGACGGCTCGCCAGTTGAACTGGCGGGCCGTTTCGGCCTGTTGATTTCACGCTTCCATCGTCCCTTCGTGCAATTGGTGCGCAAGGGGGCCTGACCATTTCTCCCGCACGACAGGAATCCCATGCATAGGACCTCCCGTGGTCTCTTCGCGGTGCTTGCTCTCACCCCGCTGCTGGCCGGCTGTTTCGTGTCCGGGGCGGGAAACTCGGGCACGGATGCCGAAGGCGCGTCGGCCGGGCGGCTGAGGGTCGCTCTCGCGATCCCACCTGTGCAGGCGCTGTCCCCGTACAGCAACGACGCCACCGTGCTGAGCAAGCTCTCCGTCGCCGAGGGCCTGACGGCGCTGGACAAGGACGGAGCCGCCGCGCCCGCGCTGGCGAAGTCCTGGACGCAAGTGAACGCCACCACCTGGACCTTCGAACTGCGCGAGGCCACCTTCCAGGACGCCACCGAGGTCACCGCCGAGTCCGTGGTCAACGCGCTCGACCACGCGGGCGCGGCAGAGCCCAAGCCCCGTGTCCTCAGCGATGTGACCCTGACCGCCAAGGCCGAGGACGCCGACACCGTCACCATCAGCACCAAGACCGCCGACCCCGTGCTCCCGCTCCGGCTCGCCAGCCCCGCCTTGGGCTCCTCTCCCCGAAGGCGTACGCGAAGGACGGCACCGTCAGCCCGGTCGGCACCGGAACGGGCCCCTTCGAGATCACGAAGCTCACCGGCAAGTCCAAGGCCACGCTCGACCGTTACGACGGGTACTGGGGCGGCAAGGCCAAGGCGTCCGGCATCGATGTGACCTGGATAGCCGACGGCACCGCCCGCGCCAACGCCCTGCGCGGCGGTGACGTGGACATCGCCGAGTGGATCCCCACCGCACAGGCGAAGCTGCTGGACGAGAAGACCCGTCACGAAGTGCCGTCCGTACGGACGGACAGCCTGATCCTCAACACCGGCAGCGGTCTGTTCACCGACCCGGCGCTGCGCGCGTCCGCCCGCGAGGCCGTGGACGGGGCCGCGCTCGTCGACTCGGTCTTCGGCGGGTACGCCGACCCCGCGCAGGGCCTGTTCGGGCCCGCCGTGTCCTGGGCGGCCGACAAGCGCGTGGACGTCACCGGCCGCACCAAGGCCGCGACCACCGCACAGGTCAGGTCCAGGACGAAGGGCAAGACCATGCGCCTGGCCGCCATCACCAACCGCGCGGAACTGCCCGAGGCCGCCACCGTCCTGCAACAGCAGCTGGAGAAGGCCGGATTCACCGTCAAGCAGGACGTACGCGAGTACACGCAGATGGAGGCCGACCTCCTCGCCGGCAAGTACGACGCCCTCGTCTTCTCCCGGGTGACGCTGCTCGACACGGGTGACGCGGTCGCGTACCTCGCGAGCGATTACAAGAGCGACGGCGTGTACAACATCGCCCGCCTGAAGGACCCCAAGGTGGACCAGGCCATCAAGTCCGCCGCCGAAGAAGGCGACACGACCAAGCGACAGCAGAAGATCATGTCGGCCGAGGCGGAGATCCTGCGCACCGACGCCGTCGTGCCGCTGGTCCACGAGAAGGTCGTCCAGGGCATCTCCACCGAGGTAGAGGGCGTGCTCCTCGATCCCCGCGAGCGCTCCCTGATCGACGTCGACACCCGCCTGAAGTAGCAGCTGATGAGCGTCATGTCGGTCGGTGCCGGTAGCCGTCGCCGCTGGTCAGTGCAACGGAAGTGGTGTCGACGCTGCCGGTGGTCCTCGCCGGACTGCTGACTGCGGTGCCGGCCCGTCCGCCTGAGGCGCCGCGCTCGCGGTCTGCCTGGTCGGCTGGACCCCCTACGCCGCCCAGGCCGCGGCGCTGCTCGAACAGGAATGGGCCAGCGGCCACTTGCTAGCGTCCATCTCCTTCGGCGCCGGCCCGAGGTCCGTGCTCCAGGTCGCGCCCAGGCCCACCGCCTGCAGGAAGACGGTGGCCGGACCCATCCAGGCCACGCCGCGCAGGGCCTCCTGGCCGGTGCGGAACGCGGCGACGCCGAGCCGCTCTACGGCGGGCGCGAACTGGTGCAGGAATCCGATCTTCTCGTCGCGGGTGAGCCGCGACAGAAGGTCGTCGATGCGCTTCGGGAAAGGCAGTTGCGGATCGCGGAAAGCTGGTGGTGCGTGCGGCGCATGTGGCGGACACGTCGGGTCCCCTTGAGGTGGAGCGGCGAGCGCTTTCGAAGCGCTTCGACGCGCATCAGACACCAGGGCAAGTGTCAAGAGATCAACACCGTCACATCAAGCAGGGTAGACGGAGAGACCCCTCCAGACATGGGAGGAATCTTGGAAGCGACCCTTGTGTGCCCATGGGTGTTCACTTAACCTCACAGCAACATCGAAGCGCTTCGACTGCGGATCGCGTCGCAGTGGTTGGATGTCTGCTTTCAACTCAGCCAGTTCCAGTCACGACACCGCAGCCGACGGCCCACCGTCGGGTGTCCAGGTGCGCCATGAAGGGTTGACGCAATGACGCCGAATGCCGCCTCCTCCGGACCGAGCCGGAGAAGCTTCCTCGCCTCCACGGCGGTCGCCACCGCAGCGGTGGCCGGGGGAATGCCGCTGCTCACCGCCTGCGGCGGTTCGGGCAGCGGGTCGCGAGAGGGCACCACGTCGGGCAAGGACGCCGACAAGCTGCTCCCGACGTACGTCGCCAGCAAGGTCGCCGATCCGGACATCCCGTCGAAGAACGGTTCGGCGGCTGGCTACACAGGCAAGGTCGACCTCGCGGCCCTCGGCACCTCAGTCCCGGACAAGCTCGGCACCGGCGCCCCCCTCAAGATCATGTCCCCGTTCTGGGGCACCCCGCCGAAGGCCGGGTGCGCCTACTACAAGGCGCTCGATGCGGCTGCGGGCACCAAGGTCACCTGGCAGAACCAGGACGGCATGACGTACGGCCAGAAGCTCGGCGCGATCCTCGCCTCCAGCTCGCTGCCCGACATGGTGGTCGTGCCCAGTTGGGAACTGACCGGCAACAAGATCGCGAGTGCGGTCACCGCGAAGTTCATGGACCTCGCTCCCTACCTGGCGGGCGACAAGGTCAAGAAGTACCCGAACCTGGCCGCGATACCGTCCGACGCCTGGCGGATGGGCATCTTCGGCGGTGCACTGCGCGGCATTCCGATGCCCGCCGCCCCGGCCAGCATGATCGTGCCCTACTACCGCAAGGACATCTTCGAGAAGAAGGGCTACTCGGCACCCAAGTCGGCCGGTGAGTTCCTCAGTTGGGCCAAGGACGCCACCAGCGCCAAGGCCAAGGTGTACGCCTGCGGTGACATCTCCTGGATCGCGGGCGCCATCTTCAGCGTCGCGCCCAACTGGAACATCGATGACGACGGCAAGCTGCGGTACAGCATCGAGCGTCCCGAGTATCTGGAATCCCTGGCGTGGGTCCGCAAGGTGTTCGACGCCGGCGTGGTCCACCCCGATGACAGGGCACGCACCGGCGACGTGGGCCAGCGGTTCACCGCCGGACAGGTCCTGGTCTGCACCAGCGACACGTCCTTCTGGTACGTCAAGGCCGCCGAACAGGCCCAGGCCAACCCGGAGTTCCAGATCGATGGCATGGACCTCTTCGGCGCCGACGGCGGCAACCCGACGACGTACGCGTCCGCGCCCGCCAACATCTGGTCGGTGATCCGCAAGGGCGCCTCCAAGGAAACGGTTGAGAACGCCCTGGCCGCCGCCAACTTCGCGGCCGCGCCCTACGGCACCAAGGAGCGGATGCTCGTCGACTACGGCGTCGAGGGCACCCACTACACGGTCAAGGGTGGCGCCCCGGTCAAGACCGACCAGGGCAACTCGGAGGTGATCAACGCCTGGTCGATGCTGGCGGCCCCGGCGCCCTACCTCGCCCACCCCGACATCCCCGATGTCGCCCGCGCGCAGGTCGAGTGGCAGCAGCGGATGGGTGCCTTCATGAAGAAGACCTCCACGTACGGCATGAACATCATCGAGCCGGCCCGCTACGCCAACCTCTCCAGCCAGCTCGAGCAGCTGCAGATCGACTACGTGCGCGGCAACAAGAAGATGTCCGACGTGCAGGCCTTCATCGCCAACTGGAAGTCCTCAGGCGGTGACAAGCTGCGCGACTGGTACAAGGAGCTCCTCGACAAGAACGGCAGTGGCAACTGATGTCTCTCACCACCGGGAGCAGGCCGGACGGGACCCGTCCCCCCGCGGCCGTCGAGGAACCGACGGCCGCGGTCGCCGCCGCGGAGGCGACGAAGGCGCGGGCGTCGCGCGGGACGGGCAAGGCCGGCAAGGTCCCGCTCCGGGTCCGGTGGCACCGCGACCGCGCGCTTATCCTGATGACGCTGCCCCTCGTCGCGCTGCTGCTGGTCTTCCACTACGTCCCGCTGCTCGGCAACGTCATCGCCTTCCAGGAGTACGACCCGTACGCCGCCGGCAACGGGATCACGGCGATCTTCCACAGCCCGTGGGTCGGCCTGGAGCAGGTCGTGCGGATGGTCGAGGACCCGCTGTTCTGGGATGCCACGCAGAACACCCTCCTCCTGTTCGTGATCCAGCTCGTGCTGTTCTTCCCCGTTCCCATCGCCCTCGCGCTGCTCATCAACAGCGTGATCCGGCCCCGGGTGAGGGCCGTGGCGCAGGCGATCATGTACCTGCCCCACTTCTTCTCCTGGGTCCTCGTGATCACCGTCTTCCAGCAGATCTTCGGCGGCGCGGGCATCATCGCCCAGACCCTGGAGAACCACGGCTGGAGCGGCTTCGACCTGATGACCAACGCGGACCTGTTCAAGTGGCTGGTCACCGCGGAGGCCGTGTGGAAGGACGCCGGCTGGGGGATCATCGTCTTCCTCGCCGCGCTGTCCGCCGTCAGCACCGACCTGTACGAGGCCGCCGCCATGGACGGCGCCGGCCGCTGGCGCCGCATGTGGCACGTGACGCTGCCCGCACTGCGCCCGGTGATCGCGCTCCTGCTGGTCCTGCGGGTGGGCGACGCGCTGAGCGTCGGCTTCGAGCAGTTCCTGCTCCAGCGGGACGCGGTCGGGGCGGGGGTCAGCGAGGTCCTCGACACGTACGTGTGGAACATGGGAATCCAGAACGGGGACTTCAGTTACGCGGCCGCGGTCGGCCTCGTCAAGGGTCTCATCGGCGTCGCTCTCGTCCTGGGCGCGAACAAGTTCGCGCACCTCCTGGGCGAGCAGGGGGTGTACAAGAAGTGAGTCTCAACACCACGCTCATCCGCAGCCTCAAGGCGCCGCCCCGCCCGGTGTGGGAGGAGCCGCCCAGCAAGACCGGACTCACCGCGAAGGGCGGCGTGCTGCTCCTGTGCTGTCTGGGCGTACTTGGTCCGCTGTGGATCGTCATCGTCACCAGCCTCTCCCCGAAACCGGTGATCGACCAGGTCGGCGGCCTCGTCGTGATCCCTCGAGGCATCACCTTCATCAACTACACGGAACTTCTCAGCGGCGGACAGGTCAGCCGGGCGATCATGGTCTCGGTCGGGGTCACCCTCTTCGGCACCCTGTTCTCCATGGCGGTCTCGGTCCTCGGCGCCTACGGCCTTTCCCGGCCGGGGAGCCTCGGGCACCGGTACTTCCTGATGATCATCATGGCCACCATGTTCTTCGGGGCCGGCCTCATCCCGACGTACCTGCTCGTCCAGGCCCTCGGCCTCACCGACACCTATCTGTCGCTCATCCTGCCGAGCGCGGTCAGCGTCTTCAACGTCCTGGTCCTGCGGGCCTTCTTCATGGGGATCTCCCCCGAACTCACCGAGTCCGCCCGCATCGACGGGGCCAGCGACCTGCGCATCCTGCTGACCATCATCATGCCGCTGTCGCGGGCGGTCCTCGCCGTCATCTCCCTGTTCTACGCGGTCGGTTACTGGAGTGCCTGGTTCAACGCCTCCATCTACCTCTCCGACCAGGAGATGATGCCGCTGCAGAACGTGCTCATCCAGCTGGTCCAGAAGAACACCAAGGCGCCGACCGGCCTCCAGCAGGCGGTCCGTACCGGCGAACTCTCCAGCCTGGGACTGCAGATGGCCGTCATGGTCCTCGCGCTGATCCCCGTCGCGGTCGCCTCCCCCTTCGTCCAGCGGCACTTCAAGAAGGGCATGCTCACCGGAGCTATCAAGGGCTGAACCCCTTTGGTCCGAGTCCCGCCGCAGTGCCTTCCGTCGTACGCCGTCCGCGGCTCCGCCTGCCTGGTCCCGCAGCCGGTTCCGCGGACTCGCACGGTCCGTGTCGAAGTCAGGACTGGCTTCGTGTGGCCTCTGGTCGAACATCGGCTGGAGCGTGGAAGCGATGCCCGTGGCCGCCGTGAGTCCCGACGGCCACGGGCAGGCAGCGCCTCGTGCGGCGGGCGCATCAGTCGAGCGCCTCGACGGGGGCGCGTGTTGTGGGTTCTTGTCGCCGTCAGCGGCAGGGCTTTCGCCGTGGACGGCCGTCATGACGCCGGGCGGCACGCGGGAGTCCGGCGCCGGTCACGTCACGTCCTGGTGCACGCGGTCCCGTTCAGGCTGAACCCGCCCGGCGCGGCGAAGGTGCCGCTGTAGGTGCCCTGGAACCCGAACGTCTGGCTGCCGCCGGGGGCGATGCTCGCGCTGTGTGTCAGGCCGCTCGCCGTGACGGATCCCGAGGACGGGGAGACGGAGGCGTTCCAGGCGTTGGTGATGTGCTGGCCGGCGGGCAGTGTGAGGGCGAGGCGCCAGCCGTCGACGGGTGCCGAACCGGTGTTGGCGACGGTGACGTTCGCGGTGAAGCCTCCCTGCCACACATTCGTGGTGTACGACACCTCGCAGGTCGTGGCGTCGCCCGGGCCGCCCTCTCCACCACCCGTGTTGACGGTCGACGAGAACGAGTTCACGGTCAGCCCGGTGCCGTTCTGCCAGGGTTCGAAGCCGGCCTGAACGCTGGTCAGGTACCAGCTGCTCTGTGCCAGTCCGCGGGCCACGGCCTGCCGGACGAAGTCCATCACGTCGAAGCTCCAGCTGCCGATCGCCGACGGGGCGACGAAGGACAGCACGTCGTTGGAGCCATTGCTGCCCGACCACACCTGCCAGGTGCGTCCGCCGACGCTGGCCGTGCCGACCTGGGTGCCGATGGGCTGGATCGGACCCACCGTGTTGAACCAGATCATGATCTCGGTCCGGTTCACGCCGTCGGTGCGGGGCGTCGGGTCCAGCCAGATGTCGTACGAGGCGTTGTACACGGCGTCGCCGACGTAGCCGTACGAGATGCTGCTCGGCGCGCTGGAGATGCCGGATAGCTGCGCGGGGAGGTTGGTCCCCGGCGAGCAGTTGGTGTAGTGGCAGCCGTTGAAGAGGGACGGGTACGACTTCGGCGCGCCGTTGGTGGGCACGGAACCGTCGGCCCGGGTGAGCCGGAAGCCGGTGTCGGTGGCGGTGACGCACTGGGGCTCGTCGGTGCCCCAGCGGTTGTTCTGGACCACGTATCGCCCCTGGACGACCGCCGAGCCGAACTGTTCACAGACCGTGGTGTCGGCCTGGGCCATCGGTGTGGCGGCGAGGAGCGCCGCGACGGTGGCGAGCGCGGTGACGAGCGCGCCCCATGTGCCGCGCACGGTGCGGGGAAGGTGCTGTAACGGTCGCATACGGAACCTCTTTCGGAGGTACGGCCAGAGGGGGGTGTGTTGTGGGGGCTCCCGCCTCCCCAGGGTTGGGAGCGCTCCCATATGCTGTTCCTGACGGACTGTAGGACGCTTGCATGTCCATGACAAGCCTGCGCGCGTCGGAGCTGTGTCCCACGCACTGTGTTGCTTCCTCTGCCGGCTGCGAGAATGGTGGCGGCAGCAGGCGAGGGGATGGGGAAAGGCGACCGTGCCGGACAACCGAACGGAAAGACCTTCGACGGAGGACCACGGTGAGCGCGGCGGGGGACCCGCATCGGTGACGATCGCCTACATCGCGGAGTCCGCGGGCGTCTCCGTGCCCACCGTGTCGAAGGTGCTCAACGGCCGGTCGGGGGTGTCGGACGAGACCCGGGCCCGCGTCGAGGAACTGATCCATCAGTACGGTTACCGCAAGCCCCCGAAGAGCCGGAGCAACCTTGTGGAGCTCGTGTTCCGCGAGCTGGAGAGCATGTGGGCCGTGGAGATCATCCGCGGTGTCGAGCGCGTGGCCCGCAGGAACCGGATCGGTGTGCTGGTGTCGGAGTTCGGTCTCCATGACACGGTGGGCATGACCATGGACGACACGGTCGGCCGGCGCCCTCGATGTGTCCTGTCGGTCGCGCAGCTCTCGGAAGCCGAGCGGGACCAACTGGCGGCGAAGGGCATCCCGTTCGTCGTCTTCGACCCGATCGACGAGCTGCCCGACGACGTTCCGTTCGTGGGTGCCACGAACTGGAGGGGCGGTCAGGCGGCGACCCGGCATCTGGTCGACCTGGGGCACCGGCGCATCGCCATGATCAGCGGACCTGACCACTCCTTCTGCCTCGCACGGCTGTCCGGCTACTATTCCGCTCTCGCGGAGGCCGGACTGCCGATGGAACCCGGCCTGGTGGTGAAGACCCAGCTCACGCGCGAGCACGGGTACGCTGCGGCGCGGAGGCTGCTCACCGGCCCTGATCGCCCCACTGCCGTGTTCACCGCCAACGACATGCAGGCGCTCGGTGTCTACCAGGCCGCGCGCGAGCTTGGCCTGCGCATCCCTCACGATCTCAGCGTGGTGGGTTTCGACGACGTACCGGCCGTGGCCTGGATGGATCCGCCCTTGACCACGGTCCATCAGCCGCTGGCCGAGATGGCGGCGGCCGCCACCGAGCTGGCTCTGGCGCTCGGCCGCGGCGAGGAAGTGCCGCAGGTGGGACTGGAGATCGCGACCACCCTCACCGTCCGGGAGAGCACGGCTCCGCCGAAGGAGGAGTGAGGGAGCCTGGGGACACGCGTGCCCTGGTTGCCGGGGAGGGCAACCAGGGCGAGGGGCCGGTCAGTCGGTCAGGAGGCTGTGCCGGTGACCGAGCTGCCGGACTTCGTGACGTGGTACGTGACGGTGCTGCCGCTGTAGAAGTGGAAGACCAGCGCCGCCGGTTCCCCATCGCGGAGCCTCTTGAGGAACTCGGGGGTCAGGATTATCGTGCCGTTCGGGTAGTCCGGCGAGAAGGCCTTGTTGAACTCCTGGTACGGGGTCCAGTCGGTCGGGCCGGCGTTGGTGCCGTCGGCGTACGTGGCGTGCATGGTCGCCAGGTCGTTGCCCCGGTACTGGGTGGGAACGGCGAACGACTCGGTGGTGCCGGTGGCGTTCGACAGCACCGGAACGTCGTTGGTGACAATGTCGATGTTCCAGGGCAGCCCACTGGAGAACCGGGCCTGGAGCGTCGCGTTGACGCCGTACTCGCGGTTGCCGACCAGGCGGGTCAGCGCCGTGGCGGTGAAGGTCAGCTGGTTGCCGGAGACGGTGTAGTCCCGTCCCGCGGCCAGCTTGGTGTCGCCCTGCCACACCCCTCGGAAGCTGGTGCCGTTGAGGTTCAGGGTGAGCGACTTGGCGGTGACCGGGCTGGACTTCGGCACGAAGACCTTGTCGAAGGATGCCGTGCCCGAGCGGGTGGTCCAGCTCGACTTGATCCAGGCGAACAGGGCCAGGTCACGCCACTGGAGGGTTTCGCGGTTCAGGTACGAGAACGGGTCCCACAGGGCGGTGGTGATGCCGTACTTGCGCGCCGCGTAGCCGACATGCTCGTAGTACTTCAGCGCCTCGCCCCGCTCGACGCGGGAGGGGTGGAAGTGATTGGGGTACTCGAGCAGACCGTACTCGCCGATGTAGAGCGGGATGCCCTTGGCGACGAAGGTGTTGTGCATGTTGGTGAAGGTGTCGTCCAGGTGCTTCTGCGCGGTGGCGTCGTAGTGGGTGCCGCCCGCGACGTTCACGCTGAACGGGTACCAGCTGTAGAAGTGCACCTGCGCCATGAGCTGACTGTCGTTCAGCCCGGTGATCGTGGTGTACAGGTCGTCCATGAAGGCCGGGTCGGGGCTGCCGGCCGGCGTGGTCAGGCTCAGCAGGCGGTTCGCGTTCGCGCCGCCCGAGGCGCGGACCACGGAGTGGAACGAGGTCTGCAGCTCCCTCAGGTACTGGAACTTCTGCGCATCCGTGGCGCCGGCGAAGCTCGGCTCGTTGATGCCCTCGAAGATCAGGCTGCGCGGCTCGTCACGGAAGGTCGTGGCGATCTGGGACCAGGTGGAGTTGAACCGGGCCAACACGTTGTCGTGGTCGCTCGTGATCTTCTCGACCCACTGCCACGAGTCGTGGTGGACGTTGAGCACGACGTACAGTCTGCTGTCCTGCGCCCAGTCGACGAGCTGCTTGACGCGGGCCATGTAGGTGGCGTCGATGGTGTACGGCGCGGTGGCGGACTGGTGGGCGCTCCAGGTCACCGGGATGCGGACGCTGCGGAACCCGTCCGCGGCGATTTTCTCGAACGTCGCCTTGGTGGTCTGCCCGTTGCCCCAGGAATCCTCGTTGGGAATGGCGTCCAGCGTGTTGCCCAGGTTCCAGCTGGGCTGCATCGCAGCGACGGCGTCCATGGCGGAAGCCGGAACACTGACCGCCGACGGTGACGCCTTCTTCGTACCGTCGGGCGCGCCCAGCGCGGTGCCGCCGGTCAGCCCTAACATGACGGCCAGCGTCAGCAGCAGGGCGGCCAGGCGGCCTTGGCCTCGTCTGCGGTGGTGTGCGGGTTGCCGTATGTGCTTCATGTGTCATGCCTTTCGGTCGGTCGTACGGGTGATCCGATCCGGTTCCGGGCCGGACCGCTGAGGCTGGTTCAGCCGTCGAGGGGCTCGTAGTCGAACCAGTCGAAGTGGACGGTGCCTGCGGTGGCGTACATGCCGATGACCCGGCCCGTGAAGCCGCCGGCGACCTCGGTCGACAGGTAGCGGCCGTCAAGGGTCGCGAGCTCGGTCAGCGTGCCGTCGGGCTGCTCGACGCCGAGGGAGACGACGTCGGGTCCGGTGCACGGTCCATGCGGAGGCGGCGGGTCCGTGATCGTGACGGCGAGGACCACCGGCCCGGCGGGCACGGACCGCGTGGCCACGACCGTCCGCAACGAGCCGATGCGCGCGGTCACTTGGACCTGCATGCCGGATGCCTCGATCTCGTAGTGATGCCGCTCGTCCAGCCGGACGGCGAGCCCGCCCCGCCCCTGCCCGGCATCGACAAGGGTGCGTGCCCGGCAGGCGAGGTGCTGCTGGCGCCGGCCGGTGAACACCGCGTCGGGTTCGTCCAGGGAGCCGCCCCGCGCACGGAGCGTCAGCCATCCGGGGCGCTCCTTGGTGGTGCAGAGCTCGGCGGGGCGGTCCCGCACGGAGATCCAGGCCGGCCCGAGTTCGCTGAGCTCGAAGTCGTCGCGCTGTTCCTCGGCGGGAGCGGGGGAGAGCGGCCAGGGGAGTTCGGACAGGTCCAAGGTGACCTCGCCGACGACCGGCCAGCCGTCCACCCAGGTCACCGGCGCCAGGAAGGTCTCCCGGCCGAGCACGTGCCAGCCGGGGGTGCCGCCGCGCGGCCGTACGCCGAGGAAGACCATCCACCAGGAGCCGTCGGGCGCCTGGACCAGGTCCGCGTGCCCGGTGTTCTGCACGGGGTGGTCGGTGCCGCGGTGCGTGAGGATCGGGTTGGCCGGGCACGGCTCGAACGGGCCCTGGGGCGTGCTGCCGCGGGCGACCGAGACACCGTGGCCGCGCTCAGTGCCGCCCTCGGCGATGAGCAGGTACCAGTAGTCGCCGACCCGGTACAGGTGCGGCGCCTCCGGGGCCTTGGCGCCGGGCCCGCCGGACCAGAGCTTGTGCGGTGTTCCGTACGTCTGCCCGGTGGACGGGTCGATCCGGACCTGCGATACCCCGGCGACCGTGCACCAGCAGGTGCCGTCCTCGTCCCAGACCAGGTCGGGATCGATCCCGGGGACACCCGGCGCCCAGATGGGGTCCGACCACGGCCCTGCGGGGTCGGTGGCCGTGACGATCAGATTGCCGCCGCCCTCGCTGCAGTTGGTGACGATCAGCCAGAAGCGGCCGTCGTGGTGGCGCAGCGTGGGCGCGTAGATCCCCCCGGAGGACCACGCCTCCGACAGCCGCAGTTGTTCCGGCCGGTCCAGGGCATTGCCGATCTGCGTCCAGTGCACCAGGTCACGGCTGTGGAAGAGGGGGACCCCGGGGAAGTACTCGAAGCTGGAGCAGGCCAGGTAGTAGTCGTCGCCGACGCGGCAGATGCTGGGGTCGGGGTGGAAGCCGGGGATGACGGGGTTGGTGAAGCGGTTGTCCGGCTGGGGCAGAGGGGGCACCCGATGGGTCCTCTCGTCGATTCGTGATGCGGGCGTGGGGTGGTTCAGGGAGCGCCGGGGGCCGTGGGGGTGATGCGGAGCAGGACGGCGGACGGCGCGCTGGGCAGGGTCAGGCTCAGCTCGGCGGTGTCGGGCGTCCAGGCGGACACGGCCCGGCTGACCGAGGGGTAGAGCAGGTCGACACGGGCGGCTGTGTCCCGCAGGTGGGGCAGGTGAAGTGTCGCCGTGGAGTCGGTTCCGGGACGGCGCCAGGCGGTGAGGTAGGTGGTGGCGGGGGTGTGCAGGGCGAGAGCGATCCAGGGGTCGTCCCAGCCGGGGAGGTCGAGTGGCCAGGACGGCACGGCTTGCGGCAGGTCGGCGCGGATGGCCTTGTAAGCCGCTATCGCCTCGTGCACCAGGGCGCGGGCCTCCGGCTGGAGTTCCGGAATGCGGCCGGAGAGATGGATCCGGCCGAGGAGCGCGTTGACCATGGTGAAGGCCACCTCGTCGAGGGAGTCCTCCGGCTGAGGGTACGCCCAGACGGCGCCCTGCTCGGGGGTGGCGGCGGTCGGCGCGGAGGCCGCGATGGGCGCGTAGAGGTGGAGATTCTGCTGGTCGCTGGTGGACTGCAGTTGCAGCCGCGACAGCAACGCGTAGTCCCAGCGCATGCCACCGGAGGAGCAGTTCTCCACCACGAGGTGCGGATAGCGGTCCAGGATGCCGTCGAGCCAGTCGAGGTGGGCGCGGTTGTGGCCGAGCAGGCCGGCGCCCGGGGTCTCGCCGGGGTGGGCGCTGGTGCCGGAGCCGGGGTTGATGTTGTGGTCGAGTTTGAGGTAGCCGACGCCCCACTCGCCGACCAGGCGGTCCACGACCTGGTCCAGGTGGGCACGGGCGGCCGGGTGGCGCAGGTCCAGGTGGTGCCGGCCATTCTCCGTGACGCGGGCTCCGTCGCGCCGGAAGAACGCCTCGTCGGGCAGGGACTTGGCCATGGGGCTGCGTACGCCGATCACCTCCGGCTCCAGCCACAGGCCGGGAACCATGCCGCGCTCCCGGATGCGGTCCAGCACCTCGTGGATCCCGCGCGCCCCGGGGAACCGGGAGGCAGCAGGCTCCCAGGCGCCGACGCTGTCCCACCAGCCGTCGTTGTCGCCGTCGTACCAGCCGGCGTCGATCACGAAGTATTCCGCGCCTGCGTCGGCCGCCGCGTCGATGAGCGGCAGCAGCTTCTCGGTCGTTGGGTCGCCCATCAGGCAGTTCATGTAGTCGTTGAAAATGACGGGCAGGCGCTGGTGGTCGGCATGCGGGCGGCGCTGGGCGCGGCGGTAGCGGGTCAATGCGGCGAACGCGGCGTCGGGGCCGCCGTCGGCGGTGAAGGACAAGGCGGCGGGTACGGTGTGGAAGGCGGCGCCGGGTTCAAGGGAGTGCCGCCAGTCGTGGTGGGTGTCGGTGGGTCCGAACAGCGCCACGTAGGCCGCCTTGTCCCGCTCTTCGCATTCCCAGCGCCAGCCCCCGCCGTTGTGCTCGATCTGCCACACCCAAGTGCGGCCGGTACGCCGGTCCGTCAGGCCGCCCATGGGAAGGCGTCCGCAACTGGACCAGGTGCGCTGTCCGTTCAGGGCGAAGCCGGCTCTGCCGTGCCCGTTGCTCACGCGTCCGCTGTGGGCCGGTGTGGTCAGGCGCATCGGCTGTCGCTGCCAGCGGCATTCGGTGAGCCAGTCGTTCTCCGCCCACAGCAGGTCCGCGGCGTCAATGACCGCCGGGTCCGGCGGGGTGAGGCCGCCCACCGCGAGTGAGCTGACCGACTCCAGGTGCAGCGTGGCCTGCCCTTCGTTGCGCAGGGTCACCTCACTGCGCAGTACGGGAATGCCGTCCGGCGACCGGTAGGTCACCTCCGCGACCAGCCCGGTGTCCGGGTCGTGGAGGTGCACGGTCAGGGTGTGCCAGTCGCCGTCGCGGGCCGCGCGGTGGGTCCGGTGGCGCAGTCGCCCGCCGAGATCCGTATGGATCAGGCGGCTGCCCGACCAGCCGCGCCCGTGACCCGTGGCCGTCACCTCCACCAGAGGCAGGGACCCCTGAGGGCCGCTGCCCGCCTCGCCGGGCAGTCCGAGGTGCGTCAGGCGGGCGCTGCCGTCGTCGCCGAGGACGAACTCGAGGTGCAGGGCCTCGTGACCCCAGCGGAAGCTCCGCTGTTCCTTTTCCATGGTGGCCTTTCCAAGTCAGTGGCCGCGCAGCGCCACGCAGCCGCCGGGCGGCAGTTCGTGGGTCGCCCCGCCGGTGAGCAGGTCGTGGACGGGATCCGGCAGGGGCACGGCGTCCACGGAGTGGTTGATCAGGAGGTGCCAGCGGCGGCCGTCGGATGCATGCCGGGTGATGGCTTCGACACCGGCCGGCAGGTCCGGCAACTCCGGCTCGACGCCGGCTTCCTTCAGGAGCCGTCCGACCAGGGCGCCGTAGTCGGCGTCGTCCAGGCGGGTGGAGAGATACCAGCCCTGTCCGGTGCCGAAGCGGTGCCGGGTGAGTGCCGGGCTGTCCGCGAGCATGCCGTGGGTTCGTCGTCCTCCTTCCAGACCGGCTCGTCCCACTGCTCGGGGTTGTAGTCACCGCCGAAGGCTAGGCCGCCCAGGCGGTCGGTGATGCTGCGTGCCGTCATGACGGTTCCTCGGGTATGGAGAGTCGTGTGGTGCCCTGACGGATCGTCAGAGTGGGGTCCAGGCGGTGGATTCGTACGACCCCTCGCAGGGCCGGTGCAGGAAGCGCAGACCGCGCTGCTCCGCATGCTCCCGGAAGCCGGAGAGGGCGCGTGCGGCGTATCCGGCCTGCCGCTCGTAGACACCGGAGCCGTAGCGGATGAAGCCGACGTCCTGGTGGTCGAGGTCGGCCAGATGGTCCGCGCACAGGGCGCCGGACGGCGGTGAAGTCGTGGTCGACCAGGAGAGTTGGCGCGGGTCGTCGGGTAGGCCGATCAACACCGTCTGCGTGCCCTGCGCGTGCAGCGCCGGGATGCGCTGATCGTCCAGCTCGACGTCCATGAGGATCACGCCGTCGGCCGGCCCGCTCGCCGCGACGCGCCGCACAGTGCGGCATTCAGGCCTGCCTTTGTGCGCGTGCCCGCCTTCTGCTGTCCGCCACCCCGCAGGCGGACAGCAACGGCGCCGGTGCGGCCGTCCCCGCGACCGCGGCTGCTGTGCTGACGAAGCTTCTGCGGTTCACCCCGTGCGTCATGGCGGCCCTTCCTCTGGGACTGTCGAAGCGCTTCACCTTGGGGAAGGTAACGGATTTGTTTCTTGCGAAACAAGAGCCTGTGCGCAAAGAAAGTTTCTTGAGGAGGCCCCATTGGCAGCCCGTCGGGGGCGGTGGCAGCGTCGATGCGCTTCGACAACTCACGCTCACCCGTCATCCAGTAGTTGTTGCCGTCAGCCGGCTTCATGGTCAGCTCGACGCCCAGGGCCTTGTTCATCGCCTCGTACAAGGAGTTGCCGGGCGCCGGCACAGTGCCCCAAAGCGGGGTGACCGCGGTGTACTTGCCGCCCTCGCCCGGGTGCCGGAGACCGTGGCGACCCGCTCGGACGGGTAGCGCAGGAACCCCGGATCGGTCACCGCGCCGTCGCTGCCCGCAACCGGGGCGATGTCCGGCTCACGGGGTTCCTCGGTACATAGGCGGGCAGCGCGGCCTTCAGGCCTGCCTTCGAGTTCGCGCCCGTCCTCTGCTCTCCGCCACCCCCGCACGCAGAGAGCAGCGGGCTAAGGGCGACTGTCCTCCTGGCGCCGACGGCGGTGCGCAGGACGGTCTGCGGTTCATAGAGGTCCTCATGGCGATCAGCGGCCCTTCTGTCACGCGGAGAGCTCTGACAGGGAGACGGTCTCCGCGCATCTTGAGCGGTGCGGAGGAGGAGGCACGGTGGGGCAGGCGGAGGCGGAGGCGGACCGAAGACCGCCCAGCCAGCCGCGTCGATGCGCTTCGATGAGCGTTTGACGTTAACTCTGGGTTTCACACACGACAAGTGGATCGGACGCAACTCTTTTTCTTCCGTGCCGCACCAGGTGCTGATGCGAAAAATCACCAGCCGATTGACAGCCTGCTGGCTCCATGGGACTTTCGAAGCGCTTCGACGACAGTGCTGCCGCCACGCGCTTTCGAGTCCTCGTTCATCATCCAAGGGGTTCCCACGTGAACAGCCCGTCCATGCCCGAAGCCACCTTGCCCGTAGCCGGGTTGCCGTTCCGCGATTCCGCGCTTGGGATGCGCGACCGGGTTGAGGACCTCCTCGGCCGCCTCACTCTCGATGAGCGGCTGGCGATGCTCCACCAGTACGCGGAGGCCGTCCCGCTCTCCGCCTGGCCCCTTTCCGGACCGGGACCGAGACCCTCCGCGGTGTCGCCTGGCTGGGCCCGGCCACGGTCGTTCTGACGGGAGCCGTCCGGGTGGAGGCCGAAGTCTCCCGCACCGGCGCCGAACCGGGCGGAGCGGCGCTGGAGTTCCACGTCGGCGACCGCGTCCTGGTGCGGATCGCGGTCCCGCCCACCGGTGACCGCCATGCCTGGACGACCGTCGGCTGCTGGCTCCCGGATGCCCTGGACGGCGTCCACGACCTGCGGCTCACCCTGCACGGCGACGTCCGCGCCGCCGCCTTCCGCTTCGCCTCGGCCCACCCCCCAGAGGGCTGAGACCGGACGCCCACCGAAACCGGCGGCCCGCCTGTGAGGGCGGCGGGCCGCCCCTTCCCGACACCCGAGGAACATCATGCCACTGACAGACATGCCACTCGACGAACTCGTCGGCTACCGCCCGGAGTGCCGAGCCCCCGAGGACTTCGACGCCTTCTGGTCGCGAACCCTGGCCGAGGCGCGCCGCTACGGCCAGGTCGCCAAAGCCGAACCGGTGACGGACCGGTACCTGCTGCGCACCGTCGAGGCGGACGACGTGCGCTTCCCCGGCTGGCAGGGTGAGCCGGTGGCCGCCTGGCTGATCCGGCCACGCGGCGCCGAGGGGCCGCTGCCGGTCGTTGTCACCTACATCGGCTACAGCGGCGGCCGGGGCCTGCCCACCGACCACCTGCTCTGGTCCGCTGCAGGCTACGCACAGCTCGTCGTCGACACCCGCGGCCAGGGCCACGACACCCCCGACCGCGGCGAGGGCGACGGAACGCAGTGGGCCGGAGGCTTCATGACCCGCGGCATCGACTCGCCCCAGCACTACTACTACCGGCGGCTGATGACCGACTGCGTCCGAGCGGTGGACGCGGTGGCCGAGCTGCCCGGCCTCGACCCCGAGCGCGTGATCGTCACCGGCGCGAGCCAGGGCGGCGGCCTTTCCCTCGCCGTCGCAGGGCTGGCGCCGGACCGGGTGGCGGCCGTCCTGCCGGACGTCCCCTTCCTGTGCCACTACCGCCGGGCCGTCGAGAGCACCGGGGACGGGCCGTACCCGGAGATCGCCGCCTACCTGCGCTGGCACAGCCGCCACCGCGTCACGGACGCCTTCGCCACCCTCGCCTACTTCGACGGCGTCCACTTCGCCCAGCGGGCCACGGCTCCCGCACTGTTCAGCGTCGGCCTGATGGACCCCGTCTGCCCTCCCTCCACCGTCTACGCGGCCTTCAACCACTACGCGGGCCAGGACCGCTCCATGACCGTCTGGCCGTTCGCGGACCACGGCGGCGGTTGCGGCTCCAACCCACCCGTCCAACTGGCCTGGCTCCACGAGCGCGGGCTCGCACCCGAGCAGTGACCCTTGCACCGCAGCTACCCGTCTCCGTTCGGGGAACGACTGTCTCGCCCGATCACGAGCGGCTGCTGACGCGGACGCCGCCAGGGCGTCACACAAGCGGCCCTACCGCACACACGAAGCAGCACATCCGCCCGGGCTGCGTCCGCCGCCGTTCGCCGTGGCATGTTCGCCGGCTGCCCACGAGCTGGTACCAGCCACGGCTTCGAAGAGACCCATGAGGTATCCCCACGTGAGTTCCCCGCCCTTCCCGGTACTGCCCGCCGGGTTCCGTTTCGGCGCCGCCACCGCGGCCTACCAGGTCGAGGGTGCCCACGACGAGAACGGGCGTGGCCCCTCATCTGGGGCACCTTCAGCCACAGCCACGGGCTTACGCTCGGGTGCGTCATGGCGGCCCTTCCCCCTCGGAGCGTGTCGATTCGACAGCTCGGGCTTGCGCACTCGTCCTGCGGGACGGCGGGATCAGCGCCGGGCGAACTGAACCCGGGTCGGTTGCACGACGTTCGGCCGCAGCGCGATCCCGGTGATGGTCAGTCGTTCTCCGTAGATGTCCGTGATTCTGATCGAGCTGCCGCACCCGCCGCCGTTGGCGGAAATGAAGTAGTTGTATTCGGTGCGGGGCAACTGCCGCCAGCCGTCGCTGGTGTGGACCTCCAGGCGTGCTACCGGGTTCCGGTGGCCGATCGCCTGGATGCCGCACCAATAGGGGTTGGACCCGGTTTTGTACCTGATGGAAATTGTGTCGGACGTGCTCGGGCTCAGCAGCTGCCAGGTGATCTGGATCCGGCCGACTTTGAGGTCGGCGAGTTTGGCGAAGGCCTGTTGGCTGAGGTCGAGTTGCCCGGGTGCGCAGGGCAGGGGGCATTCGTTGGTGATCCGTACCGTGATCGACTTGCCGTTGGCCGCGCGGACGAGCACGTACGCGCCGCACGCCCTAGACGTCTCGTAGTCCGTGGTGTTCATGGCCGCGATCATGAGGTCGGGACTCGGGCCGAACAGACAGGCGCCGTCTCCGTCGGCGGCCTCGTAGGCGGTGGCGACCCCGGTGTAGGTGGTGTTGGGCCGAATCCGCCCTGCCGACGATGGCGTGGTGGACCCCGTTCGCGGGGGCCGCGGGGTGGCTGTGGCCGAGGGGCGTGCTGCACCGGTCGTCGCGGCGGCCGTCGGCGTCGGTGTGCCGGTCGCGGTCGGCGTCGCCGAAGCGCTCGGGGTGCCCGTCGGGGTGGTGGTTCTCACCTGGGTGGTGGCGACGGGCGTGGCCGCGGCATGCCCTGCCTCCGCCTCGCGGTCGGGGAGCGACCCCATGACCAGGTAGGCGAGAACGCCCGCGGCGGTCACCGCCAAGGCGGTGCCCAGCACAAGCCTGCGTCTCTGCCTGCGCTGCCGCGCAGCCTGCCTCGCTGTCTTCATACCTGTCCGTTCGGAAGATCGAGCTGATGGTGCACTGCTCAGTGACCGCACGAGGCGAAAAGGTTGCCGGCGATTTCTCACTTGGGCGTGGCCGAGTTCCGCTGGGAGGCGGATCCACCGGTGGCACGGGTCCTTCTTTGGGATGGTCGGAGTCCGGCCTGTCGGCGGGGGTGGCCCCGCTGGTCGGCGGAGTGAACACCTCAGGGAGTCGCCCGGGACTTCGCCGGGGGCTGGTCCCTGCGCTGGCCGCAGGCCTGCCACCCCGCGTACGAACTGCGCGCCCCCGCGTAGTCACCCGCGAGTGCCTTGTCGCGTGCGTCTTCCAGACGGCCGGAGATCACCGGCGGGGTCACGTCACGGGTGCCGTTCGGCAGCACAGCCGGTGGTGGTTGAACACCACCTTCGCCAGGGCGGGAGCGCCGTACAGCACGGCTCCGTATTCGCCGTCGCCGGTGAGGAAGCCGTCGGTCCAGGAGGAGGCCCGGGCCGTGTCGTGGGTGCCCCGTTCGGGGAGAGTGATCTGTGGTGGGACGGCCGCCGCCGCCCTGTCCGATAGCAGGCCGCCGGGCAGGGTGCCGGCTCCTGAGGTCAGCGCGGCGGCGGTGAGGAATGTGGTGACCCACCGCCGCCCCGTCGGCGCGGAACGGGAATCCGGGCGGGGGTCGGGGAAGCGGGAGGCGGGGCCTTTCGGTCCTGCGGCTTGGTGACCGAGCCGGGCGGCAGCGTGACGGCGGCTGCGGCAGCGTACGAGAAGTACGCCACCGCAGCCCCTCGTACGTCCCGAGGATCAGAGGGCCGTGAAGGTCCACAGCAGGTTGGTGCTGCTGCCGTAGGTCCACTGCTTGGTGACGGAGCCCGAGTCGACGTTGCCGCCGCCGTCGAGGACCAGGCCGGTGGTGCGGTTGGCGATCGAGTAGCGGTCGCCGCCCCGGTGGGTGATCGTCCACTGCTGGTTGGTGCCGCCGTTCCAGGGGGCCTGTCTGGCCGGAGAGCCGTCGGCGGTGGCGCCCCAGCCGTCCGCGACCATGCCGTTCGTGCGGTTGACCAGCCTGTAGTAGCCCCCTCCGACCGCCTCCGCCTGCCACTGCAGGTGGGAACTGCCGTCCCATGTCCACTGCTTGAGGTTCGACCCGGAGGCGACGTTGCCGCCGCTGTCCAGGCCGAGGCCGTTGGTGACGTTGGTGATCCGGAAGTACGTCGCCGGGTTGAACTGGACCTTCAGCGAGGTGATCTGGTCGTTGTTGCCGGTGACCCGCAGGTCGGAGTTGTCGGCGGTGAAGGTCCAGGAGGTGCCGGTGAAGTTGTCCCCGGAGTAGCCGATGACCTGGTAGCCGGGGGCCGGCCGGAGGGAGGAGAGGGTGCGCGCGCCCAGTCCCGCCGCGGTCAGGTCGGCCTCGGTGTAGTCGCCGACGGTGAGCACGGCGGAGTCGCCGGTGTAGTTGACGTCCTTGAAGGCGACGGCGCCGGCGAGCGGCCGCAGCCCCGGGATCGTGCCGGAGAAGGCGAGCTTCAGGACGTAGGCGCCCGCACTGTACGGGACCGAGGACGGCAGGGTGACGGTGAGGCCGGACGCGTTCTGGGTCGGCGTGGGCAGGTCGATGTAGGTGCCGGCGGTGGTACCGAGCAGCTTCACCGAGGCCAGCGACGAGAGGTTGATCCGGTCCGAGCCGAGGGTCTTGATCGTCAGCGAGCTGCCGGGCCATCCCGCGGTGGCGTACAGGACGGTGCCCGCCTTGTTGCGGGTGAAGCGGATGTCCTGCGGAGTACCGGCGTGCGGAGTGGTGAACGAGCCGCCGCCCATCTTGGTCGGGCCCTCGCCGTACGCCGTCCAGGCGCGGGTCCCGTACACCGACTCGCCGAAGCGCCTCAGGTGGTCCCCGATGCCGAGCAGGATGTCCTTCTGCGCCTGGGGGATGGTGCCGTCGGCCATCGGCGCGATGTTCAGCAGCACGTTGCCGTTCTTGCTGACCCGGTCGATGAACGAGTGCAGCATCTGCTGGAGCGTGTAGTAGCCGATGCCCTGGGTGTAGCACCAACTGCTGCTGGAGATGCTGTCGTCGGTCAGCCAGTACGGCGTGGTGATGTCGGACGGACCGCCGCGCTCGAAGTCGAAGACCTCGCCCTTGCCGTTCATGCCGTCCTTGTAGGTGGCGACGACCTCACGGCCCCAGCTGCCCGCCTGGTTGTAGTAGTACGCCAGGAAGTTCAGGCGCTGGGTCTCGTCGACGGCGTCCAGCTTGAAGTCCTGCCACAGGATGTCGGGCTGGGCGCGGTCGACGACCTCCTTGAGCTTGTCGAACCAGAGTTGGTTCGCCGCGGCCGGGTCCAGCTGCGCGTAGAGCTTCTTGAGGCTGGGGTCCGTCTGGGCGGGGGCATGCTCGTAGAAGCCGTTGTAGTGGTACGCGTGGTGCATGGCCACCAGCAGCTTGAGGCCCTTGGAGCGGATGGCCGTGGAGAAGAGCCGCAGCAGGTCCAGTCCCGGGCCCTTTTTCACCGAGTTCCACTCGTTGACCTGGCTGTCCCACATGGAGAAGCCGTCATGGTGCTCGGCCACCGGGCCGGCGAACCTGGCACCGGCGTCGACGAACAGCTGCGCCCACTCGTCGGGGTCGAAGTTCCCGCCGGCGGACTTCAGCTTCGGCGCGAACTCCACGGTGTTGCCCGCCGGGTCCTGGGCTCCGTTGATGAAGTTGTGGTACGGCCATGCCGATGGCCGGCCGTAGGTCGCGATGTGGTGCTGGTTGGCGGAGCTCCCGGCCTGGTACATGCTGCGCGGGTACCACTCGTTGTCGAAGGCGGGGACGCTGAAGGCGCCCCAGTGGAAGTAGATCCCGAACTTCGCGTCCTGGAACCACTCCGGGGCCGGCGGGTGCTGGTCGACCGAGTTCCAGTCGGGCGTGTAGGTGCTGGGCGCCGCCTGGGCGATGCCGGCACTGCACACACCTCCGGCAACGGCCGCCGCGGCCACGCAGGTGGCGTCGGCCAGGAAGTGGCGTCTGTTGATCGAACTCGACATGGAGACATCCCTGGTGCGGAGGGGGACAGGGGACGTGGGCGGACACGAGTCGGCGTGGCTGCTGTGCATGGGGCGTCGCTTGTCACGCATGAAGGTCCGCTATGTCTCCCTGGGATGTCAACTGGCGTGCAGGGATGAAAAGCATTGATCACTCAGGCGATCTGCTCTGATTGCCAGCGTTTGTCACGCATTACGACGAGTCAAACATGGAATGTCTGGCAAGTCTTCCTGGCCAATTCGAGCCATCTAGCGGCGAGCATTGATGGGATGAATCTTGACCGTGAGGGTCGTCCTCCTCTTCTCTAGTGGGGTCTTTGGCCTGCTATCGCGCCGCGAATTGAGCAGAGGGGCTGGACAGCATGCCAGTGGAACCCCTATAAACATCCCATCTCTATCGTGCGGCACCACGGGCGGCAAGGTCCAGGACTGAACCGGGTGGCCGTCCAGGCCGCCCGACACCCTCCACCACCCACGTCTCGTCGCAAGGGGCCGTATCGTCCCTGCCCTCACAGGAGTTGCCGCCATGTCATCCGCCCTGTCCGCCTCCCCGGCCTCTGCCCGTATCACCGCTCTGGACGTGCTGGACGTGCGTTTCCCGACGTCCGAGCACCTGGACGGGTCGGACGCGATGAACCCCGAACCCGACTACTCCGCCGCCTACGTCGTCCTGCGCACCGACGCCGGCGACGGACTCGAGGGCCACGCCCTGGCCTTCACCACCGGCCGCGGCAACGACGTACAGGCCGCCGCCATCGCGGCCCTCGCCCCGCACGTGGTGGGGCTGTCGGTCGAGGAAGTCTGCGGCGATCTCGGCGCGTTTGCCCGCTCCCTCGTCCACGACCCCCAACTGCGCTGGCTCGGACCGGAGAAGGGCGCCATCCACATGGCCACCGGCGCGGTCGTCAACGCCGCCTGGGACTTGGCCGCCAAGCGGGCCGGCAAGCCCGTGTGGCGCTTCCTCGGCGAGATGTCACCTGAGGACCTGGTCGCACAGGTCGACTTCCGCTGGCTCAGCGACGCCCTCACCCCCGAGGAGGCCCTGGAGATCCTGCGCCGCGCCGAACCCGGCCGCGAACAGCGCATCGGCCGCCTGCTCGACCAGGGCTACCCCGCCTACACCACCACCCCCGGCTGGCTCGGCTACTCCGACGAGAAGCTGGCCCGCCTGTCCCGCGAGGCCGTCGCGGACGGTTTCACCCAGATCAAGCTGAAGGTCGGTGCGTCCCTGGAGGACGACGTACGGCGCATGCGCACCGCCCGCGAGACGGTCGGCGACGGTATCCGCATCGCGGTCGACGCGAACCAGAGATGGGACGTGCAGCCCGCGATCGACTGGATGCGTGCCCTGGCCCCCTACGACCCGTACTGGATCGAGGAGCCCACCTCCCCCGACGACATCCTCGGCCATGCGGCGGTCCGCAAGGCCGTCAGTCCCATCAAGGTCGCCACCGGCGAGCACATCGCCAACCGGGTCGTCTTCAAGCAGCTCCTCCAGGCCGGCGCGGTGGACATCGTGCAGATCGATGCCGCCCGGGTCGGCGGCGTCAACGAGAACATCGCGATCCTGCTGCTCGCCGCGAAGTTCGGGGTGCCGGTGTGCCCGCACGCGGGCGGCGTGGGCCTGTGCGAGATGGTCCAGCACCTGTCGATGTTCGACTACGTCGCTGTCTCCGGCACGACCGAGGACCGTGTCATCGAGTACGTCGACCACCTGCACGAGCATTTCGCCGACCCGGTGCGCATCGTCGACGGCCACTACCTGGCGCCGACGCTGCCGGGGCTGAGCGCGCAGATGCACGCCGAGTCCCTCAAGGAGTACGCCTACCCCGACGGCCCCGTCTGGACCGCTCGTGTCTGACGCCCAGGCCCTCGTCGACGCCCACCACCACGTGTGGAACCTGGACCTCCGGCCGCAGCCCTGGCTGGACGAACCCGGGCACGAGCCGATCCGCCGCAGCTTCAGCTCGCACGCCCTGCGATCGGCCGCGACCCGGCCGATCGCCGGACGGCGACTGACGAGCACGGTGGTCGTCCAGTGCGTCGCGTCCGTGCCCGAGACACGCGACCTCCTCGCCCTGGCCGACAGCGACCCGCTGATCGGCGCCGTCGTCGGCTGGGCAGACCTGACGTCCCCCGCGATCGGCGACATACTCGACGACCTGCGGACAGGGCCCGCAGGCCGGTACCTGCGGGCCGTACGCCACCTCGTGCAGAGCGAGTCCGACCCGCACTGGCTCCAACGACCGGACGTCGAGAAGGGATTGCGAGCAGTCGGGGCGCGCGGACTCGGATACGACGTGCTGATCCGCAGCCACCAGCTCCCGCAGGCGATCCGCCTCGCGGAACGGCTCCCCGAACTGCCGCTCGTCCTGGACCATGCCGGCAAGCCGCCGCTCGCACGGCAGGACCTGACCGACTGGACGCGGCAGGTGCGCACGCTGGCCGGGCAGCCCCAGGTCCGCTGCAAGGTGTCGGGTCTGATCACAGAAGCCGACCACGAGAAGTGGACCGTCGACGACATCCGCCCGGTATGGGACGTGCTGCTCTCCGCCTTCGGTCCCGACCGGCTGATGTTCGGCTCCGACTGGCCGGTCTGCCTCCTCGCCGGCGGATGGAACCGGTGGGCCGCCACCGTCGAGGAACTCCTGGACGGCTGCACCGGAACCGATACCCACGCGGTGCTCGCCGGCACCGCGACCGCCTTCTACCACCTGACGCCTGCCCCGACGAAGGAAGGGACCCCGTACTTCTGACGGAACTGCTCCACCCAGGGATCCTCGAATCCCTGGCCGGAGCCGGTCACGGCGCGCGTGTGCTGCTCGCCGACGGCCACTATCCCGCGAGCACCGCCACCGGCGAGCGCGCCCGGACCGTCCACCTCAATCTGGCCCCCGGCCTGCTCGACATGACCACCGTGCTCGACGTCCTGCTGCGTGCCCTGCCCGTCGAGTCGGCCCATGTGATGGTGCCACCCGAGGGCGAACCGGAGCCGCCGGCCATAGCCGAGTACCGCTCGATGCTGGCGCCCGTCCCGGTCGAGGCGCTCGGGCGCTTCGAGTTCTACGACGCCGCCCGCTCGCCCGACCTGGCGCTGGCGATCGTCACCGCCGACACCCGTACCTACGCCAACCTGCTGCTGACCATCGGCGTCCGCGCTGAAGGGACCCTGACGACACGATGACACTCGCCGTCCGTTACACCGCTGCCCGCACCCTGGACACGGCTCCCGCCGAAACCTCCGCCCCCGGACCCGGTGCGGTGGAGCTGGCGCCCGCCTACGTCGGTATCTGCGGCACCGACCTGCACATCTTCCACGGCGACATGGACGCCCGGGTGCACGCGCCCGCCGTCCTGGGACACGAGATGTCCGGCCGTGTCATACGCGTCGGCCCGGGCGTGGACGGCTGGCAGCCCGGCGACGCGGTCACCGTGATGCCGCTGCGCTGGGACGACACCTGCCCGGCCTGTCTCAAAGGCCATCAACACATCTGCCAGCACCTCGACTTCATCGGCATCGACTCCCCGGGCGCGATGCAGCAGCGCTGGATTGTGCCCGCCTCGACGCTCATCCGGCTGCCCGACTCCCTGCCCCTTGACCGGGCCGCGCTCGTCGAGCCGACGGCGGTCGCCGTGCACGACGTGGGCCGGGCCGAGGTCACCGAGGGCGAGAAGGTGGTCGTGGTCGGCGGCGGCCCGGTCGGCATCCTTATCGCGCTGGTCGCGCGGGCCGCGGGCGCCGAGGTCCGGGTGGTGGAGCTGAGCGCCCACCGCCGGCTGCTCGCCGAGGAGTTGGGGCTGACGGCATGGAATCCGACCGACGACGACGTGCCGGAGCTGGTGCGGCAGTGGACCGGCGATGCGGGCGCGGACGTCGCCTTCGAGGTGTCCGGTGCGGCGGGCGGCGTGGAGACGGCGGTCGACGTGCTGGGTGTGCGCGGCCGTCTCTGCCTCGTCGCCATCCACCCCCGGCCCCGCGAGGTCAACCTGCACCGCTTCTTCTGGCGCGAACTCACCCTCGTGGGCGCCAGGCTGTACGACCGCTCCGACTTCGAGAAGGCGGTGACCCTGGTCGACGACGGCACCATTCCGGCCGAGCGGCTGATCAGCAAGGTCGTACCGCTCACACAGGCGCCCGCCGCCTTCGAGGCCTTGGAGGGCGGCGGCGACGTGATGAAGATCCTGGTGGATTGCACCGACGACACCGACGACACCGACAACACCCAGGGAGCCGCCGTATGACCGCCTTCGACCTCACCGGAAAGCTCGCCGTCGTCACCGGAGCCCGGCGCGGCATCGGCCGGGCCATGGCCCGCGCGCTCGCCGAGGCCGGCGCGGACGTCGTCGGCGTCAGCGCCTCGCTGGAGTCCTCCGGCAGCGCGGTGGAGAAGGACGTCCTCGCCGCGGGCCGTACGTTCGAGGCGATCCGGACCGACTTCGCCGACCCCGAGGCCGTACGGGCCCTGGGCGCGGATCTCGCCGGGCGCGCGCGGCCGGTGGACATCCTGGTCAACAACGCAGGGACGATCCGCCGCGCTCCGGCCGCCGAACACCCGGACGCGGACTGGGAGTTGGTGCTTCAAGTCAACCTCAATGCCCAGTTCGCGCTGACCCGGGCGGTGGGCGCGGCGATGGTGGCCCGTGGCCAGGGAAAGGTCATCTTCACCGCGTCTCTGCTCAGCTTCCAGGGCGGCATCACGGTCCCCGGCTACACCGCCGCCAAGCACGGCATCGCCGGTCTGACCAAGGCGTTGGCCAACGAGTGGGCCCCGCATGGCGTCAACGTCAACGCCATCGCACCCGGCTACATCGCCACCGACAACACCCAGGCACTGCAGGACGACCCGGTGCGCAGCAAAGCGATCCTGGACCGCATCCCGGCCGGCCGGTGGGGCAGCGCGGACGACCTGGCGGGCGCCACGGTGTTCCTCGCCTCGGACGCCGCCGCCTACGTCCACGGCGTCGTCCTGCCCGTCGACGGCGGATGGCTCGGGCGATGAGCGGCACCGACCTGGCCTCCGTGCTGGCCGGAGCCCGCGTGATGCCGGTACTGACGGTGCGGCGCGCCGCGACCGCCGGCCCGCTGGCCGACGCGCTTGCGGCGGGTGGTGCCCGGTGCGCCGAGGTCACCTTCCGCACACAGGACGCCGAGCGGGTACTCAAGGAGATGGCCGCCCACGGTGGCCTGGCCGTCGGCGTCGGCACCGTGGTGACGCCCGAGCAGGCGGAGCGAGCCGTGGCGGCCGGGGCCCGCTTCGTGGTCTCGCCCGGCTTCGACGAGGACGTCGTCGCGAAGTGCCGCGAGCTGGGGGTGCCCGTGGTGCCCGGCATCGCCACCGCCACCGAGCTGATGCGCGCCCTGAAGGCGGGCCTCGACACCGTCAAGCTCTTCCCCGCCGAGCCGCTCGGCGGCCTGCGGACGCTGCGAGCGCTCGCGGCTCCCTTCCCCCGGATGCGCTTCGTGCCGACCGGCGCGATCGGCGCTTCCCGCCTGGTCACCTACCTCACCCACCCGGCGGTCCTTGCCGTCGGCGGCAGCTGGATGGCCACCACCGACCACCTTCGGCGGGGCGACTACGAGGAGATCCGCCGGCTTACCGCCGAGGCGGTGGAGAGGAGCACGACGTGATCGACGTGGTGGCCCTCGGCGAGGTGATGCTGCGCTTCGACCCGGGCGAGGGACGGATCCGCACCGCCCGCACCTTCCAGGTCTGGGAGGGCGGCGGCGAGTACAACGTCGTACGCGGACTGCGCCGCTGCTTCGGCCTGCGCACAGCCGTCGTGACCGCTCTCGCCGACAACGCGGTGGGCCGGCTCGTCGAGGACCTGATCCTCCAGGGCGGCGTCGACACCTCGCTGATCCGCTGGGTACCCGACGACGGCATCGGACGCACCGTCCGCAACGGCCTCAACTTCGTCGAACGCGGCTATGGCATCCGCGGCGCGCTGGGCGTCAGCGATCGCGCGCACACCGCTGTGTCCCAGTTGCGGAAGGGGGACGTGGACTGGGACGCGATCTTCTCGGCCGGGGTGCGCTGGTTCCACACGGGCGGCATCTTCGCCGGCCTGTCCGACACCACGGTTGACGTCGCCGACGAGGCCATGGCCGCGGCCCGCCGCCACGGTGTCACCGTCTCCTACGACCCCAACTACCGCCCCAGCCTGTGGGCCGCCCGGGGTGGCGCCGAGCGGGCCCGCGAGGTCGACCTGCGGCTCGCCCGGCACGCCGACGTCGTGGCGGGCGCCCTGGGCCTGACCGGGACGTTTCCGGGGCAGGCGCGCATCGGGGCCTACGAGGTGGCGGACGCGCTAGCCGAGGTGGCCGGCCTGCTGCCCGAGGCGAAAGTGCTGGCGACGACCCTGCGCGACGTGCCCTCGGCCGGGGTCAACGACTGGTCCTCGGCCGGCTGGTCCGCCGAAACCGGCTTCGTCACCGGCCCGCGGATGCCCGGCCTGCAGGTCCTGGACCGCATCGGCTCCGGCGACGCCTTCGCCGCCGGCCTGATCCACGGACTGCTCAGCGACACCGGCCTGGAGCGCGCCCTGGCCTACGGCACCGCCCACGGCGCGCTCACCATGACCACGCCCGGAGACGTCTCCATGGCCTCGCTCGCCGAGGTCGAGGCGCTCATCGCGGGCGGATCAGCCCACGTCAGACGCTGACCGACCGACGCCCATCGCACCTATCCCAGGAGGACGCCTTGCACCAGCGGAAGATCCAGAACACGCCCGTCTCTCTCACCGAGCTCG
This sequence comes from Streptomyces himalayensis subsp. himalayensis, assembly GCF_013778455.1. Lineage (GTDB taxonomy): Bacteria > Actinomycetota > Actinomycetes > Streptomycetales > Streptomycetaceae > Streptomyces > Streptomyces himalayensis. The sequence goes on along the minus strand of NZ_JACEHE010000003.1, from coordinate 8,729 downwards.
GCTTCGGGGCGTCCGTGATCGGCAACCTCTACCGCGTCATCCCGGTCGACGACGCGACAGCCGCCGTCGATGCGGCCTGGGAGGCCGGCCTTCGGTATTTCGACACCGCACCGCACTACGGCCTCGGCCTCTCCGAGCGCCGCCTGGGCGCCGCCCTGCGAGACCGCCCGCGTGACGAGTACGTCATCTCCTCCAAGGTGGGCAGGTTGCTGGTGCCCAACGAGGAGCCACGCGGCGTCGACACCTGGGGCTTCGTCGTACGGGACGACCTGCGCCGGCAGTGGGACTTCAGCCGGGACGGCGTGCTCCGCTCCATTGAGGACACGCTGGAGCGCACCGGCCTGGACCGGCTGGACATCGTCTACCTGCACGATCCGGACGATCACTGGCGGCAGGCGGCCGAGGAGGCCATGCCCACGCTCGCGGAGTTGCGTGACCAGGGCGTGATCGGCGCGATCGGCGCCGGCATGAACCAGTCGGCGATGCTCGCCCGCTTCCTGCGCGAGACCGCCGCCGACGTGGTGATGCTGGCCGGGCGCTACACGCTCCTGGACCAGTCGGCGCTGGACGACGTCCTGCCCGCCGCGCGGGACCTGGGCAAGAGCGTGGTGGCGGTGGGTGTCTTCAACTCGGGACTGCTCTCCCGTGACCGGCCCACCGAGGGCATGAGGTACGACTACCAGGACGCCCCGCCGGCTCTGGTCGCCCGGGCTCGGGCGATCGCCGAGGTCTGTGCGGCGCACGGGACCACTCTGCCCGCCGCCGCGATCGCCTTCCCGTACACGCATCCCAGTATCATCAACGTCACCCTCGGCATGCGGACTGCGGAACAGGTCGGACGAAACGTGGAACTCCATGATCAGCAAGTCCCGGACGGCCTCTGGGACGATCTCCGCACTCAGGGGCTGATCAGGTCGGACGTGCTCACGGGCACGGTGGGGGAGGGATGAGCGGTGTCTCTGACGGACAAGGCCATCGAGCGGATCCGTGAGCTGATCCGGACCGGTGCGCTGCCTCCGGGCTCGAAGCTCCCACCGGAGCCGGACCTGGCCGCGCAGCTGGGCCTGTCCCGCAACCTCGCCCGGGAAGCGGTCAAGGCGCTGGCCGTCGCGCGGGTCCTGGAGGTCCGGCGGGGCGACGGCACGTATGTGACCAGCCTCCAGCCGAGCCTGCTGCTGGAGGGTCTCGGCGGCGCGGTGGAACTGCTGCAGGGCGACTCGGTCGCCCTGCAGGACCTCATGGAGGTACGGCGGCTCCTGGAACCGGTCGCCACGGCGCTGGCCGCGACCCGGATCTCCGACGCCCAACTGGCCGAGGTGAAGCGGCACCTGGACGCCATGCGCGAGGCCCGCGACGACGTCGGACAGCTCAACGCCCACGACGCCGCCTTCCACCGCGCCGTCGTCTCGGCCACGGGCAACGAGAGCCTCCTCACCCTCCTGGAAGGGATCTCCGGCCGCACCCTGCGCGCCCGCATCTGGCGCGGTCTGGTCGACGACAAGGCCGCGGGCCGCACTCTCGCCGAGCACGAGGCGATCTTCAACGCGCTGTCCACCCGTGACGCCGCCCTCAGCCAGGCCGCCGCCCTCCTGCACGTGAGCAACACCGAGCAGTGGCTGAGGGAACACCTGCGGTCAGGCGAGGCCCTCCCCTTCGGGACCACAACGCCGAAGTGACGGGCGCCCGCCAGGTCCTCGTTCCCCCATCGACGCCGTGCTCAGCGCGACCGTCCACGCCGCCCCGGCGTCCGGTGCATCAGGCGGAGGGCGCCGGTTCGTAGTGGAACCAGTCGAATGCGACGGTGCCGTCGGTTGCGTACATGCCGATGACGCGCCCGGTGAAGCCGGTGGCGACCTCGGTGGACAGGTAACGCCCCTCCAGTTCGACGAGCGGCTCCGCGCCCGGGGCGTCGGGGTCGCCGAGCCAGAAGGCGATGGTGTCGGGACCGGTGGGCTCGATGCCGGGGAATTCGGGGGACGGGGACACGATGTCGGTGGTACGGACCGTCACGGCGAGGGCGAGCGGGCCGGGCGGCACCGGGCGGCGGGCCACGGTCTGGCGCAGCGGGCCGATGCGTGCGATGACACTGACTTCTCGGTCACCGGCCTCCAGGTCGTAGTGGTGGGCCTCATCCATGCGTACGCTCAGACCGCCCCGCCCGGTGCCCGGGTCGAGCAGGGCAGCGGCACGGCAGTCGTGGTGCTGCTGACGGTGGCCGACGAAGGTGTAGCCGGGGCGGTCGAGGGTGGGGCCGGTGGCGGTGAGGGTGAGCCAGCCCGCGCGCTCGGTCAGCGACCAGGAGCCGTCGGGGCGGGCGTAGGGCGAGATCCAGTGGGGCGCGAGCGTAGGCGCGTCGAAGTCGTCGCGAGCGGGCAGGGCCGGGAAGGGATGCCAGGCGCCGGCGGGCGCCGGGTGGCGCTCGGGCACAGGCGCGACGACGGGCCAGCCGTTCTCGTCCCATTCCACGGGAGTGAGGAAGGTTTCGCGGCCGAGCACCTGGAAGTTGGGGGAGTAGCCGCGGGGTCGGGTGCCGAGCAGCACCATCCACCAGCTGCCGTCGGGCGCCGTGACCAGGTCGGCGTGGCCGGTGCTCTGGATGGGCCGGTCGGTTCCGCTGTGGGACAGCACGGGGTTGGCGGGTGCGCCTTCCCAGGGACCGCGCGGCGAGCGTGCGCGGGCGATGGACACGGCATGGCCGCGTTCGGTGCCGCCCTCGGCGATCAGCAGGTACCACCAGTCGCCGATGCGGTACAGGTGCGGGGCCTCGGGCCACTTGAGGCCGGTGCCCGACCAGGTGGGGAAAGGCCCCTCCAGTACCTCGCCCTTGACCGGGTCGATCCGGGCGATGTGGATGCCGGGTACGGTGAAGGCACACCAGCAGGTGCCGTCCTCCTCCCATGCCAGGTCCGGGTCGATCCCGGGCAGGTCGATCCATACCGGGTCCGACCACGGGCCCTCGGGCCGTTCGGCGGTCACGATGTAGTTGCCGCCGCCGCTGACGTTGGTATTGATGATCCAGAAGCGGCCGTCGTGGTGGCGGATCGTGGGGGCGTAGAGGCCGCGTGAGGCCATGGAGCCGGGCAACGGCAGCGGCAGTTGCCCGGGGCGGTCGAGCACGTTGCCTATCTGCCGCCAGTGCACCAGGTCCTTGCTGTGGAAGATCGGCACGCCGGGGAAGTACTCGAAGCTTGAGCACACCAGGTAGTAGTCGTCACCGACTCGGCACACGCTGGGGTCGGGGTGGAACCCGCGAATCACGGGGTTGTCGTACGTCCGCACAGGGTGTGATCCCTTCAGAATGCCGGGGGCTTGCCGATCTTGCAGGGGTTGATGATGCCATGGCAAATCCCACCGGAGAGTGCACCCGCGGTGGACCGTATGTCGCCACGTGGAAGCGACATGGGATGGATTAGTGGGTAACGAGGGGGCTTGTGTCCAGAGTTGGGGCACACAAGCCTGAAACTCCAGGCCTTGAGGAGCGTACGGACGAGGCCCCGTTGGGTTGGCGGTGCGCTTCTTCTCCGCTCTGCCCTCACGCCGCTTCCGCAGGACGACGGCGGAGCCTGGATACGTACGCGCGCATCGCGCCTCTGGAATCGCGCTGCACCGCGACGAACTGCCCGAGGGTCAGCACCTGGCGCTGGGCACGCACATCGTCATCCGCCGGCGACGCACCTGAGCAGCCCTCAGTGCGGCGTCTGACGCCGGTTCACGTCTCTTACGGCAACCGGTTCCCACTGGGTGGTCGCCGTTTGTCAGCCCTCGGTGGTCCGAATTGGCTTGCGAACTGGGCGGTACGGCAGATTTTCGTGCACGACATCTTGTCGGGCTGTACAGGTGGATCTAGCTTCTGAAGAGACCGGTTTCTATGCCTCCGGGAGCCATGTCCGCGGTTTGCCGCGGCGAGTCGACAGAAGACATCACACGTCGCTGACCACCAAATTTGCTGCCCTACGGCACGTTGACCCCGCGGTGCTCCGGCTGGACCCCAACGGTTGTCAGGTGATGGACAGCGACATCCAAAACCCCCGACGCCGTGCCGCGCACCGCGCGGCACGGCCCCAGAAAGGTTCTGCAATGAAACGCGTCATGGAACGCGCGAGATCGCGGATCACCGCGATAGGCACAACACTGGCGCTGGCCGTGGGACTTGCCGTGGTGGCTGCGGCGCCCGCACAGGCCGACGGCTACGAGGACCTGCTCACCGACCACCTCGTCGAGATCCACGAGACCGTCAGCGACGCCGGGTTCGTCCACCCCGGCGTCGGCCTGTCGGCCAAGAACCTACGCAACGCCCAGGAAATGGTCCGCTCCGGCACCGAGCCGTGGGCCTCCTACTTCGACGCGACGACCCAGGTCCGGCCGTGGGCAGGGACGAGCTACACCGTGGACAACATGGTCCGGGGCAAGCCCGACGTCCCCGTGACGAACACCTTCACCCAGGGCGGCATGCGCGGCCGGATGACCCGCGACTCGTTCGGCGTGCTCACCCAGGCGCTGCTGTGGGTCAACACCGGTGACGAGGCGTATCGCAGGAACGCCATCATGGGCCTGCGTACCTGGTCGAACATGAACCCCGACGGCTACGCCTATTTCCCCGACGCGCACATCCACACCGGCAAGCCGCTCTCGCAGTTCCTCATGGCCGCCGAGATCATCCGCGCCACCGACCCGGTTCCGGACGACACCCCGGGCAGGTACGGCGGATACGACGTGACCTGGGACGCCGGGGACGACGAGAAGCTGCTGACGAACTTCGCCGAGCCGATCGTCAACGTCTTCAACTTCTCCAACAAGAAGTGGATGAACCAGCACAACTTCGGCCTCTACGGCCGCATCGCCACCGCGATCTACGCCGACGACGTCAAGGGCTATGCCAAGGGCGTCGAGTGGTTCACCAAGAACTCCACCTACGACGGGTACGACAACGGCGCGCTGGGTGTGCAGTTCCAGAAGATCCCCGCCGACCATGGGCTGAACCCGTATGGCTATGAGTTCACGCAGGTCCGGGAGATGGGCCGCGACCAGGCCCATGCCGAGGCCAACATCGACAACTTCGCCGCCCTGGCCCGCTTCCTCGACGTCCAGGGCACCAAGGTCGACCCGGTCGACGGCACCGTCTCGACCGCGGACGACGCGGTGAGTTCCTACCGGTTCCTCGGGAACCGGCTGCTGCACGGCGCCGATGCCTTCTACCGGTTCATGATGGGCGCGTGGACGCCCTGGATCGACGAACGCGAGACGGGCGGCACCATCTCCCAGGCCTACCGCGGCCGGATCTTCAACCCGCTCTCGGAGCTGTACCACCAGTACACCTACGCCGAGGGCGTCGACGTCGAGGCCGAGGCCCCGTACCTGGCCGAGTTGCACCGGCGCATGGACGGCCCGTTCTTCCGCTACGGGACCGGCACCCAGAACTTCTGGGCCCCCGGCGACAGGAGCGTCGAGTACTGGGTGGCGTTCCCGCCCGAACTGGCCGGCACCGAGCCGACCCCGGTGAAGGACACCGAGGTCACCTTCGGACGCTATGCCCGCCCGCTCGACGACGGCACCGAGATCGTGACCGAGGACGCCCGCAGATTCGCCCGCGCGAAGGCGGATGAGGACGGCACGACCAGCGTGGTCAGCCGCCTGATGTACCCAGGGGGAAGCCAGATGGGGGTGCTGGTGCGCACCGACGGCCCGGCCACCCTGGAGGTGCTCGACAAGGAGCAGCCCTCCCCGCTGAACCCCGACGAGACCTTGCCCGGGACCATAGCCAGGATCGAACTGCCCGACACACAAGGCGAGTGGCGGTACATCACCTACCCCGCGACCGGGCCGCACGCGCACTTCTACCGCGTGAGCGGCAACGGTGCCACGGTCGACCTCGACGCGGTCATGTTCGACGCCGGGAAGTACCTCACCCCACCCAAGTTCGAACAGGCCAGGGACCGCTACTACCTGTGGGCGGGCGCGGAGTCCTCGTTCGACCTGTCCGCGGCCGACGCGGGCGGATCGGTCGCCTACACCTCCGTCGGCCTTCCCGAGGGCGCCTCGCTCGACCGCGCCACCGGCGCCCTCACCTGGACGCCGACCGACCACGACCGCGGGAGCCACGACGTCCAGATCGTCGCCGATGACGGCGAGTCCGTCACCGCGCGCACCTTCGAACTGTTCGTGGCCAGGAACCGCCCCAAGATGATCGAGGCGGCGATTGCGGACGGCACCGACGAGGACGCCGTCTACACGACCGTGACCCGCGAGCCCTTCGAGGCCGTGTGGAAGGACGCCAAGGAGGCCTCCGAGTCCGGCACCGACGACGAATTCCGCGCGGCCTTCGAGGCACTGCTCGACGCGATCGACGACCTCGAACTGCTCAACCCGCGCCTCAAGGACGGGTCGCTCGACTACACCGGCGCGGTCACGCCCACCGTCCTCAGCGATTCCGGGCTACGCGCGCTCGCCGACGGCGACAACAACAGCCATTCCGGCGACCTGCGCGTGGCGTCCTTCGTCCTCGACTTCGGCACCCAGTACCGGGTTACGGCCCAGGAGTTCGGCTTCCGGGCCCGGTTCTCGTTCCCGATGCGCTCGCAGGGCACCAATGTGTACGGCTCGAACGACGGGATCTCCTGGAGCCTGCTGACCGAGCGCGAGACCTCCGAGACCAACGACTGGGAGACCATCCCGGTCGTCGCCAAGCACGCCGGTGAGAAGTTCCGCTACGTGAAGCTCCAGGTCGACCACCCGGGCATCCCGATCGACCCGGCCGGCCCGGGCATCTGGTCGCTGGGCGAGTTCCGGATCTTCGGCGACCGCAGCGAGGTCGCCGGCACGATCACCGACGTGTCGCTCACGTCCCCGGACGCGCTGCGCGAACGCGTGACCGCCGGCGACACCGTCGACTTGGCCTTCTCCAGCCCGACCCCGATCAGCGACGTCGACGTCACCATCGGCGGGCAGCCGGTCGAGGCCACCAGTGAGGACGGCCTGACCTGGTCGGCGTCGACCGAACTGGGCGACGTGGACGGCGGCGCCCTGGTGCCGATCAGCATCGGGCACACCACCGACGACGGTGAGACCGCCGCGACCGTACTCGGCAGCACCGACGCCACGCAGCTCTACGCCTCCGACGAGCGGAACCTCGTCGACCTCGCCAAGGCCGCGCACGTCGTCGACGCCGACGGGAACGCCGATTCGGGCAAGTCCGGGCACGCCGATCGGATGCTTGACGCAAACGTCGGCACCTTCAGCGATGTCGCGGCGGTCGACGGCGAGTCTGACCTCATCTGGGACTTCGGCGAGGGGGGCACGATCGAGCTCGACCGCGCCGACTTCCTGGTCCGCCAGGACAACAACGGCCTCACCGGCATGGTCGACCAGGTCCTGGAAGGTTCGGACGATCTGAAGAACTGGACGCGGCTGACCGACCCGACCGTGGCCGAACTCGACTGGCAGAACCTGGACTCGCTCGACGAGAGCGGCTTCAGGTACCTGCGGATCAGCAACGGCAACCGGATCAACATCGCCGAGCTGCGCGTCTTCGGCGACTACCGGGTCGAGCTCGACGCGGTGATCGCACGGGCCGAAGCGGTGGACCTGTCCCGGTACTCGCGCGCTTCGGCGATCCTGTTCACCCGCGAGCTCGAAGCGGTCAAGGCGGCCGCCGCCAAGGAGGGCGCCGACCGCGATGCCCTCTCCAAGCGACTGCTCAAGGCCTGGGACCTGCTCGAGGACCCGCCCTCGACGATCATGCCGATCGAGCGGTCCTGGGTGACGGCGAGCTCGGCGTCGTGGGACGGCAAGCGCGACGCGGCCGACAATGGCTGGGCCATGTTCGACGGCGACCCGTCCACCTTCACCGACACCAAGACGGCGACCGGCTGGGTGCGGGTCGTCCCGCACGACGGGAGGACCCTGGCCGTCGCGACCGTGAGGGTCCAGCCTCGCCCCGGCAGCGCCAACCGGGCCAACGGCTTCCAGGTCCAGGGCTCGAACGACGGCGGCACGACCTGGGAGACGTTCCTGACGCTCTCCAGGCCTGCCGACAGCGGCTGGACCGAGTACTCCTTGAACGCGCCGGTCAGCTACAAGGCGCTCCGGCTGTACTCGCCGAACGGCTACACGAACCTGGCCGAGCTTCAGTTCGTACGGGTTCCGTTGGACGTCACCGGACTCGACCTCTTGCTGGAGGAGACCGGCGGTCTGTCCGAGGCGGACTGGACCGCCGCGTCCTGGGCCGACCTGACCGAGGCCCGTGAAGCCGGCCTGGCCCTGCGCAAGACCGGTGCCAACCCGACGCAGGCCGAAGTGGACGCCGCGTCCGACGCGATCGCCGCGGCCGTGGCGGCACTCGTAGCCGCCGAGTGAACGAAGGGGCCGGACCGGTACCGGTCCGGCCCCGAAAGCCTTCGGGCCGCCGACGCCGAACCGGGCGCCGGCGGCCCTTCGCTCTTGGCGCGGCGGTGCGGTCGACTCCGGAGTCGGCAAACGGGCTGCGCCCGAAGGTCTGTGCACGCGCGAAAGCGCTCCCTCACCGGAGGTCCGACCGAGCCCAGCCGAGCACAGTGCCCGTTCGTGCACGTGCACGGCTGTGGCGGTCGCGTCAGCGCAGCAGGCGCACGTCGCGCAGCCGGATGGTGGTTGCAGCGCGGACCGCTTCGAACCGGACCTCGACGGTCCCGGCAGGATGGTGTGCGTCGAGTGGGAGTACCTGGGAGGTTTCCTCGCCGTCGGGGCCGGCCGAG
>NZ_JACEHE010000029.1 GCF_013778455.1 Streptomyces himalayensis subsp. himalayensis | reverse complement strand
ACTTCCGGACTCCTGAGCATCGACCACTCCCGACGCACTCCGACGCCACATCCGACGCACATCCGAGGCAAGGAACCCCTGATGACAAGCGGAAGCCAGCCGACCGTCACCGAATTCGCCGTTTACCCCGTCGCGGGCCGGGACTCGATGGAGCTCAACCTCTCCGGTGCGCACGGTCCCTACTTCACCCGCAACGTGGTCGTCCTGAAGGACTCCGAGGGCCGTACGGGCCTCGGAGAGGTGCCGGGCGGCGAGAAGATCACGCAGACGCTGCGCGACGCCGAGTCCCTCGTCGTCGGCGCGAAGGTGGGCGACTACAAGCGCGTCCTGCGCGAGATCGGCGAGAGGTTCGGCGACCGCGACTCCGGCGGCCGCGGTCTGCAGACCTTCGACCTGCGCACCACCGTCCACGCCGTCACCGCTGTCGAGTCGGCCCTGCTCGACCTCCTGGGACAGCACCTCGACGTCCCCGTGGCGGCCCTGCTCGGCGACGGACAGCAGCGCGACTCCGTACGGGTCCTCGGCTACCTCTTCTACGTGGGCGACCCCGACCGCACCGACCTCGAGTACGTACGCGAAGGCGACTCGGACGTGGAGTGGTACCGCATCCGCCACGAGGAGGCGCTGACCCCCGAGGCGATCGTCCGCCAGGCCGAGGCCACGTACGACCTCTACGGCTTCCGCGACTTCAAGCTGAAGGGCGGAGTCCTGGAAGGCGCCGAGGAGGTCAAGGCGATACGGCAGCTGAAGGAACGCTTCCCCGAGGCGCGGATCACCCTCGACCCCAACGGCGCGTGGTCGCTGCGCGAAGCGATCGAGCTGTGCGCGCCGCTGGTCGGTACCCTCGCGTACGCCGAGGACCCCTGCGGAGCCGAGGACGGCTACTCGGGCCGCGAGATCCTGGCGGAGTTCCGGCGCGCCACCGGACTGCCCACGGCGACCAACATGATTGCCACCGACTGGCGCCAGATGACCCACGCCCTGGCGCTGCAGTCCGTGTCCATCCCGCTGGCCGACCCGCACTTCTGGACCATGCAGGGCTCCGTGCGCGTCGCCCAGCTCTGCAATGCGATGGGCCTGACCTGGGGATGCCACTCGAACAACCACTTCGACATCTCCCTGGCCATGGTGGCGCACTGCGGGGCCGCGGCTCCAGGCGAGTACAACGCGCTGGACACGCACTGGATCTGGCAGGAGGGCCTGGAGCGGCTCACCGTCGAACCGCCGCGCATCGTCGACGGTGAGATCGCCATCCCCAGCGCCCCCGGCCTGGGCGTCCGGCTCGACATGGACCGTCTCCTCGCCGCCCACGAGCTCTACCAGCAGAAGGCGCTGGGGGCGCGCGACGACGCGGCCGGGATGCGGTATCTCATCCCCGGCTGGACGTTCGACAACAAGCGGCCCTGCCTCGTGCGCTAGGGCCTGTGTCGGCAGCGGTACGGCTGGGCTGTACGCGCCGCGGGGCGCGTACAGCACCGTCGGCGAGCCGACGTCGGGGTCACCCGTTCACCCCCGTGTAGTGCCGCAGGCTCCACTTCCACAGCAGCCGCGATGCCAGGTACGCGGCCAGCCCGAGCAGCGGGGACGCCGCCGCCAGCCAGTACGGCACGCCCGTGCTCGACCCATGGCCGGTGAGCACGGCGGCCGGGAAGTATGCGACGAACGCGAGCGGCAGACCGAACGTGAGGAAGCCGCCGACCGCCTTCGGCAGGACGTTCAGCGGATAGCTGCCGAAGGTGCCGAGCAGCTCCTCCAGCCAGCGGCCCCAGTAGTCGGCGGCCGGGAAGCGCAGCGACGCGCAGGCCACGGCCGTGAACAGGGCCGCCTCCAGGAGCATGCCGCCGAGGACGCAGACGACGAGATACGTGATCCGGCCCGCCGTCCAGTCCAGGTTGCTGCGGGACAGCGCCCCCACCATCAGGCCCGCCGCCACCGTCAGATCGCCGATCGCGTTGGTCGGGAAGTACGACAGCTGGAGCTGGCGGTAGACCGGCATCGGGCGGACCAGGTAGGTGTCGATCACCCCTTCCTGGATGTGGCGGCCCAGGCCGTGCACCCGCCCCAGGAACAGCACGAACAGGCCGTGCGCCAGCATCCGTGTCGCCGGGATCAGCAGGACGTCCGAGCTGTCCCAGCCGCCCATCCCGGTGAACCGGGTGAGCAGTACCGTCGCGAACACGATCACCGACACCTGCCAGACCGCGCCGATCGCGACCATCATCAGGAACTCGGAGCGGTACTCCAGTTGCGCGCGGAAGTTGAGGCGCGTGATGCGCCACATGATCCGAACGGCCTTCCAAGGCCTGCCCGGCCTGCCCGGCCTGCTCTTCAACGTCCCCGCCTCCGACGACACATCAGCCTCCCTGCGAGATCACGCGCCGAGCGGCCCGCCGCCACAGCAGCCGGGTGAACAGGGCAAGCGCCACCACCCAGGCCGCCTGTACGAGGAGTTGGGCGCCCGCGTCCGACAGCGGAATGCGGCCCACGTACAGCGACAGGGGCACGCTCAGCGTCGCCTGGAAGGGGAGGAAGCCGCTCATCGTGATGAACCAGTCCGGGAAGAACCACAGCGGCGCGTACACCCCGGACAGCAGGTTCTGCGCGAAGATCAGGATCAGCATCGCGGCGCCATTGCGGAGCGTCCAGAAGCACAGCTGGTCGATCACCAGCATCACGTAGTACATGACCCACTGGCCGAGCAGCGCGCTGAGCACGAACACCCCTGCCACGGCAGCCGACTTCGGCGGCTGGACGACTCCGGCGGCCAGACAGACCGCGTATCCGGCGAGCGCCCAGACGAGCCCGTAGAGCTGTTCGCCGAGCGCGCGGAGCGCGTAGTAGCGCTGGGGCGCCAGCGGGCGCAGGTACCAGTAGACGATCGTCCCGAAGTGCATGTGCTGGATGACGGTGTCCCGGCCCGCGAACTGGTCCAAGTTCCGTACGCGCAGGGCCAGTGTGGCCAGCACGGCGTATGTGACCGCCTGGTCGCGGTCCAGTCCGGCCGTGGTGCCGCTCGCCGCGTACAGGCCGCGCCACAGGGACGCCACGAGCACCACCTGCACGGTCATCCGCAGCAGTTCGGCGGTCATGCGGGGCGGGGAGTGCAGCTCGCCGAGCGGGGTGACGCGGGCGGCCCGCCAGGCGTGGACGGCGGCCATGGTCAGTCCCCTCCCGCCGGGGCTCCCGACGGGACTTCCGCCTGGGCGCTCGAGGCGGCTTCCGCCTGGACGTACGCCGTCCGCATCACGTCCTCCAGGTCGGCCTCGTCGATCGCGATGTCCGTCACCTCGTACCGCTCGATGACCTGCTTCAGCGCCTGATGGACCGTCGGAGCCGTCGGCCCGTCCGGTCCGAAGACCACCTGCGGGCCTTCGCGCCGCAGCAGCGAGATTCCCTCCAGCGGCTCCACGCGCGCGTGCGGGTCGGCGAGCGTGGCCCGCACCTGCCACGTCGAGCCGAACTTCCGGCGGATCTCGTCCAGCGTGCCGTCCAGGACGAGACGCCCGTGGTTGATCAGTACGACGCGCTCGGCGAGCCGCTCGACCTCCGTCATGTCGTGCGTGGTCAGCAGCACCGTCCGGCCGCGCTCCTCCACCTGGTGCCTGAGGAACTCGCGGACCTGCTCCTTCACCACCACGTCCATCCCGATGGTGGGCTCGTCGAGGAACACCACCTGCGGGTCGTGCAGCAGCGCGGCGGCCAGGTCGCAGCGCACGCGCTGGCCGAGGGACAGGTGCCGTACGCGCGTGTCCCAGAAGGAGGAGAGCTCGAGCAGGTCGTCGAACTCGCCAAGGCGCGCGCGGTGTTCGGCGTTCGGCACTTCGTAGATGTCTCGGAGGATCGCGAAGGACTCGCGGACCGGCAGGTCCCACCACAGCTGGGTGCGCTGCCCGAACACCGCCCCGATGTTGCGGGCGTTGCGTTCGCGTTCCTCGTACGGCACCACGCCGGCGACGCGTGCCTCGCCCGCCGTGGGCGTGAGAATGCCGGTGAGCATCTTGATGGTGGTCGACTTGCCCGCGCCGTTCGGTCCGAGCAGGGCCAGCAGTTCGCCGGGCGCCACGTCGAAGGAGACGTCCACGACGGCTTCCTTCGCGACCCGATCGGGCTTGATCAGAGACTTCAGCGCGCCCGCCAAGCCGGGGCGGCGCACGGTGGTGTGGAAGGTCCGGGACAGGCCTCGGACCTGGATACTGCCGCTCATGCGGCGGACCTCCTCGTGAGCCTGATCAGCCAGACCGTCGCAAGGAGCGAGGTGGCCGACAGGACCGTAAGCAGCCATGGCACAGCGCGGATACCGGACGCCTCGATGCCGACACCCAGCAGCGGCGGGGCCGCAACGCCGCCGATCATAGACGCGGCTATCACCCAGGCGCCTGCCCTTTTTGCCTCAGGAAGCGCCCGATTGAGCCAGGGCAGACCGGTCGGGAACACAGGTGCGATGAACAGCCCCACACCCGCGTAGGCCCACGGGGCCGCGCCCGGTATCAGCGCCAGCAGCAGGCACGCGGTCATGCCGGCCGCGCAGACGGTGAGGATGCGCTCGGGCGAGTACCGCAGCGTGATCGGGACGACGACGAAGCGGCCGACGGTCATCATCAGCCAGTACACGGAGGTGGCCGAGGCCGCGACCGCGGACGAGAAGCCGACGGTCTCCAGATGCGTGGGCTCCCACCCGCCGACGCCCGCCTCGACGCCCACGTTGAGGACGTAGAGGACGAGGAAGCCGACGAGGATTCGGGAGAGGCCCAGCGAGCTCTTCGGCGTAACCGGCGATTCGCCGGAAACCTGAGGCTCGGTGCGTACACCCCCGGTGCACAGGATCAGCACCGCCGACAGCACGGCACACGCCCCGAAGGCGTACGCGTACCCGTCCGCGCCCGTCCACGCGATCAGCGCCGGGCCGAGCACCGCCCCGATGCCGAAGTGCGCGTTGAGGACGTTGAGCATGGCCGTCGAGCGGTCTCCGAAGCCGACCGCGAACAGCTGGTTGAGGCCGTAGTCGATACCGCCGAAGCCCAGGCCGCCGAGGAAGGCGGCGGCGAGTGCGAGCGGCCAGTTCGGGGCGAGCGCGAAGCCCGCGCCGCCTGCCGCCATCAGTGCGTAACTGGCTGCCAGCAGCGACCGGTTGCTGATGCGCGAGTGGATCGCGTTGAACGCCAGAACGCCGGCGACCCCGCCCGTGAAGTGCAGGCTGAGGCCGAGCCCGGCCTCCGAGGGGGACAGGGCGTACTCCTCGCGCAGGCCAGGCACCGCCGGACCGTAGAGCGCCTGAAGCATGCCGATGAGGACGAATCCGACGCAGGACGCGGCCGCGGCCGGACGGCTGAAGAGCCGTCCGGCCGCGGATTGCGTGACAGTGCTAGTCATCGATCTCCAGGAAGGTGAACGAGAACTCGGCGGGCCCGGCCTGCAGCAGGTACTGCGGCAGCGGGCCCGGACCGCACGACTGGGAGCCGATGCCGCCCTGGCCGTTGTCGAGGTTGACCCAGATCTTGTCGCCCGGCACCAGATCCGTGCGGTGATCTGCGGCGTCGAGCTGCTCGGTGGTCCAGCGGCGGGCCGTGAACCAGAATTCCGGGTCGCCGTCGATCCGCAGACCGCCGATCTCCGCCCAGCGGATGTCGGCGCGCGCGCCGTTCTCCTGGGGACGGACGTACGGGGTCTGCAGGTCGTCGACGGAGGACTGCCAGCGGCCGAGCTTCGAGGCGGCCCGTGTGTCCGGGTACGCCTCGCCCGGGCCGCCGCCGAACCACTTCACGTGGTCCGCGGAGGACAGCCCGAAGCGGATGCCGAGCCGGGGCAGCGGCACCTGCCATTCGCCCTCGGGCGTGACCGAGACGGTCAGCCGCAGCCGGGTGCCGTCGGACGTCCAGCGGTACACCGTGCGCAGGCCCAGCTCCCAGGCCGCGGGTGCGACCCGGGTCCGCACGGTCAGCGCGTCGTCACCCAGCTCCACGGCGTCCAGGCGGTGCCTCATCCGGTGCAGGCCCAGCTTCCGCCACAGCAGCCCGTAGCGGATGTCGTCCTGCCAGCTCGCGCCGTTGTCGTTGTCGGTGGTCGCCCGCCACACGTCCAGGCGGAGACCGGTGACGTCGACCGCCCCGATGGTGAGCAGCTCGCCGGTGCCGGCGTCGAAGGACGCCGGGCCCAGGTTGATCAGCCGGTCTCTCGCCGTCGGCCGGTCACCGATCGCCACCGGTGCCGGGGTGCGCTCGGTGACGGGCAGCTGGGCCCAGGCTACCTCGTGGCCCTTCGTGCCCCACGCGGTGTCGTCCGCCAGCAGCGCCCGTACCGTCCACTGCGTCTCGCCGCCCCGGTTGTCGGCGGGCAGCTCCGGCAGCTTGACCTCTGCCGACTCGCCCGCGGCCAGCCCCGGTACGGCCAGCGATCCGGCCTCGACCGTCTCGCCGTCGACCTGGTACGACCACTCGAACGAGAGGTGCGACAGGTCGGCGAAGTCGTGCCCGTTGGTGATCCGCACCGTGCCCGCGGGGCCGTCGCCCTCGATACGGACCGGCTCGATCACCTTCTTGTACTCGACGAGCCCCGGCGACGGCGCCCGGTCCGGGAAGATCAGCCCGTCGCAGACGAAGTTGCCGTCGTGCAGCTCCTCGCCGAAGTCGCCGCCGTACGCGTAGCCGAGCTCACCGTGCCTGATGCCGTGGTCGATCCACTCCCAGACGAAACCGCCCTGGTTGCGCTCGTACTTCTCGAACAGCCGCTGGTAGTCGCTGAGCCCGCCAGGGCCGTTGCCCATCGCGTGCGCGTACTCGCAGAGGATGAAGGGCAGGGTGCGGCGCTTCTCGGTGCCGCCGTCCAGGCCCCGGCCGATCTGCTCGACCTCCGCGTGCGAGGCGTACATCCGCGAGTACATGTCCGTGTCGCGGCAGTTGATGTCGCCCTCGTAGTGAACCAGGCGGCTCGCGTCCCGGTCGTGGATCCACTCGGCCATCGCGGTCAGGCCGCGACCGGTGCCGGCCTCGTTGCCCAGCGACCAGATGACGACCGACGGGTGGTTCTTGTCGCGCTCGACCATGCGCGCGGCGCGGTCGAGGAGCGCCGGGGTCCAGCGGTCGTCGTCGACCGGGTTGTCGCGCCAGGCCTGCTCGACGAAGCCGTGCGTCTCGAGGTCGCACTCGTCGATGACCCACAGGCCCAGCTCGTCGCAGAGGTCGAGGAAGGCCGGGTGGGGCGGGTAGTGGCTGGTGCGGACCGCGTTGATGTTGTGCTGCTTCATCAGGACCAGGTCCCGGCGCATGGTGTCCAGGTCCAGGGTCCGGCCGGTCTCCGGGTGGAACTCGTGCCGGTTCACGCCCCGGAGCAGGATCCGCTTGCCGTTGACCTTGATGACGCCGTCCTCGACGACGACCGTGCGGAACCCGATGCGCAGCGGGATGCGCTCACCGGCCGTGGCCAGCACACCGTCGTACAGCCGAGGCGTCTCGGCCGTCCACGGCTCGACGGGCACGGTCAGCGGCTCGCCCGTGGCCACGTCGATGCCGAGCTCCGGGACCGTGACCCTGCCGTCCACCAGCGAGTCCACGCGCAGTGTTCCATCGCCGCTGCGGTGGTCGTACGACGCGTGGACGAAGAAGTCGCCGGCGGCGCCCTCGGGGCGGTGCAGCAGGGTCACGTCCCGGAAGATGCCGGGCATCCACCACTGGTCCTGGTCCTCCAGGTACGACCCGGAGGACCACTGGTGGACGCGCACCGCCAGCACGTTGCCGGTGCGCTTCAGCAGACGGCCGACCGCGAACTCGTGCGGCAGGCGGCTGCCCTTGAACTCGCCGATGTCCTCGCCGTTCAGCCACACCCGGGCGCACGACTCCACACCGTCGAAGCGCAGCACGGCGTCGCCGTCCTCCGGCCAGCCGTCGGGCAGGTCGAAGGTGTGGATGTGGTCACCGGTCGGGTTCTCGGTCGGCACGCGCGGCGGGTCGACCGGGAACGGGTACAGGTGGTTGGTGTAGATCGGCGCGCCAAAAGCCCCGTCGCCCTGGAGTACCCAGTGGCCGGGCACGGCGACCTCGTCCCAGCCCGAGGCGTCGTACGTCGGCTCGGCGAACGACTCGTCCTCCGCGCCGGCCGTCGCGGACAGGCGGAAGCGCCACCTGCCGTTCAGCGACAGGGAGGCGGCGTCCGAAGTGGCGTACCAGGCGCGCGGTGGCAGCCCGCCGCGGCCGGGCGACACGTCCTCTACGTAGTCGGTGGAATCGGTGGTGCGGAAGGACATGGTTCTGGGTCTCCGTAGGTTGCTCGATCAGCCCTTGATGCCGGTCTGTGCGACTCCCTGCACCAGCCAGCGCTGGAGGAACAGGAAGACGAGCACCAGAGGCAGGATGGATACGGCCGTGGCCATGAAGATCAGGTGGAAGTTGACGGTCTGGTTGGTCATGTACGACGACAGGGCCACCTGTACCGTCCACGCCTCCTGGTCCTGGCCGATCACCAGCGGCCACAGGAACGCGTTCCAGCCGCTGATGAAGGTGATGGTCGCGATGGCGGCGAAGAAGTTCAGCGAGTTGGGCACGACGACGCGCCAGTACGCGCCCCAGTAGCTGAGCCCGTCCACACGGGCCGCCTCCTCCAGTTCCTTGGGGAACCCGAGGAAGTACTGGCGGAAGAGGAAGCACGTGAAACCGCTGAACAGCCCCGGGATGATGAGCCCGCGAAAGCTCGACACCCAGCCGAGCGACGAGACCAGCACGAAGCTCGGGACGAAGGTGACGGCGGCCGGGACCATGAGGGTCACCAGCACCACGTAGAAGATCTTGTTGGCGTGCTTGTACGGGATGCGTGCCAGGCCGTACCCGGCGAGGGAACACACCAGCAGGGTGCCGACCGTGTGCAGCACGCCGACGACCGCGGAGTTCCACAGGGACGTGGCGTACGGGACCGTCGGGTCGTCGAACAGCTCGCTGAAGTTGCCCCACTGGATGTCGGTGGGGAAGAACTTCCAGTTCTCGCCGGTGATCTCCGCGTCCGTGGACAGGGCGTTGCGGACGATCAGGTAGAAGGGGACGAGGAAGAGAAAGGCCGCGATGCCGGTGGCGAAGTAGAGCCCGGCGGAACTGACGACACTGCCGCGCCTCACCTTGCGGGCCTTCGGGATGGGGGAACCGGTGTCCTTGATCGGAGGTGCCGTGGTGGTCATTTCGACTCCTCACCCCTTCCGAAGCCCATGATCTTGCCCTGGAGCAGGGTGACGACGCAGATCAGCAGGGTCAGGATCATCGCGCCCGCGCTGCCGGCGCCGTAGTCCTGGTTCTCGCCGAGGGCCGTGTAGTACAGCTCGACCAGTGGCGGACGGCCCCAGGTGGTCTTGGCGAGAAGGTTGAAGAACTCGTCGAAGGCCTGGTAGGCGGCGACGAGCAGCAGCAGGATCACGGCGGTCGAGGTGGCGCGCAGCTGCGGCAGCGTGACGTACCGGAGGGTCTGCCAGCCGGGCTTGGCGCCGTCGATGGCGGCCGCCTCGTACAGCTCCTGCGGGATGTTCTGCAGGGCCGCCAGGAACAGGATCATGTAGAAACCGGCCTGCAGCCACAGGCGTACGGTCAGGATGACCAGCCAGTACCAGGGTGGGTCGGGGTTGGCCAGCCACGCGATGTTGTCGATGCCGAACCAGCTGAGCACGGTGTTCGCGAGGCCGAAGCGGACCCCGCTGAAGATGGACATCTTCCAGATCAGCGAGGCGGCCACGAAGCTGACCGCCGTCGGCAGGAAGAACACCGACCGGAAGAACGCCTTCATGAAGCGGATCCGGTGCACCATCAGCGCCAGCCCCAGCGACAGCGCCCAGGTGATGGGCACGACGATGGCCGCGAAGACGGTGAAGGTGACGAGCGCGTCGGTGAACTTCTCGTTCGTCAGCATGTACGCGTAGTTGTCGAAGCCGACGAACGTGCTGGGCGTGACCGTGTAGCGCGCCTCGAAGAAGGACAGGTACGCGCTCCAGCCGATCGGGATGTAGACGAAGACCGCCAGCCCGATCAGGAAGGGGCCGGTGAACAGCCAGAAGTTGAGAGTGCGCCCGCGGACACCGCGCCGCCGGGGGACCGCGGGGGTCTCCTCGGCGGCACGGCCCTTGGCGACACCGTGTGTGGTGGTGGTCGACATGTCGTTGAGTCCGCCCGTCGACCTATCCGAACAGCTTCTTGAGCTCGCGGTTCACCGTCTTGTCGGCCTTGTCGAGCGCGGCCTCGGGGTCACCGCCCTTGCGCACGGAGTCGGCGATGACACCCTCGAGGGCGACGATCATGGCCTGCGTCCAGGCCGGGTTGTCGAAGTTGCCGTACTCGTTGAAGAGCTTGACGCCCTCGGCGGCCAGACCCGACTTCAGCTTGTCGGCGGACTCGGCGAGCGAGGTGCGCGGCGGGATGTGGAAGCCGTAGGAGAGCGACCAGTCCTCCTGGTACTCCTTCTGGTCGATCCAGAGCCACTTCACGTACTCCTTCGCCTCGTCGAGATGCTTCGACTTGGCGTTGACGAACATCGACCAGCCGCCGTTGGTCACCGCGGGCTTGCCGCCGTCCGCGGAGGTGGGGAACGGGAAGATGCCCACGTCGTCGCCGAGCGCCTTCTGGATCACCGGCATGGCCCACATGCCGCACCACTGGATGGCGACCAGGCCCTGCGTGATCGCGGACGGGTCCCACCAGTCGGCGGGGGCGTCAAGGAGCAGGTGGCCCTCCTTGAACATGGTGCGCAGCTTCTTCAGGCCCGCGGCGACGTCGTCGGTGTGGTACGCGATCTGGTTCTTGTCGTCGAGGGTGTTGGCGCCGGTCGACCAGATCAGCGGGTTCATCACCGGGGTGACCGAGTTGCCGAGGAAGACGCCCTTGACCTTGTCGGTGGTGAGCTTGACGGCGGCCTCGACAAGCTCGTCCAGCGTGGTGGGCGGCTCGATGCCCGCGTCCTCCAGCATGGACTTGCGGTAGTAGAAGAACTGCGGGTCGTCGATCATGCGGACGCCCCATATCTTCCCGTCGATGGTGTGCGAGGCGATGTCGGCCTGGTTGAAGTCGTCCTTGACCGGCTCGATGAGGTCGGTGAGGTCTGCCACCTGACCGCTCTTGACGAGCTGGATCTGCGGGTGGAACTCGAACACGTCGGGCGCGTTGTCGGTGAGCAGGGCGGAGAACAGCTTGCTCTCGAAGTTGGTGCCCGTGATCCACTGGGTGGTCACCTTGGCCTTGTCGTAGGCCGCCGCGTACTTCTTGATGGCCTGCTCGGTGCCGGCCTCGCCGTACGCGTGGAAGTACTGCACCAGGTTGACACCCGAACCGGCACCGCCACCGCGACCGGTGTTGCTGCCGCACGCGGCCAGCCCGCCGGTGGCGGCCAGGCCCATGGCGGCCCGGAGTACTGATCGGCGGTTCCAGTTGCTGCTCATTGCCGACATGGCTGACGTCCTTGTCTCGAAGGCGGCTCAGATGGCGTTGCGGTGCGGGACGTTAACCTTCGGCTAAGGCTTCGGCAAGGGGTTGAACGAAGTCTGCTCGAAGCGTTGTTTCGGGTTCGGGATACCGAACGGCGGGTGGGGGCGGGCCGCCGCATCAGCGGCCCGCCCCACGGCGTCAGCTCTGCCTTGACCAGGCCTGGTTGGCCCCGCCGTTGCAGGTGTAGACGACGACTTTGCTGCCGTCGGCGGTCGCCTGACCGCTGACGTCCAGGCACTTGCCGGAGCTCTCGCTCACGATCTGGCCGTTGGCATTGAGGAGCCACCGCTGTTGAGCGCTGCCCGTGCAGTCGGCGGCGGCAAGACCTGAGCCGGCCGCCGTCAGGCAGCCGCCCGCGCCCTTCAGCGCCCCGGCGGAGTCGTACGACCAGGACTGCGCCGCATCGCCCGTGCAGGTCGCGATGGCGGCTCCCGAGGCGTTCGCCGTGAGGCACTTGCCGGACTGCTTGCCCTGCCAGGCGCCCGTGACCGCGGAGGTGGCGTCGCCGTGCTGGTCGAAGACGTACGTGGTGATGGAGCGGGCGGGGAGCGTGGTGGAGGCCGTCGCGTCGGTCACCGAAGGCAGAGCTGCGGACGCCCAGTTCTCGGTGGCCGAGGTCCGTACGGCCTGTGTGGCCTTCAGCGGGGTTTCGCTGTTGAAGTGCAGGTTCAGCGGTGTGTCCGTCGTGTTGTGGTTGTTGACCACCACGACCCACTTGCCCTTCCGGTCGTACGCGCTGACCTCGACGCCGCTCGGCACGCCCGTCACGTTGTGCGCGACGGAGCCCGGCTTCACGAACTTGCTGTACTGGCCGAGGGCGTAGTAACGCTTCGTCATGTACAGCGTCTGGTTGCCGTTCGTCGCGTAGTCGGGGTCGTAGTAGATCAGCCCGTCGTTCCAGCCCTGGTCGTTCTTCGCGTACGGGTCGCTGCCGACCATCTCGGAGAGCGCGACCCACCACTGAAACGCCGAGTCGTGTGCGGTCGCGAAGTCCTTGTAGACGATCCGCGAGATGTTCAGGCCGCCGTCGATGGTGGGGTCGTACTCCTGCGCCCAGCCGGTGCCGCCCTTGCCGAAGCAGCAGATCTCGGTCGACCAGGAATCGATGCCCGCCGCCTTGGACGTCTCGTAGACCTTCGCCCGGTTGGCGTCACTGGGGTTGTCGTACGTGTGGTGGGCCAGCTTGTCGACGTACTGGGCCGTGCCCGGCTGCGAGATCCACTGGGGGACCTCTTCGTTGAACTTGACCGTGCTGGTGGACTCGTCGGCGATGATGCCGGTCTTCTGGGCGCGCGCCTGCTGCTCGGCACCCAGCGCGCGCACGATGTCGTCGCGCTGGTCGACCGGGACCAGCATGCCCTCCTGGCCGCAGGAGTCGAAGCTGTTGGTCGGCTCGTTGAAGGGACTGATGTAGTCGAACTTCTGGCCGAGCCCGGCGAAGTGGTCGGTCACGTCGGCGATGTACTCGGCGAAGTCCTCGGTGTTCTCCGCCTTCAGGTAGCCGCCGCAGCTCTTGCCGTTGGTCTTCCATTCGGCGGGTGCGGAGTTCACGAAGGCGATCAGGTCCTGGACGCCGTACTTGGCCGCGTAGTCCAGGAACGTACGTCCGCCCTTGTCCCTGCTCCAGTCGTACGAACCGTCGTCGTTCCGGAAGTCGTCCGGGGCGCGCGACGGCGTGGTCACCGCCGTGCCGCCACCGCCGATGTTGTAGCGGTAGGAGCTGAGGTCCAGGCCGTCCTCGGAGAACAGGAGCCCCGCGACCCGGGCCTGTACTGCGGGCGAGAAGTGCTGCAGGTCGTTGACCCACCAGGCGCCCGATGCGCCGATGTTGTCGATGGTCTGCGCGGCATGGGGGGACACTTCCGCGGGGGCGGAGTCCGCGGCTCCCGCGGATGGTGCCGAGGCCAGGGCCCCGGCGGTGGTGAGTGCGGCGGCCAGGGCCGTCGCCAGGAGCGGGCGTCTGCTGCCCGGGCGTATGCGGCTCTGGGTTCGGGGGGTGGTGCGCGACATGTGCATCCCTTCCGTCGTCACGAAGGCGGTGCTGTACGGCTCCTTGCGGGGGTGGTGCGACGGGCGGTCCTGCCGCCCGTGGACTTCGACTGGGGCTGGCTCCCGGGCTTCTGGCCCACGGAGGACAGCGACCCTTCCAGCGCGAAGGTGGCCGCGCCGAGGCACACCGGGTCGGTGGGAATGGGGGAGAGGACGATCTCGGTGACGGCCAGCGGCCGCTTCAACGCGTGCCGGGCGACCGCCTCGCGCACCTCGGCGAGCAGCGGCTCGCCGAGTGCGGACGCGACCCAGCTGCTGAGGACGATCACTTCCGGATTGAGCAGGTTGACCAGGTCGGAGATGCCCGCCCCGAGATAACGGGCGGTGTTCTGCACGGCCTTGACAGCCACCGGGTCCTGCTCGGCGACGGCGCGCGCCAGGGCGTTGATCGTCTCCGTCTGGTCCTCGGGGTGCAGCAGCGGACTTCCCGGGCTCAGCTCCCGCAGATTGAGCATGATGCCCGGCGCCCCGACATATGTCTCCACGCAGCCGCTGTTGCCGCAGTGGCACAGCCGGCCGTCCAGCACCAGTGTGGTGTGGCCCCACTCGCCGGCGCTGTTGGTGGTGCCCCGGTGCAGCTCGCCCCCCAGTGCGAGACCGGCGCCCACACCCGTACCGAGGTTGACCACGACGGCGTCGCCGCGCCCGCGTGCGGCGCCGAACCACAGCTCGGCCACGGTGCACGCGTGCAGCGGATTGTCCAGATGCAGGGGATACGCGACGTGGGCGGCCAGCATGTCCAGGAGCGGCACGTCGTGCCAGTCCCAGTTCGGTGCGTAGGCCGAGACGCCGCCCTCACGGTCCACCTGGCCGGGCACGCTGATGCCGACGCCGAGGACCCTGGCGCCCGCCACACCCGCCTGCGCGACCACCGAGCCGACGGCGGCGGCGACATGGCCGACCACCTGCTCGGGGCGGTTCTCACCGGGGCGCAGGTCCTCGTCCGCGCGCGCCAGCACGTTCAGCGCCAGATCGAACAGCTCGACCCTGACGTACGTCTCGGCGATGTCGACGCCGATCAACGCGCCCCCCGACGCGTTGACGGCGACGAGCCCGCGCGGACGCCCGCCCGCCGAGTCCTCGAACCCGACCTCGGTGAGCATCCCGAGCTCCAGCAGCTCCCCGACGAGCGTGGCCACCGTCGCCAGACTCAGCCCGGTCGCGGCCGCCAACTCCTGCCGCGACGTGGGCGATGCGGCGATGATCTGGCGCAGCACCTCATAGCGGTTCGCCGTGCGTATGTCCCGGGACGTGCGTTTCCCCACCGGACTGTCCCCTCCGTCCCTCTGATCCCTGGCGAGGCGCAAGGCTATGGCCTGCCCGGACTTTCGACAAGGGGTTAGGAAAGGGGCTGGAGAAAGTCGCGCGGTCCGGTGCGTCCGGCGGCGATGCACTGAACGGCGGCCGGACGGACCGGCGATTCTCCAGGGCGGTCCCGGCGCTTCTCAGATCCCCTCCGGCCGTTCCGTGCGGCCCGCCAGCACCTGGCGTACGAAGGGGTTGCGGAACTTGCCTGCCGGATCCAGCGCCTCGGTGAGCGCGACAAAATCTGACATACGCGGATAACGCTGCCGCAGGACGGCGGGTGAGGTCGTGAACACCTTGCCCCAGTGCGGCCGCGGCGCGAACGGCGCCAGCCGGTCCTCGACGAGCGTGACCACGGGCAGCACGGACGCGGTGTCCTTCACCCAGGTGAAGTGCAGGGCCACCGTGTCGCGTCCGTACGCCGGGCTCAGCCACTGGTCGTCGGCCGCGACCGTGCGCACCTCGCAGATCTGCAGGACCGGCGCGATCGTCTCCCGGACGGCGTCCAGCGCCTGCAGGGCGGCGAGCGCGTCGGAGCGCGCGAGGAGGTACTCCGACTGGAGCTCGGCGCCGCTGCTGGGCATGAAGTCGGCGCGGAAGTGCGGCAGCCGCTCGTGCCACGGGCCGGGCACACCGAACTGCTGCGTGCAGTTGGCGGCGGGCATGCCCGGCACGGGGTGCATGGGCTCGGTGGCGGGAGCCGCCCACGGGAAGTCGAGGGCCGGCGCGTCGGCGCGCTGCTTCAGCCACACCTGTGTGAAGCGCGACGCACGCCAGTCCGTGAAGAGACTCACGCTGTACGCGGCCGACGCCACCGCCTCGTAGTCGAGCCCGGCGAGTGGCAGATCCGTGAACACCCGCTGGCTCACCTCGAAGCCCGGCTCCAGGTCCAGCGTCAGCGCCGTCACCACGCCCAGCGCGCCGAGCGCGACCACCGCCCCGCCGAAACGGTCCTCGCCCCGGCGGACCGTCACCGTCGAACCGTCGGCCGTGACCAGCTCCACCTCGCGCACCGCCGATGCGAGGCTGCCGTTCGCGTTCCCGGAGCCATGGGTGCCGGTCGCGACCGAGCCCGCAACCGAGATGTGGGGCAGCGAGGCCATGTTGTGCAGCGCCAGACCGTGCTCATGGACGCGCCGCGCCAGCTCCGCGTAGCGCACACCGCCCGCCACACGCACCGTGCGCGCCGCCGTGTCGACGTCGACGGACGGGGGCAGGGCGGCGAGCGACAGCAGGACGTCCTCGCTGTCCGCTATGCGGTTGAAGGAGTGGCCGCTGCCCAGTACCCGCACCTTCCGGCTGCCGGCCACAAGGGTGCGTAGCTCGTCGAGGGAGCCGGGGTAATGCACCTCGCTCGGCGTGAAGGTGATGTTGCCGGCCCAGTTGGTCACGGTGCCGGCGTCATTGGCCGCTGCTTGAGTCACGTGCTGTCGTCCCTCTCCGGAAATCCCCGCCATCGGTGTTTCTCAGAGTGAGTACGTTATCGCCGCGCCGGTGTATGACTCCTGGGACGAGTGGATCGCCTGCCCTCAGCCGCTCGGCCCCTCGGCCGCTCAGCCGGTCGGTCCGGCGCTCGGCCGAGCACTGGTCGGCTGACCACATCACGGAGGATGCAGCCAGCCAGTACATCTCGTTCGACTCGACTCAACTCCGGCCACGGCGGCGGCGCTTCGACTTCCGCCCGTTCTTTCGCGGACGGCTCGGACGAGCGGGTTGCGCTGAAGGGGTTTCGCTCCGAGGCTTACCGATCTTCTTCGGGGCGTTCAGTTCCGGCCGGACCGAAGGCGGTTCGAGGAGGAAGGCCCCTGGTTGGGATGGCAGGTCGGAAGCACCCCGAGTTGCGGTCAGCTGGAGTCGTGGCCGTGCGCTTGTCCGGCCGAATGCGAGAGCTTCGTTGCGTGCCGTGACGTTCTCGTACTGGCGGATGATCTCGATCGCGCGTGCTGCGTCTTCTGTGGATCCTTCGATCATCCGTTGCTGTGCTTCCAGCAGTTCCCCGTAGATTGTTGCGTATGAGCCGCACAATTTGATCGACTCTTCCGTCCGTTCGCCCAGTCCGGTGAGCTGAGGGGCGACGATGGTCAGTGCGGCGATGGCTGCGAGTACGGAGAGGGCCACGCACGCGGTCAGCAGCGAGGTATGGGAGATGAGAGGCCAGGCGAGGATTCCAGTGATGAAAGCGATTGCCGCTGCCGCGATGTTGCATCGCTGGAATTTTCGCAACTGGTGGACAGCTTCCCGGGGCATTCGCGTCACCCAGTAGCCGGCGCCTCCGATGCTTTGCTCGAGTCGCCGTGACAGCACCGCGTCAGGCGAATCCTTCGATGTTTGAAAAACATTCGTCAGCAGGCTCATGGCACCCTCGCAGTCGACGGACAGTTCCTCAGAGCGTGAATGCAGTGGGGGCCGTCTCCCGATATTCACGCGCTCATTGTCGGATAAATCATAGATATGGAGTAACTTTTTTGGAGTAATCGGGTCGTGGGGCTGCGTGCTGGCAGAGCGGGCAACCCCTGTGCGACTTTGCGATCCTGTCCGGCTGCATGCATAGTGAAGTGGCGAGGCGTATGGGTCACGGACGGCACAGTGACCAGTCATGCGGAGCTGGGCCTGTGCCCTACGCCGGAAACCCCGGCCCGATTCCGGCGGGCCGGGGTTTCCAATGCAACGTAGGCCGCCGGGCCGCCTACTTGTTTCACTGTTTCTTCGTGGTTTGCCTGGTCGGCTACTCCCAGTCGTAGTCGTCGTGGTCGTCGTGGCCCTTGTCGTGGTCCTTGTCGTCGTCGCCGGCGGGGATCACCTTGAAGCTGCCCAGCGCTACAGCAATATCAGGACCCGGCCCTTGCGTATCGATGACCGCGGTTCCGGGGACGTTGAACTGGGTGCTCTTGGGCGGGAGGGCGCTGACCGGGTTGCCGCTGCAGTTCTTGGTGGGGAACCACAGAACGGTCTTCTTGCTGATGTTCTCGACGTGGAAGGCCTGAGCGTCGAGGACCCGGTTAGGCGGACCCGGCGGGGGCTGCACGGGAGGGACGAGGTTGTCGACGACGCTGGTGCATTCGTACTTCTTAGCCGGGAACTCCTGCGCGTTGACGATGATCTTTCCCTTGTCCTCCTTCTCCTTCTTGTCGTAGCCCTTGTGGTGGTAGCCCTTGTCCTCCTTGTCCTCCTTCTCCTTCTCCTTGCCCTTGTCCTCCTTGCCCTTGTCCTCTTCCTTCTTCCCGCCGTCTTCGCCCCCGAACGGAGCGCCGGCCGCCGGGGCCGCCGCGGCCGCCGGAGCCGCCGGGGAAGCCGCCAATGCCTGCCGGGCGGACTCAGTGGCAGCAGCGGCAGAAGCGTAGGTTAGGCCACTGAAAATCATGGCCGTGATGCCCGCGGCGGCAGTAGCCACGGAGACAGTACGCGCGTTCAATTTGACTTCTCCTTGCTCTCAGAGATGCCGACTGAGGCGCCGGCTCATGCAGTGAACGTACTGATGAGATTTTCATATGTCATTTATGACGTGTCGGAGATTTGGCGCCGAGGGGCCGATTGGATGCACGCTGAGACCGTTTCAGGCGGCTCCCGAATGGCTGATGGGGTGTCAAAAAAGGGCAGGCCAAGCCGCATGTTTCGCGGGTATTTTGGGCTGGCCGGGCGAGGTATCGGAGGCCTCACTCTGTTGGCGCGACAGCGGGCACTCCAGCGCAATCAAAGGGCCTAAAGCGTCTCTCTGACGGCGTGTCATCCGCTGCCCACTCACGCGCCAACCCCCTCGCGACGTCGGTCGGGCACTGCCGCGACCTGGTGTCGTGGTCCGACCCGGGCCGCCGCCTCAACTTGCCTGTGTCGACTGTGTCTAGCCAAACCGAGGCGGCGGCGACCTCGGGCTGGATGGAGTGAAAGTGACTGCATGTCAGCCAGCCCCAACCCCTCTGGTCGATGTGGTGGACAGCGGCCCGATCGACGGTGCCGGTGACGCATGGTCAGACGAGGCGGCGGAGCGGCCGATCAACCGGAGGGCCAGAGGGCCGGCCCCATGGTTACGGGAAGGGGTGGGGTGGGGGAGAAAAACCGCCGAGGCATAACCTGGGGGGAGCGACGTAACGGGGACCGACAAGCCGAGGAGAACCATGGGCAGCCGTACCGCGGACAGCCGCACCGCGCTGGTCGAGGACCTGCTGAACCGGTTCCCGCACGTGCCCCGTGAGGCCGTGTTCAAGGAGGACCTGCTCCGCGGCGGCATCGCCTTCGACGAGTCCGCGCTCAGCGACACGGCCAACGAGGCGTCCGGCGACATCAAGCCGAAGTCGTACTTCATCTTCTCCTTCGACCACGGCACCCTTCCCGAACTCGGCGCCGCCGCGCTGCGCCGCCCGCCCGAGGAGATCGTGCTCACCGGCGGCCCGTACGAGCTGCGCCGCACCGTCGTGTCCGTACGCGTGAACCCGTCCTCGCCGTACCGCGTCGCGGCCGACGAGGACGGCGTGCTCGGCCTGTACCTCGACGGAACGCGGATCGCCGACGTCGGTCTGCCGCCGATGCCGGACTACTACCGGCACACCCTCGAGAACGGCAAGTCCGTGATGGAGGTGGCCCCCACCATCCAGTGGGGCTACCTCGTCTATCTGACGGTCTTCCGCGTCTGCCAGTACTTCGGCGCCAAGGAGGAGTGCCAGTACTGCGACATCAACCACAACTGGCGCCAGCACAAGGCGGCCGGCCGCCCCTACACCGGAGTGAAGCCGGTGGAGGAGGTCCTGGAGGCGCTGGCCATCATCGACAAGTACGACACGGCCAAGGCCTCCACCGCGTACACCCTCACGGGAGGCGCCGTCACCTCCCACATCGGAGGGCGTGACGAGGCGGACTTCTACGGGCACTACGCCAAGGCCATCGAGGAGCGCTTCCCCGGCCGCTGGATCGGCAAGGTCGTCGCCCAGGCCCTGCCCAAGGCCGACGTCCAGCGGTTCAAGGACTACGGCGTGCAGATCTACCACCCCAACTACGAGGTGTGGGACCGCCGCCTGTTCGAGCTGTACTGCCCGGGCAAGGAGCGCTACGTCGGCCGCGACGAATGGCACCGCCGCATCCTCGACTCCGCCGAGGTCTTCGGCCCCCGCAACGTCATCCCCAACTTCGTCGCGGGCGTCGAGATGGCCGAGCCGTTCGGCTTCACCACGGTCGACGAGGCCATCGCCTCCACCACCGAGGGCCTGCGCTTCTTCATGTCGCACGGCATCACGCCCCGGTTCACCACCTGGTGCCCCGAGCCGACGACCCCGCTGGGCAAGGCCAACCCGCAGGGTGCCCCGCTCGAGTACCACATCCGCCTGCTGGAGGCGTACGCCGCGACGATGGCGGAGTACGGACTGACCTCCCCGCCCGGTTACGGTCCTGCCGGGCCGGGGCGCGCGGTGTTCTCGGTGAGCTCTTTCATGGACAGCATCTCGGCCTAGCGACCAAGGGGCACTCTGAGCGCGACGATGGCACAGTCGAGGTCTGGAAGAAGGAGAACCGGGCGCGGGTAAGAGCATCGCGGCGGAGCGTGGCGCCTGGATCGTCTTCGAGGACCAAGCTGGGCAGTGCTGACTCCGCCGCGTTCCAGGACCTGGGGGCGTCGGGTCTGCACGCCGGTCGTGCGGGTGCGCGGCCGCGACTCGGGGCGGTCTGGATAGCGGTATGACCTGCTACGCGCTGCGCGAGTTCATCTGTCGAAGCCGCCCATCTGCCCCGAGGTGCTCCGATCTTCGTCTGCATAGGTTTGGCGTACTGCCAGCCCCAAACGGGGGTGCTCCAGCCAGCCTATGCGGCCGCGCCGCATTCTGGTCACCGCCCCGACTGCTGTCATATTGATCGCATCAAAGGCACGGAGCTGAGCCGCGGGCCAGAGAGCACAAATCTTCTGCACCCCCGGTACAAGGCTGCGCCTTCATACGCCTTCACTCTCTGGAGGACAGGTCATGAGAATGAAATCGCGAGCAGGAGCCGTGGTGGCCTCTGCTGCCCTTGCATTCGGCGGCACGGTGGTCACCGCATCGCCCGCGTCCGCGGTGGGGTCATCCGCATGCGGCTACCGCTACTACGCCACTCCGTTGAAGACCACCACGGCCGTCAACCTCCGTAACGGCCCCAGCACCAGTTACGACTCCCAGGGCGTCCTCAGACGCGGGACGGGATTCAACCTGTACTGCGTCAAGAGAGACTTCTCGTGGTACTACGGAAAGGTCGTCGGTGGCGCCAATTCGGGCACGTGGGGATGGGTCTACTGGCGCTATCTCACCGGCCGCTCCTGATTTCCATCCAGCGGGCGACAATCCGTCGTCACCGTGACCGGCTCGTTTTGCCCCGCTCCGCAGCGGCTCCTTTCCCCCACGTGCCGGCGCGCTCAGCTTTTCTCCGACACGCCGGACCCGCGGCTCCGCTGCGGAGCGCTGCGAACGTCGAGGCACCCCGGATCCCCATGGATTCCCCAGCCCGGGGCTGGTCGCGGCAGCCGCGGATTGGCTGCGGGCGGCCGCGGATGCCTGCCCGCGTGCTCACCCCGGCGCCCTCTGCCAGCGCTCCGATCCGAACGATGGCTCCTCCTTGGTTCACCCGAGACGCTGGACCTTGACACCGGCGTCATGGCCGGCTCCAAAAGGGCTCGCATTCCAGCGGGAGGCGCTCAAGCACGGGTGGCTTCAACGTGGCCGACGCGCTGTGGACGTTCAACCGCGCATCTGCTTGACTGCGCCCGCTGCAACGCCACTTCACCGGTCCGCTGGGGGTAGCCCCCACGGAGGTATGCCATGGAGATCACCCGCAGACGCCTGTTGTCCGCCCTGTCGGCCGCCGGTCTCCTGACGGTGATCCCCACGCGGCCTGCGAGCGCGGCGCCCACCGCCGCGGGCAGCGCACGTCTTCTCACCAACACCGTGGCGGTCTTCGCGGGGACCGCCGAGTCCAACGCCCAGCCGGAGACGGCCGCCAAACTCGCCGCCATCGACAAGGCCGCGCGAACGAACCTGAAGTCCATGGACGCCGCCGGGGTGGGCGAACTGTTCGCCGGTCTGGTGCTCGGCACCAACGAGGCCAACCTCAACACCGCCTTCCGGCGGCTGTACGAGATCGCCCTCGCGACCCGCACACCGGGCGCCGCCTTATCGGACCTGTACGAGAACACCGCCGTGCAGCGGCGCGTCATCGACGGTCTCGTCTGGCTGCACGAGCGCTACTACGGCGACCAGTCCAAGGGCTACTACGGCAACTGGTTCCACTGGGAGATCGGTATCTCCCAGTACATCAGCAAGACCCTGGCGCTCCTCTCCGACCAGGTGCAGGCGTACCGCCCGGACCTCGTACGCACCTACGTCGCCTCGATGGACGCCTACCTCCGCAACGGCATCGACGGCGACGTGAACCTCGACTCGCGCTTCCACACCGGCGCCAACCTCGCCGACATCACCACCAACCGAATCCTGCAGGGCGCGCTCCTCGCCGACGACGCGCGCATCCGCAAGGCCCTGACCGACCAGCTGACGGTCTTCGCGACCATCGACCCGTACCACCTCGACCACGGTGTCACGGACGGCTATTACGCCGACGGCTCCTTCATCCAGCACTCCTCCGTCGCCTACACCGGCTCCTACGGCAAGGGCCTGCTGATCCGCGTCGTCCAGACCCTCAAGATCCTCGACGGCACGGGCTTCGCGCACGGCGAGGAACTGGTGCCCACCGTGTACGGCTGGGTGAAGAACGGCTTCGCGCCGCTGATCTTCGAGGGCTGGATGATGGAGATCGTCAAGGGAAGGGCTGTGTCGCGGACGGACACCGGTTACACCGACGTCGCGGCGGTCGTCGAGGCCGTCACCGACCTCTCCTGGCTCGCGAGCGGCGCCGACGCCACCGCCCTGAAGAGCTACGTCAAGCACATCCGGTCGACCTCGCGCACCGCCCTCGATCCGGCCGGCTTCGTCTCCCCTGTCAGCATCGTCCGCTACGCCGACATCACCGGCGACGCCACCGTCCCGCCCGCGGACCTCAACCCCGCCTCGCGCAGCGTCGCCTTCAACGCGATGGACAAGACGGTGCACCGCAGACCGGGCTACGCCTTCGCGCTCGCACGCAGCTCCGACCGCATCAGCAAGTACGAGTACATGAGCGGTGAGAACCTCATGCCGTGGTTCCAGGGCGACGGCGCGTACTACCTCTACCTCTCCGGACAGGACCAGACCCAGGCGTACGGCGTCGACTACTTCACCACGGTCTCGGCGCCCGGCCTCGCCGGTGTGACCGCGCCGGTCGAGCAGCGGCGCACGATCCCCGAGCTGTACGGGAAGCCGTACTACGACAACCCCGGCCACCCGCTGAACTTCACGTCGTCGTCCGCGTCGCAGAACACGTACGTCTACTTCCCGCGCGGCACCAACCGGCACTCGGGTGGCGCCGTCCTCGGGGCGTACGGAGCGGCGGGGTGGGTGCAGTCCGACGATGTGCCCTACCGCGACAAGGGGGCGGGCCTGCTGCCGGACGACTTCGTGGTCCACCGCAATGCGACGGCGACGAAGTCGTGGTTCCTGCTCGACGACGAGATCGTGGTGCTCGCGGCGGACGTCGGCGACAGCGCCGGACGGGCCGTGACCACGACGGTCGACGCCCGTACCGCTGCACCCGGCGATCAGGTCACCGTCACCGGCTTACTCCGCGACGGCCGGCCCTGGAGGGGCACGGGCACCGGTGACCTGCACTGGCTGCGCTACGCCAACGCCACCCAGGGGACCGCCGTCGGCTATGTCTTCCTCGACACCCCGCAGGTGAGGGTCGCCCTGGACACGGTGACCCGCAGTCGCCGGGTCGTCCGTACCTCGAACCCGGACACGGCGGTGACGCGGGGCGTCTTCGGCATCACTGTCGACCAGGCGTCTGGGGCCGAACCCGCCGCGCTGGCCTACGTGTTGGTGCCGAACGCCGACGATGCCTGCCTGCGCTCGTACGCGGACGGGCCGCTGAAGGTCCTGGCGAACACCGCGCGCCTGCAGGCCGTCACCCATACCGGCCTCGGCCTGACGGCCGCCAACACCTTCACATCCGGCCGCCATGAGGCCGCCGGGATGCGCATCGACGGGCCTGCCTCGGTGCTGGTGCAGCGCGAGCGCGGCGGGCTGACCACCGTCGCCGTGTCCGACCCGACCATGGACCGGGACACGGTGACCGTCCTGCTCCGCGGCCGGCCGCTGCGGGAGGTCGCGTCGGACGACGGCGTACGGGTGAGCCCTGTCCCGGGCGGCACCCGGCTGGAGTTCGACACGCGCCAGGCGTACGGCCGGAGCTTCATGGCGACGTTGCGTGGCTAGCCCTGCCCGGCATCCGTTGAGAGGGAGTCGCCTCGGGGGACGGACGGGGACGGACGTCCCAGAAGGTGCCGTGCAGAGTGGACCGCAGCCGCAGCAGGTGATGTGCCGCCGAGCCCCGTCAGGCGTTCGACGTCGACGGGGCTCGGCGCTCCGTGGCTCAGGAGAACAGCAGGCGCCAGGTCAGCGGGCCCGGGTAGCCGTCGGCGTCGCCGCGCAACTCCTTGCGGGACTTCTGGAAGTCCCGCACGTTCAACCGGTCGGCCTCGCCCCAGGCCTTGCTCGGCCCCACCTTGTAGTGGTCGCCGAAGCCCCGCTTCACCAGCTGCTTGCCGAGCTGGAGGACGTACTTGTTCGAGGCCCCGTCCCGGAAGTACTTGCGGCCGGGGTACGCCGGGACGGCCGGCTTGGACGGTGTCGAGGGCGCCGAGTCCTCGGGGCCGTCGTCACCGAGATCCAGCTCGGCCTTGGCGTACTTGACGATCCTGGAGAAGTCGATCGCGCCGGGGTCGCCGTGTGAGTTCTCGGGCACGTGCATGTGCCCGCACACGCCCTTGAACGCCTTCCACTCGGCGCCGGTCATCCGCTGGCCGCTGCCGTTCCCGTACGACGCCGGGTACGCCGGCCACTGCTTCCGGCCGGAGAGCGGTACACCGTGCTCCTCGTGCATCCACGCGAGGAACCGCGCTATGCCGCGCAGCGCCCAGTCGGGAGCGTCCGGCCAGTAGATGTGGTCCTGGCCGGCAGCCTTCCACTTCGCATGCTCCTTGGGGTTGCAGGTGCCGACCAGCTCGACCTGGCACACGTTCAGGGTGTTCGTATCGACTCCGCCTCGCAGGTTGACCAGCGCTCTGGACGAGGTCTCGATGTCGAAGTGCTGGTACCACTTCAGCTTCTTGGCACCCAGGTCGGGCACCGCCGTCAGATTCGGTGCCGCGGAACCACCGCCGTAGCCGGGCAGCGTGCGGCCTTCGGTGGTGTGCAGAACGACGACATTGACCTCCATCGCGTCACCGCCGAAGTCGTCCTGGTACCAGTTGGCACGGCTCGCGCCGGGGAAACGCTGGGGCCCTGTCTTGGTGCTCAACTACTGCCTCCTGGGCTTCGCGGCCACCCCGCTCGGTCCGACGGGGTGGATCAAGGGGAATGGAATGGCTCAATCGGGCCGAAGTGCAGCCTGCTTGACCAAAGAGGCGCATGAGCCGCGAGTGGTTCCACCTCGTCTGCCCCCAACGTACGCCGGGAAAGGGCGCGTTGGCGGGTGGACCGCACGTGCCAGCGGCCGTCGACGTCGAACTGGGTGTGGCACCGGTACCGAGGCGCCCGGAGTGCTCTCGTAGAGGCAGGAGCCGGCCCGCGCGCGGGACACCAGCAGGCGGCGATCGTGCTCGTTGACCCGGGCTCAGTCGAAGCGCAGATCGGAGAGCTGCTTGTCGGTGATGTCGTCCTCGGGCATGGGGTCGGTTGCCCTGGCGGCCAGGAGCGAGGCCATCTCCCCGCCCGCCCGCTGTATGCGTGCGGGCAGGCCCTCCGCGTACGCGTCGCTGCCGGATCCCCAGTCCTCGGACGCGGCGTAGACCGCGGTGGGGGACGACGACGGCGCGCAGGTAGGTGAAGAGCGGGCGCAGGGCGTGTTCCAGGACCAGTGAGTGGCGGGCCGTGCCGCCTGTTGCTGCGATCAGGACCGGCTTGCCGGTGAGGGCGTGCGGGTCGATCAGGTCGAAGAAGGACTTGAACAGTCCGCTGTATGAGGCGGTGAACACCGGTGTCACGGCGATCAGGCCGTCGGCGCTCGTGACCGTTTCGATCGTGGTGGTGAGCTGTGGCGGCGGGAAACCGGTCACCAGATTGTTGGCGATGGGGACGGCCAGGGCACGCAGCTCGATGACGTCGACTTCGACCTTGTGGTCCTGATCAGCCGTCTCTTCGCGGACCGCGTCAGTGAGCCGGTCGGCGAGCAGTCGTGTGGAGGACGGGACGCTCAGCCCCGCTGAGACGACGACGAGCTTCATGCGGCGGTCACCTCTTCCGATTCCGAGGCGGCGGCGAGCAGGGACTGGTGGGTCGGCGCGTCCGGCACATCGGCCGGGCGGCCCTTGGCGAACTCCTCGCGCAGTACCGGCACGACCTCCTCGCCGAGCATGTCGAGCTGTTCGAGGACGGTCTTGAGGGGCAGGCCGGCGTGGTCCATCAGGAACAACTGGCGCTGGTAGTCGCCGGCGTATTCGCGGAAGGTCAGCGTCTTCTCGATGACCTGCTGCGGGGAGCCGACGGTCAGCGGGGTCTGCTCGGTGAAGTCCTCGAGCGAGGGGCCGTGCCCGTACACGGGCGCGTTGTCGAAGTACGGCCGGAACTCGCGCACGGCGTCCTGGGAGCTCTTTCGCATGAAGACCTGGCCGCCGAGGCCGACGATGGCCTGCTCGGGCGTGCCGTGCCCGTGGTGCGCGTACCGCTTCCTGTACAGCTCGATCATCCGCTTGGTGTGGTCGGCCGGCCAGAAGATGTTGTTGTGGAAGAAACCGTCGCCGTAGTAGGCGGCCTGTTCGGCGATCTCCGGGGAGCGGATGGAGCCGTGCCAGACGAAGGGCGGCA
This sequence comes from Streptomyces himalayensis subsp. himalayensis, assembly GCF_013778455.1. Classification (GTDB taxonomy): domain Bacteria; phylum Actinomycetota; class Actinomycetes; order Streptomycetales; family Streptomycetaceae; genus Streptomyces; species Streptomyces himalayensis. The sequence continues at coordinate 64,577 of NZ_JACEHE010000029.1, read as the reverse complement.
CGCCGTCCAGTGGGCGGGGCGTGGACGTGAATCCCTGCAGCGGCGTGCGGAACTTGCCCTCCCAGCTGACGACGTGCTCGCGCCACAGCCGGTGCAGCAGGCCGTAGTTCTCGATGGCGAGGTTGATGCCTTCCCGGATGTCCTGCCCGAACCACGGGTAGACCGGCCCGGTGTTGCCGCGCCCCATTGTCAGGTCCACGCGACCGTCAGCCAGGTGCTGGAGCATCGCGTAGTCCTCGGAGATCTTCACCGGGTCGTTGGTGGTGATGAGGGTGGTGGCGGTGGAGAGGATCAGCCTCTCGGTCCGCGCGGCTATGTAGCCGAGCATGGTGGTCGGCGACGAGGGCACGAACGGCGGGTTGTGGTGCTCGCCGGTCGCGAAGACGTCCAGGCCGACCTCCTCGGCCTTCAGAGCGATGGCGATCATGGCCTTGATGCGCTCGCGCTCGGTCGGCGTACGGCCCGTGGTCGGATCCGGTGTGACGTCGCCAACGCTGAAGATCCCGAACTGCAAGGCTCCTCCATTCAACAGGTGATCGAGCGGTCCTCGAACGGTAGGAGTGGACCGCATGGGTGAGATGACTGTGCGTGCACGGGAAAGGGGCCCCCACAGCGTGAACGGGTGGTGCTCATGCCCTTCAGACATGGGCCCACGCCTCTTCGAACGCGGGCCGAAGGGTCCCTCAGGCGCGGACCAGCGGCGTGTCGACCAGATGCTCGGCCAGGAACCACGCCTGCAGTTCCCCGGTCCTGATCACCTGTGAGACCAGCAGGTCGTTGGTGCCGTCGTCACCCAGCTCACCGGCCCGGGCGGCTGCGTCGTGGGCCTCGATGAGGATGGTCTCGTGGGCCTCCAGCAGCCGTGACAGCATGGCCGGCACCTCCTCCACGCCGTTCGGAGGGCGGGGAATCGACGTGATCTCGGCGACGTGCCTGGGGTCGCCCACCGCGACGCCGCCCAGGGACTGGACGCGTTCGGCGATGGTGTCGACGAGTTCGAGCTGTTCCCCGGCGTGCTTGTCCAGGACCAGGTGCAGTTGGTAGAAGGTCGCGCCGCGCATCAGCCAGTGATGCTTCTTGTAGAGGCCGTAGAGGATCTGCGTATCCGCCAGGACCTTGTTCAGGCGCTGGCAGGAGTACATCCGCGCCTCGTAGGACAGGCCGATCGGGAACTGCTTGACGGTGCCGAACTCCTGGATCACCTCGCCCCTCTGGTGCAGCCACGGCTGGCTGCTGCTCACGGTCTTGGAGCTGGTGGTCATAGTCCGCCTCCTGCGGTGCTGTGCTGTGCGTACGCGAGTGACGCTAGGTGCCCGGACGGAGGGCGCATTGCCCGGTAGCGCATGCGGTGGTGCCCGCCAGCGCACTGTGCGCGGTGTTCCGCGCTCGTCGTTCGCTCTCGGGCAAGCACCCGTGCGCTGGCGGACACTGGCGTCCGGCCGGCCGATCTAGCCTCGGCGGGGCAGTCCACGCCCGTGGAGCCCAGGGAACGAGGAGAGGCAGGCATGAGCGCGAGCGAGCAGGCGGATGTGGTGGTCGTCGGGCTGGGGCCGGGTGGTGAGTACGTCGCGGGCACGCTGGCCGCGGCCGGCCTTGACGTGGTGGGGGTCGAGGCGGAACTCGTCGGAGGCGAGTGTCCGTACTGGGGCTGCGTGCCCAGCAAGATGATGATCCGGGCGGGCAACCTGCTCGCCGAGGCGCGCCGGGTGCCCGCCCTCGCCGGCGAAGCGGTCGTGACTCCGGACTGGAATCGGGTCGCCGGGCGTATACGCGACGAGGCCACCGACGACTGGAACGACCAGGTGGCCGCCGACCGTCTCGCGGCCAAGGGCGGTCGGCTCGTCCGGGGGACGGGCCGCCTCTCCGGCGTGCGTCAAGTAACAGTGGGCGACCGTACGGTCGAGGCACGGCGCGGTGTCGTACTGGCCACCGGCACCCGGCCCCGGATCCCTCCGGTCCCAGGGCTCGAGGGAACGCCGTACTGGACCAACCGGGACGCCATGGCGGCCAAGGAGCTGCCCGACTCGATGGTCGTTCTCGGCGGAGGCGCCATCGGCGTCGAACTCGCCCAGGTCTTCGCCCGCTTCACGTGCGCCGTCACGGTGATCGAGGGACAGGACCGGCTGCTGTCGCAGGAGGAACCAGAGGCCGGGGAGCTGGCCGCGGAGGTGCTGCGGGCGGACGGAGTCACCGTACTCACGGGTGCTCGGGCACGGCAGATCGGCCATGACGGCACAGAGTTCACCGTCCGCCTGGAGGGCGACGGGGAGCCGCTGCGTGCCGAACGGCTTCTGGTTGCCACCGGGCGCCACGCCGACCTGGCCGCGCTGGCGGTCGACACCGTGGGGCTCGATCCGACGGCGGGAGTCGTGCACACCGACGGGCAGATGCGGGCCGGGGACGGGCTGTGGGCGGTCGGAGACATCACCGGCCATGGCGCCTTCACCCATGTGTCGATGTACCAGGCGCAGATCGCCGTCCAGGACATCCTCGGGCAGCCCGGTCCCGACGCCGACTACCGGGCGCTGCCCCGCGTCACGTTCACCGACCCCGAGATCGGAGCCGTGGGATTGACGGAGGGTCAGGCGCGTGAGCAAGGGCTGCGGGTGCGCACCAGCGTGCTCACCACCGCCTCCTCCACGCGAGGCTGGATCCACGGGCCGGGCAACGAGGGGTTCATCAAGCTCGTCGAGGACGCCGACCGGGGCGTGCTGATCGGCGCGACCTCGGCGGGGCCGGCGGGAGGCGAGGTGCTCTACGGGCTGAATGTGGCCGTCCACGCCGAGGTGCCCGTCCACCGGCTCCGGCACATGATCTACACCTACCCGACCTTCCACCGGACGGTCGAGGCCGCGCTCGGAGCCCTCCGCTGAGCCGCCCCCCGATCGCCCACGCGGACCCGGCGCCCAGGCGATGGCGCACCATGCCGGGTCGCGACCCCGGCGAGCAGCACAGGCCCGCCACCTCGCTGGAACTCCTCTTCGACCTGTGCTTCGTCATCGCGGTGGCGCAGGCGTCCGAGAGCCTGCACGAGGCGCTGAGCCACGGGGACTACGCCACCGGTGTCCTGCGCTTCGCGCTGGTTTTCTTCACCATCTGGTGGGCGTGGATGAACTTCACCTGGTTCGCCTCCGCCTACGACCCGGACGACGTCCCGTACCGGTTGGCGGTGCTGGTCCAGATCACGGGGTCGCTCGTGCTCGCCGCCGGCGTTCCCCGCGCGTTCGAGCATGGTGATCTGCGGGTCATCACCATCGGATACGTGGTGCTGCGTACGGCGTTGGCAGCGCTGTGGCTGCGGGCCGCGTGGTCCGACCCCGCTCGGCGGACGACCACCCTGCGCTTCGCCGTGGGAGTGACGGTGTGTCAGATCGGATGGGTCGCACTGCTCGGTCTCCCGGACTCGGCGCGGCTGCCGGGTATTGCCGTGATGATCGTCGCCGAGGTGTCCGTCCCGGTGTGGGCGCAGTCCGCCGGGATGACCCCATGGCATCCGCGCCACATCGCCGAGCGCTACCAACTCTTCACCCTCATCGTCCTCGGCGAGTGCGTCGCGGCCGCCACCGTCGCCGTCCGGGGCGCCTTCGACCGGCACCACGGCACTGGTTCGCTGTACGCGGTGGCGGCCGGCGGCCTGCTCATGGTCTACGCCATGTGGTGGCTGTACTTCGCCAGACCCGCGCACACTCTGCTCGCCACGACGCACCAGGCCCACCGCAGGAGATTCACCTGGGCCTACGGCCACTACCTGATCTTCGCCTCGGCGACCGCCGAGGGAGCAGGCCTGGCCGCGTACGCCGATCACGTCACGCGTCACACCGACGCCCCGTCGACGGCTGCCGGCGCGGCGGTCACCGTCCCCGCGGCCGTTTTCCTGATCACGGTCTGGGCCATACACCTCCGGCCCCACCAGAGAACCGCGGCCGAGTGGATTCCGTATCCCGTCGCCGCGGTCGGCATCCTGCTGGCCGCCTTCTCCCCGGCACCCGCCCTCGCCGCCGGTGTGATGCTGGCGGTCCTGGTCGTGGTGGTCACGGCGCCGCGCCGGTGAAGAGGCCCGAGGCGGGAACTCACGCAGCGCCAGGACGGAAGGACCGCTGCGGGATCTCACGCAGCGCCAAGACGGAAGGCCCGCGGCGGGATCTCGCCCCATGCCAGCACCGAACGGCCCGCGCGGCCGAACTCCCCGTACGGACGCCGTACGGGGAGTTCGGCCGCGCGGCCGCCTGCGACGCCTGCCGCCTCGTCAGCTCGTCGCGCGCACCGCCTCACGGATCAGGTCGGCGACCTCCTTGGGCCGGGACACGGCGACGGCGTGGGAGGCGCCCTCGAGCTCGACGATCGCCGCCCCGGCCCGCTTGGCGCCGAAGCGCTGGACTTCGGGGTTGATCGCCTGGTCCGCGGCGGCGACGAGTGCCCAGGAGGGCTTGGTCTTCCACGCGGCGGCCGAGGCCGTCTCCGTGAACGCCGCGGCGGCCAGTGGACGCTGCGCCACCGCCAGGACCTTGGTGACGGGGGCTGGGACGTCGGCGGCGAAGATGTCAGGGAACGCCTCGGCCTTGATGGTGACCTCGACCGCGGGCTCCGCTCCCTCCACCGGATACGTCGCCTCCTTCAGGTTGCTGACGAGCGGCGAGAGAGGGAAGCGACCCTGCAACTCGCCCAGGCTTTCGCCCTCTTCGGTGGCATAGGCCGCGACGTAGACCAGCCCGACGACGTTCTCGGTGGTGCCGGCCACGGAGATGAGCGCACCGCCGTAGGAGTGGCCGACAAGCACCACAGGGCCATCGATCTGAGCAGCCACGGAGGCGATGTACGCGGCGTCGGACGCCAGGCCGCGCAGTGGATTGGGCGGCGCGACCACGGGGATGCCGTGGTTCTGCAGCTCCGCGATGACCCCGGTCCAGCTGGATGCGTCCGCGAACGCACCGTGCACGAGAACGACTGTGGGAGTGGGATTTGTTGCCATGCCTGGGCTGTTCTCCTTGGTTGTCGGGAGTGTGTCGAAAGTATGTGTCGGGTGGTAGTCGGGAGTGAGCGTGCGGCGCTGTGTCAGCCGGCGTGGAGCGCGGTGCGCAGGGCGCCGGTTGCCAGCGTGATCGCGGCTTCGGCGGCGTGGGTGCCGCGCAGGGCGTTGAGCATGACGAAGTCGTGGATGATGCCCTGGAAGCGGACGGCGGTGACCGGGACGCCGGCGTCGCGCAGCTTGTTGGCGTAGGCCTCGCCCTCGTCGCGCAGCACGTCGGCCTCGCCGGTGATGACCAGGGCCGGCGGCAGGCCGGTGAGCTGCTCGGTGGTGGCCCGCAGCGGGGATGCGGTGATCTGGGCGCGCTCGGTCTCGTCGGTGGTGTACTGGTCCCAGAACCACTGCATGCCGTCGCGGCGCAGGAAGTAGCCGGTGGCGAACTGGAGGTAGGAGCCGGTGTCGAAGTTCGCGTCGGTGACCGGGTAGAACAGCACCTGCTGGACCAGCGGTACGTCGCCGCGCTCCTTGGCCATCAGCGTCAGCGCGGCGGTCATGTTGCCGCCGACGGAGTCGCCGGCGACGGCGATGCGGGTGGCATCCAGGTTCTTGGAAGCGCCCTGCTGGACGACCCACCGGGCGACGGCGTAGTTCTGCTCGATGGCGACCGGGTAGCGGACCTCGGGGGAGAGGTCGTACTCGGGGAAGACCACGGCCGCGTTCGCGCCCACGGCGAGCTCGCGCACCAGGCGGTCGTGGGTGTGGGCGTTGCCGAACACCCAGCCCGCGCCGTGGATGTAGAGGATCACCGGCAGCGTCCCCTCGGCGCCGGCGGGCTTGACGATACGGGCCCGGACGCTGCCGGTCGGACCGCCGGAGACAGTGATCCACTCCTCGTCGATCTCAGGCTTGTCGATGTCGCTGGACTGCACCTCGTCGACGGCCTTGCGGCCTTCGGCGGGTGGCAGGTCGAAAAGGTAGGGCGGGTTGGCAGTCGCTTCGGCGAATGCGGCTGCCGCCGGCTCCAGGACCGGCTGGACCGGCTCGACGGCGTCGGACATGTGATTCTCCTGAGTTTCATGTGATGCGCCGGTCTCTCCGGCGGGTGAGGCGACTCCGCGGCAGACAAAGGAATCTGCGATGTCGTCGGTCACCACCACGCTAAAACCGCGCACGCGGCGGAAATTAACCACCAGCGCACCGGCGCTGACCCCACAGTGCATGGAAAGGGAGCTGCAGTGCACTGTCAGGACGAATCCAGTGCACTGCCGGGACACACAGAGGCCCCGGCTCGAAATAGCCTGGCGGCCAAGCAGTTGCGGACTGCCGGGTCCGGGCCTGTGCATCGCTTGGAAAGCCCACCTGGAATTCAGTTCGGTTGAGCGTGAGCGCAGTGATTGTGCGAGCCATGGTTCTCACCCGCCCGCCGCTGTCGCCGCAGTCGGAAGTCGATGCAGTTGGAAATCGACGCTGTTCATACCGCAGGAGGTTGTCGAAAGGTGTCCACGATGCCGGTCGGTGGGCTGGTTCCCAGCGCCGCCGACAACGCCGCGGATCTCGTCGTCCGCAACGCGAAGATCCACACAGGAGACCCGGGCCGCCCGGGGGCCGAGTCCATCGCCATACGCGACGGCGTCATCACGGTCGTCGGCGACGACAAGGACGTGGCTCCCCATATCGGCCCGGCCACGAAGGTCGTCGACGCCCTCGGCCGCCGGATGATCCCCGGTCTCAACGACTCCCACCTTCACGTCATCCGAGGCGGGCTCAACTACGTACTCGAGCTGCGCTGGGACGGCGTCCCCACGCTGCGCCAGGGCCTGGCGATGTTGCGTGAGCAGGCGGCCCGCACTCCTAAGGGCCAGTGGGTGCGGGTGGTGGGGGGATGGTCGGCCGAGCAGTTCGCCGAACGGCGGCTGCCGACCGTCGCCGAGCTGAACGCCGCCGCGCCGGACACCCCGGTGTTCGTCCTGCATCTGTACCAGTCGGCGGTCCTGAACCGGGCGGCGCTCAAGGCCGCCGGATACACCAAGGACACCCCCGACCCCAAGGGCGGCCAGATAGTACAAGGCAGGGACGGCGAGCCCACGGGCATGCTGCTGGCCGCCCCCAGCGCCCTGATCCTCTACTCGACGCTGGCCAAGGCCCCGATGCTGGAGGGCGAGGACAAGAAGACCTCCACCCGTCATTTCCTGCGGGAACTGAACAGGTTCGGCCTTACGTCGGCGATCGACGCTGCCGGGGGATTCCAGAACTTCCCCGACAACTACAGCACGGTCGTCGAACTGGCCAAGGCCGGCCAACTGTCGCTGCGTATCGCCTATCACCTCTTCCCGCAGACCGCCGGCCAGGAAATCGACGACCTCGCCCGCTGGATCGAAATGGCCCGCCCCGAGGACGGGGACGAATGGCTGCGCCTCAACGGGGCGGGCGAGAACCTCACCTGGGCCGCGGCCGACTTTGAGAACTTTGCTGAACCGCGCCCGGCACTCGCCGAATATGAGTCAGAATTCGAGAAGGCCGTACGGCTCCTCATGGAGAACGGCTGGGGATTCCGGCTGCACGCCACGTATGACGAGACCATCCGCCGGGACCTCGCGGTCTTCGAGAAACTCGCCGCGGAAGGACTGTTCCCGGCCGGGAACCGGTGGCTGTTCGACCACGCCGAGACAGTGTCGGCCGACAGCCTGGACCGTATCGCCGCGCTCGGCGGCGCCATGTCCGTGCAGAACCGGCTGTCCTTCCAGGGCGAGGCGTTCGTACGCCGTTACGGCCCCGGCGCGGCCGCGGACGCCCCGCCGATACGGGCCATGCTGGAGCGCGGTCTGACCGTCGGCGCCGGCACCGACGCTACCCGGGTCTCCACCTACAACCCGTGGATCGCCCTGCACTGGCTGGTCTCCGGCCGGACCGTCGGCGACCTGGTCGTCCGCCCGCCGCACAACCGCGTCGACCGGCAGACGGCGCTGGCGATGTTCACCGAGGCCGGTGCCGCGCTGACCGGCGAGGCCGAGGTCAAGGGCGTGCTCAAGCCGGGCTGTTACGGCGATCTGACGGTGCTGTCCGAGGACTACTTCGCGGTGCCTGAGCCGAACATCGCGCACATCGAGTCCCTGCTGACGGTCGTCGGCGGCAGGATCGTCTACGCCGCCGCCGAGTACCAGGGCCTCGACGAGGAGCTGCCGCCGGTCAGCCCGGCCTGGAGCCCGGTCGCGCACTTCGGCGGCTACCAGGCCACGCCTCGTACCGGCCTGTCGGGCGCCCGCCAGGCCGAGTTGCTCGGCCAGGCCGTCGCCGAGTCGGACCAGCACCGCCAGTGGCGGGCCCGACGCGGCCTCGCCCCGGAAACCGAGAGCACGGTCTTCGACCCCTGCTTCTCGCTCTGATCTCCCGGGAGGGGCCCGGTCACGAGCCGCCCCTCCCGGGACACCACCCCCCACCTCGCGCCGTCGAACGGACGGTTGCTCTCAGCCGCGGACGCCCGTCCGCGATCACATCACTCAATGAAAAGGCTCTCTCATGGTCAACATCTCCGACGTCACCGCGGCCCCCAGCCCCGACCTGCTGACCCCCGACAACTGCGCGGTGCTGTTCGTGGACCACCAGCCGCAGATGTTCTTCGGCACCGGCAGCGGCGACCGCACGGCGATCATCAACTCGACCGTGGGCCTGGCGAAGGCCGCCAAGGTCTTCGACGTGCCGGTCGTGCTGAGCACCGTGGCCGCCGAGTCCTTCTCGGGCCCGATCATGCCCCAGCTCGCCGATGTCTTCCCCGACCAGAAGATCATCGACCGCACCACGATGAACGCCTGGGAGGACATCGACTTCGTCGAGGCCGTCAAGGCCACCGGCCGCAAGAAGCTCGTCATCGCCGGTCTGTGGACCGAGGTCTGCGTCGTCCTGCCCACGCTGTCCGCCATCTCCCAGGGCTACGAGGTCTACGTGGTCACCGACGCGTCCGGCGGTGTCAGCCCGCAGGCGCACGAGCACGCCGTCCAGCGCATGGTCCAGGGCGGTGCGATTCCGGTGACCTGGGTTCAGGTGCTCCTTGAGCTCCAGCGTGACTGGGCGCGGGGAGAGACGTACGTCCCCGTCACGGAGGTGGTGAAGGAGCACGGCGGCGCCTACGGCCTCGGGCTCGTCTACGCGCAGGCGGTCATCGGCGCCCACGCGGCCGGCTGACCTCTTCAAACGGTCATCAACGGAACGTCAGGAACAGGCAGGGAACTCAATGGACACCGGACTGTTGGTCCTTCGGCTGGTGGCGGGTCTCCTCATCGCCGGGCACGGAGTGCAGAAGGTCAGTTTCCGGCTCGGGGGCCACGGACTGGCGGGCGGCACCGAGGAGTTCCGCCACGACGGCTTCCGCGGCGGCCGGCTCACCGCGCTCGCCGCGGGCGGCAGCCAGATCGGCGCCGGTCTGTTCCTGGCGGTCGGACTGCTCACTCCCATGGCGGCCATGGCCGCCATGGGAGTGATGACGGTCGCCGGCACCGTCAAGTGGCGCAACGGGCTCTGGGTGCAGAACGACGGCTACGAGTACCCGATGGTCCTCGTCGTCGTGTCCGCGGCCCTGGCCCTCACCGGCCCCGGCGGGTGGTCGGCCGACCACGCCCTCGGGCTGACACCCTGGCCCCTGTGGATCTGCCTCGCGGCCATCGTGATCGGACCGGCCAGCGGACTGCTCACCCGAGTGGTACTGCACCGTCCGCCCGCTCCCGGCAAGGGGACTGCGCATGTACAAGCTGCTGACTGACGCGGCCCGCACGTTGGCCCCGCGGAGGGGGGACCGGCACGGCCCGCTGCCGCCGTTGATGTTGACGCTGACCGTGGTGACCGGCCTGGTCGACGCCGTGAGTTACCTGTCGCTCGGGCACGTCTTCGTCGCCAACATGACCGGCAACGTCGTCTTCCTCGGCTTCGCGCTGGCAGGCGCCGAGGGCCTGTCCGCGCTCGCCTCCGTGGTCTCGATGGCAGCATTCCTCGCCGGCGCGTGGGCGGGAGGCCGGTTCGGCACCCGGTTCGCGGCACACCGCGGGCGGCTGCTGACCACCACCACGGCACTGGAGGCCGTGCTGGTCGCAGCGGCCGTCATCACGGCCGCGGCCTCGCACGGCGAGGTGAACACCACGGTCCAGTACACCCTGATCGTGCTCCTCGGCCTCGCCATGGGGCTGCAGAACGCGGTCGCCCGGCGCCTCGGGGTCCCCGACCTCACCACGACCGTGCTGACCCTGACCCTGACGGGACTGGCCGCGGACTCCACCCCGGCCGGCGGGGCGGCACCCCGGCCAGGGCGGCGGATCCTGTCCGTGCTCGCCATGTTCCTGGGAGCCCTCGCCGGTGCCGCGCTCCTGCTGCACGCCGAACTCGCCCTCACTCTGGGCCTTGCGCTGGTGTTGATCGCGGTGACCTCCGTGACCACCCATCGCCTCTCGGCCTCCGACGCCGCCTGGATCAGGCCGCAGTCGTGAACGCGGCGTCGGCCCCTCATCCGAATCGCGGGTGAGGGGCCGACGCCTTCCACCGTCCGCGAGGCCGCGCACCCCGGCCGTGTCCCGGCTGACGGAGTCCTCCTGGGGGCACCCTCCGACAGCGAGGCGCGCTTGCGGACAACCGAGCCTCCGGGCCTCAGCCACCTGACCGGTGCTCAGGCCCCAGCCACCCCCGTTCAGCCGCCCGCAGCGCGATCTGGAAGCGGGTCTTCGCGCCCAGCGCGTTGCCCGCGTCGGTGACGTGCTTCTGCACAGTGCGACGGCTCACCTTCAGCACCCGGGCGATGGAGTCGTCCTTCAGGCCGGTGGCCATCAGCCGGAGGATCTCACGTGTCCGCTCGTCGACCCGGGGCACGTCCGGACCGTCCGGACCGTCCGGGCCGCTCGGGCCGCTCGGGCCGCTCGGGCCGCTCGGGCCGCTCGGGCCGTTCGGGTCGCTCGGGTCGCTCGGGTCGTCCGAACCATCCGCGCCACCGGGGCGATTCGCCCCGCCGGGCACCGGCCAGTCGTCCCGGCTCTCCAACGAGACCGGCGTAGCCCCCGCCCACACGCTCTCGAACAGCGCCGCCAGCGCCTCCACCAGCGCGGGGGAGTGGACCACCAGCGACCCCGCCTCCGGCCGGTCGCTGCGCACCGGCAGCAGCGCCGCCGTCCGGTCGAAGACCACCAGCTTCACCGGCAGCCGCGAGGCCAGGCGCAGTTCCCCGCCCTCCGCCGTACCCCGCAGCGCCGTCTCCAGCGAGACCGCGTCGGTGAACCCGTCCGTCTCGTACACCGAACGCAGCCGCACCCCCGCCACCACGTCCAGTTCGCCCGAGGACACCTCGGCGCCCGTCACGTACGGCGGCTTCGCCAGGTGCAGCACCTCCACCGAACTCTGCTTCAGGAGCTGGGTGTAGCGCGCGGACACCTCCTCCTCGTGCTCCAGCACCTCCATCAGGTGCGCCGCCGGAGGGCCCGACATCGCCTCGTACGCCTCCTGGAGCCGCTCCAGGATCCCCTCGGCTGCGGCCAGTCCGGCCCGGCGGCGGGCCAGCATCGCGCCGAGCGACGAGCGCGGCGGACTCGCGGCCCAGCGCACCGGCCGCCCGTCGAGCCGTATCACCAGCAGGGCGCCCTCCAGCCGCCGCAGCGCCTCCTCGGCCTCGAGCGGCGAGATCCCGGCGGCTTCCGCGACCGTGGCCGCGTCCGCCGACGGCGCGCTCACCAGGTGCTCAAGCACCCGCCCGCTGATCGCGTCCAGACCGGCTGCCGCCCATGGGCTGTCCGGGATGACGTCCATACGGCCTGACACTCCTGTGCGCGGGGCCGGGGCGAGGCCGGTCCGAACCGATGCTGAAGCTCAACGGGTTCCGCTGGTAAGTCCGTTGGGACGACTCAGCACATGTGGGCAATTGCGCGAACGCGCGCGCCGGCGGTCTTGTTCCGGCCACTACGTCCCGCGAGATTGATCACGCAACCTGCACGCCACCCGCACGCCCCACCAGTCCCGAAGACGAGGCTGGGCCTCCCCGCGTTCTTCTTCCCGCGAGGGCCAACTTCGAGTCGACCTCCCGCCGAGGGCTCCACCTCGACCCCGAGACCCGCACGGTGTACCTCGTCAGTCCGTGGGCGAACGGGTTGCAGCGGCTGAGGTACTGACAGCACAGCACGACACCGTACAAGCACGGACGGCGCCGCACCCCTTGTAAGGGTGCGGCGCCGTCTTGCGCCCGGGCGCGGGATCGGCACACGGGCGCGGATCAGGGGGTCGAGGATCAGCCGTCCGCTCTCAGCCTGACGTTCTCCGTGATCACCCGGTCGGCCCGCGCCACGACTCCGCGGGTGACCGTGTCGTACCCGGATGCGCCGACGGTCAGGGTGTGCCGGCCCGGGTCGGCCAGGAAGAGCGTGTAGAACCCGTCACCGACGGCCGGGTCGGTGGCGTATTCCGGTTTCCGGAGGGTTCAGCCCTTGTGGGTCTTGATCTCCTCGGTGAGCCGCGGGACGACGTCGAAGAGGTCGCCGACCACGCCGTAGTCGACCAGGTCGAAGATCGGGGCCTCGAGGTCCTTGTTCACGGTCACGATGGGCCTTCGGTCGTATGTCGTCGGGTCGAATGCCGGCAGGTCGAATCGGGCCGGGCCGGGCCTGTGCCGGACCCAGCCCGACGGGTGCGGCGGTCAGACCCCCGCCGTGGCACATGCGCTCGTGCCGGTGGTGGCCTCGTCGCGCCGCCGATCCCTCGGCACCTTCAGGAAGGCCGGCATCACGGCGCACACCACGAGGCAGGCGATCGGGAAGTACAGGCCGACGGTCACGCGTCGTCGGTGGCGTTCTACCCCGATGATGTACGGGCTGAAGAAACCGCCCAGCGCGGCAATGGAGTTGATGTCGGCCAGGCCCACCGCGGTCTGCTCGCGCGGCAGCGCCTGGGCGGCCAGTGCCCAGTACGGCGCCATGTACGTCGGGGTGTCGACACTCGCTGGAGGACCGGCCGGGGACGGGATCGACGGCGTCCGACGACGCCAAGGCCTGCCCCGCCGGGTGACAAGCCGTAGGGTTGCCCGGCATTCCGCCCGGTCGAGTGCGTCTCAGTCCCGCCTGCCTGTGAGCTCGGCGAGGGCACGGTCCATGTAGACGTGAAGGCTCTCCGCTCCCGGGGGCACGAGCGAGTCCGTCCGCCGCAGGAACGCGGCGACCGCGGACGCCGCGATGTCGACCAGCGCCGCGCCGGCGGCGGACCTCAGGACGATGCGCACCGAGTTCGGACGGCAGCGGTGCCGGGGAATCACCAGTACGTCCCCGGTACCGGTGGGCCGGTGCAGGCCCTCCATGAGCAGCGATCGGGCGAACACCCAGTCCACGGGTCTGGCCGCGGGTGCGCCGATGGAAAGCCGGACGGCGTAGGGGTCGGTCATGTCGTAGTGCAGCTCCGCGGGCAGCGGGGCCGGCAGCTCGTCCGGGACGCTGACGTGCACTGTCACCATGCACATGACCGAGGGAAGAGGCTGGATCATTTCATCCCTCAACAATGGCTGCAAGAGCGGACTTTCTCTCAAATGACCCTAGAACCCCGCTGTGGCTGCACTTTGTCGAGGAACGCATGGAATGTGTGCCGAGAACGAACTGAGCACCGGTTTCAGGCATCGACGAGCTTAGTTGCTGACGGGGTGTACGACGTCAAGTCTTGGGTGTTGCGCCATTCACGGGGGGACATACCGTAGGCGGTCCGGAACACCCGGCTGAAATGCGCGGCACTGGTGAAACCGCATCGGTGCGCCACCGCGGCGATCGTGGGGCCATTCGCGCGCGCGAGTTCGCGCCGGCACTTCTCCAGGCGACGCCGCTGGATCCACCGGCCGACAGTGGCGTCTTCGCTCTCGAACAGTTGGTGGAGATAGCGCAGGGATATGTGGTGGGCACGGGCGATCGCCTGCGGTGTCAGGCCGGGGTCCGCGAGGTGACGGTCGATGAACGCCTGGATCCGCAGCAGCAGCGCCCGGTTCCCGCCGGGCGTGTCCGCGCTCGTCCGGCCGAGCCGCTCGTCGGTCATCACGCCGAGCAGGTCCACGACGTTCCGGGCCATCAGCTCGCTGGTGCGTGGCGGGTAGGTTCCCGCGTTGTCCACGAGCCCGGCAAGGAAGGGCGACAGCAGCCCACCCACGGGTGTGTCGCGGCCGAGCGGGGAGGCCGTGACGTGAACCACGTCGGACTCGCTCAGGCCCAGAACATCTCTCGGCACGCGGAGGGACTTCGTCCGAAACGACTGGGAAAGGTTCAGCCGGACGGGGCGCGCCAAGTCGTAGATGAAGATGTCCCCCGGCCCAAGGAGCGCTTCGCGGCCGTCCTGCTCCAGCCGGGCGGCTCCTCTGTCCAACAGTTTGACGACCACGTACTCGTCTGCGTTGCTCTGTGCGACGAGTCGACGAGTTCGCAGGGCGGAAAGACAGTCGCCCTCCACGGTGACGGCCTGGAGCCGGCCGAGCGGCGTCGTACGGATCGTGCCCGAGTACACCTCTTCGGGCACAGTCATGTTCACGGCACCGAACGTCCGGGACAGTGCTTCGCGCCAGTGCGCCCGTCTGTGGTGGACGGGCAGCGATTCGGTGGTGTAGAGGGTGCCCGGGAGCTGTCCGGGCTCCGGCCTCGAGGAATCCGGGGACATGTTCTCCGCCCTTCACTCGGTGTGCTTTCCGAACACCGTGCCAGCGGTCCTGGGTCAACACATCGCGTGAATCCGCTAGATCGGGGTGCAGGACTGAGATGGGGAACGTGTCGAGCTGGAAGAACAGATCCCACGACAGGGACCTTTGAGTACTCGCGGAGCCCACGAACGGCGCGGCACCGGTGTTGAACGTCGTGTCGTGTACTGCTGGAAGCTCATCGTGCCGTCTTCCTGCCCGATGCTGATCCGGCGGGCCGGGGACAGGTCAAGGGCTGGTCGCGATCTCCTGCGCGCGCTTGAGTGCTTCCTCCGGTGTCTGCTCGCCCGTGAGCGCGGACTGGATCGCGGTGTATATCCCGGTTGCTGCTTTGGGCCACTTGACGCCGAGTTCGCCGGTACGGGCCCGGGCCGCTTCAACGCTCTTGACGAAGGCAGCCATCGATGGGACCTGCTCGGCGTACTGGGAGGCCACCGTTGAGCGGGAGGGCACGGTGAAGCGCTGCTTGGCCAGGGTGAGCATGTTGGTGGAGTCGTTCAGGCAGGCGAGCACCTGGGCGGCCTTGTCCTGCCTGGCCTTGGAAGCGCTCTGCGGGACCGTCCACACCTCGCCGCCGAGCGGCGTGACAGGGGTCTGTCCCCTCTGTGGGACGGGGATGGGGGCGACTCCCCAATGCAGGTTCTCGGCTTTGTTCATGGCGGGTATCCGCCAGGGGCCGTTGATCATCATGGCTGTCCTGCCGGCGACGAACTGATCGTGTACGTCGGCCTGCGTCCAGTTCAGCACCGACTTCGACATGGATCCGCTCTTCACCAGGTCGACCCACAGCTGGAGTGCCTGCGCGGCCTGCGGGGTGTCCAACTGCTTCTCGTTCCCGCCGTTGGACCACAGGAAGGGCAGGAACTGCCAGGTGCCCTCAAAAGTGGGGTTTGCGTCGACGGCCATGCCGTAGCGCCCCTGGCGGGTCAGCTTGGCCGCCGCGGCCTTCAGCTCGTCCCAGGTCCTCGGCACGGCGACACCGGCCTCGGAGAGCATGTCCTTGTTGTAGAAGAGGGCGATCGTGCTGACATTCGGCGCCAGTCCGTACACCTCTCCCTTGTAGGTGCCCGCCGACAGGATGCCCTTGGCGAAGCCGCTGGAGTCGATGCCGTACTGGTCCAGCGGAGTCAGCGCGCCGGACTGTGCGATCTGCTGCATGTCGGGGTTGTCCAGCATCAACAGATCGGGAAGGGTCCGCGACGACGCTCGCCGAAGGACCGTGGGCATGAGTGACGCCCCCGGAACGCTTGTGTGCTTGACCGTTACGCCGGCCTTCTTGCCGCAGGCGGTGAGCAGTTCGCCCCATTGGGTGTGTTCAGGTTCGTCGGTGTAGTAGTCGAGTGCGGTGATGGAGCTGACCTTGCCTTCGGCTCGTCCAGCGCCGGTTTCGCCACCGCACCCGGTGGCAGCCAGTACCAGGGCGACGGTCCCGGTCCTCAAGAAGGTGGCTGTCCGCCGCGCGGGCGGTCTGGCTGGTGAGATCATGATGATGCCTTTACCGAGTGACGTCTGTGTCCGGAGCGTCGGCGTGGGAAGGTGAAGTCGGAATCCAAGACCTTCCGTGGCGACTTGATCATGGTAAGGCTGCGGGCGAAAGGGCCGGGCGTCCCGGAGGGCGCCAATGAGGCAGCCATACCGGCGTCTTCCAATTCAGAACGGATGCAATCGGACCTGGTAGCCACTGGTGTTGAGCATTCGGAGAACCGGCCGTCACCTGCTCAGAAGGTGCGCCGAAGCCCGTTGCCGTCGCCGCGGCCAGTGCGCTGTTCGGCGGCTTCCCGGATCATCGCCACCACGGCCCCCGGCTGTGACAGCACGACGGCGTGTGAACCGTCCAGCAAGTATTCGGTGGCCGCCATGCGCTGTGCCATGAAGCGCTGAGCGGTGGGGTTGAGCACATGGTCGGCGGTCGCGATGGCGTACCAGGACGGCTTGGACGCCCATGCCGGCGGGCCCGATCTCCCGGTCAGCGCTCTCCGGGCGATCGGGCGTTGCGAGACGGACAGCACATCGCCGGTGCGGGGCGGCAGGTCGGCGGCGTACACCTGCTGGAAGCGTTCCTTGCGGATGTACAGCTCGGTTCCCGGGCCGCCGGGTAACTGGGCGGGGAGGTCGGCGGTACGGGTCGCATCGGCGAACGGCATCGGGGCGAAGCGGCTTGTGATGTCCAGGACGCATTCGCAGGTGTCGAGGCCGAACGCCGCGACGTAGCACAGCGCCATGACGTTGGCGGCGTCGGTGGCGGCGTGGGTGATCACCGCGCCACCGTAGCCGTGGCCGACCAGCACAACGGGGGCATCGATGTCGCACACCACGCTCCTGATGTAGGCGGCGTCCTGCGCCAGGCCGCGCAGCGGGTTCGCGGGGGCGCGCACGTTCAATCCGGCGGCCTGAAGGAGGCTGATGACCCTCGCCCAGGATGAGGCATCGGTGAACGCCCCGTGCACAAGCACGATGGTCGGCGGCACGGCGGTGGGTTCATGCATGTCGGTGACCTCCGGCTGATCTTGGGTTCCTCAGCCAAGCGCGTTCGGATGTGGCGGGGCATCGCGTGAACGTACTAATAGGCGCGAACGCGCCCATAGGTCCGCTCAGTTGTCGGACAAGGCCATGACCAGGTTCGCCAGCTGAACCCTGGAGTTGACCGACAGCTTGCGGAAGGCGGAGGTCAGGTGAGTGTTGACCGTGTGCGGGGAGACGATGAGCAGGTCGGCGGCCGACCGGTTGGTGTGGCCCGCGGCGATGAGGCGCGCGACTTTCTTCTCCGAGGCCGTGAGGGCCCCCCATCCCTGGACGGGGCGCTGCATGGCTGCCGCCCTGCGGCTGCCGGCCCCCGCACCGTCCAGATCGTTCTGTACGCGTGCCGCTGCGGCGTGGGCCCCTGTCTCGGCGAACGTGCCATGGGCGCGACTCAGGGCGGCCACCGCCTCAGGTTCCCGGCCTGCTGCCCGGAGCGCCCGTCCGAGATCGGCGTAGGCGGCGGCCCGCACCAGCGGGCGAGGACTTGCCTTGAGCAGTGCCACGGAACGTTCCAGCATGGCGAGATCGTTGTTCACCAGCCCGAGGGCCTGCGCCGCGATGCCCGTGGCGGTGGGCACGGCCGGATTGCGTTCGGCGTGGGCTTCGGCCTGTGCGGCCAGGTCCTCGGCGAGCTCATGGTCCGCACCTTGCAGAGCCATGCGTATCGCGGAATCGACCCAGTTGCGCAACAGCCGCCAGCGCATGAAGCGGCCTGCCTTCTGCACCTGCCGAATCTTGTCGATGGCAAGCCCGAAGTCCCCGTCGGCCGCTGCCTGGACCGCTTCCAGGAAGCGCACCGCGGCCGTGTTGCCCGGGTTCGGTTTGACCGCCAGTCTTTCCTGCGCTGCGGCCAGGTGCTGCCGCGCCGCTTCCCGGTCGCCGCGCAGAAGGGCGATCCGGGAGCGGATCACGCGAGCGTTCACCTGCTGGACGGGTACCTGTACGTCGTCCTCCAGGCGCTCCATCGTCACGAAGTCGGCGTCGGCGTCGTCGAGTCGGCCGAGCCCTAGATCGTGCTGGCCCTGTGCCCACAGCATCATTGCCTGACGCGTCGGTCCGGCATTGTCCGCCGCCTGCAGGAGCAGTCGTTCGCCGGACTCGAAATCGTCCACGTGCAGGTGCGCCACGATCTCTTCGGGAAGGAAAGCAGAGTCGACGGCGCTGAGCGCGGCGAAGCGCTCCAGTGCGACGGCGTTCTCACCCGCGTTGAGCGCGATCTCGCCGAGCCCGGACAAGGCCAGGACGTGCGCCTCGCGGTCACCGATCTCGGTGGCGGCACGCAGCGCGGTCTCGCCGGCCTCACGCGCCGCGACAAGATCATGGTCCCGGGACAAGGCCAGCGCGCGCAGGGCGGACAGCCTCGCCGCGACCTCCGGGGCGGCACCCCCGACTGCGAGGGCCGATTCGGCCCGGCGGCGCAACTCGTCGGCGAGATCCATGTTCCACAGCGTCCCGCCGAGGGCAGCCTGCAGCCGGCTGAACACCTCCAGTGGTGGTCGGCGGGTCAGTAGCAGGTCGCCGGTCGACAGTGCCTCTCGATTCCTGCCGGCGCGTGTCAGGCAGACGATCGCCTGCTCACCCACTGCGAACCTCAACGGCCGCGCGGATGGCACCATGTCCAGGGCGCGCGTCATCAGGTCGGCCGCGAGGCCGGGTGTGACCGGCAGTACGTCGTCAGCGGCTTGCTGCAGCAGCGCCACCGCTTCCCCGTCTCCGGGCAGGGCTCCCTTGAGGATGTGGGGCACCGCGTCGATCGGCTGGTGGCCCGCGGAGACAAGGTGGCCCGCAGCCTGTCGGTGCAGAGCCTTCCGGGCTGACGGCGGGATGTCGACGTAGACCGCCTGGCGCAGCAGATCATGCCGGAAGACCAGATGATCGCCGTTGTCGTCCAGGAGTCCGGCGCGCACCGCCTCCTCGAGCGCCGCGATCAACGTGGCGGACGGTTGGCCGTAGAGCGCGGCGGCGGCGTCGAAGCCGAACGTCCGTCCAAACACCGCTCCCATCTGAAGGAAGCGTAGGGTGCTCGGCTGCAGGGACCCGAGTCTGCCGCGCACACCCACCACCAGCCCTGGGGGCACAAGCTCATCCGAGGCCTCGCCGGGCCGCAGTCCCGCGAGCATCTCGACTGCCAGGAACGGGTTCCCGCCGGCTCCGTCGAGCAAGTCCCGGACCCGCTCGTCTACGGCGGCACCCAGTGTGTCGCCGGCCAGTTGACCGATGGCCGCGCCGGACAGGGGCCCCAGCGGCACAGTAACCGTCGGGAGTCTGCCCGTCGCGGCTGCGACGACCTCTTCCGCTGGACCAGCGGGCTCCAGCCGCCCGGTCAGCAACCACAGAACCGGCGAGGTCCGCAAGCGTGCCGGAAGCTGCTTCAGGGCGAACCGACTCAGCGGGTCGGCCCACTGCACGTCGTCCAGGGCGATCAGCACCGGCCCACTGCCGGCTCTGGCTTCGATCGCCTCCGCCAGGCGCTCCACCAGCCAGATCCGCTGATCGTGACTGCGCGCAAGATCGACGAAGGCGTCGCCGGACAGCAGCGGCTGATCGCCGTGCAGGACGCAGGCCGCCAACGACGAGAGCGGCACGATGTGATGCAGCTCATCGGCCTTTCCGAGGCCGACCGAGAATCCCTGGGCCCCGGCCCGGGTGACGGCCTCGGCGAGCAGCGTGGTTTTGCCGATGCCCGGTTCCCCCCGGATCAGGGCCAAGCCGCCGCTTCCGGTCCGGCCCACAGAGACGATCAGCGCCTGCAGCTCTTGGAGCTCGACCTCGCGGCCGCGCAGACCGCTACGGGACAGCGATTCGTCTGCTCCCGTCACTCACGCCCCTCCCTGTCCGCCCTCGTCGCCCGAAGCCGGGCCCAGACCATGCCGACTGGTGGCTCCGCCCCTCGGCGTCGCCTGCCTCTGCCGGACGGTCTCATCGTCGGAAGGACCGACGAGCATGTCGGGCAGCAGATCGATCGGGGGCTCAAGTTCTACGTCGGTGTGGCAACGCACGCGGGCGTGCGTGAAGATCAGCAGGTGGCGGCTCTCCGCGGGCACGCCGCGCGTGACCGCCTCGCGGCAGATCAAGCCCGCTGTCTGTGAGTGCTTCGTCACGACGGGTGCGCAGTCGCGTTCTTTGTGTCTACGTGGAGCATGACGGAGATCGTCTTCCTCGGCGTCGGGTAGGAGGCGGACGTGATGCGTGGTCCGCTCTCCCCCTGGTGATCGTGATGGCGCTGCTCGCCACGGCCCTTGCGAGCTTCCTGCTGCACCTGTTCCGGCACGATGCAGTCGTTCTCCGCTGACGTCGGGGAAGGCCGGTTGGTCAAGCCCCAACGCCGGGCCACGTCGGAGACCGTCCTCTCGCTGCTGTCGCCCTGGGCGAGATCCCTGGCACACTCCTGCAGCCGACGGCGCTGAATCAGGCGGCTGACCGTGATTCCTTCCCCTTCGAAGAACTTGTGGAGCGAGCGGACGGACATATGGTGAACAGCCGCGATGGTGTCCGGGCCGAGCCCCGGATCCCGAGGTGTCGGTCCACGTGGGCGCGCAGGCTTGAGTGTATCGGGCACCGACCGTGCGCTCCACGTCATCGGCGGCCCGCTGGTGTTGAGACTGGCCACCAGGTCCGGGCTCCCCGGTGTTCGCCCGAGATTCCTTCACGGCCGTCGGTACGGAGCCATGGTGCGAACGCGCCCGCCAGGAACTCCGCTCGGCGAGGGCAGCAAGACTGAAAGCCATACCGACTGGGACCCTCAAGAGCTGCAGATTGCCCAGCTCCCAGGGGAAGGCCTCTCCAACAAGGGCATAGGCCAGCAACTGCATCTGTCACCGCGAATGATCGGTGCGCACCTGTACCGCATCTTTCCCGAATCCAGGGATAACCGCTCGCGGCCGGCTGAGGAACAAGCGCAGCGCGAGCGGAGCACGACCTTCCTGTCCGCGCGCGCACGCTTGTTGTCCCTCACCGCACAGTTGGAGTGATACGCAAACAAACCCCTGTGTCCGCACCCGACTCAGGCCTAGCCTGCCGCCGTGAGTCCGTCGGAGATGCGCACGGAACGCTCCCGGTCCTTCGCTCGCTCTGCCGTGCGTACCGACAGGTGCATCGGCCTGATATGAGGAAAATATTGAATGCGAAACCATTCTCGGGTGAGAGGGGCGTGCGATGAGCAACGTCGAGAGGGATCCAACGGAACTGCGCTGCGGGGCGTCGGACCATGGTGAGCGGTTGCCGGTCGTCGACGTCCTCTCCGCGCGGGACGTCCCGTTGGGTGGTCCGAGGGCGATGACGGTACGGCGCACGCTGCCGCAGCGGGCCCGGACGCTGATCGGGGCCTGGTGCTTCGCGGACCATTACGGCCCGGACGACGTCGCCGACACGGGCGGCATGGACGTCGCACCTCATCCGCACACCGGTCTGCAGACGGTGAGCTGGCTGTTCAGCGGGGAGATCGAGCACCGCGACAGCCTCGGCAGCCACGCCTTCGTACGGCCCGGCGAGTTGAACCTGATGACGGGCGGATACGGCATCAGCCACTCGGAGGTCTCCACCACGCGCACCACGATCCTGCACGGCGTCCAGCTGTGGGTGGCGCTTCCCGAGGAACACCGGCACACCGCACGGGACTTCCAGCACTACGTCCCGAGCCCGGTGCGGGTGGACGGAGCCGAAATCAGCGTGTTCCTGGGATCCCTCGCCGGTGACATCTCCCCGGTGCGGACCTTCATGCCGTTGCTCGGCGCCGAACTCGTCCTCGAGCCGCACTCGACGACCACGCTCGCCATCGACCCCGACTTCGAGCACGGCCTTCTCGTCGACCAGGGCGATGTCCGCATGGCCGGAACACTCGTGCACGCGGCCGAGCTGGGCTACCTCGGCACGGGGAACGGAACGCTGACGCTGACGAACGAGACGGACACGGTCGCTCGGGCGGTCCTGCTCGGCGGGACGCCGTTCGACGAGCAGATCGTCATGTGGTGGAATTTCATCGGTCGGAGCCACGAAGACATCGTCGAGGCCAGGGAAGCGTGGCAGAACGCATCCGAGCGCTTCGGCAAGGTCGATGGTTACGACGGCGACCGCCTTCCCGCGCCCGCCCTTCCCAACGCCACCATCGCACCGCGCAAGAACCCGACGCGCCACTGAAAGGCTCACCATGACGCAGCCCGCCGCCGCTCCGACCGTCCAGCGAGTGGACGCCAAGCACCGGTACGAAATCCAGGTCGACGGAAAGACCGCAGGCCTCACCGCCTACCGCGACCGCGACGACCAGCGCGTGTTCTACCACACCGAAATCGACGACGCCTTCGCCGGACAGGGCCTGGCCTCGATACTCGTACAGCAGGCGCTGACCGACGTACGTGACTCAGGGAAGCGCATCGTGCCGGTCTGCCCCTACGTGGCGAAGTTCCTGCAGAAACATGACGAGTTCGTCGACATCACCGACCCGGTCACAGACGAGATCCTGCAGTGGCTGGACGCCGTGCAGCAGCACTGACCGTCCGAGCCGGGCCGCGCGAGCGCGACGAGGCTCGGCGGCCTCGACGGCAACGGAGGGGGACAACAGTCGTCTGCGAGGGAGCCAGCACCTACCGGGTGCGCGTTCTTGGCGTGGCCGAGTGATGGAAGGGTGGGCTCAGCCGCTGTAGCGGTGCAGGGCGACGTGCACGGTGTCGAGGGCCTGGACGAGGGCGGTGTGGGCGGCGTCGGTGTCGCGCAGTGGATCGAGCACCATGAAGCCGTGGATCGTCCCGTGGTAGCGCATGGAGACCACCGCCACGCCGGCCGCACGGAGCTTCGCCGCGTAGGCCTCACCCTCGTCGCGTACCACGTCGGCCTCGCTGGTGACCACCAGTGCCGGGGGGAGTCCGGTGAGCTGCTCCAGGGAGGCCTGCAGCGGTGATGCGGTGGCCTCGCTGCGCTGCCGTGCGTCGGGGAGGTACTGGTCCCAGAACCAGCGCATGGTTTCGCGGCCGAGGAAGTAGCCCTTGGCGAACTCCTGGTATGAGGGGGTGTCGAAGTCGGCGTCGGTGACCGGGCAGAGCAGCACCTGCTGCAGCAGCTGCACCCCTCCGCGCTCCTTGGCGAGCAGGGTCAGCGCTGCCACCAGGTTGCCGCCCGCCGAGTCGCCCACGGCGGCCATCCGGCTTCCGTCGAGGCCGATTTCGCCGCCTTGTTCGGAGATCCACTTCGCGACCGCGTAGCACTGCTCGACGGCGACCGGGTACTGCGCCTCGGGGGCACGCTCATAATCCACGAAGACCACGGCCGCGTCCGTGCCGAGGGCGAACTCGCGTACGAGACGCTCGTGCGTGGTGGCGTCTCCCAGTGCCCAGCCGAGCCCGTGCAGGAACAGCACTACGGGGATCTCGCCGCCGCTGCCGGCGGGCTTGACCACCTGCACCCGCACATGCCCGGTCGGCCCGCCCGGGAGCGCGAACCACTCCGCGGACGTGACCCCGTCGTCGTGAACGCGGTCTTCGCCCTGCAGTCGGGCCAGGGCCAGTCGCGCCTGCTCCAGGTCCGGGCTCGGGTCCTCCGCTGCGGGCGGACAGGTGTGCCTGGCCACGAAGGCATGGGAGGGACGGTCCAGGACCGGCTGCTGACCCGACGACGGGACGGTGTCCGTCACACGGCCTCCTGCTGAGATGGCCATGACGGCCTGAGATGAGTGGGGGGTTCGTCCGGTGCATCGCGTACCGCGGCCGGCAGCGGTCCCGTCGGTACCGCGGCCGCTGGGCCGGGGCACCGCCGCCTCGGGCGCATGACCGGCCTCAGACCGTTCCGAGCGGGCACCTTACCCGCTGAACAGCGCGCGGTCAGCCCGCGGCCGGGTACGGCCACAGCGATCCGCCGTGGCCGTTTGAGCAGGGCCGGCCGCGGGCGGCTACTCGTGTTGGGTGGCGGGGACAGCGACCACCGGCGGGACGTCCGGCTTCGGCGCGTCGGCGCCTTCGACGGAGGTGCGCAGGCTGCGCCATTCGCGAGGGGAGAGGCCGTAGGCGCTACGGAAGGCCCGGCTGAAGTGTGCGGGGTTGACGAAGCCCCATCGCTGGGCCACGGCCGACACGGTGGGGCTCGTCCTGCCGCGGCGGGACAGTTCACGTGCGCACTCCTCCAGGCGGCGCTGCTGGATGAGCCGGCCGATAGTGATCCCCTCGCCCTCGAAGAGCCGGTGCAGGTAGCGGACGGAGATGTGGTGCGCCTTCGCGATGGCCTCCGGTGACAGAGCCGGGTCGCCCAGGTTCCGGTCGATGTGGCTGCGGATGCGCAACACGAGGTGGCTTCGGGCCGTATCTGCATCCGCGGGTACCTGCCGGGTCCCCTCGGCCACCAGGGTGGCGAAGAGGTCGATGACACTGTTGGCCAGTTTGCCTCCGACGGCGGGTGAGTACGAGTGCGCCGAGGTGGCCAGTGTGCTCAGGAAGGGCTGCAGCACTGCTCCGAAGCCGTCCGCGGGGCCGATGACGGTGCCGGAGGCCTGACGGATGTCGGCGTCCGAAACGCCCAGTGCACGATGGGGCAGTTGGAAGACGTGGGTGGAGAACCGCTCCGGGTAGTCGAAGGAGTAGGGCCGCGCCGTGTCGTACACCACGAGGTCGCCCTCGCCCACCTCGGCTCGTCGGCCGTCCTGGATCAGGGTCGCCGTGCCCGACACCTGGATGCCGACCGCAACGAGCGCCTCGGACGAGCGCGCGATGAGTTCCGGCGTACGGCTGACCCGTTTCGCGTCGGCCTCCATAGTGGACACCCGCAGGCACCCGAGGCGGTCGGTCGTGATCCGGCCGTCGAACGGACCGTCGCCCCGCGGGGCGACCGTCATCGGCACCAGCGTCCTGCTCACCGCGTCACGCCAGTAGGCGACCTTGTCCCGGTCGGGAACCGAAGCGGTCGTCAATACCACACTCAACTGGTTCTCCCCTCCACCCATGCAGTGCCGGCGGAGCCCTCGGGCCCGCGTACAGCACGGGCTGGAGTAGACAGCCGACACCTCCTGGGAACTGATGGCCAGTGCTCATCACGGCGCGGACGTCCCGTCGCGCGGGCAAGGGCCCTCTGCTACCGGAGCCGGACCGCTCGGCGCGGCCGGATCCCCCTCCATGAGCAGCCAAGCAGCCGGCCGTTGCGGGTTCCAGGCAGAAACACAGGCAGAAAGACCGGCGAGGCGGGTGCAGCCCGGCGCCGCGACCTCCTCGGCCGATGCCCCGGCGCCGTCCACCCCAGTCGGAACCGATCAGGTCAGCGGTGTGCCGCGCCGTGGAGCGTCGGGTGCCGCGGCGCTACCCGCCGCGGGTGCGCTCGGCGTCACGTGACCAGCGGCTCCGCCGGCAGCAGCATCCGGCGGCCTCGACATCGAACAGCGCCGCGGCAGTCCACGCAGAGGAAATGCCACCAGGGACGAATACGTACGGGCCCCAGGCTGGGCGGTGCGCGAATCAGCCGCCGTCGCCCGGCCTGAAGGGACTCACTTGGGGAACCGACGCCTTGCCCGTGTTGGAGACCTTTCCGCCGGTCCAGCGGACTCTGATCGACGTGGTCTCGTCGGGCGGGGTGACGAGCACGGCCGCCGGGATCACGGTGGTGACCCCGGTGAGCGCCGGATTGGTGAAGGCCAGCGCTGACCACGCGCTTGCTCCCGGCGCAAGCGTCACGATCCGTTTCTCCTGCCCACTGGTCCGCTCGGGGTCCGGTGTGACGGCTTCGCCGGTGCTGTTCACGAACGCCACGCCCGGGAAGCCGTACACCGTGCAGGTGCGGTGGGAGCCATTGGTCAAGATGATGGCAAAGTTCTTCTGCCCCGCTCCCGGGTGGTCCGGACCGATGGATGCCCGCAGCTCGGAGCTATGGCATCGGCTTGTCGCCGGAACCTGTGTGGCGGATGGCATCGCCGACCCGGCGCCTGCAGACGGGGGCGTCATCGGTCTGCCGGACGACCTGGCAGGGGCACCGCCGGGTTCCCCTGCGCGGGTGGCCGACGGGTTCCCGGAGTTGTTCGGAGCCCGGCTGCTGCCTGTGTCAGGGTTCGTACAACCGGTCAGCGCGCTTGCCAGCGCGGTGCAGCAGACGAGTGCGGCCAGCATGACTCTACGACGCGTCATGTTCCACCTTCCTTGGGGTGCCGAAGGGGTCGTCATGGGCGTCCCCCGATGACGGGCCGCATGGCCGTCACCGGGGGACGAGGGTGGCGTATCAGGTCATCGCCGTCACTTGGCGATGCGACTCAGCGATCGGAGCGGACGGAATGGGTGGAACGGATGGAATGGAGGGCGTGCAGGATCAGGTCGGTGACGGGGCCGGGGTCGCTCACGGCGACCGCGTGCGGTGCGCGGACCGTGGTGGTGCGGGCGCCGGCCCGTTCGGCCATCCACTGCTCGGCGGCCGGTGGGATGTTGCGGTCCTCGGTGGCCACGAGGTACCAGCTGGGGATCTTCTTCCATGCGGCCGCGGTGGCCTTCTCCTGGAGGGCGGCCAGGGTGATCGGACGCTGACCCGCGGCCATCACCTGGGCGGTCGGGACGGGGACGCCGGCGGCGAACTGTTCGCGGAACAGGTCCTTGTTGATGATTAGTTCGTCGCCGGTGCCGCCGCCGGGCAGCGGGTAGGACTGGGTGGTCGTGGCCTGCGCCAGCGTGCTGCCCGGGTACCTGTTCGTCAACTCCAGTGCGCTTTCGCCGACCTCGGGGACGAAGGCCGCTATGTAGACAAGTGCCTTGACCCTCGGGAACTCGGCCGCGGCCTGGCTGATGACCGATCCGCCGTAGGAGTGACCCACGAGCACGATCGGTCCCCCGACGCTGTCCAGGACGCTGCGGATGTAGGACGCATCGCTCGCCAGCCCGCGCAACGGCAGTGCCGGTGCCAGTACGCGGTGGCCCTGCCGCTGGAGGCGCTCGACGACAGCGCTCCAGCTGGAGGCGTCGGCGAACGCACCGTGGATCAGGACGATGGTGGGCTTGGCCGGTTGCTGGTGCGAGTCCTCCGATCGGCCGGCCGCCGGTGACGTGGCCGAGAACGCGGCACCGGGGGTTGCCAGGACGGCGGCGCCGGCGAGGAGGGAGGCAGTGACGGTGCGGCGGGATATCGGTGAGTTCATCGTTCACTTCCTACGGGGCGGTGAAGGGGATGTGTCCATGGACGGATGGACGGATGGATGGACGGACGGACGGATGGATGGACGGACGGGTGCGCGTGCGCGTGAGCAGGGCGCGTGAGCCTTCCGCGACAGCCCGTACCGGTCGTGTCCGCAGACGATCGCCCGGTCGGGCAGCGGAAAACGCCGCCCGACAAAGCCGCCCACGCGGGTGGCGGGAGCCATGCGTTTCCGCGTCGCGGAGAATCGGCTGCCGGCCTGAGGCCGAGGGCCGGCGGCAGCCGGCCGAGGGGCAGGCGGCTTCAGCTTCAGTCGGCGGTGGCGCGGACGGCCTCCTCGATCAGCTTGATGACGCGCTCGGGGTGGGCGAGCATCACCAGGTGCGAGGAGTCGACCTCGACGGTGGTCATGCCGGCCCGTTGGTAGCCGTAGCGCTGCACATCGGGGTTGATGGTGTGGTCGGCTGCGGCGACCAGGCCCCAGGAGGGCTTGGTCTTCCACGCCGCCGTCGGCGCCTTCTCGGCGAAGGCCTGCGCGGCCAGCGGCCGCTGGGAGACGGCGAGGACGGAGGTGAGGTCCGGGTCGACGCCGGCGGCGAAGATGGACGGGAACTTGTCGATCTGGACCGACACGTCGGTGCCGGGAGTGGTGGATCCGTCGATCGGGAAGGGCGTGTAGACGAGCGCGGTGGCGAGATCGGAGTCGGGGAAGCCGCCCTGCAGTTCGCCCAGGCTTTCGCCCTCCTCCAGGGCGTAGCCGGCCAGGTAGACCAGCGCTCTGACGTTCTCCTCCACGCCGGCGACGGTGATGACGGCACCGCCGTAGGAGTGTCCGACCAGGATGACCGGTCCGGGTGTCTGACGGACGATCGAGGCGATGTAGGCGGCGTCGCCGAGCAGGCTGCGGTTGGGCACCGCAGGCGCCACCACGTTGAGGCCGCGGGCGGTCAGTTCGGGGATGATGCGGGCGAAGCTGGACGCGTCGGCGAAGGCACCGTGGACCAGGACGACGGTCGGGCTGTCGGAACGGGACATGGCACAACTCCCTGTTGACGTTGTGGTGATCGGCCGATGGACGGCCGGGTGGTCGGGGTCGGATTCGCTGCCTCTGTCCGGAGCGAGCGGCGCCCGGAGCCACAGACCGGCTGCCTTGGGGCGGCTCGTGCTCAGTGCATTGCGCGGGGCGCGCGGGTGCACACTGTCCGGGCGGCAGTTGCCTGGGTCGAGGTGCTTCGCCGGGCCGGACCGGCGCGAGCAGTGTCCGAGCCGGGCGATGAGCCGCAGGCACGCACAGGACATTAGGGGCGGCGGGTGAAGGCACCTTGCCTGTCGGTGCACCACGTTTGGCCTTTCCGCGCTTTCCGGGGGCGCGGGCGACGACGCCTTTGAAGGCCTTGCGCGGCAGTGTGCCGGGCACGTCGGTTTCCCGGCACTTCCAGGCAATGAGCGGTGCGCTCCAGGACAACAGGCGGCGTGACGTTCGCCCTAGCGTGATGACATCTCGTGCCGCGCATGCCGCGCATGCCGCGAACGCCGCGGCGTCGGCCGCCGATGGGTCGATGCCGTCCGTTCGGCGCCCGCCCTCATCGAGGCGGAGTGCGGCCCTGCGCGCGCCGGTCACTTGCCAGTCACTTCGGACGAAGGAATGAGCCCTTGCCGTACATCAATGTGGGTCAGGAGAACTCCACCACCATCGACCTCTATTACGAGGATCACGGAACCGGGCAGCCGGTCGTCCTCATTCACGGCTTCCCGCTCGACGGCCACTCCTGGGAGCGGCAGAGCGCCGTGCTGCTCGACGCGGGCTACCGAGTGATCACCTACGACCGGCGCGGTTTCGGGCAGTCCAGCCAGCCGACGACCGGCTACGACTACGACACCTTCGCGGCCGACCTGAACACCGTGCTGGAGACCCTCGACCTGCGGGACGCCGTCCTGGTCGGGTTCTCGATGGGCACCGGCGAGGTCGCCCGGTACGTGTCCGCCTACGGCTCCGCCCGGGTGGCCAAGGTCGCTTTCCTGGCCTCGCTGGAGCCCTGCCTGCTCAAGACCGACGACAACCCGGACGGGGTCGCCCCGAAGGAGTTCTTCGACGGCGTGGTCGCGGCCGTCAAGGCAGACCGATACGCGTACTACAGCGACTTCTTCAAGGACTTCTACAACCTCGACGAGAACCTGGGCACCAGGATCAGCGAGGAGGCGGTCCGCAACAGCTGGAACGTCGCGGCGGGCGGCGGCTTCTTCGCCGCCGCCGCCGCGCCGTCGACCTGGTACACCGACTTCCGGTCCGACATCCCGGCCATCGACGTGCCGGCCCTGATCCTGCACGGCACGGCCGACCGGATCCTGCCCGCCGAGGGAACCGCGCGGCCGTTCCACCGGGCGCTCCCATCGGCCGACTACGTGGAGGTCGAGGGCGCCCCGCACGGCCTGTTGTGGACCCACGCGGAGGAGGTCAACGCAGCACTCCTCGCCTTCCTGGAGAAGTGACCTCGTACGACGGTGTGTTCCCGGGTAAGGCCTCGTGCGCTGACGGACGC
This sequence comes from Streptomyces himalayensis subsp. himalayensis, assembly GCF_013778455.1. Taxonomy (GTDB): domain Bacteria; phylum Actinomycetota; class Actinomycetes; order Streptomycetales; family Streptomycetaceae; genus Streptomyces; species Streptomyces himalayensis. Next base: position 34,795 of record NZ_JACEHE010000029.1, on the reverse strand, counting down.
GTTGGCGCACGGGGCACCGCCCTACGGCCGACGCGCGGCCGCTCCTGTATCGGACAGGCGAGCCGACAGCGGAGGAGGGCGACGGGCGTGAGAGAGCAGACGGACGTGGTCGTGGTCGGCCCGGGGCCGGGCGGAAGTACGTCGCGGGCCCCTTGGTCGAGGCCCGGGCTGAACGTGGTCGCGGTGGAGGCGGGACTCGTCGGGGGCGAGTGCCCGTACCGGCCTGCGTGCCCGCCAACTGGCGCCCTCTCCCCGGCGCCGGGGTCTGGCCACCGGGATCCAGTCGGCGCTGCCGGCGGCCGTGGTCACCGCGTGGGGCGGCGGGCGGGGTGCGGTCGGTTGAGCAATGTCGGCATTTCAGTGGGTGTGTCGGGAGCGGAGAGGCGTTCCGGGGGCTGCTATTGCCGCCCTGAGGCTATGGCCTGCAAAAACACGCCGTACTCTTCCGTCTGTCGGGGGAGGACGGGGAGGGTCTGTGGGCGGGGAGAAATCGTTCGGGGTTGCTCTGCGTGGTCTGCGGCAGCGGGGCCGTTTGACGATGGAGGAGTTGGCTGAGGCGTCGGGTGTGAGTGTCCGGGCGATCGGCGATATGGAGCGGGGGCGTAGTCGGGTTCCGCAGCGGCGTACGGTGGTGGCGCTGGCGGAGGGGCTGGGGCTGGCGGATGCGGAGCGGGAGGCGCTGCTGGCCGCAGCGCGGGCGGCGCGTCCGACGCGTGCGGTGGCCGTGGCGGGGACGGCTGTGCCGCCGCGATCGGTGGGGGACTTCACGGGTCGCGGTCTGGAACTCGCCCGACTGAGGGAGGCTGCGGAGCGGGCCCGCGTCGGCGTGGGAATGTCGGTGGCGGTCGTCTCGGGTCCTCCGGGGTGTGGGAAGACGACGCTGGCGCTGAAGGCGGCGGCGGATCTGGCGGAGGAGTTCCCTGACGGGTGTTTTGTGGTGGACCTGCACGGGGTGGAGGGCCCTGTGGACCCGGGCGAGGCGCTGTTGAAGTTGCTGAAGGCCCTGGGGGTGTCGGACCGCCGGTTGTCGCAGGAGGATGCGCAGGGTCGTGCGGGGCTGTTGCGGGCGCTGTTGGGTGAGCGCCGGTGTCTGGTGGTGTTGGACAACGCCCGTGATGAGGGGCAGGTGCGTCCGTTGCTGCCTGCGGGCGGGCGGAGTCTGGTGCTGGTCACCAGCCGGCGCCCGTTGACTGGCCTGGAGGATGTCGACCGCCTGGCGCTGTCGGAGATGGCGCAGGCGGAGGCGGTGGAGTTGCTACGTCGGATCCTGGGCGCGGAGCGGGCGGACGCGGAAGCTGAGGCTGTGGCGCGGGTGGCGGAGCTGTGCGGGCGTCTGCCGTTGGCTTTGCGGGTGGCGGGGAACTGGCTTACGGTCCGGTCGGGGTGGAGTGTTGACCACCTGGTCGGTCGTCTGGCCGACGAGGAGCGTCGCCTGGGTGCGCTCGCTGCCGGCGATGTGCGCGTGGAAGCGGCATTCGAACTGTCCTACCGGCAGCTGACCGCCCAGGCCGCGCGGATGCTGCGGCTGCTGAGCCTGGTTCCGGGGCCGGACATGACCGCCGCCTACGGCGCAGCCCTGACCGCGACCGGGATCTTCGAGGCCGAGGACGTGATGGAGGAGTTGGTCGAGGCCGGGCTGCTCCAGGCCACCTTCACCGGCCGCTACCAACTGCACGACTTGCTACGGCTGTTCGCCCGTGCCCGGCTGTCCCGGGAGGAGGAACCCGGAGAGCAGGAAGTGGCCGAGGACCGGCTGCGGACCTGGCTGCTGGACACCGCCGCAGTAGCCGGCCGCTGGTACAAGCCCGGGTACGGGGCGCCGCCGTCCTCCTGGCAGGGCCTGGTCCCGCTGGAGACCGTCGAACAGGCCCGGGCCTGGCTGGAGAGCGAGGCCTTTGCCTGGCTCGCCGCGCTGCGCAGCGCCGCCCGTCGGGGTGAGCACACCCGGGTTGTGGAGACCGCCGATGCCATGGAGTGGTATTACCACGTATCGCTCTATTGGGGGCACTGGCCTGAGGTCTTCCGCCTGTCGAGCGAAGCCGCTGCCGCACTCGACGACCCCTACCTGCAGGCCGTCCACCTGAACTACTACTCCGTTGTTCTGGGCCGCTGCGAGCACAGGTACCGCGAAGGCATCGAACGGGCCGACGAGGCGCTGGAATGCGCCCGCCGCGCCCAGGACGCCTCTCAGCAGGGCTGGGCACTGGTCTATGCGGTATGGCCTCACCGGCAGCTCGGCGAGGTCCAGGAGGGCTTCGACAAGGCCCGCGCCGCCGCCGACCTGTTCGAAGCCGTCGCTGAGTACGAGGGCTGGATCGACGCTATGGGCATGTCCGGAGGCATCCTGCGCGACCTCGGCCGTGGCGAGGAAGCCCTGGCCCGGCACGAGCGCGTCATCGCCTTCCTCGATGCGCCCAACTGCCCGGTGAGCGGGCATGCCGCCGGCCATTTTCGCGCCACTGCGACCGAGGCTCTCGGTCAAGACTGCGCCGCCCTGGGGCGGTGGCGCGAGGCCGCCGACCACTATCGCAATGCCCAGGTCCAGTTCAACCGCATCGGCGTTCCCCACAGGGAGGCCGAAGCGCTACTGGCTCTGGGAGAGGCCCTGATCGAACTGGGGGAAGCCGAGGAAGCCCGCTCCTGCCTCCGTCAGGCCCTCGCCTTCGGCGACGCGGCCGACGGCACCGAGCTGAAGACCGTGCAGAAGCTTCTGGACTCGCTCCCCTCCGAGTGAGGAACGTCTGCCGCCGCGATGTGCCCTGGGTTCGGCATCCCGTGGGGCTGTCGCCGGCCCTGGCGATCATCGCGGAGGCCGACGTGACGTGGGACGACGGAGCAGTGTCGATCAGCTGCGCTGCGTCGCGGCCTGTTTCCCGACCTGGTCCATGACTTCGTGTCACTGACGGCTTTGCGCGATCGTCCGCCGACGCGGGCGGCCGTCCGGCAAGCGGTGCTTTCCTGCGCAGAGCGGACCGGCCGCTGCGCTGAAGCGGTGCCGGGGCGGTCGGATATGCGCCGGTGTCGGCAGGGTGCGCTCCGGCTACGGCTTGGGATGCCGCCGCTGACGGAATGTCAGCGCGATGGTGTCACCGGCAGAAGGATCAGCCGCACCTCAAGCCGACCCGGTACGGGCGGCGGCACCTGCCTGCTCGCACGGGGGATGTGCCCTGGGCGCACCTCCATGCACCTGTCCCGGAGCGGAAGGAGTCAGCTGCGGTGCCGGTGCAGGGCGACGTGCACGGTGTCGAGGGCCTGGACGAGGGCGGCGTGGGCGGCGTCGGTGTCGCGCAGTGGATCGAGCACCATGAAGCCGTGGATCGTCCCGTGGTAGCGCATGGAGACCACCGCCACGCCGGCCGCACGGAGCTTCGCCGCGTAGGCCTCACCCTCGTCGCGTACCACGTCGGCCTCGCTGGTGACCACCAGTGCCGGGGGGAGTCCGGTGAGCTGCTCCAGGGAGGCCTGCAGCGGTGATGCGGTGGCCTCGCTGCGCTGCCGTACGTCGGGGAGGTACTGGTCCCAGAACCAGCGCATGGTCTCGCGGCCCAGGAAGTAGCCCTTGGCGAACTCCTGGTACGAGGGGGTGTCGAAGTCGGCGTCGGTGACCGGGCAGAGCAGCACCTGCTGCAGCAGCTGCACCCCTCCGCGCTCCTTGGCGAGCAGGGTCAGCGCTGCCACCAGGTTGCCGCCCGCCGAGTCGCCCACGGCGGCCATCCGGCTTCCGTCGAGGCCGATTTCGCCGCCTTGTTCGGAGATCCACTTCGCGACCGCGTAGCACTGCTCGACGGCGACCGGGTAGCGCGCCTCGGGGGCGCGCTCGTAGTCGACGAAGACCACGGCCGCGTCCGTGCCGAGGGCGAACGCGCGTACCAGGCGCTCGTACGTGGTGGCGTCTCCCAGTACCCAGCCGAACCCGTGCAGGAACAGCACTACGGGAATCTCGCCGACGCTGCCGGTGGGCTTGACCACCTGCACCCGCACATGCCCGGTCGGTCCGCCCGGCAGTGCGAACCACTCCGTGGAGGTGGCCTCCTCGTCGAGAGGCTCGGGGTCGTCCTTCCCGTGGAGACGCGCAAAGTCCAGCCGGGCCTCTTCCACGTCCGGGTCGTGCGCCGACGGTGGGCAAGTGTGCCGGGTCACGAATGCTCGGGTGGGGCGGTCCAGGACCGGGTGCCGAACGGAAATAGGGACGAAGTCGGTCACACGGTCTCCTGCTGAGAGGGCCGAGGGGGCCTGAAGCGAAAGGGTTGTTCGGTGCACCGGGTGCCTGGTCGAGCGGCGGAACGCGATGCTGCGGCTGCCGGGCCGGGGCACTGCCGCCGCAGGCACAGGACGGCCCGCACGGCTCTGAGCGGGGACCTTACCCGCTGGACGACGGGAGGTCAGCCACCGGCCGGTCGGCACCGTGGACATCGGCCGCGGCCTTTGGGACGGTCCCGGGCGCCGCGGTGACAGCCGGGGACCGCCCGCCGTCTTCCTGGGCGGTGCGCAGGGTGCGCCATTCACGGGGGGAGACGCCGTAGGCGGCGCGGAAGGCCCGGCTGAAGTGGGCGGGGTTGACGAAGCCCCACCGCTGGGCCACGGCGGACACGGTGGGGGCTGTCCTGCCGCGGCGGGCCAGTTCACGGCTGCACTCCTCCAGGCGCCGTTGCTGGATGAGCCGGCTGACGGTGGTCCCCTCGCCTTCGAACAGCCGGTGCAGGTACCGGACGGAGATCCGGTGCGTCTGGGCGATAGTCTCCGGCGACAGGTCCGGGTCGCCCAGGTTCCGGTTGATGTGGTCGCGGACGCGCAGCAGCAGGTGGCTGCGGGCGGTGTCCGGGTCCGTACCGCCCGGGTGGGCTCGCTCGGCGATCAGGGTGGCGAACAGGTCGACGACATTGCCGGCCAGCCGGTTCGCGACGGCCGGCGGGTAGCCGTCGGCCGAGGAGGCCAGGGTCGCCAGGAACGGGAGCAGCATCGCGCCGAAGCCGTCCCCGGTGCCGATGGCGTTGCCCGTGACCTGCCGGATGTCGCTGTCCGGCACACCCAGCGTGCGGCGGGGCAGTTGGAAGACGTGCGTGGCGAACCGCTGCGGATAGTCGAAGGAGTACGGCCGGGTCGTGTCGTACACCACCAGGTCTCCCTCGCCCACCTCGGACCGCCGGCCGTCCTGGATGAAGGTGGCCGTGCCAGATATCTGGACACCGACCGCCACCAGCGCCTCGCACGATCGGGCGATCAGCGCCGGGGTGCGGCTGACCCGCTCCGCGTCGGCCTCCATGGTGGAGACCTGGAGATACCCGAAGCGGTCGGTGGCGATCCGGCCGTCGAACGGGCCGTCGCCCCGCGGGGCGACCGTCATCGGCACCAGCGTCCTGCTCACCGCATCGTTCCAGTACGAGACCTTGTCCCGGTCCGGCACGGAGGCGGTCGTCAACACCAAGCTCAAGTTGCTCTCCCCTCAGGGGAAGTGACTCCGGGGCTGCAACGGACGGGAACGGGACGGACGGCTGCACCTCCCCGGAAGGCGGCGGCCGGTGTCCGGCAGGGCCGGACGGCTCGTCGTACGGGCAGCGACCTCGCTGGACCGCAACCGGACCGCTTCAGTGAGGCCCGGGTTCCCGCCCGCACTGAACAGCCAAGCAGCGGACCGCTTCGGTCTCCAGGCAGAAACACAGGCAGAAATGCCGGGAGCAGAAGGGCACGTCCGTTGCTGTGCAGTACCGGAACCGCACAGGGCGCCGTGAGGCAAGAAGCGACCGGCCCGCCGGACCAGCGTCGTTGATGTGGCTCGAGGATGTCGACCCAGGCTCCGGGTCGGGCGGCGACTTTCAGGTGATGTGGTGCAGTCGTGTGGTTGAGGTGGAGTGCTCCCACGGTCAACGCATTGTGCGCTGCTGACAAAACGGGTACTGCCGCACGCGCTTACGGTGCATTCGTACCGAGGGAAGCAGGGGCGCGTCTCGGGCCCGACGATTCCACCGAAGGTGAGCCACATGACCAGCATGCCGATCGCGGGCATGGCGCAGACGCAAGGTGCCGTCGGGCCCGCAACTGCGCTGGGGACGGCGTCCCCCCGCTAAGGCAGGCACTGGCAACGCTGAAGGAGCAGGCCGGACGCACCCCAAGGGTCAGTGAATCCCGGGCATCGGCGGCCGGGCAGCGAAACGGTTTGCCGAGCGCCGTATACCCACGGTCGCGTTGAACATATCCCGCACCCTGAAAGCACGGCACACAGGAGAGAGGTAACCATGAGCAGCACTACTACCGATTCATCCCCGGAGCGGGCCAAGCCGCCAGGTCGGCATTTCGAACCGGACCTGCGTCCGATGACCCGTATCAACCTCCATCCCATCGCATCCCCGATGCCGGTCGGATTCTTCGCGGTGGCGATCGCATCCGTCATCGTCGGCGGCATGCAACTGGGCGTCTTCGGTGACGACGCCCACAGGGCGGTCGCCCTGACGATCCTGCCGGCTTTCGTCCTCCAACTGATCGTGAGCATCCTGGCTTTCGGGGCGAGGGACGTGCTCGCGGCGTCTCTCATGGCGTGTTTCTCCGGGACCTGGTTGGCGAGTTCGCTGGTGCTGGCCCTCGAACCGCCGTCCGGCACCGAGGTGCTCGGGGTGCTCAACCTGGTGTTCGCCGTTTTTGCCCTGCTGATGGCGACCGTCGCGCACCGCAAGCGCGCGATGTGGTTCGTGCTGTGCGTGGCCGTGCCACGTTTCGCAGTGGCGTCGCTGTTCAACCTCACCGGTGCCACATGGGTCGGCTATGTGTCCGGGGCTCTCGGTCTGCTCCTCGGGGGCGTGGCCATGTATGCCGCGTTCGCGCTCATGCTGGAGGACATGCGGGGCGAGGAGGTCCTGCCCGTCGGACGTCGGGGCCCGGCGCACGAGGCGGTGGAAGGGGATCTGGCCGTGCAGCTGCGCAATCTCGAACGCCAGGCGGGCGTGCGCCGAACGCTGTGAGCCGCTGAGCGGGTCGAGCGAGAGAGGGACGTCAGTGAAATGGCAGAACCACTCGGCGGCGAGGCAGGCTCTGGCCCAGCCGTGGCAGATTGAATGCGACGTGCGTGCGGAGTGAGACAGCAGGAATGTGTGCGGTGGTTCCGCGCGTCGCCTGTCCGGGTGCGCAGTTCGGCGGTACGAGGCGTCGGAGGGCCGAAAAAAACCGATGGCGCTCGAGCACGCCATCTCTCTAGGGTAGGCCGAGCAATCGTGGCCGTTGGCCGTTGGCCGCTGTCGTCGGCTCGAGTGAAGAACGGGAGGTGTGACTGATGGCTGTCGTTGCGATGGGCGCTGCCCGCATCCGGAAGTTCATCCATTCCACCTCCGTGGTCTCCGGCTGACCTCTTTCCTCTCCCACGCCTGTGCGCGTGTGCCGGGGCCACCCTTCGAAGGGTTCCCCTTGAAGAAGACCGTTTTCTCAACTCTCGTCCGCTACGGCTGGGATGCCGACTGGGCGGCCGAATTCGCCCCATACGGCGAGCAGGGCCTGCTGCCCGGCCGTGTCGTGCGCGTGGACCGAGGGCAGTGCGACGTGGCCACGGCCGAGGGGGTCGTCCGGGCCGACACGGCGTTGGTGACGCCGCGCGACCCCATGCGGGTCATCTGTACGGGCGACTGGGCGGCCGTGGACGCGGCCGGCGACCCCCGCTTCGTACAGGCGTATCTGCCGCGCCGTACCGCCTTCGTGCGGTCCACCTCGTCCGAGCGCTCCGAGGGACAGATCCTCGCGGCCAACGTCGACCACGCGATCATCGCCGTGTCGCTCGCGGCCGAGCTCGACCTCGGACGCGTCGAACGGTTCCTGGCCCTGGCCTGGGAGTCCGGCGCCCAGCCCCTCGTCGTCCTCACCAAGGCCGACCTCGTGCCGGACCCGGTGACGCTCTCCCATCTCGCCCAGGACGTGGAGACCACCGCGCCGGGTGTGCAGGTGCTGCCGGTCAGCTCCACGACCGGCGACGGCATCGACGTGCTGGCCGCCGTGGTCGCGGGCGGCACGAGTGTGCTGCTCGGGCAGTCCGGTGCGGGCAAGTCCACGCTCGCCAACGCGCTGCTCGGCGACGACGTGATGGAGGTGCAGGCCATCCGCGACGCCGACGGCAAGGGCCGGCACACCACCACCACCCGCAATCTGCTGGTGCTGCCGGGCGGCGGTGTCCTCATCGATACGCCCGGGCTGCGCGGCGTGGGTCTGTGGGACGCCGAGGCCGGGGTCGGGCAGGTGTTCTCGGAGATCGAGGAACTCGCCGGGAACTGCCGCTTCCACGACTGCGCGCACACGGCCGAACCCGGCTGCGCGGTACTCGCGGCCCTCGAAGACGGCACGCTGTCCGAACGCCGCCTCGACAGCTACCGCAAGCTGCTGCGTGAGAACCAGCGCATCGCCGCCAGGACGGATGCGCGGCTGCGCGCCGAGATGCGCCGCGACTGGAAACGGAGGGGCGCGGAGGGCCGCGAGGCGATGGAGGCAAAGCGGGGGCGCCTGCGCTGAGCGCCCCCGCTGTAGGCAGTCGTTCCTCCTCAGCTGACGCTGGGAGGAGCCCCCAGGGCATGGGGGTGGTGCCCCCATGCCCTGGGGGCAATGGGGGCGCAGCGGGACCCCGCGGCGTCCGGCACGCTGGCCCACCCGCGCGCGCCCACGAGGACGGGCCCACGAGGACGGGCCCACGGGGGACCGCGCTCAAGCCGACCGGGCTTGAGCGCGGTCCGGGGCCCCGGGGGCCCGTCAGGGCCCCGAACGCCACGTCCGATTCCCGCGAGCCCCGTCGCAGGCGACCCCGCACACTGGATGACGTGGTCGATGAAGAAACCAGGTATGAGGCGGTGCGCAGCCGCGACGCCCGCTTCGACGGGGAGTTCTTCTTCGCCGTCGAGACGACGGGCATCTACTGCCGCCCGAGCTGCCCCGCGGTCACCCCGAAGCGGCAGAACGTCCGCTTCTACGCCACCGCGGCCGCTGCCCAGGGCTCCGGGTTCCGGGCCTGCCGGCGCTGCCGTCCGGACGCGGTGCCCGGCTCCGCCGAGTGGAACGTGCGTGCCGATGTGGTCGGCCGCGCCATGCGGCTGATCTCCGACGGGGTCGTCGACCGCGAGGGCGTCGGCGGCCTCGCCGAGCGCCTCGGCTACAGCGCCCGCCAGGTACAGCGGCAACTCACCGCCGAGGTCGGCGTCGGCCCCGTCGCGCTCGCCCGCGCGCAGCGGGCGCACACGGCGCGGGTCCTGCTCCAGACCACCGGTCTGCCGGTCACCGAGATCGCCTTCGCGGCGGGCTTCGCCAGCGTCCGGCAGTTCAACGACACGATCCGTGGCGTGTACGCCGCCACGCCGACCGAGCTGCGTGCCGAGGGCCGCCGACGCGGCAAAGCCGTACCGCGGGACGTCACGCCCTCGGCCGGCGTCCCGCTGCGGCTCGCCTACCGCGGCCCGTACCAGGCGGGAGCCGTGTTCGACACGCTCGCACGCGAGGCAGTCCCCGGCGTGGAGGAGGTCGCCGGGCACCGCGGTACGCGGGTCTACCGGCGCACCCTGCGGCTGCCGTACGGCACGGGCATCGTGGCCGTCGAGGAGAAGACCGCAGGCCCGCGTGCCGCAGCCCGTGGTCCTGCGGCTCCGGCGGGCGCTGTCGGTCCCGCGACCGCTGCCGGTGCCGACGCTCCTGCCGGTCGCCCCGAGCTTCCCGGTTCCGCGGGTACCGCCGCTCCTGCCGACCCCGCCAACTCTCTCGGCCCCGCCGACGTCGCCCGTGGTCCTGCGGTTCCGGCGGGCGCTGCCGGTCCCGCGACCGCTGCCGGTGCCGACGCTCCTGCCGGTCGCCCCGACGTTGCCGGTGTCGCCGATCGCGCCGGTGCCGCGAACCCTGCCGGTGCCGACGCTCCTGCCGGTCGCCCCGACCTTCCCGTTCCCGCGGGCCCCGCCCACCCTGCCGATCCCGTCATTCCCGCCAACCCTGTCGACGCCTCCACCCCTGGTCCCGCCGGCGCCGCTCGCGGCGGCTGGCTCCAGGCACGCCTGCACCTCACCGACCTCCGCGACCTGACCACCGCCGTGCAGCGGCTGCGGCGGCTCTTCGATCTGGACGCCGATCCGTACGCCGTCGACGAGCGGCTCGGCGCCGATCCCCGGCTCGGCCCTCTGGTCGCAGCGCGGCCGGGGCTGCGCTCGCCCGGCGCCGCGGATCCCGCGGAGTTCGCCGTGCGTGCGCTGGTCGGGCGGAAGGAGGCTGAACGGCTCGTGCAGCAGTACGGCAAGGCCCTGGACACGCCCTCCGGCACGCTCACCCATGTGTTCCCCGAACCCGGCGTACTCGCCGAAGCGGAGGGCGGCACCCTCGGTGCCCTGGCCTCCGCCCTCGCCGACGGCACCGCGCGCCTCGACGCGGGCGCCGACCGGGACGACGCCGCGGCGGCGCTGCTCGCCCTGCCCGGCATGGACCCCCGCACCGTCGCTCTCATCCGGATGCGCGCCCTCGGCGACCCGGACGTGGCCCTGCCCGACGAGCCGGTGCCCGACGCATGGCGTCCCTGGCGCACGTATGCCTGTCAGCACATCTGGTACGGAGGCGAGTTGGCGCAAGGCGGCAGCTGACGCAAAGGCAGCAGCTGACCCAGGGCCCGGGGGCGTGGGCGGCTCCCCGGTCAGTCACCCACCGGCCCCGGCCCCCGCATCGGCGCGCGGCCCTAGCGCCACGGACGTAAGGCAGACAGCCCCCGGCTCACGCAGGCAGCCCCCACCGCGGCGCCGCCGCGATCGGCTGAACCGGCTCGATCCGCAGCTCGGGGCGGTCGCCCTTGGCCGTGATCAGCGCCGACTCGCCCTTCTGCAGGGCGATGTGGATCGTGCCGTCGGCCACGTCCTCGTACCGCAGCCCTCGGCCTCGCCCGTCCCGTACCTCGATGTCGCCCGCGATGCCGTGCCGGACGACGCACGGCGCGCCAGCCTCGCTGGTGAGTCGCACCCAGCGGGTCGCCCCGTCTTCCCGTACCGCGCTGAGCAGGAAGGCGCCCTGCGTCCGGAAGTCGTGCAGGACCAGATCCGCCCAGGCGGCCGGCAGTGCGGGAAAGACCCGGATGATGCCGCCCCAGGACTGGCAGATCATGTCGTGCAGGGACTGTGCCGCCGACAGCGGTGTCTCGATGACCGGGCCCGACTCCTTGTACATCGTGTTGGCCTGGACGAAGCGGGTCATCAGCTGCCCGAGATACGTCAGTGCGTCGTCGCCCTTGCCGAGCAGTGCGGACATCGATGCGGCGCCCGTGAACGTGTAGCCCTGCAGGGCGCCTTCGAAGCCGACCCAGTGGGCGAGGGACTTCTCGATCAGCGCCTTCTCGTCGGGCGTGCGGCCGGTCACCTCGTAGAGCGGGTACACCGCGAGCAGATGCGAGTAGTGGCGGTGGGACTTCGCGAAGGGGATGTCCGCGCCGATCATGTAGCCGTTGGCGTCCACCGGATACGGCGTCAGCTTGGCGAGCACCTCCTGCCAGCGCGGCGCCAACTCGTCGTCCACACCGAGCAGTTCAGTCGTATCGAGTAGGGTGCGGCAGCCCCAGCGCAGCAGCATCAGGTCGTAGTTGCAGTCCCGGCTGTTGCCGCCGTACTCGGGCGAGAAGGTCGCCGGAAGGTGCAGCTTGCCGTCAGCGCCCGGCACGAGGAAGTGCAGGTAGTAGTTGACGGCCTTGCGGAGGAGGGGGAAGAGGACGTCGCGGAGGATCGACTCGTCCATGGTGTGGCGGTAGCTGAGCCATACGTTGTGCAGCGCCCAGGTGAGGTTGCCGACCTCGGGCGTGGGCGGGTCCTGGCCGGGGATGCCGACGCCGTAGCCCTCGGCGTTGCTCGTCGCGCCACCGTTGACCAGATGGATGTCCGTGGTGCGGGGAATGCCGAGCGAGTCCGTGCGGTACGCCGGGGCCATCTCCGCCGTGAGGTTGTCGCGGTACTCGCTCAGCGCCCGTGTGACGGCGTCGAGTTCGAGGTGGTTGGAGCCGTGGATCGGCCAGTACTCCAGCTGCACATTGAGGTTCCACCAGGTCGCGGGCCAGGGTGTGGGCTCCAGCCAGGGGCCGCACGTCGCCATCACGGGGGCGTCGCGCCGGGCGGCGGAGGCCAGCTTGTAGAGCTGTATCCAGTAGAAGCGCTGGATGCGGGCGTCGGGGAGGGACAGGAAGCTCTTGCGGTAGTAGGCGTTCCACCAGGCTCGGTGGGGCGCGGCGAGCAGGTCGTACGGGAGTTCTGACGCGCTGCGGACGGCGCGCAGCGCGCGAGCGCGGGCCGAGGTATCCGGGAAGGAGTGGGCCACGTGCACATACAGCGTCCGGGCCTCGCCCCTGGTGCGCTCCCGCCACGCCGTGACGTGCTGACCGCCCGCGAGCAGCGGCTGTACGGCGGCCGATATGCCGTCGTACTCACCGGTCTCGGCGGGTGGGTTGCTCTCGTACCCGGCCGGGAGCGGACGGAACGCGGCGCGCGGGCTGATCGCCTGGGCCGGGTGGAAGGCCCAGCGGAAACCGCGCTCGCCCTCGCTCGGGACCACCTGGACGGCGAGCACGGAGCGCGAGTTGTGCACGAGCGCGCGGAGTTCCAGGGTGCCCTTGTCGGTGGTGAGGGTGCCGGTGAGTTCGGCGTCGCGCAGGCCGAGCCGCCAGTCCAGGCCCGTGACGGTACCCACCGTCTCCAGCGTGAAGTACCCGATCGGCAGCCGGGCGAGCCCGAAGAGCGAGCCGAACTGCGGGCGGTGGTCCTGTACCTCGGAGTGCTGGATGTTGAAGCGGATCGCCTTCGTCTCGGCGCCCGGTTCCGCGTAGATCCCGGAGCCGAGGAAGCCGTTGCCCAGAAACGGGCCCTCGTACCAGGTCTTCGGCATCTGCTGCCAGACCAGGTCGGCGTCGTCGAGCACCGTGCGCCAGGCATCGGCGGGGGCGGTGGGTTCGGTGCCGGCCGGGGCATCGGGGGCCGTCGCGGCCGTGGCCTGGCCCGGCACTCCTCCCGCGAGCAGCGTCCCGCCGAGCGCGGTTCCGCTGGCGAGCACGGATCTTCTGGACGGGCTGGGCGTCCCTGGCTCACTGGGCTCACTCGGGTTCCTCGGGTCCCTGGCGTTCCGCGACGGGCTGGGCATCCTGGGCTGGCTGGGCATCGCGCCTCCTGGCGGCTCGTTCAGCACTTGGCGGTTCAGCACTTGGCGGCTCGTACGCATGGCGGTTCAGCACTTGGCGGCTCGTGCGCATGACTTCGATTGATTCATCGGAGCTCTCCCTCGGCGCAAGGTAGAGATGGCCTGAAGAGGCGTCAATACGCTGGGAGAGATCCGATGTGTCCGGTGCGTACGTGGAGGGTGGAGGCCTCATTGGACGGCGCCCCGACGTGCGCGCAGCCCCCGTGCGTCAGCCCCAGATGACCGCCCCGAGCCAGGCCGCCAGGATCAGCAGGCACGCGAAGAGCTCCGCCAGCACGCTCCTGCCGCCGGACCGCATCGCCGTGCGCGTGGCGGACAGAGCGTCGCCGTGCCGGCCCAGCCGCAGCCGCTCCGACAGATAGATCCCGGACACGAAGCCGGGAATCGCCCCGATCACCGGGACCACGACGAACCCGACGAGCGCTCCCACCCCCGCCCACACCGGGATCCGGCGCGTGCCGCCGCGCCGGATCAGCCGACCGGGCGGCAGTTGCCAGCGGACGGCCTGGGACACCAGCAGCACCACGGTCGTACCCGCGAGCACGGCCCACGCGAGGCCCGTGGGATCCAGCAGCGCCCACCACAGCACCGCGGCCCATACCAGCCACGATCCCGGCACCCCGGGCACCAGCACTCCGCACAGGCCGAGCAGCATCACCACGCCGACCAGCAGGAGCTCCCACACTCCCATCTGCCCAGCGTGCCCGAGACCGGAGGGGCCCGCAGGTCAGATGCGTCGTGTCGCGCCCCGAGGCCCCACGCGGCCGCGTCCAGTCGGCCGCTGTCGGTCAGTGCCGGTCGCTGCCGGTCAGCCTCGGTCAGTGTCCGTCGGTGCCGGTCGGTCTCTGGGCCGCCGTCAGTGTCCGTCGGTGCCGGTCGGTCTCTCGGCCGCCGTAAGTGTCCGCCGGTGCCGGTCGGCCTCTCGTCCTCCCTCAGTGTCCGTCGGTGTCGGTCAGGGCCAGTCAGTCCTGGGGCACCCGCGCATGCCGCGCCACCCACCCCCGCTCGTACGCATGCCAGCCCAGCTGCAGACGGGTCGTCACGCCCGCCAGTTCCATCAGCCGCTTCACTCGGCGCTGCACCGTGCGCAGGCCCAGGTCCAGCTGCTTGGCGACGCTCGCGTCCGTCAGTCCGGCCAGCAGCAGCGAGAGGATCTCCAGGTCGGTGCCGTCGGGCGCCTCCGGCTCCTCCTCGGTGGCCTCGCCGTCCTCGCCCAGGCGCAGCGGCAGCGCCTCGCGCCACACCGCCTCGAACAGGCCGGTCAGCGACTCCAGCAGCCCGCTCGCGTGGACGACGACCGCGGCGGGCTCGGCGGCCCGTGAGGTGAGGGGCACCATGGCGGTCGCCCGGTCCGCGACGACCAGCTTCGTCGGTACCCGGTCCACGACCCGTACCTGCTCGTTGCGGCCCAGCGCGGCCGACAGCTCCGTGAGCCCGGTGGGCAGGGACAGCACCTCGCGCTCGATCACCACCCGGTAGGCGACACCCCGATTCGCCGCCTGCTCCTCCGCGTCGTTGTCCATGCCGGAGACCGCGACGGGTTTGCCGGTCACCAGCGCGCAGACCTCGTCGGTCGCGCCGAGCTGCAACTGGAGGAAGCGCTGCGAGACGGCGGCCGCGCCGGTGACCACCTCCACCAGATCGTGCACCGCGGGCTCGGCGGCCTGGGAGCGGTACTCCTCGGCGAGCAGCGCGGCCGCCAGCTCCGCCTTCTCGAGTTCGTGCCGCTGCTGCGTGAGGAGCGCGCCGAGCGCGACGCCGGGCGGCGCCGCGACCCAGCGTCCCGGCCGGGCCGACGACTGCGCGGCCAGACCGTGGCGCTCCAGGCGGCGCAGTGCACGCTCCGTGTCGTACTCGCCCAGCGTCAGCCGCCGTGCGAGATCGGGCACTTCGGCGGCCCCCACCGATACGAGCGCTCGGTACGCCGATTCGTGCGTCTCGTCCAGACCTATCGCAGCCAGCATGCGGCGACGTCCCTCCCCAGGTGTCGGTTCCAGGCGGGGCGCTGTGGCGGGAAACAGCCACGGCGCAAACCCGCCCCCGGACATCATCGCCGCACCACCTGTCTCTCTGCCAAGGTGGCGCCACCGCAGTACCAATTGCCGCCTTCTGTGGCGGCTTTGGCCTGCCTGACCTGGGCGGATTCGGAAGATTTGGGAGTGCGATGCGCGCGACACCGCGTACGGCGGTAACGGCGGCGATCACTGCCGTGCTGGCCGTCACGGCGGTCGCACCGTCAGGGGCACAACCCCGGGACGGCGCGGCCGACGGCACGAGGCCTCTGGTCGGCAGCCCCGCCGCCGCACAGGGCGACGGGACCCGACAGGCCACGGTCACCCTGGTCACCGGCGACCGCGTCGTCGTCCGCACCGACAAGGACGGCCGCAGCACCGCCACGGTGCTGCCGCACGAGGACGGCACCCAGCCCCTCGTACAGACACGCCAGTCGGGCAAGGACCTGTACGTCTACCCCGAGAGCGCCATCCCCGCGATCGCTTCCGGGAAGGCCGACGAGCAGCTCTTCAACGTCACGGGCCTGGTGCGCCAGGGCTATGACGACGCGCACACCGACCAGTTGCCGCTCATCGCGACGTACGACACGTCCGTCGACGTCGCCGAGAGCGCACCCGCCGCCCCGCGCGGCTCCGAGCGCAAGCGGGTCCTGGACGCGGTCGACGGTGTCGCGCTGAAGGCCGACAAGAAGAAGGCCGCCGACTTCTGGGCCGATGTCACCAACTCCCGCTCCCGCGCCGCCGGCGATCTGAAGAAGCTGTGGCTGGACGCCAAGGTGGAGGCGACCCTCGACCGCTCCACCAAGCAGGTGGGCGCCCCCGAGGCCTGGGCCGCCGGGTACGACGGCACCGGCACCACCGTCGCCGTCCTCGACACCGGTGCTGACGCCGACCATCCGGACCTCAAGGACCGTATCGCCGAGTCCAGGAACTTCACCGACTCCGACACCGCCGACGACCGCGACGGCCACGGCACCCACACCATCTCCACGGTGGGCGGCTCCGGCGCGGCGAGCGACGGCAAGAAGAAGGGCGTCGCGCCCGGCACGCGGCTCCTCGCCGGGAAGGTCCTCAACGACTACGGCTACGGCGAGACCTCCTGGATCATCGCCGGCATGCAGTGGGCCGTCGACCAGAAGGCCGACGTCGTCTCGATGAGCCTCGGCAGCCCCGAGCCCACCGACTGCACGGACCCGATGAGCATCGCGGCCGAGGAACTCGCCGGCACCTCGGACACGTTGTTCGTCGTGGCCGCCGGCAACTCCGGACCCGCCCTCAACAGGGTCTCGTCGCCCGGCTGCACCCCCGGCGTGCTGACCGTCGGCGCCGTCGACCGCGACGACTCCACCGCCTCCTTCTCCAGCCCCGGACCCGCGCCGCACACGCACACGCTCAAGCCCGAGATCGCCGCACCCGGCGTCGGCATATCCGCGGCGGCGGCCGGCGGACGCGGCGTGTACGCCTACCAGTCGATGTCCGGTACGTCGATGGCGACCCCGCATGTCGCGGGCGCCGCAGCGATCCTGAAGCAGCGCCACCCCGACTGGAGCCCGCAGGAGCTCAAGGCCGCGCTGGTCTCCTCCGCACACAGCGGCATCCCCGGCGACGTGCGCGAGACGGGCGGCGGACGCCTCGACGTCAAGGCCGCCATCGGCCAGACGGTCCTCGGCTCCCCGGCCGTCCAGGGCGGCACCTTCGACTGGCCGGGGACCAGCAGCGACCGCACCACCGTCGAGGTCCCGTACACCAACACCTCTGACAATCCCGTCACTCTGGACCTCTCCGTGACGGGCGTGACCGGCAACGACGGGACGAAGGTCCACGCCACCGTCGCCAAGCTCGGACAGCGCTCCGTCACGGTCCCGGCCGGCGAGACCGTCAAGGTCCCGCTGACGCTGGACCCGTCCGCGCATCTCGAGCGCAGCCAGTACGGGGACGTCACGGGCCGCGTGATCGCCGAGGCCGACGGCGTCACCGTCTCCACGCCCTTCTCGCTCTACGTCCAGCCGGAGACCGTCACCCTCCGCGTGAAGCTCGTCGACCGGCTCGGCGAGCCCGCCTCCGGCTTGTCGTCCCTCGACGTGATCGGCACGGACGACGCGTCCGGCGAGCGCCGCTTCAACGAAGGCGCTGCCGACCAGACGTACGAACTGCGTCCCGGCAGCTACTTCCTCTCCGCGTTCGTCGCGACCACGGACAACGGTGGCGACCTCGTGAACTCCCTTGCGTACCTTGCCCGTCCGGAGTTCGAGCTCACCAAGGACACCACCGTCGTCCTCGACGCCCGCGTGGCACACCGGCTCACCGTGGAGACCGACCGGCCCACGGAGGACCGCAACACCACCCTCGCCTTCGCCCGTTCCTGGGACGACACCTGGCTGCACGGGGGCTCCATGAGCGGCAACCGGCAGGTCAAGGGCTACTACGCCTCGGTCGAAGGCCGTGCCCACGACGGCGACTTCGAGTTCGGCAGCTACTGGCGCCGCTACGCCCCGCAGATCGAGTCCTTCGGCATCGAGGGCGGCCCGCAGCTGCACCCGGTGACGGCGAGTACCGGCTCCGACAACCTCGACGGCAGCGGCTCGGCCGAGGTCGTCGACGCGGGCAGCGGCACCGCGGCGGAGCTCGCCGCCGCGAACGTCAAGGGCAAGATCGCGCTGATCAAGGTGGCGGACGACGAGACGTACCTGTACCAGCAGGCGCAGGACGCCAAGAACGCCGGAGCCGTAGCCGTCGTCGCCCACCACGCGTCCGCGGACCGCTGGTACCCGTCCGTCGGCTGGACCAACGGCCCCCTGCCGGTCCTCGCGCTTCCGGCAGACGAGGCCGGTGAGCTGCTCGACCGGCTCGCCTCCGGCCCGGTCACCGTGAAGTGGCAGGCGACGGCGGCCAGTCCGTACGTCTACAACCTCGCCTTCCCCGAGGACGCGCCCCTCGCCTCCGACCGCGCCTACAAGGTGGGCGACACCAAGCTCGGCCGCAACGAGACGACGTACCACGCGATGGGTGTGGCCGCGGACTACCTCGACGCGGTCACCGCGTACCGGCCGAACGCCGACGTCTACCTGACCGGACTCTTCGACCTGGTCGCCGCACCCGGCAAGCGCACCGAGTACTACACGGCCGGGGACACCTCGTTCTCCCAGTGGGTGAGCAGCAGCTTCCCTTACGGCGAGTCCATGCTGAACGCACAGCACGCCTACGAGGCGGGGGAGCGCCGCACCGAGAGCTGGTACGGCGGGGTTCTCGCGCCCACCGCGCCGCTCGACGACGCGGGCGAGCAGGAGCTGGCCGCCGAGCGCCAGGGCGATCTGATCGGCATCGCGCCGGCGTTCTGGGGCGACAGCGAGCACGCGGGCCTGCAGGGCAGCTTCGGCGACATCGGGTCGATCCAGCTGCGGATCGACGGCGAAGAGCAGGAGAGCAGCCCCGTCCCGTGGGGCGTCTGGAAGGTCCCCGCCGAGGACGCCGCGTACGAACTGACCCTCACCACCATGAAGTTCGGTATCCCGGGTCGTGTCTGGAAGCGCTCCACCATGACCCAGACCACCTGGGAGTTCCGCTCGAAGCTCGACGAGAGCGTCTACTCGCAGGGCCTGCCGATCCTCTTCCCGCAGTACCGGCTGCCCGAGGACGGCATGAAGACCCTGGCAGCCGAGGACGACCAGAAGCTCACCCTCGGCGTCACGGGCCACGCGGGCTACACCCCCGAAGCCCTCGAGTCGGCGCAGCTGTCGTACTCCTACGACGACGGCCAGACCTGGACCGAGGCCAAGACCGCCGTAGAGGACGGCACCTGGACCGCGACCGTGCATCACGCGGGCGCGTCGGGGAAGCCGGTCACTCTGAAGTCCGAACTGACGGACGCCAACGGCAATTCCGTCACCCAGACCGTGACCCGGGCCTACGACGTGCGCTAGCCCCAGGTCACACCGGCGCCGCCGGGCGGCTCTCCCGTGGGGGGTGGGGCCGTCCGGCGGCTTTGTTCCACCGGGGCGGTGCGGGATTTCCGGATGCCCCGTTTTCGGGCGCCCCGTCCTGTGGACAATAGGGGCATGAGCCATCAGGGGGAGAGGCACACCGGTCATGAGGACGACTGGTGGGGGCAGTTGTACGACGACTCCACCGAGGACACGGGCCCGACGGCCGCGGCCGACACCCTGGAGGACCGCTTCGCCTCCGCGGCGGGCACGGTGGGGTCCGGCCCGTCCCGGGCGTCTGCCGCGCCGGGCGCGATGCCCGACCCACGCGAACCGGCCGACGAGGTCCGGCCACCGGCCGACAGCGTCGGGTGGCCGGACGCGGGTCCCGGGGCCAGGTGGCCGGTCAGTGGCACCGGGGGAGTGGCGGGGTGGCCCGTCGGTGGTACCGGGGGAGGCGCGGGGCGGCCCGTCGGTGGTACCGAGGGAGGCGCGGGGCGGCCCGTCGGTGGTACCGGGGAAGGGGCCGAGCAGCCGGTCAGCGGTACCGGGCGGTGGCGGGCTCCTTGGGAGGTGCCCGCCGGGGACGGGGGGCCCAGGACGTTTCCGCCCGCGTCGAACTCGGCGTCGGCGGGCGCGGCATCGGCGGCCGGCGCGGCCGCCGTAACAGGCGCCAGGGTGCCGGACGATCGCCCCGAGCCGGAACCCGCCCAGCCGTCATCCCCGCACGTGGGTTCCCCCTGGTTACCGCACCAGCCCTCACCCCGCGAAGCCTCGGCGGTACCCCGCGACGCCTCCGCGCCGCACGGCGAAGCCTCGGCGGCACCCACCGAAGCCCCAGTGCCGCCCGCCGAAGCCCCTGTGCCGCCCGCCGAAGCCCCTGTGCCGCCCGGCGAAGCCCCAACGGCGCCCGGCGAAGCCCTCGCGCCGCGCCCCGAAGCCTTTGCGGCGGGCCGCCGTGATGCTTCCGTGGCGGGCCGCGACGTCTCCGCGGCAGGCCGCGACGTCTCCGAGGCAGAACACGAAGTCTCCGCGTCAGGCCGCCGTGACGCCTCCGCAACGCTCCACGAAGCCGCCTCCGCTCCCGGTCCCGGTTCATCCGCCGTCACCCCCGCCGAGCCGCCCCCCACCGTCCTCCACGTGGGCGACGGCCCGCCCACCTACGAGGCCGAGCCCACCGCCCTTCCGCCCGCCGACCCTGACGATCTCGACGACCTCGTCGCCGACACCGTCCTGGACGGCGCCCGGTACGGCTCGTGCACGCTGCGCGCCGCCTCCGTGCGCGGCGACTCCGCGAGGTTCCGGGGCGAGCCGCGCCGCGACTCGCTGCTCACCGCCCGCTTCGGCACCGGCAGCAGCGCACTCGTCCTGGTCGCCATGGCCACCGGCGCCCGTGCGACCCCTGGGGCGCACCGGGCGGCGGCCGAGGCGTGCCACTGGATCGGGCGGGCCGTCGGACGCAGCCACGTCCGCCTCGCCGAGGACATCCGGGCCGCCCGCCGCGGCGACCTCAAGTCGGGGCTGCACCGGCTCACCGACCGCAGCCTCGGCAAACTCCGCGCCAGCGCGGCCGAACTGGGCGTCCAGCCCGAGGAGTACGCGGCGACCCTGCGCTGCCTTCTGCTCCCGGCCGATCCGGAGTGCCGTACCCGCGTCTTCTTCGGCGTCGGCGCCGGGGGCCTGTTCCGGCTGCGCGACGGCGAGTGGCAGGACATCGAGCCGCGCGTCGCGGAGGCGGAGACGACGGGCCCCGCGGTCGTCGGCTGGGGGTCCCCCCGGACGGAGTCTGGGGGAGGCTCGCTGCCCCCGCAGACGTCCGCCGACGCACCGCACGAGACCCCGGACGGCGACCGGCTCACCATGGACCTCGGCATCACCACCCCGCCCACCCCCTACGACACCCCCCCCGAGCCGCCCCGTGAACCGTTCCGGTTCCGCGCCTCCGTAGCCCGACCGGGTGACACGCTGCTGCTGTGCACTGGCGGCCTCGCCGAGCCTCTGCGCGGCGAGCCGGGACTCGTCGAACACCTCAAGGCGCGCTGGGCGGACGGCGACCCGCCAGGGCTGGCGGCGTTCCTCGCCGACACCCAGGTCAGGGTGAAGGGCTACGCCGATGACCGTACGGCTGCCGCCGTGTGGGAGGCGTAACCCCGCACCCTGTGGATTCATGGAGGGGGTGGGCAGTCCGTCCGTGAAGCCACTCCTCAAGGTGCGTGCAGCATGGCCAAGCAGAACGTCGCCGAACAGTTCGTCGACATCCTCGTCCGCGCCGGCGTCAAGCGCCTGTACGGCGTCGTCGGCGACAGCCTCAACCCCATCGTGGACGGGATCCGCCGCAACTCCGCCATCGACTGGGTCCACGTCCGGCACGAGGAGACCGCGGCCTTCGCGGCCGGCGCGGAAGCCCAGATCACCGGCGAGCTCACGGCCTGCGCGGGCTCCTGCGGCCCCGGCAATCTCCACCTCATCAACGGCCTGTACGACGCCCACCGCTCCATGGCCCCCGTGCTGGCCCTCGCCTCGCACATCCCCTCCAGCGAGATCGGCCTCGGCTACTTCCAGGAGACCCACCCCGACCAGCTGTTCCGCGAGTGCAGCCACTACAGCGAGCTGATCTCCAGCCCCAAGCAGATGCCCCGGCTGCTGCAGACCGCCATCCAGAACGCCATCGGCCGCTCCGGAGTCAGCGTCGTCTCGCTCCCGGGCGACATCGCCGACCAACCCGCGCCGGACAAGGCGGTCGAGCACGCGATCGTCACATCGCGCCCCTCCGTGCGCCCCGGCGACGCCGAGATCGACAAGCTCGCCGAGATGATCGACGAGGCCGAACGGGTCACGCTCTTCTGCGGCAGCGGCACGCGGGGCGCGCACGCGGAGGTCATGGAGTTCGCCGAGAAGATCAAGTCCCCTGTCGGGCACGCGCTGCGCGGCAAGGAATGGATCCAGTACGACAACCCGTACGACGTCGGCATGAGCGGCTTGCTCGGCTACGGCGCCGCCTACGAGGCCACCCACGAGTGCGACCTGCTGATCCTGCTCGGCACCGACTTCCCGTACAACGCCTTCCTGCCCGACGACGTCAAGATCGCGCAGGTGGACGTACGCCCCGAGCATCTCGGCCGCCGCTCGAAGCTGGACCTGGCCGTGTGGGGTGACGTCAGGGAGACGCTGCGGTGTCTGACGCCGCGGGTGGCGCTCAAGACGAACCGCCGGTTCCTCGACAAGATGCTGAAGAAGCACGCCGACGCCCTCGAGGGCGTGGTGAAGGCGTACACCCGCAAGGTCGAGAAGCACGTGCCGATCCACCCCGAGTACGTGGCGTCCGTCCTGGACGAACTCGCCGCCGATGACGCCGTGTTCACCGTCGACACGGGCATGTGCAACGTCTGGGCCGCCCGCTATCTCACACCGAACGGCAGGCGCCGCATCATCGGCTCCTTCTCGCACGGCTCCATGGCCAACGCGCTGCCGCAGGCGATCGGCGCCCAGTTCACCGACCGCAGCCGCCAGGTCGTCTCGATGTCGGGCGACGGCGGATTCTCCATGCTGATGGGCGACCTCCTCACCCTCGTCCAGCACGACCTGCCCGTGAAGATCGTCCTGTTCAACAACTCCTCGCTGAGCATGGTCGAGCTGGAGATGCTCGTCGCCGGGCTGCCGTCGTACGGAACGGCGAACCACAACCCCGACTTCGCGGCCGTGGCGCGCGCCTGCGGGGTGTACGGCACGCGCGTGGAGAAGCCCAAGCAGCTCGCGGGCGCGCTGAAGGACGCCTTCAACCACAAGGGGCCCGCGCTCGTCGACATCGTCACCGATCCCAACGCGCTCTCCATTCCACCCAGGATCAGCGCCGAGATGGTGACCGGCTTCGCGCTCTCCGCCTCCAAGATCGTGCTGGACGGCGGCGTGGGCCGCATGGTGCAGATGGCCCGCTCCAACCTGCGTAACGTGCCCCGGCCCTGATACGACCGCCGGGCTGTTTCGCTGGCGGGCCGCGCCGACCACCGCGTCCTGCCCAGTCGTTGACGAATGGACATGCGTGTCGCCCTGCCCGTGGGGCATGCATCCCCGTGTACGCGTTCGATCAGGAGGGAACCGACAACTGCGGTCGTACAGGCGGGGGTTATGGCGAGGCAGGTACGAGAGGGCGGTCCCGGCGCGGCAGGGGCTTCCCCGACGAGCACAGCCGAGATGTCGACCGACGGGGAAACGGGGGATACGACGACGCGACCGAACGAGCAGACACTGCTCCGGCGCACCATCGGACGGTCCGACCTGCGAGCGGTACCCGAGGCGCGGCGCGCACTGAGGGAGCTGCTGCGGCAATGGGGGAGCCCGGGAAGATCGGAGACCGCGGAACTGCTCACCACCGAACTCGTCACCAACGCGCTGGTGCACACCGACCATGACGCGGTGCTCACCGCCACCGTCGGCCGCCGCCTCCGGGTGGAGGTCAGGGACTTCGTGGGCCGCATACCCCAGCTGCGGGTACCGGAGACCGGTGACGGTACGCATGGCAGAGGACTGGTACTGGTGCAGTCTCTCGCGGACGCGTGGGGTGTGCACAGGCACGGCGTGGGGAAGGCGGTGTGGTTCGAACTGGACGGCGGCGCGGTGTGATGCCGTGACACCGCCGTCCCAGACGGTCAGCCGAATTGCTGCTCGAGATCCTTGAGTTTCCGCTCGAGGGAGTCGAGCCGCGGCAGGGTCATGGTGTCGTCCTCGGCGGTGAGGTCGACGGTGACCGGTTCAGTGCCACTCCTGACGGGCTGCAGGGAGGGCCGCGAGGGGGCGGGCAAAGGCCGCTGCTCCGGCGGGGGTATGGCAGGTTCCGCGCCGACCTGTGCCGACGCCGCGCCCTGGGTCCCGGCCCCCAGCTCGACATGGCGTCCCGACTGCAGCTCCACCTGGCGTCCGGCGCGCACGGACCAGCCCAGGGGCCCCCGGCTGAGCGCCCGGAACCTCGCGCGGTCCAGCTTCTCCTGATCGCGCCGCCGCGCCCGCTCCTGCTGCTTCTGCCGCCGGTCCTCGCGCACCTCGTCGACGGCCTCGTCCAGGGTGCGTACGCCTTCCAGCAGCATCAACGACCATGCGGCGAAGGTCTCACGGGGAGCCCGCAGCCACCGTACGACGCGGATCTGCGGCAGGGGGCGCGGCACCAGGCCCTGCTCGCGCAGCGCCGCACGGCGGGTCTGCTTCAGGGCGCGGTCGAACAGGACCGCCGCCGACAGCGACATTCCGGCGAAGAAATGCGGCGCACCCGCGTGGTCCAGGCCGCGCGGGGCGTGCACCCAGTTGAACCAGGCGGCCGCGCCCGCGAACGTCCACACGAGCAGCCGCGAACCGAGCGCGGCGTCGCCGTGGCTGGCCTCGCGCACCGCGAGAACGGAGCAGAACATCGCCGCACCGTCGAGACCGAACGGGACCAGGTACTCCCAGCCGCCGGTCAGATTGAGGTTCTGCCTGCCGAAACCGACCAGGCCGTGGAAGGAGAGGGCGGCGGCGACTGCGGCACAGCAGAACAGCAGCAGGTAGGAGGCGGTGCCGTAGACCGCCTCCTTGCGCCTTCGGCGCTCCTCGCTGCGTTCCCAGGAGTCGTCGGCGGACGCGTTCTCCCCGGCGCGCTTGTTGCGCGCGAGCACCGCCACCGCCGCCAGCATGCCCAGGAGCAGTACGGCGCCCGGAAGCAGCCAGTCGAGCGATATGTCGGTCAGTCTCATCTGGGGTCCCTTGCATCGCGTTACGGCGTTTCGCGCGCCATAGTGGCTCAATCCCGATGACCCTCAGGGGGTTTCGGGGCAAGAGAACGCCATTGGTGGGAGAGGGACCGCGGAGAGCCGCCTTCTGCTCGAACTGCCGGTTGAGTTACGACGGTTGTGTTCGATTCAGGTGCGCCGGAAAGAGTGGTTCGCGGGGAACGGGTTGCGGTAAGGGGTGGACCTGTGCGGGGAGAGTCAGCCGGTCGCGGCGCTCAGCTTGGTGATGCGGTCCGCGTCGCAGGTGCGCGGGCATGTGACGCAGGTGTCCTCGGGGCGCAGCGTGTAGAAGAGGCAGCAGCTGGCGCGGTCCCGGGTGGGCAGTGCCTCGCCGTTCGGACCGGTCAGCTCCCGGAACGCGGCCGAGCCTACGTACGGCTGGGTGGCGCCCGGCAGCAGCTGCTCCAGCTCGGTCATGGCGCGCTGCTCCTCACCGAGCAGATGCGCGATGTACCAGAGGCCTTCGACGACCTCGTCCGTCGCCATGCCCCACAGCGCGCGGCTCCGGCGGCGCATACGCGGTCCGAAGCCCGCCAGTACCGGTTCCAGATGCTCGGCGACCGCCGCGCGCACCTCGGCGCGCAGGGCCTCCTCGTCCGGGACGACGCGGGCGCCGGGGAGTGCGGCCGCCGGGTCGCCCGGCAGGCATGCGAAGTCGCCGGTCCGGACGGCCATCCGGCCGCGGGCGCGCTGGAAGGCGACGTGCTCGACGGGGTAGCGGGGCACGCGCCGGTGCAGGAACCACGGCACGGTGATGAGCAGGCAGGCGGGCCAGGCGTAACGGTGCAGTCCGAAGCTGGCGACGACGTCCGGGCGGGCCTGCTGTCCGTAGTCCCGCAGCACCTGGGCGTTGTCCCAGGCGAGGAAGGCGTCGAGAGCCGCGCCGCCCTCCGCGAGCCGGGTGGCGGCCACCCAGCCGCCGTCCCGCGGGGTCGGGTCGTCCGGCCCCAGTTCCCTGATCTCCAGCCCCGGAAAGACCTCGGTCAGCCGGGCATACGCGTCGGCGACGGCCGAACGGGCCGGGCGCACGGCGCCGTGGCGAGAGGTGCTTTCGGCCTGTGCGGGCGGGGCGACAAGGGACATGCGGGGCACCACCACATCACGATCGTTAACAGGTAAGCCTTACCTTACCCAATGTGATCCAGGTTTGAACCAGGGCCTGCTCGCCCTATCGTGCGTGGGGTCACCTTTTCTTCCGCCTCGGGGTGACCACCAGCATCAGCAGGATCAGAGCAGGATCAGAGCAGGATCAGAGCAGGATCAGAGCAGGATCAGAACAGTCAGCCGGACAGGACAGGAGGACCTCGTGGAGCAGGCCGGCGCGCATGACACGCAGGGCCCCACGGGGCTGTCCGACGACTCCGCCGAGCCCGCGTCCGAACCGTTCGTGGCGCGTCCCGGCGAGCCCGAGTCCGAACCGTTCGTGGCGCGTCCCCGGCCGGCTGCGCCGACGGCGTCGTCGACGGCGCCCGCAGCCGGTACGGCTGTGCCGAGGTCCCGACCGGGCACGCCGTCGCAGTACCTGCCCCCCGCCCAGCAGCAGCGGCCCCCCGCACCGCCGGGGCCGTCCGGGGGCGGCGACACGGCCCGCGGCGAGCACACCCACAGCGAACCGCCGCTGCCCCTGCCGCGCAGGGCCCCGGACGGCTTGGCGGAGTCAGGTGCACTTGCGCCGCGGCGGCCGGTTCAGCGGTCCTCCGTACGGGGGCAGGTTCTCGATGCCTTGCGTACCGCCCTCGTGGAGGGCGAGCTCGCCCCGGGCGAGGTCTACTCGGCGCCGGTCCTCGGCGAGCGCTTCGGGGTCTCCGCGACGCCGGTGCGCGAGGCGATGCAGCAGCTCGCCCTCGAGGGCGCCGTGGAGGTCGTACCGAACCGGGGGTTCCGTGTCATCCGGCGCACCGCCGAGGAGCTGGCCGAACTCGCGGAGATACGGGCCCTGATCGAGGTGCCCGTGATGCTGCGGCTCGCCCGGACCGTGCCCGCGGCCCGCTGGGCCGAGCTGCGTCCGCAGGCCGAGGCGACGGTCGCGGCGGCGGTCGGCGGCGACTTCGCGAGCTACGCGGAGTCGGACCGCGCCTTCCACCGGGCCGTCCTCGCGCTGTCCGGCAATCGCCAACTGGTGCAGATCGCCGAGGACCTGCACCGCCGCGCCCAGTGGCCGTTGGCCGACGGCCAGGCGCCACGTGGCCGCGCCGGCCTCGTTGCCGACGCGGCGGAGCACACGGCTCTGCTGGACGCGCTGATCGCCCAGGATCTGGCCGTGGTCCAGTCGCTGGTACGGGAGCATTTCACGGGCTCCGCCTGAGGGCGTTGCCCGCGGTCACGGCGGCGCCGTCCCTGGGCCGTGTGCCCGCGGCCGTCTCCTGGGCGTGTGCCCGCGGCCGCGCCGTCGGTCCCAGCGCACCGGCGCCTGCTGCGCGCGTTGCCGCGGGCTTGCGCGGCCGGTCCCGGTAACCGGGGTCTCGAAACCATGGACCCGCCCCCTGGACCACGGTCCTCAGACGCCGGACGGGCTGAATCGCGGGCCGCCAGCTCTACGCCGGCCTGCAGGCCGATCCGCGGGCCCGGACACAGACGGCACCAGGCACACCCCGCCGCAGGCCAGGCGCGCGTCAGACCGCGGTAGCCGGCGGTGTGAGCCCGTTCGCCAGCCAGGTCGGCACGCCGCCGAGCAGCCGGAAGAGGCGCCCCGCCTCCGCGCGCAGTCGGGAGGCCTCCGGTTCCGTCTCCGCGTCGGCCAGAGACGCCAGCGCGGGAGCCGTGCCGACCAGGTAGCCGAGCTCCTCGCGGATGCGGAGGGACTCGGCGAAGCCGTGGCGGGCCTCGGCCAGTTCGCCCTCGCGGAGGGCCAGTCCGGCCAGATGGCGCCAGGTGAAGGAGAGCAGCAGCGTGTCGCCGTGCGCGGTGGCCCCGGCATGGGCGCGGCGGTAGGCGGCGCGGGCGGCCTGCGGCGAACCCGCGAGGTTCTCGGCGATCAGCCCGCGCCGGAAGTCGAGGAGCGCCCGCGCCGGTGCGCCCGGGGCGATGAGCGCCGCGGCCCGCCCCAGCGCGGCCCGCGCCTCGTCGGCCCGGTCCCGTACTCCGAGCAGCGTCGCGGCGTACGCGAGGTGCCCGCGCTCGCACGCGGCCGCCCCCCGCTCGTCGTCGTCATGGGCCAGCGCCTCCGCCGTACGCAGTGCGTCCTCGGCCTCGGCCCACCCCTGCTCGGTGTACAGGCACTGCTCCACCAGGAGCGCGACCCGCTGCAGCGCGGCTTCGGCGTCGTCGCCGGCGCGCGGTTCGAGCAGGGCGGCCGCATCGGTCCAGCAGGCGCGTGAGCGCAGCCGCCATACCGCGGTCTGGAGTGGATCGTCCCCTGCAGTCGTTCCGATACCAGACATGGCGGGATGCGCCACGTTGCCCTCCCCGAGCACACCATTGAGCTGTTGAGTCGTGGCGGAATCTCAGCATGAATCCGAGCGCCCGGCCAAGGGGGTGGGTGAAGGATTTCACAAAGTGTGGGAGCCGGTCGTGGACCGACGGGGACTGATTCAGGCGGTGTACCCGTCAACTCGTCAGGCGCCCCGGATGACCCTGCCGCGCCCGCCGACCCGGCAATCGGCGGTGTCACGCACCGTGCGCGTCAGCGCGGGCGCCTCAGCTCATGCGAAGGGCGAGGAAGAAGTCCAACTTGTCCTCGAGGCGCGACAGATCACGGCTCGTCAACTGCTCGATTCGCCCTATCCGATAACGCAACGTGTTGACGTGCAGGTGCAGACGGGTGGCGCAACGGGTCCAGGAGCCGTCGCAGTCGAGGAACGCCTCCAGCGTGGGGATGAGCTCCGCCCGGTGGCGCCGGTCGTAGTCGCGCAGCGGGTCGAGCAGGCGGGCCGTGAACGCGCGGCGCACATCGTCCGGCACGAACGGCAGCAGCAGGACATGGGACGCCAGCTCCTGGTGACCGGCGGCGCACACCCGGCCGGGACGGGCGGCCGCGACACGGCGGGCGTGCCGGGCCTCCTCCAGGGCGCCGCGCAGGCCCTCCGCCGAGTGGACGGCGGCACTGACGCCGAGCGTAAGCCGCCCGTCATCGGCGAGGCCCGCCGACAGCGGGTCCCGTACGGCCTCCAGCACGCCCTCCGCGGACAGCCCCGACTCCTCCCCCATTGCCTTGAGGGCATGGGAGGCACCCCCATCGTCGCGCTGAGCGGACACCGACGACAGCGGCACCAGCGCGATCGCCTCCGTACCCGTGTGGGCGACGGCGATACGGTCGGACGGCTCGGGCCCGGACGACCGGGGGTCGACGAGGATCTCCTCCAGCAGCGCCTGGGCCACAGGTCCGCCCTCGACGTCACCGCCCTCCCACTCGACGCCCGCCACGACGACCTGCCAGTGCGGCGCCACGCCGAGCCCGGGCAGCAGCACGGGCGCGGCCACCCGCAGCCGCGCCGCGATCTCGGCCGGGGCAGCCCCGGCCTGCACCAGCTCCAGGACCTCCTGGGCGAGCCGGCGCCGCACCGTGCGCGCCGCGTCCCGCCGGTCCCGTTCGACCGCGATCAGCTGGGTGACGCCGTGCAGCAGGTCGAGGCGCTCCTCGGGCCAGTCCCCGGCGTCGGCCTCGACGGCGAGCAGCCAGTCGGACAGCACGGTCTCGCGTACGTCGCGCGAGCCCGCCGCGCCCGGGCCCGTAGCCGTGGTCGGACGGTGCCCCGAGCTGCGGACGGGGAACAGCGAGTACGTCGTGGTGCCCACCGTCACCCGGTAGGGGCCGCGCCGCCCGGTGCGGACCGCCGCCAGATGCTCGGCCGCGAGCCTGGCGCGCACGTCCGGCGCCGAAGCGGGCCCCCCGTTGGTCGAGCCCGCGATGGCCCGCCCGGTGGGCGAGAGCACCCACGCGCGCAGGTCCAGGTCGGAGCGGAGCAGGTCGAGCACCGCGTCGGGGCCGCCGCCGCCCGGGCCCGGCGTCATCAGACGGCGGTGCCGGTCCACCACGGCCGCCAGGTCGCCCGCGCGCTCGCCGGACACCTGACGTACGACATGCTCGGTGATCGTGGCGAAGGCCACGGACTCGTCGACCGAGAACAGCGGCAGGCGGTGGCGCGCGCAGGCCTCGACGAGATCGTCGGGGACGGCGCCGAGCTCGGCCTCACCGGCCGCCAGCGCCGACACCCCGGCGGCGGTCAGGATCCGTACGAACGGCTCGGAGTCCGCGGCGCCGCGCCACCAGGCCAGGCCGGTGAGCACCAGCTCACCGCCGGAGAGATAGCGGCTGGGGTCCCGCAGGTCCGTCGTCATCACACCGCGTACGGTGCGGTCCAGCTCGCTCTCGCCGCCCAGCAGCCGCAGCCCCAGCGCGTCGGTGTCCAGCAGTGCGCGCAGGCGCATGGTTCTCGTCGCCGCCGATCTTTCTCGATGGTGCCTGTGGTGCGGATCCGGCGGTCGTCGTTTCCGGGCGAAGACGACGGTGTTACCGGGGATCGCCGTTCATACGAATCTACAAGAGTAGTGCTCTGGTCAGCCAACTCCTTCATGGTTTCCGTGACTGACCCCGGCGGAGTACAGCGCTGTGTACTGACCTTGATCCGCGTGAACACCACATGAACGAGCTGAACTCAGAAGAAGAGAGCCAGCATGGACTTCCTTCGCCCCGCCGGCTGGGAGGAGGCGCTCGCCGCGAAGGCGGCGCACCCCACGGCCGTGCCGATCGCGGGTGGCACCGATGTGATGGTCGAGATCAACTTCGACCACCGGCGGCCCGAGTACCTCCTGGACCTGAACCGCATCGGCGAGCTGGGCGAGTGGGAGGTCGGCGAGGACACCGTCCGCCTCGGCGCCTCCGTCCCGTACACGCGGATCATGGAGCATCTGCGGGCCGAGATGCCGGGCCTGGCCCTGGCCTCGCACACCGTGGCGTCCCCGCAGATCCGCAACCGCGGCGGCGTCGGCGGCAACCTCGGCACCGCCTCGCCCGCCGGGGACGCGCACCCGGCGCTGCTCGCCGCCGGAGCCGAGGTCGAGGTCCAGTCGGTACGCGGCTCCCGGCTCATCCCGATCGACGCGTTCTACACCGGCGTGAAGCGCAACGCACTCGCCCCCGACGAGCTCATCCGGGCGATCCACATCAAGAAGGCCGACGGTCCGCAGCAGTACTCGAAGGTCGGCACACGCAACGCCATGGTCATCGCCGTATGCGCGTTCGGCCTCGCGCTGCACCCCGAGACCCGGACCGTACGCACGGGCATCGGCTCCGCCGCGCCCACGCCGATCCGCGCCAAGGCCGCCGAGGAGTTCCTGAACGCGGCGCTCGACGAGGGCGGCTTCTGGGACAACGGGAAGATCATCACCCCGTCGGTCGCCAAGCATTTCGCCGTCCTGTGCGCGGCTGCCTGCAACCCGATCGACGACGTCCGCGGTACGGCGAGCTACCGCCGCCACGCCGTCGGCGTCATGGCCCGCCGCACCCTGACCTGGACCTGGGAGTCATACCGCGGCACCGCCCGCACCACCGAGGGAGCTGCGTAATGCGAGTGACGTTCCGCGTGAACGGCCGCCGGCAGGAGGCCGACGACGTGTGGGAGGGTGAGAGCCTGCTGTACGTGCTGCGTGAGCGCCTCGGCCTGCCCGGCTCCAAGAACGCCTGTGAGCAGGGCGAATGCGGTTCGTGCACGGTCCGCCTGGACGGGGTGCCGGTGTGTGCGTGCCTGGTCGCTGCCGGGCAGGTGGAGGGCCGGGACGTGGTGACGGTCGAGGGGCTGGCCGACTACGCCAAGCAGCGGTCGGCGGGCGGTGGTTGCGCCACGGCCGCCTGCGGCACATCCGGCCCTGGTACGTCGCTCGACGCGGCCCGGCAGTGGGAATCCCGGCCGACGGACTCCGCGACCGGCGAAGGTACGGCCACCTCCCCGCGTGCGACGCTCTCGCCGATCCAGCAGGCGTTCATCGACGCCGGTGCCGTGCAGTGCGGCTTCTGCACGCCCGGACTGCTGGTCGCCGCCGACGAGATGCTGGAGCGCAACCCGAACCCGTCCGACGCGGACATCCGCGAGGCGCTGTCGGGCAACCTCTGCCGGTGCACCGGCTACGAGAAGATCCTCGACGCGGTCCGCCTCGCGGCCGCCCGGCAGTCCGAGGGGGTCTGACCATGGGAACCACGGGCACGCCCACCAACATCACGCAGGGCTCCCGGACCAGCGGCGGCATCGGCGAGTCCACGCTGCGCCCCGACGGCACCCTGAAGGTCACCGGGGAGTTCGCCTACTCGTCCGATATGTGGCACGAGGACATGTTGTGGGGCCACATTCTGCGCTCCCCGGTCGCGCATGCGGAGATCGTGTCGATCGACACGAGCGAGGCGCTCGCCCAGCCCGGTGTGTACGCCGTCATGACGTACGACGACCTGCCCACGGACGTGCGGAACTACGGCCTGGAGATCCAGGACACCCCCGTACTCGCCAACGGCCGCGTACGCCACCACGGCGAGCCGGTCGCGATCGTCGCCGCCGACCACCCGGAGACCGCGCGCCGCGCCGCCGCCAAGATCAAGGTCGAGTATCGCGAGCTGCCGATCGTGACGGACGAGGCGACCGCGACCGCGCCGGACGCACCGGTCCTCCACCCGGGGCGCACGGATCACCACGCCCCCCACGCCCCGCACCCGAACATCGTCCACCGCCAGCCGATCGTGCGCGGCGACGTGGAGGAGGCCCGGGGGCGTGCCGACGTGATCGTCGAGGGCGAGTACGTCTTCGGCATGCAGGACCAGGCGTTCCTCGGCCCAGAGTCGGGCCTTGCCGTCCCCGCCGAGGACGGCGGCGTCGATCTCTACATCGCCACCCAGTGGCTGCACGCCGACCTCCGCCAGATCGCGCCCGTGCTGGGCCTGCCGGAGGACAAGGTCCGTATGACGCTGGCGGGCGTCGGCGGCGCGTTCGGAGGCCGTGAGGACCTGTCGATGCAGATCCACGCGTGCCTGCTGGCGCTGCGCACGGGCAAGCCGGTGAAGATCGTCTACAACCGCTTCGAGTCCTTCTTCGGACACGTCCACCGCCACCCCGCGAAGCTGTACTACGAGCACGGGGCCACGCGCGACGGCAAGTTGACCCACGTGAAGTGCCGCATCGTTCTGGACGGCGGGGCGTATGCGTCCTCCTCGCCTGCGGTCGTGGGCAACGCCGCCTCGCTCGGCGCCGGCCCGTACGTCATCGACGACGTCGACATCGAGGTCATCGCCCTCTACACCAACAACCCGCCCTGCGGCGCCATGCGCGGGTTCGGCGCGGTCCAGGCGTGCTTCGCATACGAGGCGCAGATGGACAAGCTCGCCGCGAAGCTCGGCATGGATCCGGTGGAGTTCCGGCAGCTGAACGCCATGGAACAGGGGTCTGTCATGCCGACCGGGCAGCGCGTCGACTCACCGGCCCCGGTCGCCGAACTCCTCCGGCGGGTCAAGGCGATGCCTCTCCCGCCGGAGCGCCAGTGGGAGACCACCGAGGGCGCCGACGTGCGCCAGCTGCCCGGTGGCCTGTCCAACACGACGCACGGCGAGGGCGTCGTACGGGGTGTGGGCTACGCGGTCGGCATCAAGAACGTCGGCTTCTCCGAGGGCTTCGACGACTACTCCACCGCGCGGGTGCGTATGGAGGTGGTGGGCGGGGAGCCGGTCGCGGTCGTCCACACCGCCATGGCGGAGGTCGGGCAGGGTGGTGTCACCGTCCACGCGCAGATCGCCCGCACAGAGCTGGGTGTCACTCAGGTGACCATCCAACCGGCGGACACGCAGGTGGGCAGCGCGGGTTCGACGTCCGCGTCCCGTCAGACGTACGTCACGGGCGGCGCCGTCAAATACGCCTGCGAACTCGTCCGCGAGAAGGTCCTGGAGATCGGGCGCCGCAAGTTCGGGTCGTACCACCCGGCCTGGGCCACCGCCGAACTGCTGCTGGAGGGCGGCAAGGTCGTCACCGACGGAGGCGAGGCGCTCGCCGATCTGACGGACCTCCTGGAGGACGAGGTGGTCGAGGTCGAGGAGGTGTGGCGGCACCGGCCCACCGAGCCGTTCGACCTGCGCACCGGGCAGGGCAACGGGCATGTCCAGTACTCGTTCGCCGCGCACCGGGCCGTCGTCGAGGTCGACACGGAGCTGGGGCTGGTCAAGGTCATCGAACTGGCCTGCGCCCAGGACGTCGGCAAGGCTCTCAACCCGCTGTCCGTCGTCGGCCAGATCCAGGGCGGCACCACACAGGGGCTGGGTATGGCGGTGATGGAGGAGATCCTCGTCGACCCGAGGACGGCGAAGGTCAGGAATCCGTCCTTCACGGATTACCTGATCCCCACGATCCTCGATACGCCGACGATTCCCGTCGACGTGCTGGAACTGGCCGACGAGCATGCCCCGTACGGGCTGCGGGGTGTCGGGGAGGCGCCGACGCTGTCTTCGACGCCGGCGGTGCTGGCGGCGATCCGGGCAGCGACGGGCCTGGAACTCGCCCGGACCCCGGTCCGCCCGGAGCACCTGACGGGGATGGCGTAGGCGCGCCGCCGACGGCGGCGGTGCAACGCCGGCGCCGCTGCGGGCCGCGTGGCCTGCCTGCGCCCCCAACGTTGTGGGCAGGCGTTCCGCAGAGCTGGGGGCACCTCCCAGCGGTAGCTGGAGGAGGGTGGGCACAACACACGACGGCGGGTGCCCTTTCGCGTACTGGTCCCCCGTCGGGGGTTACCCGAGGGCGGAGGGGTGATCCGCCGTCGGGTGCCGCTGCGCCCACCCTCCCCCATTGCCTTAAAGGCATGGGAGGTACCCCCATCGCCCCAGCGGCACGATTGCCCGCAGCGGTTGGGGGCACGTTTCCCACAACGATGGGGCCGCTGCCCACAACGGAACGGCGTCGCCAAGGAGACCCACATGCTGGACATCGCTGATGAGCTGGCCCAATGGGTCGCGCAGCGGCGCGGCTTCGCCGTTGCCACCGTCGTGGCC
>NZ_JACEHE010000028.1 GCF_013778455.1 Streptomyces himalayensis subsp. himalayensis | reverse complement strand
AGACCGGCACCTCGCGTTCGGCCGGGCACGGCGACGGCGCGGAAGGACGCGTCGATCTCACCGGACCGGATGGCGGCGACGGCCGTCTCGATGTCGAACAGCCACACCACGTCGAGCTCGATCTCGGGATGCGCGCGGTGGAAGCCGCGCATCAGGCCCGACGCCGCGCCGCGCGAGGCGATCACGTCGACGCGCAGCGGACGGCGGCCGGTGCGCACGGACGCGACCGCGCGCTCGGCGACGCGCAGCAGCTCGCGCGCGTGGGGCAGGAACGCCTGCCCGTCGATGGTGAGCTCGGCGCCGCGCGCGGTGCGGGTGAACAGCCGCACGCCCAGGTTGCGCTCCAGCGCGGCGATGCGCTTGGAGACGGCCTGCTGGGTGACCGCCAACTCGGCGGCGGCCTCCTGGAACTGCCCCGCGTCAGCCGCGGCGACGAAGGTCCGGACGGTGTCGAGGTCCATGCCGATTACCCTAGGCGTACAACCGATGGTTGTGTTCGACGGCCCTGCGGTTGTTTGATCCCCGGATATGGTGCTCGCTTTGATGCTTCCGATCGCGGATTGGTTGTGCGGGCGAGTGGCGAGGGGCGTCGGGCATGAGGAGCGGGCACCGGCTGGGACGTCTGCTCGGACATCGGCTGGGGCGGCAGTTCGGGTGGCTCTGGGGAGCGTACGGGACCAGCGCGCTCGGCACGTGGCTCGCCTTCGGCGCGTTCCCGCTGATCGCCATCCAGGTGCTGCACGCCGGACCGGCCGAGGTCGCCGCACTCTCCTCCGTGGGGGCTGCGGTGGGCGCGGCCGTGGCGGTGCCGCTCGGCCCGTGGGTGGAGTTCCGCCGCAAGCGGACGGTGCTGATCGCGATGGACCTGGTGCGGTTCGCGGCGCTGCTGACGATCCCCACCACGTTCGCGCTCGGCGCGCTCACCTTCCTTCAGCTCCTGCTGGTCTCGATCGTCGTCGCGGCGGCCGACATCACCTTCCGCGCCGCCTCCGGCTCGTACCTGAAGACGCTGCTGCCGGCCGAGGACCTGCTCGTCGCCAACGCCCGGCTTGAGTCCACGGCCTGGACGACCACGATCATCGGACCGCCGCTGGGCGGCGCCGCGATCGGACTCCTCGGTCCGGTGGCGACGGTGGTGGCCGACGCGGTCAGCTACCTGCTCTCGGCCCTGGGCATCCGTGCGATGGGCGGGCACGAGCCGCTGCCCGAGCGCCGGGAGGCCGCGCGCATGCGGGCCGGGGACCTGCTCGACGGCTGGCGGTACATCCTCGCCGACGCGACGCTGCGTCCGCTGTTCTTCAACACCGCCTTGTTCAACGGCCTGGTGATGGCCGCCCAGCCGCTGCTGGCCGTCCTGATGCTCGGCCGACTCGGGTTCGCACCGTGGCAGTACGGCCTCGCCTTCGCCGCGCCCTCGATCGGCGGGCTGCTCGGTTCGCGGCTGGCCCGACCGCTCGTCACCCGGTTCGGGCAGCACCAGGTCCTGGTCGTGGTCGGGGCGCTGCGCGCGATCTGGCCCATCGGCCTGGCCTTCCTGGGGCCGGGGACCGGCGGGCTGCTGCTGGTGATCGGCGTCGAGCTCGGGCTCATCTTCTGCTGCGGGGTCTTCAACCCCGTCTACGCCACCTACCGCCTCGAGCGCACCGCGACCGACCGGGTCGCCCGGGCGCTGTCCGCCTGGGCGGTGACGACCAAGGCCTCAACCGCGCTCCTGGCGGCCGTCTGGGGCGTGCTGGGCAGCCTGCTCGGCCCGCGTACGGCCATCGGCCTGGCCGGCATGCTCCTGCTGGCGACCCCGCTGCTGCTGCCCCGCCGCGCGGCAGCGCATCCCGCCGAGCCGGAGCCGGCACCGAACCGGGTCTGATGTGCCGCCACGGCCATCACCGCGATCGGGCTGCGCCGCCCTTCTTCGGAGCGCTCCACCCCTCCGCGTACAGCTCGGAGATGAGCGCGACGGCCCCGCCGTGGCCGGTAGGGGTCGCGGCGCGGCAAATCGTGGCTCACGTGCCCAATGTGCCTCAACAGCTCCCAGATACCTGTGAGGCACATACGGCGCAAGGCCACCTGCCTCACTTGCCTGAAGGCTTCTGGCGACCCCAGATAACGCCGAGGTCGTTACCTGCCCAGGGGCCCTGCGGGCTGCCGGGGCGGTGTGCGCATACCCAGGTCCGCCCTTGCCATCGCAGTTGTGCGATGGCCCTGGGCGTGCTTGCTTCGCAGGAATGTCAAGGTCCGGTCGAGGCCCTCGGCCTCACCGCGCCAGCCTTCGTCGATCGTGCGTTGGCGGCGTGCCAGCAGGCCGGTCTCCAGCTCGTCTGCGCAAGGAGTTCTCCGACCACATCCGCAAGTACTTGTGGGGCGAGCACTTCTGGTCCCCGTCCTACTTCGCCGGATCGTGCGGCGGGGCACCCCTGGCGGTCATCAAGGAGTACACCGAGAACCAGAAGCGCCTACAGTAGGCGGCTGGGGTCAACAGCGCGGATCCGTGCTCCGATGCAGGTCAGAACCGTCCAGAGAAGCGATTCCTCCCGATGCCTACAGGCACGGGGTTCCTTGCTAGAGCACGCTGAACTAGCGATAGCCCGGGCGAACGGGCGGGAAGATCGTGATTCTCCCGGCTCGCTTCGGGGCCAGGAACTACTGTCGCGAGCATGGTCGAACACGATGCCCTGAGTGCCACCCGCGAGGCTTACGACGCTGCCGCCCCGGCCTATGCGCAGCTGTTCCGCGACACGCTGCGTGACAGTCCGCTGGACCGCGCGATCTTGGGTGCCTTCGCCGAGGTCGTAAGTGCGAGTGGGGACGGTCAGGTCGCGGACCTGGGGTGTGGACCTGGCCATATCACCGCTTATCTGGACGAGCTGGGTCTGGCAGCGTTTGGTGTTGACGCTTCTCCTGCAATGATCAAGTTGGCTCGACAGGCCTATCCGGGCCTCCGGTTCGACGTGGGCTCGATGGCCGCGTTGAACATCGCTGACGGCGTGCTGGGCGGCGCACTCTCACGTTGGTCCATCATCCACACTCCGCCGCAAGAACTCTCCGTCATCCTGGCGGAGTTCCATCGTGTGCTGGCACCTGGCGGCCACCTTCTGATCGGCTTTTCGGCAAGCGATGATCCGTCTCACCCGACGCAGGTCTTCGATCACACAGTCGCGCCGGCCTATCGGTGGTGGCCTGATCACCTCGCCGCGCTGCTGCGCAAGTCCGGGTTGGCCGAGGTGGCCCGGATGGTTCGCGAGCCTCAGCCCACCGACCGACGGCAGTTCCAGGAGATTCAACTGCTCGCTCGCAAAGCCTAGGCAGGGGCTGCCTTATCGAACTCCAGCCTGCCGCATGGGGATCCGTCAGCTCCAGGCGTCGACTCGTGATCAGGGCTCACCGCCGTTCGAGCTCCGATTTGGTCGAACGAGGGGACTCCGAGGAACGCCCTCGATGACTTGCGCTCCTGGCGGGCATCGAGCTGGGCGATCTTCTCTTCTGCCCCAGCGAGGCTGACCCGTAGCCCTTCGACCTCGCCGAGCGGGCCTTCGCGTTCGGCCTCGGCGATGCGGGCGATCAGGTTGTCGCGGATGTCGGCAAGTCGTGTCCGCTGGGCCGGGTCCGGTCGAAGGAGTGAGCATCTGACACTCCTCCGGAAGCCGTGGGGTGAGAACGTAAGGGCCTCGCCGTCGGCGTTGGTCACGCCGGTGGCAGCCAAGGCGTTGATGAGCAGTTTCGGATCGCGGTCGGCGTGAATGCGCGGTGTTCGGAGCCGATGTCGCGCTGAAACGTTGAGCCGCGGGCTGGAGATCTCGATGCTCTCCCCGCCGGGACCAGTGACCGTACGCTACTTGACATTGAGATCCTCCTTCCAAGCTCGGGACACTGCTGGCCGCAGCCCCAGCGAGTCGATCCCGGGCGCCAGCGCCTCGATCCGGGCCCAGAACAGGTCGGCGAGAGTGCACGAGACCGCATCCAGGCTGGCACCTCCCACATCGTCGACGGCTGCGGTCACTGGATCCAGCAAGAGCGCCCCGCGGAGATCAACCGAATCCCTGACTGACTGGCTCGCCTCTCTGCCTGCGTCAAGCCTCTCTCGGAGCGCCGACACATGTCCTGAAGCGGCCGCATCGGCCCGCCAGGAAGGCTCAGTGCTGTCGGCACTCGTGAATATCTGCATCGACCGCCCGCGCCCGGCTGCCTCCCTGAACCGCCTTCGAAGGGCTGCTCGTACTCGCGAACAGAGCCACCCATCGCCTCTGGGGTCACTGGAAGGCTGAGATGTTGTGTGTTGCCCACTCGGCGAATGTGCGGGCTGGGCGGCCCAAGAGCAGTTCGACGTCTGGGCTGACTCGCTGCGCAGCAGTCGACGGTGCGCCGAGGATGTCGAGGGTGCGTTCTGCGACCGGCTCGGGCATGAACCGCACCATCGCCGCCTTGGCCTCGGCCCGGGTCTGTTCGACGAACCGCACCGGCTCGCCCAGCGCGTCTGCGATCGCGGCGGCCTGCTGTCGGGGTGAGATCGCAACCGGCCCCGTCAGCTCGTAGACGTTGCCGTTGTGGGCGGCATCCCGCAGCGCGACGGCGGCGACCTGGGCGGTGTCGGCCGGGTCGATGGTCGGTAGCGCGATGTCACCGAACGGGGCTGTGACCACCCGCTGCGCGCGAACCGTGTCGGCCCACTGCAGTGTGTTGGAGTGAAAGCCCCCCGGCCGCAGCATGGTCCAGTCCATGCCCGACTGGGTGACGGCATCCTCCAATTCGGAGGAGTGGTCTTTGGTGCTGACACCCTGCGAGGACAACAGGACGACCCGTCGGATGCCACCGGCACGGGTGACCTCGAGGACGTCGCTGAGGTTGCCGTCGGCTGCCACGAAGTCGCCGGAGGTCAGCAGGAACAGCGTCTCAGCCCCGTCAAGGACGGGCTTGAGGTTTTCCGGCTCGACCAGGTCGGCCTGGTGATACCGCACCCCCGCCG
Organism: Streptomyces himalayensis subsp. himalayensis; assembly: GCF_013778455.1. Taxonomy (GTDB): domain Bacteria; phylum Actinomycetota; class Actinomycetes; order Streptomycetales; family Streptomycetaceae; genus Streptomyces; species Streptomyces himalayensis. Next base: position 89,241 of record NZ_JACEHE010000028.1, on the reverse strand, counting down.
GTACCTGGCTTGCCGAGATCCGCCGGGAGACTGCCGTCACTTGCTCTCCTGCTGCGACGAGCGCCCGCACCAGCGGCCGCCCGACGTTACCCGTTGCGCCGGTCACCACGATCATGATCTCTCCGTTCCGAATTCCTGAGGACACGGCGAAGCTACTATCGTGAGGACAGTAGGTACCTAGAGGAAAGTAATGGCCGAGGGGATCGATGTGACGGAGAGCACAGCTCAAGGGTCTCGGATTGAGGTCTCGCCGGAGAACGCCTGCCCGATCGCTCCCGTGGTCGACATCGTCTTCAGCCGCTGGACCACTCCGATCCTGTGGGCGCTCAACGAGTACGGCCGGCAGCGATTCGTGGAGCTGGAACGCCGGATCGCCACGATCACGCCCAAGGTGCTGACCCAGAGGCTGCGACAGCTGGAACGCGACGGCCTCGTCGTGCGCACCTATCACCCCGAGGTTCCACCGCGGGTGGAGTACGAGATCAGCGAACTCGGCCGTAGCCTGGCACCGCTGTTCGCGACCCTCGCCGAATGGTCGGCCAACCTGGACCAGGTCGAACAGGCCCGCCGGGCCTACGACACCAGGGAACGAACCGGCAACCGCTCTGTGACCACGTGACACGCTGTTCGACCGCCTCCAGCAGATCAGCGCACATCCCATGCTGAGCACGGCCTCGTTGATGTCACCCACGGCCCTCCCAGCGGATCCGCAGGCGCCGGTAGAGGCGATAGCTTGGGCGCCGGCAGTTCGGCGGCGGTCGCGGCCGGCACCGTCGGCCCCGTGGACAGCAGTCCGGCGCCCAGCGCGGCGATCACCGCCGTGGACCACCGGCGGGACGCGCCGTCGGCTGTGGCGGTGTTGCTGAACCGTGAGCCGAGTCCGTCACCAAGGGGGCAGGTTAGAAGCCGACCTACACAAGCAGGACCTTCGGACAGGTCCAGCCCAGGGTCTGCTTCCAGAACCTGAAGGTGTGCTCGACGTCGAATCTTCTCAGGAAGGCCTGCCAGCAACGGTCTACGTCGGCTGCGGCAGCGCCGGACTTGGACCACCACAGCCACATCGGCTTCGGCTCTGTTCCGGAAGGCAGGGGTTCAACCTGCCGACGGATCACGGTGCCCTCGATGATGGGCAGTGACGTGGTGTGGTCGATCCACGCGGACCGGCGGGTCAGCCGCGGGTGGAGCCGGTCCCACGGCAGTACGTGTGGTGAGGTCCTCGTCCGTGATGGGGCGGACCACCCGGCAAGGTGTTCCGAGCGCGACGGTCATGGGGGGAATGCTGCGGCTGACGACGCTGCCGGCGCCGATGACCGACCCATATCCGATACGGATGCCGGGCAGGACCACCGCGTTGCTGCCGATCCACACCTTGTCCTCGATCACGATCGGTTCGGAGAACCGCCCGAAGTCATCGCGTCGCGAGGGATGCACCGGGTGTCCCGTGGTGGTCAGTGTCACGCTGGGAGCGATCATGACACCGTTGCCTATGCGGATGTCCACGTCGTCGACGAACGTGAGGTTCACGTTCCCGAAGAAGTCGTCGCCGATGTGGACATTGCTGCCGAACCCCGCGTGGAACGGCGGCAGCAGTACCGTGCGTTCACCGACCGAGCCGAAGATCGCGACGAGCAGCGATCGACGCTTCTCCGTTTCACTCGGTGGTGTGTGGTTGTACTCGAAGATCTGCTCTGTGCGGCGCCGAGGGGCCTGAAAGGCCGCTTCCGACTCGGTGTAGACGAGCCCCTTGGCGATCCTGGCCACGACTTCTTCCTCGTGACTATCCGTCACAGCGGGACGCTCCCTTCGCCCAATTCCTCGGGCACAGGCCCGACGCGCCCCCGGTCGACCGCACGCGCCCAGAGCCTACGTGCACCGCGAAGGCGCCATGAATCATTTCGGACCGCAGATCGTGATGCCAGCACATCGTTGCGACCGACATCCGCCGCCTCCAGCAGGAGGGCGCGGTGCCCGCCGGTATCGACGCGGACATCGCGGCGCGGATCCTCCTCGCCGCCTGGGAGGGCCTGCAGTTCCAGTGGCACCACGGCCCCGAGTTCGACATCCGGGCGCACATGGAGTGGCGCATCCGGGCGGTCTTGGGCCCGAACGCGCTCACTGCGGCGAGCGCGTCCACGGCGGAGGGCGGGGCGTAGCATCTGCGCTCAACAACCACCTGCCGATCGGCCGGCTGGAGCACTCCACGAGCGAGGCTGCCGAGGGTTCGAGCTGCGCGCTCGTCGCGGCCGGGTGGCCCGCTTGCATCGGCTGCCTGGCCGATGGTCAGTGCGGTCGGCGTAGTCCTGCGATGAGGAGTTCGACCATGCGGCGTGCGTCGTAGCGGGGATCGCTGTCCGCGCCGATGCAGAGGTTCCCGACGCCGCGCATGAGTTCGTAGGCATCGATGTCGGAGCGGATCTCGCCGGCGACGGCTGCGGCGTCGAGCAGTTGGGTGCAGACGGGCACGAGGCGGTCGAGGAAGTAGGCGTGCAGCGTGTCGAAGCCGGTGTTGTCGGACTGCAGCACGGTGGCGAGTCCGTGCTTGGTGACCAGGAAGTCGACGAAGAGGTTGATCCATTGCCCTAGTGCGGCGTGCGGAGTCGGGCTGGTCTCCAGCAGGGCTGGACCGGCCACGGCGCAGGCGTCGACCTGATGCTGGTAGACGGCAATGATGAGATCCGCTCGCGTCGGGAAGTGGCGGTAGATCGTGCCCAGTCCGACGCCTGCCTTGGCCGCGATGTCGCGTACCGGCGCTTCCACGCCTGACGTGACGAAGACCGCGGCGGCTGCGTCGAGCAGAGTCGCCTTGTTGCGCCGGGCGTCCTTCCGCTTGGACGGGGCTGCGTGCCCTGCGCCGTTGTCGCTGTCGTTCACCGCGCGTCTCCTTTCGCTACCGGGGCTTGCCAAAACGGAACAGCGTTCCGTATCGTTTCCCTCGTTCCGGAACGAGGTTCCGTTTGCTCATGATGTCAGAGCAGGGGCCCGACAGCCAAGCCATGCATTGCCACCACGCTTCATCCGCAATGGAGGAACACGGTCATGCAGTACCGCACCTTGGGCCGCACCGGTGTGCAGGTCAGCTCCCTCGCGCTCGGCGCGATGAACTTCGGCGCGATAGGACGCACCACCCAGGACGAGGCCACCGCCATCGTCGATGCCGCTCTCGAGGGCGGCATCAACCTCATCGACACCGCCGACTGGTACAGCGACGGCGAGTCGGAAGAGATGGTCGGCAAAGCCATCGCCGGCCGCCGCGACGACATCGTGCTGGCCACAAAGGCGAACATGCCCATGGGCGAGGAGCGCAACCACCAGGGCAGCTCGCGCCGCTGGCTGGTCACCGCGCTGGACGACAGCCTGCGCCGTCTCGGTGTCGACCACGTCGATCTCTACCAGATCCACCGGTGGGACCCGAACGCCAGCGACGAGGAGACGCTGTCGGCGTTGACCGACCTGCAACGCGCGGGAAAGATCCGTTACTTCGGCTCCTCGACCTTCCCCGCGTACCGCATCGTGCAAGCCCAGTGGGCTGCCCGCGAGTATCACCTGAGCCGTTACGTCACCGAACAGCCCAGCTACTCGATCCTGCAGCGCGGGATCGAGTCCCACGTGCTGCCCGTGGCTGAGGAGTACGGGCTCGGTGTGCTGGTGTGGAGTCCGCTGGCCTCGGGATGGCTGTCGGGCGCGATCCGCGAGGGCCGGGAGATCACCACCAGCCGCTCCGTGTTGCTGCCGGAACGCTTCGACACCGCCATCCCCGCCAACCGGGCCAGGCTCGATGCCGTTGAGCAGCTGGCCAAGGTCGCCGACGAGGCCGGCCTGACCATGATCCAGCTCGCGCTCGGATTCGTGACCGCGCATCCCGCCGTGACCAGCGCGCTCACCGGCCCCCGCACGCTGGACCACCTGCACTCGCAACTCGCCGCCGCTGACACCGTGCTCTCCGCCGACGTGCTCGACGCGATCGACGCCATCGTCGCCCCCGGCACCGACCTGGCCGCGCACGAGAAGTACGACACTCCGCCCGCGCTGCTCGACCCGTCACTGCGGCGCCGCTGATCGCCGAGGGGGGCAGCGTCCACATCCTCCATCGCGGCGAGGGAGGGGTGGGCCGCGGTCGGCATCTGGGCCTGGTCGCCAAGGGACTGGGGCAGTCGTACCAGCCCGGGCGGCGCGGCTGGCTGAAACTGCGAAACAGGATGCATTGCATCTGTCCCGCAGCCCCCGCGTCCGCGGGAGACTATGTGCCCGGCGAGAAGCTGTTCTCCTTCAGCTCAAGTGTTGTGGCGACCGCCTTCTCGCCGGGACCCAGCTGCGATCGAGCGGGTGCCTGAGCGTCGCCCGGCTCGCAATCGAGGCCGGCATCAAGCGCTGGCACCTCACTCACCAACACCTCGATCTCAAGGACCTCTTCGAGGCGCGGGTGAAGCTGATCCAAGTCGGGCGAGTCGACAAGCAGAACCATTCACCAGGAACGTCGCTATTCCGTCACGCCGGCCTCGCTGCAATCGGGGAAGACTCTCACGGGATCAGTTGATCGCCTCTGCCGCGTTGGTCATCGAGGCGGACCTCCAGGTCAGGCCAGTGCGCGGTCCACCGCGTCAGATCCTCCACGGTCAACGACCCCGGCGGGCAGAGCGACTCGACCGGTAGAAAGCGGACGAGCGTCCCGGTGGTTCCGTCGGCCTCGAGGGGAATCAGGTCAGTCACTGGAACACCGCGCTCATAACGCTGGTTCCAGGCCCCGTTGCGACGGCGGTTGGTGTGAATCAGCCACTCGCTGAGCGCCGCTACGACGGACATGCCGCGACGTGGATGCCCGTCTGGAAGCCGCTCCGCATCCGGGGAGTCGAAGAACCGCAGGTCCTTCGATGCCATCACTGGCTTCTTTACGATCCGACCGTGATCATCGACGCGAGTGTCGGTGCCTCGTCCGTTATCTGCCACGGACACAGAGCCGTCGCGGTGCAGAGTGATCAGGCATCGGCCCCCCGCTCGACTCGATGCCTCATCGGCGGCATAGGCCACGACTTCAAGGACGAGGTGCCCTGGGCCACAGGGAGCAAACTGCTCCGGCTCCTGGCGAATCTGGGCGAGATGGCCCAGGTCCACGTCACGGGCCCAATCGTGGGTGGTGTTGATCCAGTCAGCCCTTGATCCATCCATCCCGCGAGTATCCAGCATCTTGTTCCGCTCAGACGGGCGACCCGGTGCGGAGGCCGGGGATGTGGCGATTCCGTCCTGTTGCCGGCCCAGCCAGCCGGTTCGGCGACCCGTTGGGCCACTCGCCCGGTAACCCTCTACGCGACCTGTACGGCACCTGGTTGGCCGACAGACCCTCGTTGAGGTGGGCGTCCGCCCCACTGGAAGGAGTCCCCCACCCCTAGCGCGACGCCGAGCTGTGCGTCCGCACACGGTCGGGTCACGTGTCCAGTTGCGCGCGAATGAGCGTGTCGAGTCGCTGCCATGCTGGGGACGAGGCGTTGACCGTGCCCTGGATGAGGGCGGGGATCTCGGAAGCTGGATCCAGTTCCTGCAGTTTGTCGGGTCCGTAGCGTTCCCGGGTCGCCTGGGCGATCTGGTGGGCGAGGTCTGAACCATCGCACGCCACGGCCTCGCGCTGGTCACGTTTGCCGAGGCGGGTCAATCCCGTGCAAAGCGCCAGCCGCCAGCCGCCAGCCGCCCGCCGACCCGCCTCGGGGAGCTCAACACCGTGCGGATCGTGAACCGTCGAGTTGCGCCCCACCAGACGGTCTCACTGGCCCGGGACCTCACCTTCGCCGCGGTCCCCTTTTCCTCGCCGCAGCCGGGGGTGGCGGGGGCGGCCGTGTTCGGTGATCTCGTCGCCGAGCATGGCCGTCACCGCGTCCCGCAAGCCGTGCAGGGCGTGCCGCGGGGGCCCGGCCCCCGGGTCCTCGCGAAGCTCGGCGATCAGCGCCCAGCACAGCATCAGCATCACGAACACGAACGGCAGCGCCACCAGGATCGTCGCCGTCTGCAGCGAGTCGAGCCCGCCCGCGATCAGCAGCACCGCCGCGACAGCGGCCATCAGTACGCCCCACAGGACGACCAGCCAGGTGCGGGGGTGCAGTGCTCCGCGGCTGGTCAGCGAGCCCATGACGATGGACGCGGAGTCGGCGCTCGTCACGAAGTACATCATCACCAGCACGATCGCGACCCACGACGTCAGCGTGGACAGCGGCAGGTTGTCCAGCAGCCCGAACAGCGAGGCCTCCGCTCCCTGCTGAACCGTTTCGGCGAGGTCCGCCTGGCCGGTCGCGTCCATCCGGATCGCGCTGCCGCCCATGACGGAGAACCAGATCATGGTCGCGCCGCTGGGCACCAGCAGCACCCCGATGAGGAACTCGCGGATCGTCCGGCCGCGCGAGATGCGGGCGAGGAAGGTACCGACGAACGGCGCCCATGACAGCCACCACGCCCAGTAGAAGATCGTCCACCGGCCGGTCCACTCCGGGTCCGTGAAGACGCCGGTCCGGGAGGCCATGGGGAGCAACTCGCTGAAGTACCCGCCCACGCTCGCCGGGATGCTGTCCAGCACATACACGGTCGGGCCGACCACGAACACGAACAGCATCAGCAGCGCTGCCAGCACGATGTTGATGGTGCTCAGCCACTTCACGCCCCGGTGGAGGCCGGAGAACGCCGAGACCACGAAGGCCGCGGACAGCGACACGATGATGATCATATCGAGCGTCCTGGACTCCTGCGCCCCCGCCGTCAGATTGAGGCCCTTGGCGACCTGGAGGGTGCCGAGGCCGAGGCTGGTGGCCGTGCCGAAGACGGTCGCGAAGACCGCCAGCAGATCCACCGCCTTGCCGGGCCAGCCGTTCGCCCACCGCTCACCCATCAGCGGCACGAAGGCCGAGCTCAGCCGGTTCCCACGGGACTTGCGGAAGACCGCGTACGCCAGGGCGAGACCGGCCACCCCGTAGATCGCCCACGGAGTGAGCGTCCAGTGGAAGAACGAGTACTCCATGGCAGTCAGAGCCGCGCCAGGCGTTTGCGGCTCTACGCCCGAACCGGGCGGCGGCGACACATAGTGCTGCAGGGGCTCGCCCACGCCGTAGAACATCAGGCCAATGCCCATTCCGGCGCTGAACATCATCGCGATCCACGAGGTGTTGGTGAATTCCGGTTCCGCGTCGTCCCGGCCCAGACGGATCATCCCGAACCGGCTGAAGGCGAGGATCACGCACAGCACCAGGAAGAAATCGGCGGCTACCACGAAAAGCCAGCCGAAATTGCTCAGGACCCAGTTCAGGGCGGCGTCCGACACATCGGCGAAGTTGTCCTTGCCGATGGCCGCCCACGCCACCACCACCATCACCGCCACCACGCCGATGGTCACGATCACTGGGTCCGGAGGCTCGTCCTTCGGCTGCTGGTCGAGGCCGGCTGGGTAGGTGGGCTCCGTGCTCATAACATCCCACTATGGTGGGAAAACACGGGATTCATGGGAGTGCCGCGCCGTTCGTACCGCAGAGGCCGCCTCATCGCCGGCCTCGCTCAAGTACGCCGAAGATCAGGTACGCCGGATCCGACGCGATGATCCGGGCTGAAGGCAGCCGCCGTTGTGGCGGAGGTCGGGCCTGGTTTGGTGACGCGGAACGCGAACTGGCCGCAGAAGGTGAGCTTGCGCAGGTTCACCAGGGCCGTCCGCCTCCCCGTGTGCTTCGCCCAGCTGTCGATCTCGGCGTTGAGCGGGGACTCCTCGTTCCAATACCGCCCGTACTCCTTCTTCTTCCGCTCGCCGTGGTAGGCCCGCATGATCAGCGTCACCCCGTCCAGGGAGGGCCGGAGCTCCTCCAGGGCGAGCCCGGCCTCCTCGACCAGAACCCGGAATCCGTACGGCGTGTAGTTCCACAGGCTGAAGGAGTGGTACGGCTCGAACTGGGACGTGCTGCCGATGAACAGCCCGCCCGGCCGCAGCACCCGGCCGACCTCCGCCAGCAGGTCCCGGGGGTGCGAGACGTGCTCGAAGACCTGGTGCGAGTAGATCAGCGGCACGGTGTCCGAGCGGAAGGGCAGGTGGATGCCGTCGAAGTGGACCAGCGGATCGCCGCTGGGCCGTCGCTGCCTGGCCTCCGGAGAGTCGCGGATGTCGACTCCCACCCACCGCAACTTCGGATTGTGTCTCTTGAAATTCGCGGCAGAAGTGCCACGCCCGCACCCCAGGTCGAGCACCTGGTCCGGCGCGTCCGGCGAGCTCATGACCTCGTCGAGGTAGTAGCGCGACGTGACCTGGCGGGCGTGGTCGTCGGGGATGCAGTCGTGCATGAGGTCCCACAGGTTCGCCATGCCCCGAGGCTACGGACGTGCCGCCCTTGCGGACGAAGCGCCGGTCGGCGGTTCGCGGCCGCCGCCACCCTTTAGGCGGGATCGGCCACGGCGGACAGCATCGCCGGACGGGTGATGCTGGACAGCGTGAGCGGTGGCGCTGTTGCGGTCGGCGACCGAGCGGCCGAACGCGTGGTTCGGCCGCAGGCCGGCGGATGTCCTAAGGCACGAGGCGTCGTACGAGCTGGTGCCATGTGCGATGACGTCGCGACAGCGACGGCCGTTTGCGCGGCCAGGGGCGTTGAGTTCACGCGTCCGTCGCGGGGCGTTCGCTGGGGAAGGGTGGCGGGCTTCCGGCCGTGCGGCGGGGGCTCGGTCGGCGTGTGCGAGCCGCTTCACGGGTGAGCGCAGGGCCAGCAGCCTCCTTCGCCCAGGTCTCCAGAAGTGTCGTGAACCGGGCGGCCTTGTCGGGCCAGTTGAGGTCGGCGAGGGCCGCCTTCCGGCCGCGCTCGGCTGCGCGCAGCCGCAGTCCCGTGTCCGTGCTGAGGCGCCGCACGGCCTCCGTCGCCGCTGCGGGATCCTCGTACGGTACGACCAGGCCGCAGCTGTGCCGCTCGACGAGTTCGGCCGCCAGCGGCGTGGGCGTGGTGACGACGGGGATGCCGCAGGCCATGTACTCGACGACCTTGGTGGGCCGCGAGTGGCGGTAGTTGGGCTGGTCGTGCAGGAGGGAGAGGCCGGCGAGGGCGCCCGACAGCAGGGGGAGCGCGCGGTCGTTGGACAGGAAACCATGCCAGTGCAGGACGCCGTCCCGGTCGGCCGCTGCGAGCGCGTCGCGTACGTCGGGGTCCGCCGCGCCGATCACCTCGACGCGGATCGCGGGCCACAGCAGACGCGCCATCTGTATCAGGTCCAGCGCGCCGCGAGCCCGTGACAGCTGCCCCAGGTATACGACACGTTCACCGCCCGGCGGCTCGGTCGGGCCGGGTGGCGCGGTCGCGAGGTTCGGCACCACGGGATGCGTGCGACGGAAGCGCGCCTGATACGCATCCTCGGCGAGCAGCAGCCGAAGATGACGCTCCGCCAGCCGTTCGGCGATGTGCACCGCGAACCGCAACGGCGGGCGCAGTGCCCGCGGCACCCAGCGCTTCATGGCGAGGGCCGCCGCTGTGTCCTCGTGCACGTCCCACACGGTCACCGGAGCCGCTCCGCCCCGCCGCCAGCGGCGCAGCGTACCTGGCAGCGCCAGCAGCAGCTCCGGATCGTGGAGCAGCACCACGTCGGCCGCGGGACCGCGTTCGGAGAGCACGGTACGGGCCGCGCGGAGCGCCTCGCGGCGGTTGCTGCCGGCGGCTCGCGGCAGGTCTATGCCCTCGACGTCGGCCCGCGGCGCCACCCCGCGGGCCGTGAACGGCGCCGCGTACACGATCTGGTGGCCGCTGTCCCGCAGGGCGGCTATCTCCCGGTGCAGGATCCTTGCGTCCTCGGGGTGATGCACGACGGTGACGACGAGTATCCGCATCAGAGCACCTCTCGACTCCCCGCACCGGCAGGGACGTTGTTGCGTCCTAGAGCACTTCCACACCGGGCCGGAAGATCCGCCCGCGGGTGTCGAACAGCAGACGGGCCTCGTCGGCGAGCCTGGGCAGGTCGTAAGCGGAATGGTCCTGGAGCAGCAACGTCAGGTCGAAGCTGCGCACGGCCGTCGTCACGTCGATGACGCGCGGCACCGCTGTCCCGTCGACGGACCACTCGGTGACGAACGGGTCGTGGAAGGCGATCTCGGCGTCCCGTTTCCGCAGCAGCCGGGCCACCGGTACCGCGGGCGACTCGCGCTGGTCGGCGATGTCAGGCTTGTAGGTGACGCCGAGCAGCAGCACCTGGGAGCCGTGCAGCGCGCGGCCCTCGGTGTTGAGCAGGTCCTGAACGCGCCGTACGACGTACTCGGGCATCCGCGCGTTGATCTCCCGGGCGAGCTCCACGAAGCGGAACTCGTAGCCAAGCGAACGCACCTTGTACGACAGGTAGTTGGGGTCGATGGGGATGCAGTGGCCACCCACCCCGGCGCTCGGCCGGAACGCCTGGAAGCCGAAGGGCTTGGTCGCCGCGCAGCGGATCGCGTCCCAGACATCGACGTGCAACTCGCGGCACAGGATGGCCAGTTCGTTGACGAGGGCGATGTTCACGTGCCGGTAGGTGTTCTCCAGCAGCTTGGCCATCTCGGCCTCGCGCGTGCCCTTCGCCTGCACGACGGTGTCGACGATCTTGCCATAGAAGGCGACCGCGCGCGCTGCGCACGACGGGGTGCAGCCGCCGACCACCTTCGGTGTGGCGCGCAGCCCGTGCGTGGTGTTGCCGGGGTCGATGCGTTCGGGGGAGAAGGCCAGCGCGAAGTCCTCGCCGGCCCGCAGCCCGGACTTCTCAAGGAGCGGCTTGACGACCTCTTCGGTGGTGCCCGGATAGGTGGTCGACTCCAGCACGATCAGCTGTCCGCGCCGCAGCCGGCCCGCGACCGCACGGGTGGCGGAGACCACCGCGCTCAGGTCCGGACCGCCGTCCTCGCTGAGCGGGGTCGGCACGCAGATGACCACGGTCTGCGCACGGGCGAGACAGGAGTCGTCCGTGTACGCGAGGAATCCGGCCGCCTGCATCCGGCGGACGTCCGCGTCGGACACGTCGTCGACGTGGGAGTGCCCGGCGTTGAGTGCCGCTGCGACACGGGGGTCCCGGTCGAGCCCCACGACTCTCAGGCCGACCGACGCCGCTTCCCTCGCCAGCGGCAGCCCGACGTAGCCGAGCCCGATCACCGCGAGTTCCACTTGGTCGGCCTGTTCTGCGTCCCCGAGCTGTTCGTTCTCGTCCCCGAGCGGTTTGGCCTGTTCGACCTGCATAGGGATTCACCCCGCGTCCAGGCAGGATCTTGGTTTGAAGGTTCAGGACGGTACGGCTACCAGGCTTCTGGTTCTCAGGCGCATCCAAGTGACCGATACGCCTCCCGGGTCATGGCGGCGACCCGGTTCCAGGTGCGGTCACGCGCGACGAGCGCGTGGGCGGCTGCTCCCCATTCAGTTCGCCGCTTTTGACTGTAGAGCAATGTTTCGAGTTCTTCTGCCCATATTTGTGGTGATCCGTGGGGAATTAACTGTCCGTTCACCTCGGGTTCCACTAGTTCTCTCATTGCGCTGAGATCACTAGCTGCGACAGGGAGACCACTCGCCATCGCTTCGACCGGCTTGAGAGGGGTCACCAGATGGCAGACACGCTCGTCGGTGCGCGGCACCGCGAACACATCCAGCACCGCGTGGTACGCCCGCACTTGGTCGTGCGGCACCCGACCGGTGAACAGCGCGCCACCGTTGCCCAGGCCCAGCCGGCCGGCCAGCGCCTGAAGCGCCGCGCGCTCCGGACCGTCGCCCACGATCAGCAGCCGCAGCGGCACGCCCCGGCGGCGCAGCTCGGCACCCGCATGAAGCAAGGTGCCGATCCCCTCGTGCGGCGTAAGGCTGCTCACGGTACCGACGACGAAATCGTCCGGTCCGATGCCGAGGCGGGCGCGCAGCGGCGCCCCGTCCGGCAGCGGAGCCAGGAACGCCTCGTCCACCGCGTTGGGGGCGATCAGGACCCGCTCCTCGGGCACCCCGCGGGACACGATCTCGGCCTTCATCGCCGCGCCCAGCGTCAGCACCAGATCGGCCTCGCGCATGCAGTACGTCTCCAGGGTGCGGCGCGCGCGGTACGTCTCGTCGTTCCGGGAGCGCCCCGGCGCCTGCGTCAGCCAGGTCTCCTCCAGGAAGCCCCGCACCTCGTACACCACCGGCAGGCCGTACGCCTCGCGCAGGGCCAGCGCCACGCGCCCGTTGCCGTGGTCGGTCGCAGCGTGCAGGACGGCGGGCCGCAGCCGCTCCACCAGCCGGCCTACCAGTTCGGCGCCCAGGGCCAGCATCGGCCCCTGACCGTACGGCAGCCGCAGCGGCAGCAGCCGGTGCTGCGGCACACCGCCCACGATCTGCAGCGGGCGGGCGTCCAGCACCCCCTGCGCCACCGGGAAGCCGATGCGCGTCACGACGTGCGGATCGAGTCCGGCCGCCCGCTGCGCCTCGGCAAGCGCCTGGGTGCGCACGGTGTAGCCGGCGTGCTTGAACGGCAGCCCGTTCGTGACCAGATGCAGCACCCGGCCAGGCACGGGGCGGATCGTCCGTCCGGCGGGAGCGGGCACCCGAGCGGGGGATGGAGCCGCAGCCGGCCCGGCCGTGCGGGCGCGTGCGGCGAGCCGCCGCTCGACGGGCCGCAACCTGCGCCGGGCGCGTGGCGGCAGCAGCCGGGCACCGAGCAGGAGAGCCCGGACGGGGTCGTGACGCAACTCGCCCCAGGCCACCGATGCGGCCAGACTGAGGGCGCGGGGGATATGACGGGACATATCGCCAAGGTAGGCCGACGGAGCGGAGAACTTGCGACATGAACGGCCGAGTACTCCATGTCGTCGGCACCCGGCCGAACTTCGTCAAGGCAGCACCAGTCGTCGCCGCCCTGCGCACAGCGGGCCCCGACCAGTTCCTGGTGCACACCGGACAGCACTACGACGAGCGGCTCTCGCACATCTTCTTCCGGGAACTCGGCCTTCCCGAGCCGGACACCGACCTCGGTGTCGGCTCCGGCAGCCATGCGCGCCAGACCGCCGACTTGCTGGTGGCTCTCGAGGCCGAGCTGACCGCCCGCGCTCCCGCGCTCGTCATGGTGTACGGGGACGTGAACTCGACACTGGCGGCCACGCTCGTCGCCGCCAAACTGGGGATCCCCGTGGCCCATGTCGAAGCGGGCCTGCGCAGCTTCGACATGTCGATGCCGGAGGAGGTCAACCGGCGCCTGGTCGACCAGCTCTCCGAACTGCTCTTCACCACCAGCCCCGAGGCGGTCGGCCATCTCGCCCGCGAGGGGATCGCCGCCGACCGCGTGCACTTCGCCGGCAACCCGATGATCGACACCCTGCTCACCCATCTGGACCGCTTCGACCCGGCCGGTGCCCGCGCCGCACACGGACTGCCCGAGCGCTACGGCGTCGTCACGCTGCACCGGCCCGCCAACGTCGACGACCCGGAGGCGGCCGCGGCCGCTGCCCGCACCCTGACGGAGGCAGCCGCTCACCTGGACCTCGCCGTACCGCTGCATCCGCGCGGCCGGGCGGCGCTCCAGGCCGCGGGTCTCGCGGACGCGCCGGGCGTCCACCTGCTGGAGCCGCTGGGATACGTCGAGTTCATGGGGCTGGTGCGGGGCGCCGCCGCCGTGATCACGGACTCCGGCGGTGTGCAGGAGGAGACGACCGTGCTGGGCGTCCCGTGCCTGACGCTGCGCACGACGACGGAGCGCCCGGTCACCGTCACCCACGGCACCAACCGCCTCGTCCGGCACGCGGAGCTGGTGCCCGCGCTGCGCAAGGTCCTGGACGGCGGGGGAGTGCCGCCCGCGGAGGGGCCGCCGCTGTGGGACGGCCGGGCAGGCGCCCGGATCGCCCGTGTCGTCACCGAGTGGCTGGAGCGTCATGGCTGACGGCACCCGGGAGTACTGGGACACCCGCCACCGTGAGCAGGACGAGCTGGCCTCCGGCGGGCACATCGGCCTCGACCGCCCGGGCAACGAGCTCTTCTACGCGCTGCGGCTCGGCCAACTGCTCACCCTGATCGGCGACCTGTCGAGCCCGGCGGCCCCGCTGTTCGTGCTCGACGCGGGCTGCGGCAAGGGCCACTTCGCTCGCGCCCTGGCCCGCTGCGGCCACCGCGTGGACGGCTTCGACGCCAGCCAGGAGGCCATCGCGCACGCCCGTGCGGAGGATGGAGGGCTGCGCTACGCCGTCGCCGCACTCGACGAGTGGCGCAGCCCCTGGCCGTACGACGTGGTGCTGTGCGTGGACGTCCTGTTCCACGTCCTCGATGACGCGGAGTGGACGGCCGGCCTGCGCAACCTCGCCTCTCTCGTCCGCGTCACCGGCCGCCTGATCCTCACCGACGAGGACGCCCCGGAGCGCAGCCCGCGCGGCGACTACATAGTGCACCGGCCGGCCGCCGCCTACCGCGCGATGATCGAGCCGCTCGGCCTGCGGCACACCCTGTTCAGACCGTACGGCTTCCGCGAGAACCTGGTCGGCTTCCACGTCTTCACGAGGACCCGCTGATGCGTCTGACCGATCTGCTCCACCCGCACCTGGACGGCATCAGGACCGTCGTCGATGCGACCGGCGGCGCCCTGCGCATGGAACCGTATCTGCACCTTCCGGAGGGCGTGGCTCTGCGCCACGGCGCACAGCCTGTCGGCGAGGGGGAGTTGGTGCTGCTGTCGTACGGGCCCGCCCCCGCGATGCACGGCACCGAGGCGGACTGTCTCGCCGTACTGCAACGGATGCGCCCGGGCGGGCGAGGTCTGATCGTCTTCGGCCATCGCGAGGCCGAACTCCCGTACCACCGGCTCCTCGACGCCCTCGTGGCGCACCGCTGCCAGGTGCTGCGGGCCGCATCCCTCGACTATGTGCACCTGCATGCGGGCGCGGTCTTCGCCCGCACGGACGAACTTCTGCCGTCATACGACTGGTTCGGCCACCCGGTGCCCTCCGACGGACTGCCCACGGCACTGCGCATCGCGGGCGAGTACGTCCTCGCCGACCTGGTCTCCCGGTCCCTGCGCGCCCGCGTCCTGGACCTGGAGCGCGCGGCCGAGGAGGCCGGACACACCCGGGACACCGCCCGAGACGACGGTCTCGCCGAGCGGCTGGCCGCCGCCGAGCGGGAGAAGGAGCAGCTGGCGACCTCGCTGCGGCGCGCCCGTGACCGCGTCGGGCTGCTGGAGTCGCGCGTCGCCATGCTGGAGGGCTCGACCTCGCTGCGGGTGGGGCGGGCGCTGGTGGCCGCAGCACGGTCGCCGAGGCGGTCAGGGGTGCGGCTGCCCGGGGAGCTGTACGAGCTGTGGCGGGGGAGGAGGACGAAGGGAGGGGCGGCCCGGAGTGCGCCCAAGGCGCGTGCGCAAGGCGCGCCCGCGTCCGGTGCCGTCGCGCGGACGGACGTCCCGCCCGACGGCCGGATGTACCTCACCCACCGCGCCCTGTCCGTCGCCCCCCGCGACCGCCTGGTGATCGCGGGCGTGCTCACCGACCGCACCGCCGAGGACTTCGCCGCGGACGCCGTCGTCAACCGGCTGCTGCCGCACGATGGGCGGCTGCTCGTGGAACATACGGACCCGGACGCGGTCGTCGTGCAGCTGAGCGCCTGCACGGGCAGCGGGCCCTGGTCGCTCGCGGGCACCGCCCTCGCCCCCGATCTGGACCGGCGGATGGCCGAACTGCTCGCGCAGGCGAAGGCGTCGGGGCACGCAGCCGTCCTGTGGCGCGACGCCCCGGCATCGGCCGCCCCCGGTCTGGCGCGGCTCGCCTGGGACGCCGTCCTCGACGCGGACACGGGCGTACGGCTCGCGCGCCTCGACCCGGCCACGGACGGCAGGGACCGACTGCGGAAAGCGTTCCACCAGGACAGCACCCGGGTGCGCCTGGCCCGCCTCGCCCAGCTGGTGGGCGGGCCCGATCCGCTCGACGCGCGCCGGGTCACGGTACGGGCCGCCCCGCGGAACCCGGCCGACGTCGGGCGCCTCGTCGCACAGGTACTCGGCCAACTCCACCGGCCGGCCGAGGTGGTGGTGCCCGACCCCGCGGGCCTCGCCCTCGACGAACTCGAAGCATCCGGCGTAGCCGTGAGCTCGGGGACGCCCACCGCACCGTGGGTCGCCGACTGGACGGATCTCACCGAGGACCGCCCGGACACCCTGCTGCTCGACCTGATGTGCGCCCAGGAGTACTCCGGCGCCGACGCCGTGGGCCACACGCCCGCCCACGACGACTACACCTTCGTACCGATGCTGCACCCCGCGCTCGTCCGCCGGTCGCTGCTGCTGTCCGACACGCCGCCCGACAGCTGGTCGAGCCGGGGGTACCGCCTGTTCGCCGTGCGCGGGAAGGAGCCCTCATGAGCCGGAAACCGCGGGCGCTCATCTACGGTGACGTCGATCTCAACCTCATCGACGGCTCCGCCGTGTGGGCCCAGTCCATGGTCCAGGCCCTGTCGCTGGCGGGCTGCGAGACACGACTCGTGCTCAAGTCACCCGTCCTCACACGGCGGTTGATCGATCCGCTGGCCGGGCTGCCCGGCGTCACCGTGGTCCGCCCGCACGAGGAGGGACTGCTGCCCGGACTGACCGACCGCCCCCTGTCACCGGTGCAGGCCTCGCAGGTACTCACCGGGCTTGACCAGGACGAGCCGTGCGACCTCCTGGTGCTGCGCGGCCGCAGACTGGTCACGCGGATCGTCGCCGACCGCACCTTCGCCGGACGGATCTGGGCCTACCTCACCGACATCCCGCAGTCGGCGCCCGAGATGACCGAGGACGCCCGCTCGCAACTCGCCCGCATCGCCACCGCGTCGCACCGACTCCTGTGCCAGACCGAGGAGTTGCGCTGCTTCCTCGAGACCTGGGTGCCCGAGGCCTGCGGCCGCTGCGTGCTCAGCCCGCCCGCCGTTCCCGACCCCGGCTTCCCCGTTCCGGACCACGACAGCCTGCACGATCCCGTACGCCTCGTCTACACCGGGAAGTTCGCGCCGCGCTGGAACACCCTGGCCATGACCCGGCTGCCGGCGCTGCTCGCCGAGCAGGGCATCCGGGCCGAACTCCACACCGTGGGCGACAAGATCCACGACGATCCCGCCCACCCCGAGTTCCACGCCGCCATGGCGCAAGCGCTGCGCGGCACCCCGGGCGTCCACGACCACGGCGGGCAGCCGCGCGAGGAGGCCATGCGCATCGCCGCCGACTGCGATCTGGGCCTCGGCTGGCGCGACACCACACTCGACGCCAGCCTTGAACTGTCCACCAAGGTCCTGGAGTTCGGGGCCCTCGGCCTGCCTGTCGTCCTCAACCGTACGCCCGCGCACGAGGCGCTGCTCGGCAGCGACTATCCGCTGTACGTGCCGGGGAGTGCCGCCCTGCCGGACGCCGCCGAAGCCGTCGCCCGCGCCGTGCGCGACCCCGAGGCCCGGCGCACCGCGGCCGACCGCTGCCGCGCGGCCGCCCGGCGGTTCACGCTGGAGGAAGCGGCGGCCCGGCTGCGTACGCAACTCCACCACGCCTTCCCATCCGCGCCTGACGCCCTCGCCGCTCGCCCGCGCCCGCTGCGGGTCGGCGTCGCCGGCCACGACCTGAAGTTCCTCACCCGGCTCCTCGACCACTTCCGAGCGCTGCCCGGCCTCGACGTACGAGTGGACGCCTGGCCCGCGCTCGCCCGCCACGACGCGGCCGCGAGCCGTGAACTCGCCCACTGGGCCGATGTGGTGGTCGTCGAGTGGTGCGGGCCCGCCGCCGTCTGGTACAGCCGCCACAAGCGGCGCGGCAGCAGGCTCGTCGTGCGGCTGCACCGCTTCGAGCTGGATGCCGAGTGGCCACGGCAGGTCGACATCGACGCGGTCGACCAGGTGGTGTGCGTCAGCCCGTACTACGCCCGCCGCGCCCAGGAGGCCACCGGCTGGCCCGAGTCGAAGATCACCACCATCCCGAACTGGGTCGACACCGAACAGCTCGACCGGCCCAAGGCACCCGGCGCCCGCTTCCGCCTGGGCATGATCGGTATCGCGCCCTCCCGTAAACGCCTCGACCTCGGCCTCGATGTTCTTGAGAAGCTGCGCGCCCGGGACCGGCGCTGGCACCTCTCGGTCAAGTCCAAGCCGGCCTGGGAGTACTGGTGGATCTGGAAGAAGCCCGAGGAACGCGCGCACTACGACGACGTGCTGCGCCGGATCCACACCTCCCTGCTCCTCGAAGGCGCGGTCGTCTTCGACGAGTTCGGGCCGGACGTGGCGAGCTGGCTGCGGCGCGTCGGACACGTCCTGTCGACCAGCGACGACGAGAGCTTCCATCTCTCGCCGGCCGAGGGCATGGCCTCCGGCGCCGCGCCCGCGCTGCTGCCCTGGCCTGGAGCGGACGAGGTCTACGACCGGAGGTGGATCCACGACAGCCCGGAGGCGATGGCCGAGGCGGTCGCTGGGCTGGTGGAGGAGACGGACGGCCCGGGGGACCCCTGGCGGGCGGCCGGGCAGGAAGCCCGCAGGCAGGCTCGCGAGACCTTCGCTCTCGAGCGAGTCGCCGAGACCTGGACCGAGTTGCTGATTCCTCGGTGATGCCCGGATCCTTGGAGGCCCGTGCGGCGTCCGCGGTCCTGGGGCAGTTCCACGAGTACCAGCGCCCGCCTGAACTGCTCTGATGTTTCCTCGGTAAGAGCGGCATTTCGGATGTGTGTCACGGGTGTTGACTCCGCCCCCGGGATGAGGCCATCCTCACCGGAGGCGAGATCCCGTATAGCGTTCGTCATCTCGAACGTCAGCGACCGATGTCGCAGGCGGTCGCTCCCCACCTGCTGGAACGACCGCTCCCGGAAATGTCGACGTGTGCGCGCGATGCTGTCGTGTCACGCATTTCCTGTCGCCATAGCGCCACACGGCAAGGAGGTGATGGCGGCGATGGAGGCCTCGTTGTCGAACCGGTTCGAACAACCGCGGCAGCGACCGGCGTCGAACCGGTTCGACAGACCACGTAACAACTCACAGGAGCTGCAACGATGGTGCAATCGAGAGCAAGACGGGCCCGCCCGGGCCCACGGGCGGCGGTGATCGCCGCGCTGGGCGCCGGACTGCTGGCCACGGGGCTGACGGTGCCGGCCGCGACCGCCGCCGAACTGCCGGAGCCCAAGCTGCACTACACGTTCGACGCCGACGACCTGAGCTCGGGAAAGGTCACTGACAGCTCGGGCAACGGGCTCGACGGCTCTCTCGTCAACGGGGCCACCGGCGAGACGGTCGACGGCGCGGACGGGGGATCGGCCCTGAACCTGCCCGGGGGTGCACCCAACTCCGACGGGGCGCACGTCCGGCTGCCACGCCAGGCGCTCGCCGGTGCCACGGACCTGACCGTCTCGGCGCGGGTGCGGTGGGACGGCACCACGGCGCCGTGGCAGTGGATCTACGCGCTCGGCAAGGACACCAACCAGTACCTGTTCACCACCCCGTACAACGGCGACGGGAAACTGCGTACAGCCGTCACCACCTCAGGTGGCGGAGGCGAGGCCAAGGTCACCGGATACGCGGCACTGCCCGCCGACGCGTGGAAGACCCTCACCGTCACGCTGGACACGACCGCGGACCGCATCACCACCTACCTGGACGGCGCCGCCGTGGCGTCAGCGAGGACCACGATCAGCGCCTCCCAACTCCTGGACGACTCAACCACGTTCGCCGGCTACATAGGAAAGTCCTTCTACCAGGACCCGCTCTTCGACGGAGCGATCGACGACTTCGCCGTGTACCACGCCGCGCTCACCGCCGAGCAGGTCGCGCAGACCGTGGGGGAGACCCCAACGGCGACCGGGCTGACCCGCACCGAGTTCGACGTGCGCACCACCACGGGAACGGCGCCCGACCTGCCCGCCGCGGTGCGCGCCACCTACTCCGACGGCTACGACCGGGAGGTCCCCGTCGACTGGGACGAGGTCGACCCCGCCGAGTACGCCGCGCCCGGCGCGTTCACCGTTACGGGCACGGCCGCAGGCCGGCCGGTCACCGCGAAGGTCACCGTGGTCCGTGAGGGCGAGCTGATCGTCGACCTCGGCAAGGACACCGGCGCGTTCCACGGTGGCGCCGCCGGCACCCTCTACGGCGTGTACGGACAGGACGTGCCGACGAACAACCTCATCGAGGGCATGAACCTGCGGACCGTCTCGACCAAGGCGCAGGACGGGCCGCAGCACCCGGGCGCGGACGCGCTGGAGGTCGTCAGGCCGCTCGCGGACAGCACCGACGGCGATGTGTACATCTATATGACCGACATCCACCGCGGCTTCCCCTACCAGTGGCCGGGCGACACCCCGGAGGAGAAGGTCAAGCTGTACCGGGAGAAGGTCGCGAAACAGGTCGACCAGGTTCTCCAGCTCCCGGAGGAGTACCAGGACAACATCGTCTTCGTGCCCTTCAACGAGCCCGAGGGCAACATGTTCGGCACCGGTGAGTGGAGCTACAACAAGGTCAGCTGGTTGAACGACCCCAAGGACTACTTCGCCACCTGGGACGACTTCTACAAGCTGATCAAGAGCAAGATGCCGGACGCCCGCATCGCAGGGCCCAACACCAGCATCCTCTACGACCAGGTCAAGGGCTTCCTGGAGCACTCCGTCAAGGCGGGTACCGTCCCCGACGTCATCACCTGGCACGAGCTGAGCCACCCCGAGCAGGTCCGCACCAGCGTCGCCAAGTACCGCGCCTGGGAGAAGCAAGTCTTCGCGGGAACCAGTCATGAGGGCAAGCAACTGCCCATCAACGTCAACGAGTACGCCTTCAACTACCACACCTCGGTACCCGGCCAGATGATCCAGTGGATCTCCGCGATCGAGGAGTCCAAGGTCGACGCCGACATGGCCTACTGGAACATCGACGGCAACCTGTCGGACTCGGCCGTCCAGTCGAACCGCGGCAACGGGCAGTGGTGGCTGTTCAACGCCTACGGCAGCATGTCCGGGCACACCGTCGAGGTCAGCCCGCCCTTCCCCGGCGAGAACTACACGATGCAGGGCGTGGCCACGCTCGATGAGAAGAAGCGTCAGGCACGGGTACTGTTCGGGGGCTCGAACGACAAGGGCCACATCCAGTTCGACAACGTGCCCGGCGAGGTCTTCGGCGACCGGGTGCACGCCTGGGTGCGGGAGATTCCCTGGACCGGGCAGATCGGCGACTCCGACCGGCCCGACATCGTCGCCGAGAAAGAGTTCGCCGTACGGGACGGCGTGGTGGAGGTCGACTTCGGCGACGGCGGTCTGCCCGCGCTGAAGGAGTCGTCGGCGTACGAGATCGTGCTGACGCCGGTCGGCGACGCCAACAACACGTCCACCCCATCCACGCTCTGGAAGGGCAGCTACGAGGCCGAGGACGCCGCGCACACCGGCTCCGGCTACAGCAAGAACGGTCCTGAGGGATCGCCGTCCGACGTGGGCAAGTTCTACACCTCCGGCGGCTACGACGTCGGGGGCCTGAGGACCGGCTCGGACGTGACCCTCGACTTCACCGTCGACGTGCCCCAGGACGGCACCTACGACCTGAGCGTCTTCGCCAACTCCCTCAACACCTACGGACTCGTGAAGGAACAGGGCCCCACCAACGTCTTCCTCCGCGTCGACGGCGACGCCGAACAGGAGCTGTTCCTGCCGCTGGGCTACAAGTGGGTGGTCTGGGACCACGCCGACACCACCGTCGAGCTGACCAAGGGCAAGCACACCCTCACCCTCGCCGCGACAAGCCTCGACGGCACCAAGGCCACCAAGGGCGACGCCATCGTCGACCGGATCACGCTGTCCCTGCCCGACCCCGGCGCGGAAGCCGCGGTCTACGAGGGGGAGCTGGCCTGGCTGGACGGGGCGCGCCCCGTGTACGAACTGGCGGAGGGCCGGGGTGCGTCGGGCTCGGGTGCCGCGGAGGTCACCAAGGGTGACAGCGCGACGTTCTGGGTCTACTCCCCGGCCGACACCGAGGCGGCCATCGACGTCGACACGCTCGGCACCGGGAAGGCGCGGCTGGCCGTGAACGGCCACGACGTGCAGCAGCTGACATCGAAGTCCGGCGAGGTGGCCGTGTCCCTCTCTGGCGGCGTCAACAAGGTCACTGTCACCGGTCTTTCAGGCAAGACGCTCGTCGACCGGATCACGGTCCGGCAGAGCAACGGCACGCTGCAGCCGAAGGTGTACGAGGCCGAGGACGCCGAACTCGCCGGGTCCGCCGAGGTCGCGCCCCTGTCGCTCGCCGGCGGCAAGAAGGCGGTGCGCGGCGTCGGTGGCGAACCGGGCAACGGCAACACCGCAACGTTCCACGTCACGGCCGACAAGGCCGGCCTCTACGCCCTGCGGGTCCGGTATTCCAACCCCGAGCAGTCGGAGGCCACGCACTACAACCCCGACCCCCTCGTCCGGCACGCGGACATCTCCGTCGGCGGTGGCGAGCCACAGCGCGTGACGTTCCCGCACTCGTTCCACGAGAACAACTTCTGGGAACTCACCGTCCCCGTCCGCCTGGAGAAGGGCGACAACGCCATCACCTTCAGGTCCGAGGAGCTGCCCAACTTCGACGGCGAGACGTACGCGTCGGACACGTTCCCGGGTGTGCTGCTGCGCTCGAAGTACGCGCCCCTGATCGACAAGATCACGGTCGCCAGGTTCGCGACCCCACGGACGTGAGGCGAGCGGCGCCACGGCCGTGAGGTGGACGGCGCCACGGCCGTGAGGTGGACGGCCCCACGGTCGTGAAGTGAAAGGACAAGGGGGTCACAGTGGTCACGATCGGCGACATCGCGCGCGCCGCCGGGGTTTCCCGCAGCACCGCGTCGTACGCGCTGTCGGGCAAGCGGTCCATCTCCGCGGAAGTGCGGCAGCGGGTGGCGGACGCGGCGCGGGAGCTGGGCTACACGCCCAACGCCGGCGCCCGCGCCCTCGCCACCGCGGAGACGATGGTCATCGGCCTGCTCGCCCAGTTCCACGAGGACGAGTTCGCCCCGGCCATGCTCCAGTACATGCTGGGCGTCTCCGACACCGCACGCGAGCTGGGGTACGACACCCTGCTCGTCACGGAGGCCGACGGCGCCCGCGCACTGCGCCGGATCACCAGCTCCCGGATGGTCGACGGCGTCGTCCTGCTGAACGTCGCGCAGGACGACGCCCGGCTCCCGCTCCTCAGGTCGGCGCCCCAGCCAGGGGCGCTGGTCGGACTGCCCGGCGACTGCTCCGGCGTGGACGTCTTCGACCTCGACTTCGAGGCGGCCGGCCGGCTGATGGTCGACCACATGCACCGGCTGCAGCACCGGGAGCTGATCCTGGTCTCGCAGCCGGAGCACGTCGTCCAGCGCGGCGGCGCCTATGTGTGGCGGCTGCAGAACGCCGTGGTGGAGCAGGCGCGGGCCCGCGGCATCGAACTCCACGCGGTCTTCGGCGAGTCGCGGCAGCCGGAGGTCGGACGGACGCTGCACGCGCTGCTGGACGCCCACCCGACCGCGACCGGCCTGCTGCTCAACAACGAGGCGGCCGCCGCGGCGCTGCCGTCCGTCCTGCACGCCCGCGGTCTTGAGACGCCGCGGGACCTGTCGGTCATCGGCCGCTACTCCGACGAGTTCGCCCGTACCTTCTCGCTGCCGTTCACCTCCATCGAGAGCGCACCCGACCTCCTCGGGGAGATGGCCGTGCGGCAGCTCGTGCGCCGGATCGTCACCCCCCAGGCCCGGGACGAGCCGCACGTCCTGCGGCTCCTCACACCCGAACTCGTCGACCGCGGGAGCACCGGCCTGCCCCCCGCGACACCCAGCAACACATGTGTTCAAGGAGGAATACAGTGACACACCCTTCGAAGCCCATCCGCGCCGCGGGCGTGCTCGGCGCCGCCCTCGTCCTCATGACAGGCGCGGTCGCCTGCTCGTCGAACACCGGCAGCGCCGGCGGCAGCCAGGCCGACGACACCTACACCTGGTGGGACCCGTACCCGCAGCACAACAAGTCGTCCGACTGGGCCAAGCGCGTCACGAAGTGCGGTGACGAGGCGGGCGTCACCATCAAGCGCACCGCCTACGACACCACAGCGCTGACCAACCAGGCCCTGCTCGCCGCCCAGGAGGGCACGTCGCCGGACATCATCCTGCTGGACAACCCCGCCGTCTCGACGCTCGCCGACACCGGCATGCTGACCACGATGGAGGAGTTCGGCCTCGACACCTCCGAGATCGACGAGAACCTGCTCGCGGCCGGTGTGGTGGACGGCAAGGAGTACGGCATCCCCATCGGCGCCAACACCCTCGCCATCTACTACAACAAGACCGTCCTCGACGATGCCGGTGTCGACCCCGGATCCGTCAAGGACTGGGCGTCGCTCACCGCCGCCCTGAAGAAGGTGAAGGACGCCGGGCACAAGGGCATCACGTTCGCCGGCATCGGAACCGAGGAAGGCTCGTTCCAGTTCCTGCCGTGGTTCTGGGGGGCCGGAGCGGACCTGCGCGACCTCGACTCGGCCGCGGCCGCCGAGGCCCTCGACCTGTGGACCGGCTGGCTGAAGAACGGCTACGCACCCAACTCCGTGATCAACAACTCCCAGAACACGACCTGGGAGGAGTTCCTGACCGGCGACTTCGCCTTCGGTGTGAACGGCACCTGGCAGGTCAACAGCGCCGCGGAGGCCGACTTCCCGACCGGCGTCATCCAGATACCCGGCAAGGACGGCGGGGCGGCACCGACCCCGACCGGCGGCGAATTCATCACGGCTCCCGTGCAGGACGACACGGCCCGGTACGAGGCCACCAAGAAGATCGTGGAGTGCATGACCACCCCGGAGGGCATGGTGGAGACGGCCACGACCTTCGCGTACTACATCCCGCCTACCAAGGCCGGACAGGAGAAGCTGCTCGCCGACCAGGTCGAACTCAAGCCGTGGGTCGAGGCCGTGCGCACCGCCAAGGGACGCACCAGCGACGACCTCGGTACCGACTACCCGAAGATCTCCGAGCCCCTGTGGACCGCCGTGCAGCAGGCCCTCAGCGGAACCAAGAGCGCCAAGGAAGCGCTCAGCGAAGCCCAGGCGACCGCCGAGGACGAGGTCGGCTGACCGCCGCCCGAGGAGTCGCTTCATGAACATCTCCACGAAATCCGCCCCGCGGGCCCCGGAGGCCGGCGGGGTGGCGGCCGGCGAGCCGCCCTCCGCCCCACGCCCGCGGATCCGCGTGCGCGGACGTTCCACCCAGTGGGCCGCGTTCGCGTTCCTGGCCCCGCTCATCGCCTATCTGCTGGCCTTCTACGCCTACCCGCTCTACCGGAACATCGACCTCAGCCTGCACGACTACACCGTCAGGTCGTTCGTGCAGGGCGGCGCCGAGTTCACCGGTCTGGCCAACTACCGCGACATCATGGGATCCGAGGCGTTCGGCCCCGCGCTGCGGAACACCCTCGTCTTCACGCTCGTCTCGATCGCCGCGCAGTACGCCATCGGCCTCGCGCTGGCCGTGTTCTTCCGCGACAACTTCCGCCTGTCCGGGGTGCTGCGCGGCATGTTCCTCGTTCCCTGGCTGCTGCCGCTGATCGTCTCCGGCTCCACCTGGTCGTGGATGCTGAACAGCGACAACGGGATCGTCAACGCGGCCCTGGAGGCGTTCGGCATCGGCCAGATCAACTGGCTCACCGACCCCGGCTGGGCGCTGACCTCCGTGATCATCGCGAACATCTGGCTCGGCATCCCATTCAACCTCGTCATCCTCTACTCGGGACTGCAGAACATCCCACGCGACCTGTACGAGGCGGCGGCGCTGGACGGGGCGAACGCCTGCCAGCAGTTCTGGCGGGTGACCTTCCCGCTGCTCCGCCCCGTCTCGGCGATCACACTGCTGCTCGGACTGGTCTACACGCTCAAGGTCGTCGACGTGATCTGGATCATGACCACCGGCGGGCCGGGCAGCGCCTCGACCACGCTTGCCGTGTGGTCCTACCGGGAGGCCTTCGGCACCGGGCTGCCCGACTTCTCGCCCGCAGCCACGATCGGCAACCTGCTGATCGTCATCGCCCTGGCCTTCGGCTTCCTCTATCTCCACCTCCAGCGTCGACAGGAGCGGTCATGACAGTGTCGACACCCTCGCTCACGCCGCGGCGCCCCCGGCGCAGGCCCTGGTGGAAGACCGCTCTCGGGGTTCTCTTCACCGCGCTGATGCTCTTCCCCGTGTACTGGATCTTCAACGTCTCCCTGACCAGGACCGAGGACATGCGGTCCGATCCTCCGCACTGGTTCCCCTGGGATCCGACGCTCGAGGGCTACACGAACGTCGTACGCGACCAGCTGCCCGCCCTGACCACCAGTCTGGGCATCGGCCTCGGCTGCGTGCTGCTCACCCTGGCGATCTCCGCGCCCGCCGCGTTCTCGCTGGCCAAGCTACGCCCGCGGGGCGCGGGCACCGTCAACTTCCTGCTGCTGGTCGCGCAGATGGTCCCCAGCGTGGTCATGGCGGTGGGCTTCTACGCCATCTACGTGCGGCTCGGCTGGCTCAACTCCGTCTGGGGCCTGATCATCGCCGACTCCACGATCGCCGTGCCCTTCGGGGTCATGGTGCTGACGGCGTTCATGTCCGGCATCCCCACCGAGCTGATGCAGGCCGCGAAGATCGACGGCGCGAACACCTGGCGGATCTTCCGCTCCGTGATCCTGCCGCTCAGCCGCAACGCCGTGCTGACGGTGTCGCTGTTCGCGTTCCTGTGGGCGTGGTCGGACTTCATCTTCGCCTCCACGCTCGACCGCAACGGCGACGCGATCCCCGTCACCCTCGGGATCTACGCCTACATCGGCAACAACACCACCGAGTGGAACTCGATCATGGCGACCGCCGCCGTCGCCTCCGTGCCCGCGGCCGTACTGCTCGTCGTCGCCCAGCGCTTCGTCGCCGGCGGCGTCACCGCGGGCGCCGTCAAGGACTGACGTCAAGCACTGATTGTGGGGAAACCGACTGTGAGGAACAAGAGTTCATGGTGAGCTTCCGACCGTCCCCGACCGCCCTCGAGGTACGGCACCGCCACGAGGTCCTGACCATCGAGGCCTGGGGCGCCGACAGTGTCCGCGTCCGCGCGGCGCAACACCGGATCCCGGCAGAGAGCCACGGGGCCCTGGACAACCAGCCCCCGCCGTGCGACCTCCCGCAGATCACCACCGAGAAGGACCGGGCCACGTTCGTCCACGGCGACCTCACCGTGCACGTGGACTTCGACCGGCGAGCCGCCTATCCCGAGCCGCTGCTGACCTTCATCCGCACGAGCACGGGAGACGAGCTGCTGGCCGAGAGCCGCGAGCACTTCTGGCTGCCGGGGGCGCGGGTCTTCACCGGAAACCAGTGGGGCACCCACGAGGTGCACCAGCAGTTCGCCGCGTACGAAGGCGAGCGGTTGTACGGCATGGGGCAGCGCACCCACGGCCGGCTGGACCTCAAAGGGCTGGCCCTGGACCTCGTCCAGCGCAACGGCGAGGTGAGCATTCCGTTCGTGCTGTCGAACCGGGGCTACGGGCTGCTGTGGAACCTCCCGGCCGTCGGCCGCGCCGAGTTCGCGCAGAACGCCACGCGCTGGCAGGCCGGCCAGGCACGCGAGATCGACTACTGGTTCACCGCAGCCCCGACGCCCGCCGGCATCCTCGCCCGCTACGCCGACGCGACCGGGCACACACCCGAACTGCCGGAGTGGGCCAGCGGTTTCTGGCAGTCCAAGCTGCGCTACCGCGACCAGGACGAGCTCCTCGCCGTCGCGCGCGAGCACCGGCGCCGAGGCCTGCCCCTGTCGGTCATCGTCGCCGACTACTTCCACTGGCCGGCCATGGGCGACTACCGCTTCGACGAGACCGAGTGGCCCGACCCCAAGGCGATGGTCGACGAGTTGGCCGAGCTGGGGGTCGAACTCATGGTCTCGATATGGCCGACCGTCTCGCCGCTCTCGGAGCACTTCGCGGACTACCGCGACGGCGGCCTCCTCGTCGGCACCCACCAGGGCGTGGAGTTCCACCAGACCATCCAGGACAAAGGCATGGCCGCGCCGATGCCGGTGGCCTTCTACGACCCCACCAACCCCCGGACACGGCAGTTCGTATGGGACCTCGTGCGGCGTAACTACCGCGACCTGGGCATCCGCGTGTTCTGGCTGGACGCCTGCGAACCCGAGCTGAACCCGGCGCACCCGGGACACCTGTCCCTGTACGCCGGGCCCGGCGCCGAGGTCGCCGGCATCTACCCGCGGGACAACGCCCGCCTGTTCGCCGAGGGCATGGCGGCGGACGGGGAGCCGACGGTGCTGCTGTGCCGCTCGGCATGGGCGGGCGCGCAGAAATACGGGGCGGCGCTCTGGTCCGGCGACATCCCCGCCACCTGGGAGTCACTGCGGCAGCAGATACGGGCCGGGCTCAGCGTCGCCGTGTCCGGCATCCCGTGGTGGACCACCGACATCGGCGGCTTCCACGGCGGCGACGCGCGCGACCCCGCCTACCGGGAACTGATGATCCGCTGGTTCCAGTTCGGCGTGTTCTGCCCGCTGTTCCGGTTGCACGGCGACCGTGAGCCGCGCAACCCCACCTCCTTCGCGCAGACCGGCGGCCCCAACGAGGTCTGGTCGTACGGAGAAGAGGCATACGACATCATTTCGGGCCTGCTGCACCTGCGGGAGCGGTTGCGCCCGTACGTCCACGAGCAGATGCGCACGGCCGCGCGTACTGGGCTTCCTCCGATGCGGCCACTGTTCCTGAACCACCCGGAGGATCCGCACGCCTGGGCGCTGGACGACGAGTTCCTGTTCGGCCCTGACATTCTCGTCGCGCCGGTGGCGCAGGCAGGGCAACGGTCGCGTGAGGTCTACCTCCCGGCCGGCACCCGCTGGGTCTGTGCCGCGAGCGGCGAGGTCCACGAAGGCGGCCGTACCGTGACGGCCCCCGCGCCCATCGACCACATCCCCGTCTTCACCCGCGAGGGTGCGGACCTTCCACTGACCGCATGAGGGGAACCACGAACGTGACCGTGCAGGAGAGCACGACCGGTGCCGACCCGAAGGGCGGCCGTCCGGTCCTGCCGTCGCGGGGCCTGCAGCGACCGCTCGGCATGGGCGAGACGACGCTCACCGGCGGATTCTGGGCGACGCTGCAGCAGACCAACGCCACGGCGACCCTCGCGCACTGCGAGCAGTGGATGGAACACCTGGGCTGGCTCGCCAACTTCGACCGGGTCGCCGACGGCACGACAGGACCCGACCGGGCCGGCTGGTCCTTCGCCGACTCCGAGGTCTACAAGCTCATCGAGGCCCTGGCGTGGGAGCACGGCCGTTCGGGCGATCAGGTCTATGACGACGCCGTGCGCCGGCTCACCGCACGCATCGCCCGCGCCCAGGACGCCGACGGCTACCTCAACACCTGCTTCGGGCACGCCGGCCAGCAACCACGCTACAGCGACCTGGAGTTCGGCCACGAGCTGTACTGCACCGGGCATCTGCTGCAGGCCGCCGTCGCCCGGCTCCGCACGAACGGGCCCGACGAGCTGGTGGCCGTCGCCCGCCGGGCCGCCGACCACGTCTGCGACATCTTCGGCCCCGATGGCCTGCCGGGCATCTGCGGCCATCCCGAGATCGAGGTCGGCCTGGCCGAGCTGGGGCGAGCGCTGGGCGAGAGCCGCTACGTCGAGCAGGCGCGGCTGTTCCTGGATCGCCGCGGTCACGGCACCCTGAAGGACATCCCGCTCGGCCGCGCCTACTTCCAGGACGACGAGCCGATCCGCACGGCCGACACCTGGCGCGGCCACGCCGTCCGCGCCCTGTACCTGTCGGCCGCCGCCGTCGACGTCGCAGTAGAGCAGGACGACCCGGAGCTCCTCGCCGCCGTCGAGCGCCAGTGGGCGAACGCGGTGGCGCGGCGGACCCATCTGACCGGCGGCATGGGATCCCGGCACCAGGACGAGGGATTCGGCGAGGACTGGGAGCTGCCTCCGGACCGCGCCTACTGCGAGACCTGCGCCGGCGTGGCCTCGGTCATGGTGTCGTGGCGGCTGTATCTCGCTACCGGAGAGGTCCGGTACGCCGATCTGATCGAGCGCACGTTCTTCAACATCATCGCCACCTCGCCGCGTTCGGACGGGCGGGCGTTCTTCTACGCCAACCCGCTCCACCAGCGGGTGCCCGGCGAGACCTCCGACGACGGCGCCGTGAGCCCACGCGCCGAGGGCGGTTCCCGCGCCGCCTGGTTCGACGTGTCGTGCTGCCCCACCAACGTCGCCCGCACGCTGGCCACCTGGCACACCTACCTCGCCACGGCCGGGCGGCACGAACTGACGCTGCTGCACTACGCCGGCGCCCGTATCGAGGCCGAGCTGGGGGACGGGCGGATTGTGTCGCTCGAGGTCGAGACGGACTACCCGCGGGACGGTCTCGTGACCGTCCGGGTGGTGCGGGCGCCCGAGGGTCCGGTGGCCCTCCGGCTGCGCGTGCCCGCCTGGGCCCGGGGCGCCGTACTCGACGAGGGCGGGCGCCGACGCCCGGTCGAACCGGGCCTGGCCGTCGTGGACCGCGCACTCGACCCCGGGGAGGAGATCGGGCTCCACCTCCCGATGACCCCGCGCTTCACCTGGCCGGATCGCCGCATCGACGCCCTCCGAGGCTGCGTCGCCGTCGAACGCGGCCCGCTCGTGTACTGCGCGGAATCCGTCGACCTGCCGGAGGGCACCGAGCTCGACGACCTGACCGTGGATATCCGCGCAGAGCCCCTGGACCAGGACGGCCGGGTCATGGTCAGGGCCTTCACGAACCATCGGCGCGACCCGGAACCGGCCTGGCCGTACGGGACGTCGGCCGACGCGGGCGGGACGAGTACTACTGCGTCGACGGAGCTGGCCCTCTTCCCGTACCACCGGTGGGCCGAGCGGGGGCCGACGGGCATGCGCGTCTGGCTGCCCATTGTTCATCCTGCGCCTGTGGGCTCACCCTGACCACGCGGCCGGGCCATTGCCTCCCACCTGCGAATTCAGGATGGAAGACGTTCACGGCCTCAGGACGCTGAAGACCCCTCGGGGGATGAGACGATACGGGAATAATCTTCATTCAGCCTGTATGCATGCATAGTGGTGTAAATTTCGCCCCGCCTAGCGGGACGGTGAGTGTGATCCATATGGCCACAGACGAACAGGTCGGTCAGGCTCCGCCGGCAGCGACGGAGGCGCCGGAAGCGGCCCGGATGCGCGTACTCGGGAGCACGGGTGAGGGGCAGACCCAGGCAGAGGTACTGCAGCTCGCGCTCCATCACGCTGTGGCCGATGTCGGTGGGCTGGGTGGCATGGTGCACCTGCGCATACCCGGTGACAGCCGGCCCTTGCATCTGGCGGCGACGGGCGGACTGCCCCGAGAATTCGCCCAGGAGTGGGAGACTCTCGGCTGGCAGGAGGAGACCGCACCGGTCCGGGCCCTGCGGGACGGCGCGCTCGTGTGGCTGCCCACGACCGACACGCAGCCCTGCGCCCTTCCTGCCGGCACCGGGATCGTGGCTGTCCCGCTGCTCGCCGCAGAGGGCAGCTCGCTCGGAGTGCTCTCGGTCGTGACCGTGTGCGGAGTTCCCTCGGTCGCGCAGCGGGATTTCCTGGAGGCGCTCGCACGGTGGGTCTGCGAGCGTCTGGCA
Organism: Streptomyces himalayensis subsp. himalayensis; assembly: GCF_013778455.1. Lineage (GTDB taxonomy): Bacteria > Actinomycetota > Actinomycetes > Streptomycetales > Streptomycetaceae > Streptomyces > Streptomyces himalayensis. Next base: position 57,691 of record NZ_JACEHE010000028.1, on the reverse strand, counting down.
CGTCCCGCTCCCGCCACAGGCACCCTCGGCCCCGCTTGGTGGAACGCGGAACTTCTGGCCGGGCCCCGGCTCCAGCAGGCGCGCGAGGCGGTCCGCGTCGGCACCTGGGACCAGAACCTCCGCACGGGCGATGTGGTCTATGACGAGGCGACGCTGACCATTCTCGGCATCGACCCGGAGACCTTCGACGGACGAGTCGACACCGTTGTGGGGCTCGTCCACCCGGACGACCTGCCGCGTGTTGTGGCCGCGGTGGAGCAGGCCATCCGCCAGCGCGGCGAGTACGCAGCGGAGTACCGGCTGTGCCGGCCGGACGGCACCGTCGTTTGGATACAGGCCCGCGCCCAGGTCGTCCTCGGCGAGGACGGCGAGCCGGCTCACTTCGTGGGCACCGTGTGGGACACGACGCAGAAGCGGGCGGCGCTGGATTCGGTCGGCCATTCCCTGCTGCACATGAGCGATGGATTCCTCACGGTGGATACCGACTGGCGCATCGAGTTCGTCAACCTCCACGCCGAGCGCCTCCTCGGCCCCTCGCAGCAACTGTTCGGCCGCGTCCTGTGGGACGTTCCCGGTGCCCACGTTCCCGATCTGGAGGACCGCTGCCGGCAGGCCGCCGCCGCGGGCACTCCGACCGGCTTCGATGTCCAGTGGCCGACAAACCGGCGTTGGTACCACCTACGTCTGGTGCCTTCGCCAGACGGTGTGACGGTTTACCTCACCGATGTGACCGAGAAGCGACTGGCCGACGAGCAGCGTGAGGCAGCACAGCGCGCCGCCGCCCAGCGCACCACGTACATCGGTCACCTCAACGCGGCGCTGACCGAGGCTGTCACTGTGAGCGACGTCGTGGATACCGTTGCAGAGCGTGTCCTGCCCCTCTTCGGTGCCACCGGCCTCGTTGTGCAGCTCGTGGACGGCGAGAGCCTCCGGGTGGCTGGAAGCGTCGGGTACCGCCAGGAATTTCTGAACAGCTTCCCCGACAGGATCAGCCTGGCCGATCACAGCCCGCTCGCTGACGCCATCCACCACCGCGCCCCGCAGTACCTCGTCTCCAGGCTTGAATTCCGCGAACGCTACCCAGAAGTCGCCGACCTCGCATTCTCGGGAGGGAAGCATGCCTGGGCGTACCTGCCCCTGATCGTCTCCGGTCGTCCCGTCGGCTGCCTGGTCATCTCGTTCTCACGGCCGCGTCGGTTCAGCGAGGAGGACCGGGCCCTGCTGACCGCGCTCAGCGGGCTGGTAGCCCAAGCCCTGGAACGGGCCCGCCTGTACGACGCCGAGCACACCCGCGCCCAGGAGTTGCAGCGCGGCCTGCTCCCGCTGGTTCTGCCCTCCCTGCAGGCCGTCACGGCCGCGGCCCACTACGTGCCGGCCACCGAGGGTCTGGAGGTCGGCGGCGACTGGTACGACGTCATCCCACTGTCTGCCGACCGAGTGGCGCTCGTCATCGGCGACGTCATGGGCCACGGATTGTCCGAAGCCGCCACCATGGGGCGCCTGCGCACCGCAGTACACACGCTGGTAGGCCTCGAACTGCTCCCCGACGAGCTGTTCTCCCACCTCAACGACCTGGTCAGCGACCTTGGCGACGACTTCTACGCCACCTGCCTGTACGCGGTCTACGACCCCACCAACCGCGTTTGCACCATCGTCCGGGCCGGGCACCCCCCGCCTGCCCTCGTCCAGCCTGACGGCACCGTCCACTTCCCGCAGCTGCCTCAGAACCCGCCGCTCGGCGCGGCCACGCCACCCTTCGAGACTGCGGAGCTGACGGTGCCCGAAGGTAGTCTCCTCGTGCTCTACACCGACGGCCTGGTCGAGTCTGCGACTCGCGACATCGACAGCGGCATGGCCCACCTGGCCAAAACGCTCACCACCGCCCAGATTCCCGATGGGCACGATCTGGGCGCCACGATCGCCGACCGGGATGCCGACGCCCGGCGCCTCGACCAGCTGTGCACCGCGCTCGCTTCCACTCTCCTCCCTGCCAAGGAGCAGACCAGCGACGATACCGCGGTGCTCGTGGCCCGCACCCACGCTCTCGCCGCTCGGGACGTGGCCTTCTGGGAGCTTCCCGAGGATCCGATCGCCGCAGCCCAAGCCCGCGACCACATACGACAGCAGCTCACCGACTGGCATCTGGACGACCTCATGTGGACCACAGAGCTGATAGCCAGCGAGCTCGTCGGCAATGTCATCCGTCACGCGAGAGGTCCCACGGGGCTGCGCCTCATCCGCAGCCGCTCGCTGATCTGCGAGGTCACCGACGGCAGCCTGACCACCCCCCACATTCGCCGCGCACTCGAGACCGACGAAGGCGGCCGCGGCCTGCAGCTGATCGCCGCACTCTCACAACGCTGGGGAACCCGCTACACCTCCACCGGCAAATGCATCTGGACCGAGCAGCTCCTGCCGTAGTCAAGTCGGCGATGTGCTCGTGGACCCGAGCGCAAGGGCCGGGAGACAGGATCTCTGCACGCCGATCACCAGCACCCGCTGCTGGTACTGCGAGGGCACCGCGACGCCAGGCGGAAGGTGGGCGTGCGTGAGCCACAGGGCTCCGAATCTAGCCGTAGACCACCGACCACGGGCGCGGGGAATCATCCGGTGGGCGAGGGACGCCCTCGCGCCGCGAGGCTGCGGTGTGGTCGCGGGCCAGGACGTCGGCCGCGAGTTCCGCGAAGCGGCGGGCGGCCGGGTGAGCTCCGCGCCCGGAGGGCCAGGCGCCGCTGATGCGCAGGGTGAGGGGACGGTCGGCCAGTGGCCGCCAGGCGACGCGGGGCTCCTTGCGGGCCACCGGCCCCTGGTCGAAGGCGACTCCGTGCCCGGCCGTCACCAGGGCGAGCAGGAACTCGGGGTTGGAGGCGTGTCGAAGGCGGCCGGGGACGAAGCCTTCGGCGCGGCACACGTCGAGGATCCGGTCGTACCAGCCGGGTGCGTGCCCTTGCGGGCAGAGCACCAGGTCGTGCCCGGAGAGCTCGCCGAGCGTCACCTCCGGCAGCCGGGCCAACGGCGAGGTACGAGGCAGGACGACACCCAGGTCCAGTGAGATCTCGGGGCCGAGCTGCAGTTCGGTGGCGTCGACGGGATGGTGCACGAGTCCGACGTCCAGGCCGCCGGAGGAGAGCAGCCGCACCTGCTCCTCGGTGGTGACCTCCTGCAGGTCGACGGAGAGCCCCGGAGAGTGCTCCGCGCAGGCGGAGAGCAGCGCGGACAGCACCGCGGCCGTGGTGTCGGGCGGTACGCCCGCGCGGAGCGTGCCGAGGCCACCGTCGGCGGCGCGGCGGGCCAGCGTGCGCAATCTCTGCTCCCGGGCGAGGAGTTCGTGGGCCTCCTCCAGAAGCGCCGCCCCAGCGCGGCTCAAGCGGACGCCGCGCTGCGAGCGGTCGAACAGCTCTGCCCCGAGCTCCCGCTCCAGCCTGCGGATCGCCTGGCTGAGCGGCGGCTGCGCCATGCCCAGCCGCTCGGCTGCCCGACTGAAGTGCAGCTCGTCGGCTACGGTGACGAAAAGACGCAGGTGGCGTAAGAGATCCACGGTCAAGGATCCTACGTGAGCACCGCTGCGAGGGCGATGGATCAGTTGGCCGGGGCCGACGATCCGATGACGGGACGAACCAATGGCAAGGGGGAAACAGTGATCGAGGAGCGGATCCGACAAACCTTCGCCGATGCGGGGGCCGAAGGACAACTGCACGCGATCCCCGTTCACGTGCCCACGGGGGGCGACGCAGAGCCGGGTAGCCGTGAGGTCGCCGTGGGCGCTGACGACCCCGTTGTGATCGCCTCGATCTTCAAGGTGCTGCTGGTGCTGGAGTTCGCCCGGCAGGTCGTCGCCGGCCAGCTCGACCCGCGGGAGCGGGTGCGGGTGACCGCGGCCGACCGGCTCGGTGGCTGGGGAACCGCCGGCTGTCTGGACGACGTCGAGCTGTCGCTGCGCGACCTGGCCCACTTCGCGATGTCGGTCAGCGACAACTCGGCGGCCGACCTGTTGCTGGCCCGCGTCGGCCTGGACACCGTACGACTGCTCGCGGAGGAACTCGGACTTCACCGGACCCGAATCGTGGGCGGACCGCGAGATCTGCTGGAGTCGATGCTCGCGGAGGTCGGGGCACGCGACGAGCGGGAGTTCGCCGTCCACTACCCCGCCCTGCCGAACGACCGCAAGAGACGGCTGGCCGTCCTGGATCCCCGCCACACCACGGCGAGCACGCCCCGCGAGATCACCCTGCTGCTCCGGCTCATCTGGAGCGATGCGGCGGGGCCGCCGGAAGCCTGCGCGATCGTACGTGACTTGATGGGCCGCCAGGTCTTCCGCCACCGACTGGTGTCGGGCTTCCCGGACGACGTCACGGTAGCGGCCAAGACCGGAACCCTGCCGGGGCTGCACATGGAGGCGGGCGTCGCCCGCTACCCCGACGGCGAGTGCTACTCGATCGCCGTGTTCGCCCGCACTCACGACCTGGCCGCATCCCGCCCCACAGTGGACGCCGCGATAGGCAAGGCCGCAGGAATGGCGGTCGGCTTCCTTCGCGGTGGCGGCCGGTGACCAGATCACATATGCGTTCGCATATCACCAGGGCCCGATTCTGGTCTTGGACAGGGGAGTTCACGCTTTGATCTCCTGACGCCATGACCCAGGACACACATGTCACGGACGGATCAGTTGCGCCCTCAAGCCGCGGGCTCAACCGTCGTACGGTGCTGCGCGGTGCCGCCCTCGGTGCGGCCGCCCCGCTGATCCCGGCCACGGCCGCCACTGCCTTGGCCGGTGACCGCGGTCGAGGCAATGGCGCAGCCGCGGGTTCCGCATCGTTCCGCTGGCTCGGCACCGCCGGCTGGCGCATCGACGTCGGAGACCGGACCGTACTCTTCGATCCGTACCTCACCCGCTTCACCACGGGCCTGTTCGACGGCGGCTTCGACGCGCGCACTCCCCTGCAAACCCGGCCGACGGTCGTGGACGCGCACATCGGCCGCCCCGAACTCGTCCTGGTCAGCCACTCCCACTGGGACCACCTCGCCGACGTGCCCCACATCGCCAAGACCACCGGCGCCCGCGTCGTCGGCACCGAGACCACGTACCACCTGCTGGTCGCCCTGGGGGTCGACCCGGGACAGATCTCCGTGGTGAAGGGCGGTGAGGTGCTGGACTTCGGCGGGATCACCGTCGAGGTCGTGCCGAGCCTGCACAGCCGCAACAAGAAGTGCGCCTACTTCGCGCCGGGCACGCTGAACGCCCCGCCCGCCACGGTCCCGAGCACCATCTCGGACCTGCCGGAGGGCGACACCCTCGCTTTCCAGGTAACGGCGGGGGACAGCGGCCCGTCGGCGTTCCTCATGGGGGCCAGCGACTTCTCCGAGCGGGCTGTCAGGGGCCTGCGCCCCGACCTCGCGATGGTCGCCGTACCCTCCAGCACCGCCACCCACCAGTACGTACCCCGACTGCTGCGCGCCCTCGACACCCCTGGTGTCGTCGTCCCCGTCCACTGGGACAACTTCGAAGTGCCACTGAGTGGTTCCCCCGTACGAGACCCGTCGATGGACTTGGAAGCGTTCCTCGCCCAGGTCGAGAAGGTGGCTCCGGCAACTCGGGTCGTCTTCCCGGACTACCACACCGTGTACGACGGCGACATGCGCTCCGGAAGCGACTGAGCGAGACCGAAGATCGGAACAATCGTCCGGAGCCCTGCGGCAGTGATCGATGGCGAACAGGTACGACATGGCTGAGCGCGCCTGTGCCGCGTACGGCCGTTCGGTCACCTGCCGGAACAGCCAACAGGAGAATCGCGATGACTTCATCACCCCGCCACGAAGGCATGACCGGTTGTCTCACCAGGCGTCGCTTCGGCCAACTCGCCGCTCTCGGACTCGTGGCCGGTGTCGGCTCAGTGGGTCCCATCTCCTCGGCCGTGGCCGCCGGAGCGGACGCGCGGGTTCACTACGACCGAGCCCGCAGGCTGGCCGGCAGCGACCCGGTCCTTCGGGCCCTCGTGGCGGCGCTGACCCCTGGCTTCGACTTCCCTCGTCCGCCCGCGCCGGCACCGATCAAGCTTTTCGACAACCTCGCCATGCTGAGCGTGGGCTGGGTCTCCGCGATGGCGGTGCTGACCGACGACGGGATCGTGATGATCGACGCGCTCACCTCCCCCGCGGAGGCCGAGAGCGTGCTCGTCCCCGGGTTGCGGGAGTTGGGAGCCGATCCGGAGACGATCAGGTATGTCGTCGTCACCCACGGCCACGGGGACCACTTCGGAGGAGCGCAGTATCTCGCCGACCACTACGGAGCACGTGTGCTGATGTCGCCAGCCGACTGGGACCTCGTCGCCCGCACCCGGCCCGCCAACGCCCCCACCAGGGACCTGGACATCGCGGACGGGCAACGTCTCACACTCGGCGGTACGACGATCCAGCTGCACCACACTCCCGGTCACACACCGGGCACCGTCTCGCCGATCATCCCGGTTCGGGCGGGCCGTGAGCGTCACACGGCCATGCTGTGGGGCGGCACCAACCCGCTCACCACGCCCACGGAACTGCGCACCTACCTGGGCTCCATCCACTCCTTCCGGGCGCGGATGAGGCAGGCGAACGTGGACGTGGAGTTGTCGAACCACCCGGGCGACTACGGCCTCCAGCGTGCTGAGCAGCTCCGCAGCCGGCCGGGCAGGGCGAATCCCTTCGTACTTGGCCGACCGCGGACGCAGCGGTTCATGGCGGTGATGGAGTCCATGCTGCGTGGGCGGCTCGCCGACGCCGAAGCGGGCAACGCGCGAGGCGCCTCACGTTCGCACGGCGGTGCGGTGCAGGGGTGCTGCTGAGCACTGCCCTGGATCCCGGCGATCGCGGCGCGGCGCAGCAAGTGAGCGGCAGCGGGGCGAAGTCATGACTCTCCCGCAGGGGGAGACACGAAAGTGGGGTCATGGACGGCGGCACGCTCTACTCGATCGGTGAACTGGTCTGGCGCACCGGGCTGGTGTGGTGAGTCTGTGTGGCGGGGTTTCCGCCCCAGTGGGCGTGTTGGGGGACTTCTTCGCCTTTCATGAGGAAGGAGTCGGGGGCGAGGACTGCGCTTTCGCCCATGGTGACGCCGTAGTGGACGTGGGCGGCGACTCCGAGTGTGGATCCGGGGCCGATGGTGCTGTGGTCGGATTTGAAGGTGCCGTCTTCTTGTGAGTGGCATTGGATTCTGCTGCCTGCGTTGAGGGTGCAGTCGTTGCCGATGGTGGCGAGTGTGCGGTCTGTCAGGTAGCAGCCGTCGTCGAAGACCCTCTTGCCGATGCGGGCGCCGAGCAGCCGCCAGGCCAGGGGCTTGAACGGAGTGCCGTTGAATACGTGGAAGAATTCGACGGGCAGCTTCCACAGGCGCTCGTGCAGCCAGAAGTCCGGGTGGTAGATGGAGCACAACTGCGGTCGTGGCCTGCGGAACGCCACGATGGCACGCTCCACGAGCACGAGGTAGACGGCGGTGAACACCAGGGCGAGGGCCGAGGACCCGGCGACCATCACCTCTCCTGCCACACCGCGCACCTGGACGGCTGTCATACCGAGCACCGTGACCACGAAGAAGTCGAGCCATCCCACGACCAGGAACAGGGCCATGGTGCGCAGGTTGTAGCGGTTCTTGGCGGCGAGGTGGCGGCGCAGCCGGTCCCCGGCGCGGAGGTGGTCGAAGCGGCTGTCGCGCTCCACCGACCGCGGGATCTCGAAGGGTGGCGAGCCCAGCAGACCGATCCCTTCGCGGACCTCGCCGTCGAGCGGCACCATCACTTTCGTCGCCAGCAGGCAGTTGTCGCCCGTCCTGGCGTCGGAGGGAAAGGCGATGTTGTTCCCGATGAAGTTGTGCGGTCCGATCGCGGCAGGGGAGACGCGGAAGGACGTGCTCGAGTAGTCGGCATTCACGATCGAGAGGCCGTCGGCAACCATCGTTCCCGTGCCCACATGGCTCAGGAACGGTGACTCGTGGTGTATTTCCGTCCCGAAATTGGATCCTGTCTGCTCCACCGGGGACAGTTTGTATCCGAGCCCTCGCAGATAGTGAACGATGTAGGAACTGTCGCCGAAGAGGCGCTTGAAGAACTTGATGTTCGTCATGCGTGCGATCGCCCGGTGAGCGGAGTACTGCAGGCCGTACAGCGGATAGACCGTGTGCGGTTTGATCAGGCGGGCCAGCAGGCGTGGCACGGTGCACAGCACGACGACGCCCATCACGACGAATCCGAAGAAAAGCAGAAGGGACGTGCGCGCCGCGCCCAGGTAGAACTGCGACGACATGCCCCCCGCCGTGTCGTGGCCGGCGCCCAGTACCTGGTCCGCGGCTGGGACGGTGGCGAGCAGCATGTACGAGCCCCCGACGGCAAGCGGTACGACCAGGCAGAAGATCTGGAGCAGGGTGACGAGGCCGTAGATGGCACGGCGGGGCGTGCCGCAGGCCGCCGGTGGCACCCTCACATGGTCGGTCTCCGTGCGTTGGGCAGGGGAACCGTGCCAGCTCTCGCCTGTCGGGACCACCTGGCCGCTGTGCAGCGATGACGCATGACCGAGTTGGGCTCCGTCTCCCACCGCCGTGTCGATGTCGAGCACGGTCTTCTCGCCGATGAACGCGTTCCTGCCGATGGTGACCCTGCCGGTCTGGATACGTCCCGCATGTGCTCGGTAACAGAGGAAGTACGTGTCCTTGCGGATCACCGTGTTGGAACCGATGGTGAGCAGGTCGGTGCAGACCGGGACATGACGGGAGAGGATGGTGACGTTCTTTCCGATCCGCGCGCCGAGGGCCCGCAAGTAGAGCACATGCAGTGGATTGCCGATGAGGAAGAACATCGGATTGGCGTGCAGCAGCACCTTCACGGTCCAGAACCGCAGATAGGTCAGCCCCCAGATGGGGAATTGACGGGGTGTCCAGCGACCTATGAGGATCCATTTGGCCACGATCGGGAAAAAGCACAGCCCGAGGAAGCCGGCGCCGCCGACGAGGACTGACCGCAGATAGATATCGGTCAAGCTTGAGCCGGCGGCGACCCATTCGTAGCACCGGGTGGCCACCATCCCGGCGACGAGGACGTATGCCAGGAACACCAGCAACTGCAGTGCCCCGCACAGGATGTAACGAAGGGCACTCGCCTGTGTCACCGCTGGGACCGGTTCCGGGGGAGACGAGTCCGAGGCGGGCGAGGCATTCCCCGCAGCCCTGGCCAGGCTGCGAATTGTCGGATTCCGGTAGATGTCCTTGATGGACACGGGCGGCAGGTCCGCACACTTCCTGACCCTTGCGCAGAACTGCGCCATCACCAGCGAATTGGCACCGAGGTCGTCGAAGAAGTGACTGTCGACCGACACCTGCTGCACGCCAAGGACCTGAGCCAGCACCTCGGCGAAACGATACTCAGGTCCTGCCTTCCGACTGGTGTACACCCTCTCGCTGATCGGGGATTCATCCGGCTCGTTCGTCGAGAATTCGAAAATTCGCTCCACCATACGAGCCCCTCGAGATTGGCGACCCCCCTATCGACCCAAGCGGCTGCCCCTGGCGTCCTCTCGTCGCGGCAATGGCCGAAGAGCGAGCCGTTCGCATACCGTAAGGCCGCGGCCCTTCACTCCTGGCCGCGCACGTTCTCCAGTCTCCGACGCCTGCTGCAGGGCGGCTACTCGAACGGGATATCGTCCCCGGCACGGTGAGCACATGCTGCGTTACCGTGTGTGGGCACCGCGGCAGCTGGCCAACGTCAGGGGCCCGCTGCCACGGTCGTGCCAGCCGGGGCCGAGCACGGACCAGATCAGCTGGCCGTGCAGCGGACCTGCGCCATACGTTTCCGGCTGGTGCTCGACGGCTCTGCACCTTCGCTGTGCGGGCAGGTGCGCAGGGGCAGCATGCGGCCGGCCCCTGCCACGGGGCGACCGCCGTAGCCGCCACGGCCCCCGTGCCGGCGAGTCGGAAAAGCCGAGGGCCTCCCAGGAGGCAGGGGCGTGAGGCCCCAGGGTTGGTGGCGCAGCGCGTCGAGACTGTACGGCCGGTCGCGCTGCGCGAGATGTGCCGGCTACTGCGTCCGGGCGGGCGGCTGCTCGTCGCCGACTTCCGGCCGCCGCGTACCCGACCCGTCAAGACTGTGATCGCCGCGATCACCGGGCTCCTCATGGCGTACTACCACGTGGACCTGCTCGAGGGGCTGATCCGGGACACGGGTTTCGCTGTGGTTCACCTGCGACACAGGGTTCGCAGCACCGTGGCCAGCCGCTGCCGTCATAGGGCGCCTCGCCAAGGGGTAGAAGCGGAGCAGGACCCGAGGTGAGGACGGACGCGATGCAAAGGATTCCCGGCTGGGTCTTCCAGGCGGTTGCGCTGGTGGCCGCTCTGGCAGTCCTGCTGTGGCTGGCGACCGAGCTGGTGAAGAACTTCTGACGGATCAGGATGGAGTGCGGGCGTCGCGCCACCTGGGCGGGCCGGCATGGGCCGCCGCTGTCCGCGCCTCCCGTATCACCGTCTGCGATGCGCTCATGTGATGTGTGCCCTGGTCGCCGCCGCCGACGGCACGCACGGTGCTGCAGGAGATCGCCAAGGCGAAGCAGAAGCCCGCCGAGGCGCGTGCGGTGATTCAGATCGGCATCGTCATAGGCGGCGCGGACGGCCACTTCGACAAGGACGAGCAGCAGGTCGTACGCGAGGCGTGCTATGCCCTCGACCTGCCCCGCACGAGTGCGCCCTTTGACCGTCCGAGCCGGGCCGGGCCCGCTGCCGTCCGCGGCGGGCCCGGCAGGTCAGAGACGGGACGGGCGCTCGCCGTCCTCCACGATCTGACCGGACACGATCCGTGTGCCGGGCTGCGATGCGGAGCCCTGACCGGGTTCGTCCTGCTTGAGCGCCTTGGACTCGCTCTTGAAGATGTGCGCCGTCTTACCCGCCGAACGCGTCAGGTCCGTCAGTCGCTTCACGGCGAGGACCGCGGCCAGCGCGAGGAGGATCAGGTGACCGGGTGCAGTGCGGCGCGCGGGAAAGGCCGGTCGCGGTCGGTGGCGCCGAGGGTGTCCTTGATGTGCAGGTAGCCCAGCAGGGAGCCCTGTTGCCCAGTGACCGGGAAGCGAGTACTCGGCCTCGGCCGCCGCGCGCTCCAGCTCGGCGCGCTCCACGGTGGTCAGCGAGAACTCGGAGGCCAGAACACCGCGCACGCGAGGGTCAGCAGCAGGGCAAGGAGCAGCAGCAGGACCTCGGTCACCGTGCCACTCCCCGTCCCTGGGTTACATGGGGCACGCGGGAGGTGGCACGGCTGGTACTGGGAGACGTTCCGTCCTGGCCCGACCCTGAGACGACCCTGAGATTCCCCTCACCCGCCCCCGACATGTGTCAGGTTTCTTTGACAGGTGTCCGGTGCGGCGGTCACCGTAGAGGGCATGAGCAAGGCTTCCGCCCCTTCGGGGGACGAGCTCCTGAAGGTGCTCTCGGCGCTCGGCAATCCGCACCGGATGCGGATCATCGCCGCGCTGAGCGAGGGACGCAATTACGTGAGCGCCCTGGCTCGGGAGATCGGCATGGGCCGCCCTCTGCTGCACATGCACCTGCAGCGGCTGGAGGCCGCCGGTCTGGTGACCGGCTCGCTCGAACTGTCCGAGAGCGGCAAGGCGATGAAGTACTTCGAGCTGAGCCCGTTCTCGTACGTACTGACCCCCGATGCCGTCGCCGAGGCGGCACGGACACTCACAGAGGACGAGAAGACAACGGTGAAGGAGAGCGCGTCATGAACGGCGAGGACTGGGCGGGAGTGGTCGGCGCCGGCGGTGTCTTCCTCCTCCTCATCGTGGTCGTCTGGCAGCTCGCCGCGACCTGGCGGGCGCGGATGCTGGCGGCCCGCGAGGAGCAGTACAAGCAGATGGCGCTGAAGTACCAGCAGCTGCTCGAGGACAACATGGAGATCCAGCGCCGCTCCATGGAGGACCTGACGCAGGCGCGGATCTCGCTGGCCTCGATGGAGAAGATGATGCGCGAGATCGAGTAAGCACCTTGTGCCGTATGGCGGTTGGGGCGGGAGCGGCAACTCTCGCCCCCACGAGCGCCGCGGATCATGCGTACGGCCGGGAGCGGCAACTCCCGGCCGTACCGAACGGAAGCAATTCCCGCGAGCCCATCGCAGAGAACCCACTCCCCACTGAAGGAGACCACTCATGTCCGCTTGGATCAAGCGGCTGTTCACCGCGCCCGGCGGGCGCCGCAGCAAATGGCTCGTCCTGGCCGTCTGGCTGATCGTCGCCGTCGCGCTCGGCCCGCTGGCCGGAAAGCTCGGCGAGGTCGAGGAGACCGGGCCCAACGCCTTCCTGCCGCGCGGAGCGGAGTCGGCGCAGGTCAACACGGAGCTGGAGAAGTTCCGTACCGACGAGCTGATGCCCGCCGTCGTCGTCTACACCGGCGAGAGCGCCGGGCAGCTCGCCGAGGCCGAGCAGGGGGCGTTCGCGAAGTTCGCCGCCGAGGGCGAGCGGGTCGCGCCGCCGGTCCCGTCGGAGGACGGCAAGGCGTTCTTGACCGTCGTACCGCTGCAGTACGAGGACGGCATCACCGACAAGGTCGACGAGCTGCGCGACGTCGCGGGCGCCAACGCACCGCCCGGTGTGGACGTCGAGGTCGGCGGACCGGCCGCTTCCCTGACCGACTCGGTCGCCGTGTTCGACTCCCTCGACTCGACGCTGATGATCGCCACGGGTCTCGTCGTGGCCGTACTGCTCCTGATCACGTACCGCTCCCCGATTCTGTGGCTGTTCCCCCTGTTCGCGGTCGGTTTCGCGGCTGTGCTGACCCAGGTGGTCACCTACCTGCTCGCGAAGTACGCCGATCTGCCCGTCGACCCGCAGAGCGCGGGCATTCTGATGGTGCTGGTGTTCGGCGTCGGCACCGACTACGCCCTGCTGCTGATCGCCCGCTACCGTGAGGAACTGCACCGCCGCGAGGACCGGCACGAGGCGATGCGGATCGCGCTGCGCCGCTCGGGCCCGGCGATCCTCGCCTCGGCCGGCACCATCGCCACAGGGCTGGCCTGCCTGGCGTTCGCCGACATCAACTCCTCGCGCTCGCTGGGCCTGGTGGGTGCAGTCGGTGTCGTGTGCGCTTTCCTTGCCATGGTCACGGTGCTCCCCGCGCTGCTCGTGATCGCCGGGCGTTGGGTGTTCTGGCCGTTCGTTCCGCGTTACGGCACCCCCGCCCGCAAGGCGCACACCGTCTGGTCCCGGATCGGTGAGGCCGTGGCCCGGCGCCCGCGCTGGTCGTGGCTGATGTCCGTCGCCGTCACGGGGGTGCTCGCGCTCAGCGCGTTCGGCATCACCATGGGCCTCACCCAGGCCGAGATGTTCCAGGACAAGCCCGAGTCGGTCGTAGCGCAGGAGCGCATCTCGGCGCACTACCCGTCCGGTTCCTCAGACCCGGCGACGGTGATCGTGCCGACGGGGAAGGCGGAGGAGGTCGAGAACGCCGCCTCCGGCACGCCGGGTGTCGCCGCCGTCGAGACCGGCTACCGCACCCCGGACGGTCAACTGACCTCCTTCTCCGTTGTGTTGAAGGAAGCCCCGGACAGTCAGGCCGCCAAGGACACCGTCGATCGGCTGCGTGACGCCGTGGGCCCGTCCGGTGCGCTGGTGGGCGGCACGACCGCGGAGACGCTGGACACCCAGCGGGCGGCCGACCGCGACCTGCGGACGGTCATCCCGATCGTGCTGCTGGTCGTCTTCGGGGTGTTGGTCTGGCTCCTTCGGGCTCTGGTCGCCCCGCTGCTCCTGCTGGCCACGGTGGTGCTGTCGTTCTTCGCGGCTCTGGGCGCCTCGAATCTGCTGTTCGAGCACGTCTTCGGCTTCGCGGGCGTGGACTGGGCGCTTCCGCTGATGGGCTTCGTGTTCCTGGTCGCCCTCGGTATCGACTACAACATCTTCCTCATGCATCGGGTGAAGGAGGAGACGGCCCGCCAGGGCCACACCCGCGGCATTCTGGAGGGCCTGACCAGCACAGGTGGCGTGATCACCTCCGCGGGGATCGTGCTCGCAGCGACGTTCGCGGTGTTCGCGGGGCTGCCGCTCGTGACGATGGCGCAGATGGGTGTGCTGGTCGGTATCGGCGTACTCCTGGACACGTTCCTGGTGCGTACGGTGCTCGTGCCTGCCCTTGCCCTGGACCTGGGCCGGTGGTTCTGGTGGCCGGGATCCTTGTTCAAGGCCGGGCGGCGGGCTTCGCTGCCGGACCAGGCGCCTTCGGCCCGCGAACAGGCCCGCGTCTGAGGCGGTCGTAGAGCGGGGTGCCCCACCACTGCGTGGGGCACCCCGCTCTCGAACGCCCACAGTGTGGGGCATGCCGCCCCTCGAACTTGCGTGCAGCCACACCCCGCCGAATTTCGCGAACCACTGGGTGCTGACGCTCTCCACCTTGCCCGGAGCATTGATCACCCACTGGAACGGACCATAGATTGCGCTCCATGACGACGTTTCGGATCGGCGTGATGTACGACCGCGACTGGGCACCGGAAGGGCTGCCCGAGTTCGCGCGGGAGGTCGAGGCACTCGGAGTGGACGATCTCTGGGTGGTCGAGGACCTCGGATGGAACGGGGGTGTATCGGCCGCATCCGTGGCGCTGGGAGCGACGGAGCGTCTGCGTGTGGGCATCGGCATCACGCCCGCTCCGTTGCGCAGTCCAGCGGTGCTGGCGATGGAGCTGGCGACGCTCGCGCGGGTGTTCCCGCGACGGCTGGTGGCCGGAATCGGCCACGGGGTGCCGGAGTGGATGGCCTCGGTTGGCGTTGCGCCACGGTCACCGCTCGCCCTCCTGGAAGAGACCATCACTTCCGTGCGGGCGCTGCTGCGCGGAGAGCGGGTCGAGCTGGAGGGCCGGGAAGTGCGACTGGACGGCATCCAGTTGGTACATCCGCCCATCGAGCCGCCGCCGGTCGTCGCCGGCGTAGTACGGCCCCGCTCCCTGGAGCTGTCCGGGCGAGTCGCGGACGGCACGCTGATCGCCGAGGGCCACGGGCCGCAGGACGTGGAGAGCGCTCGCGCGTTGACGAGGAAGGGCGGAGCCTTGACCGACCACACTCTGACCGTGCTCGCCTTCTGCTGCGTGGGCGACGACGCCGAGCAGGTGGCGCAGGCGCTGCAGCCTCATACAGAGGGCCATGGCGCCTGGCTCGGCCGCCCGGCGCGGCAGGTCTTCACCGTCTCCGGCAGGGCTGAGGAGGCGGCCGAACGAGTCCGCGAGCTGGAAGCGGCCGGAGCGGGCACGGTCGTACTGCGGATGATCGGTCCCGAGCCCGCACAGCAGCTCGGGACCGTCCTGAAGGCCCTCGGACGCTAAGCCCCGGGCCCGCGTGCTCAGCGCCAATCTCGGCAATGGTGGGTCCGCGCGGGGTGAGTGGCGGGATTCGCGTGATCAGCCGGGTGTGCGGCGTGGGTCGTGACCGTAGGCGTATTCGGTACGAATCTGCTCATCGCGGCCGTGGACCGTGATCCCCGTCGCGATGTTGCGGAACGCCACACTCTTCGCCGCGTTCGGCAGCATGTCCACCGTCCTGATCACCAGAGGCGACCAGGACCACTTCTCGCTGCTGGTGGCTTCGCGGTCACTTCGATGACGGACGCGGACCATCGACAGCAGTTCTTCGCGCCGATCACCGACGAGATCGAGCACATGCTCGCGGTGCACGCGGTGTACCTGGCCGTGCGCGAACCGGCCCCGGCCGCGCCCCAGGGCCTGGGCATTGGATGACCTCTGGGCCGACCAGGGGCATCACTCAGCGCCGCAACGGCGGTTCCGGCTGTACAACCTGTCTGCCGAGCACGGCGCCTTCCGTACCGTCCGAGCTCCAGCGGAGCGTCAGCGGTGACGGCTCCCGGTGATCGCCGGCAGAGCCCCGCTCAACCGCCCGAGTCACGGCCGACAGTTCACAACGATGGAGTCAATCGCCTGCCGGCAGGGACGTGGGCTTGCGCAGCAGCCACTGTCCGAAGGTCCGCCGTGCGGGCCGTACCACGACGCGGCCGTGGGTCGTCGTGCCGACCAGCTCCACGCGCAGCGTGATCGGTGTCTCGTGGTCTGGAGCCTGACGAATCTTGATCTTACTGTGTACGAGGCTAAGGGCACCGGCATCGACCACGATGCCCGGCTTGGTGATCAGCGTCAGCTTCTTGCCGGCCGTGTTCATGTCGATCCGCAAGGTGTCCTGCGTGATCACTGCCTGAGTGAAGTCGAGCGTCACCTCACACCACGCAGTGGACAGCTCCAGCCTCCGCGGCACAACCCAGCGCCCCACGCGTTTGACCGCACCACTGTGAATCCCCTCGATCCGGAGTACGTCCTTGACCTCCGCTACGGCCGTGCCTGTCGAAGCGGACACGGCCGGCAGGTCAGCGGTCAGCGCGGTCAGCTCGCTGACGGTACGCGCCGAAAGGGCAGCTTCAAGGCGCTCGTCCAACTCGTCCGCGGTCAGCAGGCCCTCCCCTGCCGCGATACGCAGCACGTCCACCACCCGGTCCCGGTCCGCATGAGAGGCCCTCAGCTCGGGCGACGAGTCGAGGCCGGAGTCTTTCCCGGTGGGCGAAATCTCTCCCGACATACTTCCGTCCTGGTCCTGTCGAACGTCTCCGCGCGACGCAGGCAGCGGCGCGAGAAGAAGACTAACGCTATATCGCGACATGGATCCCGGCTTGGCCCCATCACGGAGAGGCGATGGCCGGCGTCGATTCACGGCATGCGGCATCCATCATGCCGAGGCCCGGTCTCGACGTACATGAGGGAGCGTCACATCTGGCGATATCCGGTACGGCGCGCCCTCAGCGCAGACGCGGGAATTGAACCCCACTCTCACTGACCGTGACGGCTCTCCGTGATCGCTGACAGAGCCGTTGAGTGGCTCCATCGTGACGGCTCGAGGTGACCCCGCCCGTGGCGGGACGGCTTCAGCTGGCCCCACCGGATTCGTGCTGTGGCTTGCGGTGGGGCTGCCTCATACCGTCATTGATCTTCACGCATCGGGTCCAGTTCGGGCCGTCACGCCGGGGCCGATTGACGACGTCATAGCCAGACATCAGGCCCCGGAACAACGCAGTTCGCCTGAAGGCAGGAACGCCCGCGGCGTCCCCGAGACCATCCACAGCTCTCGGGGGCGCTCGCCCATGCTTCACCTCACGCAGTACACGCAAGCGCGAGAAATCTGAAACAGACTGACTTGACGGGGAAGCGCATCGGTTGGGTTCGTCCGGCCTGCGCCGTGCGGCAAGGGTGCCCGGACGGGGAGACGGATGCCTTCGTGAGCGGGCGCAAACTCGGGTGAGTTTGGCGCAGTGATGCGGATCACTCGGGTCGACCGATGAGTTGTGCCGGGCGTGCTGGTCTCTATGGATGTCACCATCCATGTCGATGCCGGCAGCCTTTGGCTGTGAGGCGTTTGTGATCCGTCAATCCCAGTGAGGTGCCGCTCATGTCAGCTGCGATTCAACAACGACCGGCCGTGCGGGCGGGTGGCACACCGAGTGTGGTGCGGCTGCTGGTGCTGGCCACGTTCGTGGTGATCCTGAACGAGACGATTTTGATCAACGCTATCCCGCGGTTGATGGATTCGTTGCGCATCTCCGAGCAGTCGGCGCAGTGGGTGTCCACGGCGTTCATGCTGACCATGGCCGCGGTGATTCCGGTCACCGGCTGGTTCCTGCAGCGGGTCACCACCCGTCAGGCTTACGCCATCGCGATGGGCGTGTTTCTCACGGGTACCGTCCTGTCAGCCGTCGCGCCGTCCTTCGAGGTGCTCTTGGCGGGTCGGATCGTGCAGGCGGCAGGCACAGCTGTGATGATGCCCCTGCTGATGACCACGTTGATGATCGTGGTGCCCGAGCATGACCGGGGCCGGGTGATGGGCAACGTCACGCTGGCGATCTCGGTGGCGCCCGCGCTGGGACCTGCCGTGTCCGGGCTGATCCTGCAAGTCGGCTCCTGGCGGCTGCTGTTCGTGGCCGTCCTGCCGATCGCGGCTGTGGTGACCGTGCTGGGGCTGCGTAAGGTGGACAACATCAGCGAGCCGCAGGTGAGCTCCATCGACTGGCTCAGCGTCGCCGTGGCGGCGCTCGGCTTCGGCGGCCTGGTGTACGGCCTGAGTCTCTTCGGCGAAGGCGACGGCAGGGTCGGGCTCGGCATCGGCATCGTCATCGCCGGGGTCGCGGCAATCGCGGTTTTCGTGATCCGCCAGCTCACGCTGCAACGTACCGGTGTGCCTTTGATGGACCTGCGTACCCTCGGGCACCGCACCTACGGCCTGTCCTTGGCCCTCATGTCCATCGGGTTCCTGGCGATGCTCGGGTCGATGATCCTGCTGCCGCTGTACCTGCAGAACCTGCGCGGGCTCAGCCCGCTGCAGACCGGCCTGCTGGTCATGCCGGGCGGTCTGGCCATGGGCCTGCTCGGACCGGCCGTCGGAAAGGTGTTCGACCGGTTCGGCAGTCGGCCGCTGGTGCTGCCCGGCTCGATCGGCATGGTGCTCGCCCTCGGCGGGTTCATCCAGGTCTCGATGACGATGCCGTACTGGCAAGTGCTGGTACTGCACGCGCTGCTGATGGTGAGCCTGGCGGCGACGTTCACCCCCGTCTTCACGCTTGGCATGGGCGCCCTTCCCCCGCACTTGTACTCGCACGGCAGCTCGATGCTCGGCACGTTGCAGCAAGTCGCCGCAGCTTTCGGGACCGCGCTTGTGGTGACCGTGATGTCCGTGCGCACCCGCCACCTGGCCGCCGACGGCGTCGCCGCCGTGCCCGCACAGCTGAGCGGGATGAAGCTGGCCTTTGGCGTCGTGGCCGCCCTCGCCCTGGTGACGATCATCTTTGCTGCGAAGCTGCCGCGCCGGATCGCCTCTCCCGCGTGACGACTCCAGGGGTGCAGATCTTCTCAGGCGCCCTGGGTTTTCCGGCACTTCACCCGCCTCACCCCGGGCGAGACCAGCTCGTCTCACCGTTCGCCGGCTCCACCGGCAACGCTCCGCGCATGCGCTCAGCCTTCCGCAACAGCACACGTCCTCGACGGCGACCGGGCCTCATCCAGCCGCGGCCCCGTCAGCCCTGAGCACGCACGTCTGGCCTACGTTGCGGTGCGCCCGGAAACACCTGGACCTCCGAGGCCTTCCCGCATCAATAACACCCCCGACGCGCTCACCGCTGCGCCGGAAGACCTGTTTGCGCGGCCGCCGGAGCCGCGCAACACGCCGTCACCCACCCGCAGCCGCGGTCGCGTCACCACCGGGCTCTGATGTGGCTGCGAGACTGGCTTGTTGATCTTGCTGGTGGCCTGCTGTTGCTCGGCCTGATGCAGGGATGGGTTGCCGTGGTCGATGGCCGGTGCGTAGCTCGCAGCGGCCCACGGCACTGAGTTACGCCTTGACCAACTCGGCCCGTGCTGTGCCCGGGCCACACAGCACGGGCCAGGGGCCCGCGGCCCGGGCTTTGCCATGCCCACGTGACGGCCGATGCCGATGCCGATGCGGGTCGATTCCTTCGAGCAGGCCCACTGGCCTGGCGCTGGCGGTGCTCTACGACCCAGCCCGTGCCGGAAGCCCGAGGCGCAATGACCGTAGCCGTCCGCAACACCACTTCATCTGACGGTCCTTGCTCACTGGTCAGGGGTGGTGCCGCCGTGTAGCGTCGCTGGCAGATGTCGTGGTTCGCAGTACCTGCCCGCGCCGTGGTGCGGGCGTTTTGCTGTGCAGTGCCCCAGGACCAGGACGACCACCTCCGGGTCCGCGCGGTGCGGATCCGTCATCGACTGAGAGGCACCGGCATGGCCAGCGGAACCGTCAAGTGGTTCAACGCCGAAAAGGGCTTCGGCTTCATCGCGCAGGACGGAGGCGGCCCCGACGTCTTCGCGCACTACTCCAACATCAACGCCAGCGGCTTCCGCGAGCTCCAGGAAGGCCAGGCCGTCACCTTCGACATCACCCAGGGCCAAAAGGGCCCGCAGGCGGAGAACATCACTCCCGCCTGACCGCCGTCAGGACCGGCACGGTGCCAAAGGCGCACTCACGCCCCAAAGCACCGTGCACCGCGGCCCATGATGAAGGTTCCGACTCCCTCGGCAGATCACCGGCGTGAGTGGTTTCTGAGCGGGGAGAAGGCGCCCGTGTCTCGGCTTCGGGATGGTGGACGGATCCGACGTCTACGAGGCGATCGAAGCGGGATGGTATCGGTGCCATGATCGCGGATCTATGCACGACGAGCCGGTCCCGTTCGGAGAGCTGCCTGGGTACTGCTGGCCCGGTGGCTGTGCTGGACCGCGGAGGCGTCCGCGAGGGTCAGCCGTTCATTTTGGCAGGGGACGGGTCGTACGACCTGCAACTGAACCGTTTTCTGCATGAGCTGCCGAGTCGGGGTGTGCGTGCCGAGAACAGCGTTCTGGGATACGCCCGGGACGTGATGCTTTTCGTCCGGTTCCTGGAGACCTCGTGGCATGGCAAGCCGATCTGGGTGTGCGACGGCGATGATCTGCGGGCTTACAAACGGGTGCGGTTGTGGTGTGGCGGGCCGGGTGCTGTGTCGGTGGGGACGTGGAACCGGTCGGTGGCGGCGCTGGACAAGTGGGTGGCGTGGTCACTGGATGCGGGGCTGCTGAAGCGGGCGCCGTTCCGGTACGTCGACCTGCACCACTCCAGGGTGCATTTGTCCGGCCCCTCCCGCGCCGAGCCTTGACCCGTCCCCCGGCCCAGGACGTCAGGGGGTGAGCTGCTGGTGCCCTATGACGGAGAGCAGTTCGAGCTTGCTGTGGCTCTCCGTGCCGGGGCGAGTGGTCAGCACCACCAGGGTCTGGGCGCGGTTCTCGGTGAACAGGACCTGGGCGTCGACATCGATGCGGCCGAGTTCGGGATGGAGGATGGTCTTGCAGTCGTCGTAGCGTTGGGCGACCTCCTGAAGTTCCCACATGCGGACGAACTCGGGGCTGTGTTCCTGGAGTTCGGCGAGGATCCGGGCGGCTCGGGGGGTGTCGCTGCCGGCTGTCAGCGCGGCCCGCAGGCGTGCTGCATGGGCGCGGCCGTGGTGTTCGTGGGTCTCCTCGGGATACACCAGACGCTCGGCTGGGTCCATGAACCAGCGGTAGTAGCCGCTGCGGGCCAGACCGGTGTGGCGGGTCAGGTCGCCGACCAGCGCCACGGCCAACGGGTTCATCGCGAGGGTGTCGAACAAGTCGGTCTGCACCAGGGCCGGGGAGTCGTCCAGGCGGTCCAGGACCCGCATCAGCGTCGGGCTGACGTGTTCGGAGCGGTGGAAGCGGGCCGGGGCGTTGTGGCCGATGAGGACGAAGAGATGGTCGCGTTCGTCCAGGGTCAGCCGCAGTGCCCGGGCGAGAGCCGTGGTGATCTGGACGGAGGGCTGCGGAGCTCGCCGCTGTTCCAGCCGGGCGTAGTAGTCGGTGGACATGCCGGCGAGCTGCGCGACCTCCTCGCGGCGCAGCCCCTGCGTACGCCTGCGCGGCCCCTCGACCAGCCCGACGTCGCGGGGGCGCAGCGTCTCACGCCGGTGGCGCAGGAATTCCGCCAGTTCCTTCTTGTCCATGCCCCCATCCTCGCCGCATCCCGCCGGACTATCCAGAGACCGCCGGTCCATGGCTGAGCCCTCCTCTCCCACCCCCGCGAAGCCGCCCGCACGGCCGACGCCGAGGGCGCTCGCAGTGAGACGACCCGATGGTCACCTGACATGCATGACCCGCTGGGAAATTCGCCGGCTGTCGGCTGCGCCGCAGGCCGTCGGCATGGAAGACGGCCTGCGGCGACGGTCCTCCGTCGAGGACGCCCAACGCTTGGGACCGGCCGACCACCCCGAGGCGGGTCCAGCTCGCGTTCCTCGATGATGTGGCCCAACAGGACCCGCCAGCGTGCCGTTGTTCCGCGTCGGTCATTACAGGTCGGTCAGCTGCCGCTGATCATGGCGAGGACGTCGTCGTAGGAGCCGTTGGCCTCCGCGTCGCGGATGAACCTGGCGCGCTCGACGACAAGCTCCTTCCCATCGGGCTTCTCGCGCAGCAGGTCGAGGGTCTCGGTGAGGAAGTCGTCCAACGGCATGGACTGGTCGCTGTCCTGCTGGCCCAGCAGGGTCGTGCGCACGCCCGGCGGGACCACCTCGATCACCTGGACACCGGCGCCAGCACCGGCGAGCTGGATGCGCAGGCTCTCGGAGAAGGAGTGCAGCGCGGCCTTGGTCGCGCTGTAGGTCGGGGTGCTCGGGTACGGTACGAACGCCAGCGACGAGGTGACGTTCATGACGACCGCGTCGTCCTTGCCCACCAGCAGCGGCAGGAAGGCGTACGTCATCCGGATCGTGCCGAGCAGGTTGACCGTGACGTGATCCTCGGCGACCGGGAGTCCGGCCGGGTCGAGGAGGCTTTCCCGCAGCATGATGCCGGCGTTGTTGACCAGGACGTTCAGCTCCGGGTGGCTCGCCGCCACGGTCTCGCGGGCCCGGGCAATCGAGTCGGGGTCCGCGACGTCGAGGACGAGCGCGTCGATGCCCGGGTGCTCAGCCGTGATCTCGTCGAGGAGTTCCTTGCGCCGGCCGGCGACGACCACTTTGTTGCCGGCCTCGTACAGGCGCAGGGCCAGGCCGAGCCCGATGCCCGAGGTTCCGCCGGTGATCAGGATCGTGTTGCCGGTCATCTTCATGGGGGTCTCGCTCCTTCGTTACGGCGGGCCGGTGAGCGCCCGCAGCCTCGACCGTAGGGGCGCCCGCGCAGGGGCGGGAGAGGAAGGTTTATCCATGGATCGGCGGTCCCTGGCTGGGGCATAGAAGACGCCACAGCCGGTCAGCGCCTCCAGACCGGGCGCCGCGAGCCGCCGGTAGGAGACCCCGGTGGCCAGGATCATGGTCTGGGCGGTAATGGCGGATCCGTCGTTGAACCGCAGCACCCGCGCGGACCCGGCCGGCCAGCCGCGTCAGGGCAGGAAACGCCCTACTGCGGCCGAGGCCGTAGAGGGGATCGGGGCTCTCGTACGGTGTGTCGGAGTGACCGTGGGTGACCTCGTCCCGGGTGCGGCGCCCTGCCAGGCGTTGGCCGGGGCCTCCGCCGTCCAGCCAAGCGCATGCGGAGCCGGGCTGACCGCGGTGCTTGAGGTGGAGGCGGACGGGGACAACACGGGCCACGTCCCGGTCGAGGACAAGTCACCTGAGACACCAAGCACCTGAGACACCCGTGCAGGTCACATAACACCGTCGATGACGGCGTCGTCGCCCAGCACCGCGGCGGCCGGCGCGATCTCTGGGAACGCCGTGGTGAGACGCGGCCGCTGCGCGACTGCAGAAACACCTCGCCGTCGGCGGCGGCGAACACCAGAAGCCGGAAGCCATCCCACTTGGGCCCCCACACCGTCCCGCCCGGCAGCGCCACGCCGCGGCAGCTCTTGCGAGACCTGGGCCAGCATCTGCGTCACCGGAGGAACAAGAGTCATATAAGTAACGTGCCTGGACAAAAAGTGAAGAATCTATTCATCGGAAGGAAGGCAGGAAGGAAGGGCGGCGGTGAGCCGTGGACCTGGAGAGCATCGCCGACGAGCTGTACGGGCTGCATCCGACGCAGTTCGTTGAGGCCCGTGCGATACGGGGGGCCGAGGCCCGCAGGGCGGGCAAGGCGAAGCTGGCCGCCGAGATCGCCGCGCTGCGCCGGCCGACGCTGTCGGCCTGGGCCAGCAACCTGCTGGTGCGTTCCGAGCCCGTCCAGGTCGCCCGCCTGCTCCGGCTCGGCGAAGGCCTGCGCCAGGCTCACCAGGACCTTGCCCGCGAGCGGCTGAAGCGCCTGAGCCGGCAGCAGCACACCCTCGTGGGCGTCCTGTCACGGCAGGCCCGCACCCTGGCTGCCGAGGCCGGGCATCCCATCGGCGAGGCCGCGCAGCGCAAGATCGAGCAGACCTTGCACACGGTCCTGACGGATCCGGCGGCGGCACAGGAATGGGCCTCCGGCCGGCTCGTCAACGCTCTCGTTGCTCCGGTCGGATTCACAGCGGCCGCCGTCGCCGACGTACCCGTCCGTCCAGCCCTCACAGCACACAGTGCACGACGGCGGAAGACGCCACCGGGACCGGACCTACACGTCATCAGCCCCAAGACCGCCCGCGAGAAGCGCCTCGAGGACGATCGGCGTAGAAAGCTTGCCCAGGCCAACCGCGAGGCGGAAGCAGCCGAACAGCACGCCCGGCGACGCGAGGAGGAACACCAGAAGGCGCAAGCGGACGTCGAGCGCGCCGAAGCATCACTCCACGAACTCGAAGAGCGCGCGACCGAGCTGGCCCGCCAACTCCACGCCACGGCGGAACTGCGACGCCGGGTCCGAACCGAGCTCGACAACGCACGACATCGGGCCACGCAGACCGCCCCGGCCGCACGGCATGCGCGCCGCGCCGCCCAGACGGCACTCGCCCGCCTCGAGCGCTTGGAGACGTGATTCCTACCGTCGGTGTTCCTCATCTTCGGCGATGCGGGAGCGTGCTGAACATCAACGCGAAGTCGAGGTGGAAGTACCGAACCGGCGTCGCGAGCGGCCCCTCCGGCCGTGCCGTCGCGAGCACGCACATGTTCTGCGACGACACCAGATTGAGTATCCGCTCCTCCAAATGCAGCCTGTCCATGCGGGTCCAGTCCTCCACCAGCACAGCGGCCCCGCGCCGACGATCAGCGTAGCCACTGCGCCCATGCGGCACAGGGTCCGTTCGTGCGGGGCGGTCACGCACAGAGGCGGTGTGCTGGTCGGCTACATCTGCGAATGCATGTTCGGGTGATGCCGATGTCCGGTCAGGATGGGTAATGAACAGGTGAGGCGTGGTCCGGCGCGGGGTTGGACTTATCGAGTTCCAAGGAGGCACCTCGTTCGGGAGGTGTCTTCACGGCCCCAGGCCGCTGACCCCACGACGTGTGGAGATGCCCAGGGTCAGGACACCTCTCCCTGACCTGAGGGGCAAGGGGGCTCGGCAGCTCGCCACCGAGGAGACGGTCCAAGTGAACGTGGAGCGCCATGCACACGTGCTGGGAAGAAGCCGGGCAGCGGTGTCCGCCCTGGTGGCACCTTTGGTTGCTGCTCTGGCGCTGGTGCCGTTCCGTACCACCTTCCCCAGCAACGACGCGGCTCTCGTACTGGTGGCGGTGGTGGTGGCTGTGGCCGCCCAGGGGGACCGCATCGCAGGCCTGATCGCGGCAGTCTCGGCCACCGTCTGGTTGGACTTCTTCCTGATACACCCATGGTTCACGCTCTCCATAACAGGTGCCGAGGACCGCTGGACGGTCATCCTCCTGCTTGTCATCGGTGCCGCTGTCTCGGAGCTGGCCATCCGCGGCCGCCGCCAACGGGAGCGGGCTCAGGCGGCTCATGGCCGCCTGGATTTGCTGCACGACGCCGGCATGGCCATCGGTGCCAGCCTCGATGTGGAGCGGACCGCGCAGGAGCTGGCGCGGGTGGCGGTGCCCCGGTTCGCGGATTTCGTCACCGTGGACCTGGCGGTGTTCGTCCTGCGCGGAGAGGAGCCGGCGGTCCACGGGGCGGAGATGCGCCGGGTTGCCGTCGCGGGCATCCGGGAGGACCACCCGTTCCACCCGGTGGGCGAGCTGGTCACAACCGCCGTGTCTGCTGCGCGCGCCCGCAGCCTCCTCCGTAGTGGGCGTGCGAGGATCGAGCCCGACCTGCGAGCTTCCACCGCATGGCGGTCTCTGGTCCCGGATCATGCCGGGCCGGTGCTGGGCTACGGTATCCACTCGCTGATCACGGCGCCGCTGCGGGCGCGGGGCGTGCCGCTGGGGATGGTCAGCTTCTGGCGTGCCGGGGGAGCGGAACCCTTCGAGGTGAGGGATCTGTCCGACGCCGAGGAGCTGGCCGCCAAGGCTGCCGTGGCCATCGACAACGCGCGTCGTTACACCCGTGAGCGGGCGACCGCGCTGGCTCTGCAGCGCAGTCTGCTGCCGCAGCGGCTGCCCCGGCAGACGGCTGTGGAGGTGGCGTTCCGCTATCTGCCGGCCGGCTCCCAGGTCGGCGTGGGTGGTGACTGGTTCGACGTGATCCCGCTCTCCGGCAGCCGGGTCGCCCTCATCATCGGAGACGTCGTCGGCCACGGCATCAACGCGTCCGCCACCATGGGACGCCTGCGCACCGCCGTTCGTACCCTGGCCGACGTCGACCTGCCGCCCGACGAGCTCCTCACCCATCTCGACGACCTGGTCATCCGCCTGACCGGTGACGAGCAGACCGGCACCGCAGAAGGCGATGTCGCGGCGGCCGGCGAGCTGGGAGCGACGTGCCTGTACGCGGTCTACGACCCGGTCTCCCGGCGCTGCGCGCTGGCCTCGGCCGGCCATCCGCTGCCCGCCCTGCGCACTCCCGACGGGGCTGTGGAAAGTGTGTCCGGGTTTGTAGGCCCGCCGCTCGGGCTGGGCGGCCTGCCCTTCGAGACCACAGAGCTGACCCTGCCCGCGAGCAGCGTGCTCGCCCTCTACTCCGACGGTCTCGTCAAGTCCCGTGAGCGCGACTTCGACGAGGGCCTGGACACGTTGCGTGACGCGCTGGCGGTGCGGACACCGTCGCTGGATGCCGCCTGCGACACCGTCATCCAGAGGTTGGTGACTGATCGCCCCGCCGACGACGTCGCCCTGCTCCTCGCCCGCACCTGTGTCCTCGCCTCCGACCGGGTCGCCATCTGGGACATCCCCGCTGACCCGTCCCTTGTCGAGCGCACCCGGAAGGTGGCCGTCGAACAGCTCGACCAGTGGGGACTGGCAGACGCGACATTCACCACCGAGCTACTCGTCAGCGAGCTGGTCACCAACGCCATCCGCTACGGCGACTCCCCGATCCAGTTGAGGTTGATTCGCGACGCCACGCTGATATGCGAGGTCTCCGACGCCAGTAGCACCGCGCCGCACCTGCGCCGGGCCCGGGTCTACGACGAGGGCGGCCGGGGCCTGCTCCTGGTCTCCCAGCTCAGCCAGAGCTGGGGTACCCGGCATGCCACGGTCGGAAAGACCATCTGGTGCGAGCAGAAGCTTCCGACCGGCTGAACGGGCGCGCGTACCACTTCGCCGAAGGTGCCCCTCCGACAGTCACTCCACAGTGCCGGGGGTGGCCTCCTGGGCCCGGGTGGAGCATGACCAAGAGACCGTACAGCGGCCTGCGAATCGGGTCGGCTGCTGCCCGCTCCATTCGGCACGTGCATGACAGACCTGGCTTTCACCACGCACGCCAACCCACCACTCTTTCCAGCTCCCATCCCGTTTGCCGTCGACCCACATAGGCGTTTCTTCGTCTCGGCGCCTGAGCGCCCGCGCCGGAACATCACTGCCGTGACGCCGGCGGCGTGGCCTGGTCGCGGCTGGCGTGCAACCCGTCCTGGGTGGGCTGGTCAGGCTGGGCGGCAACGAGCGGCAACGAGCGGCACCGCGGGCAGCGGGTCGAGCTTCGGGCAG
This sequence comes from Streptomyces himalayensis subsp. himalayensis, assembly GCF_013778455.1. Taxonomy (GTDB): domain Bacteria; phylum Actinomycetota; class Actinomycetes; order Streptomycetales; family Streptomycetaceae; genus Streptomyces; species Streptomyces himalayensis. The sequence continues at coordinate 30,276 of NZ_JACEHE010000028.1, read as the reverse complement.
GCCCAGGGACTCGCGTACCGCCGCGTTGTCGCCGGTCGCATCCGCGAGCCGGGCGGCCTGGTTCGAATGCCCGCTGTTGGATGCGTTCGATCTCCTCGGCGACATCGTCGATGGAACAGCCCGCTTCCTGCAGCATCCGCACGCCGGTCTCCGGGGAGAACACGCCCGCCGCGTGGCCCTGCGATCGATGGGCAGTCTCGCCCCGGCGAGAGCCACGATCGGCGTGCCCGTGGTCGCCGACGCGGACGCGCTGTCGGTGTCGGTGTCGGTAGCAGCGAGCTCGTCCAGCAGCTGCAGCACCGTCGCCAGAGACGACTTGCCCCACTGCTCGCCGCCGCCGACTGGCAACCCGGCACCCACGACTGCCAGCAGCGCGCTCGCACCTGGCAGCGCCCTACGGCGCGTCGTTCAACGCGGAGTTGCAGCAGTTGATCAATACGAAAAGTCCGTCCTCACGTTCCTGAGTCCGTTCGACGTCGCGCGATGAAGCGGCGGCGAACCTCACGGGCGTATTCCGCGTTCTTGGCCGATCGCTGCCGTGACTCCTCCGCTCGGCGCTCGAGCCACTCCTGGCGCTGCGCGGTGAACTCGGCCATACGGGCGTCGCGCTGCTCGTACATGGCTTTGCGCAGGTCGTCGAGGCGGCCGCGGTCGGGGGCCGGGAGGTCCTTCATCGAGGGGCTTTCCCAGCGGCGTGGGAGGCGCTGGTCGGCCGGAGGGACATCGAAGCGAGGGCCGGGGAGGGTCTGGTACCAGTAGGCGGTCGAGGCCCAGTCGTCCGACAGGTGGTTGGCGTGGCCGTGCTCCATGGTGACCTTGATGCGCTCCTCGAAACGGACCGGGTCGGCCAGGTGCCAGCGGTAGCTGATCTGGTAACCGGGAACGTCGTCCTCGTGGATGATCGTGCCCTGGAAGGGATAGTTGATCTTCTGCATGCCCCAGCCGTGACTGAAGTAGTCCTCCCCTCCGGTGCCGTGCATGCTGGGGGGCCAGCTGGTGCTGCCGTCGGCGCGGAAGTCGTCGTCGATCCAGATCATGTCGTCGCCTTCGCCCCACCAGGTACCCGTGAAGTGGGTGACCGTGTGGTTGCAGCCGATGTAGTTGCCGGCGCCTTCAGTCTCGAGGATGACGTAGTTGTCCTTGCCGTCGAGGTTGGGGACCTGGGTCTCCAGGCTGTTGACCTGGAGGTCCGGCCCCCAGCCGTCGCACGGGTTGTTGCGGCGCCACTGGGCGTGGAAGTAGAGGGTGTCCTCCGGCAGGTCCTCTGCGTAGAGCTCGTAGTCGACGTAGAAGTACTGCATGTACGCCGCGTCCCCCTGGTTCTCCACCTCGATGCGGGCCCGGGAGTTGAAGGGCATGGGGAGGAAACAGTTGAAGGCGGCGGGACCGCCGTACTTGCGCTCGGAGTCCTCCTTGACCGAGACGGTGAAGGGCAGGGACTGGAAGCTCGCCGGCATGGAGTTCCCGACGCAGAAGAAGTCGCCGAGCGGTGCGACGACGCTGGGGTGCTCCTGGTCGTCCCAGTACATGCGGATGATGACGTTGCGGTAGTAGTCGGCGTCGTTGATCTCCCAGTTGTAGCCGAGAGCATTGTTGAACTCGACCATCGCGGTGCCGGCCTGCCGGGCGTCGAACAGTCCGGGGCCGAGGACGAGGCGGCATCCCTGGACGAACCAGAGGTGCGTGATGGCCCCCGGGCCCTCGAGGTCGGCCAGGACTGCCGTCTCGCCCGGCATGACGACGAACGCGTCCTCGTTCAGGCCGGTGTGGTCCCAGCTGGCCACGCGTGCCGAGCGGGCGCGGCGCCGCTTGGCGGCCCGGCCGAGCAGATCGTCGCCGAGGGAGAAGGAGGGAACAGACATGGGCATGCGTCTCTCCGTGAGGTGGTGGACAGGTGCGGTGCGGTTGATTTCGCGCGGCGGGGCGGTTCATTCCGCGAGGCGGGCCGTCCGTAGCCCTCGCGGCGGGCAGTCCGTCGAAGACGGTCCACCGCGAGGGGAATTTGGCCCTCCGTAAGCGCGGCTACGCGATGCCGAGTGCGGCGTCCAGTTGCGCCCGGGTGGGGGAGTGGGCACCGGCGTGTTCGCAGGCGAGCGCGCCGGCGGTCACGGCCTGGTGCAGCAGTCGTTCCAGGTCGTCGTGGTCCTCGGGCAGGCGCACCCGGTGCGTGCCGTCCTCACTCGGCTGCAAGAGGGCAGCGAGCAGCGCAGCCTGGAAGGCGTCGCCGGCGCCGATGGTGTCGACGACCTTCACCGGCGGTGCTGCCACCATGACATCCGCACCGGCGACAAGTCCGCGGGCACCCTTGGCGCCGTACGTGGTCACCACCAGGTGCGGGCCCATGGCGAGCAGGTCGCGGGCGGCATCGCCGGGCAACCGGTCGGGATACAGCCAGGCCAGATCCTCATCGCTCGCCTTGACCACATCGGCGGTCGACACGATCCGCTCGACCGCACCCCGGTAGGCGGCCCGATCCGGCTGGACACCGGGGCGTACGTTGAGATCGACGGCGACCGCGCCGCCGGGCCGGGACCGGACGTCGTGGCAGGCCTGCCGTACCCGCTCCGCGCCCGGCTCCACCACAATGGCCAGCGAACCGGTGTGGAGGAGCGTCACGTCAGGTGGCAAGGCCAGCCGCAGAGGGTCCCAGCTCGCCAGGAAGTCGTACGTGGCGGCCCCGGTGGCCTCGTCGACGTACGCCAGGGCCAGAGTCGTGCGGCCCGAGGCCGACTCCGCGCGGTCGATGGGCACACCGGTAGCGTGCAGATACTCGCGCACCAGCGCGCCGGGCGGATCGTCACCCCAGCAGGCAGTGAGGCGGACGGTCCGCTCCAGGCGGTGCAGGCCCACCGCGACATTGGCCGGGCTGCCACCCGGGACGGGGGAGACGGAGGCGGCGCCGGTGCGCCACACGAGATCGACCAGCGCCTCACCGATGACGATGGCGGTCATGACATCCGCTCCGATTCCGGCCGCTTGTCGTGGATGGGCAGACCGGCGAGGTCCCATGCCTCAACTGCGTACGGAACCGGCGCGGTTCCGGCCGAGACGGCCTGCAGGCGCCAGGGGGCGTCGCCGACCGGATAGAGGCGCAGCGTGAGCGCCTGACCCTCGTCCGTGAACATCTCGGCCACGGAGTGGTCGAGCACGATACGGAGATCCACTGGTCCTGCCTGCGCGGGAAGCCGCCAGCTGCCGCCCTTGGCCCTTCGGTCCAGCGAGGCGTGGGTTCGGTCGACGACCACCTCGCCGGTGGCGGGGTCTCGGACGATGTCCAGGTACTCGCTGCCGGCCACATCGGTGATCAGCCGCAGTCCTCCGGCGGTTTCCAGGCGAACGCTGATGTCACAGATACGTCCGATCTCGCCCAGGACCGCGGGCTGGTCCGCCCGCGCTTCGCCCGTTGCGCCGATTCGCCGTTCCCCCCGCATCCGCTCGACTTCCCGTGCGGGCCGCTGCCGTACCGTCCCGTCGTCGCCGAGCGTCAACTCGCGCGGCAGGGACAGCATCCCGGCCCATCCCACCTCGTCCGTCCACTCACTGCGGGCGCCGACGCGCTCCTCGTCCCGCGCTTCCCAGATCCAGGCCCACATCAACCACCGGCCGTCAGGGGCAGGCAGCAGCGCCGGCGCGTAGAAGTCCGGTCCGTGGTCGAGACGCTGGGGAGAGCCCGCGACGAAGCTCCCGCCCTCCTCGTGCCCGGGCCAGGCCACCGTGCAGAGGGCCCCTTCGTGCGGGTTCCAGGCACTGATCAGCACCGCGCCGCGGCCGTCGCCGAAGTGCGCGTACTGGGCGCACTCCCAGCCCTGCGCGGTAGTGCCGCCGCCGGGCAGCGGCTCGGGAGCGCGGGCGAGGAAGATGCCCTGGTACGCCCAGTCGGTCAGGTCGGTGGAGGAGTACTGCACTGCTGCGCCGCGGCCGTCGTCCAGGGCGGCGCCGACGAGCATGCGCCAGCGCTCGCCGTCCCGCCAGACATAGGGGTCGCGGAACATGGTGGCTCCCGCGGGAGGCTCGGCGACGATCAGCCGCTCGTGCTTGGTGAAGGTCAGACCGCCGTCGCGGGAGACGGCCCGGGCCACCGGCTGGTACCAGCGCCCGGGGTGCTTGGCGGAGTAGAAGGCGATGAGTTCGCCGTCCGCTTCAACGGCGTTGCCGGACCACACACCCTCGGCGTCCTCGCCGCCGGGGGTGGGGGCCAGCGCGATGGGCAGCAGTTCCCAGTTGAGGAGGTCGGGACTGCGGAAGTGCCCCCAGTGCATGTCGGCGTGGCGGGCGCTCAGCGGGTTGTACTGGAAGAAGACGTGGTAGTAGCCGTCGTGGAAGACCAGCCCGTTGGGGTCGTTCAGCCAGTGGCGGGGCGGGCGCAGGTGGAGTGCGGGAAAGTGCGGGTCCCGCGCTTGGGTGGACACGGCTCGGTGCCTTTCTGCGTCGTGCACGGGGTCAGCCGCGAGCGCGTTCGTTGTAGCGGTTCCGTACATCTGCCGCCTGCTTGGTGTTGGCTTCGGACTCCTGCAGCGAGCGCTCGCCGCGCAGTCGTGTGCGCTCGGCGAGATGCTCCATGTGCCGCTCGAAGCGGGCCCGGTACCGCTCGCGCATCCCGGCGATCTCTTCGGCGACGACGCCGCTGCGGGGGGCCGGGGCGGGCATGGGCCGGCCGACCGGACGGACGGGCAGGCGCTGTTCGAGCGGGAGAATGGTCGCCTTCGGCGAAGGAAGAGTCTGGTACCAGTAGGCGGTCGAGGCCCAGTCGTCGCTCAGGTGGTTGCCGTGGCCGTGCTCGATGGACACCTTGATGCGCTCCTCGAAGCGGACGGGATCGGTCACATGGAAGCGGTAGTTGACCGAGTAGCCCGGGACGTCCGCCTCGTGGAGGATGGCGCCGTGGTAGAGGTAGGCGTTCTTCTGCATGCCCCAGGCGTGGTTGAAGTAGTCCTCGGTACCGGTGCCGTGCAGGGACGGTGGCCAGACGGTGGTGCCGTCGGGGCGGAAGTCGTCGTCGATCCAGATCATGTCGTTCCCCTCGCCCCACCAACTGCCCTGCCGGTGGTGGACGGAGAGGTTGCAACCGACGTAGTGGCCGGTGCCCTCGGTGTCGAGGATGACGTAGTTGTCCTCACCGGTGACGTCGACGATGTTCACTTCGGGGCTGTTGGTCTGGATGTCCGGGGCCCAGCCGTTGCACGGGTTGTTGCGGTTCCAGCGGGCGTGGAAGTAGAGCGTGTCCTCGGGCAGCGGTTCGGGGAAGAGTTCGTAGTCGATGTAGAAGTACTGCTGGATCGGAAGGTCGTTCTCATTGACCAGCTCGATCCGGGCCCGCTCGTTGAACGGCATCGGCGCCCAGCAGTTCAAGGCCGCGCTGCCGCCGAATATCAGCGACTCCTCCGGCTTCGCCGAGACGGTGAAGAGCGCGGACTGGTAGCTGTTGGGCATGCAGTGGCCCACTCCGAAGAAGTCTCCGAGCGGGACCAGGACGGCCGGCTCTTCCTCGTCGTCCCAGGTGATGCGGATGAGGACCTTGCGGTAGTAGTCCGGGTCCGGCTCCTCCCAGTTGACCCCGAGCGCGTTGTGGATCTCCATGACCGGCGCGACGGTGTCGGCCTCCAGAGGGTCGATCAGACCGGGGCCGAGCGTCTTGCGGCAGAACTGTGTCATCCAGATGTGCGTGATCTGGCCCGGCCCTTCCAGGTCGGCGAGAACGCGGCTGGAGTGCGCCGGGGTGGTCCAGTAGTCCTGGTTGCGGCCGCGCTGGTCCCAGCTCGACGTACGGGCGCTGCGAGCCGCCTTGCGGCGGGTCAGATCACTAAGAGGGGAAAACATGGGTTTGTACCTTCCGGTGATGTCAGTCGCTGATATCAGGAGGTGAGGGACTGGCCTCCCTCACCGCCCAGGGACTATCCGGTGCTACAGCCGCACGACGTGCGATAGATGATGCGCGGCTCGAGGCGGATGACTTCGTCCTCGCCGTAGTTGTCACCGTTCACGCGCCGCAGCAGCAGAGACATGGCGGTGGCACCTATGTCGAAGGCCGGTTGAACGACGGTGGTGATGCGTGGCTCGAAGAGGTCGGACTGGGGGAAGCCGTCGAACACCGCAAGCTTGAGATCGTGCGGGATACGAAGGCCGATTTCGGCGGCGGCCTCCATGACGCCCACGGCTGTTTCCGTGCTGGCGCAGGCCACCGCTTCCGGCCGCCGTTTGCCCGTGAACAGGTTGAACGCCGAGACGCGTGTGTCCGCGGCCAGCCCCGAACCCGTGATCACGAGCTCCGAATCCGCCTCGAGGCCGGCTGCCCGGAGCGCCTGTGAGTAGCCGCGGTGACGCTCCGCCATGGTCGAGACCGCGAGGTCTCCGGCGGCCAGGGCGATGCTGCCGTATCCATGTCCGAGCAAGTGCTCCACAAGCTCGCGCATGGGCTTGGTGTTGTCCACCCCGACCTGGTCGCCGGATCCGCCGTTGCCGAGCCGGTCGAGGATCACCACGGGTGTACCGCTTCTGCGCACCGCGTCGGTCTCCCGGCCCGTGGATCGTGCGGCCGGGGCCACGATGAGGCCGTCCACGCGCCGAGCGGCAAGTGCCTGCACCGATCGCCTCTCCTGGGCGGGATCCTCCCCGGAATGTGCGAGCAGGAGGGTGTAGCCGGCCTTTGCCGCCTCGTGCTCCACACCCCTGACCATGTCGGCGAACGTGGGCTGTCCGGCATCGGAGACCACGAGGCCGATGGAATCCGTGCGTGAGCGGCGTAGCGACCGGGCGAGTGTGTCCCGGCGGTACCCGGTCTGTGCGATGGCCTTCAGCACCCGCTCGCGGGTCCTGTCCGCCACCGGCCGCGTCCCGTTCATGACGTGCGAGACCGTCGAGATGGACACTCCGGCGAGTTGCGCCACATCGACGATGGTCGCCACGCGGACCTCCTTTCCCTTTCTTATCGAAACGTTTGCGCGAAACGTTTGCGTCGATTCTTGTGGCCGCCCGTGTGGGTGTCAAGGTGTTGAAGGCCTCAACTACCTTGCCCGTCGACGGCTTCCGCTCGGGAAAATGCACAGGTCGGCCCCGTCATGCCTCTGCATGACTCCACCAGCGGCCGGCGGTGGCGAACAGGGGCGGTGGCGAAAGCGGCTGTGGGGGCATCAGCCGGAGACAACGAGGCCCGGCCACGCCCGAGGGAGCGCGTTTCCACAGGTGCCCGGCCGCGGGCGGGCGTCACGCTGCCGCGGAGTACGGTCGCTGGGCGATGGGCACCACAGCACCGGGCCGCGGAACGTGCTTCACCCGTGCACTCCGGGCGACTCGGTGGGGGCCGGGCAGATCCTGCGGCCGTGGTGGTCGAAGACATAGAGACGCGCTAGGTCTACGAGGACCGGTATCTGGGCGCCCGTCCGCAGCCGCAGGTCGGGCCCAGTTCGGACCACCAGGTCGCCGACAGTGATGGTGGCTCGATCCTGGGTGTAGGCGCCTGGCGCCTCGGCTTCCGACCCGTCGAGCGTGGCCGTGGGCGCCGTTGCACGCACAGTGGCCCGCTCCTTGATCCGCGCGAGCACGCCCGGCCCGCGGCTCCGGCGGCTGCGCCTGGGCCGGGCTGACTCCAGAAGGGGTACGACTGCGGGGTGCGAGCCGGTGTTCAGGTGCACCAGCACCTCGTGGCCCTGGTACTCCACATGCTCGACGACGCCGGTCAGCGGGACCTCCCCAGGACGGGCCTGGCTGGGCGGGGCGATGCGGGCGGCCTCGGAGCGCAGTCCGACGATGATTCGCAGCCCCTGCTGGATGCGGAGCAACTGGTGATCGTGGCTGAGCGGTTCGGGCAGCGGCAGCCGTTGCCGGCCGAGGTCGATCCACATCCGTCCCTCGAGCGGCGCGTGCACGACGGCCTGGAGCAGATTGATGCGCGGGGTGCCGACGAAGGCCGCGACGAAGACGTTCGCGGGCAGGGCGTAGGTGTCCCGCGGAGTGCTCACCTGCTGGAGCACTCCGGCGCGCATCACCGCAACCCGGTCTCCGAGCGACATCGCCTCGGCCTGATCGTGCGTCACGTAAACGGTCGTCACGCCCAGATCGCCGGTGAGTTTCGCTATTTCGGCCCGTAGGCGGTTACGGAGCTTGGCATCCAGGTTGGACAGCGGTTCGTCCATGAGGAACACGGACGGACACCGGGAGATGGCTCGGCCCATTGCAACGCGCTGACGCTCGCCGCCGGACAGCCGGCTCGGGTAGCAGTCCAAGGTGTCGTCGATCCCGAGCATCCGGGCGGTGGCCTCGATCCGCGCGCTGTTGTCCTGGTGCGGGTTCTCCAGCTTGAGAGGGAAGCCGATGTTGTCGCGGCTCGTCATGTTCGGGTAGAGCGCAAAGTTCTGGAACACCATGGCCATGCCGCGTTCGCGAGGCGGCACATCGTTGGCGTACTTGCCGTCCAGGAGCAGCTCGCCCCCGGTGATGTCCTCCAGGCCGGCGATCATGCGCAACACCGTTGACTTCCCGCAGCCCGAGGGGCCGAGCAGGACCACGAACTCGCCCGGCCTGATGTCGAGTGAGAACCGTTCGACGGCCGGGGTGGCGCGAGCGTAAGTCTTGCTGACGCCGTGCAGGGAAATGGCGCGCGTCATCTGCTGCCGCCTGGTGACGCGAGCCCGCCGCCGGCCGTCGTCCAGCGGGTTGGATCGCCAAGAGGAGAGGGCACTGTCATCTGCCTTTCCGTGATGTCAATGTGATATCGGGCGGCGGGGGACTTGCCTCTCCCGCCGCTCTCTGGCTGCTGTCCGCCCCCTCACTCTCCGGCCCCTGTCGGGCGCTGTGCTCGTACGGGCCGGGCGGCAGGCGATGTGGCAGTCGGGGCCCTCCGAGCCGGACCGGTGCCTTGGCTCGGGCTCGACGCTTGGTAAGAACCCGGCTCGGCCCTCTCGTTGTTGCTGCCCGTTCCCACCCGCATGAGGGTGCGGCGGGCCGACGGGCGCCGGGCGAGTCGTGTCCCGCACTCACGTGAAAAACGAAGGGCGCCCTGTCAGTCCGGGCAGCCGCACGACTCCCGATAGGTGATCTCGGGCGCCAGCCGGACGGAGCGGTAGCTGGTCTTCGGATCGTCCTCCAGGCGGCTGAGCAGGAGCTGCATGGCGGTGCTGCCGATTTCGTACGCGGGCTGGGTGATGGTGCTGATCCGGGGATGGAAGAGATCCGCGTGCGGAAAGCCGTCGAACGTGGCGAACGCGAAGTCGCGGGGGGTCTTCAGATCCAGGGCCCCAGCCGCCTCCAGTACGCCGATGGCCGCCTCGGTGCTCGCCGCGACCACGGCTGTCGGGCGGTCCGGCTCCTGGAGAAGCTCCGTCATCCGTCGGCGGACATCCGCCGCGAGACCGCTGCCCATGAGGACCAGCGAGTCGTCGGTCTCGATGCTCGCCTCGGCGAGCGCGTCCAGGTAGCCCTGGCGCCGCTCGGAGATCGTCGAGACCGCTGCATCGCCGGCCGCCAGTGCGATCCGCCGGTGACCGTGCTCGATCAGGTGCAGCACCACGTCCCGCATGGGGAGGACGTTCTCCACCCCCACCTGGTCGGCACGGATGCCACCCAGTCGGTCCATGAGGACCAGTGGGGTTCCCCGCTGCTGGATCTCCGTCATCTCCTTGCGATGGGAGCCGCCGACCGGGGCAATGATCAGGCCGTCCACCCGGCGCTCGGTCAGCACTCGCAGCGCGCGCAGCTCGCGCGAGGGGTCCTCACCCGAGTTGGCGAGCAGCAGTGTGTGCCCCGCGGCAGCCGCCTCGTGTTCGACACCCCGGACCATTTCGGCGAAAGCGGGCTGGGTCACATCCGATACGACGAGGCCGATCGAGTCGGTCCGCGATCGGCGCATGGCACGGGCGACGCTGTCCCGCCGGTATCCCGTCGCGCGGATCGCTTCCTCCACGCGCGCCCGGGTGTCCTCCCGGACAGGGCGCGTTGCGTTGAGGACATGAGAGACGGTGGACGTGGAAACTCCCGCCAGTTTTGCGACATCGACGATCGTTGCCACTCGTATATCTCCGTCTACGAAATCGAAACGTTTACGCCACGATGTCACGCCGCGCTCAGCGTCGTCAACGGGACGGAAAGTCCTTGTGCAGAGCAGCGATGTCCCGCGCGGCGGCGAGCAGGTGTCGTGCCGCGTGAGCAGGTCTGCGCCTGGAAGAAACCTGGTCGGCACACTGTCTTGACACGGGTACCCGCCCGAGTATCTTTCATCGAAACGTTTGCCTCATGGCCGGGCGGGCTCCACACATGGGCCTCGCCCCAGCCGTGACCGGCCCTCTCCAGCAGCCGATCCGGCCGCTCATCTCGGTGAAGTCAGCAGACCAGCGGCAGAAGATGTCAGCGAAAGGTGCAGCAGATCATGTCAACGATGACACATGAGGCCGGCAGTCCTCGTGCCACGCGGTTCCGTGGGCTCGCGAGCAGTGTCACGGCGACCGCACTGGTCGCCGCCATGGTGACGGCGTGCGGGTCGGACTCCTCCGGCGGTCCGTCCGCTGAGGGGCTGATCACCCTGGCGATGCACAATCCGAACATCAAGCAGCAGGACCCCGCGACGTACGAGCTCGTCCAGGCGTTCAACTCGAAGAACCCGACGATGAAGGTCAAGCTCGTCGGACGGCCGATGGAGCAGCACCAGCAGCAGATGACGATCGCGGCACAGAGCGACACGCTGCCCGAGGTGTTCTGGGTCTACAACGCGTTGGCGAAGACCATGACGAAGAACGGCGACCTGCTCGATCTTGGGCCGGTGCTGGGGGAGAAGAACCTCAAAGGCAAGTTCGCCCCGCACATGCTCTCGGGCTTCAAGCAGGAGGGTGTCCAGTACGGAGCTCCCTACCAGGCCCTGGTGACCGGCTTCTACTACAACAAGTCCATCCTGGACAAGCAGGGCATACCCGTCCCCGAGACCTTTGGCGACCTGCTCAGCGCGGTCAAGAAGCTGAAGGCGAAGGGAGTTGTGCCGATCGCGAAGGGTGCGAACAACTCCTCGTTCAGTGTGTGGGCCTTTCTTACGATGCTCGACCGCTTCGGGTACGAGGAGAAGTACCAGGCGATCCTGGACAAGAAACTGAGCTACGACAACCCCGACTTCCTGCGCCTCTACCAGCACATCGAAGAACTCGCGGAAGCCGGTGCCTTCCCGTCCAACATGACGACGCAGACTTACACACAGGCCGTCGCATCGTTCACCGCAGGACAGGCCGCCTTCCTGGACTCGGGGGTGTGGGACGCGGCGAAGATTCAGAAGAGCCCGATCGGCAAGAACGTCGGGTTCTGGGCCGGCCCCACCTTCTCCGACGGCGTTGGCAAGCAGAAGTTGGTGATGAACGCCCCGTCGGCTCCACTCGTCGTGAGCGCCAAGGTCAAGGAGGACCCGAAGAAGTAAGAGGCCGTCAAGAAATTCCTCCAGTTCTACTACAGCGACGAGGGCCAGCAGATCCTGGTCAAGAACGACCAGCCGCCTGTCACCACGTACGTGCCGGCCGTGGACAAGGGCAAGTCCTCTGTGTTCTCAGCCGTATTGAAGGAAGCCGCCAAGCCTGACCTGTCGAGCCCCAAGGCGCAGCCCGACCTGGTCGTCTCCGCGGAAACCGCCAACGCCATGTACGACAGCATGTACGGGGTCATGTCGGGCGCGATGAGCCCCAAGGAGGCCGTACAGCTCGTTCAGCGGACCCTCAAGTAGCCGACGGCACACCGTAGCCGACGGCGAACGCCGTCCGGTGACGACCAGGGTCTGCCGTGGCCCGAATGGCAAGGACAGCATGAACTGGCTCACCACACGTCGGACTTTCACCCTCATGATCGCGCCGGCGTTGCTCATCTACACCGTGTACATGGTCTATCCGATCCTGTACTCGATCTATTACAGCTTCACCAGCTACGACGGTGTTTCACCGGCGACGTTCACCGGACTCAGCAATTACCGCGAGATGATGCAGGACACGGTCTTCAGGACCTCGGTCCAAAACACCGGCATCATCCTCGGCATCGCCGTGACGCTTCTGGTCCCCTTGGCCTTCCTGCTGGCGGTCCTGCTCAGCGGCAACGTCAAGGGGAGCGCGATCCTGAGGCCGCTCGTCTTCGCTCCGGCGATCGTGGCGCCGATCCTCGTCGGGCTGATCTGGATCTTCATCCTCGATCCCAAGATCGGCCTGGTCAACGCGCTGCTGCAGGCTGTGGGCATAGCGATCCAGCCGCAGTGGGTCGGAGGGAGCACACTCAGCCCTTACTCGATCGCATTCGTCTATCTGTGGCAGCAGATCGGATTCATCGTCACCATCCTCTACGCAGCCATCCGCATGCTCCCGCGTGACGTGATGGAGGCCAGCACCCTCGACGGGGCGACGCGTTTCCAGCAGCTCCGGTACATCACGGTACCCATGCTGCGCGAATCGTTCGGGATCTGTACGGCCCTGGTCGTGACGGGCGTCTTCAAGATCTTCGAGCTGGTCTATGCGCTGACCGGAGGCGGTCCGGTCCATCTGTCCGAGGTCATGGTGAGCTACATGTACTACGTCACGTTCACGACTCTGCAGTACAGCTACGGGATGGCGCTGGCGGTCGTGGTCTTCGTCATCGGCGCCGTCGCCGCGGTCGTCACCCTGTTCGGCATGAAGAGGAGGGCTGCGGCGTGAAGACGACGAGTACACAGCGCACCGGATCGCACACCACGTCTTTGCCCGGCCGGCGCCCACGCCGCGCTCGGATCATCGCCTCGGCCGTCGCCTATCTGATCACTTTCGTGATCCTGCTCCCGCTGCTCTGGATCATGCTTCTGTCGTTCCAGACCAACGAGAACATCCTGGCGCGCCCGTTCTCCCTGTCGGATCTCAGTCTGGCCAACTACCGGCAGGCCCTGGAAACGCTCGACCTGATGGTCATGTACAAGAACACGCTGATCCTGGCGGTCTTCTCGGTGACCATCGGCCTGGTCGTCTCCTACATGGCTGCGTTCGCACTGACCCGGATGGTCTTCCGCAACGGCAGGCGCGGCGTACAGAACACGATCAGGTACTACATCCTCGCCGGCCTCGCCGTACCCGTGTACATCCTGCTCTTCCCGGTGTACCGGCTGGACATCGCGCTGAACCTCTTCGGCACGCACGCCGCGCTGATCCTGCCCTACATCGCGGTCTCGATACCTTTCAACACCCTTCTGCTCACGGGGTTCCTCCGCGAATTCCCCGAGGAGATAGAGCAGGCGGCGATCATCGACGGGGTCGGCCTGCGGTCGATGGCCTGGCGCGTCGTCTTCCCGCTCATGCGTCCGGTCGTCGCCACTCTCGCGATCCTCAACGTCATCTACGTCTGGAACGAGTTCCCCTTCGCCGTGACTTTGATCAACAAGCCGGAGCTGACGACGATCTCGCTAGGAATCTCCCAGTTCCAGGGCGTCTACAGCGTCAACTACGGCGCGATGATGGCATCCGCGACCCTCGTACTCGTCCCCCAGCTGGTCATCTACGCGGTCTTCCAGCGTCAGGTCATCTCCGGCATGACCGCAGGGGCGATCCGCTGAGCCGACGAGAGGGGCCGATCTGCACGACCGTGTGCTTGGACCGGTGGGGGCATCTGCGCTCGCACCGGAACACACGGCTCACCATCTCTTCGTCCAGGAGTCGATATGCATCAAGGGAAGCCGCGCATCTCACGTCGCACCGTGCTGGCGGGCCTCACCGCAGCACTGACGACGGCGGCGTCATTGAACGCCGCACGGCAGAGCACCGCGCAGGCCGCCACAGCCACCACGGCCACAACGTCAGCACCGCACCCGGTATACCCGCCCTACCACTCCATCGTCGGGCTTCTCTGACCACAGGACCAATGCGGTCGTTCCGAGGGACCGTTGAGGAAGGACAGAAATGGCAGACACTGTCTACGACGTCACGACGTGGGCCGGAGCGACGGTCTCCCCGTACGTGGACATCGGCGCGGTGATCAACCAGATCATCGCGGACATCAAGTCGAAGCAGACGACGCAGACCACCAGACCCGGCGCGGTCATCTACATCCCGCCCGGCCACTACGACCTCCTGACCCGGGTCGTCATCGACATCAGCTTCCTGCAGATCAAGGGATCCGGTCACGGGTTCCTGTCCGAAGCCATCCGCGACGAGTCGCCAACCGGATCCTGGGTCGAGACACTGCCGGGCGCCAGTCACATCCGGGTCAAGAACAACGACGGCCACAAGGAGGCGTTCCTGGTGAGCAGATCGGGTGCGCCGTCGACGGTCGGCCGCCTGAACAGCATCGTCTTCCAGGACTTCTGTCTGGACGGCGTGGGCTCCACCAAGCCCTACACGCCAGGGAACTCCAAGATCGGAATCTCGTTCCAGTCGGACAACGACGCGGTGCGGATCGAGGGTATGGGCTTCGTGTACCTCGAGCACGCCATCATCATCAAGGGTGCCGACGCTCCCAACATCACCAACAACTTCATCGCGGAATGCGGCTACTGCATCGAGCTGACCGGAGCATCGCAGGTCGCCAAGATCACCAACAACTTCCTGATCAGCGCGTGGGGAGGCTACTCGATCTTCGCCGAGAACGGCGAAGGGCTGCAGATCTCCGGCAACACCGTCCTGTGGGCCTGCAACATAACGCTCAACAACGTGAACCGCGCGTCGATCACCAGCAACAAGCTGCTCAGCAACTTCCCCAGCATGATCGCGCTGCTGAACGGAAGCTCCGAGAACCTGATCGCAAGCAACCACTTCCGGCGCGTCCACGGCGACGGCACCAGCACACGCTTCGACGACAAGTTCGGTCTCGTGCACATCGCGGGCAGCAAGAACACACTGACATCCAATCAGTTCTCGTTCTCCGTCCCCTCGGGGAACATCACCCCCGCGGGCGCGGACCCGACCATCGTGCTGGTCAAGAGCGGCGACAACAACTACCTGGCTACCAACCACATCACCAGCAACCTGCCGGCCAAGGTCGTCCTCGACGCCAGCACCACGGCCACCAAGGTGCTTTACAGCGCCACGAGCGCACAGTTCGACGCCTATACCTCGAACCACTCGATGGTGCCGACTCCCTGACACGCAGAACCTCGGAATCACCGCTGCCCGACCGGCCCGCGAGACCATGGGCCGGCCGGGCGGCGGGGGGCGCTCGGTAACCGTGGGGACTACTGGCTCGTCCTCACAGCGTCACTGGATGACGACGTTGACGTTCTGGAACTCGCTGGTGCCGTTGAAGGTACCCGCGCGGAAAGAGCTCCGTCCACTTCAAGAACGTCAACCGATCCGATCATCATCCGGGTCGAATCCGGGGATGGGAACCATATCTCGAACAACCGGGCCATCAGCAATGTGACGGCAAAGCGAGTCCTGCTCGCGGCCGCCGCAACCGCCACAAAGGTCCTGGACAGCGCCACGGTGTCCGAATTCCAGGCCGAGACGTCGAACCATACATTGCGCGCCACCCCCTAGTGCGCCGGGCGCAGCGTCCGAACCCTGACTGGTGACGCCCACTGCCGGCGAGTTCCCCCTTCCGTTTCGCAGCAGATTTCGTCGCGCCATGAAACCCCACCCCTCACCCGGAAGTTGCTTTTCAACGTGAACTGGAGCGTGTCATGAAGAATTGGGTCCCAATGTCTGGTGCCGCGGAAATTCAGCGCCGGAGCGTCCTGAAACTGGGAGGTCTGGCAGGTCTCGGCATGCTGACCGCCACCGCCTGCGGCGCCGGCGGCATCACTGACGACTCGTCCGGCGGTTCGGGCTCTCTGCGAGTGCTGTGCGAGGCCGGTGGCAAGCAGGAGCTGCTGAAGATCGCGGAGCTGTTCAAGAAGAACACCGGCACCTCGGTCACGTTTGTCGAGCTGCCCTATGACGGGCTGTACAACCGGGTGCTCGGCGAGTTCAGTTCCGGAGCGGTGAGCTTTGATGTCGCGGCCCTCGACGCGATCTGGCTGCCCACGTTCGCCGAAGGCGTCCTGCGGCCTCTCGACGAGCTGTTCACCGCGGACGTCAAGAAGGACCTGTTCCCCTCCCTCGTCCAGGGCGCCCAGGTCAAGGGCAAGTTTCTCGGGATGCCTGCCTGGACCAACTCCGAGATCCTGTTCTACCGGAAGGACCTGTTCGAGGACGCCAAGGAGCAGGCGGCCTTCGAGAAGGAGTACGGCTACCCGCTCGCCCCACCGACGACGTGGGAGCAGTTCTCCGACGCCGCGGCCTTCTTCACACGCGACACCAAGGGCAAGAAGGCCCTTTACGGCACCGACGTGAAGGGCGCGGTCGAGACCGAGTGGCTGGCCCACGTCCTGCAGGCCGGCTCCCCCGGAGCGGTCCTCGACGATCAGGGCAAGGTGATCATCGACAACAGGCAGCACGTGGACGCACTCCGCTTCTACAGCGACCTCAACAACCGGGCCAAGGTCAGCCCTCCCGGTGCGAAGCAGCTCGACTGGGGCGGCGCGCAGAACCTTTTCAATCAGGGCAAGACGGCCATGATGCGGTTCTGGGCACACGCCTTCCCGCTTGTGCCGAAGGACTCACCCGTCTATGGCAAGGTGGGCGCGGCTCCCATGATCGCCGGTGCCGGGGGCATGGCCGGCATTCCGGGGCCGTGGTACCTGTCCGTACCGGAAGCCACGAAGAAGGCAGATCTGGCAACGGAGTTCGTCAAGTTCTGCTACGACAACAACGCGCTCGCCATCCAGTCCTCGCTCGGCCTCGCCGCCCGCACCTCGGCGTTCGAGCAGTACCAGGACAAGACCGGCCACGAACACTTCAAGCCCCTGGTGCAGACCCTGTCCGCGCCCGCCACCCGCTCCCGCCCGGCGACACCGAAGTGGCAGCAGATCGTCGACACGGTGCTCATCCCCACGATCCAGAGGTCGTTGACACCGGGAGCCGACTACGAGGCGCTGCTGAAGGGAGCTCGCTCCGATGTCGAGCGTCTCATCGGCTAGCCGCGAGCGTGGTCGGACCGTCCTCTCCCGGTCCAGCCACGCCCCCGGTCGTCCTGGTCGTCGCAACGCCCGATCGGTGCGACTCACCGACGGGAGATTCGCCCTCCTGCTCATGGCGCCGGCCGCCGTATTCTTCGCCGCCTTCGTCCTCTGGCCGCTGGCGAGCCTGGTCATCGACAGCTTCTACGACATATCCCCGATGGCCGGCGAGCGCCGGTTCGTGGGACTCGGCAATTATCGAGACGCGTTCGGATCCGCCGAGTTCATCAGCGCCTCGCTGCGCACCGTGCTCTACACGCTCCTCGTCGTCTCGGCCGAGTTCGTGCTCGGCCTGGCGGCCGCCCTCATGTTCAACGCCCTGGGGCAGCGCTCCCGGGTTCTGCGTACGGTGTTCCTCTACCCGCTGATGATCGCGCCGGTCGTCGCCGGTCTGCTGTGGCGCTTCCTCGTGATCGACAACTTCGGCATCGTCAATGAGCTGCTCACCAGTATCGGGATCATCGACGACCCGGACGCCATCGGCTGGCTCAGCGACCCCGACATCGTCCTCTTCTCGGTCGCCCTTCCCGACATCTGGCTGACCACTTCCTTCATGGCTCTCGTTCTCTTCGCCGGCCTGCAGAACCTTCCCGGTGACGTCCTTGAGGCGGCCCGCCTCGACGGTGCGGGCCCGGTCCAGATGCTCCTGCGTATCATCCTGCCGCTACTGCGTCCGGTGATCGCGGTGGCCCTCATCGTCCGGGGAATCGATGCCGCTCGCGCCTTCGACGTCATCCTCATCCAGACCAACGGCGGTCCCGAGAACGCCTCGCAAACACTGAGTCTTCTGATCTACCGGACAATGGTCCGATTCGGCGATCCCGGACTCGCCTCGGCAATGGGAACCCTGTATCTACTGGCGATGCTTGCCGTCGCCCTGGTCGCGGTCGCCACGATCTGGCGTCCCGGGAAGGCGTGAGCGTGAACAGCCTGGAAGTCCGGCGACCGGCCACCCGCGCGCTGCTGTGGGCACTGCTGTCCGCACTGATCGTGCTCTATGCGTTTCCGTTCGCTTATCTGGTCCTCACTTCGCTGAAGAGCCCGAGCGAGGCCATCTCTGTCCCCCCGAGCATCCTTCCCCGCACCTGGAGCGCGGAGAACTACTCAAACGCGCTCGCCGAGGCCGGGGTCCTCGCATCCTTCATCAACAGCATCACCACGGCGTCCATCAGCACCGTGCTCTCGCTGGTCCTCGCCGTACCGGCCGCCTACGCCGTCACTCGTTTCAGGACACCCAGTGGACGACTATTCGTCCTCGCCGCCCTGGTCACCAGGATGGTGCCGCCGGTTGTCGTCGGCGTACCACTCGTCGGCATGATGAAGACGCTACATCTGACGGACACGCCCTTCGGGCTGGCGCTGGCTCACACCACCGTGTCGCTGCCACTGTCGATCTGGCTCATGACAAGCTTCCTCGAGGCTGTGCCCGGCGAACTGGAAGAGGCCGCCAAGGTCGACGGCTGCAACCGACTCGAAGCGATGCTCCGGGTGGTGGTGCCTGTGGTCTCCGGCGGGATGGCGGTCACAGCGATCTTCGCCTTCCTGGCCTCGTGGAACGAGTTCCTCTTCGCGCTCCTCCTCACCGCGGTCAAGGCGCAGACGACCCCGCTGGTCATCGCTGAGTTCCAGACACAGTTCGGGCTCCAGTGGGGCTCGATGACCGCCCTGGCAACGATCTACTCCATCCCGGTCGTGCTGCTCACACTGATTCTCCAGCGACGCATCGTCGCCGGTCTCACGCTAGGCGCCGTCAAGAGCTGACGGAAGGAGCTGCCCCACACTTCAAGGGGCATGTTTACCCCAGCAGCGACGGTGGGGCGACGGTGAGCCGGCCGTTCGAGGGGCAAGGGCACTTGGTGAGACCCAGCTCCCCCTCACGGCGGACGGACATACAGAAGAGACACACCCGCGAGGAATCGCGCACTCCCGAAATATTGCCCCTTTCCCAGTAGAACGGCGACGTCGAAGCCGCGGAGTACCGGTGCCACGTGCGGCCGGTCGACGGCGTCGACTACGCTGAGTGAAGACCCAGAGCAGGCCCGAGGCAATCGCCAAGGAGCTTGGCGAACACAAGAAACTAATAAGGCGCCGGGCAAGCTGCGGATCACCTGGCGTGCGGATGATCCCGAAACCGGGCCTCGATGAGGGCGTCGAGTTCGGCGATCTCCTCGTCGAGGGCCGGCCACCATGGCGGCGGCGGATTTCTCGCCGGGCAGCGCGGTGTGCTGGACATGGGCTGCCTCGACGGCGATGCGAGCGAGTGGGGCCGCGCCTTCGATCCTGCGGTTCTTCAGCCGGGTCTCGATGCGCTTCGCGCCCGTGCGGCTGATGGCAGCCAGGGGTCTGGTTCCTCAGGTCGAGGTTCCGCTCCAGCGCGGGGAAGATCTCCAGGAGCTGAGCGCGGAGTCGATTGATCTGCCGGGGGGCGGTCGAAGACCAGGCGCCGGGTGGTCAGGGTGCGCAGGTCGACAGCGATCTCGTCGCCAGGCCGCAGCAGCCCAGGTCCTGGCGGAAGCGGGCCTGGTCGGCGATGAGAAGGCGTCCCTGGGTCCGGACACAACCGGCCTGGTTTCCGCAGCCGAGCGTTAATCGACTCGATCAACTTCGTGGAATAGACCACCTTCCCTACTCTCCGGCGGGCAGGCCAGAGCGGATGTCCCGCACGCTCATGCCGCGGGCGTACAGCAACAGGATCTGCTCATGAACCGGGCCAGTCGCCTCGCATGCTTGGGCACCAGCTTCGGCTCGGAGGAGCCGTTGCGGTCGCGGAATGGCCACCGTGAACGGCCATGCGTCGGTCAGCACGGTCTTCGGCGAGGTCCGTGCGGCTCTTGCTCGAAAGTGTGCTGACGATCATCGTTGAGACCCCCTGGGTGTTCGGACATTTCGACGTCCAAGGCCCGTTCCAGCACGGTGCGAGTGACCTGGGTCAGCAGTCCGCCGTCGCCGAGCAGGGTGGCGGCTCCTGAGGCGTCGGCGCGGCCATCAGCCGCTCGACGACCTCGTCCACCCAAGCCTGTCCTCAACAGGCTTGGCGGACGGGTTGTCCGTCACGCTCGTCCGTCCCGGCCGGTCAAAGCCCGAGGCTGGGCCTCGGCGAGCCTGTCACATCACGGACTTACATGATCTTTCAGACCCTGGACGGCGGCTGAGGCTGCCGCCTGATTCGTGACGAGTGCATGCTGTAGATGCCGGGGCGGGTTGGCGGTGGGTTGCCTTGAGAGGGGACGCGCAAGCCAAAGTCCTGAGGAACGAGCAGCCAGCTGGTGCCGTGCTGAGTGCCTCGGTGCCATTCTGGTTGTGAGTCCCTTCACCATATGGAAAGGTGCGCCGGCTGAAGCCTCGTCATCGACTGTGAGACAACAGAGGCGGCACCTGCCAGCCTGCGCCCAGCAGGTGAGGGAAGCGATGGGGTGAGTCGATGTCCAGCGCAGGCGAGGACGGCTTCCCCACTTCGGAGCGGCATGACGGCTCGCCGACCGTGGTGCGGAATGAGGACCTCCGAGACCTGGGAGAACCGGGGACCGCGGTGGAGCAGGTTCGCGCGGTAGCGGGTGCCGCACTGGCTGCTGCCTACCTGCTGGGCCCGAAGGCTGACGAGCTGCGACTCGCCGACGCCGTCGGAGGACCTGTCGGCCGGTTCGGGCTCCCGACGGCCTGTCCTCTCTCCGGTCACTTTTCTGTCGCTGAGGCGGTCCGCTCGAATCGGCCGCTGTGGCTGGGTGCCACGCAGGTGGCCTCCGACAGCGAGAGGGCTTCGGCTGAGCCGGGAACTGGCCTTTCGCTGGGCGTGGTGCCGCTGAGCGCGGTGCCGTCTATGGCGGGCGGGGTGGCTCGGGGGTGCCTGGTCGTCGTGCGGGAGGGCCCGGAGGGGTTCGACTTTGACCGGCGCACGCTACTGGAGCTGTACGCCGAGCAGCTGTCGGCAGGCATGGAAGGAGGCTGCCCCCGAGCCGACGAGCGGGCCGGGCGCGGAATGGGTCGGGGCCAGGGGCTGCCCTCGCTGCCCCGCGTCCGCATCGGTACGTTCGCCCTCGACCGGAACACCGGCCGTGTCGATGCGGATGCGACGCTGCTCGAGCTGTTCGATGTCGCTGCGGAGACGTTCGACGGGTACGTGGAGAGCCTGATGGCGCACACGCTCCTGGACGACCTTCCCGTGTTGATGTCCATCGTTGGGCGCAGCGGGGCGACCACCGGGGTGCGGGACCTTATGTTCCGTGCCCGCCGGTCGTCCGGCGAACCGCGTTGGCTGCACCTGCGCTGCAAGGTGCTGGCCGACAGCACGGGCAGACCAGGGCGCGCGCTGGGGGTCGTCGCTGACGCCCCGCCCCTTCCGCCCGGCGGTGCGGAGGTCTCCGGGCTGCAGGAGCTGTCCACCGCTCTTGCGGGTGCCACGACCGTGCAGGAGGTAGGCCGGACTGTAGTGGAGGGCCTCAGCGCTTGGTTGGGAGCCGACCGGGTGGCATTCGCCGAACTCCGCGGCAGGCGCCTGGTGGTCACCGTCCTGAACCCGCCGACACCGGACAGCTGGCCGGAGATCTGGCGGCCGGACGGGCGTACTGAATGGCTCGACGCGTCCTTGCACGCCCTGCCCACCCTGGAGGCCGTGCTGCAGGCGGGCCGGACGAGCGTGTGGCCCCCGGGCAGCGCCCTCGAACCCGGCCTCGCAGGGGTTGGCCCGGGATGTCTCGCCGCCTTGCCACTGTCTGCCGAGGGGCGGGTGATCGGCGCGTGCCTCGCCGGTTGGGACTGCCCGCACCAGGTCAGCGCCGGGGAACGGTCCTGGCTCTCCGTGACCGCGGGACGCGCCGCAGAGGCCATGGTCCGGGCCCAGGCGTTCGATACCGAGCGCGAGCACGTCCGCATGCTCCAGACCAGCCTGTTGCCCCGCGAGCTGCCGGAGCTGGCCGGTGCTGTGGCCGCCGCCCGTTATCTGCCGGCCACGGCGGGCGTCGCGGTGGGCGGCGACTGGTACGACGTGATCACTTCCGACAGTCACCTCGCGCTCGTCATCGGGGACGTGCAGGGGCACAACGCCGAGGCCGCCACGATCATGGGCCAGGTGAGTACAGCGGTCAGGGCCTACTCGGCGGAAGGCCATCCGCCCGACGTGGTCCTGGCCCGCGCTAATCGCCTCCTCGTGGGTATGAAGACGGAGCTCTTCGCCACATGCTGCTACGTCTCTTTGGACATCGAGGAGGGCAGCGCCTGGTTCGTCCGAGCAGGGCACCCGCCTCCCCTCCTGCGTCAACCGGACGGCGTCACCGAGCAGGTGGCCGTCGCAGGAGGTCCGCCGCTCGGAGTTCTGGAGGACGCGGATTTTCCCATCACCGTGGTCGACGTCGCCCCGGGTGCGGTCCTGGCCCTGGTGACGGACGGCCTGGTGGAGTCCGCGGATCTTGCCATGGATGAGGGGTTGTGCCGCATGGGCGACGTGCTGGGCGCCGCCGATCCCTCCGACGTCGGCCGGGTGGCCGACGTCCTGATCAGCGGCGCGAACCGACGCGACGACGCCGCCCTGCTGCTCCTGCGCTACGACGGGCTGACGCTGCGGCCGGTTCGATCCAGCTGGAGGGTGTGGCGGATACCGGAAGCCGTCATGCACGCGCGCCGTTTCACCGCCCGTACGCTGCGTTCTTGGGGCGTCTCGGAGGAGGACGATGTGGTAAAGCTCGTCGTCTCCGAACTAGTCACCAACGCCGTGGTGCACACGCAAGGCGATGTTCGCCTCGACCTGACACTCGCCGCAGACCGGCTGCGCGTCGCCGTGACCGACTCGATGCCGCGAGCACCCGTCAAACCGAGGACCATGGACTGGGAGTCGACCGGCGGCCGCGGAATCATGCTCGTCGAGGCCATGTCGACGGCCTGGGGCTCTGTGCCGGTGGGCGGCGGCAAACAGGTGTGGAGCGAGATAGCCCTGCCACCGAGGGAGATCCCCGGCCCAGACGTCACGGCCGACGAGGCCGGCCCTGCTGAGGTGCACCTCCGGGGCCCGGCGGTACCGGTGCCGGGTGCACGCAGGTAAGGGAGGCCGCGACGTGAAGACCCGCCTGCGTGGCCCCGCCGTCACCGCGGCGGCGGTCTCCGTGACCCTCGTGCTCGCCGCCTGCGGGCAGACCGGCCGACCAGCCGGTCCACCTCGCAGCGCCTCGGGGAACGGAGGCTTCACGATCGGCGTGTTGATGCCCGACCAGAACGCCACCCGCTACCAGACCTTCGATAAGCCGCTCATCGAGAAGAAGGTCAAGGAACTGTGCAGCGGCTGCACGGTGGAGTACGCCAACGCCCAGAACGACGCCTCCACCCAGCGCCAACAGATGAACACCATGCTCAACAAGGGGGCCAGGGTCCTCATACTCGACCGCGTCGACGCTGGGGCACTGCGCCGCTCGGTGCAACAGGCCAGGGACGCAGGCGTCCCGGTAATCTCCTATGACCGGCTCGCAGACGGACCGGTCTCCGGTTACGTCTCCTACGACGATTACGACATCGGGGTGCTCCAGGGCCAGGCACTCATCCAGGGCATGGGGAACAAGGCGCACGGCGGCCAGGTGGTGTGGATCGACGCCACCGAGCCCCCTTCCCCGATTCCCTCGCGCCGGACAGGTGGGATGTCCGTCCTCAAGGGCAAGGTCGACATAGAGCACGTGATCACCAACGCCACCATCAGCCCACACGACGCCTACGCCACGATGTCCGCCGCCATCGCCAGGCTCGGCCCCCACAGGATCGACGGTGTCTACGCCATCAACGACGCGGTCGCCGCCGGGGCCATCTCCGCCCTGAAGGCCGCCCATGTCACGCCGCTGCCTCCCGTCGTCGGACAGGATGCCGAACTTTCCGCCATCCAACGCATCGTCAGGGGTGAGCAATACATGACCGTCTACAAACCCTACGAGCCGGAGGCCGACGCGGCAGCGGAGATGGCCGTGGCACTGGGCCGGGGCGAGAAACTCGACGGCATCGCCAGGACCACAGTTGGCAACTCCACGACGAAGGACATCCCAGCGGTCCTACTCACCCCGGTCCCGGTGAACGCCAAGAACGTCAAAGCCACCGTCGTCAAGAACGGCATGTATACGATCAAGCAGATATGCACCCCTGAAGTCGCAGCGGCGTGCAGGAAAGGCAGGCTCACCTAGGAGAGTTCCGCGTGTCCGAGCGTCACGCGATGTCACGGGTGATCAGGCGGTGAAGGAGAAGCAGATGACTCAGGTCTCGGACCCGCCCCTGTTGTCATTGCGCGCAGTCTCCAAACGATACGGCGCGGTCCAAGCACTCACCGATGTGTCCCTGGAGATCAACTCGGGCCAGGTCGTCGCCCTCATGGGCGACAACGGCGCGGGAAAGTCCACGCTCATCAAGCTCATTGCAGGCGTCGAGCCCGCCGACGAAGGCGTCATCGAGTGGAAGGGCCGCAGCGTCCAGCTCACCCAGCCGCACGACGCGCAGGCACTGGGCATCGCAACCGTGTACCAGGACCTCGCGCTGTGCGATGCCCTGGATGCCGTCGGAAACCTGTTCCTCGGCCGCGAGCTTCGCCGGGGCCTGGGACTCAACGAGCCGGAGATGGAGCGCCGGACCCGCGAACTGTTGGACACCCTGTCACTTCACATCCGCCGCCTGCGTGCTCCTGTCTCCACCCTGTCGATAGGACAACGGCAGATTGTCGCGATCTGCCGTGCACTGCTCGGCGAGCCCGAACTCCTTCTCCTCGACGAACCCACCGCGGCCCTGGGGGTCAGGGAGACCGCACAGTTCCTCGACCTCATCGAGCAGCTGCGCGACCGCAGGCTCGGTGTGCTGCTCGTCAGCCACAATCTCGGAGACGTCAAAGCCGTCGCGGACTGGGTGGCGGTGCTGCGCCACGGCCGCAACAACGGCTTCTACGACGTCAACATGGCACCCCACGAACAGATCATTTCCTCCATCATCGGCGCCACGGAGAACGCTGTCACCATGCGCACGGCAGAGGCGGAGGAGGTGGGCCTGTGAGCCGGTCAGAAACATCAGAAGAGAGCTCCACCAGGGCCGTGCCCGAGCCAGTGCGCCACACGGCCGGGTCGCGCCCGTCCGCGTACGCACGGGGACTCCGTCGCTGCGGGCACGCACTGAAGGTCCGTGCGCTACCCGGCGAACACGGCCGGGCCTCGGTGGTCCTCGGGCTTCTCGTGGTCTGGCTTGCCTTTCAAGCCGCCGACAGCCACTTCCTCTCCCCCCGCAACCTGTCCGGCATCAGCGTGGACATGGTAGGAATCGGGATGATCGCGCTGGGCCTGGTCTTCGTGCTGGCCCTGGGCCAGATCGACCTGTCGCTCGGCTCCGTCGCGGGACTGGCAACAGTCGTGTTCACCGTCCTGAACGTGCACGTCGGCGCCTCGGAGGGGATCGCAGTCCTTCTCGCGGTGCTCTCCGGCGCGGCGATCGGCACCCTGCAAGGGTTCATCCACGCAAAGTCTGGGATTCCGGCGTACGTCGTCACCCTCGCCGGACTGCTGGGCTGGTACGGCCTGACGCTCTACCTGCTGGGCTCGAGCGGCACCATCAACTTCAACGACACCGGCCTGGTCGCCTCGTTGACCAGCAGCTACTTCAGCAATCCCGCTGCGGCGTACGGCCTCGCGGCAATCGGCACCGCCGCGTTCCTGCTCATCTCCTGCCAGAACCGCAGACGCCATAAGGCAGCCGGAATGCCTTCCAGACCCCTCCGCACCATCCTGCTGCGCACGGGGGCGCTCGCGGCCGTCGCGTTCGCGGCCGCCATCGTGCTCAACGCGTTCCAGGGGCTGCCGTTGGCCCTCCTGATCTTCCTCGCCGCTGTCGCTGTCGTGGACTACCTTCTTCGCCGCATGCCCTACGGACGGAAGGTCTTTGCACTCGGCAGCGCAGCCGAGGCCGCCCGCCGCGCCGGCATCAACGTGGCATTGGTCCGGATGTCCGTCTTCACGATCTCAGGCACCATGGCCGCGATCGGAGGGCTGTTCCTGGCATCGCCGACAGCCTCGACGATCCAGCCCTCCAGTTCACCCACCCTGCTGTTGAGCGCGCTGGCCGCAGCAGTCCTCGGCGGCGCCAGTCTCTTCGGAGCACGCGGCACCAGCTGGTCGGCACTGCTGGGCATTCTCATCATCCAGTCGATCGCCTCCGGTGTGGCACTCGTCGGCATCCCCGCAGCCCTCCAGTTCATTATCACGGCAGGGGTGCTCCTCGCCGCCGTGCTGATCGACTCCACATCGCGGCGCACACAGCGGGCCCACGGCCTGGCGTGATTAGGCTGGACTGCGCCCGGTCGCCGAACTTCGGCTCCCTGCAGATGGGCAAAGCGGGCCGGGTCTGGTCGTCATGGCCAAGCGCCCCGCCTGAGGACCAGGCGCCGGAGGCGGCACAGGGTCTCGTGCCGGGACCCGGCATTTCCGTTCGGATACTCCCCAGGGGCCGGCCCGCCGCGAGTACGCGAACCGCGTCAACGCCCTCGGGCCGACACCCAGTGCTGATCGACTCGTTGCCCCTTCGTCGCGTATCTCGGCGACATCCCGTGTCCATCTAGGCCGAGCGCGGCCTTTACGCGGACTGGGAGAAATGCACCCTCGACGTGGTCGGGCACCTGCGCCTGGCCGCCGGCAAATATCCCGAGGCCCCCCGCCTGGCCTCGCTCATCGGCGAGCTGGCGATGGGCAGCGAGCGCTTCCGCCGCCTCTGGGCCCGCGCGGACGTGCGCGCCCGCACACATGGACGCAAGGCGTACCGGCACCCGCTGGTCGGACTGCTGGAACTGCACCAGGAGAACTTCGCACTACCGGACGAATCAGGCATGGAGCTGCTGGTGCTGTCCGCGACCCCCGGCAGCCCCGCCGAGGACGGGCTGCGCCTGCTCGCGGGCCTGGGCGCGGACAGCGGTGACCCGCATCCCACAGTGAACGCGCAGGTCCGCGAGTAACTCAACGACGCCCACCCACCGCCGGGAACGCCTCAACACTGACGGCTTTCCGGCCCCCGGCCTACTTTGCGGCTGGTGACACGTTTCTTACCGACACGTCGGCCGTGAGTTCAGCGTGACTGAGGTGCTTTCGCTGGGAACCCACGGCGTCTTCGGCAGGCAGGCATGAAAGTGCGGTGGGTCCGTTGCCGCTGAATCGACAGGTCTTTCACCACTGGTCTCACTCGGCGCGCTGTCCGACACGCAGGACGCTCAAGTAACGGCGTGATGCTCGATCGCCCATCCGCGTGCGGATGCGCTCGGCGATGGCGTCGAGCAGAGGCTCACGGACATCCCGGTCGAGCCTCCGATAGAGCGACTGTGAACGGAGGAGATCGGCAAAGCCGTCCCCGTTGAACCACTGAACGGTTGGATACCAGCGCACGATCGTTGGGCCGAACAATCCTCCGGGATCGTCGACCAGGCCCCACCCCTCGTCGGTGGTTCGCACGTCGTCCTCCAGCGGTGGATGACCCCAGCCGGGGTTCCCGGGGCAGAACCGCTCGTGGAGATCGGCGGTCTCGGCGTACACCTCCGCCTCTCCCGGCAGGCGGACAACGACGTGGCCGAGCAGCGCCATCCATCCTCCGGGACGGAGCACGTCGTGCGCTCGCTGCCAGCCAATCGAGGGGTCGACCCAGTGCCACGACGATGCAGCCACAAGAACATCGAAGCGTGCACCGCGGTCGTCCCACTCCTCAAACGTCGACGTCTCAACTTCGACGTTGCGGAAGGAGGCGATCCGGTGGCGAGCGAGTGCGGCCATCTCTGCGCCCGGCTCGATGGCGGTCACTGAGCATCCGAGCGCTGCCAGCGAGCGCGTCGCCTGACCGGTACCGCAGCCCACTTCCAGCACCGACGACCCTTCGTCCATGCCGGTGATTGCGCCAAGGTCCGCGAACAGCTCGTCGGGGTATCCCGGCCTGACCCGGTCGTAGAGCTCCGGCACCTCGTTGAACACCCGACCAAGGTCATGTCGATGCGGGCGCATCTTCGGGTCATCAGTCACGAGCGCACAACCTATGAGGCTCGTCCACGGGGACGCCACTGGTTTAACGGCAGCTCCTCGACAGCAGCGTGCCGGTCTTTTCTGCCTGGTCAGCCAGCATCGTTCGGTCGGAGATCCTCTTACGGGCAGCCGTTAAGAACGATCAGATGGAAGTCCGCCAAGATGCGGTCGGAAGGGAGAGCGGGCGCTCGAGCAGGTTCTGGGCGATGGTCGCGTAGCGGCTCGCGGCGGTGGGGGACAGGTTGAAGACCAGGGCGAGGTGCAACGGGTCGGCGCCGACGGTCAGTGCTTCGTGCAGTACCCGGTCGCCGCGGAGGCGTTCGAGGTAGACGCCCTGGTGCAGCAGGTGCCGCTTGAGGCATTCAGTACTGACAGGCCCGGTTCCCAGGGCCGTCTTCGCGTTGATCAATACGTGCCGGTTGGGAGTCTTCGACCAGGTAATGCGACGCTGGGCGAGCCAGGCCAGCAGGGTCTGATGAGACAGTTCGCCAAGCCGCTGGGCGTGTCCGGCGATGGTGATCCGGCGGTTGGGCAGGTCGAGGTCGTCCAAGGTGAGGCGTCGGATGGCCGTAGCGCGGGCGGCGTGGACGGCGGCCAGGGCGACGATCAGCCGTTGAGCCGGGGCGGCGGCGGGGGTCCTCCGTGGTTCGACGGACGCTCCCGACCAGGCCCGGCAAGCCCGCGTCACCGGCGTCCGCACACCATGACGAGCCCTCGAAGCGGCGCGGGCCCGTGCCCTCGACACTTCAGGCGCGCGCCAGGGGCGACGAGTCCAGAAACACGATGCCGGCCACGGCGATGGCCGCCCCCAGCGCCTGTACGGTCACCGCCCAGGTGGACGAGGCGAGCTGGTCGCCGAAGAGGGCGACGCCGATCGCCACGGCACCGATCGGCTCCAGGGTGTCGATGATCGGGAGGCTGATGGCCAGGGAACCGGCCTGGTAGGAGCTCTGCGACAAGATCAGGCCCAGCACGCCGATGAGGATCAGCGAATACGGCTCCCAGTGTGAGAACGCGCCGACGCCGTCGGCCCGGAACCGGCCGGCCGCGCTCTTGGTCAGACTGTCGAGCAGCGCGAACAGCAGTGCCGCCGAGATCGCGTACATGGCCGTCCGCGTCCGCCCCCGGTTCCTCACCCCAATCGGCACCAGCAGCGCCACCGCACCGCCGATGGCAACGAGCACCGGCAGCCAGTCAGCTACCTCCGGAACCGCCGTCTCTGCGGGCACCGGCAGCACCGTCAGGAACATGGCCACGCCTCCCGCCGTACAGGCGATCCCGATCGCCTCGCGGTGAGTGAGAGGCATACTGCGGCGCCAGGCCAGCAGCGGCAGGGCGAAGACGAGATCGGTGGCCGCCAGCGGCTGCACCAGGATCAGCGGACCGAAGGCCAGTGCGAGGCCCAACAGCACGTAGGAGGAGATGGTCAGACCCATCCCGGCCAGCCACTTCGGCCGGCGGGCCAGGTCGAGCAGGAGCCGAAGCCGCAGCGACTCCCGCGCGGGAGCCTCGCGCGCCGCCTGTTGCTGAACCACCGACCCGACCCCGAAACTCATGGCCGACAGCAGGGCGGCCAGCACCGCGACAGCGGCATTCATGGGGCAAGGATCCCCGCACGGGAGCTCAGCCGCATCCGACACGGGAGCCGGTCAGCGCCAGCGCTGCCCTTGGAAGCCGCCGACGAGACCGGGCCCCCCGAGTGGACCCTGGACACACTCACCGAAGCCGTCCGGGAGCAAGGCATCGACGTCCACCGCAGCCAGGTCCGCCGGATCCTGCTGGCCGAGGGGGTCCGCTGGCGGCACCCCCGCTCCTGGGTGCGCAGCACCGATCCGGAGTGCGCCCCAAAGGGGCGGCCGTCGTCGCCCTCTACACCGACCCGCCGCGCTCCACGGTGATCTGCGCAGACGAGCTCGGCCCTGTGATTCCACGCACCTTCGCCCCCGCCCTGGGCTGGTCCCGGGACGGGCACCGGATCAAGGCGCCGCTGGAATACGCCCGCGGGCGGGAGAAGACCTGGGTCTACGGGAGCTTGCGCGTGGCAGACGGCCAGGAGGTGACCTTCTGCGCGCCCTCCCGCAACACCGCCGGCTGGCTCCGGCTGCTGCAGGAGATCTTCCGGGCCAACCCCCGCGGACAGGTCTACGTGGTCGCTGACAACTCTCCAGCCACGCCAGCGGCCCCATCCGCAGATGGTGAGGAAGCATGCGAGGGTCCATCAGGTCTTCATCCCGGAACGTCAGCGAGGGCAGGTGCGAAAAGCGGAGAAACACATCAAGGGAGAGACACATCCTGGGAGTGAACTCTCCCCTCTTCTCCAGGTGC
>NZ_JACEHE010000027.1 GCF_013778455.1 Streptomyces himalayensis subsp. himalayensis | reverse complement strand
TCACGGCGGCCCGGCCGTCCGCGCCGAATGCCTCGCCACTTCCAGAACACCAAGTTCGAGCTGGCCGCCTGCCAGGCCGAGGTGGACGCCGCCGAGGCCGTCGCCGACCGCGCCCTGGAGGCTCTCGACGCGGGCGAGCTGACCGCAGCCGAGGCCGCCAGCGCCAAGCTGTTCTGCACCGAGGTGGCCCACCGCGTCATCGACAAGTGCCTTCAGCTGCACGGCGGCTACGGCTACATGAACGAGTACCCGATCGCCCGCCTGTACGCGGACAACCGCGTCAACCGTATCTACGGCGGCACCAGCGAGATCATGAAGACGATCATCGCGAAGGACATGGGTCTGTAACGACCGCGGGGACGGGCGCCCATGCATGAAGGCATGCATGGGCGCCCGTAGCGGTCTCTGACGGCAGTAGAAGGGCCAGGTCACCGCCGCGTGACGGATGACACGCGATCGTCAGGTGATCTTCACCCCAATATCTACTCGCGGGTAACATTCGGGGGCCCGGCGTAACAAGAGGCTGGGAGACTCACAGCATGAGTCAGGCACTTCAGTCTCTCCTCGATCTGCTCGACCTCGAGCGGATCGAAGAGAACATCTTCCGCGGCCAGTCCCGGTCCGCCGTCGTCCCACGTGTCTTCGGCGGACAGGTCGCGGCACAGGCGCTCGTCGCCGCGGGGCGGACGGTCCCCGAGGACCGGCTCCCCCACTCCCTCCACGCGTACTTCCTGCGCATCGGCGACCCCGGCGCGCCCATCGTCTACACCGTCGACCGCATGAACGACGGCCGCTCCTTCACTGCGCGCCGCGTCGTCGCCGTCCAGCACGGGCAGCCGATCTTCGCCCTGTCCGCGTCCTTCCAGAAGTACGAGGAAGGGCTCGACCACCAGGCCCCGATGCCGCCCGCGCCCGACCCGGCCACGCTGCCCACGGCCGAGGAGCGGCTGCCCGTGTACGGGAACCTCGACCCCGAGGTCGTGGAGAGGCTCCTGGAAGCCCGGGCCGCGGTCGATCTGCGCTACGTCGACGATCCGCCGTACGGCAGGTACGGCGAGCCGCGTGCACCGCGCTCCCAGGTCTGGTTCCGCACCAACGGCAAGCTCGACGACGATCCTCCCCCGAACTCCGTCTGGGGGGACCCCCTGCTGCACATCTGCCTCGCCACGTATGTCTCCGACATGACGCTGCTCGACTCCGTGCTGCTCGCGCACGGGCGTGGCGGGTGGGCCGTCGGCGACGTGGTGGGAGCATCGCTCGACCACGCGATGTGGTTCCACCGGCCGTTCCGGGCCGACGAATGGCTCCTGTACGACCAGGAGTCGCCGACGTCGTCCGGCGGGCGGGGGCTCGGGCAGGCCCGGATCTACACGCAGGACGGGCGGCTGGCCATCTCGGTGATTCAGGAAGGGGTCATGCGGGTGCCGAGGCCGAGCTGACCCGGCGGGGGCGGGGCTGTGTCCCGCTCCGCGGCGTCGCTCACATCGTCTCGGTCAGGCCCGCCTGTGCCAGCAGGTACGCCGTCATCGGGTCGTAGTGGCGCGGGCTCGTGACATGGTCGTCCAAGGGGACCGTGACCTGGACGGTGCCCTCGGCCTCGCCGATGAACAGGGCCGGGTCGTTGCAGTCCGCGTAGCCGACGGAGTCGAGGCCGCGCTGGCCCGCGCAGCCCGCCCAGCCGTGGTCGGCGACCACCAGGTCGGGCAGCGGGCGGCCCTCCCGCTCCAGGCCGTCGAGGATCGCCGCCATCGGTTCGGGGGAGTGCGTGTGCCAGAGGGTCGCACCCCGTTCCAGCACCGCGACGTCCGCGAACTGCCAGACGTAGCCCCCGTCCGCCTCAAGCCCCTCAGGGATCACCACGATCTCGCACCCGGCGGCGCGCAGGGCGTCGGCCGTCGCACGGTGCACGTCGAGCAGGCCGCCCGGGTGACCGGTCGCGAACAGTACGCGCTGCTTGCCCACGGCGGCCTTGCGCAGCCGCGCCGCCATACGCTCCAGGGCGTCGACCGTGAGCTCCGGGTCGATGGTGTCTTGCCCGTGCCGGTGATGCGGGTCGTCGATGACGCCGCACCGCTCGGCCATCACCGCGAGCACGTCCTGCTCGTCGGTCCAGCGGTCGCCGAGCTCCAGGCCGAGCCAGTAGTGGCGGTCGCCGTTCGCGAGCTTGCGGTAGTGGGAGAGGTTGTTCTCGCGGGGAGTGGCGACGTCGCCCGCTATACGGGTGCGGACGAGGTGGCCGACGATGTCGGCGCGGCTGGGTGTCCCGGGTATCGGCATGGGGCCCATTGTGCCGTCGAGGGGCCGGATCGGCGGCGATGTCCCGAGCGCTGGGACGCGCCTCACGTCCGGGCCGCGCCCAGCTCAGCTCTGGCCCGTCTGCCGGAGCGCGAACCAGAGCTCCATGCGTACGTCCGGGTCGTCCAGGTCCCTGTCCAGCAGTGCCGCGCAGCGGGCGATGCGCTGGCGGACCGTGTTGCGGTGGACCGAGAGGGCGACCGCCGTGCGGTCCCAGCTGCCGTGCAGGGAGAGCCAGGTGCGCAGCGTCTCGGTCAGTGCGGGGCCTTGCGGGGTGCCGGTGAGCGGGGCGAGCAGCACGCGCGCGTGGGCGTCGGCTTCGTCCTGAGGGACGAGCGCGGCGAGCCCGGAGCGGTCGCTGTGCGGCACGAGCGCGGAACGGGTGGCCAGGGCACGGGTCAGCGCCCTGGCTGCCTGCGTGTCGGCGACGGCGAGTTCGTGTGCGCCGGACGGCGCGCTCACCCCGAGCGTCCAGCCGGGTTGCGCGGTGACCTGGTGGTCGGCGGGGACGAGGAGCCGTACGACGTCGTCGTGGGCGTCCACGAGGGCGGTGCCGAGCGCGGCGCCCAGCGCTGCGGCGCTGACCGGGTCGGTGGCTGCGCCCGCTGTGGCTGTGCCCGCTGGGGCTGTGCCGATCGCGCCTGGTGCGGCCATCGCGCCCGCTGCGCCGATCGTACTGATCGCGGCTGCCGTGTCTGCTGCGCGGCCGCCGGGTTCGCTTCCGGTAGCGCCGCACGCGCCTTCCGTACCGCCGCGTCGGCCGCTCGTACCGCTGCCTTGGCCCCTCGTACCGCTGCCGCTGTCCGGTCGCGCGTGCACCACCACCCACCGTTCGCCACCGAGCAGCGGCGCCACTTCCTCCGCTGCGGCGCCCAGCAGCAGTCGGACCAGCGCCGTCGAGCGGGCGGTCCCCGTGGTGCCCTCGTGTTCCCCGGTGAGCAGGGAGAGGAGGACCACGGCGACGCCCGCGATCGTGTGGTCGCCGGGTTCGCGGCGGTCCGTGGCGATGCCGAGCGTGAAGCCCTGGCCGCCGCCGAGCGCGTACGCGGTGAGGTGCGTGCCGGACACGGTGTCGGCGGCCGAGGACGGGCGCGTACCGGGGCTTCGTTTCCCGGGAGACTCCCCGGGCCCCGACGCCGCCCTGCCGGTGCCGGTATCGACCGCCGGCCGTACCACTCCGGCCAGCTTGGACAGGGCGTGCAGCGCCTCGCCGGTGGGCGGGCGTCCCGCCGTCGCCGCCTCCGTCCCGTCCGGGGCGAACAGCACGGACCAGCCCCCGAGGCGCTGCGCCAACTGGCGCAGAACCGCCGGTACCGGGTCGGGTCGGGCCGCCGCGACCGCGAGGCCCTGCTGGGCCTCGGTCACCCGGCGCAGTTCCGCGTGCCGCACCTGGGCCATCAGGCCCCACACGGCGCGGGCGACCGCACTGAACGTCGTCCGCGGAGGCACCTCGATCAGCGGCAGTCCGTACCGGTCGCAGGCCGCGATCAGGGCGCGCGGCACGGTGTCGTGCACCGGCGCCACGCCGAAGCCGAGCGCCGCGCCGCCCGCCTCGACGATCCGCGACACGTAGTCGTCGAAGTACGACCCCGTGCCCGCAGCCTCCGTGGCGTGCACGCCCGCCGTGAGCAGCAGCTCGCCGCCGAGCAGATACGGATAGGGGTCGGCCATCTCGGAGGTGTGGGCCCAGAGGATCATCGTCGGCTCGTCAGCGGGCGCGGGACCGGCGATCTGGCGCAGCCCGAGGTCCTCGCGGGCCAGCAGGGCGGCGAGCGGGACGGGCGGGGTCGGTGGGGCAGCGGGGTCCGGCACGATGGACGTTCCCTCCATTTCGTTTCGGAGGAATGGATGAAACGTACACTTCAGCGTCGTGTTCCGCCCACCTAAGGTCAACCCACGAACGACCCAAGCCATTAATTGAGGAACCACCGCGGCGCGTGACCAGGTCCGCGAGAGCGGGTGGGGGTACCTCCCAGCGGTAGCTGGGGGAGGGTTAGCCGCAAAGGAGTGTGGGCCGCATGGCCGTCGACTACACAGTGATCGTGGTCTATCTGGCCGGGATGCTGGCCATGGGCTGGTGGGGCATGCGCCGTGCCAAGTCCAAGAGCGAGTTCCTGGTGGCGGGCCGCCGGCTCGGCCCGACCATGTACTCCGGCACCATGGCCGCGATCGTTCTCGGCGGCGCGTCCACCATCGGCGGCGTCGGCCTCGGCTACCAGTACGGTCTTTCGGGCGCCTGGATGGTGTTCACCATCGGGCTCGGCCTTCTCGCCCTCTCGATCTTCTTCTCGGCCCGTATCGCGCGGCTGAAGGTCTACACCGTCTCCGAGATGCTCGACCTGCGCTACGGCGGCCGGGCCGGGGTCATCTCCGGCGTCGTCATGTGGGCGTACACGCTCATGCTCGCGGTGACGTCCACGATCGCCTACGCAACGATCTTCGACGTCCTCTTCGACATGAACCGGACGCTTGCGATCATCCTCGGCGGCTCGATCGTCGTGGCCTACTCGACGCTCGGCGGCATGTGGTCGATCACGCTCACGGACATGGTGCAGTTCGTCGTCAAGACCATCGGCGTGCTGCTTCTGCTGCTGCCCATCGCGGTCGTCAAGGCCGGCGGCTTCAGCGAGATGAAGGCCCAGCTGCCCACCGAGTACTTCGACCCGCTGGGCATCGGCGGCGAGACGATCTTCACGTATGTCCTGATCTACACCTTCGGCATGCTGATCGGGCAGGACATCTGGCAGCGCGTTTTCACCGCGCGCAGCGACAAGACCGCCAAGTGGGGCGGCACGGTCGCGGGCACGTACTGCCTCGCGTACGCGCTCGCCGGTGCCGTCATCGGTACGGCGGCCAAGGTGCTCTACCCCAAGCTGGAGAGCGCGGACGACGCCTTCGCGACCATCGTCAAGGACGAGCTGCCCATGGGCGTGCGCGGCCTGGTGCTGGCCGCCGCCCTCGCCGCCGTGATGTCCACGTCCTCCGGCGCGCTGATCGCGTGTGCGACCGTCGCCAACAACGACATCTGGTCGTGGCTGCGCGGCGCGGTGTCCCGTAAGGGCGAGGACCACGACGAGGTGAAGGGCAACCGCGCCTTCATCCTGATCATGGGTGTCGCCGTGGTCTGCATCGCGATCGCCCTCAACGACGTCGTCGAGGCGCTGACCGTCGCGTACAACCTGCTCGTCGGCGGGCTGCTCGTGCCGATCCTCGGCGGGCTGCTGTGGCGCCGCGGCACGGTGCAGGGCGCGCTCGCGTCCGTCGTGGTCGGCGGCCTCGCGGTCATCGGACTGATGTGGGGCTACGGCATCCTCGCCAACGAGCCCGTGTACTACGGCCTGCTGTCCTCGCTCGCCGCGTACGTCGTGGTGTCCCTGGCCACGAAGCCGACGGACGCGGCGGTCCTTGCGCACTGGCGTGAGCGGCTGGCGGGGCGGGGCGGCGAGGCCCCGGCGGAGGCCGAGGCGGCCGCGCCGAGCGCTGCGGGCGCCTGACCGCCCGACCAGTACGGCTCGCACCCCGCGGCCCCTGGTGCCCGATCCGTGCCGACCGGGACCGGCACCGGGGACTGTCAGTGGGCCGCGCAACACTTGACCAAGCAGATCCGTAAACCCGGATCCGCACGACCTGGATCCGTACCCCTGGGTCCGTACCACTTGGAGGAGTTCGACCGATGAACAGCACCGACTACCCGGTAATCGGCGGCGACGGCCAGCCCCGCGGCCCCGTCGACTCCTCCCGTGTGCCGCGGTACGCCGGGCCCGCGACCTTCGCGCGGCTGCCGCGCATCGACCAGGTCGAGGCCGCCGATGTGGCCGTCGTAGGTGTGCCGTTCGACACGGGTGTCTCCTATCGGCCGGGCGCCCGCTTCGGCGGCAACGCGATCCGGGAGGCCTCGCGCCTGCTGCGGCCGTACAACCCGGCGCAGGACGCGTCGCCGTTCGCGCTCTCGCAGGTCGCCGACGCCGGTGACATCGCGGCCAACCCGTTCAACATCAACGAGGCCGTGGAGACGATCGAGGCCGCGGCCGACGAGATCCTCGGCACCGGGGCGCGGATGATGACGCTCGGCGGCGACCACACCATCGCGCTGCCGCTGCTGCGCTCGGTCGCGAAGAAGCACGGCCCGGTGGCACTGCTGCACTTCGACGCCCACCTCGACACGTGGGACACGTACTTCGGCGCGGAGTACACGCACGGCACGCCGTTCCGCCGGGCCGTGGAGGAGGGCATCCTCGACACCTCCGCGCTCTCGCACGTGGGCACGCGCGGTCCGCTGTACGGCAAGCAGGACCTGACCGACGACGAGAAGATGGGCTTCGGCATCGTCACGTCCGCCGACATCTACCGGCGCGGCGCGGACGAGGTCGCCGACCAGCTGCGCCAGCGCATAGGCGACCGCCCGCTCTACATCTCCATCGACATCGACTGCCTCGACCCGGCGCACGCCCCCGGCACCGGCACCCCCGAGGCCGGCGGCATGACCTCGCGCGAGCTGCTGGAGATCCTGCGGGGGCTGGCCTCCTGCAACCTGGTCTCGGCGGACGTCGTGGAGGTCGCCCCCGCGTACGACCACGCCGAGATCACCGCCGTCGCCGCGTCGCACACCGCCTACGAGCTGACGACGATCATGTCCCGGCAGATCGCGGAGGCCCGCGAGGAGGGTGGGGCGAAGTGACCCACGACCACGACCTGGAGCTGCGCCCCACCGCGGCCCAGACCGAGGCCGCGCTCAACCCTCCGGCGGGCCGCAACGGCGGTGACCTCGTCATCGAGACACTGCAGGGCCTCGGCGCCACCACCGTCTTCGGGCTGCCCGGCCAGCATGCGCTGGGCATGTTCGACGCGCTGCGCCGCTCCTCGCTCCAGTACGTGGGGCTGCGCGTCGAGAACAACGCGGGCTTCGCCGCCGACGCGTACGGCCGGATCACGGGCGAGGCGGCGCCGCTGCTGCTGTCGACGGGTCCGGGCGCGCTGACGTCCCTGGCCGCGCTTCAGGAGGCGGCGTCGGCGAGCGCCCCCGTGCTGGCGATCAGCAGCCAGATCCCGGTGGCCGGGCTCGGCGGCGGGCGCCACGGCTATCTGCACGAGCTGCCCGATCAGCAGGCGTCGTTCCGCGGGATCGTGAAGTCGGTGCACACGGTGCGTACGCAGTCCCAGATCCCCTCGGCGATCGCCGAGGCCTGGGAGTCCGCGCTGACCGCCCCGCACGGGCCCGTCTGGGTGGAGATCCCGCAGGATGTGCTGCTCGCCGAGACGGCTCTGCCCGTCGTCACGGCGGTCGACGCGACGCCGCACGACCTGGTGCCGCGTCCCGAGCTGACCGCGGTGGCGGCCGACCTGCTGTCGCGCGCAGAGCGTCCCGTGATCATCGCGGGCGGCGGTGTCGTACGGGCCGACGCGTCCGGGAAGCTGCGCGCCCTCGCGGAGAAGATCCAGGCCCCGGTGGTGACGACCTTCGGCGGCAAGGGCGCCTTCCCCTGGGAACACCCGCTCTCGCTCCAGTCCTGGCTTGAGGACCGCCACACGACCGACTTCCTGGAGGACGCTGACGTCCTGCTGGTGGTGGGCTCGGGCCTGGGCGAACTCTCCTCGAACTACGGCACGTTCAAGCCGCGCGGCCGCGTCATCCAGATCGAGGCCGACCTCGGCAAGCTCGAGTCCAACCACCCGGCCCTCGGCATCCACGCGGACGCCCGCCTGGCGCTGTCGGCACTCCTCGAGACGGTGGAGGAGCGCCACGACCCGTCCGCGCCGGAGCGCGTGGCCACAGTGCTGGCGAAGGTCCGCGACCGGATCGCGTCCCAGGACCTCACCCTGGAGCAGCAGACGCTCGCCGCGGTGCGCGCCGCCCTGCCCGATGGGGCGCCCTCCTTCTGGGACATGACGATCCTGTCGTACTGGGCCTGGTCCGCCTTCGACGCCCGCCGGCCGAACACCATGCACTCGGCGCAGGGCGCGGGCGGCCTCGGGTACGCCTTCCCGGCGGCGCTCGGAGCGGCGGTGGCCGACCCGACACGCCCGGTCCTCGCTGTCTCGGGTGACGGTGGCGCGCTGTATTCCATAGCCGAACTGGCGACGGCGAAGCAGCACAACCTCAACGTCACGTGGCTGATCGTCGACGACGGCGGCTACGGCATCCTGCGCGAGTACATGACGGACGCCTTCGGCGAGGCCACGGGGACCGAGCTGACGCGCCCGGACTACGTGGCGCTGGCGGAGTCGTTCGGCGTCACGGGCATACGCACGACACCGGCCACTCTCGCGGACGACTTGGCGAAGGCCTTGTCGACCCCCGGCCCTTCGGTGGTGGTGCTCCCGGCGCTCCTGAGGATGTTCGCGCCGACGCATCTGTGACGACGCCAGGGCGGTTCCCCGGGGCGGAATCCACACCTAGGGGTCACGCGGCGGAGTGCGCCTTGAACTCGACGACGGAGGTCTCCCCGTCGAGTTCAAGGCTGAGCGCAGCGTCGAGCGCCCTGGCGAGCCGGGCCAGCAGCGGCAACGTCGGCACGGTCCCGCCCAGCTCCAGCTTGGAGACCTGCGGCTGGGTCATACCGGCGCGCCGGGCGAGCTCGGTCTGGGAGATACCGAGCGCGGTGCGGCGGTCGTAGACGGCCTGGCCGAGGTCGAACGCGAGCCGGATCTCCTCGCGCATGCGCTCGGTCTCGGGGCCCTCGGCGATGCCTTGGGCGATCTTCTTGTCCCTGCTGAGCTTCCACTGTGAGTGGCCGACCATCGCAGCTCTCCTTCTCGAAAGTCGCGGCTGAATTCCTCGTGGGCGGGCGGGTGCTCGGCTTGGCAGATCGACTTCACATGCTTCGCACGAGCCACCTCGGATACCTCGCGTTGCCTCGTCTTACGGAACACCGTCAGCAGAACGATCCTCCGCCCTGGCGCGATCCAGTACGGGATCCGTACGGCATCGCGGTTGTTCCCGAGATCGAAGCGCAGCTCACGCAATCCCTCGCCCAAGTGGCGCGAGTATGGCTCACCGAGGGTTGTCGGGTGTTCCGCAAGCCGCTCAACGACATGCTCAGCAGTGCGGTAGTCCCGTTCGTTCAAGTTCATCAGCCACAACCGGACCTCCGGTTCGATCTCGATCACGTACGGCTCGTTCATACAGCTGAACGTATATATCTCCGAGTGTATGGTGGATGGGTTCGACTTGGAAGCCGTCCGATCTGGTGAAACCGGAGATACAAGCTGACTCGGACGTGTCCGGACGGCCCGGGCCACTCGCCAACGTTCACGAGGAGTCCGCTCCCGCTCAACCCGGGCCGCCCTACCGTGCCCCCATGCGTCTGAGATCCGTACTCGCCACCGTCACCGCCACCCTGGCCGCGGCCACCTGCCTGACCGCCACCGGGCCTGCCGTCGCCGGGTCCGCCACCGCCGACCCCGGCAAGTCCCCTTCCAGCGCCGCCTGTTCGCCGTCCGTCTCCATAGACGGCTACTCCGACGCCCTCGACAAGACGACCTACAACGGCACCTTCGTCGGTAACTTCTCCGCGCTCGCCGTGGACCGTGACGGTGCGATCGCCGCGCTGTCCGACCGGTCCCAGCTGTTCGCGCTGGACCCGACGACATACCAGCCGCGTTCCGTGCAGGCCCTGACCACCGAGAGCGGGGCGGAGCTGGACTCCGAGGGGCTCGTCATAGACCGGGACGGCACCCGGCTCGTCTCCTCCGAGACCGAGCCGTCCGTCCGCAGGTACGGGCTGGACGGCGCGCTGCTCGACCGTCTTCCGGTGCCGGAGGCGCTGCAGGTCGCGCCAGCCGGGCGCGCCACCCGCAACGCGACCTTCGAGGGCCTGACCCTCCTCCCGGGCGGGCGCACCCTCCTCGCCGCCATGGAGGGCTCGCTGAGCGGAGACGCCACCGGCATCGTGCGCTTCCAGACCTGGCAGCGGCACGGCAGCGACGACTTCCGGCTCTCCGCCCAGTACGGCTACCGCGCGGACTCCGGGCTCGGCGTCTCCGAGACCACCGCCACGCCCGATGGCCGTCTACTCGTCCTGGAGCGCGGCTTCACGTCCGGCGTCGGCAACACCGTCCGGCTCTACCTCGCCGATGATGTCCGGCACGCCACCGACACGAGCGCCATCGACACCCTCAACGGGCAGGACGACGGCGTGCGCCTGGCCCGTAAGACGCTTCTCGCCGATCTCGTCGACTGCCCGTCCCTCGGCGCCACGGCCAGGCAGCCGCAGCCCAACCCGCTCCTTGACAACATCGAGGGCCTGGCCGTCACCGGCCGCACCCACGGCGGCGCGCTGAGGCTGCTGCTCGTGAGCGACGACAACCAGAATCCGGCACAGATCACCCGGTTCTACCGGATGACCGTCCGCCTGCCGCACGGCGGCTGATACCGCGGTCGTCCAGCTGCCCGAGAGCGGCACCTCCCACAGGGACGTAGGACCAAGGGCGGGGCGCCCTCGGTCCTTGGTCCCCTCTCGGCCCCGGAACTGTTGCGCCGGGATGAAATCCGCAGCCTCCGGCGTTGGGATCTTCCGGCGGGACAGGACGAACGAGAGGCGCCGGCGTGGCAGCGGACAAGGGTGCGGTCGGGCAGGGGCAGGAGCCCGGCTGGGCGCGTCGGCTTGCCGGGTATGCGTGGCGGTACCCGAAAGACGTCGTGCTGGCGCTCGGCTCTTCGCTCGCCGGTATGGCCGTCCTGGCGCTCGTACCGCTGATCATCAAGGTGATCATCGACGACGTCATCGAGGACAGGACGCGGTCCATGGGCGTCTGGGCCGGTGCGCTGGTCGGGGCCGCCGTCCTCGTCTACGTCTTCACCTACATCCGCCGCTACTACGGCGGCCGTCTCGCGCTCGACGTGCAGCACGACCTGCGTACCGAGATGTACGGGACGATCACCAGGCTCGACGGGCGGCGGCAGGACGAGCTGTCCACCGGGCAGGTCGTCGGGCGGGCCACCAGCGATCTCCAGCTCATCCAGAGCCTGCTCTTCATGCTGCCGATGACGATCGGCAACATCCTGCTCTTCCTGATCTCCCTGGGGATCATGGCGTGGCTGTCCCTGCCGCTCACCCTCGTCGCGCTCGCCGTCGCCCCCGCCCTCTGGTACATCGCCAGGCGCAGCCGCTCCCGGCTGCACCCCGCCACCTGGTACGCGCAGGCGCAGGCCGGGGCCGTCGCGGGCGTCGTCGACGGGGCCGTCTCCGGCGTGCGGGTCGTCAAGGGCTTCGGGCAGGAGGACCAGGAGACCGGGAAGCTGCGCGAGGTGAGCCGGCGGCTGTTCGCGGGGCGGCTGCGCACCATCCGGCTCAACTCCAAGTACACCCCGGCCCTGCAGGCCGTCCCGGCCCTCGGGCAGGTCGCGATGCTGGCGCTCGGCGGCTGGCTGGCGGTGCGCGGGCAGATCACGCTCGGCACGTTCGTGGCCTTCTCCAGCTATCTCGCCCAGCTCGTCGGGCCCGTCCGCATGCTCGCCATGGTGCTCACCGTCGGCCAGCAGGCACGGGCGGGTGTGGAGCGCGTCCTCGAACTCATCGACACCGAGCCGAGCCTCGAAGACGGCACCACGGAACTGCCCGCCGACGCCCCCGCGACCGTCGAGTTCGACGACGTGTCCTTCGCGTACGCGGACGGCAAGCCCGTCCTCGACGGGCTGTCGTTCGAGATCAGGCCCGGCGAGACCGTCGCCGTCGTCGGCGCGTCCGGCTCCGGCAAGTCCACCGTCTCCCTGCTGCTGCCGCGCTTCTACGACGTGACGCACGGCGCCGTCCTCGTCGGCGGCCGTGACGTACGCGAACTGACCCTGGACTCCCTGCGCGCCGCCATCGGCCTCGTACCGGAGGACAGCTTCCTGTTCTCCGACACGGTGCGCGCCAACATCGCGTACGGAAAGCCGGACGCCACCGACGAGGAGATCCTCCGGGCCGCCCGCGCCGCCCAGGCCGACCGGTTCGTCTCCGAGCTCCCCGACGGCTACGACACGAAGGTGGGGGAGCAGGGGCTCACCCTCTCCG
Organism: Streptomyces himalayensis subsp. himalayensis; assembly: GCF_013778455.1. Taxonomy (GTDB): domain Bacteria; phylum Actinomycetota; class Actinomycetes; order Streptomycetales; family Streptomycetaceae; genus Streptomyces; species Streptomyces himalayensis. The sequence goes on along the minus strand of NZ_JACEHE010000027.1, from coordinate 96,115 downwards.
GCGGCCAGCGGCAGCGCATCGCGCTCGCCCGAGCCATCCTCACCGACCCGCGCCTCCTCGTCCTCGACGACGCCACCTCGGCGGTCGACGCGCGCGTGGAACATGAGATCCACGAGGCGCTGGCGCACGTGATGGAGGGCCGGACCACCCTGCTCATCGCCCACCGCCGCTCCACCCTGGGCCTCGCCGACCGCATCGCCGTGCTCGACGGCGGCCGGCTGGCCGACATCGGCACGCACGAGGAGCTGCAGGAACGCTCGGCCCTCTACCGGCGGCTGCTGACAGACCCGGACGAGCTGGGCGGCGTCTCGCCCGGCCACGCCCTGCCCGCGGAGCAGCCCGAGGACACGACGGTCCGGGATGAACTGGACGCGGAGTTCGACGCGGAACGCGGCATCACCCCCAGGCTGTGGACCGGCGACCGCGAGCCGCAGGACACCGCGCTGTCCGGTACCCCCGCCACACCCGAACTCCTCGCCCAGGTCGAGGCGCTCCCCCCGGCCACCGAAACCCCCGACATCGACGAGGCCCGCGCGGTCACCCCGGAGGAGTCGTACGGACTGCGCAGGCTGCTGCGCGGCTTCGGCAGGCCGCTGCTGTTCGCGCTGCTCCTGGTCGCCGTCGACGCGGGCATGGGTCTGCTGCTGCCGGTGCTGATCCGGCACGGCATCGACGAGGGCGTCACACGGATGGCGCTCGGCGCGGTGTGGGCGGCGGCCGGTCTCGGCCTCGTGACCGTGATCGTCCAGTGGGCGGCGCAGATCGGCGAGACACGCATGACAGGACGGACCGGCGAACGCGTCCTGTACGCCCTCCGTCTGAAGATCTTCGCTCAGCTGCAGCGGCTCGGACTCGACTACTACGAGCGCGAGCTGACGGGCCGCATCATGACCCGGATGACCACGGACGTGGACGCGCTGTCCACGTTCCTGCAGACGGGCCTGGTGACCGCCTTCGTCGCCGTCGTCACCTTCTTCGGCATCATGGCCGCGCTCCTGGTGATCGACCTGGAGCTCGCGCTCGTCGTGTTCGCGACGCTGCCGCCGCTGATCGTCGGCACGTACTTCTTCCGCAGGCAGAGCGTGAAGGCGTACGAACTCGCGCGCGAGCGGGTTTCGGTGGTCAACGCCGACCTCCAGGAGACGGTGGCCGGGCTGCGGATCGTGCAGGCGTTCCAGCGCGAGCGGTCCGGTGGGCGGCGGTTCGCGGAGCGCAGCGACAGCTACCGCCAGGCCCGGATCCGCGGCCAGTGGCTGATCTCCGTGTACTTCCCCTTCGTGCAGATGCTGTCGTCCGTCGCCGCGGCCGCCGTGCTGATCGTCGGTGCGGGACGCGTCGACGCCGGCACCCTCACCACCGGCGCCCTGGTCGCGTATCTCCTCTACATCGACCTGTTTTTCGCGCCCGTGCAGCAGCTGTCGCAGGTCTTCGACGGCTACCAGCAGGCGACCGTCTCACTCGGCCGTATCCAGGAACTGCTCCAGGAGCCGACCTCCACGAAGGCCGCCGACGAGCCGCTCGAAGTGCTGTCGCTGCGTGGCGAGATCGCCTTCCAGGACGTGACCTTCGCCTACGGGGCCGCCGACGGAAACGGAGAGGCCGAAGAGGCCCTCAGCGGCGTCACGCTGCACATCCCGGCCGGACAGACCGTCGCGTTCGTCGGCGAGACCGGCGCGGGCAAGTCCACGCTCGTCAAGCTCGTCGCGCGCTTCTACGACCCGACGGACGGCCGCGTGACGGTGGACGGCACCGACGTGCGCGCCCTCGATCTGACCAGCTACCGCCACCGTCTTGGCGTCGTCCCGCAGGAGGCGTACCTCTTCTCCGGCACCGTGCGCGACGCCATCGCCTACGGCCGCCCGGACGCCACGGACGCCGAGGTGGAGGCGGCGGGCCGCGCTGTCGGCGCGCACGACATGATCGCCACGCTCGACGGCGGCTATCTGCACGAGGTTTCCGAGCGCGGCCGCAATCTCTCCGCCGGACAGCGCCAGTTGATCGCGCTGGCCCGCGCCGAACTCGTCGACCCGGACATCCTGCTCCTCGACGAGGCGACGGCCTCCCTCGACCTGGCCACCGAGGCCCAGGTCAACCAGGCCACCGACCGGCTCGCCGGCAAGCGCACCACACTCGTCGTCGCCCACCGGCTCACCACGGCCGCCCGCGCGGACCGCGTCGTGGTGATGGCCGACGGCCGGGTCGCCGAGGACGGCACCCACGACGAACTGCTCGCGCGGGGCGGGCGGTACGCGGAGCTGTGGCGGACCTTCATCGGGGAGCCGGAGGAGACCGTGGAGGTCGGTACGGCGACGTGAGGCCGGGCGATTTCCGGGGTTCCGGGGCCAGGCGGCTCCCGGTCCGCCCGTTCGGCGAGTGAACGCAACCAGGGCCCAGCGCGGCGCGTCCGTTCACCAGTACGGTGATGCAGACGTGACCAGAGGGGCTGCTGTGGACAATGGTGCGATATGCCGGATCTTCGGGCGCGGTAGCGCGCTCGGTACGGCCGTACTGACGGCGACAGTGCTGCTGACCCTCGCGGGTCCGGGCAGCGGCACCGCCGAAGCCGCCGCCCTCTGTCCCGGACGCAAGGTCCGCACACTCCCCTTCTCCACCGGTGACGTGCGCGTCTACAAGAGCCGCGGCTACCTCTGCGCCGTGACGTTCGCCAAGCGGCCCGGCACGCGCAAGCAGATGTCCGTCAGCGTGCAGGCACGCGGCAGCCGTCCGGTACGCGACAGCGGGCGCTACACCCATCACGCGGGCCCGGTCACGGTGCATGCGGGCCACCGCTGCGTATGGATCAAGGGAGCAGTCGGCTCGGGCTCGGTCAGCTCGGGCTGGATCCTCTGCTGAGGGTGATCCCTCTTCGTTCCCTCTCCTTCCCCATAAATCCCAACTTCCCCTGGTGTCAGGCCGGTTGCTCCGCTAGGTTCCGGCGCACATCCGTGTTCCACCAGGGGAGGGTGCATGCGCAAGGCAGTCAGATGGCTGCTGTCGCTCGTGGTGCTGATCGGCACCCTGAGCACGGCCGGTGCGGCCACCGCCGCAGAACCGGCGGCCGCCGACACCGACATCAAGGACCGGCTTCTCGCCGTTCCCGGCATAAGCCTCATAGAGGAGAAGCCGTACGCCGGCTACCGCTACTTCGTCCTCGACTACACCCAGCCGGTCGACCACCGGCACCCGTCCAAGGGCACCTTCGAGCAGCGCATCACGGTGCTGCACAAGGACACCAGCCGCCCGACCGTCTTCTCGACCTCCGGCTACAACGTCTCGACCACGCCCAGCCGTTCCGAGCCGACACGCATCGTCGACGGCAACCAGGTGTCGATGGAGTACCGCTTCTTCACGCCGTCCCGGCCCGACCCGGCCGACTGGTCCACGCTCGACATCTGGCAGGCCGCGAGCGACCAGCACCGCATCTTCAAGGCGCTGAAACCGATCTACGGCCAGAAGTGGCTGGCCACCGGCGGCTCGAAGGGCGGCATGACCGCCACGTACTACGAGCGGTTCTATCCGCGCGACATGGACGGCGTCGTCGCATACGTCGCGCCCAACGACGTGGTGAACAAGGAGGACTCGGCGTACGACGAGTTCTTCGAGCGGGTCGGCACCGAGGAGTGCCGCGAGGGGCTGAACGCGGTGCAGCGCGAGGCGCTCGTGCGGCGTGAGCCGCTGGAGGAGAAGTACGCCGCGTACGCCGAGGAGAACGGCTTCACGTTCACGACCGTCGGCTCCCTCGACAAGGCGTACGAGGCCGTCGTCCTCGACCTGGTGTGGGGCTTCTGGCAGTACCACCTCGAGGCCGAGTGCGCCGACGTGCCGGACGCGTCGACCGCGACGGACCAGGAGCTCTTCGACTACGTCGACGCCATCTCCGGCTGGTCCTTCTACACCGACCAGGGCCTCGAGCCGTACACGCCGTACTACTACCAGGCGGGCACCCAGCTCGGCGCGCCCACCATCCAGCAGCCCTGGCTGGGGGACCTCTCCCGCTACGGATACCAGCCACCGCGGAACTTCGTGCCGCGGTCCATTCCGATGACGTTCCAGCCGTGGGTGATGCGGGACGTCGACAGCTGGGTGCGGCACAACGCGCAGCGGATGCTGTACGTGTACGGGGAGAACGACCCGTGGGGTGCCGAGCCCTTCCGGCTCGGGAAGGGGGCGCGTGACTCTTATGTCTTCACGGCGCCCGGTGCGAATCACGGGGCGCGGGTCGCGGGGCTGAGCGAGGCCGATCGCGACGTTGCGACGTCGCGGATTCTCGCGTGGGCTGGGGTTCCGGCAGCAGCTTCGGCTGAGGCGAAGCCGCTGGCCGCGTACGACGCGAAGCTGGACCGCCAGCAGCTCCGGCGAGAGCCGGCACTGCGGCCGTAGGCGGCCGCGCCGCCGCCCCCTGTGGCGGCGGCGCCGCCGGTTTGTGGGCAGGCGTTCCGCAGGGCGATGGGGGTACCTCCCATGTCCTTAAGGCAATGGGGGAGGGTGGGCACAAAGCGGCCACTGCCCGCACCCGCCGACGAAGCCCCGCCCCCGGTCGTGGTGGGCGGGGGTCCGAGGGCGCAGCCCGGCGCCGCGGGGCTCCGCTGTGCCCACCCGTTCCGCCCTGGGGGCACCTCCCAGGCCCTTAAGGCACTGGGGGAGGAACGACTGCCCCCAGCGCAGCAGTGCGTCAGACGCGCTTCGCGCAGCCCACCGGCTTGGGCCCGCCCAGGTCGACGTAGAGGGACGTCGACGGTGGGCACTTGGGGCGAGATGTGACCGCCTTCGTCACCCGGTATTCGGGTGCCTCCTCGCCCTTGCCGTCGCAGGACGTCTCGCGGACCTCCCCGCGCCCCGCGGAGTACACGCAGTCGCCCACGATCGTGCGAGGCCCGCCCCCGCCCCCGGGATCCCCGGGATGCGGTGCCTCGAGGTTGCGCATGCAGGCGTACCCCTGCGGCACGGTCCCGTCGCCGTCCTCGTCCAGTGCCGGACTGTTCTCGCTGATGTGCAGCACGAAGTCCGTGCGCTCAGGACACGTCGGCCCCTCCGACACACTGCCGTCGTAGCGCGCGACGACCCGCGCCGCCGCCTTCTCGCTGGTGCAGGACACCTCGGTGAACGTCTCACGCCCCCGCGAGCTGCACTCGTCGAGGGCGAGGAACATCGCGCCGTATCCCGACGGCCGGGTCGGCGACGGTTGTCCGCCGAGCCTGCCGTCCTCCGAACCCGTCCCCGAAGACGGGGACTTCTGACATCCCGTGAGCGCCGCTGCGGCGATCAGCAGCGACGCGCACACCACCCCCGCGGTCCGCGCGTTGTGCATGCCCAACCCCCCATAGATCCACCCAGCGTGACCTGCCGGAACGGGCACACGCCAGATGTACAGGGGATTTGCGTCTCTTGGGGGTGGCGCGCCGGGTGTCCGGCGTACGTCGCGTACGCCGGACTGCGCAGCTAGTACGTCAACCCGTAGCCGATCGGATACAGCACCTGCGCCGGGTCGTCGGCCTGCTGCACCGGCACCGGCAGGGTGCCCTCGGGCCTGGCGCGGCCCGCGATCACCCGTACCGCGGCACGCAGTTCGACGTCCGTCCAGGAGTACGAGGCGAGGTACGCGCCGACGCCGGGCAGCTGTGCCACGTCGTACGGGTTGCGGATCGCCACCGCGACGACCGGCGCGCCTGTCGCGACCAGCGCGTCGACGAGGGTGCGCTGGGAGCTGGCGGCCGAGACGTTGTACGTGCCGACGACCACAGTGTCCTTGCCCCGGGCCGCCGCCACCGCCTCGTCGATCTTCGCCTGCGAGGGTGCCGTACCGGTGGAGAGTGCGGTGGCGGAGAACCCCAGCTCGGTGAGCGCGCCCGCCAACACGGCCGTGGGCGGGCCGGTCGTGCCGGAAGGGGAGGCGGGATCCGCGCCCACGACCAGCACGTTCTTGTGGGTGAGGCGCGACAGCGGCAGCAGGCCCTGCTCGTTGACGAGCAGCGTCGTCGTCTCCTCGGCGATCTGGTCCGCGGCCGCGAGATGCGCCTCGGTGCCCACGGCCCGGTCGACGCCCTCATGGGAGACGTACGGATCCTTGAAGAGACCCAGTTTCGCCTTGAGCCGGAGGATGCGAAGGATCGACTCGTCGAGCCGCGCCTCCGTCAGCTCCCCGCTCTTGACGGCGTTCAGGACCGCGTTCCAGGCGATGTCGAGGCTGGGCGGGTTCAGCAGCTGGTCGACGCCCGCCTTGAGGGCGAGGACGGGGACGCGGTCGTCGCCGTACTTCTGGCGTACGCCCGCCATGCCGAGCGAGTCCGTCACCACGACACCGTCGTAGCCGAGCTGTTCGCGCAGGATGCCCGTGAGGATGGGTCGGGAGAGCGTGGCCGGGTCGCCGGACGGGTCGAGTGCCGGGACCATGATGTGCGCGGTCATGATCGAGTCGATGCCGGCCGCGATGGCCGCGCGGAACGGCGGTGCGTCCAGCTGCCCCCACTGCTCCGTGGTGTGCTCGATGACCGGGAAGCCGTAGTGGCTGTCGGTCGCGGTGTCGCCGTGCCCCGGGAAGTGCTTGGATGTCGCGGCGATGTCGGAGGTCTGGTAGCCCTTGACCTGAGCGGCGACCAGTCCGGCCACGGCTTCCGGGTCGGCGCCGAAGGAACGTACGCCGATGACGGGGTTGGCCGGGTTGACGTTCACGTCGGCGACCGGCGCGTAGTTCTGCCGGATGCCCATCGCCCGCAGTTCGGCTCCGGCGATCTGCGCGGCCCGGCGGGCGTCGGACCGCGATCCACCCGCACCGAGCGCCATCGCGCCCGGGAGCAGCGTCGCGGGCTTGCCCACGCGCGCGACTATGCCGTGCTCCTGGTCGGTGGAGATGAGCAGGGGCAGGCCGTTGGGGAGCGAGAGCCCCGCCTGCTGGATGCCGTTGGACAGATCCGCGATCTGGTGCGGATCACGGGTGTTGTGCGCCCAGGCGAAGTAGATGATGCCGCCCACGCGGTACTCGGCGATGAGCTCGGCGGCCGTCCTGACCCCGATCTCCTTCAGGTTGGCGTCGATGTCGGCCTGGTCGGGTTCGGTAGCGGAGTGGCCGTACACCCGCATCACGAAGAGCTGGCCGACCTTCTCCTCGAGGCTCATACGGGATATGAGGGCCTTGAGCCTCTCGTCCTGGCCGCTTCCGGTGTTTGCGTCGGCGTCGGCGTCGGCGTCGGCGTCGGCGTGCGCCGTGCCGGCGCCCGCGGCAATGGCCGCAGCCGCGCCCGCGGTGGCGGCGAGGAGAGTGCGTCTGGAGGTTCCGGAGTGTCTGTACTGCACGTGCGCTCCTTCCGGAGGAGATCCCGGGGATCCATGGAGGGGCGTGGTGAAGAAGGCGATGAAGGAAACTTCCGCGACGCCACGGATATCCTGACAATTTCTTACAGTCAAGAGTGCGCGCGATCTCCCGGGCAGCACTGCACAGGTGTACAACTGCATTCGTGTGACTGCGCCAACGCGGCGCGGACTTACCTGAGATGAGGGGCCGTCACCGGCGCAGTTGGAGGGGGGCGCGCCGGTGACGGCGTGCTGCCGGCCGCAGGCGGTGGAGAGGGTGGTCAGCGATCGCAGCCAGCAGCGAGGCCGACACCGCCCTGCGGAGACTCATCCGTCAGCATGCCGTTTGGACGCGGGCGTGTGGGCACAGGTTCCCCGTATCACGGAGATTCCGCGAAGTTGGTGCGCCGGCGCTCACCGGGGCGCGTGTGCAGAGACTTTCGGCCAGTGGGCCTGCAGGGCGCGGACCGTCTCAGCGATCGCGGGCCGCCGGGCGGCCCCGGTCCGCCACAGTGCGTACAACCGCCGTACCGGCCTGGGGTCGAGCCGTACCTCGACGACACCGTCCGGCAGCGGACCGCGCCCCAGGCGGGTACGCCCGTGCGACGGGCGGTCGTCCATCCCGTGGATATCGTGGCGCGCGAGGCCACCGTCGGCCGATCATGAGGCATGCCCGTAGTCGACATCCCCGGTTCCAAGTCCATCACCGCCCGCGCGCTCTTCCTGGCCGCGGCGGCCGACGGCGTCACCACGCTCCGGCGTCCCCTCTGCTCGGACGACACCGAGGGCTTCGCCGAGGGCCTGGCCCGGCTCGGCTACCGGGTCGGCCGGACGCCGGGGGCCTGGCAGATAGACGGCCGCCCCCAGGGCCCGGCGGCGACGGAGGCAGACGTGTACTGCCGTGATGGCGCGACCACGGCCCGCTTCCTGCCGACGCTGGCCGCCACCGGCCACGGCACATACCGCTTCGACGCCTCCGCCCAGATGCGCCGCCGCCCGCTCCTCCCACTGACGCGAGCCCTGCGCGACCTTGGCGTGGATCTGCGGCACGAGGAGGCGGAGGGCCACCACCCGCTGACGGTGGAGGCGGCGGGCGTCGAGGGCGGGGAGGTGACGCTGGACGCAGGCCAGTCCTCGCAGTACCTGACGGCACTGCTGCTCCTGGGCCCGCTGACGCGCAAGGGCCTGCGGATAAGGGTCACGGACCTGGTCTCGGTGCCGTACATCGAGATCACGATCGCGATGATGCGGGCGTTCGGGGTCGAGGTGCGGCGCGAGGGCGACGTGTTCCTCGTACCGCCCGGCGGCTACCGGGCCACGACGTACGCCATCGAGCCCGACGCCTCGACCGCCGGCTACTTCTTCGCGGCCGCCGCCGTCACCGGCGGCGAGGTGACGGTCCCAGGGCTGGGGGAGGGGGCGTTGCAGGGCGACCTGGGTTTCGTGGAGGTACTGCGCCGCATGGGCGCGCACGTGGAGATCGGTTCGGCCGGTACGACGGTCAGGGGAACGGGGGATCTGCACGGGCTGACGGTCAACATGCGGGACATCTCCGACACCATGCCGACGCTGGCGGCCATCGCCCCCTTCGCCTCCGGCCCGGTGCGGATCGAGGACGTCGCGAACACACGCGTGAAGGAATGCGACCGGCTGGAGGCCTGCGCGGAGAACCTGCGGCGGCTGGGGGCAGAGGTGGCCACGGGCCCCGACTGGATCGAGATCCGGCCGGGTGCCGCTCCGTTGTCGGGTGCGGAGATCAAGTCGTACGGCGACCACCGCATCGTCATGTCCTTCGCGGTCACCGGACTCCGGGTGCCGGGTATTTCGTTCGACGACCCCGGATGCGTGCGGAAGACTTTCCCGGGCTTCCACGAGGCGTTCGCGGAGTTGCGAAGGGACATAGGGCGTTGAACTTCAAGCTGGAGGGGCCAGTCCTTGAGGGCGCGTTGGTGCGCCTGGAGCCGTTGGAGCATCGGCACGCGGCCGACCTGGCGGTGGCGGCGGAGGAGGACCGGGGCACGTACGAGTTCACCTGGGTGCCGATGGCCGACGAGGTCGCCGACTACATCGACGCGCAGCTCGCCCGCGCGGCGGCGGGGAAGCTGGCTCCTTACGCCCAGGTGTCGACGGCCACGGGACGAGCGGTCGGCGCCACGTCCTACTGGGAGCCGCGTTCGTGGTTGTCCGACGACCAACTCGACGCCGTCGAGGTCGGTTTCACCTGGCTTGCGGAGTCGGCCCAGGGCACCGGCGTGAACGCCGAGGCCAAGCTCCTGCTGTTCCGGCACGCATTCGAGAGCTGGGGCGTGTCCAGGGTCGACCTCAAGACGGACGCCCGTAACAGCCGTTCCCGTGCCGCGATCCAGAGCGTGGGCGCGCGCTTCGAGGGCGTGCTGCGGAACTGGTCCCGGTCGTGGGCGCCGGGTGAGGAAGGTCGGCTGCGTGACTCCGCGATCTACTCGATCACAGCGGCGGAGTGGCCTCAGTGCCGGGTGCGGCTGGAGGAACGGGTGGCCGGGTGCGTGAGGAAGGCGACCCAGGCTTCGGAGGAGACCGTGAGGTAGGGCCGATCTGGGGCCTTGGAGTCACGGATGTGGACGGCGGTGGTGGTGGCCACCTCTAGGCAATCGCCGCCGCTGGAGTCGCTGTAGCTGCTCTTGAACCAGTCGAAAGCCGCTTCGACGCAGTCGCCACCTCCCGAGTCGCTATAGCTGCTCTTGAACCAGACCAGATCGCTCATAGCTCACCCGCCAACTGCTCGATCAGCTCTACGGATTCCTCCGGTCGGAGGGCCTGGCTTCTGATCATTGCATAGCGGCGGGCAAGCACACCGACCTCTGCGGGCTTGGAGATGAGCAGGCTCTTGCCGAGCGCTTCCGTGTATACAAGCGTGGTTTGCTCGGGTGTTTCGACGAGCTTCATCGGGCCGCGCAGCCCGGCATGTGCACCTCGGTCTGCCGGCATGACTTGGACGACTAGGTTGGGCCGTTGTGAGCACTCAATGAGGTACTCGTACTGTCTGTGCATCACCTCGACCCCGCCGATGCGTCGCCTGAGTGCGGCCTCTTCGAGGATGACATTGATGACGCAGACCGGTTTCCGCTCGAACAGTGCCTTGCGCTCCATTCGCGCAAGTGTCAGTTGCTCGATTTCTGCTTCATCAAGGGGCGGGAAGTCGCAGCTCAGCAGCGCGCGGGCGTACGACTCGGCCTGCAGTAACCCTTCGATCAGCTGGCTGCAGTACGACGACACACTCAATGCCTCCTGCTCCAACTGCACGAACCCTTGGAAGTACTCCGGATACCGCTCCAACCGCAGATACTTCGCCGCCGCCGCGACCAACCCCCCGGCATCCAGCGCCTTCTCCGCCGCCTCGATGAACTCGTCGGTCGCGGGCTTGGCGCAGGTTTCCACGGCGCTCACTGCCGCGCCCGTGTAGTTCATGCGTTCGCCCAGCTCGTTCTGCGACAGCCCGGCCTTCGTGCGCAGCATGCGCAGCACTTCCGCGAAGTACTGCGCGGCGGGTGAGGACGAGTTCTTCTTGGCCTGCCCCAACGCAGCCACCCCTTCAACACGGCTCAACGCCAATCAACGTCCGCCCAGGGTGAATTGCCCGACTCGGGCGTCGACGCTCGGTCACTGGTGACGGTAGCGAGGTGGGCCGACAGTGTTCCCATGAACACGGAAAGTCACGGCGCATGCGCCACCTCGCGCTCCTGGCGGCGGAGATTCACGCCGGTTCCCCGGTCCGTACCCGCGGCCCGCCGGGAGGTGCTGGCCAGGCTGGCCGAGTGGTCCGTATCCGCCGACGCCTCCTACGCGATCGCGCTGATCGTCTCGGAGCTGTCCACGAACGCGGTGCGCCACGGCCGCGTGCCGGGCCGGCTCTTCGAGGTGGTCCTCGCCTACGACGGGGAGAAGTCGGTGGAGATCGAGGTCTCTGACGCCTCGCGCTGCCGCCCGGTCCTGCCCGTGCTGCCCGGGTCGCCGCCCGCCCTCGACTCGGAGTCGGGCCGTGGTCTCCCTCTCGTGGCGGCGCTGTCCGACGCGTGGGAGGTCCGGGACCGCGGAGTCGGTAAGACGCTGTGGGTGCGTGTGCTCACAGCGTAGGGGCACTACACCTGCTCGCCAGAATGTGACAGTCGCCGGTCAACTGTCACATTTCGGCGGCCAGGTGACATGCCCGCCGAGGGTCAGGCCGACTCGTTGAGCAACCGTGCCAGGTGTTCCCGGCCCGGCCTCAGCAGGCCGGGCAGCGGCGCAGCCGCCTCGTACCAGCGCTTCTCGTACTCCCAGCACAGCCAGCCGTCCCAGCCGTTCCGCATGAGTACCTCCACGCACTCGGTGAGCGGCAGGACGCCCGAGCCGAGCGGCAGCGGTGTCGTGTCCTCGGCGGACGCGATGTCCTTGACCTGGACGTAGCCGAGATACGGCGACAGTGCGGCGTACGTCTCGGAGGGCTGCTCACCGCCGAGCCAGGTGTGCATCACGTCCCACAGGGCGCCCAGGCGGCGATGGCCCACCTGGCCGAGGACGCGGGTGGCGGCGGCACCCGTGCGGTGCGAGTCGTGGGTCTCCAGGAGGATGCGTACGCCCAGGTCGCCGGCGTACTCCACGGCGGTGCCGAGCCGACGGGCGGCCGTCGCGTCGGCCTCCTCGGCAGTCTGCTTCGTGCCGCCGCCGGGGAAGACGCGGATGAAGGGCGCGCCGAGGTCCCGGGCGAGTTCCAGCAGTCCGCGGATCTCCGTGAGCACCGGCTCGTCGGCGCCGGGGGCCGCCACGCGCGCATACCCCGCGATTCCCAGAATCTGGATGCCGGCCGACTTGAACTCGGCGGCGACGTCGGCCCGTTCGGTCAGCCCGATGCCCGGGTGCACCGGCTCTTCCTCGTGGGCGCGCAGTTCGACGCCGTGATAGCAGTGCTCGGCGGCGAGCCGCACCACGTCGGCGATGGGAAGCCCCGGCACGCCGAGGGTCGAGAAGGCCAGTTTCACTGCTTTTCACCTCGCTGGGGCGGGCCGGGCGTGCGCGTCGACGGGCATGCCCGGCCGGAGTCCGTGAGCCCCGGGAAGGGCGGGCCCGGTGCGGACCCTACCCGTCGCCCGGCGTCCTCGTGCAGAGGCAGTCGCCAGTCCTGTCCGACCAGATCGGCCCCGAACGAGCGGTGCGGCTTCTCCGCGACAAGGACGAAGCCGTGCCGCTGGTAGATCCTGCGGGCCGCGGTCAGGACGTCGTTCGTCCACAGCACCAGGTCCCGGTAGCCCACGCCCCGCGCGAAGTCGACGCACGCGCGCACCAGCCGGTCGCCGATGCCGAGACCGCGCGCGTCCGGCTCGACGAGCAGCAGCCGCAGCCGCGCCGTGGCGGGCGCCTCATCGCGTACGCACATCACACAGCCCACCGGGCGCCCGTCGAGCTCGGCGATCCACACCCGCTCCAGATGCGGGTCGTGGTCCTCGGCGAAGTCGGCGACGATACGGGCCACCAGGCCTTCGTAGTCGGTGTTCCAGCCGTACTCGGCGGCGTACAGCGCGGCGTTGCGCTGCACGATCCAGCCCAGGTCGCCCGGGCCGGGCTCGCGCAGCACGACGTCCTCGGCCGTCGGCGGGCGGCCGCCGGACAGCAGCCCGCGGACGGTCCGCATCGCTTCGGCGAGCCTGGGCCGCTCGTCGGCCGGCACGGTCGCCAGCAGCGACGCCACGGCCTGGCTCGAACGCTCCTCCAGCATCGCGGCGGTCTCGCGCCCGCGCGCGGTCAGCGTCACCCGTCGGCGCCGCGTGTCCCGCTCCGACGGCGCCCGTTCGATCAGCCCCTCGTTCTCGAATCTGGCCAGGATCCGGCTCAGGTACCCGGCGTCGAGGGAGAGCTCGGCGCGCAGATCGGCGGCATCGGTGCGCGGGGAGTGCGCGAGCTCGTACAGCACACGGGCCTCGGTGAGCGTGTACGGCGTGTGCAGCCGGGGGCCGTAGTCCAGCGCGCCGATGAGGTTCGTGTAGAAGCGGTTGAACGAGCGGATGTCTTGCACGGTCATGGGACACCTGCCCTGCGAGGCACCGGTGGCCGGTCTGCCGTCGTCCCGGACGGCCCGGCCCGGCGAGAGAACAGTTGACTGAGTCAGAGATTACGGCGCCCGTGCCGCCGCGTCCATGCGACCCGGACGCCGCCGTCAGAGCACCTTGGACACGAGAACGCGTCACAGCACCTTGGACAAGAACGCCCGCGTGCGCTCGTGCGACGGATCCGCCAGGACCTCCCTGGGGGCTCCGGACTCGACGACCGTGCCGCCGTCCAGGAAGACGAGGGAGTCGCCGACCTCGCGGGCGAAACCGATCTCGTGGGTGACCACGAGCATCGTCATGCCGGAGGTCGCCAGGTCGCGCATCACGTCCAGGACCTCGCCGACCAGCTCGGGGTCGAGCGCGGACGTCGGCTCGTCGAACAGCATCAGCTTGGGCTCCATGGCCAGGGCCCGCGCGATCGCCACCCTCTGCTGCTGCCCGCCGGACAGCTGGGCGGGGTAGGCGTCGCCGCGGGTGCCGAGGCCGACCCGGTCGAGGAGGGCGAGCGCACGTTCACGGACGACGGCCTTGGGCTCACGGCGGACCCGGCAGGGTGCCTCCATGATGTTCTCCAGCGCGGTCATGTGCGGGAACAGGTTGAAGCGCTGGAAGACCATGCCGATGTCACGTCGCTGCGCGGCCACCTCCCTCTCGCGCAACTCGTAGAGTCTGCCGCCGTGTTCGCGGTAGCCGACCAGCCGGCCGTCGACCTCGAGGCGACCGGCGTCGATCTTCTCCAGGTGGTTGACGCAGCGCAGGAACGTGGACTTGCCGGAGCCCGACGGCCCGATGATGCAGGCCACCGCGCCGGGTTCGACGTCCAGGTCGATGCCGGACAGCACCTCGGTGTCGCCGTAGCTCTTGCGCACCCCGCGTGCGCGGACGACCGGTGTCATCGCTGGACCCCCTTGGAGTAGCGCCGCTCCAGGAAGCGCTGGAGCACCGTGGCGACGGTGGTCAGGACCACGTACCAGATCGAGACGGTCAGCAGCAGCTCGACGATCATCAGGTTGTTGGAGTAGATCTTCACGGCGGACTGGAGCAGTTCGCCGTACTGGATCGCGTACGCCAGCGAGCTGGTCTTGAGCATCCCGACGAACTCGTTGCCGGTCGGCGGCACGATGACCCGCATGGCCTGCGGCAGCACGACCCGGCGCAGGGTGAGCAGCCGGGACATGCCGAGGGCCTGCGCGGCCTCCGTCTGGCCCTTGTCGACCGAGTCGATGCCGGCCCGGACGATCTCGGCCATGTAGGCGCCCTCGTTGATGCCGAGGCCGAGCAGAGCCGCGACGAACGGGGTGATCAGCTCGTTCGTCTGCCAGCTTCCCAGGCCCGGGAGCGTCACGGTGTCGATGACCAGCGACAGGTTGTACCAGAGCAGCAGCTGGACGATGACGGGCGTGCCGCGGAACAGCCAGACGTAGCCGGCCGAGAACGCGCGGATCTCGGCGTACCGGGACCGCCCGAGGATCGCGAAGACCACGCCCAGCGCGATGCCGAGGGCCTGGGCGAGCACACTGATGACGATGGTGTTGCCCAGGCCGCTCAGCACGGTGTCGGCGGTGAGGAAGTGGAGGGTGACCGAGTAGTCGATGTCCGCGCCCGCGAACGCCCACACCGCCAGCGCGAGGAAGGCGACCAGCGCGACCAGGAACACCAACCGTCCGTAGTGGCGGACCGGGACCGCCCTGATCGGCTCGCTCATGTGCCCGAGTTGATCTTCGCCTCGGTGACCGCGCCCGCGGGGATCTCCCACTTGTCGATCAGCTTCTTGTACGTGCCGTCGTCGATGATCGCGTCGAGAGCCTTCTGGATGACATTGCGCAGCTCGGTGTCCTGCTTGGCGACCGCGATACCGAGCGGCCCGGCCTCGATCTGGTCGCCTGCCACCTCGAAGTCCGCGCCTTCGCCGGACGTACGGGCGTTGTAGCTGGCGACCGGGTAGTCCTCAAGGCCGGCCACCGCGCGTCCCTGCTTGACCTGGAGCAGCGCCTCGGTCTCGCGGTCGAACGAGAGGATCTCGATCTCCTTCTCGCCGTCCTTCTCGCAGGCTTTGCTCTGCTCCTCGGCGTATCCCTCCTGGGTGGTGGCGCGCTGCACCGCGATGGTCTTGCCGCACAGGTCGGCCAGCGTCTTCAGGTTCTCGGGGTTGCCCTTCTTGACCAGGAGCATCGCGCCGGCGGTGTAGTAGTCGACGAAGTCGACGCTGGCCTGGCGCTCCTTGGTGTCCGACATCCCGGATATCACCACGTCGATCCGCTGCGACCTCAGCGAGGTGATCAGACCGTCGAAGGAGGCGTTCTTGAACTCGAAGGGGACGCCGAGCTGCTTGCTCAGGGCGTCGGCGAGCTCCTTGTCGAAGCCGAGGACGGTGGTCCCGTCGGTGTCGTAGTACTCCATCGGCGCGTAACTGATGTCCGAGCCGACCACGATCTTGCCGGCCTTGCGCTGCTGCTGCGGCAGTTCGTCGTAGAGCAGGGCGGAGGAGTTCGCGGTGCTCTTGGCGGCGGGTTCACCGGAATCCGCGGAGCCGCCGCAGGCGGTGGCCGATGCGGCGACGACCGCGGCCGTCAGGGTCGTGATGAGGAGCTTTCCGGGCTGGGAAGTCATGTCCTCTTCTCTTTTCAGGCGTTCGGGGCGTGTCTGAGGGCGTGAGGAGGGACGCGCCGGGGCGACGGTGACGCGGCGCAGGCGTTTCTCGAGGTGGTTTCTCGGGTGGCGCAGGGGTCTTGAGGCCGTGGAGCAGCGGCTTTCAGGCTGTGAGGCATGGGCCTTCAGGCCGTGGAGCAGGCGGCATCAAGGCCATGGGGCGGGGATTCTTCAGGCCGTGAGCAGATCGCGCCGGGCGACGGTGACGCGGCGCAGGGCGTCCGGCAGCACGGTGGCGCCGGTTCCGGGTCCGTCGGGGACGGTCAGATGGCCGTCGTCCAGGACGAACGGGGCGGTGATATCCTCCGCGTAGTAGCGCGAAGAGGCCGAGGTGTCGCCGGGCAGGACGAAGCCGGGGAGCGCGGCGAGCGCGAGGTTGGCCGAGCGGCCGACGCCGGTCTCCAGCATCCCGCCGCACCAGACCGGCACGCCGTGGGCGACGGCGAGATCGTGGATGCGGCGGGCCTCCAGATAGCCGCCGACCCGCGCCGGCTTGATGTTGATCACGCGGCAGGCGCCGAGCGCGAGCGCGGCGGCGGCGCCCCGGGCCGAGGTGATCGACTCGTCCAGGCAGACGGGGGTCCGGATGACCTTGGCCAGTTCGGCGTGGCCCATCAAGTCGTCCTCGGCCAGCGGCTGTTCGATCAGTACGAGGCCGAATGCGTCCAGGCGGCGCAGATGCTCGGCGTCGCTGAGGGAGTAGGCGGTGTTCGCGTCCACCTGAAGCAGCAGATCGTCGCCGAACTCGGCGCGCACCGCGCGGACGGCCTCCACGTCCCAGCCCGGCTCGATCTTCAGCTTGATCCGCAGATAGCCCTCGGCGAGATAGCCCTCGACGGCACGCAGCAGCTCGGGGATCGTGTCCATGATCCCGACGGAGACGCCCGCGGGAACCTGGTCCTTCACGGCGCCGAGGTACGTGCCGAACGACATGCCGTACGAGCGCAGTTCGGCGTCGAGGATCGCGGTCTCCAGCACGGCCTTGGCCAGCGGATGGCCCTTGATCTCCTCGACGGCGGGGCCGACCTGCGCGGCGGTGACCTCGCGCAGCGCCGCCACCCGGGGGATCAGGTGGTCGCGCAGCGCCAGTTCGGCACCGGCGGCGAATTCCGGGCAGTACAGCGGGTCGGGGTCGCCCGCGAACTCCGCCCAGCCCTCGCCGCCGTCGGTGACGACGCGCAGCAGGAAGGTGTCCCGGACGGTGTCGGTGCCGAAGGAGGTACGGAACGCGCCGACCAGCGGCAGCCGGACGTGGATCAGTTCGATGCGCTCTATCTTCACGGGGTGTCCTCGCGGTCGGAGCGGGTCAGGTGGTACCAGCCGTCGCGGGTCATCGATGTGGCGGTGAAGCCGTCGGCCAGCGCGTCCGCGAGCACATCGCGTACCGCCGTGCGCCAGGCCAGGGCCAGTTCGGGCCGCTGCCGCCGGATCGCCGTGATGTCCTCGGGGACCCGGCACCACAGGGAGCGGCCGTCGCGGGCGGTGAACGGCTGCCCGTCCGGGCCGGGCGGCGGATCGGGCTCCGGCCGCGCGGGCGCCTCGGCGCTGCCGACGGTGTCCAGCCGCCAGACGGCGGTCAGCCGGTCGGTCTCGTCTCCCGCGTTGAAGCCGTCGTCCATCGGACCGTAGAAGTCCACGGTGTACTCGCCGGCCACCGCGCCCAGCTTGACCAGGTTGAACCAGGCGTTGCGCCGGACCAGCGGGTCGAACGTCCAGGTGATCGTCCGTGCGCCCTGCTCCAGCGCCCAGGCGCGCTGCGCCAGCTTCAGCGCGTATCCGACGCCCTGGCTGATCCGGGTGGTGCCCGCGATCAGGCTGTAGAGATCCCCTTTCCGCGGAGGGCCGAACACGGCGGCACTCGCGCCGAGCAGCCCGGTCGGCCCGAAGGCGGCGTGCACCGCGCCGCCCGCATGGGCCAGCGAGCGCAGAACGTCACCGGCGAACGGCTCGTGTCCGGGATCGGTGCCCCATACCTCGGCGAACAGATGGGACACGACCCCCAGCCGCTCGGGAGCCTCGATGGTCTCGATCCGGACACCCGCAGCCCCGGCGGCGGCCTCGGCCTGCCGGGTCGCGGAATCGAATGACGGGGTGGTGGTGAACACCCTCCAAGCCTTGGGGACGCACCCGCCGTCCCGCTTCGGCCGATCCCCCAAGGTCACGAATCGGGGACTGGGAGAACGGCCAAATTCGATCTAGCATCCCGGCCATGCCCTCGTCCCTGCGGCACCTCTGCGACGCCCTCGGCCCGTCACCCGTCCGGCTGGTGACCGCCCCGCGCGGCGCGGAGGGCCGGGTCTCCGGAACTCTGGTGTACGAACCGCGCGGCCCGCTGCCGCACCGGGACGACGCCCTGCTGCTCGCGGTCGGCGTCCCGCCCTCCGAGGCTCCGCCGCTGGTCGATGCCGCTGCGGCGGCCGGGCTCGCCGGGATCGTCGTCAAGCAGTACGGGGAGCCGGTCGCCGATCTCGCCCTGGCCGCCGAGAAGGCCGGAGTGGCCCTGCTGACCGCCGACGACGACCTGGCCTGGCAGCAGCTCGACGCCCTGGTCACCTCGGCGCTGGCCGCCGTCGCGGGCACCGGCCAGGGCACCGCCGGGCCGGACATCGGCGACCTGTTCTCGCTGGCCAACGCCATTGCTGCGGCCGTCGGCGGAGCCACCGCGATCGAGGACCCGTACCAGCGGATCCTCGCCTACTCCACCCTGCGCGGTCAGGAGATCGACGAGGAGCGCCGCCAGGGCATCCTCGGTCTGCACGTCCCGTACGCGCCCATCAACGTGCCCCAGTACCGCGAACTCGCCCGCGCCACCCGGGTCCTGCGGTTCGCCGCCAGCCCCGGCGGTCTCGCCCGGATCGCGGTGGCGGTCCGCGCGGGCAGCGAACTGCTCGGCTCCATCTGGGTCGTCGACGCGCACGACGACCTCGGCGAGGAAGCCGTGCGGACGCTCGACGACGCGGCACGCATCGCCGGCCTCCATCTGCTGCGCGCCCGTACGTCCCACGACCTGGTCCGCCGGCAACGCGGTGACCTGCTGCGCCGGCTCCTGGACGACCCGGCCAGCGCCCCTCTGGTCGGTCCGCAGCTCGGACTGCCGGTCGACGCACCGGCCGTGGTGGCCGCCTTCCACCTCACCGCGGCCGGCCCCGACGACGCGCTCACCGCCCGGGCCGCGCTCCAGCTCACCGACCTGGTCAGCCTGCACTGCGAGGCCCACTACAGCCACCACGGCTGCGCCCTCATCGACGGCACCGTCTACGCGCTGCTGCCCGCCGACGCCCACCGCGACTTCGTGGCCGACGTCGCCCGCCGCGCCCACCGCGCGCTGCACCTGCCCGTCCGCGCCGCCCTCGGCTCGGTGGCGCCCTCACTGCGCGCCGCCCCTGCATCGCGCCGCGACGCCGACACCGTGCTGCGCACCCTCGCCCCCGCCGACACCGCCGTGGCCGCCATAGACGACGTCCGACCCACGGTCACCCTCGCCGAACTGGCGGAGCAAGCCCATCTGATACCCCGCCTCGCCGAGGGCGCCGGCCCCGCCATCCGCGCCCACGACGCCGCCCACCGCACCGCCTACGCCGAGACCCTGCTCGCCTACTTCGCCGCCGACAGCGACATCTCAACTGCCGCCCGCGCCCTCAACATCCACCCCAACACCTGCCGCTACCGCCTCTCCCGAGCCGAGTCCCTGTTCCACCTCAGGCTCTCGGATCCGGACACGCGGTTGGTGCTGTGGTTGCAGTTGCGGCTGGCGGAAGGCTCGTAAGGCTCGCAAGGAGGAGACGGCCGGCGGCGTTCAGCCGGCCTTGGGGAAGCCGCCGGTGTTGATGGTGATCTGGCGGCCGTCGGTGAGCGGCAGGACGAGATCCTGGCCGAACGGCACCTCGGCCTCGTCCTCGTAGGTGCCGATCCTGGTGGGGCGCCTGCGGACGGTGCACATGCCCTGCGAGGGATCGATGATGACGTAAACGGGGATGCCGCACTCGGCGTACATGTGGAACTTCTTCGCGAAGTCGACGTCCCGGCTGCCCTTCGAGACGACCTCGAGGACCGCCTCCAAGCTGTGCCATTCGTAGCGACCGCGGCTGTTGTGCTCGGAGCCGGGGGCGACGATCGCGAGGTCGGGTGCGTATCCGTACTCGCTGGACGGGAAGTCGATCGCGACATCGGACAGGATGTCGCCGTGCTCCGCGAGCTGCCCCTCGATCTGGGGAGCGGCTGCCAGGACGACCTTCCACCGGTCCTCGCCGTGCGGCGTCATGATGATCTTCCCCGCCGTGATCTCGACACGGTATCCGCGGGGAAGATCGACGCCGTCCAGCACACTCCAGGCACTGGGCCCGTTCATGACCACCCCTGCCACAACGAGCCTCCGTTTCCGGCGTGCTTCAGCGACAGCGAGACGTCACCGCCCCGGCGCCGCCGTAGACCCCCGAACCATCAGTTCCCCCTGCACCGTCGCGATCCCGCCCGGCGGCGGATTCTCCCGCCCCATCGCGATCCGCCCCGCCCGCGCCCCCGCCGCGGCCAGCGGCAGCCGTACCGTCGTCAGGGCCGGCACCGCGTCGATCGCGAACGGCAGGTCGTCGAAGCCCGCCACCGACACGTCGTCCGGGATGCGCAGGCCCTCGTCGCGCAGGGCGGCGCAGGCGCCGAGGGCGACGGTGTCGTTGGCGGCCACGATGGCGGTCAACGAGCGGTCGCGGCGCAGGAGTTCGAGCGTCGCGTCGTAGCCGGAGCGGCGGTCGTACGGCCCGTGCACGGCGAGCCGGGGGTCGTCCTCGATGCCGTGCTCGGCCAGCGCGTCGCGGTGGCCCTCCAGCCGGTGCCGGGTGGTGGTGCGCTCCTCGGGGCCCGCGATGTAGGCGATACGGCGGTGCCCGAGCGCGATCAGATGCTCGGTGAGCCGCTGCCCGCCGCCGCGGTTGTCGAAGGTGATCGCGACCGCGTCGGTGCCGGGGACCGGCGGCCGCCCGCACAGCACGACACGCGTGCCCGCGTCCGCGAGCCTCCGCAGCTTCGCGGACACGGCCTCGACGTGCGCCGCGTCCTCGACCGCGCCACCCGTGAGGACCACGGCGGCCGCCCGCTGCCGCTGCAGCAGGGTCAGATACGTGATCTCGCGCTCCGGTGAGCCGCCCGTGTTGCAGACGACGGCCAGCCGCTCCCCGCCCGCGCGCCCGTCCGGCTGGCCGCCGATCTCGGACTGCACCGCGCCCGCCATGATCCCGAAGAACGGGTCGGCGATGTCGTTGACGAGGATGCCCACCAGGTCGGACGTGGCCGCGGCCAGCGAGCTCGCGGGACCGTTGAGGACGTAGTCGAGCTCGTCGACCGCGCGGAGCACCCGCTCGCGCGTCTTCGCGGCGACCGGGTAGTTGCCGTTGAGCACGCGGGAGACGGTGGCGGGGGACACCTGCGCGCGCGCCGCCACGTCCGCGAGGGTCACAGTCATCTGGTCGTCCTCCGGTACTTGTCCGAGCCCATGTGCACAGGTCGCCCTCCGGTACTTGTACGAGGTACTTGTCCGAGCCGCTGTGCAGAGGCTAGCTTCTTACCGTATAGAAAGCGCTTGCTACGGACGCTCGCCGTGCGCGGACAGGGCGTACGGGGCCGTACGGAGGGAAACTCGTGACACGCAAGACGGTGCGCATCGCCATGAACGGCGTGACAGGACGCATGGGCTATCGCCAGCACCTGGTCCGCTCGATCCTCGCGATCCGCGAGCAGGGCGGCCTCGACCTGGGCGACGGCACGGTGCTGTGGCCCGAGCCGGTACTCGTCGGCCGCCGCGAGCACGCGCTGAAGGCGCTTGCCGAGCAGCACGGCCTCGATCCGGCGAACATCTCCACCGACCTGGACGCCGTCCTCGCCGACGAGACGATCGAGATCTACTTCGACGCCCAGGTCACCTCGGCCCGCGAGGAGGCGATCAAGAAGGCGATCGCAGCGGGCAAGCACATCTACACCGAGAAGCCCACCGCCACCGGCCTGGACGGCGCCCTCGAGCTGGCCCGCTTGGCGCAGGCGGCCGGCATCAAGCACGGCGTCGTCCAGGACAAGCTGTTCCTGCCGGGCCTGCTCAAGCTCAAGCGGCTCATCGACGGCGGCTTCTTCGGCCGGATCCTCTCCATCCGCGGCGAGTTCGGCTACTGGGTCTTCGAGGGCGACTGGCAGGAGGCACAGCGCCCGTCCTGGAACTACCGGTCCGAGGACGGCGGCGGCATCGTCGTCGACATGTTCCCGCACTGGGAGTACGTCCTGCACGAGCTGTTCGGCCGGGTGACCTCCGTCCAGGCCCTCACCGCCACGCACATCCCGCAGCGCTGGGACGAGCAGGGCAAGCCCTACGACGCCACGGCCGACGACGCCGCGTACGGCATCTTCGAGCTCGACGGCGGCACCATCGCGCAGATCAACTCCTCCTGGGCGGTCCGCGTCAACCGCGACGAACTCGTCGAGTTCCAGGTCGACGGCACCGAGGGCTCCGCCGTCGCGGGCCTGCGCAACTGCCGCGTCCAGCACCGCAGCGCAACCCCGAAGCCGGTCTGGAACCCGGACATCCCGGCCACCGAGGTCTTCCGCGACCAGTGGCAGGAGGTCCCGGACAACGCCGAGTTCGACAACGGCTTCAAGGCCCAGTGGGAGCTGTTCCTCAAGCACGTCTACGCCGACGCGCCCTACCACTGGGACCTGCTCGCCGGCGCCCGCGGCGTCCAGCTCGCCGAGCTGGGCCTGAAGTCGGCGGCCGAGGGCAGCCGCCTCGAGGTTCCGGAGATCTCGCTGTGACCATCCGCCTGCCCGACGCGACCGGCGCCCTGCGCGCCTACGAACCGCGCACCGAACCCTCCGTGTTCACGGCGGGCGGCGCCCCGCTCGCCTCCCGTACGGTCTTCTCCGCGGCCCACGTGGTCGCGGACCCGTACGCCGACGTCTCGCCGGACTCCCCGGCGGCCGTCGACTGGGACGCCACCCTCGCCTTCCGCCGCCATCTGTGGTCCCACGGCCTGGGCGTCGCCGAGGCCATGGACACCGCCCAGCGCGGCATGGGCCTGGACTGGGCCGGCGCCGCCGAACTGATCAAGCGGTCCGCGGCCGAGGCGAAGGCCGTCGGCGGCCGGATCGCCGCGGGTGTCGGCACCGACCAGCTCACCGCGCCCGCGACCTCGCTCGACGAGGTCGTGGCGGCGTACGAGGAGCAGCTGGGCGTCGTCGAGGAGGCCGGTGTCCAGCCGATCCTCATGGCCTCGCGCGCCCTCGCCGCGGTGGCGAAGGGGCCCGAGGACTACCTGGAGGTCTACGGGCGGCTGCTGCGCCAGTCGGCGGAGCCCGTCGTCCTGCACTGGCTCGGCCCGATGTTCGACCCGGCGCTCGAGGGCTACTGGGGCTCGTCCGACCTGGACGCGGCCACCGACACCTTCATCGAGGTGATCGCGGCCCACCCGGACAAGGTCGACGGCATCAAGATGTCCCTGCTGGACGCCGGCCGCGAGATCGGCGTCCGCCGCCGACTCCCGAAGGGCGTGCGCTGCTACAC
Source organism: Streptomyces himalayensis subsp. himalayensis (assembly GCF_013778455.1). GTDB lineage: Bacteria > Actinomycetota > Actinomycetes > Streptomycetales > Streptomycetaceae > Streptomyces > Streptomyces himalayensis. The sequence continues at coordinate 72,583 of NZ_JACEHE010000027.1, read as the reverse complement.
GGGCGACGACTTCAACTACCCCGAGCTGATCGCCGGCGACGAGCAGGGCTTCAGCCACGCGCTCCTCGGCATCTTCGACCCGCTGGGCCCGCTCGCGGCCGAGGCCGTACGCGTCCTGGACACGGGCGACGTGAAGGGTTTCCGGGAACTCCTCGACCCCACCGTCGAGCTGTCCCGCCACCTCTTCCAGGCACCCACCCGCTTCTACAAGACCGGCGTGGTCTTCCTGGCCTGGCTGGCCGGGCACCAGGAGCACTTCACCATGGTCGGCGGCCTCCAGTCCGCTCGCTCCCTGCCGCACTTCGCCCGAGCCTACGAACTGGCCGACTCCCTGGGCCTGTTCCCGGACCCGGCCCTGGCCGAGGCCCGTATGAAGTCCCTGCTCAACGTCTACGGAGTCCAGCAGTGACCGAACCGCTGACCGACCTCAACCGCTTCAGCATCAACCAGATGACGGTCAAGCAGCTCACGCTGCCCGAGCTTGTCTCGGCCTGCGTGGAGCTCGGCGTGCCGGGCGTGGGCCTGTGGCGCGAGCCGGTGCAGCAGTACGGCGTGGAGGCGGCCGCCAAGCTCGTACGGGACGCGGGCCTCACCGTCACCACCCTGTGCCGGGGCGGATTCTTCACCGCGATCGACCCCGGCGAGCGGGCCGCCGCCCTGGCCGACAACAGAGCGGCGATCGACGAGGCCGTGACCCTGGGCACGGACACGCTGGTCCTGGTCTCCGGCGGACTGCCCGCCGGCAGCAAGGACCTCCACGGGGCGCGCGAGCGTATCGCGGACGCGCTCGCCGTGCTCGGCCCGTACGCGGCCGAGCAGGGTGTCCGCCTCGCCATCGAGCCGCTGCACCCGATGTTCGCGTCCGACCGCTGCGTCGTCTCGACGCTCGCCCAGGCGCTCGACATCGCGGAACGCTTCCCCGCCGAGCAGGTCGGAGTCACCGTCGACACGTACCACATCTGGTGGGACGACCAGGCGCCCGCCCAGATCGCCCGGGCCGGGGCCGCGGGCCGGATCCACACCTTCCAGCTCGCCGACTGGACGACTCCGCTGCCCGAGGGCGTCCTCAACGGCCGCGGCCAGATCGGGGACGGTGCGATCGACATGCGGGAGTGGCGGGGCTACGTCGAGGCCGCCGGCTACACCGGGCCGATCGAGGTGGAGCTCTTCAACGACGGGCTGTGGGCGCGGGACGGGAAGGAAGTCCTGGCCGAGACGGCGGAGCGCTTCATGCGGTACGCGTGACAGGCGTCGCGCCGGGACGGCGGTGACCGGGAGCGTCAGTAGTAACCGGTCTCGCCGTCCAGCAACTCACGGATGGCGTCCAGGTGGCCGGCGTGCCGGGCTGTCTCCTCGATCATGTGGATCACCATCCACCGCAGGTTGGCGGAGGCCGAACGGAAGTCGGGATGGCGGCCCACCTCGTCCAGGGAGTGGGCCGCGATGATCTTGTTGGAGACGGCGCACTGGCGCTCGTACTCATCGAGCAGCTGGTCGAGGGGGATGCCCTCCACACGCATGTCGGCGTCCTCCGGCTCCTCCAGGAACTGGGGGCCGTCGGCGGGCCCGCCCAGGAACAGCACCTCGAACCAGGTCTGTTCGGTCCACCGCAGGTGGGAGATGACGCCCGCCATCGTCATCAGCGGAGACGAGGGGAGGACGGCGCGGTGGGCGTCCTCGTCCGACAGGCCCTTGCACTTCCATCGCACGATGGAACGCTGCAGGTCAAGCCAGCCGACCAGGGCGGTTCGCTCGTCCGCGGTGAAGGGGGGACGCTCATGGGAAGGCGACATGGGCGTCGACGTTACCGAGGCCCCGTCTCGGGCGCAGTGGGTTTTTCGCCTCCTGCGGGCTCGACGGAATTTTCTTGCGGACCTGTGCAACCCTTCCCGGCGGTCGCGGGTCTACTTGGCGTCAGGACTTCCGGGAGGGGATCTGGGGGGATCGGGGGGTTCTGATATGGGGGTGGGAACGAGGGGGTCTGATCGACGGATCAGGCCCCCTCGAGAGTTTTCCCCGACAACTCGGTGATGCAGTGGTCAGAAGAAGACACCGCAGCGCAGCAACACATTCGCGTACGGCCGCGCCTCGCCGGTGCGGACCACCAGGCGGGCGTCCGCCGACATCGCCTTCAACTCCTCGTGGGAGACCAGCTCCAGCTCGGGGAACGACGTCTCCAGCAGCCGCGTCGCCGACGGGTTCGCGTCCCGTACCTCGCGCGCGGCCACCGCGCCCTCCACGACCAGCTCGGCGAGCAGGCCGTCCAGCACCTCCGCGAAGGAGGGGACGCCGGCGCGGAAGGCGAGATCCACGACCCGGGGGCCCGCGGGGATCGGCATTCCGACGTCGCAGACGAGGACGCCGTCGCCGTGGCCCAGCTCGGCGAGGGCGCCGGACAGATGGCGGTTCAGGATTCCTGCCTTCTTCACAGGGCTTGGGTCTCCTCAAAGGTGGGGAAGGACGCCTGCGCGCCCTCCTTCGTGACGGCCGCCGCACCCACGCGCACCGCGAAGGCGGCGGCCGTCCGCAGGTCCTCGCCGAGTCCGAGGCGCCAGGCCAGCGCCGCCGTGAAGGCGTCGCCCGCACCTGTGGTGTCCACGGCGGCGACCTTCACGGACGGCACGCGGGCGGCCGACCCGCCGTCCGCCACCAAGGCGCCCTCGGCCCCCAGAGTGATGACGACCGAGCGCGGGCCCAGGGCCAGCAGGCCGGCCGCCCACTCCTCGGGAGCGTCGCCAGCCGAGCCGCCCAGGATCACGCGCGCCTCGTGCTCGTTGACGACCAGCGGATCGCAGGCCGCCAGCACATCGGCGGACAGCGGCGCCGGGGGCGAGGGGTTCAGTACGAAACGGGTGCCGTCGGCGAGGCTCCGTACCACTTCGGTGACCGTCTCCAGCGGGATCTCCAGCTGCGCCGAGACGACCCGCGCCGAAGCGAGCAGGACCTTCGCGGCCCGCACGTCCGCGGGCGTCAGGCGGGCATTGGCGCCCGGCGACACCACGATGCTGTTGTCCCCCGACGGATCCACCGTGATCAGCGCGACCCCGGTGGGCGCGCCGCCGGTGAGGACACCGACGGTGTCGACTCCGGCGGCGCGCTGTGAGTCCAGCAGCAGCCGTCCGTGTCCGTCGTCCCCGACGCGGGCAAGCAGGGCCGTACGGGCCCCGAGCCGGGCGGCGGCGACCGCCTGGTTCGCGCCCTTGCCACCCGGGTGGACGGCCAGGTCGGAACCGAGCACCGTCTCACCGGGGCCTGGACGGCGCTCGACACCGATCACCAGGTCGGCGTTGGCCGACCCTACGACCAGCAGGTCGTAGTCGTACATGAACCCTCTCCCTACACAGGTCAGTTCAGCTTGCCGTCGGTTGCGCCCGCTGATCGGTCGAGCTCGCCGGGCAGGCGGCCCGCGGACGTCGCCGCGGACCGCCCGTGGCCGTCATCCGCTGAAGGCGTCCACGTTCTCCGACGTGACGACCTTCACCGGCACCTTCACCGTCTCCGAGACCTTCTCGCCCTCGGCCGCCTTCAGCGCGTTCTCGACCGCGATCCGGCCGAGTTCCTTCGGCTGCTGGGCAACGGACGCGTAGAGCGTGCCCGCCTTGACCGCCTTCAGGCCGTCCGGGGTGCCGTCGAAGCCGACGACCGCGACCGACGTGCCGGCCTTGCCGCCCAGCGCCTTGATCGCGCCCAGCGCCATCTCGTCGTTCTCGGCGAAGACGCCGTCCACATCGGGGTGGGCCTGGAGCATGTTCGTCATCACGTCGAGGCCCTTGGTGCGGTCGAAGTCCGCGGGCTGCTTGGCCACGACCTTGATGCCCGGGTAGTCCTTGAGACCCTCGGCGAACCCGGCGCCGCGCTCACGGCTGGCGGACGTACCCGCCTGGCCCTGCAGGATGACGATCTCGCCCGTGCCGCCCAGCTTCTCGGCGAGCGTCTTCGCGGCGAGCCTGCCGCCCGCGACGTTGTCGGAGGCGACGAGTGCGGCCGTGTCGGCCTTGTTGACGCCCCGGTCGACGCCGATCACCGGGATGTCGGCCTTGTTCGCGGCCCGCACGGCCGGGCCCGCGGCGTCCGAGTCCACCGGGTTGACGATGATCGAACCGAGGCCCTCGCTGGTGAAGTTCTGCAGCTGGTTGGCCTGCTGGGACGCGTCGTTCTGGGCGTCCGTGACGGTCAGGTCGGCACCCGCCTTCTTCGCGGCCTCCTGCGCGCCCTCCCTGATCTGTACGAAGAACGGGTTGTTGAGGGTCGACAGGGACAGGCCCAGCTTCTGGTTCGCCGGGGACGAGCTGTTGTTGAAGAGGGACATCGCACCCAGGACGGCCGCTACGAGCACCGCGGCGAGAGCGAACTTCACCGCCTGCGGGCCCTTCTTGCCGGAGGCACCCGTACCGGCCGCGACCGGCGTCGCCCCGGCCTTGCGCCGCACCGTGTCGAGGAGCACCGCCAGCGCGATGACGACACCGATGACGACCTGCTGCCAGAAGGCGGACACCGAGAGCAGGTTGAGGCCGTTGCGCAGCACCGCCAGGATCAGCGCGCCGATGAGGGTGCCGGACGCCTTGCCCGTACCGCCCGCCAGGCTGGCGCCGCCGATGACGACCGCGGCGATCGCGTCGAGCTCGTAGCCCTGCGCGGCCTGCGGCTGCGCGGAGGACAGACGGGAGGCGAGCACGATGCCCGCGGCGGCGGCGAACAGACCCGACAGGGCGTAGATCGCGAGCTTCTGCTTCTTCACACGCAGACCGGAGAGGCGGGCCGCCTCCTCGTTGCCGCCGATCGCGTACATGGAGCGGCCGATGTACGTACGGCCCAGGATCACGGCCGTGATCAGGCCCATCACGATCATGATGAGGACCGGGACGGGCAGCCAGCCGCCGAGCGTGTCACCGAGGTGCGAGACCGAGTCGGGGAAGGCGATCGGGCTGCCCTGCGAGATCACCAGGGACAGACCGCGGCCCACCGACAGCATGGCCAGCGTCGCGATGAACGGCGGCAGCTTGCCGTACGAGATCAGGACGCCGTTGACCAGGCCGCAGGCGATGCCCGTGGCGATCGCGAGTATCACCGCGATCCAGACCGGCACGCCCTCCGAAGTCGCCGTCCAGGCAAGGACCGTGGCGGAGAGGGCGGCCACGGAACCGACCGACAGGTCGATGCCCGCCGAGACGATCACGAAGGTCACGCCGAAGGCGAGGATGGCGGTCACGGCCGCCTGGACGCCGACGTTCAGCAGGTTCTGGGTGGTCAGGAAGTCGCCGGAGAGCAGCGACATCGCGATGACCAGGACGATCAGGGCGCTGAGTGCGCCGTTGTCGAGCAGGAGGCGGCGGACCGCCGAGGCGCCACTCGCGCCCGTTGTTCTCTTGAGCGTGTCAGTGGCCACGGGGGGCCTCCTTTTCGGTGTCGCTGCTGTTCGTGCTGCCCGTGTTCGTGCTGACGGCGAGCGCCATGACCGCGTCCTGCGTGGCCTCGTCCCCGGCGAGTTCGCCCGCGATCCGGCCCTGGGCCATGACCAGCACCCGGTCGCTCATGCCGAGCACCTCGGGCAGGTCGCTGGAGATCATCAGGACGGCGGCGCCCGCGGCGGTCAGTTCGTTGACGAGCTGGTAGATCTCGACCTTGGCGGCGACGTCGATGCCGCGCGTCGGCTCGTCGAGGATCAGCACCTTGGTGTTCGCCAGCAGCCACTTGCCGATGACGACCTTCTGCTGGTTGCCGCCGGACAGAGTGCGGACGTGCTGGCCGAGCCCCGCCATACGGACGCCGAGCTGCTCGGCGACCCGGGCGGCCGCGGTGCGCTGGGCCTTGCGGTCGACCAGCCCGCCGCGGGTCGCGGCACGCATCGTGACCAGGCCGAGGTTCTCTTCGACCGATGCGTCGAGGACGAGGCCCTGCCCCTTGCGATCCTCCGGGACGAGGCCGATGCCGGCGGTCATGGCCGCGTTGACGTCATGGCGGGGCACGGGTGCGCCCGCGACCAGCACGGAGCCCGAGTCGTACGGGTCGGCGCCGAAGACGGCGCGTACGACCTCCGTACGACCCGCGCCCACGAGCCCCGAGATACCGACGACCTCGCCGGCCCGCACCTCGAAGCTCACGTCGTGGAAGACGCCGTTCCGGGTCAACCCGCGGACGGACAGCAGGGCGTCGCCCGCGTCGGCACGCGCGCGTGGGTACTGCTGCTCGATGCTGCGGCCCACCATCAGCCGTACGAGCTCGTCCTCGGGGGTCGACGCGGGCACCTGGCCGACGCTCTTGCCGTCGCGGATGACGGTCACGCGGTCGCCCAGGGCGGCGATCTCCTCCAGGTGGTGCGTGATGAAGACGATGCCGACGCCGTCCTCGCGCAGCTGGCGCACGATCCGGAAGAGCTTGTCCACCTCACCGGAGGTGAGGACGGCGGTCGGCTCGTCCATGATCAGCACGCGCGCGTCGAGGCTGAGCGCCTTCGCGATCTCCACCATCTGCAGGCGTGCGATGCCGAGTTCACGCACCCGCGCGCGCGGGGAGACGTTCACACCGACCCGCTCGAGGAGTACGGCGGCCTCGGCCTCCATCCTCTTCCGATCGATCATCCCGAAGCGGCGCGGCTGGCGGCCCAGGAAGATGTTCTCGGCGACCGTGAGATCGGGAACCAGGTTGAACTCCTGGTAGATCGTGGCGATACCGAGGCGTTCCGCGTCCTGTGCGCCATGGATACGGACTTCCTTGCCGTCCACCAGGACGCGGCCGGAGTCCGGGCGGTAGGCGCCGGAGAGCATCTTGATGAGGGTGCTCTTGCCCGCGCCGTTCTCGCCGAGCAGGACATGCACTTCGCCGCGGCGCAGATCGAAGTCGACACCGTCGAGTGCGACGACGCCGGGAAACGTTTTGCGTATCCCTTCGATACGCAGCAACTCGTCCGGGTTGCTCACGCGTTGCTCCTTCATGCTGGGGAGTTCTCTGAGGAGTTCTCTGAGGAGTTCTCTGGGAAGTTCTCGCCGCAGGAGCGGCGTACGACGAGACGGGCGGGGAGGGTGACCGACTCGGGAGGCCGGCCCTCGATGCGGTCGACCAGCGCGCGGACCGCGGCCCGGCCCAGCTCGCCGGTCGGCTGCGCGATCGCCGTGATCGGGGGATCGGTGTGCACGAACCACGGGATGTCGTCGAAGGCGGCCAGCCCGATGTCCTGCGGAACGCGCAGCCCGCGCGCGCGGATCGCGTCCAGCGCGCCGAGCGCCATCAGGTTGTCCGCGGCGAAGACGACGTCGGGCGGTTCGGGGAGTGCGAGGAACGCCTCGGTGACACGGCGTCCGCTGGCGGCCTGGAAGTCGCCCTGGCCTATCAGTTCGTCGGGCAGCGGCAGTCCGTGCTCGCGCAGCGCCTCGCGGAAGGCCTCGACGCGCTCGCTGCCGGTCGTGGTGGCCGCGGGGCCCGCGATGATGGCGAGCCTGCGGTGCCCGAGCCTGTGCAGATGACTGACCAGATCCCGCACGGCCTGCTGGCCGTCAGCCCGTACGACGGGTACGTCGACACCGGCGATCCAGCGGTCGACGAAGACCATCGGTGTGCCCGCCCGCGCCGCCTCCAGCATGAGCGGGGAGCCGCCGTCGGTGGGGGAGACCAGCAGCCCGTCGATCCTGCGGTCGAGCAGCGTACGGACGTGGTGGTCCTGCAGGTCGGGCCGCTCGTCGGCGTTGCCGATGATGACGCTGTAGCCGAGCGCGCGGGCCGCCTCCTCGACGGAGCGGGCCAGTTCGGTGAAGTACGGGTTGAGTACGTCGCTGATGACCAGGCCGAGGGTGCGGGTCTGATCGGTGCGCAGCGACCGGGCGACGGCGTTCGGGCGGTAGCCCAGCGACTCGACGGCGGCCAGAACGCGGGCGCGGGCATCGGCGCTGACTGACGGGTGGCTGTTGAGCACACGGGACACCGTGGCGACGGACACGCCCGCCTCGGCAGCAACGTCCTTGATGCTCGCCATCGCGGTTCCACCTCCTCGTGGAATCGATTACACAGAGGATTGGAATCGATTACACGAGGGGGAGGCAAGACCTAGGGGGCGTCGAGATCGGATCGTAATGGATCGCGCTCAGATGAGCGTCATGGTCCGGTGAGCTGAATGGGTGCCGTGGCACGGGCCGAAGGGACGCCGTTCATCAGCTTGGCCGTCGAGCTCGGAGGAGATGCTGTTGGCGACCGCTTAGCCGCCCCGTGTGGTCTCGGAGACGGCTCGGTGGATGCGGGCGGACCGGCGGACTACTCCTCCGTGAAGATGTCGTTCACGGAGGAGGCCGTGACGGCGCGGTCGATCCAGTGGACCAGGGTGTCGAGGTCGGTGCAGGTCAGGATGCATTCGCGGTCGCTGTCGGAGAGGCGGATGCCGCGGCGGTCCAGGATCCGGAGGAGGGCTGAGGCCATCCCCAGGACTTCGCCCTCGGCCCGCAGCTCTTGGGCCAGAAAGGACTGGAAGAACGAGGTATCGACGGCCACGAGGTTCCTCCAGTGATTGGCGGCCGAGCCGGTGACCCGGATCCTGTGTGGTGAGTTCGACGCTGTTGCTGTGGGCGGACCCTGGGCTACTCGCCCGTGAAGATCTCCTCGATGGAGGAGGCGGTGACGGCGCGATCGACCCACTGGTTAAGGGTGTCGAGGTCGGTGCAGGACAGGATACGTTCGCGGTCGCTGTCGGAGAGGGTGATGCCGCGGCGGTCCAGGACCCGGAGGAGGGTTTTGGCCTCTCCCTTGGCCTCGCCCTCGGCCCGGCCTTCGGCCCGCAGCCCCTGTGCCAGGGGGGACTGGAAAAATGAGGTGTCCACGGTCAACAGTTGCCTCCAGTAATCGGCGGCCGAGCCGGTGCCCAGGCCCTGTGCGGTGAGTTCGATGAAGGTGTTGGCGGTGTCCTCGTCCCGTAGCTGCAGCCCACCGAGGGCGGCTGCCAGCGCCTTCAGTATGGCATCGGAGTTCCGGTCACGGCCGTGCAGAATCGCGGACAGAACCGCCAGCGGGATGTCGCGGGCCGCTGCGTCCGGGGTGTCGATCACGGGGACGTTGTCCGGTCCCAGGACCAGGGGCCGCAGCGTGAGCGAGGGCCACTGCGGCGGGCCGATGTGCACGTGACGGGTGGCCCAGGAGGCGGTGGTCCGGTCCCTGCAGACGACGACCAGCAGCGGGGGCAGCCGGTATTTGGCGTAGAGATGGGCCAGGTAGTAGGCCCAGCTCGAGGGCTTTCCCGGATCCTTCTTCTCCTGGGCCTCCACAGCCAGGACGAAGCTCGTCCCGTCGGCGGCGTCCATGCGGAGCAGCGTGTCCACACGCCGTTCCAGAGGGCGGTTCTCGGTGAGGTCGGTCGGCAGCGGGGAGGCCGAGACGGGATCGTCGAAGGGGATTCCGAGCTCCCTGACGGCGCGGGCGAAGACACCGGGGTCCTGCTGGAAGACCCGGTGCATCGCCTCGTGAGGCGAGCTGACCATGCGGCTCCTGTCATGCGAGGTGGCGCGGAGGTGAGCAGGCGGAATGCCTGTGACACATGCCTGGGGCGTGTCCTGTAAGAGCCAACCGCACAACTCGTCCTCTTTTCATTTGAGTTGATCGGATTCACTCTGCAGGGGTGACAAGGTCCGCCCGTTGACGCCGCTGAGCCGGGCAGCCGACACCTGTGACCCAGGCGAGTGGTCCCGTTGTCACTCCCCGGCGATACCGTCGGATCATGGCGAGTCGAGGGGCAGGCGGCGGCGCGGAGAGCGGGCCGCGCATGGCGGTGCTCGAGGGGGTCCTCGAGCGGATCACGTACGCCAATGAGGAGAACGGCTACACGGTGGCGAGGGTCGACACCGGCCGCGGCGGCGGCGAGTTGCTCACGGTGGTCGGGTCGCTGCTGGGCGCCCAGGTGGGGGAGTCGCTGCGGATGGAGGGCCGCTGGGGCTCCCATTCGCAGTACGGACGCCAGTTCACCGTGGAGAACTACACGACGGTGCTGCCCGCGACCGTCCAGGGCATCCGCCGCTATCTGGGATCCGGGCTGGTCAAGGGCATCGGACCGGTCTTCGCCGACCGGATCACGCAGCACTTCGGGCTGGACACGCTGAAGATCATCGAGGAGGAGCCCAAGCGCCTGATCGAGGTGCCGGGGCTCGGCCCCAAGCGGACCAAGAGGATCGCCGAGGCCTGGGAGGAGCAGAAGGCGATCAAGGAGGTCATGCTCTTCCTCCAGACCGTCGAGGTGTCGACGTCCATCGCGGTCCGGATCTACAAGAAGTACGGCGACGCGTCGATCTCGGTCGTCAAGAACGAGCCGTACCGGCTGGCCGCCGACGTCTGGGGCATCGGCTTCCTCACCGCGGACCGGATCGCCCAGTCCGTCGGTATTCCGCACGACAGCCCGGAGCGCGTCAAGGCGGGCCTGCAGTACGCGCTGTCGCAGTCCGCGGACCAGGGCCACTGCTTCCTGCCCGAGGAGCAGCTGATCGCGGACGCGGTGAAGCTGCTCCAGGTGGATACGGGACTCGTGATCGACTGCCTCGCCGAGCTCGCGGCCGACGAGGAGGGCGTCGTACGGGAGCAGATCCCGGCACCGGACGGAGGCGGCGAGACGGTCACGGCCGTCTATCTCGTCCCCTTCCACCGCGCGGAGGTCTCCCTCGCCGCCCAGCTCAGGCGCCTGCTGAACACCGGGGAAGACCGGCTGCCCGCCTTCCATGACGTGGCCTGGGACAAGGCCCTGTCGTGGCTCGGGGACCGTACGGGCGCGGAGCTCGCCCCCGAGCAGGAGGCCGCCGTGCGGCTCGCGCTTACCCGTAATGTCGCCGTCCTCACGGGCGGCCCCGGCTGCGGCAAGTCCTTCACGGTCCGCTCGATCGTCGAGCTGGCCCGCGCCAAGCGCGCCAAGGTCGTGCTCGCCGCCCCGACGGGCCGCGCGGCAAAGCGCCTCGCCGAGCTCACCGGCGCCGAGGCGTCCACGGTGCACCGGCTCCTCGAGCTCAAGCCCGGCGGCGACGCGGCGTACGACCGGGACCGCCCCCTGGACGCGGACCTCGTCGTGGTCGACGAGGCGTCCATGCTCGATCTGCTGCTCGCCAACAAGCTGGTCAAGGCCGTGCCGCCGGGCGCTCATCTGCTCTTCGTCGGCGATGTCGACCAGTTGCCGAGCGTCGGCGCCGGCGAGGTGCTGCGCGATCTGCTCAGCGAGGGCAGCCCCGTCCCGGCCGTCCGCCTCACCCGCATCTTCCGGCAGGCCCAGCAGTCCGGCGTCGTCACCAACGCCCACCGCATCAACTCCGGCATACCGCCCGTCACGCAGGGCCTGAAGGACTTCTTCCTCTTCGTGGAGGAGGACACCGAGGCGGCGGGTCGCCTCACGGTGGACGTGGCGGCCCGGCGCATCCCCGCCACCTTCGGCCTGGACCCACGCCGGGACGTGCAGGTCCTGGCCCCGATGCACCGAGGGCCGGCGGGAGCCGGCAATCTCAACGGCCTGCTGCAGCAGGCCATCACCCCGACCCGCCCCGACCTGCCCGAGAAGCGCTTCGGCGGCCGGGTCTTCCGCGTCGGCGACAAGGTGACCCAGATTCGCAACAATTATGAGAAGGGGCGCAACGGCGTCTTCAACGGCACGGTCGGCGTGGTCACCTCGCTCAGCCTGGACGACCAGCGCCTGACGGTGCTGACGGACGAGGACGAGGAGGTTCCGTACGACTTCGACGAGCTCGACGAGCTGGCGCATGCCTACGCGGTGACGATCCACCGCTCCCAGGGCAGCGAGTATCCGGCGGTGGTGGTTCCGGTCACCACCGGCGCATGGATGATGCTGCAGCGGAATCTGCTCTACACAGCGGTGACCCGCGCCAAGAAGCTGGTGGTGCTGGTCGGTTCACGCAGGGCGCTCGGCCAGGCGGTGCGCACGGTGTCGGCCGGGAGGCGCTGCACTGCTCTCGATTTCCGCCTCTCGGGCGGGTGACTGTCGGCACGTGAGTGTTCAGTCGCGCAAGCGGCGTCAGGCGATACGTTTCTGCTGACACTCTCCGCCTAAAAGCACCCGTACCGACCGGCCCCATGGCGGTGATCCGGCAGGCATCCAGAATTTTGATCGATCAAACGAGTCGCAAAGGTCACACAAGGCTTCCAGAAGCAGGGCGAAGGGGGCAGGATGAGCAGGTTGGCGGCACTCAGTGCCGCTAACGGGCCTAACGGTCGACCCCGAGTGCACTCTCCTGAGCCAAATGGGGGAAGGTAGAGACAGTCAGGGCACCTCGAAGATGAGGCACTACGTCGGTGAGGGAAGACGTGAGCGACAACTCTGTAGTACTGCGGTACGGCGACGGCGAGTACACCTACCCGGTGGTCGACAGCACCGTTGGCGACAAGGGCTTCGACATCGGGAAGCTCCGCGCACAGACCGGTCTGGTGACCCTGGACAGCGGTTACGGGAACACCGCTGCCTATAAATCCGCGATCACCTATCTCGACGGCGAGCAGGGCATCCTCCGCTACCGCGGCTACCCGATCGAGCAGCTGGCCGAGCGCTCCACCTTCCTTGAGGTGGCGTATCTGCTGATCAACGGCGAGCTCCCGAACGTCGACGAGCTGGCCACCTTCAGGAACGAGATCACGCAGCACACCCTGCTGCACGAGGACGTCAAGAACTTCTACCGCGGCTTCCCGCGCGACGCCCACCCGATGGCCATGCTGTCCTCCGTGGTCAGCGCGCTGTCGACCTTCTACCAGGACAGCCACAACCCGTTCGACGAGAAGCAGCGCTACCTCTCCACGATCCGGCTGCTCGCCAAGCTTCCGACGATCGCGGCGTACGCGTACAAGAAGTCGATCGGCCACCCCTTCGTCTACCCGCGCAACGACCTCGGCTACGTCGAGAACTTCCTGCGCATGACCTTCTCGGTCCCGGCCCAGGAGTACGACCTCGACCCGGTCGTCGTCTCGGCGCTCGACAAGCTGCTGATCCTGCATGCGGACCACGAGCAGAACTGTTCGACCTCCACGGTGCGTCTGGTCGGCTCCTCGCAGGCGAACATGTTCGCCTCGATCTCCGCCGGCATCTCCGCCCTGTGGGGCCCGCTGCACGGCGGCGCCAACCAGTCGGTGCTGGAGATGCTCGAGGGCATCCAGGCTTCTGGCGGCGACGTCGACTCCTTCATCCGCAAGGTGAAGAACAAGGAGGACGGCGTCCGCCTGATGGGCTTCGGCCACCGGGTCTACAAGAACTTCGACCCGCGCGCGAAGATCATCAAGGCTGCCGCGCACGACGTCCTGTCGGCTCTCGGCAAGTCCGACGAGCTGCTCGACATCGCGCTCAAGCTGGAGGAGCACGCGCTCTCCGACGACTACTTCGTCTCGCGCAGCCTCTACCCGAACGTGGACTTCTACACCGGTCTGATCTACCGGGCCATGGGCTTCCCGACCGAGATGTTCACCGTGCTCTTCGCGCTCGGCCGTCTCCCCGGCTGGATCGCCCAGTGGCACGAGATGATCAAGGAGCCGGGTTCCCGCATCGGCCGCCCGCGCCAGATCTACACGGGCGAGGTCCTGCGCGACTTCGTCCCGGTCGAGGAGCGCTGACCGCTCCCCGCACCGTATGCGGAAAGCCTGACACTCAGGCGGAAAGCGCCCCGCTACCAGTCCCCCCACGGGCCGGTAGACGGGGCGCTTTCCTATGTCCCGGTGCGGATTCCCCCCACGGGATCCGGCCGGGCGTCTGCGGGGCAGCGCCAGCTGCGTCAGGTGTCGCTGGCTCTGTCAGGTGTCAGGAAACCGGTCGATACCTGTTGCGGTCCGCCGGGACGCGTACGCACGGGAGGGCCGCTCAAAGCTCCCCGGTGCACGTGTCCCGGCCAACGCTCCCCATGGCTTCGGCGCCATGGGGTACCTCCATCCAGGGACGTCCCCCAAGACGTCCCCCCGATGTTCAGAAACGCCCCCCAAGACGTTCCTGGCATCGCCTCTTAGACTCGCGAGCCCCTTCGATGGTTACGTTCGGATTACTGTGACCTGCGTCTCTACTTGCATATGTCCTCTAGCTGCGCAAGAGCGCCGATACGGCAATCCAGGCCCAAGCGTAAGGATGTTGGAGGGGCTCTGTGAAGACCTGATGTGACCTTACCCGCGGTTACGGGCCGGTCCGGTCGCGGGTTGGCAGCGCGTTCTTACGAGCTGCCGGGTCGGGCGACGCGAAGCGGCGCCCTCCGAGCGGGAGCACCCAGGTCCGGAGCACCCCCCGGCGGGACGGGGCCGGTGGTCGGCGCTAGCGTGCGGGCGGTGAGCGTGACCGCGCACCACGGCAGGGTGGCGCGGTCGTGCGCCGGACCGGACGGAAGGCTGGCGGGACGATGCGGGCAGTGGTGTTCGAGCGGTACGGGCAGTCGGCCGAGGTGCGGGACGTGGCGGATCCCGTGCCCGCGCCCCACGGGGTGGTCGTCCGCGTCGAGGCCACCGGGCTGTGCCGCAGTGACTGGCACGGCTGGATGGGGCACGACCCGGACATCACGCTGCCCCATGTGCCCGGCCACGAACTCGCCGGTGTCGTCGAGGCGGTGGGCGACCGGGTGGCCCGGTGGCGGCCCGGCGACCGGGTCACCGTGCCGTTCGTCTGCGCCTGCGGCAGCTGCCCCGCATGCGCGGAGGGCGACCAGCAGGTGTGTGAGCGGCAGACCCAGCCGGGATTCACACACTGGGGCTCCTTCGCGCAGTACGTCGCGCTGGAGCATGCCGACGTCAATCTGGTGGCCGTGCCGGAGGAGATGTCGTTCGTGACGGCGGCCGGGCTGGGCTGCCGGTTCGCGACCGCGTTCCGCGCCGTCGTCGCCCAGGGCAGGGTGGCACCGGGCCAGTGGGTCGCGGTGCATGGCTGCGGCGGTGTCGGCCTGTCGGCCGTGATGATCGCGGCAGCCTCCGGTGCGCGTGTCGTGGCCGTCGACATTTCGCCCCAGGCCCTCGAACTCGCGCGGACGTTCGGAGCCGCGGAATGCATCGACGCCTCGGCCGCCGGTGACGTCGCCGAGGCGGTTCGCGAGCTGACCGGCGGTGGCGCCCATGTGTCACTGGACGCTCTCGGGTCGCCCGCCACCTGCGCCGCCTCCGTGGGAAGTCTGCGGCGCCGAGGCCGGCACATCCAGGTCGGCCTGCTCCCCTCCGCTGCGGGCGACCCGGTCGTGCCGATGTCCCGCGTCATCGCCCTGGAGCTGGAACTCCTCGGAAGCCACGGCATGCCCGCCCACGCGTATGCCCCCATGCTGGAGCTGGTGCGCGCGGGCGCGGTCCGCCCCGACCTCCTGGTCACCTCCACGATCCCGCTGTCCGCGGCCCCGTCGGCCCTGGCCGCGATGGGTACCGCGCCTGGTGCGGGGGTCACGGTCGTGGAACCGCAGCGGTGAGGCCGAGCCCTGCCGACGGGACGACGGTGGTGCGAGAGGCGGGGCACGGGATGCGGAGGTATACGGGACGCGGGGGTAAGGGACGCGGGGCACGTCAGGTCAATCGGTTCTGCGGTTGCGGTTGCCGGGCCGGGAGGCCACCCAGGCGCGCACGGTGTCCGCGTACCAGAACGGCTTGCCGCTCTCGACATGGTCGGGCGGCGGCAGCAGTCCGTGCTTGCGGTAGGACCGGACGGTGTCCGGCTGCACCTTGATGTGCGCGGCGATCTCCTTGTACGACCAGAGTCTTCGGTCGGTCATCAGTGGCACCTCCCTGCGGGCGTCGCGCAGCAGCCGGGACGGCCGTCGGGGGAGCTGGACGCGACGCTGGCGATCACTCAGCCTGTGCGTGGTCAACGACACGGGGTGAGCGCAGGAGAACCGCTGTGGATCGCATGTGACACAGGCCCTGCGAACGCGGGACATGTGTGACACAAGAGAGGTATTCGTAACACACGCGATGCGTGCGGACGTGAGGCGCGACGACGCGAGGGCGCAGCGGTGTGAGCCGCAAGTCCCTGTGCATGGGTACCTGATGACGGGGCCACCGGGCCCTCCGCGACCCGGGCGCGCAAGCGTAGTGGACCGGCCCCGCTGCGCCGGTTCCGGTCCACCGCTCCCCGCTACCCTCTGGTTCCCCCCGGTCAGAGGGTTGCAAGGCCCCAGCGTGCCGTCAGTGGTGCCTATCGGTCTTGGAAAAAGGCGCACTTCGCCCCGGTGGCAGCACCAGGCTCGTGGCCTCACCGGTGAGCCGGTCTGTGGCGGGCGGACCCGACCGCTGGGCCGCCCGTCGGCTGCGGGCCGCGGTGAACTCGGCGGGTGTGCAGCCGGTCATCGCCCTGAACTCACCGCTCAGATGCGCCTGGTCGTAGAACCCGCAGGCCGCCGCCGTCTCGGCCTGGCTGTGACCGGCCACGAGCAGCCGCCGTGCGCGCTGCAGCCGCAGCACCCGGGCGGCCGCCTTCGGCCCGAGGCCGATCTGCTCCCGAAAGCGGTTCTCCAACTGGCGTACGCTCCAGCCGACTTCGTGGGCGAGGCGGCTGACGGGGATGGTGCCCCCGGTGCGGACGAGCTCGTTCCAGGCGCCGACGATCCGGGGCGAACAAGGGGTTCCGGCATCCACGCAGCGAGTCAGGACATCGTCCAGCAGGGCGAACCGGGCGCTCCAGGTGCTCAGCCCGGCGAGTGCGGCGACGAGTTCGGCGATGCTTCCCCAGCCGACGAGCCCTGGCGGTCTGCCGAGGTCGTCCGGATCGACGTACCGATTCGACAGTTCATGCTGTGCGATGCCGAAGAGCGAGAACGCGGCCCAGGGGGTGAGCAGCACAGAGACACCGGACAGCCGCCCCTCGTGCTCGCCGACGGCGGGCGTGGTGCCCAGCCCCGAGCACACCGAGACGAGGGAGACGGCGGGACGCCCCGCACTGGAGATCCGCACCGGCTGCTCGAAGCCGAGCATCAGCGTGACCGCGCCGATCGGTGTCTCCAGCCGGCGCCGTGGACGGTCCAGGTCGTACCGGAAGCCGTGATAACTGATCACGCCCGGCCGTAGCCGGGGGTGGGGCAGCGCCCATGCGGCTTCCCAGGTGCTGGCGGCACGGTGGACCGGCCCTGGTGCCGCTGCCGGCCCCCTCACCGTCGTCATGGCGGTCAGCTTTCCGGCCGTGAAAGAAAAGTGTCAAGACGGTCAGGATGTCAGGACAATCCATTGACAGGGTGCTGGTATGCGACTAAACCCAGACTTCGAGACTCGACCGGACCCCCTTTTACTGCTTCGAGACTCGACCGGACCCCCTTTTACTGCTGGGCCGGGCAAACGTGTTCAAGCGAGGTCGGCGACCTCGCCGCCCTCACGTACCGCTCGAAGCCCTGCACCCATCGCCTCCGGCGCGGGAGGCCACTTCGCCCTGGCAGGAGCGAAGTGCGAGCGCTGACTCCCCGCCCGCCACGCCCCCGCGCCGGAGGTTCAGCCCGGAGCTGCTGCATGTGTCGGGCGCCGGGCGCCACATGTGTCTACGCCGACCCCGAAATGGCAGACACAGTGTCCGGCGCGCTCCCCGTCGGGGCGTGGTGGGATGTGGCCATGGCCGAGGCCGGGACCCGCTCGTCGGCCATGGAAGCCCACGAGGTGTACGACCGGGACGTCCGGGCCCGACGCCGCCGTCTGCGAAGGTAGGGATCTTGTCATGACGAAGACCGTCAACCACTGGATCGGTGGGAAGACCGTCGAGGGTACGTCGGGTACGTACGGCCCGGTCACCGACCCCGCGACCGGCGCCGTCACCACACAGGTGGCCTTCGCCACCGTCGACGAGGTGGACGCCGCGGTCGCCGCGGCCAAGGCGGCGTACGCGACCTGGGGGACGTCTTCCCTCGCGCAGCGCACCGCGATCCTGTTCAAGTTCCGTGCGCTACTGGACGCCAACCGGGACGCGATCGCCGAACTGATCACCGCCGAGCACGGCAAGGTCCACTCGGACGCGCTGGGCGAGGTGGCCCGCGGTCTGGAGATCGTCGACCTGGCCTGCGGCATCACCACGCAGCTCAAGGGCGAGCTGTCCACGCAGGTGTCCAACCGGGTCGACGTCGCCTCGATCCGCCAGCCGCTGGGCGTCGTCGCCGGCATCACGCCGTTCAACTTCCCGGCCATGGTGCCGATGTGGATGTTCCCGATGGCCATCGCCTGCGGGAACACCTTTGTGCTGAAGCCGAGCGAGAAGGACCCGTCGGCTTCCATGAAGGTCGCCGAACTGCTCGCGGAGGCAGGCCTCCCGGACGGCGTGTTCAACGTCGTGCACGGCGACAAGGTGGCCGTGGACCGGCTGCTCGAACACCCGGACGTCGCGGCCGTGTCGTTCGTCGGGTCGACGCCGATCGCCCGGTACATCCACACCACGGCCTCGGCGAACGGCAAGCGCGTCCAGGCACTGGGCGGCGCCAAGAACCACATGCTGGTGCTGCCCGACGCCGACCTCGACGCCGCCGCGGACGCCGCGGTGTCGGCCGCGTACGGCTCCGCGGGCGAGCGCTGCATGGCCATCTCGGCCGTCGTCGCGGTCGGTGCGACCGGTGACGAACTCGTCGCGAAGATCAAGGAGCGGGCCGAGAAGATCAAGATCGGCCCCGGCAACGACCCCGAGTCCGAGATGGGCCCGCTCATCACGGCCGCGCACCGCGACAAGGTCGCCTCGTATGTGAAGGGCGCCGCCGACCAGGGCGCCGAGGTGGTGCTCGACGGCACCGGCTACACCGTGCCCGGCTTCGAGGACGGCCACTGGATCGGCCTGTCCCTGCTCGACAAGGTGCCCACGGACGCCGACGCCTACAAGGACGAGATCTTCGGCCCGGTGCTGTGCGTGCTGCGCGTCGACACGTACGAGGAGGGCGTCGACCTCATCAACGCCTCGCCGTTCGGCAACGGCACTGCGATCTTCACCCGGGACGGCGGCGCCGCCCGCCGCTTCCAGATGGAGATCGAGGCGGGCATGGTCGGCGTGAACGTGCCGATCCCGGTGCCCGTCGGCTACCACTCCTTCGGCGGCTGGAAGGACTCGCTCTTCGGCGACCACCACATCTACGGCAACGACGGCACGCACTTCTACACCCGCGGCAAGGTCGTGACCACCCGCTGGCCGGACCCGTCGGAGGCTCCGGCGGGCGTGGACCTCGGGTTCCCGCGCAACTACTGACCGACCGTCGTAGGCCCTGTGCGGGCGTCCGTATTCCGGACGCCCGCACATCTTCGTACCGCGCCTGCGGTATGCGGGCGGAGAGCCGTACTCCTCAAGGAGGTACGGGGGTTCAGACCGGTGGCTGCCGTGGATGTCGGTGCCTGCCCTTACCGTTGACGACATGGATCTCCGACTGCCCGAAATGCGCGGGCCGCGACGGTGGCTGGCCGCCGCGGCCGCTGTCGTGGTGCTCGCCGGCGCCGGGACTTGGACAGCCGTCGCCTCGGACGACGCGCCGGCCGTTCACCGCGAGGACCGGATCCTCGACACCGGCGGCGTGAAGATCGACACATCGCTCTTCACGGTGGGCTCCTCCGGCGCGGGCAAGCGTCCCGCGGTGCTGCTCGCACACGGCTTCGGCGGCAGCAAGGAGGACATGCGGACGCAGGCCGAGGAGCTGGCGCGCGACGGGTACGCGGTCCTGACCTGGTCCGCCCGCGGCTTCGGCCGATCCACCGGGAAGATCGGGCTGAACGACCCGAAGGGCGAGGTCGCCGACGTCTCCGGGCTGATCGACTGGCTGGCGAAGCGGCCCGAGGTCACGCTCGACAAGGCCGGCGACCCGCGCGTGGGCATCGCGGGGGCCTCGTACGGCGGAGCGGTGTCGCTGCTGGCCGCCGGGTATGACCAGCGGGTCGACGCGATCGCCCCGCAGATCACCTACTGGAACCTGGCGGACGCGCTGTTCCCGGACGGCGTGTTCAAGAAGCTGTGGGCCGGGATGTTCGTCAACTCCGGCGGCGGCTGCCAACAGTTCGAGAAACAGCTCTGCGAGATGTACGAGCGTGTCGCGGAGACCGGCACGCCGGACGCCGAGGCGCGGCAGCTGCTGGAGGACCGCAGCCCGTCGGCCGTCGGCGACCGCATCAAGGTGCCCACGCTCATCATGCAGGGCCAGACCGACTCCCTCTTCCCGCTCGGCCACGCCGACGCGATCGCCAAGGCGGTCCGCGCCAACCACGCGCCGGTCGACGTCGACTGGATCGCGGGCGGGCACGACGGCGGCGACATGGAAGTGGACCGGGTGTACGCGCGCGTGGACGCCTGGTTCGACCGCTATCTGAAGGACGACAAGAACGCCGACACCGGGCCGGCGTTCCGCATCACCCGTACCGGAGGCGTCGACTCCACCGACGGCGAGGCCCAGCTCCGCGGCGCGAGCGGCGACCGGTATCCGGGCCTCGCGAGCGGGCTGCACAGCGTGCCGCTCACCGGCCGCGAACAGACCTTCGACAACCCCGCGGGCGCCGGGCCGCCCGCCGTCTCCTCGCTGCCCGGCCTCGGCGGCGCTGCCGGGGGCCTGTCCCTGTCGTCCCTCGGCGTCGGCGTCTCCCTCGACTTCCCCGGCCAGTTCGCGCGGTTCGACTCGGCGCCCCTGCGCAGCGATCTGCGCATCACCGGCTCTCCGACGGCCACGGTGCACATCGCGTCCACCAGCGACGACGCCGTGCTCTTCGCCAAGGTGTACGACGTGGGGCCGGACGGCAGACAGCAGGTGCTGCCCTCCCAGTTGGTCGCGCCCGTGCGCGTCGAGGGCTCCGGCGCGAAGGGTGGCAAGGACGTCACGCTGACCCTGCCCGCCGTCGATCACGAGCTGCAGAAGGGTCACCGGCTGCGTCTCGTCCTCTCCTCGACCGACCTCGCCTACGCCTCGCCCGTCCAGCCCGCCACGTACACGGCGTCCCTCAAGAGCGACCTGCACGTACCGACCGCGCCCGGAGTGACGACCGCCGCCGCGCCACTGCCTGCCTGGGTGTGGTGGCTGCCCATCACCGGAGCCGTCGCCGCCCTCGCACTGCTGCTCACCGGGCGGCGGCGCACCGCGACACCACCGCCGGACGCGGACCTCGCCGACGTGCCGCTGCAGATCACCGATCTGAGCAAGCGGTACGCGAAGTCGGCCGACCGGTACGCGGTGCGGGACCTCTCCTTCCGCGTCGAGAAGGGCCAGGTCCTCGGCCTGCTCGGACCCAACGGCGCGGGCAAGACGACCACCCTGCGCATGCTCATGGGCCTGATCCGGCCCGACGGCGGCGAGATCCGGGTCTTCGGCCACGCGATCCGCCCGGGCGCGCCGGTGCTGTCCCGGGTCGGCGCCTTCGTGGAGGGCGCGGGCTTCCTGCCCCACCTCTCCGGCCGCGAGAACCTGGAGCTGTACTGGCAGGCCACCGGCCGGCCCGCCGAGGACGCCCACCTGGACGAGGCGCTGGAGATCGCCGGACTCGGCGAAGCCCTGCAGCGCGCCGTCCGCACGTACTCGCAGGGCATGCGCCAGCGCCTCGCCATCGCCCAGGCCATGCTCGGCCTGCCGGACCTTCTGATCCTCGACGAACCGACGAACGGCCTGGACCCGCCACAGATCCGCGAGATGCGCGAGGTGATGATCCGCTACGCGGCGGCCGGCCGCACCGTCATCGTCTCGAGCCATCTCCTCGCGGAGGTCGAGCAGACCTGCACGCATCTCGTGGTCATGGACCGCGGCAAGCTCGTGCAGGCGGGACGGGTCGACGAGATCGTCGGCTCCGGGGACACGCTGCTCGTCGGCACGGCCCGGCCGCTCGACGATCCGCTCGTGGAGAAGATCGCCGCGCTGCCGGGCGTGGGCTCGGCGGTGCCTGCCGATGGCGGACTCCTCGTCCGGCTGGACGGCGCGAGCACACCGCAGCTGCTCGCCGAACTCCTCCGCCTTGAGGTGCCGGTCGAGTCGGTCGGGCCGCACCGGCGGCTGGAAGACGCGTTCCTCACCCTGATCGGAGGCACCTCATGACCACGCTCGCCGAACGCACCGAGGTGGCGCACGGGTACCGCGCGGGGCGGACGCTGCCGCTGCGCGTCGAGCTGGTCCGCCAGCTGAAGCGGCGGCGCACGCTGGTGATGGGCGCGGTGCTGGCCGCACTGCCGTTCGTGCTGGTCGTGGCCTTCGCGATCGGCGGCGAGCCGGACGGCCCCGACGACCGCGTGACGCTGATGGACACGGCCACGGCGTCCGCGGCGAACTTCGCCGCGACCAGCCTGTTCGTCTCGGCGGGCTTCCTGCTGGTGGTGCCGGTGGCGCTGTTCTGCGGTGACACGGTCGCCTCCGAGGCGAGCTGGTCGTCGCTGCGCTATCTGCTGGCGTCGCCCGTGCCCCGGGCCCGGCTGCTGTGGTCGAAGCTCGTCGTCGCGCTGGGCCTCAGCCTGGCCGCGATGGTGCTGCTGCCACTGGTTGCGCTGGCGGTCGGCAGCGTCGCGTACGGATGGGGGCCACTCCAGATCCCCACCGGCGGGGCGCTCGACTCGGGCACCGCAGCCCAGCGGCTGGTGATCGTCATCGCGTACATCTTCGTGTCCCAGCTCGTCACCGCCGGGCTAGCGTTCTGGCTGTCGACGAAGACCGACGCACCGCTCGGCGCGGTCGGCGGCGCCGTCGGACTGACGATCGTCGGCAATGTGCTGGACGCGGTGACCGCCCTGGGCGACTGGCGCGACTTCCTGCCCGCGCACTGGCAGTTCGCCTGGGCGGACGCGATCCAGCCGGAGCCCGAGTGGGGCGGCATGATCCAGGGCGCGTCGGTCTCCATAACGTACGCACTGGTGCTGTTCGCGCTGGCCTTCCGCGGTTTTCGCCGGAAGGACGTGGTGTCCTAGGTCTCCGGAGGATCACCTCCCTGTCTCAACCGCCGCCCGCCGTAGCCGCATCGAGATCCAGCCGCAACGGCCCCGACAGCTCCTTCGGGCCCCCTCGGCCGTCACAGTCACAAGCGCTCCGCTGTTTCGAACGAAGGAGCGCACAGACAAGCTGACGGGCCGAGGGGGCAGGGGGCCTGCGCGACGGCGCCACCAACCGGGTCGTCCTGCTCTCCGACGCCCTCGCCAACACGGGCGAGACGAGCGCCGACGCGATTCTGGAGCGCATCGCCGACGCCCGCCGCGAGCACGGCCTCACACTCTTCGGGGTGGGCGTGGGCAGCCAGTACGGCGATGCCCTGATGGAGCGCCTCGCCGACAAGGGCGACGGCCACACCACGTATGTGTCCAACGTCAAGGACGCCCGCACCGTGTTCTGCGAGCAGCTCCGCGCCAACATCGAACTGCGCGCGGACAGCCGTGCCCCGCACGAGGCGTCGGGCCAGATCGAGTCCGGCGCGCTCGACGGCCCCCTGTGGCAGGCGGGCAGCGGTCTGCGGGTCGCGGCGGTTGCGGCGTACTTCGCTGACGCCCTGCGCACCCCGGCGGCCCCGACGGGCACGGGCCGCTGGGACCTGCTGCCTGGCGCACCGTCGATGCCCGAACTGGCCAATCGAGCAGAGGAGTTGGCGTACACGACGCGGGACGAGACGGTACGCGGGCTCGCGGACGCGGTACGGCAGGCCGACCGGCTGCGGGCGTGACGGGCCGGCCGACCGGCTGCGGGCCTGACGGACCTGATGGAACGCACATCGGCCGGGACTCCGCGGAGTCCCGGCCGATGTCACGCCTGGCTTGGTTCCGAGCAGTCTAGAACAGCGAGTAGAGCAGCCTGTTGGGCGAGCCGGTGCGCGGATCCGTCACCTTGCCGCTGGTCGCGCCGTTCACCAGCGCGTCCCGTACCTGCGCCGGGGTCGCGGTCGGGTGGGTGGCCAGATAGAGGGCCGCGACACCCGCGGTGTGCGGTGTCGCCATGGACGTACCACTGATCGTGTTGGTGGCCGTGTCGCTGTCGTCCCACGCCGACGCGATGCTGACACCTGGGGCGAACAGGTCGAGGCAGGTGCCGTAGTTCGAGAACGACGCCCTCCTGTCGGAGGAGTCGGTGGCGCCGACGGTGATGGCCTCCGGGACGCGGGCCGGGGAGTAGTTGCAGGCGTTCTGCGGCCAGCCGAGGATGTTGCCGTTGCCAGCCGCTATCGAGTAGCTGACGCCGGAGGCTATGGACCTCTTCACGGCGTTGTCGAGGGTGGTGTCCGCGCCGCCGCCGAGGCTCATGTTCGCCACGGCCGGCTTCACGGCGTTCGCGGTGACCCAGTCGATGCCGGCCACGACGCCGGCCGTGGTCCCGGAGCCGTTGCAGTCGAGCACCCGCACCGCGACCAGCTTCACGCCCTTCGCCACGCCGTACGTCTTGCCGCCCACCGTGCCCGCGACATGCGTGCCGTGCCCGTTGCAGTCCTGCCCGTTCTGGCCGCCGCCCACCGTGTCGGTGCCGACACTCGCACGACCGCCGAACTCGCTGTGCGAGGTGCGGATCCCGGTGTCGATGATGTACGCGGTGACGTTCGACGCGGTCGTGTTGTACGTGTAGGTCTTGCTCAACGGAAGATCCCGCTGGTCGATGCGGTCGATGCCCCACGTCGCGTCGGACTGGGTGTCGTTGATGCGCAGGACCTGGTTCTGCTGGACGTACGCGACCTTGGGGTCCCGCGCGAGTTCGGCCGCCTCGCTCCTCGTCAGCTCGGCGGAGAAGCCCTTGAGGGCGCTGCTGTAGACGCGGTCCAGGGCGCCGTCGTACTTCGTGGCGAGGCTCCTGGCCGTGGCGGGCGTCGCCGCCTTCGTGGTGGAGCCGTCCTTGAGGACGACGATCCAGCTGTCGGGGACGGCCGTCGCCTCGGGAGCGAGACGCAGGTCGGCCAGCGGCGCGCTGTGCGCGGGAGAGGCGGTGAACTGCAATCCGGCTGCCAGCAGCACGGCTGCGGGCAGAAGGGCTCCGAGCCGGCGGGTGGTTGCTCTCATAGGGCACCAGACCTTTCGTTGACCAGGTCGCGCTCATGTGGGGGTCGGGCTTCATGCGGGGTCGGTTGCGACGGCGCAGTACAGAGCGCGCCGAGACACCCGATGGGCACCCAAGGTGTTCATGGCATGCACAAGTCAGCATCAAACACGCAAGGAGGTCTGGGTGTTGGGGGAGTGCATGGGTGAGTTGCGGGGCTTGCGTGAAATCTGACGTGAGGTCAGGTACGGGTCGCGCGGCGGAAGTCGCTGTGGTGGCGGTCGGGGTCCTTGCCGCACGGCTGTCAGTCGCTCACCGAGAGCCAGTAGCGCCCCGGATGCTCCAGGGCTCCAGCCGTCGCGGCCCGCGCAGGACGCGACCGCCACCGTCCTCCGTATGAGCCCCCGAGGAGAGGGCGAACGCCCGGTGCGCAGGACGGTCTCGCGCGCCCGGGTGTCCGCGCGGAGGCCGGTGGCGCGGCGGGATGTCCGTCCGGGCTTGTCTGGCGAGAGAAAACTCGGCACACTGGTCACATGGACCGAACGAACGGTCGGTTGGGGAAGCGAGTGCCGATGACCAAGACGGACTCCGCCTCGTCCGCCGCGGGCTCCACCGACCCGCGCCTGGACGGGCACGATGAGCAGGACCTCGAGCAGCACTTCGACGCGACGATCGCGAGGGATCAGCGGATCGAGCCGCGGGACTGGATGCCCGACGGCTACCGCAAGACGCTGATCCGGCAGATCGCGCAGCATGCCCACTCGGAGATCATCGGTATGCAGCCCGAGGGCGAGTGGATCACCAGGGCGCCGTCGCTGCGTCGTAAGGCGATCCTGTTCGCGAAGGTCCAGGACGAGGCCGGGCACGGTCTGTACCTGTACTCGGCGGCGGAGACGCTGGGCGCCGACCGCGCGGACCTCACGCAGCGGCTGATCGAGGGCCGGCAGAAGTACTCGTCGATCTTCAACTACCCGACGCTGAGCTTCGCCGACGTCGGGGTGATCGGCTGGTTCGTGGACGGCGCGGCGATCTGCAACCAGGTGCCGCTCTGCAGGAGTTCGTACGGGCCCTACGCGCGCGCGATGGTGCGGATCTGCAAGGAGGAGTCGTTTCATCAGCGGCAGGGTTACGAGCTGCTGATGACGATGATGCGCGGCACCGACGCCCAGCGGGAGATGGTCCAGGACGCGGTGGACCGCTGGTGGTGGCCGTCGCTCATGATGTTCGGCCCGCCCGACGACGCCTCGCCGAACTCGGCGCAGTCCATGGCCTGGAAGATCAAGCGGCACAGCAACGACGAGCTGCGCCGGCGCTTCGTCGACATGACCGTCCCGCAGGCCGAGAAGCTCGGCGTGACGCTGCCCGATCCCGAACTGCGGTGGAACGCCGAGCGCGGCCACCACGACTTCGGCACGCCGGACTGGTCGGAACTGCAGCGGGTGATCAAGGGCGACGGGCCCTGTAACGCCCAGCGGATGGAGCGGCGCAGGTCCGCCCACGAGGAGGGCGCCTGGGTGCGGGAGGCGGCGAGCGCGTACGCGGCCAAGCAGAGCAGGCGAGCGAGGGAAGGGGCGGCATGAGCAGCACCGAAGGCGTCAAGGACGAGTGGCCCCTCTACGAGGTGTTCGTACGGGGCAAGCGGGGCCTGAACCATGTGCACGTCGGCTCGCTGCACGCCGCCGACGACCGGATGGCCCTCACCCACGCCCGCGACCTGTACACGCGGCGCAACGAGGGCGTCTCGATCTGGGTGGTGCGCTCTGACCACATCGCCGCGTCCACACGCGACGAGAAGGACCCGTTCTTCGCGCCCAGCGCCGACAAGGTCTACCGCCACCCGACCTTCTACGACATCCCCGACGACGTCCCGCACATCTGAGGAGCAGGGCATGAGTGACGATCACGTCTACATGACCCTCGCCGAGGGACACGAGGACGACGCCCGATGGGCGTACGGCACCGGTTTCGAAGACCCGCTGCACGGCGTGGACATCGCCGTGCCCGAGGGGGTCGACGCCGGTGAGGTGGCCGCGTGCTGCCTGGCGCTGGGCGACGACGCACTGGTCAGCGCGCAGCGGCTGGCCGAGTGGTGCACCCGCGCCCCGGAGCTGGAGGAGGAGGTGGCGCTGGCCAACATCGGGCTCGATCTGCTCGGCCAGGCCCGCCTGCTGTACGGGCGCTGCGGGCAGGTCGACGGCACCGGGCGCGGCGAGGACGCGTACGCCTACTTCCGCGACCCCGGCGACTTCCGCAACGTCCGCCTCGCCGAACTCCCGGGCGGCGACTTCGCGTTCTCCATCACCCGGCTGCTGGTGCTCTCCAGCTGGAGGCTCGCGCTCTTCGAGCAGCTCACGGCCTCGCCCGACCCCGTACTCGCGGCGATTGCAGCCAAGGGCGTCAAGGAACTGGCGTACCACCGGCAGTACGCGGCCGAATGGGCGGTGCGCCTGGGCGACGGCACCGAGGAGTCGCACCGGCGGATGCGTACGGCCCTGGAGCAGGTCGGGCCGTACATCGGCGAGCTGTTCACGGCGTACGACGTGCGGGACGAGGTCGTCGCGGTCCTGCGCCAGGTCACCGAGGCGGCCGGACTGCCCATGCCCGCGTGGAAGCCCTCCCCAAGCTCTTCGAGCAGGGGATACCCCATGCCCGGCGCCGGCCGCGACGGCGACCACACCGAACACCTGGCCCCGCTGCTGGCCGAGCTCCAGGGCGTGGCCCGCGCCCACCCGGAGGCGACATGGTGACCACCGGAGATGACATGGTGACCGCCCGAGGTGACACGGTGACCGCCCGAGGCGACTCGGTGACGGCGGGAGGGGACTCGGTGACCGTCCGAGGCGACTCGGTGACCGGGCTCGCATCGGCCGACGCGCGGCGGGCCCGGCGCATCGCCGAGGAGGTGCCCGATCCCGAGCTGCCCATGCTCACCCTCGCCGACCTGGGCGTACTGCGCGGCGTGGAGATCATCGCCGACGGCACCGTGGTCGCCGGCCTCACGCCCACCTACTCCGGCTGCCCGGCGATGGCCGAGATGCGCGCCGACGTGGCCGCGCGACTGCGGGAGGCAGGATTCGAACGGATCGAGATCCGTACCGTCCTCGACCCGCCGTGGACCAGCGACTGGATCACTGCCGAGGGCCGTCGCAAGCTCGCCGAACACGGCATCGCGCCCCCCGGCGCCGCGCCCCGCCGCACCACCGGCCCCGTGCCGCTCGAACTGCCGGCCACCCGCCGCTCAGTCGCGTGCCCGCGCTGCGGCTCGGTGGACACCGAGGAGACCTCCCGTTTCGCCGCCACCTCCTGCAAGGCCCTGTGGCGCTGCCGCTCTTGCCTGGAGCCGTTCGAGTACGTCAAGGAGATCTGATGGACGTGCATCAAGGAGATCTGACGGACGATGTGGCGGCCCCGCCCCCGGCACCGAGCCCGTCGTCGGCCAAGGCGTCGCCCCCGACGCCGACCCCGGCACCGGCACCGTCGTCGGCCGAGGCGTCGGCCCCGACCCCGGCACCGTCGTCGGCCGAGGCGTCGGCCCCGACCCCGGCACCGATCCCGGCCGCCCCGCAGGCGTCGCCCGCGCGTTCCCGTCGCCGCCCGGCCTTCCACCGCCTGCGGGTCGCCGCCGTTCAGCCGCTGTGCGAGGACGCAGCAGCCGTCAGTTTCGACATTCCCGCGGAACTCGCCGAGGAGTTCGCCTTCGCTCCCGGGCAGGCCCTGACGCTGCGGCGGGAGGTCGACGGCCGGGACGAGCGCCGCTCGTACTCGATCTGCTCACCGGCCGGCTCGTCGCCCCGCATCGGCGTACGAGTCGTTCCGGGAGGGCTGTTCTCGTCCTGGCTCGTGACCGGCGTACGGCCCGGCGACACGGTCGAGGTGATGGGACCGACCGGCGCCTTCACCCCCGACCTGACCCGGTCGGGCCACCACGTCCTGATCGCGGCCGGATCCGGCATCACCCCCATGCGCTCCATCGCCGAGTCGGTCCTCGCCGCCGACGACAGTTCGCAGGTCACGCTCTTCTACGGAAACCGGCGCACCGACACCGTGATGTTCGCCGACGAGCTCGCCGACCTGAAGGACCTGTATCCGGCCCGGTTCCAGCTCGCCCACGTGCTGTCCCGCGAGCCCCGCGAGGCGGACGTCCTTTCCGGACGCCTCGACGCCGACCGTCTCGCCACGCTCGTCGACGCCCTCGTCGACATCGACGGCACCGACCACTGGTGGCTGTGCGGCCCGCACGGCATGGTCAAGGACGCCCAGCGGGTCCTCGCCGGTCTAGGAGTCCCCGATGACCGCGTCCATCGGGAGCTGTTCTACGCCGACGACGAGCCCGTGCAGCCGGTGCGCCACGAGGACGCGGCGCTCGAGGGGCCCGTCAGCCAGGTGACCATCACCCTCGACGGGCGCTCCACCACGACCGCGCTCTCCCGCGAGCAGACCATCCTGGAGGGCGCGCAGCGCACCCGCCCCGACCTGCCCTTCGCCTGCAAGGGCGGGGTCTGCGGCACCTGCCGCGCCCTGGTGACCGACGGCAAGGCCGACATGCGCCGCAACTTCGCCCTCGAACCCGCCGAGGTCGACGCCGGGTACGTCCTGACCTGCCAGTCCTTCCCGGTCTCCGAGACGCTGACCGTCGACTACGACAGCTGAGGGACGAGCCGGGGGACGGGTCGGCTCAGCGTCCGCATCAGGTCCCGGCGGGCCCCTTCCGGCGCCCTGCGGGGCCCCGCCAGGCCCGCGCCCGGTCACCGAGCGGAAGTCACCGAGCGGAAGTACGGCCCCGGTGTGAGACTGCTGGTGTCGCGGGCCTCGACGGAGGGTTCGTGCGGCATACCGCTGGTGGAAGACATGGGAGACGATGTGCCGGCACGAGAGGCCGGGGAGAGGCTTCTGGAGGACTTCCTCGCCGATCCCCGGAACGCGGCCCTGGACCTGTCCACGGCCGTGACCCGGTGCGCCACGGCCCTAGGCCTGAACCAGGTGGTGGTCTATCTCGCCGACGTGCAGCAGCGGCACCTGATATCCCTGACGGACGTGTCGCCGACGCTTCCCGTCGACGCATCGCTGGGGGGCTGGTCCTACCGCACACTCTCGCTGCGCGTGGAGGAGTCCCCGACGGGTGGGATGACCGTGTGGCTGCCGCTGATCGACGGCGCCGAGCGGCTCGGGGTCCTCGCGGCGCAGACCACGTCCCTGGACGCGGAGCGCCTGCGGCACTGCCGGGCCCTCGCCGCCCTCATCGCGATGATGATCACCTCCCGGCGGGCGTACCTGGACACCTTCGTACAGCGGACCCGCACCGAGCCCATGCAGTTGCCGGCCGAGCTGCTGAGGGCCGTGATGCCGCCCCGCACCATAGGCAACCTCCACGCCATCTCGACCGCGGTGCTCGAGCCGGCCTACGAGATCGGCGGGGACGCCTTCGACCACGCGCTCACCGAGACGACGCTGCACGCCACGATTCTGGACGCCATGGGCCACAACATGGCGTCGGGACTGACCACGGCCGTCACGCTGGCGGCCTGCCGCAACGGCCGGCGGACGGGTGCCGATCTGCCCGAGCTGGTGGAGACAGTCGACCGGACGCTCGCCGAGTGGTTTCCCGAGCAGTTCTGCACGGGCGTCCTCACCCAGCTCGACCTCATGAGCGGCGCCCTCCGCTGGTGCAACTGCGGGCATCCGCAGCCCTTGCTCATCCGCAACGAGCGCCTGGAGCGCGGAGCCCTGGAACGCCCGGCCGATCCGCCCATGGGGCTGACCACCGCCTTCCTCGACGCGCCCCGCCACGTGTACGAGATCGACCTGGAGCCCGGCGACCGCGTCCTGCTCTACACCGACGGCATCACCGAGGCCCGCACCCAGGCCGGAGCGGAATTCGGCCTCGACCGCTTCGCCGACTCCATCATCCGCGCCACCGCGGCAGGCGAACCGGCCCCGGAAACCCTGCGCCACCTCATCCACGCGATCCTGGACGCGCAGAGCAACCGCCTGCGCGACGACGCGACGATCCTGCTCCTCGAGTGGCGACCGCCTCAGGCGCACCTGCCGTAGGGCTCTGCGGAACCCGGCCGGGCGAGGCGGCCCCGGGAGGCGGCCCCGGGAGGCGGTCCGGGGGAGGCGGTCCGGGGGAGGCGCGGGAGGCGGCTGACGGGGGGTCAGAGTGGCCGGGAGACCGGCACGCTCGACCGGACGGGGGACAGCGGACCGCCCGTCAGGCCCGGACGGCGGCACGTGATCCCTTACCCCATAGTGATGACGCATCAGGGGCCGCTGCGTGCTGCCAAGCGGGTAATAATTCCGCCTCAACCACTCGATGGGCCCACTTAGTAGCTCAAATGCGGCGTTCTCCGGTGGTGCGGAGCCGCAATCCCGCTGAGGGTGATCACGTCGCTACTGCGATCCGAAGAGCCGGCGCCGGGTCGGCCGTCGCAGTCGTGGCGAAAGGAATTCCTCCCCATGCGAATTACCCGCACCCTGTTCGCCTCGGCCGCCGTCACCGCGGCCCTCGCGATCGCCGCTCCCGCCGCGAATGCCGTCACCGTGGCCGAGCTCTGGACGTCGCACACCGCCTCCTCGTACGGCGACGACGACTACGACAAGAAGGACGACGAGAAGAAGGACGACTACGACAAGAAGGACGACTACAGCAAGGACGACAAGAAGGACGACGACTACAAGAAGGACGACTACGGCAAGAAGGAAGACGACTACAAGAAGGACTACGACAAGAAGGACTACGACAAGCCCAAGGGTGGCGTCCACGCCGGTGGTGGTGCCCTGGCCCTGACCCGGGCCGGCGACGACGACTACGACAAGAAGGACGACGAGAAGAAGGACGACTACGACAAGAAGGACGACTACAGCAAGGACGACAAGAAGGACGACGAGTACAAGAAGGATGACAAGAAGGACGACTACGACAAGAAGGACGACTACGACAAGAAGGAAGACGACTACAAGAAGGACTACGACAAGAAGGACTACGACAAGCCCAAGGGTGGCGTCCACGCCGGCGGTGGTGCCCTGGCCCTGACCCGCGGCGGCGACGACGACTACGACAAGAAGGACGACGAGAAGAAGGACGACGAGAAGAAGGACGACTACGACAAGGACGACTACGGCAAGGACGACGACAAGAAGGACGACTACGACAAGAAGGAAGACGACTACAAGAAGGACTACGACAAGAAGGACTACGACAAGCCCAAGGGTGGCGTCCACGCGGGTGGTGGTGCGCTGTCGCTGACCCCGGCCGGCGACGACGACTACTACGACAAGAAGAAGGACGACGACTACGACAAGAAGGACAGCTACGGCAAGAAGGAGCACGACTACGACAAGAAGGACTACGACAAGCCCAAGGGCGGCGTCCACGCCGGTGGTGGTGGTCTCGCGCAGTCCGGAAGCAGCATCGCCGCGGGCTCCGCGCTGCTGCTCGCCGGCATCGGCGCCGGCACGTACATCCTGCGGCGCCGCAACGCCTCCGGTGTTGCGTAGGCCTGATCAGGTACCCCTCGCCAGTCGCTGTGCTGTCGCGGTCGCCCTCGGAGGGCGGCCGCGGCCGCGGCTTTTGACCGGATCACCCCGCCGCTCTCGCCTCACCGCCGCCCGTTCATGAAAGGCACCCTTCCATGGCCGCCCCGCAGTCGCCCGAGCCGGACAAGCCCCGGACCGCGCCCGCGTCCCGTACCGTCGTCCGCGCCATGCTGTGGCCCGTAGCAGCAGTGGTGCTGGGCGCTCTGCTCATTCACAACTCCCTGGAGCCGCCCGCGGATCTCAAGCCGCAGGCCCGGCCCTCGGTGGTCGCCTCGGCTCCCTCCGTCAAGCCCAGCGCGTCCAGCACGCCGAGACCGTCTCCCTCTCCCACCGGCCCCGTACTGCCCCGTTCGGCGCCCAAGCGGATCTCGATTCCGGCGATCTCCGTCGACGCGCCGTTCACGGCGTTGTCTCTCGGCGCCTCCGGACGGCTCAACGCGCCGCCCGTGGACAACAAGAATCTCGTCGGCTGGTTCAAGGACGGTGCGTCGCCCGGTGAACGGGGCACATCGATCGTCGTGGGCCACGTCGACACCAAGACCGGCCCTGCGGTGTTCGTGGAGCTCAGCGAGCTCCAGCCCGGAAACAGGATCGACATCACGCGTGCGGACGGCAGCGTCGCGCACTTCGAGGTCGACTCCGTCGAGACCTTCAGCAAGGCGGAGTTCCCCGACGACCGGGTCTACGCCCACAGTTCGTCCCCGGAACTGCGCCTCATCACCTGCGGCGGCGCCTACGACAGGGTGGCCCAGGACTACGAGGACAACGTGGTCGCGTTCGCCCACCTCGACTCGGTCAAGCGCGCCTGAGCCAGAATCCGTCGAGCGCGCCTGATCCACGATCGGTCGAGCGCGTCTGATCCACGGTTCGTCATCAAACGCGCCTGAACCACCGTCAGTCGAGGTCAAGCCATCCGAGCCACGGGTGCCCGCCGGATCTTCCGCGGGCACCCGGCGCATGCTCCGCCGGAGGGGAGCATGCCGTCGGTCACTTGAGGTCCTTCGCGTCGATGTAGCCCGAGTCAACGAGGACGTCCTTGTAGTTGTCCTTGTCGACGCTCACCGGCTTGATCAGGTACGCCGGGACGACCTTCTTCCCGTTGTCGTACGACGTGGTGTCGTTGATCATCGGCTTGCGGTGGTGGAGTACCGCATTGAGCATGCTCGCCGCGACCAGGGCGAGGTCGCGGGTGTCCTTGTAGACGGTCTGGGACTGCTCCCCCTCAATGATCGACTTCACCGAGGGGATCTCGGCGTCCTGACCCGTGACGACGGGCAGAGGCTTCGCGGCGGTGCCGTAACCCTGCTTCTTCAGCGCGTTGATGATACCGATGGACATGCCGTCGTACGGCGAGAGGACGGCGTCCACGCGGCCGTCGGTGTACGAGCGGAGCAGCTTGGTCATACGTTTCTGCGCGGTGGCGCCGTCCCAGCGGAGGGTGGTGGCCTTCTCGTACTCGGTCTCGCCCGACTTCACGACGAGTTCCTTGTCGGCGATGTAGGGCTTCAGAACCTCCATCGCGCCGTCCCAGAAGAAGCGGGCGTTGTTGTCGTCGGGGGAGCCGGCGAACAGCTCGATGGTGAGGGGGCCCTTCGCGGTGCCGTTGACCAGTCCGAGATGTTCGGTGATGTACGTCGCCTGGAGCTCGCCGACCTGTGCGTTGTCGAAGGAGGCGTAGTAGTCGACGTCGGGGCTGTCCAGGATCAGCCGGTCGTAGGCGATCACGGCGATGTCGGCGGCGGCGGCCTTCTGCAGGACGTCCGTGAGCGAATGTCCGTCGACCGAGGCGATGACGAGGGCGTCCACGCCCTCGGAGATCATCTTCTCCACCTGTGCGACCTGGGTCTTCGGGTCGTTGTCGGCGTACTTCAACGTGCTCTCGTAGCCGTACTGCTTGAGCTCGTCGACCATGTTGTTGCCGTCGTCTATCCAGCGCTGGGACACCTTCGTCGGCATGGCTATGCCGACGGTCGCGCCCTCGCTGCTGGCTGCGTCGCCGTCCTGGCCGCAGGCGGTGAGAGCGAGGGAGAGAACGGACGCGGCTATGGCCGCTGCGAGCGGAGTGCGGGCGCGCATGCTGTTCGTTCCTTACAAAGTGAGAGGCAGTCTGCGGAACGTGCGTGTTCGGGGAGTTCGGGGAGTTCGGGGAGTTTTGATGCGAGGCCGTGCAGAGCCCCCCGCGCCAGAGGACGGGCGCCGCACCGGACCAGTCGCGGCGGCTCGTACGTTCGGTGATCGCCGCCCCATGACCGACACCTGGATGCGGGGACCATCCAGGGGTGGCCGTCTCACCGGATCTCGGTGAGGCGCTGAAGCGTCGGACCGGACGGTATGTGCGCCAAGCCGGCACTCGACTGATCCCGCACAGAGCGGGGCCGGGTTGACCGTGCCCGCTAGCGCGGCCCTCGGGTGTGGAGTGGCGGGCAGCCTACCGCAGACACACACAATCACCACAGCCCCATCCATCACCTCCGTATACGGCAGCAAACAGCGTGTGCTCAGGGGCCGATCGCGGCCTGACGCGAGCTGAAGCGGGCATCGGACGACGAACGCGCTGGCCAGGCGAGTGCGCATGTGTGCGGGGCTCGTATGCCGCCGCCGGTCGCCCCGAGGCCGCCACGAGGTGTCGCTGGCCTTCATAGGCACGCATCGGCGGTTGGAGAGGTCTCGTTGAGGCGCCCGCCGAACGGGTTCTCGGCGTTGCGAGAGGCCTGGGCCGGTCCGGGGCCGTGCCCAGGGAGGGGTGACTGCGCGTCCGGCATTGGAAAGAGCGGAGCGCCCCCGGCAGGACTCGAACCTGCGGCCAAGCGCTTAGAAGAGAGATGCGCGCTCACGATCACGTAAGCGTCTGAGCTGTGCGTTTGCTGTTTGGAGTTCGCTCCGACGTCCGGCTTTGCCACGCATT
Organism: Streptomyces himalayensis subsp. himalayensis; assembly: GCF_013778455.1. GTDB lineage: Bacteria > Actinomycetota > Actinomycetes > Streptomycetales > Streptomycetaceae > Streptomyces > Streptomyces himalayensis. Next base: position 37,342 of record NZ_JACEHE010000027.1, on the reverse strand, counting down.
TGCCGGAGGGGAGCATTCCGGCCGCCCCTCCGGACGTCCCGCTGAACGCCGTACAAGAGGGCTGTAACACGGATGCATGCGTGTTACAGCCTTCCAGGCCGGACACACCGGACACTGCCCTTTGGGGTGTCCGGTCTATTCGTGCAGGTCAGGGCTCTAACCGGACAGTCGGACACGTGGGACACTGCCTGTCCGGTTGCTGTACTCGATCGGGCACGTGGAGGAGGACAAGGCTGCCTTCTGGTCCGTAGCTCTATGTGGATCAGACAGCGGTGGTCATAGCGGTCTCGCGAAGCTTCCGACGGACGTCACAAGACGTGGACGGTTGCTGTGGCTGCTGTACTGCACTGCTGTACAGCCACGGCACGGGGACCCTCCGCACTGCCCGATGCAGTACAGACAGCTTCACGCCGCTCGTGGGGGGAACCGAGTCCCTTCCGTCCAGGACCGGGCTGGCACCTTGGCCCAGGCCAGCAGATTCCGCTAGCGGGAACAGGGTGTAAGCCGATCGCGGACTGATGGACATATCGGCGCTGTCCTCCATGGCCTACGTCTTGGGGGACGGCGCCGATGTAATGGAGTGCACCTGCCGATTGCGGACTGACGACTCCGTTGCGGTACTTCCCGTCTGCGCTCCGCAGAGGCGGCTCGCTACGAAGCGGTTCCTCGCGACATCATGGGCCCTCGATCCTGCGGCTGCGGAGGATATATGCAAGACGGGACGATCAGAATTTTTCGGGAAGCGGGAAAGAGTGCGATCTTCCGCTCTGTAAAGGTGGAAGTCGATGGTGTCGAGCGGGGGATGATCAAGCAGGGCCGGGACTTGACCATCTCCGTGTCACCTGGCCGTCACGTGGTGCGCTGTGCGATGGACTGGTGCGGGAGCCGAGGGCTTGAAGTTGAGGTGCCGACCGAGGGCTCGGTGTCACTTGTCTGTCGAGTACGAGGCGGGCTGAACCCCCTGAAAATGATCAACTACATGACTGTCGGGCGGAATGACTACATCGAGCTGCGTCGGGGCTGAACGACTCGCCGTTGGCCGGGCGCCCGTACGACCTGCGGCACGCCTGCATCACGCGATGGCTGAACGCTGGGGTACCGATCGCAGAGGTGGCCCGGCGGGTCGGTAACTCGCCGGAGGTGATCCACCGCCGGTACCACGGCTGCATCGACGGGCACGAGGAAGCCGCCAACGCGAAGATCACAAAGGCGCGGGAGGAGGAAGGCGACACCGCCTAGCGGCGCCCTCCCCGTGACCCACAAGGGGCCCCGAGCGTCGGGGCCCTTAGCGCTCGGTAGTGCGCACTGTCCCGTCATCGTCCAATGCTTCACGAGCGGCGCTGATGAACTGCGCAACCAAGGGCGTCAGCATTCCAGGATCGTAGAAAGTTATGTGGAAACGGCCATGGTTTAGGGCTCGTTCGGCTAGCCCCTGGGCACCCTGGTCGATCTCGCTGGCTATCTTCTCGACTGCTGCCGGGCCAGCCAACGCAACTTCGATCCAGGCCTCTCGCACCTTATAGGCGGTCTGTCCAAGCCTCACCGCATAGTGATCCATGATTTCTGGGTCGTCTTCAGGCCGGTCGATCAGTGACCCGTGCCGCGTGTGATGCTCCATATCCCTGGCAGCGTCAATGAATCTCTTGTAGATATCGCTTCGCGGTTCTCGCCTCTGACGTCGGTGTTCGGCCCGAGCGGTGATCTTGGCTTGCTCGCGTGTGGCCCATCCCGTGGCCAAAGCAGCCCCCGTCGTCGCCAAGGCGCCGGCCACCGCCCCCCAGCACCGCAGCTAGCCCTGCGTCCATGGTGCCCACCTTCCTGTACGGGCTGCTGGTACAGCCCGTTGCGACAGGATCGGCTGTTGATCGACGTGTCGCCAACTGCCGCGCAGTGTGTCGGAGGTGTGTCGCGAACGCTGAGAGACAACGAGAGAGAGCGGGAGTCAGTAAGACTGACTACCGCTCTCTCATGTCGGCATCCGCCCTGGTCAGAGCTTGATCTCTGCTGACTGTCGGCGAGTGCCCCCGGCAGGATTCGAACCTGCGCACACGGCTCCGGAGGGCCCTTCACCTCATGGGCAACGTGCTGGTCAGAGGCCCTATCGCGTCAAGTTGCCGGGGATCTGTCCACAAATAGTCCAGAGTCCGGAGACTCCTGTCATAGCCTTACCAGGGTCGATGCGGCGCCGACGGGAGCGTGCTCGATCTGATGTTGGTGGCTCAACCTTGCTGTTGTCGATGCCCTGCGCCGGGAGCGCCCGTTGTGCGCCCTTGCGGCAAGCCTCACTGCGGGTCACCGTCAATATTCGTAGTTGCCTCTGACCGTGCTACGAGTGCGAGGGGGAACGGGGATGGCGGAGCGCAGCACAAGCGCGTCATGGTCGCAGGGCGTCTTTGGTGAGTTGGCTGCACCGCTGTCGAAGCTGGTCCCAGAGTGCATCGTCAGGGCCCACGAACGGGCACGGGACGGCCACCGGGGGGTGGGAACACAGACCCTGGAAGCCTACGGTCACGGTCTTCACGCTTCACAGTACGAAGAGTTGGCGGCCGGGCTCGCTGACCTTCCAGGCGCTACTGCGGTACGTCTGCAAGCGCGCACGGTGATGGTTGTTGCTGGCCAGGTGCTGTACCCGATCCGCTACGCCAAGCGAGACGTACCGGTCACGGTGACTCGTCTTCGCCGTGCGGTCGGCCTCCGTGCCGATTTGATTCGCCGCCATGGTCCGGAGCCTCTGCAAGGGGAGTTGGACCTTGGGCTTGAGGAGCTGCAAGAACAGGAGTTCCACAAGGACTTGAGCCAGCTTGACCCCGATGTCGGGCTGGTTCTCCTGGCTTACGCGTGCGCCATGGGCACCGGGGTCATGCGCCTCGAATGGGGAGACGCAGAGCTGCGCCGCGGTGACCGACACCTACTGTGGCATCACCATGAGCCGCTCGACCTGCCCGATGCACGGCGATCTGCCTAGTGCCTTGAGTGACCGCGGAGGCGCTTAGAAGGCGCCTGGCGCACGCTCCTGCAACCGAGTTCTGACCTGCGGCAACTCGCCCTGGACGATGGCGATCTGTGGAACCTCGACACGTATTCGACAAGACGGTGACCGACCAGGCACGGATGATGGGAAGTCGCCTCGTGGCTTTCGCCGACTGCACCGGGAGTCGCTCATCTTCTCGATGGCCACTTTCGTGGCGGCTGCAGTACTTCTTCCTGTACCGCAGGACCTGTTCTAGTCGTTGTGCGCCCGTCTGCTCGACATGCTTCTGCCGCCGATCAAGCGCAACCTGGAGTTGAGGGAAACGACTGCCCCTTGGCTTCTCAACCGCGGCAGGGAAACGCAGGCGGGCTCACCAAGAGGTGACGGCAAATGGCGATACTTGAAGGCCACTATGGCCATGCCCGGGTCGCGATCATGACGATCATCGAGGAAGAATTCAAAGCAGTCCAGAGAGAGTTTCAGGCTCTCTATGAGATTGAAGACACCGGAATATACTCACCCGTTGCCGGGGAAGGAGGCATGGAAGAAAATGGACCAGTAATCCATCCATTCGTCGTCGCCCGGGCAAACGACAGAGCAACTGATCCCGCTGGAGAGTTGCCCCGGGATCTGTACGAATACTTCTCTCCGGAAATATTCGTCCTCGTGGGTATCGCGGGAGGAGTCCAGCGTGAAAAGGTTAAGAGATGGAAAAGGGACGGGACGAAGGAAATGGAGCCCAAAGGCCCACGCCCCGGCGACGTTGTAGTTGCCAAATTCATCCATTTCTACGATTACGCAAAGAATGTGCCAAGTGGTCGCCGATTGAGGTATTTTGCCATTGATCATCCATGCAGTGACCTGATTGCACGTCATGCCAGGACCGTTGGCCGAGGGGATCTCTGGAAGCAAGCAGGGGGCGTTAAGCGGCCGAAGCGCGGCACCTCGACGTTCTGGGATGAGGAGATAGTTGTCACGAATCAGCTGGCTGGCAATCCGGGTAGTCGAGAACAGATCGACATGCTTGCCACGTTCGATAACGCTATGGCAGTGGAGATGGAATCTATCGGCATTGCTCGAGAACTGCATCATCTTCGCAAGACCGTTCACTATGACCCTCTCTGGATGTGCATTCGTGGAATAAGTGACACCGTCCCCGCCGAAAGACCCACTATCGGAGGAAAGGACAATACTGCAGAGAGGGAAAGGTGGAAGAATTACGCTGCAGCCGTTGCGGCCTCGTTCGCAAGATCTGTGATCGAGCGGATCTTGAAATATCCGCGCCCCGGTGTTGAAGGAGACTCAGGTGCTCCGCGATGGACCTTTTCCTAGGGGTAAGGATGTCCGAGAGCCATCTGTCTACCATATGGGATTCGACACATTCACCGCCGTTCAAATACCCGATCATCGTAGGTCGGGACTTTGATGACATCCTTTCTGGAAAAGGGCAGATTTTTACTTTGCGGGAGTTCATCAGACTTGCGCACTCAAAGGGGCGAGTACTTCTGCAGGCGCGGGGAGGTGCCGGCAAGTCTGTAACTCTGAGCAAGATAGCAAAGTCGGCCGCCAGTGCAGGCATTCGAGTATCCGAGGTTTCTGTTCTCAGTGCGCTCGCTCAGGCGGGAGCGCGACATGAGAGTAACTCCGCCTTGGGTATCGCCGACTCTCTTATGGAAACCGCGACATCGGCTTCGGGAAGTAGCAAGGAATCCCTGATTCTGATAGATGGCCTAAATGAGGTTTCGTCAGATATGGCACCAGCAGTACTTGACGCCGTGGATGAACTGGCGCTTCGGGATCTTCAGCTAGGAGCCATTGTCACAGATCGTCTAGTGCGGCGCGACTTGAGCGGCCGATGGGGTCTTGCCACACTCGGGCCAGTGCCTGAGCGTGTCCAGCGGAAACTGCTTGGAGAAAGATACGACAGCGCTTTGCATGAATTGAGTTCAATTCCGTACTATCTGGATCGACTGCACAGCAGCAACTTGGAAACGAAGAGCATCCGCAGCGACTTCCACAGAGGATTTTTCCTGGGGCACTCGATTTCCCACGACGAGCTTGAGGTGCTTTGTGAGGCCGCCTTCAGCCAATACGAGACTACATCAAGCAGGGAGCTGCTAGTAGATAAATTCATCGACGACATTGGCAAAGAAATCTGGAATAAGCTTGTGCGGGATCAGATTATTGTAGAGGATGGTTCCGCTCCGCGCTTCTCCCATCATCTACTTCACGATTATCTAGCTGCAAGTTACTTGGCGAAGCATCCCGAACTGTGGGCGCGAAAGGGATTTGATATCGTCACATTCCGCGCTGCCTCCTTCGACGTTCTGGCCATGGTGCTTGAGCAGTGTCCGAGCCAAGCGGACGATCTCCTGCTCAAGGTTTACGACTGGAATCTCTACGCGGCTGCCTATCTATTGGCGGAAGACAGGATGGGGGCACGCCAGGTCAGCGAGGATCTGGAAGTGGCAATTTTGTCACTTCTGGCAGAAAAGCGTTTCGATCGAATCATAGCTACATCCACTCAAGTCAGTGACGCGCTGCGTGTTCATCCGTCGGAACTTGCACACCTTCTTCTGAGGGCTCCCGGCGTGGATGCGATAACTGATTTCGTTGCACAGAGACAATTCCTGGATTTTTTGCAGGCATGGCAACGGACTTTCATTCGAAAGAGAAACGACCCTTCAGGGCCGGCCGACATAGATACCTTGCAGTCTGAGGATCCTCTACTTGGCTGGACCACGGCTGCGGTCATAAGGCGCTCCAGAGTCTCCGATGAACACTTGCAGAAAATTCGCAAATTGCTGGGACTTTCTCACCCGCAGCCAGTCAGGTGGCGAGCAGCGCATACTCTTGGCGCTTTTCCTGCGACAGAGGTTGTGGATGACCTGGTTTCTTGCTTCCTTAGGGAGAAGGACTTGTGGGTCAACTATGGGGTTGTCCGCAGCCTAATCGAAGTCGCTGCTGCGGGCAGTACCGATCTTCGCGAAAGAATCTTTGAGCGGATGTCGAATGTAGACTTTGTCTCCGAAATAAACCAGCAGGAAGCACTTAAGCGGGAGGTGGAGCGAGCCCTCGTGATCCGCACTCCTCCCGAGGACTGGCCTGAATTTGCCGGCCTCCTAATCGAACAATTGTGGGCACTTTCGGAAAGCGTTGAGGCCCAGGATCGGTGGCGGCGGGTCGCACGGAGGCTGCGACGAGGAGAGCCGTGATCCTTACGGTCGCGTTACCGGTCGCAGGAATTGAAGCGACCGATCAAGTGGGCTCAGCAAAGCGCGCTGGTCGACGTTGGTCATCGTTGAGCGCCCTTCCACGGCCCGAGGACGGCCCGGGAGGGCGCTCGTGCGTTGAGGCGCAGCATCTGTGCTGTGGTTCGGCCACGCCTGTCAACCCTCTGTGCCATGATGCCGCTCATGGACTGGAAGCTGCTCCTCGAATACATCAAGGTTCTTATCTGGCCCACTGTGGTCCTCTCTTTGGGCCTTGTATTCAGGAAGCAACTAGTCGGACTCGTTCGGAACATCGACTCAGTGGAAACTCCGATAGGTGGCATCACTTTTCAGAGACAGGCTGAGGCGATTGCGGAAGAGGCAGCAGAAATTGAAGGTGAGATTGCTGCGGAAATTAGCGAGCCGACTCGTCGGGTTGAACCCGCCGGAGATCAAGACGATGCAGGAAATGACGCGCAGAATGTGATCGAAATAAAGCCGGGTCGATTCGATCGTGAGCTTGCTAGCCTTCTCCGGGTGGCACAATCAGATCCTACTGCAGCTGTACTGGGGGCCTGGAAGGAACTTGAGGCGGCTCTTGCTGACGTCATCCCGCCCTCTAATATCCGGTACACCCCGGGAGCCATGATTCAGAGAGCCGAGCTACAAGGGGTCCTGCCTTCAAATCTTGCGCGAGTCGCCAACGACCTAAGAGCTCTCCGTAATCGAGTCGTGCATGAGGGCGATGTAATGCTGACGTCGGAAGGCGCGACCTCTTACGTCACCGCTACGCAGAGCGTCATCGATGCGCTTTCACTAGCCCGAACACCGCAAGCTCGCGCCATCCGCTACGAACACGCAGTCCTGCGTGCAATCGCTGACCTCGGCTTCCCGATTCAGCAAGCCGAGCGGGATGGTGATTGGGACTTCTTCGTCAATGTCGATGACAGGCAAGTTGGCGTAGTCGTGAAATATCACGGGCGTGGTCGTTTCGAGAGATACGAATTGAAACGTCTTGCAGAGAGATTCCCTGCCTCGGCTGTGCCTGTGCTGGTTGTAACCAATATCCCTCTCAGTGGCCCGGTCGTCGAGTTCAACACAGTGGGCGGCGCACTTCCGGATACTGCTATCCGTGAAGTTGTGCAGTGGAGGAACGGGCAGGATGAAGTCCATATTGTGGGCGCATTGCGGCGAGTGGCTGAGTCCTGAGCGTAAAATCTATAGGTAGGCGGAGCGGCTTTGGGCTGGAGCTGATTTGGCGCGAGTGATCATGGCCCATTACGCTGGCCCGCGGATCGGGCAGGTTTGTGAGCCTGCCCGTCAGTGCCCGATCTTGGGCCATGATCTTCGAGGCTCGCGCCAAATTGGCTGCCTAAAGCCGTGGAGCCGACCGGCCTCAGCCACAGAGGGTTTTCCTGCCTTCGCCCGCATGCACGCAGCGCGCCGCCGGGCGCGGCCAGCCGGGGCGCAGACAGGAGGCAGGCCGCGCCGCTGAGGCGGCGCGCGCCCGCGCCGTGCGCGGGCCTTGATGAAGTAGGGAAAGTTCTACCGCGCTGGCATCAGCCGCATCAGCCGCTTTTGTCCCCCACGGGCCTCAGCAAGTGCCCGGACAGGTGGGACACCTCGATTTCTCGCTGTCCCACCTGTTTGCACAGGTCAGCCCGGCTGCTGGGACAGTCGGACAGATGGGACACCTCCTGTCCACCACCTTGGATTTCGACCGCACGAACAGGGCCCGGACACTTCGTCCGGGTCCTCTGCCGTTGGGTGCCTCACGCTCGGTCGGACGGACAGGGAAGACCATCTGTCCGGCGTGACGACCGGCTCGGTACCGTGAGGCTGGCCCCTACAACCAGGAGGCAACACGCAATGCGTGGTCTTGGAGATCACCTCAGCATCGGTGAGCGCATCGCGTTCTACCGGAAGCGCCGCGGCTACACGCAAGAGGTGCTGGCCGGTCTGGTCGGTCGTAGTACTGACTGGCTTGCGAAGATCGAGACGGGACGTCGGAAGCCGCCCCGTATCGACATGCTCGCGGAGCTGTCGCGCATCCTGCGCGTGCCCCTCGGGGACCTGCTCGGCCAGACCGTACTCATGGAAGACGAGCGGCAACAGGACGACGTCCCCGCCGTGCGCGATGCCCTTATGACCCCCCGCCGGCTCTCGCGTCTGCTCTTCGGGCCCGAGGCTGAGGCTCAACTTCCAACGCCCGCCCCTGTGGCGGTACGCGTCGAGCACGCATGGAACGACTACCAGGGCGGACGGCTCGGCAGCGTCATCGCCGCCCTTCCCGCGCTGCTTCAGACCGCACAGGAGCTGGAGGATCGCGCGGCGCGTCGCGGCGACGACCGTAGCGATTGCTGGGCAGTGTCGGCCCGGACGCACCACCTCGCCGCTACGACGCTCGCGAAGATCGGTGAGTCAGATATCTCGTGGCTCGCTGCCGAGCGCGCGATGCGAGCCGCTGACGAGTCGGACGATCCGCTCGTGTTGGCGTCCGCCGCACGGTCCGGCACGCATGCCCTGCTTGCCAACGGGCGCTATGACGACGCTCTCCAACTGGGCAACACGGCGGCAACGTGGCTGTCGTCCCAGGTGACCGAGAACGACCCAGCCGCGCTTAGCTTGCTCGGGATGATCCACTTGCGTGCCGCCGTCGCGGCAGCGCGGCATCAGGACCGGCCCACCGCCACGGGGCTGTTGGACCGTGCCGAAGAACTCGCGGACGACCTCGGGTCCGATGAGAACTATTGGCAGACCGGATTCGGGCCGACGAACGTCCTGCTCCATCGCCTGTCCGTTGAGCTGGACCTCGACAATGTCTCGTACGTGGTGGAACACGGCCGGATCAACGTCGACCACATGCCGCAGGAGCGCAGCGTCTCGCACCGCATCGACTACGCGCGTGCTCTGTCGCTCGCTGGCCAGGGAGACGAGGCGTTCGCGGAGCTGCGTACGGCTGAGCGCACGTCCCCGCAGCTCGTACGCAACAATCCGAGGGTGCGCGAGACGCTGCGGGACCTGATCAAGCAGTCCCCTGTGAGCGGCGGCTCGCGTTCGTCCGAGGTGTTCGTGATGGCTCAGCGGTGCAGGGCGGTGCAGTGAGTTCAGGCAAGCGCGGGGTGCTCGGTGTCGTCGGGTCGGCGGCCGGAGGCGTAGAGGGACTGCGTACCGGTCTCGTCGAGCCAGCGATGGGGCGCGGATGGCGGGTGGCTGTCACTTTGACGCCTACCGCAGGTCAGTGGCTGCGGACGAGCGGCGAGGCTGAGAGGCTGGAGAAGCTCACCGGGCTACCCGTACGTGACGAACCGCGCCTCCCTGGTGAGGCTCGACCGCATCCGCCGGTCGACTGCTACGTGGTCGCTCCCGCGTCGGCCAACATGGTCGCCAAGCTCGCGACCGGCCTGATGGACAACCAGGCGCTGACGCAGGTTGGCGAGGCTATCGGCACCCTCGACCTGCCGGTTGTCGTCTTCCCCAGGGTGAACGCGGCGCACGCTCGCCATCCCGCGTGGCAAGGCCATCTCGACGCCCTTCGGGCCGGGGGAGTGCACGTCGTCTACGGTCCGGACGTATGGCCGCTGTATGAGCCGAGGGAAGCGCCGGCGGGGCGTGAGCTCCCGTGGGCGGCTGTGCTGGACGCCGTGGACGAAGCCACTCGATGACGAGTCGTCAACCTCCCTGACCTGCAAGGAAAGAGGACCCGGACAGTCTGTCCGGGTCCTCTTCCGTTTCCGGCCGCATGCTCATTGCCATGTCAGGGATCAATGAGCGAAGCAGCGAGTTGGGGGGTCTGACTCCCACGGAACTTGCCTTGATCGAAGCGAGTTTGAGCCAGGCGCGCGCCACGGTGGAACGACTACTGAGGCGTGCGGACGAACTCACGGCGACGGTGGAGTCTCGTCGCCGACAAGCTGTTCAAGGCGGTCCAGGCGCTCGCCGAGCAGACGAAGAGCGTCATGAATCGAGCTGAGTTCGGCTGCCAGTGCGGTGAACGCGGGGCTACTGCCCGGCTCGGTGCCGAGCGGCACCGATGGGTCACGGACGAACGTCCCGCGACCCTGCTGAGTGAGAACCAACCCCTCGTCGCGGAGCTGGCCGTACGCGCTCTGCACGGTCATGAGCTGCACGCCAAGGTCTTTGGCGAGCTTGCGAGCCGCAGGGAGCCGGTCTCCGGGATCGTACTCGCGGTTCGGGCCTGTGATCTTCGCACGGAACTCCGCAGCGATCTCTTTGGCTGTGGGCGTCGGCTTGGGCGCTTCTTGGCTCTGCTCCATGGGATCGAGAGTAGCCGGACCTAGGTCAATCCCTGCTCTTCCGCTGAACCTCCTTGACAGTCAGATTGACATGGGTCAATCTGAGAAAAGCGCCCGGCGGGTCCCGTGAAAACGGGAGCCCCTTCCAGGGGTTACCGCGCTCGTCGGAAGCGCCTGGTCTTTGACAACTGAATGGGGATCATGCCGCCTCTCCTCGGCCAAGTAGGCGGCGCACGCGGGCTCCGGCGCGTGTGCTGTACAGCGCGAATCGCCCTGATGGTCGTAGGCCGGGTTCGACTCCTGGCCGGGGCGCCGCCCCGCTGCCTCCGCGGCGCATGGGCCCGCGGGGCGACTGCCTCTCACCACCTCACGACCGCGGTCGCCCGCCCACCGCGCGATTCCTGTCTCTTCGCCTTCCAGGAGTTTGACCATGACCGAGCGCACCTTTGACTCCGCAACCTCCGGCCCGATCGTGCTGGGGCTGTCGCTGCCGGTCGGCAGCGTCCGCGTCCAGGTCATCGAGAGCCTGATCACAGCCCGCGTGGTGCTGCACACGGACGACAGCACCGGACCCGCAGCCGACGCGGTCAACCGGGCCCGCAGCGAGCAGAACGGCCAGGTGTTCGGCATCGAGGTGCCGGACATGCCGAACGGCGTGATTGTGCGAGGCGACCGCGGCACCGTCGTTCAGAGCGTCGGCAACATGAGCTTCGTCGGCGGCACGGTCCGCATCAACGGCCGGGTGGTCTCCGGGGGCATGGGCAACATGCCGACCGTCAGCCCCATCGAGGCCACGGTCTGCCTGCCCGCCGGGTCATCCTTCGGACTCGCCGGCACGTCCGCCGACGCCGAGGTGTTCGGCTACGTCGACCGGATGGAGTTCCGCTCCGTCTCCGGCGACCTGGACGCCGACGGCGTCCGGCAGCTCACCGCCAACACCACCTCCGGTGACATCAACGTCGGCCGGGTCACCGAGCAAATCACCGCGCACTCGGTCTCCGGCGACATCGAGGTACGCCTGTACGACGGCAGCGCGGCCACCCTCAACACCACCTCGGGGGACATCGAGATGCAGGCCACCGGCGCCGCCTCCGGGCACGTCAGCGCGCACAGCATCTCCGGCGATGTCCGGCTCGCCGGCGCCCGCCACCTGAGCGTGTCCGCCGACAGCGTCTCCAGTCGCATCCGTCGCTGATCCCTGCACCACCGCCCCGATGGTCGTAAGGCCGGGTTCGACTCCCGGCCGGGGCACCATCCCCGCCGCCGACGCGGCTTGGGGACGCACACCCCGAGCGGTCGCCTCTCACCACAAGGCCACGACCGCCCGGCACTCCCTATCCCTTCGACATCAGGAGCGCTGCATGCGTGCCTACATCGGCGGTCATCAGGCCGTCTCGACCGATGACTTCATTGAACTGGCCCTGGGCACCCCAGTTGAGCTGTGGCTGGGGGAGGAGGGCGAGTCCGAGGAAGAGCGCGCGGCCCGACTGGACGCCGCCCGCGACATCCTCGCCGACAACCCGGAGCTCCCGGACGCCGTGTCTCGCGTCGTCGCAGAGGTGATCGAGGCGCACGCCCCGGAGCTGTTCAACGTCGTCCCGCTGGCCCGCCCGGCCGGGCGCCGTTGGCCCTCCCGGAAGGGAGCGGCGGCATGACCTCCCACACCCCGACACCGCAGGGCTTCGCCCTGGTCCTGGTCCTCACGGGCGTGGCCATCGCGCTCGCCGGTTCAATCGCCGCGCTGGCGACCGCTAACCGGCCGCTGATGGGCATCGCCGCCGTTGGGTTTGCCATGCAGTTCGCCGGATGGGTGCTCAACGGGCGCCGGAACGGCGGTGCGCGATGAACCGGCGGGTGCTGCGGGCTCAGATCACCCTGCGCTGCTGCGGCACGACGGCCCCCGAGCGGACCGCAGGGCCGTGCTGGCAACTTTTCGTCGTGATGACCGGCAGCGTCAGTGACTGGCCCGTCTTCACGTGGCCCACCTCGCCGCAGGCCCCGACGGTCGAAGAGCGGGCGGAGGCTCTGGCCTCGCTCGGCTTCACGCTCGCCGAGGACGCCGAATGGGAGTGGTGCGAGGACACCACCCCGGAGTACCACCCGCACCCGTTGCGCGTGGTGCTGATGGCCGCGGCCCAGATCCGGCCGCTGGACGGGGGTGCGGCATGACCAGCACCGAGACGACACAGACCGCCGAACGTCCGGCGGTGCCGCCGCTGACGAAGCCAGAGATGGGCCTTGCCGGAGTCGGTGCGCTCGCCGCCGCCGGAGTCGGCGCGCTCGGTCTCATCTCCTCCTTCGACGCGGTGTCGGCCGCTGCGGCCCGCTGGGGGTTCGGTGAGCCGTGGATGCTGCCGGTCGGTATCGATGTGGCCATTCCGGTGTTCACCGTGGCCAACCTGCTGTTGATCCGGATGGACATGGCGCTTGCGTGGGTGCGGTTCGTGCCCTGGGCGCTGACGCTGGTGACCTGCGGGCTCAACATCGCGGCCGGAGAGTCGCTGTGGGCGAAGGTGGCGCACGGCACGATGCCGCTGCTGTGGGTGGTGTTCTCCGAGATCGGCGCGCACATCTACGCCGTCCGGATCGGCGCCGCCACCGGCCGCCGTATGGAGAAGATCCGGTTTTCTCGCTGGCTGCTCGCTCCGCTGTCCACGTTCGCGTTGTGGCGGCGCATGACGCTGTGGGAGGTCACCTCCTACAACACGGCACTTGCTTGCGAGCGTGAGCGGCTGTTGGCCCGTGCGGACCTGCACGAGCGACACGGCTGGAAATGGCGCTGGAAGACCCCGCGGCGCGAGCGCGTGATGCTGCGCATGGGCGAACTGGCCCCCGCCGGCGAGGACGCACCGGTCACCCCGGAGCCGAAGCAGGCACCCGAAGAGCCGAAGCGCGAGGCGCCGAAGCCGCGGCGCAAGCGGCCGACGACGGGCAAGGCCAAGACGACGCAGCGCACGACGGCCGAACTGCTCGCCGAGGCGCGCACGGTCACAGCCGACTGGAAAGACGCCGCGATCAATGCCGAGGCGCTGCGCAAGGAACTGCACTGCGGCTCCGGCCCCGCCCGGCAGGTGCGCGACGCGCTGCTCGCCGAGCGGGCCAACGGGCGCGCGCTGCACCCCGTGGATGCTCCCGCCGCCACGGCGTCCGACGACGGCGCCGAGGGGGTGGCCGCGTGAACACCCTGGCCACGGTGCTGCTGTCCGCGCTGCCGCTGGCCCTCGGGTGGGCGGTCCATGTGTGGTGGCTGCGAGGCTGCCTGAACACCGCCCGGCGTGATCCGCTCACCGGGTTACGCACCCGCGACGGCTTCACCCGCCGTGCCACGGCCCTGCTCAAGGATCCGCGTGCGGTCGTGGTGCTGGCCGACGTCGACCGGTTCAAGCACATCAACGACACCTACGGGCACGCGGCCGGGGACGCGCTGTTGAAGGCGACCGCGGACCGGCTCGCCCGCCACGTCGGCCGTAGCGGGGTTGCCGGACGGCTCGGGGGCGATGAGTTCGCCGCCGTCCTCATCCACGACCACGGCACCGCCGGGGACCTGCTCGCCGTGCTGCACGGCGTGCTCGCCCGTCCGGTCGACGGCCAGGATCCGGCTGTGCGCACCACGGTCTCGTTGGGCTGGGTGCACGCCGCGGACTTCCCCGCAGATGACCTGTCCGGGCTGCTGCGTCGGGCGGATGAGGCGATGTACGCGGCCAAGCAGGCTCGCGCTGGAACCCGCCGCGCGGGGCTGGGCTGGCTGTTCGCCACTGTCACCGGACGGCGTGCCGGCCGTACCGGCGCCCGCACCGATGTGCCCGCGGTGGGGGTGGTCGCATGAAGTCACAGCCCATCGTCGGCGCCGCCGTGTTCACCGCGGTGATGGAGACGGCCGGTTACCGCTGCCAGTGCGAGGGCGAGTGCGGCAACGCGCACGCCAAGGGCGGCGGCCGGTGCCACCACGAGCACGACCACTACACCAGCAAGCGCGGGCGCCGGGTGCGGCTGTTGGCTGCACCGGTCGACCCGCTCGCCACCGACGTCGCCGCCGCCCGCCTCCCGGCGAGCGAGCTGCGCGCGTGGTGCCCCGACTGCCGCGGCGCCGCCGCCCGGATCGCCCGCAAGCGGCTGCCCGCAGCCTCTACGGATCAGTGCGGCCTGTTCGACCTGTAACCCCTCTGCTTTCGGAAGGAGTTCAGGCGTGAGCCTGAAATGGATCACCGATCTATTCCGCGGCTCGGGTGGCTCGCTCCGTCAGCCGCTCCCCGCCAACGCAGCGCGGTTCGTTTGCCTGTCAGGCAGCAAGTTCGGCGTTCACGGCGTGATCCCGGCGTCCTACGCCCGCTTCGAAGTCAGCCGACGCCGGGCATGGGGTCACGACGTCCGCGCCTATCCGACCACCGGCCGCGACGGCACCGCGTTCACGGTCATCTACACCCGCGTCGCCTACGCCGTCGACCCCGGCCTTGAAGTCCTGGTCACGGTCTTTGAGTTCCCCACGGGCAGCGCACTCCCGCCCGACATGTAAGCAGACGGGCCCGGCCGCTCACCTCCTACAGCGACGGCCGGGCCCGCTCTCCCTCACACCCGTAAGTGGAAGGAATCTCAGTGAACCACCCTGACGACAACGAACTCTTCAACCGACTGGAAGCCGAGATGGCGGCCGACTCCGGCGCCGAGGTATTCGACCTCAACAAGGCCCGATCGGCGCGCGGCGAGTCGGCCGACCCGACCGCCGACTCCCGGCCGCCCGAGTCGGCCGACCCGAGCGCCGACCGGTCGCCCGACTCGGGCGACGACGATGCGGATGGCGAGTCGGCCGTGATGGTCGACGGTCCGGCCCCGGCCGGTCCGGGCCTGATGGACCGACTGAAGTCGGGGCAGCGGCGCGAGGTGATCCCGGCGTGGGCGCGGTCCAAGCCGGAGTTCGTCACCGCGCTCGGCTGGCTGGGTGGTTACGCCTGGCACACCACCGCCTTCCACGCGATGCGCCTGCCCTGGTACTCCCTCCGGCTCGCTTTCCAGGCCCCGGCCGGGGTCGCGAAGTTCGTCGGCGGCGCGATGCGCTGGGTCGCCGACACTGAGGGCGAGCCGCTGCGGCAGGTCGCCGCGCGGCGCGAGAACGTCGAGGAGTACCTGAAGCTGTCGCGGCAGCGCGACAACCGCGTCAAGCTGCGCGGCATCGTGATGCTGCTCGGCCTGATCCTCGGTCCGGTGCTGGCCATCGTGCTGTTCGTGCTCGCCCCCACATGGCTGGAAGTCCTGGCGCTGGCGCTGCTGATGGCCGGGTTCGGCTTCCTCGGAGCGCCGTCCGACAAGCCCGTCATCTCCCGCGCGGTCGTCACGACCGAAGTCGAGCGGCTCACCTCCGGCATCGTCGAACGCGCCCTCGGAGCGCTCGGTATCGCCGAGATCAACAAGGCGCTCGCCAAGGGCGGGGAGGGCATCAAGTTCCCCGCCCCGATCACCCGAGACGGCCCCGGCTGGCGCGCGGATGTCGACCTGCCCTACGGCGTCACGGTGCCGGACATCCTTGACCGGCGCGAGAAGCTGGCCTCTGGTCTGCGCCGCCCGCTGGGCTGTGTGTGGCCGGAGCCGGTGGCCGATGAGCACGCTGGCCGGATGATGCTGTGGGTCGGGGACCGGGCGCTGAACAAGGTGCCCGCCCCGCCGTGGCCGCTGGCGAAGTCGGGCGCTGCGTCGTTGTTCAAGCCGCTGCCGTTCGGTACCGATCAGCGCGGCCGGAACGTCGACCTGACGCTGATGTACGACAACGTGCTGATCGGCGCCATGCCCGGCATGGGCAAGACGTTCAGCCTGCGTACGCCGCTGCTCGCCGCGGCGCTGGACGTGACGGCTGAGCTGCTGATCTGGGAGCTGAAGGGCACCGGCGACCTGGACCCGCTGAAGAAGGTGGCGGCCGACTACGGCTCCGGCCCGGACGACGACACGTGCGCGGCCACGCTGGATTCGATCCGCTACGTCTACAAGGACTTGGAGCGCCGGGCGAAGGTCATCAGCTCCCTGCCCAAGGACAAGTGCCCGGAGAACAAGGTCATCCCGTCCCTGGCCGCGAACCGCTCCCTCGGGCTGCACCCGCTCGTGCTCGCCATTGACGAGTGCCAGGAGCTGTTCAGCCACGACAAGTACGGCAAGGAAGCCGGGGCGCTGTGCACGGCCATCATCAAGCGCGGCCGGGCGCTCGGGGTGATCCTGCTGCTGGCCACGCAGCGCCCGGACAAGGACTCGCTCCCGCCCGCGATCAGCGCGAACGTGGGCACCCGGTTCTGCCTGCGGGTCATGGGCCAGATCGAGAACGACATGATCCTGGGCACGTCGATGTACCGCAACGGCATCCGCGCCACGTCGTTCACCAAGTCCGACAAGGGCATCGGCTACCTGGTCGGCGCCGCCGACGACCCGCAGATCGTGCGCGGCTACTACCTCGACAACCCGGCCGCGGACGCCATCTGCGAGCGCGCCCGCAAGGCGCGCATCGACGCGGGCACGCTGCGCGGCATCGCCGCAGGCGAGACGCCGGAGCGGCGCGAAGCAACAGATCCGCTGCTTGAGGACATCCTCGCCGTCGTCCCGGCGGATGAGCCCAAGCCGTGGAACGACGTCACCGTCGACCGGCTCGCCGAGCTGCGGCCGGAGAAGTACGGGCCGTGGGGCGAGATGGCCCCGGCGGACAAGGCGCGGCAGCTCACCACCGCGCTCAAGCCGTACGGCGTCACCACGGGGCAGGTGGCCCGGCGGATCAACGGCAAGACCGTCAACCGGACCGGGTTCGAGCGCGCCCACATCGTCACGGCGATTGCGGAGCGTGACCGAAGTCGGGACGCGGGCTGACGCGCGGGGGCCTCTAGCGCTAGGGGGCCAACCCTCTAGCGCTAGAGGTCCCGCTAGCGCCCCATACGGGACCTGATCAGCAAGCTAGCCGATAGGGCCCCACCTGCGGAAACCCCCGAAACCCGCCCTGGGAGGGCTCTCGTGACCCCGATCCTGCTCGCTATCGCGCTCCTGCTGTTCGTCACGTTCGGTTACATCTCGGTGTGTGCGGCGAGCCCGTTCGGCCCCTGCCGCAAGTGCAACGGCTTCGGCTTCGCCATGACCACCGACCGCAAGGGACGGCCCAAACGAGGCAAGACATGCCGCCGCTGCAAGGGCCACGGCAAGCGGATACGCGTTGGACGCTGGATCTACAACCGCGCCGCCCGCACCTACCGCGCAGGCACCCGCTGATGGGCCGCGCGCTGCGCACCGCCGCCTGCATCGTCCTGCTCGGACTCGCGGTCGCCTCCTGCCCCGGCAACGACACCACCCCCGCCCCCGCTCCCCAGAAAGGAGCCCCCGCATGGCCGTGACCGTCTCCCTCGTCCTGCTCTTCGGCCTGGTCCTGTTCTTCCTGCTGCGCGGCAAGACCCTCGGCTACGGGTCCGCCTTCGTCGCCGTGATGTTCGGGTTCTTCCTCGCCTCCACCGGCGCCTCCGGGCCCATCAACGAACTCACCCGCGCCGTCATCAACGCCATCCCCGACCTGTGACAGGAGATCCGTCCATGACTCGCATGCCCAAGCACGTGCTCAAGCTCTTGAGCATGGTGGCCGCCTACGACCGCGGCGACGGCGTCACCTTCCGCGCGATCCCGCGTGGCCGGTGGCGGCTGGCCGAGCACCCCCGCGGCTACGCCGTAAAGGCGCGCACGTTCTACCCGCTCACCGCCCGCGGCCTGGTCGAGGTCAGCGGAGACGACCCCTTGGCCGTCCCCGTCACCATCACCGACGCCGGGCGCGCCTACCTCGGAGACGCGGCATGAACGAGCAGATCACCGCCCGGCACTGGCTCACCGCGGCCCTGCCCAAAGCGGCCCCTGCACTGGCCACGTCCACCGTGCTGATCCTGGCCCGGATCTGGAACGCCAACGGCGCGGAACACTCCATCGGCAACGCCGTGCTCATGACCGCACTGTCCCTGGCTGCTGCGGCGGCCGGCGCGTGCGCGAGCATCGGTCGCGCCGGAGACCCTGTGCTCGCCGGGACCGCGTTCGCCGCCTCCGGCGGGCTCGCCCTCGCCGGGGTCGCCGGATACGCCGACGGATGGTCCCTGCCGCTGCTGCTGTGGGCGCTGGCCACCGCCGTCGCCTACGGGCTCGCCGCGCGCTACTGGCGCACCGACCGGCGCGAGCGCGTCGCCTACGAGCGGCACGTGAGCGACCGGCGCGAGGAACGCGCCCATATCGAGCGTGTCGAGACCATCCGCGGCACGACACAGATCGAGGTAGCACGCACCGGCGCTGCCTACGCCGAACAGCTCGCACAGGCACTCGTCACCCGCGCCGCGCTGCCCGGCTTCGACCCCAAGGCGCTGGAAGCCGCGGGCCTGCCCGAGCTGCCCGCCCTCGACACGAGCAAGGAGCACTGACGTGGACATCGACCCGGACGAGATCGTCACCGTCGAACTGCGCTGGGACAACGACGGGTTGCCGACGACCTACAGCCGCGACCTCACCCGCCGTCAGCTCGGAGAGCTGCTCTTGCAGGTCGACGACATGGCCGCCGAGACGGACTGAGCCGTGTTCGAGATCCGCGTCATCTGCACGCCGGACGACGCCGACCG
Organism: Streptomyces himalayensis subsp. himalayensis; assembly: GCF_013778455.1. Lineage (GTDB taxonomy): Bacteria > Actinomycetota > Actinomycetes > Streptomycetales > Streptomycetaceae > Streptomyces > Streptomyces himalayensis. The sequence continues at coordinate 18,300 of NZ_JACEHE010000027.1, read as the reverse complement.
CGTCAGCACCGCTCTGGCCGCCGCGTTCGACACCGGCCCGACACGTCAGTACCCGACCCGCGACGGCAAGCGCATCCGGCTGTGCATCACCGCTGACCACCGCGACACCAGCACCAACCCCACCCACACCGAAAGCGAGTGATCCACATGTCCGTGGGAGAGACCCCCATCACCATCGTCGGCAACCTCGCCGCTGACCCGGAGCTGCGCTACACCAACGGCGGCGACGCCATCGCCCGGTTCTCCGTCGCCTCCACCCCGCGCAGCTACGACAAGGCCACCGGCCAGTGGCGCGACGGCACCGCGATGTTCCTGCGCTGCACCGCATGGCGCGACCTGGCCAACCACGTCGCCGAGAGCCTGACCAAGGGCATGCGCGTGGTCGTCACCGGCCGCCTGCGCCAGCACAACTGGCAGACGGACCAGGGCGAGAACCGCTCCATGCTCGCGCTGGAGGTCGACGACATCGGCCCCTCGCTGCGGTTCGCCACCGCCAAGGTCGACCGTGTCCAGCGCAACGGCGCTGCCCATGGCCCGGCCGCCGACGCCTGGAGCACCGCTGCGCCTGCCCCGGCCGGGGCGGCAACGGGCGCGGGCAACGAGCCGCCGTTCTAGATCCGCCCGGGGCGGGCGCCTCTCACCACCAGGACCCCGCACGCCCCGGCTCTCTTGTCCCTTCGACAGCACAGGAGTTGAGCGCGTGCTGACCCTGACCGATCTGTTCTGCGGTGCCGGAGGCTCGTCCACCGGAGCCGTCGCGGTGCCCGGGGTGCGGGTGCGGATGGCCGCCAACCACGCCCGGCACGCCGTCGACACCCATCAGGCCAACCATCCCGACGCCGACCACGACTGCGCCGACATATCGCAGGTGGACCCGCGCCGCTACCCGGCCACGGACATCCTGTGGGCCTCCCCGGAGTGCACCAACCACTCCATCGCCAAGGGTCGCCGCCGCGGCCACGGCGCTCACACCGACGGCCTGTTCGCCGAGAGCGGCGCCGATGAGGCGGCGATCCGCTCGCGCGCCACCATGCACGACGTGCCCCGCTTCGCCGAGGCCCACCGCTACCGGGCGATCATCGTGGAGAACGTGGTGGACGCCTACTGGTGGGGCCCCGAACAGGCCCCGGGTGCGGCGTTCGATGCGTGGCTGCGGACCCTGCACGCCTGGGGATATGAGCACCGCATCGTGTGGATGAACTCGATGCACGCCGCCGCCTACGGCTCGCCTGCCCCGCAGTCCCGCGACCGGATGTATGTGGTGCTGTGGCGGACGGGCGAGCGTATGCCCGACTTCGGCAAGTGGACCCGACCGGCGGCCGAGTGCCCCACCCATGGCCGCATCCGTGCCATCCAGGCATTCAAGCGGCCGGACCGGCGGTGGGGTCGCTACGGCCAGCGGGCTCAGTACTTGTGGCGCTGCCCGCGCGTGGAGTGCCGCAACCATGTGGTCGAGCCGGCCGTGCGCCCGGCCGCCGAAGCGATCGACTGGAGCCTTCCCGCGCAGACGATCGGGGAGCGCAAGCGCCCGCTGGCGGTCGACACGATGCGCCGGGTCCGCGCGGGCTTTGCCGCGTTCGCCGAACCGCTCACGGTGCCCGTGGAGGGCCGCGACGGCAAGCGTGCCGTCCCCGCCTCCGCCCCTCTGCGCACCGTGACGACGCGCAACGAGACCGCGCTCGCGCTGCCGCCGTACATGGTGGAACTGCGCGGTGGCGGTTCCTCCCACCGGGCCATCACCGCGCCGCTGGCCACGGTGACCGCGGGCGGTAATCACCACGGCATCGTCACCGCCCCGGACCTGGTGGTGCCGTACTACGGCAACGGCACGGCCCGCCCGGCGGACCGGCCGCTGCCCACCGTGACCACAGTGGACCGGCACGGCGCCCTGTACGGCGGCACGGTCAACTCCGTGGAGGAGTGCCGCTTCCGGATGCTCGAACCCCACGAATACGCCGCCGCCATGGCCTTCCCCGGCAGCTACCGGCTGCTCGCCAATGACAAGCGCACCCGGGTGCTGATGCTCGGCAACGCCGTCACCCCGCCCGCAGCCCGCGACCTGGTCGCCATGGTCAGCGAGGCCATCACCGGCGAGGAACTCCCACTCGCCGACGGCCAGTAGATACGCCCGAGGCGGCCGCCTCTCACCACAAGACCGCGGCCGCCCCGGCTCCCTTGTCCCTTCGACAGAACAGGAGAACCTCCAGCATGCCTCAACTGGATGGCTCTGCCCAGCTCAGCGCTGCCCTTGACGCAGCGTCGCGCGGCTGGCATGTCTTCCCCCTCATCCCCGGCGACAAGCGCCCCGCCGTCCGCGACTGGGAGACCCGCGCCACCATCGATCCGGATCGCATCACCCGGTGCTGGACGCACGCCCCCTACAACGTCGGCATCGCTACAGGCCCCTCCGGGCTCGTCGTCGTCGACCTCGACACTCCCAAGGGCCCAGACGACACCCCGCCGGCCGCATGGGCCACGCACGGCGTCACCAACGGCGCCGACGTGCTCGCCCTGCTCTGCGAGCGCCGCAGCCAGCCCTTCCCCGCCGACACGTACACGGTCCGCACCTGGAGCGGCGGCACGCATCTGTACTTCGCCGCACCCGAGGGCGAGCCGCTGCGCAACACCGCCGGGGACAGCGCCCGCGGGCTCGGCTGGAAGGTCGACACCCGCGCCGTCGGCGGGCTCGTCGTCGGCGCGGGCAGCACCTTCGCTGGAGAGCCGTACACGGTGGCTCACAATGCCCCCGTTGCCCCGCTACCGGGCTGGCTCGCCGAGCTGCTGCGCCCGGCGCCCCTGCCCCCGCAACGCCCGGTCACGATCCCGCTGACCACCCGCGACCGGCGCGGCAAGTTCCTGAACGCCGCGCTCAACGGCGAGTTGGCCCGCGTCACCGGCTCCGGCGAGCACCAGCACAACAACGCGCTCTACATCGCCTCCGTAGCCCTCGGACAGCTTGTTGCCGGGGGAGAACTGGATGCGCACGAGGTGACGGAGCGGCTCGTCGAGGCGGCGCTCAGCGTCGGCCAGGGCGAGCGCGAGGCACGCCGCACCATCGCCTCCGGCCTGCGGGCCGGAGCCAACCGCCCTCGGAAGGTCGCGGCATGAGCGTCAATCCGATTCCCCCGCTGCACTTGTACTCCGTGCCCAGTGACCCCGAGGCGGCCCCGCGGGAGTTGCCGAAGCGGGAGCGCCCGCGGACCGCGTGGACCGCGGATCAGCTCATGGCCGCGGACTTCCCGGAGCCCAAATGGGCGGTGCCCGGCATCCTCGCCGAGGGCGTGAACCTGCTTGCCGGTCCGCCCAAGGTAGGCAAGTCGTGGCTGTCTCTCGGCCTGGCACTGGCGGTCGCGGCCGGGGGCCATGCGTTCGACTCCCTGCCCGTCGATGGCGGACCGGTGCTCTATCTCGCCCTGGAAGACACCCCGCGCCGTCTCCAGACCCGCATGCGCAAGATCCTGGGCGGGCAAGCGGCCCCCGCCGGGCTGACTCTGGTCACCGAATGCCCGCCCTTCCCCCAGGGAGGCAGCGACGCCATCGCCGGATGGCTGGACCGCAACCCGGAAGCCCGCATGGTCGTCATCGACGTGTTCGCCAAGATGCGTGGCCAAGCCCCGCAAGGCGTGTCCGCGTACGACGCGGACTATGTCGCCGTCGGCTATGCCAAGCGGATCTCCGACCACTACGGCATCGCCGTCGTGCTCGTCCACCACGTCCGCAAGGCAGGCTCGGACGACTTCCTGACCGAGGTCTCCGGCACCAACGGCATCGCCGGAGCCGCGGACGCCACGCTCGTGCTCAAGCGGGCCCGCGGGCAGGCAGACGGCATCCTGCACGTCACCGGCCGTGACGTCGACGAAGCCGAATACGCCCTGAAGTTCCAAGCAGCCTCGGGGGCCTGGCAGATGCTCGACGGCCCGGTCTCGGATCACACCATCGGCGACACCCGCGCGGCGATCCTGCGGTACGTCCGGGAGAACCCCGGTGTGCGTCCGCGGGACATCGTCGCCGCGCTGCCGGACGTCGACGCGGACACCGTCCGCCGGTACTGCTCCCGCATGGCCGACGCAGGACAGCTCACCAAGGGCGCCGGAGGCCGCTACTACCCGGACACCCCACACCCGCAGGTGTCCCAGGTGTCCGACTGTCCGGTTACCCCCTCTGGCCTGCACGAAGGAACCGGACACCCCCAAACCCCCAGTGTCCGATTGTCCGACTCGAACCACGAAGGGAGCGCGCAGTGACGACGGCCCTGCCCAGGTCACGAGACGACAAGCTCACGCTCGCAGAGATCTGCACGGACCTGAAGATCTCGCGCTCAACCTTCTACGACTGGCGCGCGAAGGGGCGCGCCCCGCGCTGTATCAAGCTGCCCAACGGTGACCTTCGGATCCGCCGCAGCGACTACGAGCACTGGCTGGACGACCGGGAGGACTGCGCCTGATGGACACGACGTACAACGTCAAGATCTGGAGCATCAGGGTCTACCGGGGCAAGCACAAGACGTCGTACAGCGTGCGCTGGGCGCTGGACGGCCGAGAGTGGCGCGCGCCGTTCGACACCCGGGCGCTCGCGGACGCGTTCCGCTCCGAGCTGGTCAGTGCCACGCGCCGTGGTGAGGCATTCAGCCTCACCACCGGGCGCCCGGTCTCGCACCAGTCCGGGGCGAGTGCGGTGAGCTGGTACGACTTCGCCGTACAGTTCGCGGACGCCCAATGGCACCGCACCGCGGGGAACAGCCGGAAGAACACGGCCAAGGCCCTGATGGCGACGACCGTCGCCCTGCTGCGTACACCGCCAGCCGCCTTCAAGCCGGTCGACGTGCGCACCGCGCTGCGTGAGTTCGCGTTCAACACGAGGCGACGGGAAGAGGCTCCACCCCAGGTGGCCATGATCCTGAATTGGGTGGAACGCAACACCCTGTCCATGGCCGCGTGGGAGCAGCCGGTCAAGGTCGACGAAGTCCTTCGGGCCCTGGGCGCGAAACTGGACGGCACACGAGCCGCGGCCAGTTCAGTGAAGCGCAACCGGCGGATTCTGAACGTGGCCATGGAGTACGCGGTCAAGCACCGGATCCTGCGGGCTAACCCGCTGCCGAAGGGCAGAGGCTCGGTACCCAAGACGTCGTCCGCAATCGACAAACGGTCCCTGCTCAACCCGGAGCAGGCGGCGCGCCTGCTGGGCTGGGTGCGCCGCCGTCCCCGCGGCGGCAAGCGACTGCACGCGTTCTTCGCCACGCTGTACTACGCCGGGCCGCGCCCGGAGGAAGCCGTGGCGATAGACGTCGCAGACGTCCGGCTGCCCGAGGAAGGCGCCGAAGACCAGTGGTGCGAGCTGCTGTTTCATACGGCTCAGCCGGAAGTCGGGAAGAACTGGACCGATGACGGCGAGATCCACGAAGAGCGCGGGCTGAAGGGGCGCGCCGCGGACGACACCCGAGTCGTACCGGGCCACCCCTCGCTGACGAAGATTCTCCGCGAGCACATCAAGACGAAGAACCTGAAGCCGGGAGATCTGCTGTTCCAGGGCGAAAGGGGAGAGATGCTTGCGGGCTCGGTCATCCGTCGCGCGTGGCGGAGCGCTCGCAAGGAAGTTCTCACGCCGGAGGAGTTCGCGACACCGCTCGGTAAGCGGGTGTACGACCTGCGACACACCTGCCTGACCAGATGGCTCAACGACGGCATCCCTGCCGCACAAGTTGCCGAGTGGGCAGGGAACAGTGTCCCTGTCCTGCTGGCCATCTACGCCCGGTGCGTCTCCGGGCAGCTCCGGGACCTCAAACGGCGGATGGAGGCAGGGGGAGACCTCCCCGAGCTACCCGAGACCACCTGACGGCGCCCGGATAACTTCGCCACGTATTTGCCACGGCCACCCGCAGAAACCCGGTGACAGCCGGACAGTGCCGGACCCTCCTCACGACCAACGGGGGAGGGTCCGGCGCTGTTCTGATCTGGGTGCACGTGCCCTGACCAGCAAAAACGCCCTCCCGAAGGGAGGGCGGAGACTGGCGCCCCCGGCAGGACTCGAACCTGCGGCCAAGCGCTTAGAAGGCGCCTGCTCTATCCACTGAGCTACGGGGGCCGGGTGGTGGCCGGTGGCCCAGCGCCCTGGGTGGGGCTGACCGTGGCCTTGCCGGGGACAAGGATAGGGCTCCTGGATCCTTGACTCTCCTGCTTCTCCTCCGCGGTTCGATGTGGAGGTTCAGTGAAGCGGTCCCGATAATCGCAGGCAGGTACGAATCCTGCATCGCTTTTGGCCTCTCGCGCCCCGGGTGTTGTGCACTCGTTATGCCTGCGCCCCACTGGACCCTTGCGTCCCGGGGGTCTGATCGGCGCGCAGAAGCACCCATATGCTTCAGAAAGGCTCCAAAATTGGGCATTCTTCGCATGTGGTGACCTTCGACGTACGGCCTCAGTTGCTCGACGCACTCTCTGTCCTGCGCGACCGTGTCGCCGCCACGCGCTTTCCGCTGCCCGTGGCGGGGGCGGCACGCGCGCGTGCCAACCGGGAGGAACTGCTGCTGCAACTCGACGACTACCTGGTGCCCCGTCTGAAGGAACCCGAAGCGCCGCTGCTCGCGGTGATCGGCGGATCCACCGGGGCCGGGAAGTCGACCCTCGTCAACTCCCTCGTGGGGCGTCAGGTCACCGAGGCCGGGGTGCTGCGGCCGACGACGCGTACGCCGGTGCTCGTATGCCATCCGGACGACCAGCACTGGTTCAGCGGGAAGCGCGTACTGCCGCAGCTCGCGCGCGTACGGGCGACCAAGCAGGAGACGTGGAGGGGCAGACGGCCGCCCGCCAGGCCCGGGGGGCGGGCGCTGCGGATCGAGACCGTCGACACCCTGCCGCCCGGCCTCGCGCTCCTCGACGCGCCCGACGTCGACTCCCTCGTGGCCGAGAACCGGCTCCTCGCAGCCGAGCTGATCTGCGCCGCCGACGTGTGGGTCATGGTCACCACCGCCGCCCGGTACGCAGACGCCGTGCCGTGGCATCTGCTGCGTACCGCCAAGGAGCACAACGTGACGCTCGTCACCGTGCTGGACCGGGTGCCGCACCAGGTCGTCACCGAGGTGTCCCGGCAGTACGCGGCGCTGCTCACCAAGGCGGGACTCGGCGATGCGCCCCGTTTCACCGTGCCCGAGCTGCCCGAGTCCGCGGGGGGCGGCGGGCTGCTGCCCAGCACTGCCGTGGCACCCCTGCGCACCTGGCTCGTGCACCGCGCGCACGACATGGGAGCCCGCCGCCAGGCGATCGTCCGTACCGCCAACGGTGTCATGAACTCGCTGGGGGCGCGGATGCCCGAGCTGGCCGGCGCCGTCGCCGCACAGCACGCGGCCGCGCTGCGGCTCACGGCTGCTGTCGACGAGGCGTACGAAGAGGAGCACGCGCGCGTGCGGGGCCGTTTGCAGGCCGGGGCCGTGCTCGCGGGTGACGCTCTCAAGCGCTGGCGGGCCTACCCGCTGGACTGCACCCCGGAGGAGCTGCTCGACGCGCTCGTCGAGAGCCTGGGAACGCTGCTGCTGAACGCCGTGGCCGCGGTCGACGAGCGCGTGGAGGAGGCGTGGCGGCACGAACCGGGCGGCCTCGCTCCAGGGCTGACGGTCCGTGCCCCGGGGCTGGAGAACGCCGAACACCGGATCGGCATGACGGTACGACGGTGGCGGCGCGTCCTCGAGGAGCACGCCGAGGACGAAGTGCGCGGCCTCGATGCCGCACCGGATATGCGGCGGACGTCGCGTGGCGTCGCGCCGGACCCGGAGGCCGTCGCCGCTCTGCTCGCCACCGCGCTGCTGGGCGGACGCCGGGGCCGCTCGGCGGGCGAGAATCTGGCCGAGCGCATCGGGGCGCACGGGGCGCTCCGGCTGCGCGACCGCGGCGGGCGCCTGCTCACCAGCTACGTGGACAAGGTGCTCAGCGTCGAGCGCGAACGGCGCCTGGCCCCGCTCGACGCCCTCGGAGTGCACCCCGAACCCCAGGCCGAACTCATCGCCGCTCTGTCCGTCATGCAGAAGGAGAGGTGACCGCGGTGACCGCTGTCACTGACCACAGGGATCACTCCGACCCCACCGGCGGGTCGGGCGAGGCTCACGGTTCGGGCCCGTCCGGCACATCAGGGGCAGAGGGTGAACCGAACCCCGGCAGAACGTCCCGGGCCACCGGTCGCGACAGCGGGCACGCGCGCGTGGAGGACGACGATCAGGGCAGCGAGGACGCGCGCGGGAATCGGAGGCCGCGTGAAACCGACGGTGCCTGGGACGACGGGCTGATCGCGCGGCGCGTGTCCCAAGCGGGCGATGACGGAGCCGCCGGCGATACGGAGGGCGGAGCCGGGGGCGAGGGCGGCGCCCATGAGGGCCGTGGAGGTGCCCATGGCGGAGCGGAATCCCGTGGCGGTGCCGACGCCTCGCCGGGCAGCACCCTGTACGAAACGCAGCTACGGGGCCGGCTCGACTCACTGCGCGAGCTCATCGGGCTGTCCCGCACCCGGCTCGACAGGAAGACGCTCGCCGAGGCGGGCCGCGTCCTGGACGAGGCCGCCGCTCGGCGCAGACTGTCCGAAGAGCACACCGTGGTCGCCATCGCGGGCGCCACGGGCAGCGGCAAGTCGTCGCTGTTCAACGCCCTGGCGGGGGTGACGATCTCCGACGCCGGGGTGCGCAGGCCGACCACCGCGGCCCCCGTGGCGTGCAGCTGGACGGATGGTGCGGCAGGGCTGCTGGACCGCCTCGACATCCCCATGCGGCTGCGCCGCCGGCCCGCGAAGAGCCCGGACGGGGAGGCGCAGCTGCGCGGCCTCGTCCTGATCGACCTGCCCGACCACGACTCGGCCGTCGCCGCCCACCGCGAACAGGTCGACCGCATCCTCGCGCTCGTCGACGCGGTGATCTGGGTCGTCGACCCCGAGAAGTACGGGGACGCCGTGCTGCACGAGCGGTATCTGCGGCCTCTGGCAGGGCACGCGGAGGTCACCTTCGTCGTGCTCAACCAGGTGGACCGGCTGCCCGGCGACGCCGCCGAACAGGTGCTCGACGATCTGCGGCGCCTGCTCGACGAGGACGGCATCGCACTCGGGGAGTACGGCGAGCCCGGTGCCACCGTGCTCGCGCTGTCCGCGCTGACGGGCGAGGGCGTCGGCGAACTGCGCGACGCGCTCGACCAGTTCGTCGCGGAACGGGGCGCCGCCGTACGCCGTATCTCCGCGGATCTGGACGCCGCGGCGGCACGCCTGCGGCCCCTCTACGCGGCGGAGCGCCGCCCTGGGCTCAGCGAGGCGGCACGAGAGGAGTTCGCCGACCGGCTCGCGGAGGCGGTGGGCGCCGAGGCCGCCGGAGAGGCCGCGGAACGGGCCTGGACCCGCAACGCCAACAAGGCGTGCGGCACACCGTGGCTGCGGCTGTGGCGGTGGTACGAGGCCCGGAACGCACCGCTCGCGCTACGGCCCCGACCGGGTCCCCAGGCGCCGGTGGACGAGGAGGCCGCGGCACGCCAGCGCGTCGAGCAGGCGGTACGCATGGTGGCGAACAAAGCGGCGTACGGGCTGCCGGCACCGTGGGCTCAGGCGGTACGCGAGGCTGCGGCCCGCGGCGGTCAGGGGCTGCCCGAGGCGCTGGACGAGGTTGCGGTGACCGCCGGGCCGCCTGCGGGGCGGCCGCCGCGGCCCGGCTGGTGGCCGCTGGCCGTGCTGGTCCAGGCGTCGATGACCATCCTCCAGGTCATCGGCGGACTGTGGCTGCTTGGGCAGGTCATCGGGATCACCTCGCCCAACCTGGGGGTACCGGTGCTGCTCATGTCGGCGGGCATCGTGGGCGGCCCCTGCGTCGAACGGGCCTGCGGGGTTGCGGTACGCGGACCCGCGCGGCGATACGGAGCGGAGGCGGAACGGCGCCTCAGAGAGGCCGCCGCCGCCTGTGGCAAGGCGCATGTGCTCGATCCGGTGGGGGCCGAACTGCTGCGGTACCAGGAGGTGCGTGAGAAGTACGTGGATGTGATCGGGGTCGGCCGGACCGGCGGGGTGACGAAGTTGTCCACAACCAGCCGGTAGCCCACAGGTCTCAGCGGGCCCGGCCCGGCGGATGCACTCTGAGATCGCTGCGGTCGCCGGTGGATCCGGCGGACGGAGCCGCACAGCGAGGGTGCAGCCGTACGGGACGGGCCCGTGCGCGTATCCGCATATCCGCGTCGGCCGCCGGGGGCCGGGGGACTAGGGAGGGGTCAGGAATGAACGAGACCGTGGTGACCGTGGTGGGGAACGTGGCGACGACGCCGGTGTTCCGGGAGTTGCCGACCGGATCGGTGGCGCGCTTCCGGCTGGCGGTGACCGCACGCCACCGCGACCGTGTGAAGGAGACATGGGTCGACGGGCACACCAACTTCTTCACGGTGTGCGCCTGGCGGTTGCTGGGGGCCAATGTGATGGCGTCCGTGAACGTCGGCGACCCCGTCATCGTGCAGGGCAGGTTGAAGGTGCGGAACGAGGAGCGCGGCGGACAGCAGTGGATGTCGGCTGACATCGACGCGCTGGCGATCGGCCATGACATGTCGCGCGGGACCTCGGACTTCCGCCGCGGAGGGAAGCGCGAGACGGCACAGGCAGCACAGGCGACACAGAGCGAGGCGGCACAGGGGCAGCGGAGCCCCGCAGAGAGTGTGGGCGAGCCGCCTTTCGGCGCGGGTGCCGATGCCGTGGCCTCGCCCGAGCCGGTCTTCGAGACACAGGCCGTCCAAGTCGCGCCGGAGCCAGCGTCAGTGACGTAGCGTCACCTGTTTGTCGACGACGGTGGCAGTCGCCGTGTGGGCGATAACGATTCCGAGTCGGATCGGTTTATCCGACGGCATGACTGGGGATCACGTTGCGCCGCGTTCATAGGATGCCCGGCGTGGCCCGCGGGGCCATTGATTCTGCTGGTGGGACCGCACCCCCCATGTCAACGGGTCCCGCCTGAAGGGGAATTCTGTGTTTTCTGCGTTCTCTGTCCACAGGCGAGGTCTCGTCCGGCTCGTCGCCGCGGCCCTTGCGCCGGGGCTCGTGGCCGCCGGTGCCATGGTCGCGGCGACCCCGGCCGTCGCGGACGACGTCCCGCAGCACAAGGGTGGTGCGACCGCCACCCTCAGCGGGCTGAAGATCTACGGCCAGGCCGTCATCCGCGACAGCGGCGAGGAGCAGCAGGTCCCGGCGGGCCTCTTCGAGATGTCCGTCGACGACGGCGGCACTCTGCAGACGTACTGCATAGACATCCAGAACCCCACACAGAAGGACGCCGAGTACCAGGAGACGTCCTGGAGCGGCACATCGCTGGGCGAGAACTCCGATGCCGGCAGGATCCGGTGGATCCTGCAGAACTCCTACCCGCAGGTCAACAACCTCGCCGAGCTGGCCAGGAAGGCGGGAGCGAGCAGCCTCAGCGAGAAGGACGCCGCGGCGGGTACGCAGGTGGCGATCTGGCGGTACTCGGACGACGCGGACGTGGAAGCGGTCGACCCGGACGCCGAGAAGCTGGCGGACTATCTGCACAAGAGCGCGCGGAACCTGGCGGAGCCGAAGGGCTCGCTGACACTCGATCCGCCCGCCGTCTCCGGGCACCCAGGTGAGCGGCTAGGACCGGTCACTGTGCGGACCAACGCCGGCCGGGTCACCGTGACCCCGCCAGTGGACTCCGCGACGAGCGGTGTGACGGTCGTCGACAAGAACGGCAAGGCGGTCACCTCGGCGTCCGACGGCACCGAGCTGTACTTCGAGGTCCCCAAGGGCGCTGCCAACGGATCGGCCGCGCTGCAGGTGCAGGCGTCGACCACCGTGCCGGTCGGCCGTGCCTTCGCCTCCGAGACCCGGAGCCAGACCCAGATCCTCGCCGGCTCCAGCGAGTCCACGGTCTCCGCCACGGCGGCGGCCAACTGGGCGAACAGGGGCGCGATACCGGCGCTCTCGGCCGGGAAGAACTGCGCCAAGGGCGGCGTGGACATCACGGTGAGAAACGAGGGCGACGAGGCCTTCACCTTCGAGCTGATGGGCCTCGAGCACACCACTGAGGCCGGCCAGTCGCAGACGGTGACGATACCGCTGCAGGAGGACCAGGCGTACGACTTCACGATCAAGGGGCCGAACGGCCTCGAGAAGCGGATCAAGGGCGTGCTGGACTGCCGCACCGAGAGTGCTGCGGGCGATGACACGGTGCAGGTGGCGTCCGCGCCCAGTCCGGCGTCGGTCGGCGGCACCTCCGGCGGCAGCGACCTCGCGGAGACCGGCAGCTCCAACGCCACGCCGTTCATCGCGGGGATAGCGGTGGCCCTGGTCGTGGTCGGCGGCGCGGCGGTGTTCCTGGTACGGAAGAAGGAGACCCCGACCGATGAGTGAACCCCCGGCCGATGAGTGACCCCCCGGCCGATGAGTGACCCCCCGGCCGACGAGCGACCCCTGGCCGACGAGTGAACCCCCGGCCGACGAGTGAATCCTGGTCGAGGAGTGAACCGAGGTCGACCGGGGCGAATCGCGGCCCGAACGTGAAGTGAGGGCGGCGCGACCCTGGGTGACTTCCCGGGGCCGACGGCCCTTGCGGCCTGGGCATGTCCCCGTTGCGCCAGGGCCGCCGGGGGCATCATGCACCCGGCCCCGGCGTATCCGGTTTCCGTCGAGCGACGGCAGTACGGCAAGATGGGTGTATCTGCCCACTCCCAGATCCAGATGCCGGACGGTTTCTCTTGGCTGAGTTCATTTACACCATGCGCAAGGCGCGTAAGGCGCACGGCGACAAGGTGATCCTCGACGACGTCACCCTGAACTTCCTGCCCGGCGCGAAGATCGGCGTGGTCGGGCCGAACGGTGCCGGTAAGTCGACCGTGCTCAAGATCATGGCCGGTCTGGAGCAGCCGTCGAACGGTGACGCGTTCCTCGCGCCCGGCTACAGCGTCGGCATCCTGCTGCAGGAGCCGCCGCTGAACGAGGAGAAGACCGTCCTCGAGAACGTCCAGGAGGGTGTCGCCGAGATCAAGGGCAAGCTCGACCGGTTCAACGAGATCGCCGAGCAGATGGCGACCGAGTACACCGACGCGCTCATGGACGAGATGGGCAAGCTCCAGGAGGAGCTCGACCACGCCAACGCGTGGGACCTCGACGCCCAGCTGGAGCAGGCCATGGACGCCCTGGGCTGCCCGCCCGGCGACTGGCAGGTCACCAACCTCTCCGGTGGTGAGAAGCGCCGCGTCGCCCTGTGCAAGCTGCTGCTCGAACAGCCCGACCTGCTGCTCCTCGACGAGCCCACCAACCACCTCGACGCCGAGTCGGTGAACTGGCTGGAGCAGCACCTCGCCAAGTACCCGGGCACCGTCGTGGCGATCACCCACGACCGGTACTTCCTGGACAACGTCGCCGAGTGGATCCTCGAGCTGGACCGCGGCCGCGCCTACCCGTACGAAGGCAACTACTCCACGTACCTGGAGACCAAGCAGACGCGTCTGAAGGTCGAGGGGCAGAAGGACGCCAAGCGGGCGAAGCGTCTGAAGGAAGAGCTCGAGTGGGTTCGCTCCAACGCCAAGGGGCGACAGGCCAAGTCCAAGGCGCGCCTGGCCCGCTACGAGGAGATGGCCGCCGAGGCCGAGAAGATGCGGAAGCTGGACTTCGAGGAGATCCAGATCCCGCCGGGCCCGCGTCTGGGCAGCATCGTCGTCGAGGTCGAGAACCTGAACAAGGCGTTCGGTGACAAGGTCCTCGTCGACGACCTGAGCTTCTCGCTGCCGCGCAACGGCATCGTCGGTGTCATCGGCCCGAACGGCGCCGGCAAGACCACGCTGTTCAAGATGATCCAGGGCCTCGAGCAGCCGGACTCCGGTTCGATCAAGGTCGGCGACACGGTCAAGATCTCCTACGTCGACCAGACCCGCGCCAACATCGACCCGAAGAAGACGCTCTGGGCCGTCGTCTCGGACGAGCTGGACTACATCAACGTCGGCCAGGTCGAGATGCCGTCCCGGGCGTACGTGTCGGCGTTCGGCTTCAAGGGCCCGGACCAGCAGAAGCCGGCGGGGATCCTCTCCGGTGGTGAGCGCAACCGCCTCAACCTGGCGCTGACCCTCAAGCAGGGCGGCAACCTGCTGCTCCTCGACGAGCCGACCAACGACCTCGACGTCGAGACCCTGTCCTCGCTGGAGAACGCCCTGCTCGAGTTCCCGGGCTGCGCGGTCGTCGTCTCCCACGACCGGTGGTTCCTGGACCGCGTGGCGACGCACATCCTGGCGTACGAGGGCAACTCGAAGTGGTTCTGGTTCGAGGGCAACTTCGAGTCGTACGAGAAGAACAAGATCGAGCGGCTCGGTCCGGACGCCGCCCGTCCGCACCGCGCCACCTACAAGAAGCTGACGCGAGGCTGAGGCGCCCGTGGCCCGTCACATCTACAGCTGCCCCCTGCGCTGGTCGGACATGGACGCCTTCGGGCACGTCAACAACGTGGTCTTCCTCCGCTATCTGGAGGAGGCCCGGATCGACTTCATGTTCCGGCTGGCGCCGGGGGACGGCAGTCCTTCCTTCTCGGGCGGCTCCGTCGTGGCGCGCCACGAGATCGACTACGTGCGGCCGCTGGTGCACCGGCACGAGCCGGTGACCGTCGAGTCATGGGTGACGAAGATCAACGCCGCGTCGCTCACCATCGCGTACGAGATCAAGGACCCCGACCAGGTATACGTGCGGGCGTCGACGGTCGTCGTGCCCTACAACCTCGAGGCGCAGCGCCCGCGGCGGATCACCGCCGAGGAGAAGACGTACCTGCAGCAGTACCTGGAGGGCGAGAAGGCGGAGGGCGACAAGTCGGAGGCGCTCGCCGCATGACGGCGCCACCGACGCTGCACTTCGCCGATGCCGGGGAGGCGGCGGACCTGGCCGCCTTTCTGGCCCGGCTGATCCACTACGACCGCGCGGCCGCCGTGCGCCTCCAGGCGTCCGGGAACACGCTCGCCGTCTTCGGGCAGCCGCCGTCGTTCGAGGTCCTCGCGATCCGTACGGCGCGGCTCGCGAAGCCGTACGAGGGCGGGCCCGACGGCCCGCTCGACGCCACCGTCTCGGCGGGTGAACTCCTCGAATCCATCGACGAGAAGGCCGGCACGGCCGCCGTGCCGGCGACGGTCACCGGCCCGCCCTGGGCGGGCCTGCTCCCACCCCGCGGCGGCTGGCGGCAAGAGCCGGGACTGCCCGCGCCGGACGCCATCCGCTCCACGGTGGGCGGGGCGGTTGCCGAATTCAGGTCGCGGGTGGAGGAACTGACTCCCGGGCAGCGGACCCGCGCCCACCTCGACCGTATCGGCCGCGAGATATGGTCACGGCCGCTCGGCGACACGCACCTGCCGGTGCGGGCCGCCCACGCCGCACAGGCACTGGGTTTTCTGCGCCCCGTCCGCGCCACCGCGACCGCCACGGCCACGTCAGCGGCAGCGCCCGACGTGGCGCAGCAGATGGCGCTGCTCTCGTCGGGCGCATGGCTGAGGCTGCGGACCCCTTACGGGTCGATCGCGGTACGCAGGGCAGGACTCGGAGCACTGAACGTCAGCGTGCGCTGAGCCTCTGCGGCAGGGCCCATCGTGCGCATAGCCTCTGCGGCAGGGCCCATGCCGCGCGGCTCCCGGTACCGGGGAGCCCCGCGGCTCCCCGTCCCGAGGAGCCCCGCGGCTGCCCGTCCCCAGGAGCCTTGCCCCCCGGGCTGCTCAGCCGCCCAGCCGCGGCGGCCTCGGCCGCGAAGGCCGTCGCGCGGACGTGCCTCGCGCTCACGCTGCACAGCCGGCCCCGAGTCGCGATGTGCCTGACCGCGTCGCTCACCCTGCCACGCGCCCCAGGTCAGTCGTCCGAGACGGCGGTGATGCTGTCTGTCAGCCCGCCGTGTTCACCATCGAGGCCGCCGCATACGTGAGGTAGTTCCACAGCGTGCGCTCGTGTTCCTCGGAGAGGCCGAGTTCGTCGACGGCGACGCGCATGTGCTTCAGCCAGGCGTCGTGCGCGGCCCGGTCCACGGTGAAGGGGGCGTGGCGCATGCGCAGCCGCGGGTGGCCGCGGCGCTCGCCGTACGTCGTCGGCCCGCCCCAGTACTGCATCAGGAAGAGCGCGAGGCGCTCCTCCGCCGGGCCCAGGTCCTCCTCCGGGTACATGGGGCGCAGGATCGGGTCCTCGGCGACGCCCTGGTAGAAGCGGTGCACCAGACGCCGGAAGGTCTCCTCGCCGCCGACCTGCTCGTAGAAGGACTGCTCCTGAAGCGTGCCGCGCGGAATCTCGGTCACGTCGGTTGGCCTCGCAATGGGTCTCTCGTCGGCCCCCGGCCCGGTCGGCAGGGGGTCCGGGGCTCTCCCCCGGAATTGCAGCACGTATCCCATGGTCTCAGACACCCCGGCGGAGGACCGAGGGCTTAGGACCCGGCACCCCCGCCCTTGAGGACGCGCTCTCCAGGACGCGTCCATCGGTGGGTACGGCCTGGCCTCCCCGCCCGTGCCGCAGGACAGTGGGTGTATGGCCCCGAGCCTGCCGATGAACGAGGACCCCGCGTCCGTGGAAGCCGCCGCAGCCGCGGCACGGGCCCGGCTCGTGCGCGACATCGAGGCGAGCGGGGCCTGGGACGAGGACCCGGTCTGGCGGAGGGCGTTCGCGGAGGTCCCGCGCCATCTGTTCGTGCCGTACTACTTCGTGGGTGCACCCGAAACCGCACGTGGCTACGAACGGCTGTGGGGCGAGGACCCTGATCCGAAACGGCGCGCCCGCTGGCTGCGCGGTGCCTACGAGGACGGGCCGCTGGCCACACGGGTGCAGGACGGCCGGCTGGTGTCGTCCAGCAGCCAGCCGTCGCTGATGGCGAAGATGCTGGCCGAGCTGGGGGTGCGGGACGGCGACTCGGTCCTGGAGATCGGTGCGGGCACCGGCTACAACGCGGCGCTGCTCGCCCACCGGCTCGGCGACGATCACGTCACGACGATCGATCTCGAACCGGAGATCACGGAGTCCGCGCGCAGACATCTCGCCGCCGCGGGCTACCACCCGGTGGTCGTCACCGGCGACGGGGCGCGCGGCTGCCCCGAGCGCGCTCCCTTCGACCGGATCATCGCCACGTGCACCGTGACCTCGGTGCCGCGCCCGTGGATCGCCCAGTGCCGCCCGGGCGCCCGTATCCTCGCGCCGCTCGCGACGGGGCTGGTCGCGCTCGACGTACAGGAGGCCGGGCATGCCGAGGGACGCTTCCTGCACACGCCCGCGTACTTCGTGCCGTTGCGCGGCTCCGGCCGGCAGGAGACCGAGCCGCCACAGCCGGGCGGGCTGCCGCGCAGGGCCCTGCACAACGAGATGTTCCAGTTCCTGCTGGCGCTGTCCGCGGGCAGCCTCGATCCGATGGAGGCGCTCGCCCTGTGGCAGCGCGAGCGCCCGGGGCGTGAACGGTTCGGGATCACCGTCAGCGGCGACCAGGAGTGGGCCTGGCTGGACGACCCCGAAGGCCCGTACGCCTGGCCCATCCCGGTCTGAACCGGCGTCTTAACCGGTCTCTCCCGCTACGGAACGGTCTCTCCCGCTACGGACCGGTCTCTCCCGCTAGCGGACCGTCTCTCCCGCTACGGACCGGTCTGCGTCGCGACCGCTACGGAGTCGTCTGCGCCGCGACCGTGGCCCTCGGGGTCTCCGTCTGCTCTCCCCGGTTAACCCCGCCTGATCGTGATCGTCGTCCACGCGCCCACGTGCACCCGGTCGCCGTCCTGCAGCGGTACGGGGACGAAGGGCTGGATGGGCTCCTCGGCGCCGTTGACCGTGGTGCCGTTGGTGGAGTTCTGGTCGACGATCGCCCAGGAGCCGTCCGGCTGCTGCACGAGCACCGCGTGCTGGTGCGAGACGCCGGGGTCCTCCGGCGGCACCGACAGGTCGATGTCCGGGGTCTCGCCGGTGGAGTGGCGGCGGCGGCCGATCGTGATCTGGTTGCCGACGAGCTGACGCTGCTGCTCCGGCGAGTACGCGGGCAGGTTCAGCCCGGTGGCCTCGGGTCCCGAGCGCTGCATCATCGCCATGAAGTACTCGCGGTCGGGGCCGATCGTCGCGGTCCAGGTCGCCGGAGGCGCGTAGCTCGCCGGCGACTGAGTCTGCCCTGGCGGCTGCTGGAACGAGGGCGCGCCTGGCCCACCCGCGCCGCCGCCCGTGGTCGACGGCGGGGGGAGCATCCAGTCGTCGTCACCGCCGCCACCGAACGAGGGGCCGCCAGGACCGCCAGGCCCACCAGGTCCGCCGGGCCCAGTCGGAGCCGGCCCTTGCGGCCGCCCCGTCTCCTGCGGGAACGCGGGCGGGGGCGGGGGGTGA
>NZ_JACEHE010000026.1 GCF_013778455.1 Streptomyces himalayensis subsp. himalayensis | reverse complement strand
GGCCGTCCGCCGCAGGCCCCCCGCACCCCCCGGAAGAACCGTGTCCGCCCCTGATGTGATCGTCTCCTTGATCGTCGCGCTTCTGCTGCTCCAGACCGCCGTGCGCCTGCCCGGCGCCGTGCGCGGCCGACGCCGCGGGCGCTCCCTATGGGGCGCCTTCACCGCCTTCGCCCTCTCCTGGTGGCTTCGCACCGACCTCGGCCGGGCCGTCATCGATCCACTGGGCGTCAACGACCTGCCCACCCTCCTCAAGCACTCCTTGGCGATCGTCGGCACCTGCGTGCTGCTGACCTACGTCACCGGCGTCTACGCGGACGAGGACGCAACCGCCCGCCACATCAAGATCACGGCTCTCGTGCACCGCGTCGCGGCACGTGCCTCGCTCGCCACCGTGGTATGCCTGGCGCTGGTGTTCTTCCTCGCCCTGGACCGGACCAAGACCGCAGCCGACAGCCCGTACTTCATGGGCCGACATGCCGGCGAGCCGGGACTCGCGCTCTACATGGGGCTGCTCTATCTGTACACCGCCGGCGCCGCGCTGGTGTGCGGATACCAATGGGGCCGGGCATCGCGGCACGCCCGTCGGTGGCCCCTGCGCGTCGGCCTGACGATGATGACCGCGGGCATGGCCCTCATGGTGGTGTACGCCGCCCTGCGCACCGCGTTCCTGGTTCCCACCGCGCTCCATCCGCTCTCCGCGCAGGCGCTCGCCGACCAGGAGCACATCACCGACACGGTGCTGTACGGGGGCTTCTTGCTGTGGCTGCTCGGCTCGGTCACCCCTGCAGTTCATGCCGTACAAGCACGGCTCCGGAGCACAAGAGCCGTCATCGGGCTCCACCCGCTCTGGCGCGACCTGGTTCTCGCTGTGGACGGAATCGCTCTCTACCAGCCGAGCAATCTGTTCAACGGCCACCGGGCTGCCGGTCCTCTCAACGCGATTCGGGACGTGCTGTCGCACGACGCCACCCCGCAGGTCCGCCTCGGCCGCTACGTCACCGAGATCCGCGACGCTACCCACGAACTGCGGCGGCGCGCGCCCGCCGACCTCTACGCGCGCGCCGTCCAGCTCGCCAAGGCAGAGGGCCGCCAAGGTTCAGACGCCGACGCCACGGCCGAGGCGTACTGGCTCAAGGCTGCACTCGGAGCTGCCGACCGACCGGCCGGGGCGCCAGCCGCCTTTCACACGGCCGGCGACGACTTCGCCACGGAGATCCCCTGGCTGCTGCGCGTCGCCGAGTCCTACCGCACCGCCAGCCCTGCGAGCACCACCCGCCTCCTGAGCTCCTCCGAAACGCCGGCCCTCGCCCACACCACCAGGATCTGAACATGAACGCTTCCCCCCTCTCGCTGACCGCCTCCGCTGCGGCGCTGTTCTCCAACGCCGACGGTGACGTCCTCATCGTCAACCCGACCTACAAGAAATTCTGGAACCTCCCCGGCGGCGCCGTCGACGAGGACGAGACCCCCCACGAGGCAGTCGCACGCGAGGTGCGCGAGGAGCTCGGCATCACCCCACCCGTCGACCGCCTTCTGGTCCACGCCTGGGTCAGCGTTCCCGGCCGAGGAGCGCAGGTTCTGTACGTCTTCGACGGCGGCGTCCTCAGCCCGGAGGACCAGGCCGCGATCACGCTGCAGGAGGAGGAGTTGAGCGAGTACCGCTTCTGCCAGCCGGACAGCATGGAGGACGGACTGGTCCCTCCACACCTGACCGACGTCTGGCAGGCCGCCCTCGCCGCCCGCTCCGACCAGCACCCGCGAGTGCTCACGGTGCGCCTGTAAGAAGCGCAGAGGACCCGGCTCGAGGAAGTCCTCTCGGGCCGGGCTCAGCGTCTGCCACGCTGTTACTGCTGGGCAGGCCGCCCGGGCCCGCCCTGGGCTTCGGACCGGGCCTTGTCGACCTCGTGGAGGATGAAGTCCAGCAGGTCCGCCGACAGCCCCTTCTCGTCACCGCCGCGGGCGGCGATCGCGGAGATCTGCCCCCTGAGCAGCATCGTCCCACCGATGATCCGCTGCACGTCTGCGTCCTGCGACCAGATCAACGGTGTCGTGTCCAGCGCCTCCGCGAGTGCGTCCAGCACATCGTCCTGCGCGCTACTCACCTCGCCGGTCCGCAGGTGCCGCACCAAGTCCTCGGTGAGGACCTCGCGGCCCGTACGGTCGTTGCCGAGGGCCGCAAGCTGTGCGTCCGAGGGCGGGATCGGCAACCGCTCCAGCAGATACGTGATCTTCTCCGCCAGAGTCTCCGGAAGCCCCTCATCGCCGCGCTGGAGCCGCGGCTCCTGCCCCTCGACCCCGGGGGCAGCCTCGCCGGGCTCGGGCACGTCGATACCGAAGGATCGGTCTTGCGCACGCCGCAGGGCTTCGACGCTCACGCCGTATGCTTCCGCCAGCTTCGGCTCGTACTCCTCCGCCAGGCGTCGCTGCGCGTTCTCCGCTGCAGCCACCGGGCCAGCGGTACTCGTTCCGGTCAGCTCCTTGGTGGCCGCCTGTGTATACCCGGCGTCAGCCCGCAGGTCAGCAAGATCAGGACGCCCGTTACGGGGAAACAGGTCGTCGAGGTCACGGTTGAGAGCTTCGGCCAGGCGGGGCAGTTTCTCCGGGTCGGGGACGGAGCGTCCCGTCTCCCAGGCGCTGACCCGAGCACCGCTGACCCCCACATGGCTCGCCACGTCGGTCTGCTTGAAGCCACCCTCCCTCCGGGCGAGCAGCACACGGTTGGGGTCGAACCGGCGAGCCGGCATCCCACACGTCCTTCCTGATCCGATCTGGGCCCGTCGACACAGCCACCCACTTGACCGATGAGCCAAACGAGGATACTTTCGTTCCATCGATCGGGGTAGCTAGTCAGCGTACCTCGGTTCAAGCCGTCGTGCCCAGAGGAGATAAAACGTCCCTGCGGCACCCGAGTCCCGGAGTCCCTGCGTGCCTTCCGTCGTCCGCCCCCCTACGCCGGTCATCACACCGTGCGTGGGAGCGGTTCGCTTCTGTGTCGGCACAGATGTCCCGCACGGCGCGCGACAGCTACGGGGCACAGTGAAGCCCGTCGCCGAGCGCGTCGAGGCGATCAACCTGCTGCCTGTGTCAGGGCCGTCCGCCAACATCCGTAAGCACAGGTGCCGCCGCCCTCCGTTGCGACTTGTAGAGAGTCCTTTAGCAAGGTCTGGATCTTGCCGCAGGGCCTGCATATGTTCGTCGTCCCTCGCCGGGCACCCCGCCCGGCGGAAGACGACGATAGGAGCCGTATGCGGAACGCGCGATCCACTCGGGTGAGATAGCCCCGAACACAGCGACGGCGCCCATGGAGCGGTAACTCCCGGACGCCGAACGCCAAATGGCACTCCTGCCCCGGCAAGGGCGGAGATTTACCCACCTTCACCGCACCGGTCCTTTCCTACGAGGCACACCGGCGCGGGTTTCACTACGGAGGAGAGTCTTCCATGCCGCCTGCCCTGCGCAAAAGGCCGGTCTTCCTGGCCAGCGCGGCAGCGATCCTCGCTTACCCGTCCACCAGCCTGCCCCCGCACCAGCCGATCGGCGCCATCGTGTCGGAGCCTGCAGCCGGCGCACGCCGCGATGCGGCGGTGCCCCGATGAGCCGGGCCGCCCGCGAGTGGGCGTGGGACGACAGCACCAGCCGCGGGAACGCCCGCCTGGTCCTGCTGTCGATCGCCGACCGGATCCCCGACGAGCAGTGCGTCGCCTGGGCATCCCTCGCCTCGCTGATGCGCCGGACGAACGCCAGCCGCAACGCGATACGCGCCGCCATCACCGCGCTGATGAAGGCCGGCGAGCTGGAGGTGCTCGACGACTACGACGGCCCGCAGCACAGCACGGTCTACCGGCTGCCGCGCGCCGCCGCCTGGCTCGCCAAGGTCGCAGCGGCCCAGGAGGACGACCCGGACGCGTACGTCGAGCCGCTGACGGACGCCGACCCGGTACCGGAGCTGGACGGTGAGCGGCTGCGAAGGCACGGCATCTGGCCGAAGGCGGGGGCAGAATCCGACCCCCCTCGTCAGGATCTGACCGGTTCAGAATCTGCACCCCCTCGTCAGAACCTGACCCCTCCCCGGGTCAGAATCCGACCCCCCTCCGGGTCTGAACCTGACCCCCAGAACCGTAGTGAACCGAAGGTTAACCGTAGGTACAGCAGCAGTAGTGCGGCCGGCCTCACCTCCGCTGCCGACTGGCAGGTCGACGACGCGAGCCTGTCCTGGGCCCAGCAGCAGGGACACCTCGCCCGCCTCGGCGAGCACGGCCTGCAGGCCGCCGACGCGAAGTGGCGTCACCACCGCGCCTCCTGGAGCCCCCGCTCGACCGCGGCCTGGGCTGCCGACTGGCGGTCCTGGATCGCCCGCGAGCACAGCCCCACGCCCCAGCGCCCGAACCTCTACGCCCTGCCCGGCGGCAGCCCCGCCCCGCAGGCCGGCATGACCAAAGCCGACCTGCACATGGCCGCCCTGCTCGCCGCCGTCGACGAACCGACTGGAACGGAGTAACTACCTTGGACCGCCGCGAAGTTGCTGCCGTGCTCACCTACGTCGGCCGCCTGGACCCGCGCACTATCCGCACCGACGCGGGCGAGGCCCGCGACCAACTCGCCATGTGGCACGAGCTGCTCGGCGACGTCCCCATGACCACCGGTCAGGGCTGGGACGTCCGCGAGATCGTCCGCAAGCGCATCGTGAGTTCGCCGTACCCGATCCTTCCGGCCGACGTGGCCCGCGAATGGCACGCGCACCGCCGCGAGTGTCTGGCCCGGCACACCGACCCCACTCCGATGGCCGACCCGGACAATCCACAGGCGTGGCGAGCGGAGCTGCTGGCGGCGCGGAATGCCGTGGCTGCCGGGCAGGCCGCCCCCTCGGCACACCGCGGGATCACCGCCGGGCGACACCGGCCGGGCCTGAAGGACCAGCTGGCCGCCGTCGGCTCGTACATCCCGCCCGCCGTCCGCGCCGAGCTGGCCCCGTACCGTCCGGCCCGCGCCGCACGCGAAGCCGCCATCGCCGCCGGGGGCGCCGACGTGCTCGCCGTGTGAGTGGTGCCACGCCGTCGAGGGTGAGCCGTGCCGCCGCCGGCGGATCACCCTCGACGGCACCGCCCGGGGCAACGCCCCGCGCGCCATCGCCCACCCCGGCCGCATCGACCGCGCCCTCGCTGCGCAGGCCCAGGCATCCGCCGCCTGACCGCAGCCCGCTTCTCCACTGAAACGTTCCGCCTTGCGTACGGCCCGCCGCCGTACCCCGAGCCCGCCTCGCAGCGCCCCGCCGCACCCCAGCCACCACCGGTGCCGAGCGCCCCGCGCCCCGAGGCGACTTCCGGAGACTGCCTTGCGCCACATCACCACCAACGACACCCCGACCCCGACCATCCGGGGCATCGCCGACCACAGCTGGCAGGCCGCTGCCCTGTGCCACAACATGCCGGCCAAGGACATCGACGAGCTGTTCTTCCACGCGGCCCGCGACCGCGCAGCCATCGACGAGGCCAAGTCGATCTGCGGCCGGTGCCCGGTGAAGAAGGCGTGCTTCGACTACGCCCTCGACAACGAGATCCGCCACGGCATGTGGGGCGGGCTCACCGAGGACGAGCGCCGCCCTTGGCACGCCAAGGTCAAGAAGCGCCTGGACTACAGCCGGGTGAAGGCGGCCTTCGAAGGCCGCGACGTCCACCTCAGCGACGCCGAGCGGGACGCCGTCACCCGCCACGCCTACGTCCGCGGCTGGAGCCCCGAGCGGCTCGCCCACAAGCTGCGCCTCGACCTGGACTGGGCGCGCGACCTGATGCGCAACGCAGCACACGCTGTCGCCGACCGCGACCGCTACTGGGACCAGGTCGACGAGAGCGACCCGATCGACGACGAGGCCGCCGAGGACGAAGACGTCGCCTCGCCGGTGCAGGTGCCCCGCCAGGTGCAGACCCACTCCCTGATCGCCGCCCTCCGAAAGGCCGCATGACTCACCCCATCGCCATGTCACTTCCCTTCGGCATCGAGCCCGTGTACGCGGTCGCAGCTGTCGGGGTGCTCGCACTGGTACTGGCCGCATGGTCGATCCAACGCAACCGGACCCGGGCAGGAGCCCTGCGCGCCGGCACCCCCGCGGTCTGGGTCGCTGCCCTCGCCGCGCTCGGCTGCACCGCGTACAGCGCCGAGACCAGCTGGTTCTTCGCCGCTGACTACCTCGGCATGACCGACACGGTGCAACGGGCTGCCTTCTTCTCCACCGCCGAACTGGCGCTCTTCGCGAACGCGCTGCTGGCCCGCCAGAACCTGCGCAACCAGGGCGCACCCGGCGTGCCCGGCACCCTGGTCTGGGTGCTGACCGGGGTGCAGATCATCCCGGCATACGCCGAGTCCGGGCCGGTGGGCGGCACCGTACGCGCCATCGTCGGCCCGGTCATGGCGGCCATGCTCTGGCATCTGGCCATGGGCATCGAACTGCGCCTGCACAAGCCGGACGCCGCCTCCCAGGGGCTCCTGGCCACGCTCGGACGCGAAGCACGGGAACGACTCCTGTCACGCCTGGGCGTCGCCACGCGAAACCGCGACGCCGCCCATATCACCAGGGACCGCGCCACGGAACGGGCAGGGGCCCTCGCCTCCCAGCTGGCCAAGATGTCCGAGAAGGAGCGCAGGGGGCGCTCCGGGCGCCGGGTCGAACGGCGACTCGAGAAAGCCCTCGCACGATCCGGAGTCGGCACCGACCCGCACCAGCGCCGTGCGCTGCTGGAGCAGCTGGCCGCCCGCCGGCACGCCACAGCCCTCGCCACCGTGATCCTGCCGTCCCCGTGGACCCGACCCGAATGGGAGCAGGACGGTCCCCGTGGGGACCGGTCCCCTCTCGCACCGTCCCCCGTGATCCGAGCGGCGACCGAGGCGCAGGCGTCCCCGTCCCCGGCGAGCACGGCCCCGAAAGCCGGTCCCCGAAACACCACGCTCACCGGGGACGGCGCTGCCGAGGACAGGACCGAATCGGGGACGGGGACCGCGCCCGACGGGGACGGTCCCCACACCGTCCCCCATAACAACGGGGACCGCGTCGAGGAGCACGGCTCGAGCCTGTCCAACGAGGAGGAAGAGGCGACTGCGGAAGACGTCGTCCTGATCCCCGGGACCGGTGAGGCCGGCGACAGCGCGAGCGGCGGAGGCCACGACATGGCCGCTACGCAGGGCACCGTCCCCTTCCCGGCGGCCGTCCCCGAATCCGACGAGCACCGGGAACACCCGGACACCGAATCGGGGACCGAGCCCCACGGGGACCGTCCCCACACCGTTCCCGACGACAACGGGGACGGCGAACACCCCGACCCCGAAACGGGGACCGAGCCCCACGGGGACCGTCCCCACACCGTCCCCGTGCGGCGGAAGCCGAAGGCGAAGCCGCACCGGAGCCGGCCGGGGACCGGAAAGTCCAAACGCGCGCGACGGCACCCGCAGCTGAGCGTCGAGGAGCGGGTCGAGATCGTCCGTCCCCATGTCCCCGAAAAGCTGGAGCGCGACGGCAACGCCTCCATCACCCGGCCCCAGCTACGGGAGATCTATCGCGAGCTGGGGCTCCCGGGCGGCCGGAACGAGAGCCTGACGCCCGTCCTGGAACGGCTGCGCGCCGAGGCAGTCACCACCACGACAAGGAGTACGACCCGATGAAGACCTGCCACAGGTTCGCCACCATCAAGGCCGACTTCGAGCGGGACGTCAGCTTCCTGTGTGGCCACGCCGAGCGCCACCGGGGATCGGCGCCGGCGAAGACCAGCGCGAAGCACGCGGTCTCGGTGAAGCGGAACATGGCGCGAGCCTTGAACGCCCACCTCGAACGTTGCCCCGAGTGCGGCTGACACCTGCAAAGAAGCAGGTCACGCGCCTAGTCCCGCATTCCCTCTGGTGGCCCGGTCCCGGTCGGGCCACCTCTCCGGCGAGGAGAGATCGTCATTCCTGCCCGCCACCCGCGTACGCACGCCCCGTCGACCGCCGAAGCCGGCGCCTGGGCAGAGGTGCTCGTGCACCGCCGGCTGCTGCACGCAGCCGTACTGGCCCCGAACGGCCAATGGCTGGTCCAGCACCGTCCCGAATCGCCCGTCCGCGTCCTCGCCGGCCCGGCCGCCATGGTCGAACTCGCCGCCGAGATCCAGCACCGCATCCGCACCACCAGAAACCACACCCGATGACGAATCCGACGACACCCCCCACTCCCGCGCGCAGTGAGCCGGACACCAACTCGGCCTCGGCGCGAGCAAGATGGAGGTTCGGACACTCCCCCGCGGGGGGAGTGTCCGAACCAGACCCCGCCCCAGGGGTGGCGGGGCCCGTCCAGCGCCAGGGGGCGCCGGACGGGAAGGCTGCGACCGAGGGCGGATCGCAGCCGAGGCCCACCCGTTCCGGGCGGGCCAAGGGGAAGTCGCGCCCGCGCGACAGGAAGCAGCGCCGCGCCCACAGCGTCCGCCTCAACGAAACCGAGCACGCTCTCATCCAAGGGGCTGCAGACGCCGTCGGCATGAGCACGGCGGGCTTCCTCGCGTACTCCGGCCTGGCCATGTCCCGCGATCAGTCGCGCACCGCCGTGGCCATTGCCACCGAACGCGATGTGCTCACTGAGCTGTTCGCCGCGCGCCGGCAGCTCGGCTGGGCCGGCAGCAATCTCAACCAGGTCGCCAAGGCCCTCAACACTGGTGGCGAGGTACCTCACCTGGCGGCGGTCATCGCCGACATTCAGCGCGCGGCCAAGTCTGTCCAGGCCGCCGCTGACCGGGTCGCCAACCGGCAAGCAGGCGAGGCGGCTTGATCCCCCAGGTCCACAAACAGGGCAGCGACACTTACGGGCTGCTCAAGTACCTATACGGCAAGGGCACACACGAGGAGCACATCGACCCCCACCTGGTCGCCTCCTTCGACGGTATGGCCCCCGACCCCGGCCGTGACCCGGGCGCGACGAAGCGGGACCTCCAGCAACTCCTCGACCAGCCCTTGCAGCTCCTCGCCCCCGACCAGCGCCCCGAGAAGCACGTGTGGCATCTGTCCGTACGAAACGCCGTCGAGGACCGCATCCTGTCCGACGACGAGTGGGGGCAGATCGCGCGCCGCATGGTGGCCGCGACCGGCATCGACCCGGGCGACGGTGCGGGCTGCCGCTGGGCGGCCGTCCGGCACGCCGATGACCACATCCACATCATCGCGACCCTCGTCCGCGAGGACGGCCGCCGTCCCAACCACCACCGCTCCGGCAAACGCGCCCAGGCCGAGGCCCGGCTCCTTGAGGTCGAATACGACTTGCAGCGAGTCAACCCTGGGGACGGCACCGCCGCGAAGAGGCCCACCAGCGCCGAACGCCACAAGGCCGAACGCCAGGGCCGGGAGCGGACTGCTCGTGAGGAGCTGCGCGAGACGGTGCGCCGCGCCGTCGCCGGCGTGCAAAGCGAAGGAGAGTTCTTCGACCGCCTGACCGCTGCCGGCCTCCTGGTCCAAAAGCGCGTCGCGCCCTCCGGCGATCTCCTCGGCTACAAGGTCGCTCTCACCGACGACCTCAACAAGGACGGCGAGCCGGTGTTCTACCCCGGCTCGAAACTCGCCCCTGACCTCTCCCTGCCCCGTATCCGCGAACGCTGGTCCGGTAACGCTGCTGGCCACGAGCCCGACACGGATCGTTCGGCTGGTGCGGCGCGCGTCACTCCCTCGACCGCACGTCGCCAGGCGACGTCGGCGTCCTGGCAGGCCGTACTCATCATCGATCAGGGCGACGACGGTCAGATCGCCGCGTTGATCGCCGCGGGCGGCGAGATGCTCGACGCGCTCGCCAAGACCTCGGCCGCACACACCCGCCGTGAACTGCGAGATGCCGCCTGGGCGTTCGAGCGGGCCTCGCGCTCCCACATCCGGGCCGAGCGGGGCCACGACCGCGCCCTGCGGCAGGCTGCCCGCAACCTCGTTCACGGTGGGCCCGCGCTCGGCCGCGGAGAGGACGGCGCCACCACCGCCATGTTGATCGACATGGCGATCTTCTTCGTCCTCGCCGCCGCCCACTGGCACGGGAAGAAGGAGCACGCCCAGCAGGCCGCTGCTGCCCGCCAGGCCGCCGAGCATCTGCGCGCCGCCTACCAGGCCGCCGCACCGATGTACCTGGGTCCCATGTACCAGCGAGGGCGAAACCTGTCCCAGCCCCTACAGCGCAAGCAGACCGCCTACCTTCGCAGGGCGGTGCCGGAGCTGGCCGAGCAGGTCCTCGCCGAGCCGGGCTGGTACGCCCTGGCCGCCACGCTCGCCGACGTCGAGCGCGCCGGGCACGATCCGGCCGCGCTCCTGGCCGAGGCCGCCGAGCGACGGGAGCTGGACACCGCCGACTCGGTCAGCGAAGTCCTCGTGTGGAGGCTGCGGCGCATGGCCGATCTGCCCGCCGACGCGTCCACCGAGCCCGAGCACACCACCACCGCGCCCACCGCCACCCGCGGTCCCGCGAAGCATCCGGCGCACCGAAAGGAGCGTTCGGCCAAGTCCCGCTGAATTCAACATTCTTAGAGTTGCAGCAGGTCAGGGGCTTGCGGCACTCTCCTCGTGCAGGCGAGACGACAGAGATGGAGACGGCATGTTCCGACGCAACCGTGCGGACCGCGAGTTCCGTGAAGCCCAGCGCGCCGGCCAGGCGGTGCTGGCGATGCACACCGAGTGGCCGGAGGCCCCCGCCCCGGTCACTGCGCCGGCCCCGGCCGCGCCGGCCGACACCATGGTGGCCCCCGACTTCCTGCCGCCGGACTTCCGGCCGGTGACCCGCCAGGACGTCGAGGGCTTCATGATGCGCTGGGACCTGCCGCTCGTCATCGACGGCGAAGTCCACGCCTGCCACTGCGGTGCGTACCGGAACTGGATCGTCTTCAACATGCGCGACGACTCGGTGTGGCTGCGCTGCGAGGCCGGCCACGCGACCGAGGAGCCCCGGCTCGACACCGCCTGGTACAACCGCAACTCCCTGCCGGTCGACGCGTTCCACCCCACCCTCGAAGACGGCCTGCGCCACCTCGGCCGCTGAGATCGCGAAACCCCTTCCCTCACCCCTGCGTTCGTCGGCACCCGGAGGGCCGACCCGGTCAGACCATCCGCCTCGCATCACCAAAGGGGTTTCACGTATGCGCCGCTCCACCACGACCACCCTCGCTCTGAGCGCCGTCGTCGCGGTCCTCGCCCTGACCGGCTGCGCGGGCCACGCCGAGCCCGTCGGCGCCTCGGCCGCCTCCTCCGCACCCGCGCAACGTGGCGGCAGCACGCCCTTGGCACCCGCTCCTCTGTCCTCGGCCCAGCTGAGCCAGCGGCTGCTGACCGAGAGCGACCTGGGCGAGGGCTACACCCGCAAGCCCGAGGCCCCGCGCCGCAACGACGACGTCACCGTCATCGGCTGCCCGGCGCTGGAGAAGCTCGGCAGCGACTCGGCCACCGGCGCCAGCCTCGACTTCCGCCGCAAGGCGAAGGCGTCCTTCACGTACACCGGTAGCAGCAGCTCCGAGGTGGGCGAGGAGCTGTACAGCGACAGCCCGGCGAAGCTGTCCAAGGGCATCTCGAAGGTCTGCGACGCGATGCTCTCCTGCCCCTCGTACCAGGTGGCGTCGGGCAGCACCGTCGTCGACATGGGCACCGAGAAGTCGACCGCGCCGGACCTCGGCGACGAGCAGTGGAGCCAGCTGCTCACCTTCTCCGCCGGCGGGCAGCGCAGCGTCGTCAAGCAGACGGCGATCCGCACCGGCAACATCCTGGTGATCGTCTCCGGCTCGCCGGGCCTCGTGGATACCCACCTGGACAAGGCGCTCACCAAGGCGCGCACCGCACGCTGATCCGCTCCGCCGCCTGCCCCGGTGTCCCGGACCTGTCGACCCGGCAGGCCCGGGACACCGGGGTTTCGCCGTATCGGCGGATCAGCCGTCGAGGTGGTGTTCACCTGACCCGTGACACGCTGTCGATCCTTTGTACGACCTCGAACTTGGTTCCAGGGCGCCGACCGGTGCACTGATGCCGGAAACGACAAAGGCCCGGTGATGCCACCCCGTGAAAGGGAGCGGCACCACCGGGCCTGATTGAAGGGGCATCACCCCGTCGATCACCCGCCTCGGCCAGCGGCTACGCGCAGCCCGTCAGCCGCGGCGGACGACGGTGAGCCGGTCCTCCGTGCCCTCGGGCAGCGTGTGCCGCGGTACCGGGCCGGGCGCTGCGAGCGAGGAGGCGAAGGCCGCGACCAGCTCGTGCGGGGCGCTCGCGCTGAAGCTCGCACACCACAGGTACGGTGCCCCGAGCACGGGCTCCGCCCACGCCTGCCACCCGAGGAGGTCATCACGGGGGTCGGCGTCATGGATGAGCGGCGGCAGCATCTCCAGCGAGACGCTCGTGGAGAAGCCCGGGTCAGTGGCGGTCGTACGCGGACGGTCCATGTCGCGCATCCAGCCCCGCGCGGTGAGCGCGGCGAGTACCGACTCGGCGTCCTCGAGCCCTGCATCGGGGGTATCACTGGCGTCGAGCGCGAGCAGGAAGTCGGTGAGCGCCTCGTGCGGTATGCCGGCGGTGAAGTACGCGTTCCACTCGGTCAGGGCCGAGGCAGCGTGCGGGCGCGCCGACATCTGCCAGGCCACCGGGAGGCCGCCCAGCTCGAACGGGTAGGCGGCGAGGATCCACTCGGCGCCCCGCAGGCCGTCGGGGCTCACGTACAGCAGGGAGTTGCGGGAGGTCGGCCACATGCGCCAGCCGAGGTCGGTCAGGGTGTCGCCGATCCGCTCGGCGAGGACACCGTCATCGCCGGCCAGGTGGCGCGGGGTGACCCAGTACGTCGGGTCCGGCGAGATGGGGTGGGTGGGATCGATGGGGTGGTGCGGGTGCAGGGGCGCCTCCGTGGGTTCGTGGGTGAGTCAGTGGCCGTCGGTCGGCCTGGTCGCGCGGCGTCGGCGGCGCGGGGGCGCCTCGGACGACTCCTGCCAGGTCAGAGCGACGGCCACGGCGGGCGGCAGGGGGAACTGCTCGGCCTTTGGCGACTCGGCGATGTAGACCATCGGCCGACCGTGCTCGTCCACCGACGTCTCCATGCCGCCCAGACGGTGGGCCATGGGGAAGAACGGGTTGATGGCGAGGCGGACGGGTGCGTCACGGTCGCAGGCGGACAGCCGGTCGATGAGGTCGCCGACGGTCATCTCGGGCGAGTGCGGGTGCAAGGCGTTCTCCTAGTGGTAGCGGACGAAGCCGCGCGAGCAGGGGCAGGGTACGCGGCGCGCATATATATGGAGGGCGGACGTGCCCGTCACAAGGGGCGAGAAGCGGCCAGGATGCGAGTCACGACGTCGGCGACGATCTCTGCCGGCGTGTCCGTGCCGAAGGCGATCCGGTAGCCGGCAACGTTCGCGGTGCCGGTGACCGCGATCACCCAGCCCTCGGCCGTTACCCAGTCCTCGTCGGCGCCGCCGGGCCGGACGTTCGGGAAGTAGCCGAGGTAGAACCGGCCGTCGCGCGAGCTGATGTGCACGTCGGCACGGTCGTCGACGATGTGCGTGAAATCGTCGTGCGAGAACTGGTCGATCACGTCCATCGCCTGGCCGGCACCGAGCTTCCAGGAGCGGAGCCGCAGGGCCGCGACCGTGGTGGCGAATCCGGGTTGCGACGCATCCAATGCCACAGCATCACCTCTCTGACCTGGGGTTTTCTGGAAGGTCGTTCAGGTTGACATGCTGTTCCGGCGTCCACCAGTCCTTTGGGCGACTTCCCTGTCTGCCCCCGGCGAACTCGTCCGTTGTCGTCCAGCTCGGCGCCTGGCATCGTCGGTGATCTCGCCGTGCCCCCTGCAAACCGGAGCCTCTGGCGGGGATCGTCCAAGTACTCGGCCATGACCCGAAGGAATGAGCTCCCCCTTCGGCATGCCGCCCATCCTCAGCCAGCCCATATTGTTTTGGTAGGCCCGGCGGATGCGAGACCGCAACCACTATGCAGAGCAGCGCTGGCAACTACAGCGCACCCGCACTGCCAGGCGGCACAGAACAATCGTGCTGCCGCCCCTGAGTGGTCACCACTCCACCGGGCCCCATACGGAACAGCCCGATGGGCACCGGGCACACGGCGATCGCGGTGGAGCGCCCCTCATGAGGTCCCGGTCCGCCACGATGCACCCATTTCCGCGAGCCGCCCTCGAAGTACCCCTCGCTGTTCCTCCAGGTCCTGCGACGCCGGCGAAAGCAGATAGACGTTGTCCCGGTAGAGACGGAACCCGAGGCTCTCCCACCCTCTGGCGATCTTGGCGTTCACTCGGTCCCACTCGGACCTGTCCGTCAGCCGCTGACTGCTGAGGTCGGTAACGCCGGGCGAACACGCAACCGCCCTGCAGCCGACCATGAGCCGGTGGATCACCTCGCAGCCGAGCACGGCCGCCAGCCCCTGCCCGCGCCACGCAGGATCCAGCGTCACCCGGTCCATGACGAGCAGCGCGGAGCCGACGTACTCCAGCAGTTCGCTGACCTCGCTGGTGAACGAGCCTGTCGCGGGGTCGAGCAGGACCTGAGCGGTCTCGTACAGCTCCTCGGACTCCTCCTCCATGGCCCAGTAGGCATTCCGGCCGCGGTCGAGATGCACCCGGTAGAAAGTCATCGACCCGACGGCGACGTCCTCCACCGTGCACGACGGGCAATCCTCGATGACGCAGTCGCGGCTCGGCGCCGGGTCCTGGCCGCTGTCATGCGTACGCCGCCGGTGCAGCACGGCCACGTTCCACCGCTCCAGCGTGTCCGCCTGTGGGGTGTCCCAGAGTTCGTCGTCGTAGGAGATGCGCAGGTGCAGTTCGGTGGGGTCTCCGGGCAGCGGGGAGGGCTCATTCACCCCGGAAGGCTAACTGTGCCGGGGCCAGGAGATCGGCGCCACTGCCGCGGTCGCGATCCGGCTCTCGGCGCGGCGTATCCAGCCTGCCGACACGGTCGCCACGTACTGCCGGTCACGATCGATTGGCCGTGCCGGGCTCTGTCTCCGCCACCGAGGGCAGCCAGCGCACGGCGTTGTCGTGGAAGGATGCGTGGATCGGGACGAGGTCTTCGCCGCTGGTGTCGTCGAGGGCCGTGACGTTGATGCCGATCTCCGGGATGTCGCTGTCGATCGCCGCGACGCGGCTGCCGCAGGTCGGGCAGAAGCCGCGCTTCGCCTCACCGGGGAAGGTCTCGTACCAGGTCGGCTCGCCACCATCGCCGATCCAGGTGATCGTCTTGAAGCCCACCCACCACATCACGGGGGTGCCGCCGAGCTTTTGGCAGTGTTCACATTCACAGGTGTGGGGGAAGACTGCCGGGCCCTGGGCGTTGAAGCGGATGCGCCCGCAGAGGCAGCTGCCGGTGCGCTCCTCGGCTGGTTCGGTTCGCTGGGCGCCGGCGGTGGGGGTGGCGTTCATCAGGTGATCTCCCAGGCGTGATGGGCAAGTTGGGCAGATCAGTTTGCCATCGCTTCCACGCTCGCCAGGCAGCTGTTGGCGTCTCGTGCCCGGCCGCGTGCGCCGATTACGGGGGGTCACGGGGCCGAGCCACGAAGCTGCGGCTCGGGACGTCCGAGGGCGCGGACGGTCCATCCGGCGTCGCGCCAGGAGTCGGTGTTCAGGGTGCCGCGGCCGTCGATGACGCGCGGGGCGCTGGTGCGGGCGGTGAGGTGGTGAGGGTCCCTTGGCGCCGACAGCGCTCAGGCAGCGAGTCCGCCCGGCCCCGGTTCGCGAACCGTGATGCGAGGGCTGACGAGCCCGCGGAAGGAAGCGGATTGAGACATGCGGATGAGGTTCAGATCGGTCATGCCCCCTCCCTTGCAGAAGGTTCGGTTCCAGTGTCGTGTGCCCTGGATGCCGAGCGTCGGCATCTCGGCCGGGTCGAGCGTGGTGGGAGGCTCGGGCCAGAGCCGTGTGGCGAGGTTCGCCGCCTCGAAAGGGTGCTCGACTTCGACGTACGGGTGGTGCAGCAACTGCAGTGCAAGCTGCCGTCCGCCCGTCATGCCGTAGCCGATTGCCGAGAATTCGAAGACGGCCGGGGCCCGCCCGGCGACGTGGAGGCGCGGGAGCAGGACCACTTCGTCAGGCGTGACAGGCCCGGATTCCTCTTGGCTGGTGACGGTGCACCAGAGCGACAGCTCAGGCGGCAGCTGTCCCGTATTCTGCATGAAGAACAGCAGGTAGTCGAGGTTCGGCCACGAGTCGCGTGGGTGGTTGGGCAGTTCGGCATCGTATGCGTCGGGGTGCTGTTCGAGGAGAAGGGTCTTCACCGCCCAGCGAGCGACGGCTGTGACGGCGCGTCCGCTGATGGGCCTGCCGTCCAGCAAAGCGCGAACATGATCTTTGGCGGGTTGCTCGAAGTGGGTGTTTAGCCAACCGTTGCAGTCACGCCCGCCCTCGGCGTACTGATCGCAGGCGGGAGCCAGCACCCGTGACAGCTGCGGCCGTTCCGTTCGCCCGCTCCTGTAGGGGATCGGCTCCGCGCCCTTGTAGAAGGTGAAGGGGCCGTCGTCCTTATAGCGCTCGAAGATCCAGTCGGGTCGAACATGTTCGCGGCGCCTCTTGACCGGGGCGCCGCAAAGCGCGCATTCAAACATGTACCCAGCGTAACCATCCGGGGCGCCGTCAGCCGCAGAATTTCGCGTCCCCGCCAGGGCGCTGATCACCGGCCAGATGCGCGCGGAGACGCACCAGATCCCGGAGGTCGCAAGGCGGCTTCGCAAAGAGGGGTCCGCAAATCCACCCCTGGCGGTGAACGGGCGTACGGACGTCGCCGTTCACCGGCACACTGCGCCCCGACCGCGCGTGGACGGCGGGCGGCCGGGAAGCGGCAATCTCCTGCCGACAGATCACCTCGGCCACCAGCTCGGCCTGACCCGCCGCGGCCCGCGGCTGCGATCGTCCGCCTGCAGCCGAGCAAGCTCCGCACCCCCGAGAACGGGGCTGGGATCTGCGCGGATTTATCCCGGTCCTCCAAGTGAAACCTGTCACAGTCGAATTGTGACCCACTCCGACGGCGGGGCGAAGAATCCGGACACCTTTATGCGCGTGACCAGCACGCCTTTAGAAGCGACCCTATTACCTAAACACAACCCCCTTCTCGAAGGTACATTAGAGGAAATTCAGGCCGCAAAGAAGATCCGATATCGTCGCTACACATGGGACTCGAAACGCAGGTAACGATCACGTCCAGCCCGGTCTTCGCCCTGCTCACGGCACTGTTCGCCGCAGCACTCGCGCACCCTGATCCGCAGGTGAGGGCGAGGGCGGAGCGGATCCTGGGGATGATTTTCGGGGCACGATAGAGCGCATATTCATCAGCCTGAAACAAAGCACTGCCACTGGTTTTCAAGCGAGGGAGCTGCACCTCCGCTCACGCTCGCACGACGAAGCCCCCGGAATCGATTCCGGGGGCTTCATGGGGTAAGTCGGTTGGGTCAGCTCTCGGTGGAGCCATCGTCGGTGGAGTTATCCATGCGTCGGCGGCGGGCCATGGCGAGGGCGCCTCCGCCGGCGGCGATGAGGACTCCGGCGCCGCCGATCAGCCACGGGGTGGCGTCGGCGCCGGTGTGTGCGAGCGAGCCTTCAGGGGAAGGCGCCGCGGTGCTCGACGTGGTCTCGTTGGTGTCCGGGGAGTCCGAGGCGGACGCCGGCGGGGTGTCCTCATCCTTGCCAGGCTGGGCCGGGGAGGGCTCGTCGCTCGGCTTGCCCGTGGGCTTCTCGGTCGGCTTGTCCGTGGGCTTGTCGGTCGGCTTGTCCGTGGGGGGCTGGGTGGTGGCGGTTCTGGCGTTGGTTGTGGTCACCGTCACCGGATCGCCGGGCTTCGCCTTGAATTCCTTCGAGGGCTTGTAGATCTCGTATCCCTCGGGCGCCTTCACTTGCTTGACCCAGAAGTCGCTACCGGTACGGGAGTTGATGGGCAACTTGCCGGTGGCCGTGCCGTCGGAGCCGGTGGTCAGCGTGAGAAGGGTCTTGTCGCCGCTGCCGATGTTGACCGTGGACCCGGCCAGCAGCTTGCCGGTCTTGTCGTCCTTGGCCTTCAGCAGGACCGAGGCGGCCTTGAACGGGTCAACGATCGTCAGCGGTGTGTCCGTGCCGGGGGTGACGATGACGTCCTGGTCGTCGACTGTGTCGTGCAGCTTGCTGCCGCTGGAGATCTCCTTGAGGCGGTAGACGCCCGGTGCGAGGTCCTTGAAGGCGAGCTTCCCCTGGGCGTCGGTTTTGCCGCTGGCGGCCTCCTTGCCCGCGGAGTCGAAGAGGGTGAAGGACGCGCTGGCGAGCACGTCGCCGCCGGGGTCCTTCTTCAGGATGGCCACGCTGCCGGTCTCCGGCTCGGCCGCATTGCGCGGAGTCGAGGAGGTGGATGCGGACGGGGTGGGATCGGTGCTCTGGGCCAAGGCGGTCGGCGCCCAGGACAGGCTGCCGGTCACCGTGGCGGCCACGGCAACAGCGACCGGAAGGGTGCGAACGGAACGGATGCGCAAGAAGGAACTCTCCAAGGGGTACGGGTGGGCGGGGACGATCAGAGCGGTGGTTCAGCGGGTGCGGGGCGAAGCCCCGGTGGTGGGGGCGGGCTGGGCTACGGAGCGGGCTGCCGGTCGCGACGTGGCAGGTGGCGGGAACCAGACGTGGGTGTACTGCTCGATCGCGGTGCGCAGGCCCGTGCCGTCCGCGCCGTGCCACGGCGGCTGACTGATGTGGGCGTGCCAATCGCGGATGACGGCGTAGCCGTCCCGGCCGGGCACAAGGTCGCGGGCGGTGTCGCGGCGGGCAAAGGTGCCGTGATCGGCGAAGCGGAGGATCGCGGTGTCGAGGACGCCCTGCTCGGGGTGGACGACACGCAGGCGAAGTCCGTCGTACTCGCCGTGTCGAATAGTCGGGGCGAAGTCGATCCGTAGTCGCAGTGGCGAGTTCGGCTGCGGGGCCGCGTAACAGGCGTCACCGACGATGGCGTACTGGTAGAGGGGAAGTTCGAGGACGTCGTCGAAGAACTGCTGGGCGTGCAGGGCCACGTTGTCTCTCTCGGGCGGAGGGTGCGGGGAGGTCAGCGGCGAGGGCCGGAGCGCCGAGCCGGCAGAGCTGCCGACGGAGTTGTCGTGGTGCTCCAGCGCGGGACGCTGCGCGTTGTGAGCGCGGGCGCCCGGCGAGGGGCAGTGCGCCGGACGTCGAGGGGCGTGGGCACTGGGGGCGGCGGAGGCGTGACGGGAACGAGCTGGGCATGTTCGCGCAAGCCGCGCGTCATCTGGTCCTTCCAGCGCGGCAGGGGCGCGGGGTCGCACACGCTCTCGGTGATGGCCTTCACGAGCGGGATCGGGGTGTTCGTGGAGGCGGTTGCGTACCAGCGGGCGTATCCGCTCTTCGGCCCGCCCCACAGGTACCAGCGGGCCTGAAGCGTGGTGAGTTCCTTCTCCGCATCGAGTCGGCCCTCGGCGTATTCGATCCCTGCCATCCCGTCCGGGGTCTGCAGCTCCAGGACGCCCCACCGCGGGTGCTGGATCTTCCAGCCGCGGTTGATGAGCGGGACGACGGCGTGGAAGGCGTCGAGTTCGGGGTCGGCGGGGTCGGGGCGGGCGAGGTAGTGCTCGGGCCCGTCCTGGTAGGCCGCCGCCAGGGCCGTGGTGAACGCGGTGACAAACTCGGTGGGGCACTCATCGTTGAAGCTGACGCCCCAGGTGGGCGGGCCGAAGCGGTCCTCGTAGGCGTTGACGCGCCACAGCCCGTCGTCGTCGCCTTCGGGCAGGTAGCCGAGGCGGATCTTGCGGTCGGGGGCGGTGACGTAGACGTTGCCGAGATCGTCGTGGGTCAGTTCCCACCCGAGCGCCATCAGCGGTTCAAGGGCGGGGTCGCCGGTGTAGGTGCTGCCGGCGAGGTAGCGCGGGAAGACGTAGAAGTCGCCGTCGATTTCGGCGTCGGGATCGGTCAAGGGCGTATCCGGAATAGGTCGGGGCGCGCGGCGCCGGGGTCAGTGCAAGCGGGAGCGGCCAGCCGGGCGGTTGCGGAGGTGTGGCGGCACCATCGGTGAGGTCGCGGAAGCGGTCTTGTTGACCTTGGTCAAGTCGGGTGCCGCAGAGGCGGATTGACCGCTTCGCTGCGAGATGAGTGCCGCGTCGACGGCGGTCCAGATGGTTCGCCGGGTGCGGCTCACGCAGGCGGTGATCTGGGCGAGCGCGGTGTCGCGCATGCGTGGCGGCAGCTGTCCCCAGGTCGGTGCAGGGCCATCGAGGGTGTAGAGACTGGCGATCGGCTCGTCCTGGACGTGCAGCCCGTCGTGGAGGGCGTCGTCCAGGAGGGCGAAGCTGAGGGAGATCGCGGCGTGCCGGATATCGCCGGGCTTCACGATGCCCGCCGACGGCCTGCCCGTCCCGCCGCTGTTGTGCCGCCCGAGGTTGGGCGGACCGGAGTCGGTGGCGAGCACCGCCTGATACGTGTGGTCGCCCGCCGCGAGCACCAGATGGTGAACGGCTCGAACGCTCTGCGCGAAGGAACGGGTGTCGAGGGAGCCCCAAGTACGAGGCTCCGTACGGCGCGTGCTGGGGATGACGCGATCCTGCAGAGCCTCTCCCGTACCTGACGGGTGGTCGAGGGAGTACAAGACCCCGGCGCACGCAAGGGCGGCGGCCCGGCGAACGTCCTCACGGGTGTACGGAATCAGTGCTGCGGCGTGCTCGGAGCGAAGCGCGGGCAGTGCGCGACGGGCTCTACGCCGCAATCCCAGCCTCCTGCCCCGCGGCTACATGCACGGTGAGGTGCCGGTATGCCTCGGTCGAGCGGGCCTTGGTGACCTCTGCGCTGGGGCCGGTGGTGATCAGGTAACCGATGCGGGCGCTGAACATGTCGCCGTCCGGGGGCAGCACGAGGCGGTCACCTGCGTGGCGGTGGAAGGTAACGCGCTCGAGCCAGTCAGTGCTGTCGGCAAACTGGGCATCCAGGCGGCGCTCGGTGAGGGTGCCGGAGTAGGCGGGGTAGATCAGCCGGATTGCCGCTGCCTGACTGCGTGTTGGGGTGAGGTCGGGCAGCACGCCGCAGGCGATGTCGGCGGCGGCGCGGGCCAGGTCGACGCCGGTGGCCAGGTGGACGAGGTGGCCGATCATGTCGCCGGCGATGCGCGCGTTGACCTCGATGAGGCGGGGGCGGCCGTCGACGATGCGGACTTCGACGTGGCTGACACCGTCGGTGACGCCGACGGCATCGAGGGCCGCGACGGCGACCGGCGCCACGTCGGCGAGCAGCGGGTCGTTCGCGTCGACCACGTGCGCCAGTTCCTCGAAGAAGGGCGGCATCCCGACGGTCTTGCGGGTGACGGCGACCACGGTGGTCTGGCCCTGGTAGGTGACGCACTCGACGCTCACCTCGGGGCCGTCGAGGTACTCCTCGACCAGGACCTGGGTGCTCTCGACTCCGCGGCCGGCGGTCTGCGCGGCGAAGGCGTACGCGTCCGGCAGTTCGTCAGCGGCATTGACGCGGATGACGCCCATGCTCGCGGCGTGCGCGGCGGGCTTGAGGACGACGGGATAGCCGATCAGCGCGGCGGCATCGGCCGCCTCCCGCTCGGTGCGCACGCTCACGGATACGGCGGAGGGCACCCCGTGGCGGGCGAACAGGCTGCGGCTCGTGTGCTTGTTGCGGCAGCCCTGGAGGGCCTCCGGGGCCGTGGTGGGCAGGCCGAGCTGGCGGGCGAGACGGGCGACGGGGACGAGGCACCACTCGGTCCACGTCATCACGCCGGCGAGTTCGTGCCGCTCGGCGAGTGCGCGCCCGGCCTCGGCCAGTGCCGCCTGGTCGGTGGGGTCGGCGACGGCGTAGTCGAGGAGGAACTCCTTCTCCCAGGTCGGCTCAGCGCCGGAGATCAGGACGACGTCGTAGTGGGCACGGACGTTCTCAAGGCAGTAGCTGCGATATGCCTGCGCCTCCATATCGGCGGCAACGACCAGGACGACGGGGCGAGGGGACAACAAGGCTCCAAACGGTGTCAGGACAGGAAGTGTTGAGGCGCACGGGGGGGTGTCATGGGGTGCGGCGGCGGCGCAGTTCGAAGGCGGACGCCCAGTGGGGGTGGTCTTCGATCAGCTTTCGGGCGTAGAGGGCGGTGATGTTGTTCAGGCCGCGCACGCCCGCGGGCAGCTGCCAGCGCAGGTCCTCGAACAGCGCTTTCAGCCCGACCCGGGTGGCTCCGGTGGCGAGCCGGTCGGCGGTCAGCCGTTCCAACGCGCGGTAGACGTACGGGTGCTCGGCGTCGAAGGCCAGGAATCGGTCCATCAGCGTGGGCCGCGATCCTGCTCGAAACGACGGACGGGATATCGGCAGGGGCATCTGGTCGGCCGGGGCGTGGGACGTGGGCACAGCGGGTCTCCGTGAGGTGAGCAGGAAGGTGACCGAGTGGTCAGGCGAACGAGGTGCGCAGTGCGGGTGTGGCGCGCAACCGGGCGAAAGCGGTGAACAGGCCCACGGCCTGGAGCACGGCGCAGGGTGTGATGACGTGGCCGAGGTGAGCGGGCGGCACGACGGCGACGAGGACGCCGGCCAGCGGGAAAGGCAGCAACAGCAGCAAGATCGTCAGGGAGAGGGTGGCACCGAACACGTCCGCGGGGATGAGGCGGGAGCGCAGGGTGCGGAGCACGATGGTCATGCCGCCTTCGCCGGCCATGAGGACGGCGATCAGGGCGAGATAGGCGTGGTAGGTGCTGGCGAAGGAGACGGCCAGGCAGGCGGTGGCGGCGATCGTGGCGGACACGACGCCGACCGGCCACAGGCCGAAGCGGTCGATCGCCCGGCGGCACACGAGAACCGCGCCGAGCGATGCGACGGCCGCGATGGACCAGACGAACCCGACGTCGGCCGTGGAGTGGCCGAGCTGCTTGACGATGATCACCGGGGCGGCGGCCTGCAGCAGGCCGATGGCCAGGTTCGACACGGTCAGTCCGGCCACCAGCCAGCCGAGCGCCGGCAGCGCCCGCAGGGTCGACCATCCGGTGCGCAGTCCCTTGCCGACAGGCTGCGCCGCGGCGGACTCAGGGCGAAGGTACTGGCGCGGGGCGAGGACGCTGGTGAGCAGCGAGAAGACTGCGATTACCAGCAGCATTCCGCTGGCGCCGGTCCACTGGAGCAGGAGGCCGGCCAGCGCGGGGCCGGAGAGGGTGGCGACCTGGTCGATGCCGAGCAGCACCGACTGCACCCGGTGCGCGCGGTCGCCGGCCTCACGGCCAGCGACCCCGCCTGCGGTCTCGGCCGCGA
Organism: Streptomyces himalayensis subsp. himalayensis; assembly: GCF_013778455.1. GTDB lineage: Bacteria > Actinomycetota > Actinomycetes > Streptomycetales > Streptomycetaceae > Streptomyces > Streptomyces himalayensis. Next base: position 89,368 of record NZ_JACEHE010000026.1, on the reverse strand, counting down.
TGTACGAGCACTCAGTGAGGATCCCGGTGGACGCGGCGAGCACCATGACGGTGACCGTCGCCCCGAGCCCCGCCTCCTGCTTCGGCAGGAGGAACGCGGCGGCCAGGACGACCAGGGCTCGGGCAACGTTCGCGTAGCGGAGCATGGCGGTGGTGCCATGGCGGTCGACCAGTGCCCCGGCGAACGCGAACGCCCCCAGCCTCGGAACCCATTCCAGAGCGAAGGCGAGGCCGGTCAGGGCTGCGGAGTTGGTGGTGGCCAGGACCAGCAGCGGGATGCCGTAGGTGGCCATGGCGAACGCGGCGGCGTCCGTGCTGCGCGGCAGGTAGATGCCGCGCAGCAGTGTGGGGACCGGCCGGCGCCCATGCCGCGGTCCGACACGGGATCTCACGCAGCGAGCCCCGCTTCCGCAGGCGGCTGCGGGGACCGGACGTCGGCGTGGTGCAGGACGCGAGGGTTCGACTGCAGAAACTCGGTCAGGACCTGGTGCGGTGCCGACGGCTCCAGACTCGAGCCGTTCGCCTGCGGGCTGCGGCTGTGCAGTTGGAGGGTGTGCTGGACGCGGGTGACGAAGCCGCTGTTGGTGTCGGGGAAATGACGGGCGCGGGCCCAGCGGGCCGCGGTGTCGTACACCTCGGCGAGTGCCTCGCCGCTCGCGGTGAGCCGGTAGCGGTCGGGGGCCTGTTCGTCGGCGTGGACCAGGCCGAGGTCGCGTGCGACGTCGATGGCGTGGCGCAGTTGCCCGGGTGTGAGGTCGCCGAAGGCGCCCTGCAGGGAGCCTCGCCGGTGGCTGATGGGGCCGTTGTCGTCGATCTCGGTGATCAGGCGGATCAGGCCCGCCAGGGTCAGGGCCCGGATCGCGCGGCGTTCTTGCAGGAGGGTCTCGGGCTGGGAGCGATTCATCGGCGCGGGCCTCCTGCCGGGGACATCGGGTGGGCGGGTATCTGGTGGGAGAAGAGGTCGCCGGACTTCCACGCCGGACCGTCCGGGGGCGTGGTGGTCAGGGCGGGACGAGCAGCAGAGGCGGCGGCCGGAACTGCCGGTGCCGGATGGCGAGTCGGGGTGGTCGCCCACGGGCCGGAACGGTTCTGCGAAAGGGCGGCGCCCGGTCCCCGAGTCCGGCGGGCATCGGTCTCGGAGACAGGGGCGGTGGCCCAGGCTGAGATCGCCTCAAAGATGGGGGTGAGTGCCCGGCCGCTCGCGGTCAGCTGGTAGCCGCCGCTTCCGCTGGCCGTGACGAGGCCGTCATCGATCAGTCGTTCCAGGGGCTTGTAGACGGCGGTCAGTCCGTAGCCGGGCATGGCCTCGGTCGCCAGGGTCTTGGCGGTCGCGGTGCCCCGGGCCTGCAGGGAGAACAGGATCGGGGTGGCGTGCCTCGGCGCGATCAGCGCGACGGTGTCGTCGATGTTCTGGGCCGGTGCGATCCGCTCGGGCTCCATCTCGCCGGTGTGCTTGTTGGCGACCAGTCCCTTCTCCAGATAGGTGTCGCCCCAGGACGCGATCACCGAGAGGACGGGCAGCAGCGCGGCACCGCGGCTGGTGAGGCCGTAGGTGACGTGGCGCGGGGCGTACTCCGTGCGCTCGATGACGCCGGCGTTGGTGAGGTGACGCAGCCGGGGGTGGAGCTGGCCGTCCGCCAGCCACGGAAGCCGGGGCTTGAACTCGGCGTAGCGCAGCGGCTGGGAGGAGACGGTCATCAGCACCCACACGCTCCAGCGCGGGGCGAGCAGGTCCAGGGTCTTGGTGACGCCCAAGAGATCGTTCGGGGTGGCGGGCGGCGGCGCGGTGGTGGCCAAGAAGGTGGCTCCTCAAGCGGTACGGGTGGATCAGCGGGTGCGGGATTTGGTCGCCGTCGGGGCGGCGGGTACCGGCGGAGCCGGCGGGTGGGTGTCCGGAGCGGACATGCGGCGCAGGCCGCCCAGGACCGCGCTGGTGCTCTTGGCGTAGGCGTCGCGGGTGGCGACGGACTCGGCGATGCGCCGGGCGCAGTCGAGGATGTGACCGGCGTCGAACCGGCCGATTTCCCGCTCGGGCGCGGTGAGCTCGCGCAGTCGCTGAAGCTGGAAGGCAATGTTGCTCTCGGCGAGGGCCAGGTCGCTGTGGTTGCCGGTCAGGGCGGCAAGCAGGGTGGTGTCGGAGGCGGCGTCGGCGTGGGCTTCGAGGTCGGCGAGCGGCTGTCGGTACAGCGCCTCGATGCGCTGGGCGACGAGCTGGGAAACGGCGTGGGACGGAGTGTCAGGCTGGGGCAATCGGTGGGCTTTCAGGGACGTGGCGTCCGCACCGCCCCGGCGCGAGATGCTGCCGGGGCGGGCGGAGCGGTGGCGGCGATCTTGGGACTCAATCCCCGACGCGGCGCTGCTGCTTGGTTCGGCGGGGGCATGGTGCGCAGCAGCTCGTCGAGCGCGGCGGTGTAGCCGTCCCGGCCGGCCAGAGCTGCCTGCAGCCAGTCCGCGTCCCAGCGCAGGTTCTCGGCGGAGAGGTCGTCCATGGGCCCGTCGGCGGCCGTCGCGGCGTGGACACGGTCACGGACGCGGGCCACCTGCTCCTCGGCGATGGCGAGGAAGCTGCGTAGTTCCAGGGCACGTTGGAGTGCGGCGTTGGCCTCGCCGCGGGCTGCCTGCGTGTACAGCTCGGCGACTTCGGCGCCGAACGCCTCCCGCAGTGCCGCATCACGGCTGCTGGACTTGTCGGCGACCCTCACCGCGCCACCCCGCGCACCGTGGCGTTCGGCTGACTGGGCAGCGTGGGCGGGGCGGCGGGGAGAGCCGGTGCGCGGCGAGCGGACGGGGACGCGCCGCGCCACACGCCGGGACCTCGCTTGCCGGGAGCGTTGGGGTCGAGGAGGTACTTCACGACCATGGCGCGGCCGTCTCGGGAGGCGACAGCGGCGTTGACCTGGTGGGCCAGCTCCATGACGGGATCGTCGAGTACGTCGGAGGACTGGGTGGCCAGCGCGTCGACGAGCGCGTCCTCCGCGGTGTCGAGTGCCTGCTGCGTTTCGGCGAGCAGGCCGTACCAGTGCACGACGGTGGTGGCCTCGGGGTTGGCCTGCGGTGCCGCTTCAACCGCCCGGCGCAGGTCGGCGAGCGGCATCTGGAATCGGTCCTCGATTCGCTCGGTGATGACGCCCATCACGTCTTCGCTGGCGTCGAGCACGAAGAAGCTCCCTTCGTTTCGGGAATTCCGGTGTGGGAATGGGGAACGGGGTGCCGGTCGGCTAGTCCAGGCAGAAGTAGACGTCGCGGTAGACGTACGATCCGGAGACCCATCCCTTTACGCCGGTGGTCTTGTCGGTGATGTAGTGCCAGTTGCCGTGGGTCTTGTGGACGGTGAACTTGTGGCCCCGGTAGAGCACGCCGCGAGCGGTGGACTTGCTGGTCGCCTTGGAGCGGATCGTCACAGCCTTCGCACCGATCACCCACGGTCCGCGGCGGTCGCACGGGCGGGTGGTCGGAGCCGAGGCCGACGCGTCGGCGGGTGCGGCCAGCGCGCTCGGAGCGGACATCACGGGGACCGCCAGTGCACCGAGAATCGCGGCGGTCACTGTGAAACGGGCGGTGCGCATGCGGAATTGACCTCCAGGTCTGGAAGAGGGAATGCGGAAGCAGCCCCAGGCGGATGCCGTGCGGGCTGAGAACAAGAGTCCGGAGAATCCCCGGTTTCGGTAACCGGGGATTGCGTGCTATGTTCCGCGCCGCCTCACACAAAGCCGGTGGCATTCCGTCGAGGACCGCGAACCAAATTCCCTTTGTGTGAGCGGGAGTTCAGCGACTTGGCCCGCGCGGCGGAGCGGGTCGCGCCGGAAGACCGGGGACGGCGGTCGTCCGGGTCGCCGGCGAGGGCGACGGCAGCTGCGGCTTGTCGCCGTTCCAGTGCGCTTCCCACCACTGGGTGGCGGCCTGGAAGGTCTGGAAGCCGCCCTCGCGCAAGGTGTGCGTCCATGCGGTGGTGTCGACCGCTTCGAGCAGGACGCGGAAGGGCAGTGCCGCCTTCCCGTCGAGCGCACGCAGCATCACCGTGGTTTCCACCGGGTCGCTGTCGTGGGTGTAGCTGGTGAGCAGGGCGAAGTGATCACCGTCGCTGCGCAGCCGCTTCTCCAGGGCGCGGGTGGCCTCGTCCGCAGCGGCGGTGCCCATGCCGTCGGGCAGGAGGATCTTCTCCTCGGGGCAGCCGCGGGCGATCAGCCAGGACTGGGCCATGGAAGGAAGCGGCAGCTCCGCGTGGTCGAACTGGAAGGTACGCGCGGCCGGGTCGCGCTTGAGGTGCAGGGCGAGCTGCGGTTCACCGGGGATGCCCCAGGTGACGGCACCGTTGTGCATCACGTAGAAGCTGTGCGCGGCGTCGTCGCTGTGGTGCTCGGCGAGGACGGTCATCGAGTCCTGCTCGATGCCGATGTGCCCCCAGAACTGGTCGGCGACGTGGTCGTTGACGGCTTCGTATCCGTCGAGGCGGAAATCGGGTTCGTAGCTGGGCATCGGTGCTTTCGGTCGTGAAGCCGGCAGCGCCGTGCGCGAGGCACGGAGCGTCGGTCAGCGGCGTGTACGGGAGCCCGCGGGGATGGCCCGTGGAAGGGGCACGAGCCTGGTGCTGGGCGGGCCGACCCGGCGGGGTGCGGTCAGCGCGGCTCGGCCGGCATCGGTGAGGGCGACGGGCTGCCCGGCCTGCACCGGGTGCGCGGTATCGCGCTCCACCAGGCCCATCGCCTCCAGGCGCTGCAGCTGGGCGTAGGAGATGCGAGTGCGCGCGGCGGTCGCTACCGCGAGGCGGTGGTGACGAGGTGTTCGTGCAGCTTGGCGCCCTGGGCGATGGCGAGCAGGGCCGCGACGTCCTTCGTCGCGATCTGCGGTGGCGCCGGCCGAGGAGCGGCGGCCTCAATCCGCTCCAGCACCGCAGCGGCCGTGTGCTGCTTCGCGTCGCGTACGTCGGCGGCCTTCGCCAGCTGATCGAGGGTGCGGCCGATCCGGGTGAACAGGGCTCGATCCACCGGCAGTTCGCTGGAGGCGAGGCGGGCGAGACGGACCCGGTAGAAGGTGACGTCCCGCTCGGCCGCCACCAGCTCGCGGTGCGCGTCGGCCAGGGCGGCGTGCGGTGCGTCGAGGAGTCCGCTGTCGTGGTGTCGGCGCAGTTCCTCGACGCCGTAGCCCACGGCGGTCTCGATCCGCTGGTCGAGGGCGGTGGGTATCTGCTGGTCGGGCGGGGGCAAGGTCATGGCGGGGCGGTTTCTGGGTCCGGAGCGAGTCCGCCCAGGGCGACGCGGACCTCGACGTACGGGCCGTCGCGGGTGTGCGACGTCGGGCCGAGCCGGTCGAGGAGTCGGAGCATGGGCGCATTGGACGCCTGCGTGAACGCGGACAGGGTGTGGGCTCCGCGCCCGCGGGCGAAACGGGCGGCCTGCCGGGCCAGAACCGTGCCGATGCCCTGCCGGTGGCGGTGGTCGACGACTTGCAGTCCGAGGTCGAAAACCCCCGGCTCCCGGCTGACGGGCCCGACGCAGACCAGGGCCAGAGGCCGCTCGTCCGCGCCGAGCCCGATCCAGCACTGCGCGTGGGCGAGCAGGCGGGACAGGTCGCGGGGCGTGAGGCGGGTGCGGCCCCAGCGGCGCAGCAGGTTCTGCTCGGAGCACTGCGCGTGGAAGGCGGCGACCAGGTCCCAGTCCGCCTCCGTGACCCGCCGGGTGCGCGCGAGGGCCGGGTGCCTCAGCAGGAGCAGGTCGGCCGGGCGGCCAGCAGGTCGGCGCGCCGGTAGGCCCGGTAGCGGCTGCCGTCAGCCGCGCGGGGCTTGCGGGCCTGGACGCCGTAGTTGCGCAGGAGCAGCCCCAGTCGCAGCGGGGTGAGCTCGGCGTAGCGCCAGCGCCCATCGGCCTGACCGGGCAGACCGCGCAGGCGCTCGACCAGCTCCGCGGTGCTCACGTACTCCGGGGCACCCTCGTCGTCGAAGACGTCCAGGCAGGCGTGGACGATCGTCTGCGGGCTGCTGGGGCAGGACAGGAACTCCTCGCACACGTCCTCGTGGACGTCGTCGAAGTCGTCCAGGTCGTCCGGCTCGTCGAAGGCGTCGAGTCCCTCGAAGTCGTCGAACGGGTCGAAGTCGGGTTCCTCGCCGTCCCCTGGCGCGTACTCGCCCTCGGGCGCGGGTTCGTACGCAGCGGCGCAGCAGCAGGAGGTGGACAGGAGCGCGCTCAGCTCGGCACCGGCTGCCATCCGTTCGACCAGCAGGTCGGTCAGAGTGTTCAGCTGCTCAGTGGGGCTGACGCCGGAAAGCTCGGCGTCGGCCAGCTCCGCGAGCTGCCGGACGAGTTCCTGGACCTCGACGAACACATCGAGGATGGCGCGATGGTGCGGGTTCTCGGTGACCTGGGCCGGCGCCAGAACGGCGGCGGCGACCTGGTCGATCAGGGTGGGGAACTGCGTCAACGAACGGGGCCCTTCAGGGTCGGGGGCAGTGCGGGTTGCGGAAGGCCGGGCATCGCGTAGGGCGGTGGTCCCGGCTTTGGGGTGGGCGGGCGCGTGCCCAGCTGCGGCGAGCGGGTGCGCGCCGCATGGGTGCGTTCGCCCAGGGGGCGTCGGCGGATGCCGAGGCGGGCGCGAGCGGTGTCGTACACGTCGTGCGCTTCGCGCGGGCGTACGGCCACGACGTGGATCTCGGTGGTGTGCGTGGAGTTCGCCGGGGCCGGCCGTGGGGCGTAGACGATGCGCCAGGCGTTGCGGTGATCGACGTAGACCTTGCGGCACCCGGCGAGGTCGCGGGTGAGTTTGGCGCCGAACAGGCGGGCGTTGACGACGTCTTGGAGCTGGGCGAGTGCCAAGTCACGTATGTCACTCGGGGCTTGGAGGAGGTCGGTGAGGGCCCGGGGGTCGAAGGACAGGCCGAACGCCGGTCGGTCCTCGTGGCCGGTCATGCGTCTGCCTGGCCCGGCTCGCCGGTCTCCTCGTGGTCCCCGCGCTCCTCGGTCTCCTCGGTGGCGGTGGTGGTGGTCCGGTTCGAGGGGCGGGGGCCGGGCAGCAGCCGGTGCGCGGGCCGGTCCGGGTCCGTCATGCACGCGGACAGCGGGCCGCCGGGGGCGCGGACGGTGGCCATGGCGTGGGTGAGGAAGTCGCGGTGCCACACGAACAAGCCGCTGAGCCCGGCTTCGGCGTCCTTGTGCTGCTGGTAGGCCAGCCACAGGGCGTGCAGCCAGGCGACGACGTCGGCGTGCTCCTGCCACTGCTCGCACCACGGTGCGGCGGTCGTGACCTCCGCGCCGTAGACCCGCATGAGGAAGTCATCGACCCAGTCGGATAGGGCGTCGAGTTCGTCCTCGTACTCCTCGTCCTCCAGCTCGAGGATCGGGCGCGGTTCGGGCGGCGCAGGCGCGGGCGGCAGACCCGCGAACCCCGGCAGCCCGTAGGCGGCGAACGGCGAGCCCGGAGGCGGTGGTGCGGCGGCGAGGCTGTCGATCTGGCGGTCGTGCTGCGCCGATAGATCCAGCAGTTTGGCGACATCCGCCTGGATGCTCGCCAGACCGGAGTCCGGCACCCGGACCGGCTCCATCTCTCCGTCTTCCGATGGCGGAGAGAATTCGCGTAGCCGGACCGGATCCGTCTCCGCGCCCTGTGGGGGGTTCTTGGATTCAGACACGAAAAGGGGCCTCCTTGGACCGCAGCCATAGGGCGTGAATTGCGGCTCCAACCATCCGGAGAATCCCCGGTTTCGGTAACCGGGACTTCGCTGCTATAACGCTGTGCGCGGCACGACGGGGCGACACGAACGGAACGCGCCGGAAGTCGCGCCGCGCGGCAGGGCCAGCCTCAGACGGTGAGCGTCAAGTCATCCTGGGAAAGGGTCTGTTGCAGCGTTTCCGTGAGGCGGTCGGCGGCGATCTTGGCGTAGTGCTTGGTCTTCTCGACGCCGATGAAGTCGCGGCCCTCCAGCAGCGCCGCGACACCGGTCGAGCCGGAGCCGCAGGTGAAGTCGAGCACCGTGCCGCCCTCTGGGGCGATCTGCACCAGCTCCCGCATGACGGAAACGGGCTTCTGCGTGATGTGCTGCCGGTTCTTGCCGCTGGGCTGCGAGGCGCTGTAGAGGCCGGGCAGGTAGACCGGGTTGCGGGCCGCGTCGATCGGGCCGTTGGACGCCCAGACGATGAACTCGCAGTTCTGCGTGAACCGGCCCTTCTGCGGCCTGGCCTGCGGCTTGTGCCAGGCCAGCACTCCGCGCCACAGCCAGCCGGCGGCCTGGATCGCGTCCGTGGTGATCGGCAGCTGGCGCCAGTCGGTGAACAAGAGCGCGGTGCCACCGACCTTGGTGAGCCGGTGCGCCTCGGTCATGATCTGCGTCAGCCAGAAGCCGTAGCTGCGCTGATCCATGTTCTCGCCGGTGAAGTCCGGCAGTTCGTGGCTGGCGTCGGCCGAGGTGTACTTCTGCTTCGCGGATCGGGAGGTGCGCTCCTTCGCCGTCCTGCCGCCCGAGTTGTACGGCGGGTCGGTGATGACGGAGTCGACGCAGTTGTCCGGCAGTTCGGCGAGGACGCCGAGGGCGTCGCCCTGGTGCAGGGAAAAAGGCAAAGAGAAACCCCAATTCGGGTCGTGTGAGATGAGGGAGAGACGCTCCAGCTCGCCTGGATAGCCCCACAGGCCCGAATGCGGGCGGACGGCTCCGTGGTCTGCTGCGTGAGGGGGGCGAGGGGAGGAGCCAAAACTGTAGGGCACGATCCCCGGTTGACCGCTATCGCCGCCGAAAACCCCGAAATGGAGCCTTGATCACCAACGATTTCGGCAACCGGGGATCCGACCGTACTGTTTTGGAACTGCCCGGCGGACACCGCCGATGGCACATCCCAGCCCCTGCCTTCGTGGAGGTATCTCCGTGCCCTGGCGCACCTGACCCACCGCCCTGTGCCGGTGCGAGCGGCAACTCGCAACAGCACCTGGGCCGCCCGAATTACCCACCACCCGGACGTCGCGCCCTTTCCTCAACGACGCACGCGCCGCCGGGACTTCACCAAGGACCACGCTGTGACATCGCTCTACCCTCCCCTGCCCGCGATCCGTCCGCCGGACCCTGATCGCCTTCCGGGAGGCGGACCGGATTGAAGGGCATAGCCGCCGGCATCGGCGTCGTCGTCCTCTCTCCGCTCCTGCTCGCGGGCACCGCCATGATGATGGCGTCCTCCAGCGAAGCCTCCACCACCTCCTCCTTCAGCGGATGTCTGACCGGCGTCGACACCGACGAGGTGACCAAGGAGGTCACCAAGCTCCTCGACGGCGCGTCCGCCAAGGACGTTCACATCCAGGGTCTGGACCTTCCGGCTGAGCAGATCCCCAACGCGCAGACCATCGTGGCCACCGGCATCAGCCTTGATGTGCCCAAGAAGGGGCAGATCATCGCGATTGCCACCGCGATGCAGGAATCGCGGCTGCGCAACCTCAACTCCGGTGACCGGGACAGCCTCGGCTTGTTCCAGCAGCGTCCCAGCCAGGGGTGGGGAACCGCTCAGCAGATCCGCGATCCGGTCTACGCCTCGGAGCGCTTCTACAAGGCACTTCTGAAGATCGACGGCTGGCAGCAGATGAAGGTCACCCAGGCCGCCCAGGCCGTCCAGAAGTCCGGCTACCCGGACGCCTACGCGCAGTGGGAGGACCTCGCCACCGCGCTGCAGAAGGCCATCGCCGCCACCTTCCCGAACGCCGACAAGGACGAGCCCACCAAGGCCAAGGACAAGGACGCCGAGTCCAGCTCCGGCGGGTGCGCTCCCGACAAGGACGGCACCTCCTTCGGGCGGATACCCGAGGGCAGCGTCCCGAAGGGATACAAGATCCCCAAGGGCGCCGACCCGAAGGCCCGTAAGGCCATCGAGTGGGCGATGCACCAGCTCGGCACGATGTACCAGTGGGGTGGCTTCTGCACCGACGCCCACGGCCCCGACCCGATGGGCCGCTGCGACTGCAGTTCGCTGATGCAGCAGGCGTACGCGTACGCCGACGTCAAGCTCACCCGCACCACGTATATGCAGGTCAATGAGGGCAAGGCCGTCTCGGCGAAGCACCTCAAGCCCGGTGACCTGATCTTCAGCCGCGGCACTGCCGCACGGCCCGAACACGTCGGCATGTACATGGGCGAGGGCCTCGTCATCGAGGCGCCGCGCACATCGAAGCCAGTCCGGATCACTCCGATCAAGGACTGGGACATCTTGGCCGTCCGTCGCGTCCTCTGACGCCGCGCGCCGCCTGGACCCCTCCCGGGCCGCGCCCGCCGGGCCCCCTTCTCGCGCCGCGAGCGCACCCCTCCCTCCCCCTTTCTTCCCTTCCGCCGGCCCCTGCACGGCCCGCGTACGCAAGGAGCCCCGCCACACCTATGCCCGTACCTCTCGCAGACCGCGCCGCCGTCCTCCTCGCCTACGACCCCGGCATCAAGCCCGCAGGCGGCGGCCTCCCCGGCCTGTCCGTGCTGAAGAATGTCGTCAGCTCGATCAACATGTTTGGGATCATCGCCGTAGTCGGCGCCCTCGCCGTCTCGCTCGGTGTGTGGGCCTGGGGCCACCACACCGGTGGTCACCAGGCCGAGGCCAACGGCAAGAAGGGCGCCGTCGTCGCGGCCGGCGCCGCGCTCGGCCTCGGCGCCGCGAACGGAATCGTGGAGTTCTTCTCCGGCCTGGGGTCGCAGGTCCAGTGAGGCAGAAGCGACTCCCCTCCCTGTCCGGGTACGGCGTGACCTGGTCGGCCAACAAGCGCATCGCGATCGTCGCCCTAGTCACCACGGCACTGCTCGTCCTCGCCGCGACCGCCGCCTGGTTCACCGGCCGCAGCGAACACCACGACGACAGCAACACGCCCTCGCAGGCGAGCGGTTCCTCACTCTCCGAGGCCGCACCGAAGCCCTCGGCCGGGTCGGGGTCGGTGCCCAAGCCTCCGCAGATCGCCGAACCGGTCGCCTTCGCCAAGGCGGCAGCGCAGATGCTCTGGTCGTACGACACCCGCGACACCAGCCGCGACCAGCAACTCGCGGGCATGCGCGCGTGGATGACCAAGGAGACCGAGTACAACGACTGGGCCTCCGTCTCCGGTCAGGTGCCCGACCCGCTGCTGTGGTCGCGCATGGCCGACCAGGACCAGCGCGCCACCGCCACGGTCACCGAAGGCCACTACCCCGGCGCGTTCAAGCAGGCCCTCGCCGAGGACCCCTCCGCGATCACCGAGGCGTACGTCTACGTCGTCACCGTCAACGGCAAGCAGCAGATCGAGTGGAAGAAGGGCGGCGGCGGAGCCGAGGAGCGCGCCGTGACCCTCGCCGTTCAGTGCCGGCCCAACCACGACTGCACCCTCGCCGCCATCGCCCCCAGCGTCACGCAGTGACCCTCCTCACCACCAGATAAGGAGGTCAACTTCCCTTGGATTTCTGCGACTTCCCCGTAGCGGACAAACTCTGCGCCGTCGGCGAGGCCGTCGACTTCGCCTCCGACCCCGGCAAGGCCATCGGCGACTGGATGGCCAAGAGCGCCGGTGAACTCGCCGCCGCGGCAGCCGATCTGGCTGCCAAGGCGGTCGACGCCACCACCAAGGTCGATCTGAACGCCGGTTGGTTCCGCGACAACTACGAGATGCTGCTGCCGATCGGCCTGGTCATCCTGGTCGGGACGTTCTGCGCACAGCTCATCCGAGCCGCCGTCAAACGCGACGGGCAAGCCCTCACCCAGGCGTTCACCGGCACGGCCAGCGGCGTGATCTTCGCGTTCGCCGCCATCGCCCTGACCACCGTCGCTATCGAAGTGGTCGACGCCCTGTCCGCTGGCCTGTTCAAAGCATCGAACCTGTCCATCGAAACGGCCGTACGCCGCATCGTGAAGGTGTCCCAGATCCCCGCATTGGCGGGCCTGGGCTGGCTGGTCGCCGTGTTCGCCGGGCTCGGCGCCGCCGTCGGCGCGTTCCTCTACTGGTGCGTGATGATGGTTCGCAAGGTCGGCATCCTCGTCATGGTCACGCTCGCCATCTTCGCCGGCGCGGGCGGAGGCTGGGAGGCCGCCCGCCGTTGGCGGCGCGGCTGGATCGAGGCCACCGCCACCCTCGTCGTCAGCAAGCTGCTGATGACCGTGATCTTCGTGCTCGGCATCGCCGCCATGGGCAAGACCGAGGCCAAGGATGGCCTCGGCGCGCTCGCCGACGTCATGGCAGGCATCGTGATCATGGTGTTGGTGCTGCTCTGCCCGTACGCCACCTTCAAGTTCGTCCACTGGGCCGCCGAGGGCACCGACGGAGAGTCGATTCACCGGGCCGGTGGCGCCGGCGCGCAGCTCGCCAAGCAGCATGCCGAGAACGCCACTCGCAAGGCCGCCGCCGCGGTTGCGACCGCCGGAACGGGCGGCGCGGCAGCCGGAGCGGGCGCCGCCCAGGGCCCCGAAGCCGCAGGTGGCGGCTTCCCCGGCGACATCGCCGCCAACCCCACCGGAGGCAGCGGCCAGGAAGGCCAGAACTCCTCGGGATCGGGAGGCGAAGGGCTCAAGAACGGCCTGGAGAAGGCCGTGCAGCCGCCCCCGACCAGTCCCAGCGACGACACCAGCGGCCAGGTAGGCGGCGCCCCCGGAGGGGGCGGCGGTTCCGGAGGGGGCGGCAGCGGCTTCATGTCGCAGCCCGGCGCCGGCAGCTCCGCGCCCCCGCCGCAGGGTGCACCGCCGGCCCCGACCTCTACCGGCACCAGCGCCACCGGCACTCCGCCGCCCTCGCCCACCGGCCCGTAGCTCCTGCCCGACTCCGGGGCGGCACGCGCTGCGCTCTGCTCGCCGCGTGCCGCCCCGGCGACCGCCCCGCGCACTCCCGGAACGGCCCTTGTCTGATCTCACCGTCACACCGCTCACCGTCAAATTCCCCCACCGCTCCCGGCGCGGCGTTCTGCTCGGCCTGTCCCTGCCGCAACTCGTTCTGGTGTCCTGCGCGTTGGCGCTCCTGCTGGTCACGGTGGTGTCCACCGGACTGCTCGGCGCCATCGTCCTGACACCGCTGTGGGCCGTGGTCGCCGCCTTGGTCGCTATCCGCCGGCACGGCCGCTCGCTGATCGACTGGGCGCCGATCGTGCTGCGTTTCGCGCGGCGGCGGCGCACCGGGCAGACCCTGTGGCTCGCCCGGCCCGTCACCCGCCCGCGCCAGGACGGTGTCCTGCACCTGCCTGGCAGCGCCGCCTCGCTGCGTGTGGTCACCCCCGGCGACTCTGCCAACGGCGCCGCCGCGGTCCACGACCCGCACCAGCAGACCCTGACGGCCATCGCCCGCGTCTCCAGCCGGGCCTTCGCTCTCCTGGACCCGGCGACGCAGAACCACAACGTCAGCGGCTGGGGGCGGGCCCTGGCCGGCGTCGCCCGCACCGGACATGTCGCCACCGTGCAGGTCCTGGAGCGCACCGTCCCCGACAGCGGCGACACCCTCGCCCGGCACTGGAGCCAGCAGGGCCACCCCGAGACACCGGTGGCCGGGCAGGTCTACAGCGAGCTGGTCGCCTCCGCCGGACCGGCCGCCGCACCGCACGAGGCGTACCTGGCGATCTCCCTCGACCTGAAGGCGGCCAAGCGCCTCATCTCCCAGGCGGGCGGCGGACTGCCCGGCGCCTTCACGGTGATGGAGCAGACCACCAGCTCGATCGCCCAGGCCGCGCGCAGTGCCGGGCTGATGGTGACCGGCTGGCTCACGGCCCGCGAGATCGCGGCCGTCATTCGCACCGCCTACGACCCGGGGGCCCTGTCCGCGCTACAGCAGTGGTCCGAGTCCGGGCGAGCGGAGGCCGACCCTTCCGCCGCCGGGCCGGTGGTCCAGTTCGAGGAGTACGACCGGCTCGCCACGGATTCCGCGCGCCACGCCACGTACTGGGTCGAGGACTGGCCGCGCACCGAAACGAGCGCGGGTTTCCTCCACGGGTTGATGTTCACCGCGGGGGTCCGCCGCACCATGTCCCTCATTTACGTGCCGCAGGGGCTCGAGTCCGCGATGCGCGACGTGCAGCGCAAGAAGGCCGCGATCATCGCCGACGCGAACGAGCGGGCCCGCCGAGGGCAGGTCGATTCCGAAGCCGACAGCGTCGAGTACGCGGACGTCAAAACCCGCGAGCGCCAGCTGATCGCCGGGCACGCCGACGTCGCCCTGACCGGACTGCTCACCGTGTCCGCCGAGACCGACGCCCTCCTCGACGCCGCCTGCGCGCAGATCGAGACCGCCGCGGTCACGGCCCAGGTCGACCTGCGGCGCCTGAACTTCCAGCAGCCCGACGCGTTCACGCTCGGCGCCCTCCCCCTCGCCCGCACGGCCTTGTAACCCCCGCACCCGACCACGCGCCGACGTCCTGCCGCCGCGGCAGGAAGGAACCTTTCCCCTTTGACCTCTGCCACCCCCGTCGGCGACGCGTACCCGTACCTTCGGGCCGCCAGCGCCGGCATCCGCCACCACTCCCGCACCCTCGCCCCGCGCGATCAGCACCCGGCCTCGGCCGCGGACCGTGCGCACCTCGACGTGCTGCACGCCCACCTCACCGCACTGCACCAGCTGCTCGACCAGCTCGCCGAGTCCACCCGGCCCCCGCATCCCGCCGCCGGCCGCCAGCTCGCCACCGCGCACACGCGGCTGTGGCAGGCCACCGCCGCCGTGCACGACGCCTTCCACCTCCTGCCCGTGGCGGAGGCGTCTTCGGCGGGCACCGACTGCCAGCCCGATCGGCTCCCCGAGGGCCCGCCCGTCCTGACCATCTGCCAGCGCCACCGCGCTGCCGGCCACGTCGTACGCCGCAAGACCACGCCGAGCGACCTCAACACCCCCGCGCCCGGCCACACCACCACCTGCGCCCAGTAACCCCACCACCGAAAGGCCCTACATGCGCAAGCTCAAGCGCTCCACCTCCACCGCCGTCCTCCTCGCCACCCTCGCTGGCACCGGCGCGCTGGCCACCGCCACGCCGGCCTCCGCCGCTTCGTATCACTGCAAGACCAGCAGCTACACGGTCGACGATCCGTCGTACTCCGGCCCCGACTCCGACAACTGGGACTTCGACGTCAAGCTCTGTGCCAAGCGGAGCGGCGGCTACATCTACACCACTGCCAAGGTCAACTGGGACGGCCCCTACTCGGCCCACCAGCACAGCAGCCTCACCTTCAACAAGGCGAGGTTCCACCTGCAGACGAAGCGGTCCACCGCCGGCAAGGACCCGGTCGTGAAGTACGCCAACTACACGGGCCTGGAGAACGCGCTCGAACACAGCAGCGGCAACGGCAACGGCTCCTACGAGACCGGAACTCTCAAGACCAAGGCCAGCGGCCGATACCAGTACCTCGCGGACGGCTACATCCAGCTGGACTGGTCGGGCGACGGCAAGGGCTACCGCAAGGCTCTCCTGTTCAGCGCCTCCCCGCGCGTCTGACCTGCACAGCACGCCCTGACTCCGTCACATGAAGGCCCCCGCCATGAGCCACCGGCCCGCGCGCCGCGCCCGCCGAGCCAGCGCCTCCCCCCTGTTCACCCCGCACGGCACCGACCGCGCCTCCCGCAAAGCCGCCCGACGCCAACTCGCCGAGGCCGCCGCGAAGGCCCGCACCGAAGCAACCGCCCACACCAGCAGCGCCGGCGCGGAGGAGCACGAGATGCCGGCGCCGCTCTACCCGCCGGCCGGACGCCCCGGCCCCGCATCCTCACGCAACAACAAGACCAAGTTGCCCGCTCACCGCATGACCACCGCCACCGCTTCCGGGGCATACCCGTTCCTCGCCGAGGGCGGGCTGGGGGCCGAGGGCATCTACATCGGCCGCGACGTGCACGCCGAAGCGAGCTTCTGCTTCGATCCATTCGCGCTGTACGGCAAGGTCGAAGGCTTCACCAACCCCAACGTCCTGCTGGCCGGGGTGATCGGTCAGGGCAAGTCGGCACTCGCCAAGTCCTTCGCGCTGCGGTCGATCGCCTTCGGCTACCGCGTCTACGTCCCGTGCGACCCCAAGGGCGAATGGACGCCCGTCGCCCAGGCGTTGGGCGGCACCTCCATCGCTCTCGGACCGGGGCTGCCCGGCAAACTCAACCCGCTGGACGCCGCCCCCAAGCCCAACAGCGTCTCCGAGGCCGACTGGGCAAACGAGATCCGCAAGCGCCGCCTGCTGCTGCTCGGCTCCCTGGCCCGCACCGTGCTCGGGCGGGACCTGATGCCGATGGAACACACCGGACTCGACGTCGCCCTGGACGCCGTCGTCACCCGCGCCGCCGCGAGCGGACGCACCCCGCTGCTCGGCGACATCGCCGCCACCCTCAACAACCCCGACGAACTCGACGCGGCCGGCGGCATCATGTCCGGCCGCCTCGGCGACGCCTCCCGCGACCTGGCCCACGCCATGCGCCGCCTCGTCCACGGCGATCTGGCCGGAATGTTCGACGCCCCGAGCACCGTGGCGTTCGATCCCAACTCGCCGATGCTGACCATCGACCTGTCACGTCTGGGCGGTTCCGGCGACGACACCGCGTTGGTGCTGGCGATGACGTGTGCCTCCGCCTGGATGGAATCGGCACTGTCCGACCCGAACGGCGGCCGGCGCTGGATCGTCTACGACGAAGCCTGGCGCCTGATGCGCCACCCCGGCCTGCTCGCGAGGATGCAGTCCCAGTGGAATCTCTCCCGCGGCCTGGGCATCGCCAACCTCATGGTCATCCACCGGCTCAGCGATCTACTCACCGCAGGCGACGCCGGATCCCGCGGACGGGCGCTCGCCGAAGGTCTCCTCGCCGACTGCTCCACCCGCATCATCTACCGCCAGGAGACAGACCAACTTCACGCGGCAGCAGTCCTGTTGGGCCTGACCTCGGTCGAGGCCGACGCGATCTCACATCTCAACCGCGGCAGGGGCTTGTGGAAGGTCGCCGGACGATCCTTCATCGTCCAACACCTGCTGCATTCTCACGAATTGTCACTCTTTGACACAGATGCCCGAATGCATTGATCACGGGTCGAGACTGCACCTGTTGCCCCGTCTCCCCATAGCCTCCTGGATTCCCCGCCGATGGAAAACCCTGCAAGCGCTCCGCCCTCCACTGCGCCCGGCTCCCAGATGGTGCACGACGCCCTCGGCGCCTCACCCCACAGCCTCGGACGTCTCCACACGGACGGCCCCGAGTTGGTCCTCGCCGACCTCGTGCACACGGCGGCCCGTCACCTGGACCACCTGCACAAGCAATTCACCGACACCACCGAATCCGCGGCCTCCACGCTGACGCGCGCAGCCTCCGGGAAGACGTCGATCAACTCCCTGGGCGTCCTGCAGAACAGCGCCACGCAAATCGACATCCTCGCCGCACGCCAGGCTGACGCAGTCGACCGCCTCAAGGAAGTCATCGGCGCCTACCGGCAGGTGACGGCGTCCAAGGACGCCCCCGGCCGCCGGGCGAACCCTCCACGCGCCGCACCAGCGCCGATACCCACAATCGCGCCTCCTGCCCGCGTGACGCACGGCAGGTAGGACCGTCCCGTCCGTAAGGAGCCCATGCCCCCGACCAGAACGGACCTGAACTCCTTCGCCGCCGACCTGGCCCTTCTGCTGCCCAACAGCTGGAGCAGCGAGTACCACCGCCACTCCGCCTACAAGGACCAGTTCCCTGTCGCCAACCAGCTCTGGGACGCCGGCCGTGCCGGCTGGGTGGTCAGCGAGTTCGTCCTCACCCACCACGCGGTCCTCCACGGGGCTGAGGGTCGGCGCCTGTACGTCACCGACCGGCCCCTGCACCCGCACCAGTTCGTCGTGGCCCCGCTCGAGCCGAACGGCGAGGACATCAAGCCCCACCACTTCGTCGGCGTCGAGGAGCCGAACGGCATCGCCGTCCCCAACGACCCGATCCGCGCCTCAACCCAGGTCGCGCGCCGCCTCCTGCCCCACTACGAGCGAGCCCTCAAGCAGGTACGCCGCAACGCGGCCGAGCAGCCCGAACCTCCACACCGCCCGGCTCCGCCACAGGTCACCCAGGTGGTGACGCTGACCTGGTACGACGACGGGGCACTCGGCGCGCCGTACGCGAGCGTGCCGGAACAGGCGCGGATGACGCTGTACGCCCACGGTTTTCAGTACCACCCGCACCAGGCGGCCTTCCTGCTGCCCGCCGCGTACGGCGAGGACGGCCGCGCTCTGCGGATCCAGGCAGTGGCCCGCCGCCTCGCTGAGCAGGGCATCGGCGTGAACCTGCGCCACGCTGCACCCACCCCCGTGCTTCCGCCGGCGCCGCCCACGGCCGCTCGCAGCCATCACCGCTGACAGCGGCTATCCCGTTGCCGCACACGTCCAGGAGTCCATCTGCCCTTCTCGTACGACGACAGCAGCCAGCTGCACTCGCTGGCCGAGCGCATCCACCACGAGTCCGACGAGCTGCCGCTCACCGACGCGGTGTACTCCGGCAGCGACAACCTCGATGACCTCGACGACCGGGTCCGCGACATCGCCGGACTGCTCACCCACCTCACCACCGCGGCAGCGTTCGCCGCGCGCACCACGCTCCGCAGTCGCGGCCCCGAGTCCGACATCACCCGGCGCAAAGTCACTCAGCTCACGCTCACGGTGGGCGCCCTCGGGCGCGCCCTGGCCGACCTCGGTGATGCCGTCGCCCACGCCGGTGTCCTCCACGAGCTCGGCGCCCTGCCCCGCTCGGCGCAGCGCACCAAGGCCATCGAGTCCACGCGCTCCCGACTGCACGGCCTGATCGACAGCACCCGCCGCCAGCTGAACCAGGCCGGCGGCCGTCTCCACCAGGAGGCCGACCGGCTCACTGCACCGCCGACGCCCAACCGGAGTCCGCGCGCCACCAGCACCACCCCCGTCACCCCGCCCAGCCGTGCCACCTCCCGCACCCGCTGAACCCGCCCGAGTCCCTGGAGCACACCCATCCACACCGCCCGCCGCGCTCTGCCCCTGCTCGTCTGTGCCGCGCTGCTCTCTGGGGCCGCCACCGCCTGCAACAGCGGCGACGACGCCCCGACCGCGAAGAAGAACCCCACCACGCCCGCCGCGCCGAAGCCGGTGCCCGCGCTCAGTGACGCGCAGGCCAGCGCCGTCATCACCCACTACTCGAAGACCAACAACACGGCCAACGCGCAGCGCGACCGCGCCCTGCTCGACACCGTCGAGGACGGTCCGATGTACGCGATGTCCGTCTCCGACTACACCGAGACCGAGGGCCTGCCCAAGGCCGACCGCAAACCGTACAAGCCGTGGTCGTACGACATCTCCAGCGCCAAGCTGTACATCCCGCGCTTCACCGTCGGCCAGGACCGCTGGTTCGCCGCCGCGCTCTCCGGTGAGAAGGGCAAGGACCCGAGCCGCATCGCCGTCTTCGCCGAGCAGCCGAAGGACAAGCGGTGGGAGCTGGTCTCCGTCGTCGACCTCAACGGCACGACGCTGCCGGCCGTCGCCCTCGACAAGGACGGCTACGCCACCGCGGTCACCGCCACCGGCAACAAGCAGCTCGCGGCCGACGCCGACGTGCTGCGCATCGCGGTGATCGACAACTTCGCGACCGGCGGGACGAACACCGGCACCAAGGTCTTCGACCCGACGAAGGCAAGCCAGCAGCAGATCAAGGTCCACGACGAAACGACCCGCAAATTCGGGAAGTTGGGCACCACATCCTTCGCCACGGGGGCCAACCGTTTCAAGGACGCCTACGCGCTGAAGACCGCCGACGGCGGCGCACTGATGCTGTTCGCCCACACGCACACGCAGACCGACGCCGTCGCGCACTCCGGGCTGCAGATCAACCCCGACAAGGACGACAACGCCTGGCTGCACGGCATCCCGCGCACGTCGGTGACGTACACGTTCGTCTGCGCCGACGCCGCCACCGTGCCGGCGAAGGCCGCCCCGTCCCGCCTGATCGGCTACACGTGCGCCCGCACCGACGCCTCCGGCCCACCCGTCGGCACCTCGGCGACGGACCGCGCATAGCCGGACGGAGGAGCCCCTTTGTCCCTGCCGCACCCCGACTTCGAGCTGTACGACAACATCGGCCGCACCACCGAACAGATCGCCGCCCATCGGGAGAACCGGCCGACCGCCGACGACCTGTGCCGCTGGGCCGCCTACGACGCACGGGAGTTCAGCGCCTCGCTCCCCGCCGAGGACGCCGGTCAGAGCATCAGCGACTGGACCCGACACCTCTACCGGGTCCGCACGGCCGCCGAGTTGAACACGGTCGCGCAGGCCGTCCTCGGCGACGGGCACAGCGGTCTCGCCGAGCTGCACCTGTTCCTGGAGACCGCGGCCGAGTGGTGCGAGCGCAACCAGGAACCGGGCATCGCCGCGCGCTACCGCCAGCACGCCGAGGAACTGTCCGCACTCGGTGATCAGCTCGCCTACCTGAGCGAGGACCACCTGGCCAGCATCTACCGGCACCCGAACCGGTCAGCACCCGCGCACCCCGCGCCCGCCCCAGCGGCGGCGCCTGCCGCACCGGCGGCGCGCACGCGCCGCACCCGCTGACCCACCCACGACAGGAAGATCCTCTGTCCACTCGTTCTGTCATCGCCCGCCCCACCGGCACCGGATTCGCCGGCACGTACGTCCACTGGGACGGCTACCCCAGCCACCACCTGCCGCTGCTGCTCGCCGCGCATCAGCACCGGTTCGCCGGGAACTCCGAGGCACTGGCTGCCTACCTCATCGACGGCGCGCCGGAAGGCTGGTCCTTCATCGGCACCGACCTTCTGGACGGCGCACCCGATGCACTGCGGCAGCACCTGGCTGCCGGCCGCGACGAGCCCGGCCGCCCGTACCCGGCCCAGCCGAACGTGCCCCCGCTGATCTACACCGAGCGGACAGCGTCCCGACTGAGCTGGGGCTACGTCCTCCACCCGCAGGGCATCGAGGTGATCAGCGCGCCCGGCACGGCACGCGGTCCGCTCGTCGCGTGGGGTACCGACCCCCGCGCGCGGTTCCGCGACACCGCCAGCCTGTGGGCGCCCGACCGGCCGATCCCAGCCACCACCCCGCCCAAGACCACCGCGCGCACGGCAACACCCGCCCCCGCGCCGTCGCCCACCGCGGCAGCGCCGGCGCGTCCCCGCGCGCACTGACCGGCCCCATTTCAGGAGAACGACCTGTCCACCCGATCTGTCATCGCCCGCCCCACCCCCGACGGATACGCCGGCATGTACGTCCACTTCGACGGCTATCCCGACAGCAAACTCCCGCTGCTCCTGGCCGCCTACCAGCACCGGTTCGCCGGTGACCTGGAAGCCATGACCCACCACTTGATCGACGACGTGGACCACGGCTGGGACGAGCTGGGCACCGACCTACTCGACGGCGCTCCCGCCGCCCTGCGCCGCTCCCTGACCGGGGGCGACGAGTACCCCAGCCGTCAGATCACCAACGTGATCTGCACGGACGGCACCCCGGCCGAGCGTGAGCTGATCACGCAGGACGGCACCGACGAGCTGGAGTGGGCGTACGTCCTGCACCCGCACGGCATCGAAGTGATCGCCCTGCAGGCGTACGACCGCGGCCCCGTCGTCGCGTGGGACACCGACCCGCGCAGCCGCATCCTCGCCAATCCCGGCGCATGGCACCCGCAGTCCCCGGCCCCGATCGTTGCGCCCCACAGCAGGCCACGCCCATCCACCGCCGCGCCCACATCGGCGCCAGCGCCCCGCAAGACCGCCCGCCGATAACCCCGAGCGCCCGCACCATCCCCGACCGCCGCCCCGCCCGGAGAACCCCCTGCCCCCGCACCCGCGCCCGAAGATCACCGTAGTCATCGCCACCCAACTCCGCCCGGACCGCCTTGCGTTCCTCGCTGACATGCACGCCAGCCTGTGCCGTCAGAGCGAGCCGTGGGAGGCCGTCGTCGCCCTCGACGGAGCCGACCCCGCCCGCCTTCCCGCCGCGCTCGCCACCGACCCGCGCGTCCGCACCCTCGCCCTGCCGCGCCCGGTCGGCGCGGCCTGCGCCCGGAACCTCGCGCTCACCGAAGTACGCACCGAGTACGTCAACTGGGCCGACGACGATGACGAGTTCACCGACTGGGCCATGGCGCTGCGCCTGCGCACCCTGGAGGAAACCGGGGTCGGCTGGTGCGCCGGATACAGCCAAGACCTCCACCCCGACGGCACCACGACCCTGTGGCGACCCCCGACGCCGCCGGGCCGGCACGAGGCCGGGGACGTGTGGCGCTACTGGAGGGACCCGGCCGACACCATCCCGCTCAGCCCGACCACCCTCCTCGCCCGCACCGACCTGGTGCGCGCGGCCCCCATGGGCGGTCTCGTCCAGGGCGAGGACTACTGCGCTCTCGCCGTCACCTGCCTCGCCCCGGGCGTCGTGCTGCCCGTCCCGGTCTACCGGTACCGCAAGCACCCCGGGCAGATGACCGCGCAGGACTAGTACGACGAACTGGAGTCGAGGGCGAGAGCGTTCGCTCACCGATTTGGTGTCAGCCTGCGCGCCGCGTGCCTGCCGCTGCGCGACTCCGGCCCGGCCGCCACGTAGTCGAGTCGCTCCCCTGGCCTCTGCATCGCTCCCACTCACCGAAAGCACCCATGTCCGACACCCCAGCTCAGGACCGGCCCAGAGAGAAGGTCCTCATCTCTCCCCGCTACCTGGCCGCCAGTCTCCCCGCCACCCACCACCAGTTCCTTGACGTGTTCGCCGAGGAGACGGGGTGGAGTGCGCATACCAACGACTCCTCGTTCACCGTCACCAGCCCCTGCCGACGCGTCACTATCCGCCACGATCAGGAGGCCGTGGGACGAGGCCCCCACCTCGTGGTCTCAGCACGCAGCGACGAGGACTCCTCCGAGCGATGGCGCACGAGCGTCAGCGGCGCTGTGCCGATCGAGTTCGTCTCCACGCTCGTCGGCACCCTGGCGGCCGAACTGGACGCAGACCCGGATCACGTCATCTACGGAATCGGCGCCGAGCCCGGCATGTTCGACCTCTGGGTCGACATCGACGCCTGGAACCACTTCGACGCCTCTGGGCTCTCCGGCTTCATCTCACGGGACGGGCAGGCCGCCGTGATCGGCCGACCACCGGACTCGTCAGCACCACCCATCCACGGCGACGCGTCCATCGCCTGGCACGTGGCCGCCTCCCCGGATGACCTCGGTCACCTGTGGGACATCTCGTTCACGCAGCAGGCGCCCGACTTCCTCATGCACGCGGTCGTCGCCAAGACCCTCGATCCCCGACCCATACTGCGCACCACGGCCTTCCCGTTCCCCACGGCCGTCCTCCCTCTGGTGACCATCGAGCACGTCCCGCCGCCCCGGACCCCTTCTGCGCGTCCCGCGCCCACCGACCCAGCGCACAGCACCCAGCCCAAGCGCACCCCGAAGACCCGCTGAGCCTCGCCTGTCCGGACCAGGCCGTCCGGGGCTCTACCCACCAGGACCTTGATGCCCGACCCTTCCACCGAGATCATCCTCAGCACCAGCCGCACGCTGCGGCTCGTCGCCATCGCCGTCGGCGAGAACTACAAGCAGGCCAACCAGACCATCGAGGCCGCCGGGTTCAGCCGCCTGCCCAGCGGGGCGTACGCCGTGCCCCTCGCCGACGCACAGGCCGCCCGGCGCACCGCCAGCGCCCTGGCAGCCCACGCCCACGAACACGCCGCCACCATCGTCACCAGTACCCGCCCCCACCTCGGCGACGTCGGCACCGAGATCGCCGCAAGGCTGCCCGGCAACTGGACCGCCCAGCTGGAGATCTACAGCTACCCACTGTGGCAGGAAGACCTCTGGCCCCAGCTCTGGGAAGCCGGCGAGATCTACCGCGCTCGAAAACCACGACGTCCCGTTCGCATCCGTCCTGAAGGACGGGCAGGGCACCGAACTGCTCCTGGTCGAGCGGCCCGGCCACCCGAGCGGCTACCTCCTCGGCGCACTCACCGACCACGAGAAGGAAGACGTCCGCGACGATCCCACCACGCCGACGACCATGGTGCTGCCCGCCGAGCCGGACCGCGCCGCCTCCACCATCACCGGCACCTTCCTGCCTGCCTACCGTCGCGCCCTGCACAACCGGGACGTGAACACGGTCCTGGCGGCGCTGGAACGGATCCGCGACGAGCACCAAACCCTGCAGGCCATCAAGGACTCGGGCCGCTACACCGACGGCGTGCCGTTGAGCAGCCGCCTCATCGACGGCATGGAGCGCGCCTTCGCCGACCACGCCTGGATCTCATTCCGCACCGTCCTCGAACTGGCACCAGAGCTGGTCGCCCGATGCCACCCGGCCACCAGCCCGTGGCCACAAGACACGGCAGCGCTGACCCGGCTGCACTCGGCCCTCGTCGACAGCGAAGAAGCCCTGCGCGAGGCCACCACCCTCAGCACCAACCTGTACGCGATCCCCCGGACGCTGCACACCCACGAGTGGAGCCACATCCGCGCACAGCTCGGCATGTCCGCATTGCAGGCCATCGAGACGTGGCTCGCCGACAGCGAGATCTTCGAGCGGCAGGCCCGCACGGCCCAACCGACCGGGACCACCGCTCTGTCCACCCCCGGCCAGCGCGCCCTCACCACTCGCCCCGCGCCACCACCCACAACCTCCGCTCCAACAGCGCACCGCTGACCGCTCACAGAAAGGATTCGCCGCTGTCTGACCACTTCCGCTTCGGCGCCCACCCCGACCACGGCTTCGTGGCCGCCGCCACCGCGAACATCCCCGCGCACCTCGCGAACTGGTTCCTGGTGCGCGAGCAGTTCGAGCCCGTCCCCGACACCCCGGGCCTGTACCGGCTCACCAACCCCGAGCAGGACGGCCTCCGCCGTACCCGACAGGCCGTTCACGACCTGCGACGCCACGGCTATGAAGTCCAGGCGGACTACAGCCTCGACCCCGGCCGCAGTGCCTCCCCGCCGCGGCCGGCCGTGCGCAACGGGCTGATGGAACGCCGCAACCGCATCGCGCAGGCCGCGGCGACCCGCTCCCCGCAGCAACGTGGCGCCCCGACCACCAGCCTCCCCGAGTTTCTGCCCCGGCCCGGCGCCGTTCCGGTGGGTGGTCTCACCCAGACGGCCGGGAAGGGGCGGAGCCGATGAGCGACGAGCCGATCCGCATCACCCGCGGCCAGGGCGGCGAAGTCGAAGTCGACGGACCGGTCGACGGCTTCGCCGCGAGCGTCCTCAAGCGAGCCGGGTTCGACACCTACCCCACTTTGCGGGGCGTCTGGATCCGGCTGCCGTTCGACCTGGGCCGCACCTGGGAGAACGAACACGCCACCTGGGCAGCCGAGATGCTCGCCGCCGCCCGCTACCGCGTCGACCTCGATCCAGACCTGCGGGCAGCCCCGCCCGCCGCGTCCGCGCCATCGACGCCGCGCCGCGCGAAGACCGCCATGACCGCGCAGTCCGCGCCCACCGGCACACCGCAGCGCCAACGGCGCTGACCCTCCGATCTACACGAAGGCCCTCTGCCCTGACTTCCTCCGCGGCCATCACCCTCCACCTCAGCTCCGGCAACGAGGTCGTCGCCCTCCCCAGTGGAGAGCGGCACCAATGGACCACGATCGCACTGGAGTTGGCCGGATTCACCCGAGAGCACCAGGACGCCGCCCACCGGCTCTCGCTCACCGACCATGAACGAGCACGCGAGGCGCTCACCCAGCTACACCAGACCGCACGGGACTGCCAGGCAAAGGTCATCACGAGTGAGCGGCCCTACCTCGGCGACATCGCGCACGCCGTCACCGAAGGGCTTCCCGGTCGCTGGGACGTGAGCATCGAGCACTATCCGGACGGCTCCGTCCCCGCCCAGCTCCAGGACTGGGTATGGGAAGCCAGCCCCGTACTGTCCTCCCTGGCCACGTACCGCGTCCCCGGCGTGGCGGTCCTCCGCGACGGCGGCGGCACCGAACTCCTGCTGACCGAACGCCCCTGGGACGGACGGTACTTGATCGCCGCCCTGATGCCGTCGCCGGATCATCTGAACGCGGCCGGGGTCGGACCACGCACCGTCGTTGCCACCACCGCCCACGGGGCAACCGTCGACGTGCGCTCACGCCTGCTGCCCGAGTTCGAGCACCTGGTGCATCTGGCACGGCTCCGCGAAGTGCAGGACGACCTCGACTGGGTGCACGGCGTCGAACCCGGCACCGTGGACGCCGTGGAGCTGGACGCGGCACTGGACCGATTCCTCACCCACGCGCCCTACCTCCTCGCCGCCACACGCCGAGCCGCCGTCAAGTCCCTGGCCGCCAGCGAGAGGGCCGTCCTCGTCCGCTTCGAGAACCTCCTCGCTCGAGACCCGGCCGAGGCCGACACCCCAGGCGCCCCAGAGCCGATCAGCACGGACGAGGCCCTGGCGCTGTGGCTCGAAGCCGGCGAAGACCTGCTCGACGTGGTCTGCACCGCCACGGCCGGCCCCGCCGAAGAGTCCTCGCGCCCGGCCGTCACCGCCGCCACGCCGCCGAAGCCGCCGACAGCCGTCACCGCCGGACGCACCCGCTGACCCTCCACCCCCAGCGCCCCAGCCAGAAGATCACGGAAAGCACCCGCGTTGAACTCCGATACCAGCTGCCCGCCGGACCGCTCCGCCACCCGGCCGCTGCTCGCCGAGCGGCATGTCGCCCGGCTACTGCTGGGCACCCTGATCGGGCGCCTGCCCAACGGCATGGCCCCCGTCGCGATCCTTCTGCTGATCGCCGAGCAGGGCGACTCGCTCGCGACCGGCGGGCTGCTGTGCGCGCTGTACGGGCTGGCCAGCGCCATCGGGCAGCCCGTACTGGGGCGGATAGTCGACCGGCGCGGGCAGACCCGCATCACGACGGCCGCCGTCCTGGTCACCACGGTCTGCCTCCTGCTGCTGCCGTACGCGGTCGCCGTCGCCCAGCCGGCACTCGCGGCCGGGGTGGTCGTCCTCGCGGGGCTGAGCACGCCGCCGTTGGAGTCGAACCTGCGTGCTCTGTGGGGTGCCGTGTTGGCGGATCCGGAGCGGCGGCGCGCCGCGCTCGCGCTCGACACGGGCGCCCAGGGACTGATCTACGCCGCCGGCCCTCCGCTGGTCGCCGCGCTGTCCGCCCTCTACGGGCCCAACGCCGCCATGACGATCACGGCGGTAGTCGGGCTGATGGGGGCGAGCGTGGTGCTCAGTGCCGCGCCGTCCAGGGCGTGGCGCCCCGTCGGCACGCGCACGGGCGGGTTCCTCGGGCCCCTGCAGCACCGGGGGCTGCGGTGGCTGTTCCTTGCCGTCTCCGGTGTCGGTTTCGCCCTGGGGGCGATGAATGTGTGGGCGGTGTCCATGGCCGACCGGCACGGCATGGCCCTGCTGTCCGGTCTTATCCCCGCCGCGCTGTCCGTCGGCAGCCTCCTCGGCGGCATCCTGTTCGGCCGACAGGGCAGCCAACTCCTCATCTCAGCCGCGCTGTTCGCCCTCGTCTGGGTTCCGCTCGCCGCTCGCCCCGGCCCGTTCGCCGCGACTGCGCTCGCGGCGCTGCCGGGCCTCTTCCTCACCGCACTGATCACCAGCGCGTTCCTGACCGTGGACGCGCTCGCTCCCGCCGGCACCCGCACCGAGGCGTACGCCTGGCTGATCGCCGCAGTCGGCACCGGCCAGGCCGCAGGCACCGCCCTCGCAGGTGCTCTCTCCACGCACCCGTATGCCGCCGCACTCCCTGCGGCCGGCGCCTTCGCCTGCCTCCTGGTTCTGGTCGGCGCCCGCCGCCGCATCGTCCCGGGCGCTCCACCCCGCCGGGGCCGTCATCGACGCACCCCGGCCCATGCCGCGCGCCACCGCCCCCGCGTGAGCAAAACCGCACGATCCACGTAAACCGACCACCTCCTCTCCCTGAACTACCCCTCGCCGCAAGGAGATTCCTAAGAACATGGCCGTCCGTAAGACCTGGAAGATTGTCCACAGCTGTGGACACGAAGTGGCGCACGACCTGTCCAACCGTCCCGCCGACCGGCGCGCCGGATTCGCCCGCTGGCTCGAAGGCCGCGACTGCACCGACTGCTGGAAGGCCGCCCGCGACTCCGACACCGAATCCAAGGAGGCATGGCTCGCCGCGAAGCGCGCCGAGGAACAGCAGGCCGCCTCAGAGTGGGCGAAGCAGTTCGACATGCCGCCGCTCGAAGGGCCCGAGAAGGCCCTCGACTGGGGCGAGCGTTCCCGCCACCAGCTCGTCACCGCCGCGTACAGCGCGCTGGTGAGCGAGGGCACCTGGGACGAGGCCGACTGGGCCGTCCTGGAGGACAAGATCCGCACCGTCGCCCGCGCCGGATGGTGGATCGACCAGCGTGATGCCGAGGGCTCTGACCTGCCCGAACTCCTGGACGCCGCCGCGTCCGACGACATCGGAACGGAGAACCCGTTCCGGTAGGACGCGGGGCCGTATACCCGATGATCCCCGGTTACCGAAACCGGGGATCGTCCGGATCCTTGTTCCTCCCACCGCCTCCCCGCGCACCTCGTGGAAGGAACTCTGCTGTGCCCGTTTCCCGCCATCCGCATGCCCCGGGTGACATCGTCACCCCCGGCCGGGACATCACTCACGCCCACTTCCGGCCCGGTGACCAGGTCGTCATCCTCAAGGGCACCTCCGGCAGCGAGCTGTGGGGCGACGCCTACAAGGTCGTCACCCCCTCGTGGCACACCCCGACCGACGAGGACGGCTGGCGTCTGTACGACCCGGCCGGCGGCGAGCGCACCTACATCACCGCACACCCGCGCTACCTCGTCCACCTCTCCAGCCGGTGCCCGGACTGCCTCATCTACCAGCAGGCGCTGCGCAGTTACCTGGTCCCGCGACTGGCCGACGCCGACGAGGACGTCGACTGCGGCTGGTACTCGGTGACCCACCTCAACCAGGTGGTCCACGTCGCCGATGCCCGGGGCGGCCAGTGACCTACGCACCCGAAACGGAGCGGGCCGCCGCTCTGTCCCGCGCGGCGTCGGCCGCGATCGAGTCGATCACCGACAGCGAATGGCCGACGCTTCTGGCCGAGGCCCTGCGCGAACTGGACGCGACCTGGCAGGAGTCGGCCGAAGTGTGCGCCGACGTCGCCTGGCAGGGCCGCGCCGCGGGGAACAGCGTGCTGGACCTGCTCACCTCCGAGCACGTGACCGACTCCAGCACCGACCCGGTGATCTGGCAGACGTACCGGCACCTCTACCTCAGCACGCTGCGCTTCGACTTCCGCTGCCACACCATGGAATCGCTCATGCACAAGGTGCCGGTGAGCGTGCTGAACGACGACCCGTACAGCGAGGCGCTGTACGCCTTCTCGCGGTTGGGGCAATCCCGCTCGGACGGCCTGGCCGTCATGGACCGGGTCCTCGTTGCGTCCTCCGGTCACCCCAAGACCGTGCACGTCCTGCTGCACGGCGTGTGGCTGAGCAGCCTGCTGCCCGGACGAGCCTCCCTGCTGCTGGCTCTGGTCGGACTGCTCCCCGAGGGCGGACTGAACGACCCGATCGCGCTGTTCCGCATGGCCTCGGCCCGGCGCAGCCTGGGCCAGTACCCCGAAGCGCTCACCGCCATCGGCCACGCCCTGGATCTGCTGCCGCCCGGCGATCCGGCCGTTCAGGCCGACCTGGTCCGTGAGCACGCGCTCATCACCACCGCGTACGACCTCAGCAAGCGCGGCAGCGCGAGTCGGAACACCACTCATTCATGATCATTCGCATTCACGAGCGAGGCACTGACCCCAACGAAGCGGTCGCCGAGGCTCTGGGCCGGCCGGTCAGCACCAAGGAAGGGCTGACCGACCACACGGTGGTCGCCCACTGGCCGGGGCTGGACGCCTACACGCTCGACGACGAGGAGCGGATCTGGACCTCGGCCGACTGGGCCGAGCATCTGGACGATCCGATCTGGCAACACCCCTTCGCGGCCAGCCCGCAGGGCGACCGCCGCGCCATATGGCACGCGTCCGCGCGCCTGCACCCGGACGACCGCGACCTCACCCGCCCGGAGTGGGCCGAGATCGCCCACCGGCTCGCCCGCGCCGCAGACGTCCAACGCCCCGGAGACGAACTCGGCTGCCGGTGGATCGCCGTTCAGGCGCAGCCCGGCCGTATCGACCTGCTCGCCAACCTCATCCGAGCCGACGGCACATGGACGACGCACCGGTTGAACCCGTCACGTCTGGCCGCCGAGAGCCGGCGCCTGGAGGCTGAGCTGGGGCTGATCTCGCCATCGCCCGGCGGCGCGGATCCGCAGAAGGCCGCCCGCTTCGCACAACGCGCCCGCCCGCCGTTCGCCGTTGCCGACGCCACCGCACAACTCGCGGGGCTGCTGCGGCAACTGGCCGACGAGAACTCCGGGCCGCTGTCTACCGTGCGCGGTCTCGTCGAGCACGCGGCCTACCGTCTCGACCGTCTGCCCGCCGCGCACGGTCCCGACAGCGCCCACCAGCTGGAGCTGATCGCCGGCCGCCTCCACGGCATCCAACGGGACCTCGACTCCTTGGCCGCTGCTCTGCCGGCCACCCATCAGGCATCTTCCGCTCGGCCAACGCCCCCTTCACCGCAGGTGGTTGCACCGCCCGTTCCTCCTGGACCCACCCGACGTGCCCACTGACCCGTCCGAAAGAACCCGTTCTTGGCCCTTGCCGACCGACACCTGACCCTGGGGCGCGACGTGCACTCCGGGGAGGTCCTCGCCCGCGGCGGCGATCCCGAAGCCCACAGCATCCTTCAGCGCACCGGCTTCGTCCCCGTTGTCCGCCTCCACGAGACCTATCACCGCCTGCCCGCTGGCCTCGGCGAATCCGAGGAGAAGCGCCTCGCCACCCGAGCCGTCGCCCGGCTGCGCGCAGTCCAGTACGGCGTCGACGCCGACGACGCCTTCGACACCGAGACACGCGAGCCGCACTACCTGCCGCTCGGCGCCCAGGTCGCCCACCTCGCGGAGCGGATACGCGACGCCACCACCAGCGACGAGGTGGCCGACGTCCTGACCGAACTGACGGCCTCCCATGACGGCGTCCTCATCGCCCTCGGCGAGGTGTTCGCGGCCACCGCCGCCTTCGGCCAGCCACCGGATCCGCACACCGCGAAGCGGTTGCAGTACCTCGCCGAACACCGGCTCGGCGTCCTGTGGTCCGACCTCGCGCACATGCGCAAGGACCTCGCCGACCGGCACCAGGACCACCCCCAGCGCCGCGCGTGCACCACCGAGGTCGGACCGGACGAACGCGAAGCGTCCGCCGTCTGCGCCTGTCCGCCGCCTCCGCCGCGCCTGGCCACCAGCCCCGTCGCCGTGCCCGCCGTCCCCGCCCCGGCCCGCCCGCGGCGCTGACCCGCCCCTTCCCCTCCGAGGAGCCCATGCACGACCCCACCCCCGACACCAGCCTCGCCTCGTTTGCCACCGTTCTTGCTGGCGAACTGCCCGGCGCCTGGACCAGCACGTACCACCCCGACCGCGGCGGCGACAACGACCACGGCGCCCTCACCGACCGCGTATGGGACATGAACGACGTCGCCGACGCCCTGGCCAGGCACACCGTGGACCATTGCGCCGTTCTGCAGCGCCGCGACGGCACCCGCCTGTTCGTCGCCGACCCGATCGGGCACGGCGACGGCTATCTGATCGCCGCCCTGGCCCCCGACGACGCACCGGACGAGGCGTTCCGCGGTGTACGCGAGCCCGACGGATTCACGGTCGGCGCGGATCCGTTCAGCGCGGCCGAGCACGTCACCCAGGACCTGCTGCCCCGGTACTACGCAGCCCTCGCCCAGGTCCACGACAACGCCGCCCGGCTCACGGCACCGCAGCCCGCGGAGACGGAACGCGTCGTGATGACCTGGTCCGGTGAAGCCCTCGTCGTCGACAAGCCCGACCGTGCGGATATCACCAAGGCCCTGACCGAGAACGGCTTCGTCTTCGCGCCCGACCGCAACGTCTTCGTGCTGTCCGGGGACGACACCGCACACCAGGCTGCCTCCGTACGAGCCACCGGAGAGCGTCTGTCCGCGCTGGGCATCGACACCGTGCTGCGTCATCCGCAGACTCGGCCCGCCCTGGGCACCACGCCCGTCGCACCACCGAGCCCGTCCGTCACCTCCCCGCACCGGGGCCGATGACGCCCCGCGACGAGGACGAGCCGGTCTTCTACGATCTCAACTACGTCACCATCACCCGGGATCCGCGCACCCAGCTGGTCCTCGCCATCGGCGGCGACCCCCGCGCTGCGGGCATCCTGCAGACCGTCGGCGGCTTCCACTCCGCCCCCGGTGCCGCTCGCGAATACCACCGGCTGCCGCACCACCTGCCCGTCGAGGAGCAGAGGCACGGCGCCACCGCCGCCGCCCACGCGCTGCTCCTCGCCGGGTACAGCGTGCACCTCGACCCCACTCTGAACACCCTGGCCACCCCAGACGGCGACCGGCAGGCCGCCCGCCGCTACCTCGACGGGCTCGAGTCCCGCGCCCGCGCCGCCGAGACCGACCGCGACGTTGCCGTCCTCCTGGCCGAGATCACCGCACCGGAGGAAGGGGTGCTCCCACAGCTGGTGCGGTCCTTGATCTCCACGTGGGCGACATGGGGCGAACGGCGCCGCGAAGCCGGGCTCGATGAAGAACCGGCGGACCAGCTGATGGAGACCACCAGCAGCCTGTCCAACCACGCACGACGGATCACGCTGATCCGCGACCAGGCCGCCCGGCGCACCCCAGCGCACCGCGCTCCCTCCGGCCCGGCCGCCGCGCCGCCCTCCGCCTCGCCCGCGCCGTCCGCCCGACGGCGATAGCCCCGACCCGCACAGGAGCAACCGCACGTGGGAAACCGTGCCGACGACGAAGGCACCGACGTCACGGTCTACCGCAAGCCCCTCAGCGACAC
Organism: Streptomyces himalayensis subsp. himalayensis; assembly: GCF_013778455.1. Lineage (GTDB taxonomy): Bacteria > Actinomycetota > Actinomycetes > Streptomycetales > Streptomycetaceae > Streptomyces > Streptomyces himalayensis. The sequence continues at coordinate 56,618 of NZ_JACEHE010000026.1, read as the reverse complement.
CGTTCACGCCGACACCCCGACCGGCGCCCCGAGCGGCTGCTCGCCACCCATGCGGTGCCCTGGCTGCACAAGGCCGGATACGTGGTCCACATCGACGATGTCTGGGATCCCGTCGCCTATACGGACGCCGTATCGGCCAGGCTCCATCACAGGGCCCCAGCCCCGCCGCCCGCAGTGACCTCAGCGCGTGCCGCGGAACGTCCGGCAGGAGCACGCCGCCTGTGAGCCTCGCCGATGAATACGACGCCGACGTCACCTTCTACCACCGCGACGGAACGATCTACGTCGGCACCCGCGCCGACGCCCCCGAGCAACTCCATGCGCTGCTCGACGATCTCGGTCTCGCCCGGCACAAGGACCTGAACGACGTCTGGCATCAAGTCCCCGACGAGATGGACGAGATCGCCATGAAGTCCATGTCCGACCGGGCCGTGCCCCTGCTGGCCCGTGCCGGATACACCGTCGACATCGACGCCGGGTTCTTCGGCGGCACCGCTTACCACGCCGCCCTCGCCGGACAAGCAGCCCGCCAACAGCCACCGCCACCCGCGCCCCGCTCGGCTCGGGCGCGCCGTACACCACCCGCCCGCCGCCGGCCCCGGGGCTCACCGGGGCCAGCCCGTCACCACCAAGGAGGCCCACCGTCCCGCACGAACCCGACCGCACGCCCCCGCCGATCACCGCCAGCCGCAAGCCCCGCCTGGCCGCTGCCCTGTTCCACCGCTACCTGCGCGCCGTCACCGTCGGCAGCCGGGAGCGCACCCTCCCGCTGGCGGGCGGACGCCCCGAAGCGGCCCTCGACGAAGCCCGCCGCCTCGACGCGCCCCTCCTCGCCGGCAGCTACCGCATCCGCCACCACGACTAGCACCTCGAACCGGCCTGTTCAGGAGGCCCATGACCGACTCGAACCTCCCCTCCATACAGCTGGCCGACGCCATCACCGCTCAGCTCGGCCAGCTCCGCCGCCACCTCGCCCTGGCGCCGCCGCGCGAGGCAGCCCAGATCCTCGCCCACGTCCTGGACTACGACACCGGACTCCTCGGCGAGGTCACCGAACTCGTCTCCACCGGCTCGCGTTTCGCGAAGGTCAACTCCGAGCGCGGCGTGCTGCCGCCCGAGGTCTGGCTGGCGCTTGGCCGCGCTGCCAACGAGCTCAACAGCGTGGGCGTCGACCTCACCGAACACACCGGCGCCATCCAGAAGGTCGCAGCCCCCGCCGTCGAGTCCAGCAGACCGACCGCTGCGCCGGTCGCCTCCGCGATGGTCGTCAGGCGGCGCCGGTGAAGAAGAACAAGCAGTGGTCCGGCTGGGGCCCCACAGGTCAGCAGGCGCAGCAGCACTACCTCGTCGAACCGCGCCACCTCGCCGGCGGCGGCGACCTGCGCCACGTCACCGAGTACCTGCGCGCCTCCGGGTGGAAGGACAAGTCCAAGTCCGGCGGCCCGGTCGTGTTCGACAGCCCCGACAAGTCCGTGCGCATCGGGTATGACCCGTACACCCAGCCCGGCGGCTGGACCATCAGCGGGAAGCAGACCAGGACGCAGGAGGCGTGGCACGCCACACTCGGCCGGCAGGTCCCCGTCGAGATCGTGGCCGGGTTCACCGACGCACTGACCCGGCCGCGCTCGGCGCATGCCCCCAACGTGTGGGCGCCGCTTGAGGCCCAGGGCTGGGAGACCGAGCGCGGGCAGCATTTCACCGCGCGTAGCCCGGACGGCGACGCCGTGCTCCGCTTCCACCAGTCCGGCCCCGGACAGGCGCACTGGTGGGCTGGGGCCCGCAATGAACACGGCCGGGTGTGGGAGGCGATGTTCACGCCGACCACACCGATGCACCTCGTGCAGGCGTTCAGCACCGCGCTCGCCGATCCGCAGCCGGCGATGCGGCCCCTCGGCCACGTGCCGCCCTCGCAGAGGATCCGCACCACCTCCGTGTCCGTGCTGCCCTCGCAGCTCAGCGCGTGGCAGCAGGCCCGGATCACCGCGGCCCGCGCCGCCACCTGAGCCAGCAACACCTTCGCCACCAACAAGGCGCGCCCCCACCAGCCCGGGGCCCGCCCGTACGCCAAAGCCGGACGGAGGCGGTGAGCCACGAACGCTTCTACTCCCGCGTCAACGGCCCCACCCTGCACCGCGTCAACGCCGTCCGATGGCTTGACGAAGTGTCGCCGCGGCACCTGGCCGGCGGGGGGCGACCCCCGGCACGTAACCGAGTACCTGCTCGCGTCCGGCTGGAGCAACCACTCGGTCGCCGGCTATCCGCACGTCCTGCTGGAGAGCCCCGACCACCGACTCCACCTCACCCTGGAGCCCGAACTCGACCCGCACAGCGCCTGGTGGCGTATCCACCCGGCCGAAGGCCACGGGTGGTCCGCCCAGTTCGGCGGCAACACCCCCGTCGAGATGATCGCGGGGTTCACTGACGCCCTCAACAACCCGGCGCCACTACCGGAGACGGACCTGTGGCGCCTCGCGGCCGGTCGGGGCTGGGCCACAGTCCGGACGGCCGAGAACGGGCTGCCCTGTCCCCGGATGAGACCGCCCTCCTGTCCCGGGTCGCCTCGCTCGCCGAGACACCCGTGTGGCGCTGGACCGTCCACGTGTCGATCCCGCGCTCCGACGGCCGGCACCAGTGGATCTGGAACTCCTCCATCGACGAAGCCGCGCCTGCCGCCGCGCTCGCCGGGTTCGTCGACACGCTCACCGCCCCCGAGCCGCTGCTGCGCGCAGAGGGCCAGACGCCCGGCCTCGCCTTCGGCTTCCTCGACTCCCATCGCAGCGCCGTCACACCGGGACAACACCGCCTGCAGCATCGGCATCGCCTCGAAGCTGCTCAGCGCACCGGCCCGTCCGGGTCTTCTTCCGCACCTGCGGCGCCCCCACCCGGAACGGCTCGCCACAAGAGACACCGCTGACCCGGCGCCCGTACGACCTCCCCCCCTTTCCCCTTCGCCCAAGGATCTTGATGCCCAGCCCCTCCGCCCCCAGCGCCGATGACGTCGCGCAGGCCACCGCCACTCTGGCCCAGGTGCAGAACTGCCTGCACACCAATCCATCCGTAGTCGACGTGCTGCCCCTGCTCGCCGTCCTCCTCGACGAGGACACCGGCGTCCCCATCCTGCTCGGCGACATCCTGCGCAGCGCCGCCCGCCTCATCACCCAGGAAGCGAAAGCCGAAAGCGACGAGATCCACCTGATCGTCAGCGGGCTCCGGGAAGCCGCTCAGGAGGCCACCGACTGGCACGTCCTGCACTGGGACGTGCAGCGCCTGAACACTCGCGCCTCTGCGTCCGCCAGCCCGTCGGCGTCGTGACCCGCCCCTACATCGCCAGCGCCGCCGACGATCCCTGGTCCCCGGATCTGGTTCGACACCACGCCCCGCCACCTCGCCGGGCCAGGAGACCCGCGCCACGTCACCCAAGCCCTGCGGGCCGGCGGGTGGAGGAACTTCGGCGACCCCGACTTCCCCCACGTCGTCCTGGCCAGCCCCGACTACCGGCACACCCTCGTCCTGGAGCCCACCCCGGACACGTACGGCTCCTGGTGGCGGATCTCGTCGCAGCACTGGCACGCGTCCTTCGGCGGCAACACGCCCGCCGAGATCATCGCCGGATTCACCGACGCGCTCCTGCACTCCCCGCCCGCGGCCGAACCGGACCCCTGGCCGACGCTGCAGGCAGCGGGCTGGACGTACGAGCGCGACGAACGGGGCAACGAGAAGGCTCACCACCCGGACGGCATCACCACCATGGAGCGGTCGGCGACGCTGACCAGCGACTACTTCAGCTGGAAGGCCGAAGTAGCGCTGCCCACCGGCCTCGGCGGCCACCAACGGCTGTGGCACGCGTACTTCGACCACCGCACCCCGCGCCACCTGCTCGCCGGCTTCGCCACCGCCCTCGTCGACCCCGAGCCCGTCTCCCGCGGCCACTACGACGTGCCCCACTCCCATCTGGTCGCGCAGGTGGAACGCGGCGCCCAGGGCGAACAGCTCGCTTCCGCCCACGAAGCGCGGCTGAAGGCCAGCCGGTCCGCCGCTCGTAAGGCCCGCCGCAGCGCCGCCCTCAGCACCCGGCCACCGGCGCCGGCCGCCGAGGCGACCACGCCTACGGCCCGCAGCCGCTGACCCGTGCGGAGCGGCCCCGGCCGCTCCGCACGCATCCCCCAACTTCCCTGTCTTAAGGCCCCTTTTTGACCATCTCACTCGAACCCGGGAGCCCGTCGCACCGGCTCTATCTGAGCCAGCTGGCGCTCTACCTGCGGCACAGCCGGCAGATCCTGGCCGCCTGGGATCACTACTCCGCCCGACACTCCGACCCCGAGGACTTCCAGCCGTACGACGAGGACGCCTACGGCCTGCGGCAGCAACAGCGCGACGCCGATACCCTGTCCGCGTTCGGCCGGGTGTACCACCACGCCGACGAACTCGTGCACGTCGCCGAGCAGCAGCTCGCCCAGCTCACTCCCTCCGACCGGACCCGGCGCTACGCCTGGCAGGTCCACGAACTACGCGAGGCCACCAGGCGCCTGCACGCCGTCCAGGACGACTGGCGCACCGTACGCGACGCACTGCCCGCCAGCGCCCGGCCCGGCACGAAGGAGTACGACGAACCGCTCGCCGAGAGCCACGCGGAAGCCTGGTCCTACCTCGACCAGTGGGCGATCCACGGCCAGGCCCTCTTCGCCGTCAACGCGCTGGCCGAACGGCAGGCGCGAGCAGCGACGCCCACCGCGGTCGTCGCGCCCCCTGCGCCCACGGCTGCTGCCGCGCATCGGCGGTGACGCCCGTGACCGAGCCCATCGAGCAGGCATTCGTCACGCCGCGCTATCTGGCCGGCGGCGTCGATCCGGCCTGGGTCACCGTGCCGCTGCACCGCGCCTGCGGCTGGAGCAGCGCCGATGACCCGCTGATGCCGCGGGTCATCCTGACCAGTCCCGACCAGCTGGCCCAGCTGCGGATCGATCCGACGCCGGACCCGGGCGAGCCCTGGTGGAGCATCCGCCACGCCCGCGTCGCGGACGAGCGCCCGTGGTCGATCACCTTCGACGCACAGACGCCAGTCGAGATCATCGCCGCGGTCACCGACGCCCTCACCGACCCGAGTGCCCCACCGCCGGAGTCAGGCGACCTCTTTGCGCCGTTGCGCGCCGCAGGCTGGCAGGTGCCACGCCACCACGAAGAGGGGACCGTGACCGAGGTGTTGGCCGCACCCGACGGCCTGGCCCGCGTCGAGCGACTTCATCATGAGGGCCGCACCGTCGGCTGGAACGTCGAAACCTCCGTCCCCCACCTGCCCACGCTCTGGCGCGCATACCTGGACGGCAGCACCCCCGCCCCGCTGGTGTCGGCGCTCTTTCGCGCCCTTGCCGACCCCGACCCGATCATGCGCGCCCCACAGCGGCTGCCGTACCTGGCCACCGCACGCGGCACCAACAGCCGGCGCCCCGTGAGCGCCGAGACCCTCGCCTTCGCGCTGGAGCACCGTACGACGGCCCTCACGCAGCGCCGCACTCCACCGGCCCCCGAGGCGACGCCCGCACGTCCGCCCGTGTCACAGCCGCGCCGCACCCGCTGAACCGACTGCCGCGCGCAGCGCCTCCCCGCTCCCTGGAACAGCCCCTTGCCCCAGCCCAACTCCACGTCCACCGACGGCTACGACATAGCCTTCCGCGTCCTGGGCGTCGCCCTGGCCATCGCCGTCCCCCTGTCCAACCTGGCCTGGCTCGGCGGCAACCTCACCGCCTGGGCCACCAACTCCCCAACGGCCCCCTACCAGCCCGTTCAGGCCCTCCTGCACCCCGACCAGCTGTGGCCTGACCTGAGCGCAACGACTCTCCTCCTCGGCACGCGCATCCTGCCCGTCGCCGTACTCGTCGCGCTCGGCATCACCGCCGCCCTGCTCTACAAGCGGCACCGAGGCGGCGGGCGCAAGAAGCGCATCGCCGGGATGGCCAAGCAGCGGGACATCGAGCCGCTGATGTCCAAGGCCATCACCGCCAAGGCACGCTCACTGCGCCCGAGTCTGAAGGACGCCAAGCACATCGACGCGGCCGACACCGGCATCCTCCTCGGCAACCTCCAGGGCACGAAGCACGAGGTGCGCATGGGGTACGAGGACGTCGCCGTCGCGATCATGGCGCCCCGCTCGGGCAAGACCACCTCGCTGGCGATCCCCTCCATCCTCAACGCCCCCGGCCCGGTCCTCCTCACCTCCAACAAGGCCGCCGGCGATGCCTACACCGCGACCCTCGACGCGCGGGCCGAGGTCGGCCGGACCTGGTCGATGGACCCGCAGCAGATCGCCCACGCGGAGCGGGCCATGTGGTGGAACCCGCTGGCCGACGCCAAGACCCTCGACGGCGCAGGCCGGCTGGCCGGCCACTTCCTCGCCGCCTCCGTGGACGCGAGCCAGCAGGGCGACTTCTGGTCCAAGGCCGGCAGCAACATCCTGTCCCAGCTCTTCCTGGCCGCCGCGCTCGACGAGCGTCCGATCACCGACGTGATGGCGTGGCTGGCCTTCCCCGCCGACCGTACTCCGCTCGACATCCTGCGCGACCACAAGTTCGCCGCGGTCGCCGCGCAGTTGAAGGGCACCGTCGAGGGCCCGCCCGAAACCCGCGACGGCATCTACGAAACCGCCCGCCAGTACGCCGCCGCGCTGCTCAACAGCGGGATTGCCGCGTGGGTGACGCCGCAGAAGGACGTGCCGGAGTTCAAGCCGTCCGCGTTCGTCACCTCGACGGACACGCTCTACCTGTTGTCGAAGGACGGCGGAGGCGGAGCCTCGGCCCTCATCGCCGCGTGTGCGGACAGCGTGATGCGGGCCGCGACCGCGCAGGCCGAACGCGCCGGCGGGCGCCTGGACCCGCCGATGCTCGCGATCCTCGACGAGGCCGCGAACGTCTGCAAGATCTCGGACCTTCCCGACCTGTACTCCCACCTGGGCTCGCGCGGCATCATCCCGATCACCATCCTGCAGTCCTACCGGCAGGGCCAGAAGGTGTGGGGGGACGCGGGCATGGACGCCATGTGGTCCGCCTCCACCATCAAGGTCATCGGCTCGGGTATCGACGATCCGGACTTCGCCGACAAGCTGTCCCGGCTGATCGGCGACCACGACGTCGAGACGACGTCCACCTCGACCTCGGAGTCCGGCAAGTCCACCTCGGTGTCCATGCGGCAGGAACGCATCCTGGCCGCCGACGCCATCCGCGCCCTGCCCAAGGGCACCGCGCTCGCGTTCGCCACCGGCATGCGCGCGGCCATGCTCGACCTGCGCCCCTGGTATCTCGAGCCCGGCGCCGACGAACTCTCCGCCGCCTCCGCCCGCGCCTCCAAGGGCATCACCGCCCGTGCCATCGCCAAGGCCGCTCCCAGGCAGAGCGACTTCGGCCCCGCCGCCTAAGCGCCCCGAGCCCGGCGGCCGTACCCACCTAGACGGGAGACGAGCCCCATTCACCCCTGCCCGACCACGCGGCGTCGCTCATGACCGAGCCGCCCGCCGAATCTCTGCTCTTCGACGTGGCGCCACCGCCCACGCCCGTCGAACGGCTGCTCCACCTGGCCGACCAGTACACCCAGCACAACGACAGGCTCGACCTCCTTCTGCGCGCCGGCGACCCGCCCGAACCGGATGCGCACGCTGCCTCCGCGCAGCGTCTGGCCACCGACACCCTGTCCGCCGTCAAGGCGATCCAGGGCGAACGTCTCTATGAGAGCGTCGAGTTGGCCGAGACGGTGATGCGTCTGAAGCAGCTTGCCTTCCTCACCGGTGCCTCGGTCGATCTCAGTACGGGGACCGCTCGCGAGCTGACCGCGCTGGCCCCGGAAGCCGCCGTCAGCTGCGCCGTGACGCTGGCCGCCGAGACCCGGCGGCGCCGCTGGGCCACCGCGCCGGCCCCCGACGACCGGCTGAACGCCGTGCAGCGCACGGCTCTGGCCGAGATCGCCTGTGGACATGTCGTGGCCAGCAGCTCGCTGGGCCGCGAGTTCACCCGCTCCCGCGAACCCAAGGTGCTGATGAGCACCCTGCGTTCCTTGGAGGCGAAGGGCCTGGCCGAGAGGACCGCACGCTCGGCGCACGCCGCCTATGTCGGCGGCCCGCCCCTGGACCGCGTGCGGCTCACCTCGGCCGGCATCACCGCCCTCGCCTCGGTCATCGACGCGCCTGCAGCCGGGCCGAGCACGGCGCCCGGCACCGCACCCCGCCCCGTACCTGCCGCCGCGCAGGCCGCCACACGAAGCCGCTGAACCTCCATGGAGTCACCCATCCCCACGCCCGCACTCGATCTGAACGAACAAGTCCTGCAACTACGGCAGTTGGCCCGCGACTTCGAGGCCCTCAAGGCGCGCGTGCGCGACATCTCCTACACGCCCGGAACAGACGCGCTGCGCCACATCAGCCCCTTGCTCCTGCAGGCACAGGACCTCACGGCTACCGCCCTGGTGCGCCTGAAAGCACTCGACAACAGCACGTACACCAGCGTCGCCGGCAGCCGGGCGAGCCTGGAGCTTCTGGCCTCCGTCGTGTCCTCGTCGTCGCTCGCCGCCACCGACCTCGCCCACGTCGTGCTCGCCAACCCGTACGAGGGCGCGCAGTTCGCCGGCTACCCGGCCGACGGCGAGGCGGTACGCACCGCCCGTCACGCCGAGGCCATTCCGAAGATGCGCGGGCACCTCGACGATGCCGTCCACCAGCTCGACCTGTGCGCGACCGGCTGCCACTACCTCGCCCACGGCATCACCGAGGACCTGGCCACCGCGCAGGAGCACAAGCCCAAGACCGTGCAGCAGACAACATGCCCCGCGCTCACCCCCGCCCAGTACGACGCCCTCGCCGCGTTGACGAGCGGCGGTCGCCTGTATGAGTCCTCAACGCGCGGCCTGGGCGTGACCCGGGTCGCCACCGTTGATGGCACCCGTGTCTCCATCGCCACCTTCCGGGCCCTGGCCAGACGTCGACTCGTCACCACTGACACGAGCACCTCCCTGTTCACCGGGCAGAAGATCACCGTCACCGATCTGGGGCAGCAGGCCCTGGCCCAGCCACGGCCCCGCACCGCACTGAAGACCGCCGTGGCCGCACCGCCCAAGGCGGCCCTCGCGCAGGGGGCACCGGTGACCTCGCATGCACCCGACGACCGGGTCATGGTCTCCCCGCGGTACATGGCAGGCGCCGGCGCTGGCCACCGCCAGCCGTTCGCGCTGAACCTCGCCGACGACCTCGACGACGTCGCCCCCGTCTTCGCCTCGCCCTGTGTGCCACGTCGCGCCCCCGTTCCACGCCGCTGACCGCCCCACGGACAGCATCCGCTCACCACAAGGACGCCCCATTTCCGCCAACCCCGTATTCCGATCTATCTCGCTCGGCGCCGGAATTCAATCCAGTGCCATGCTCGCCCTGTCCGCCGAAGGGATTCTCCCCAAGGTCGACTACGCCATTTTTGCCGACACCGGATGGGAGCCGAAATCCGTTTATTCGCACCTCGACCGCCTGGAGCAGGAGGTAGCGAAACCGGCAGGCATCCCTATCCTTCGGGTCACCTCCGGGAACATTCGAAGCGATGCACTCGACCCCGGCCACAGATTCGCCTCCATGCCGCTCTACATTCTCAATCAGGACGGCAAGCCCGGGATGACCCGGCGGCAGTGCACAGGCGAATACAAGATAAAACCGATCAAGAAGAAGGTCCGCGAACTCCTCGGCTACCCCTACCCTGCCCGCATTCCGCGAGACGTGTTCGTGGAGCAGTGGGTCGGAATCTCCACCGATAAATTCCACCGCGCCAAGGACGCGGACGTGAAGTACATGCGCAATCGGCACCCGCTCATCGACATGGGCTGGTCACGCAGCGACTGCATCCGCTACCTGGCCTCGCGCGGATGGGCGGACACTCCGAAATCAAGCTGCCTTGGCTGCCCATTTCACGGCAACGCCCAATGGCGACAGATTCGCGACACCTCGCCAGCCGAGTGGGCCGACGTGGTGGAATTCGACGCTGCCATCCGGAAGGGAAACGCCCGCGCCAACGCCACCGGAAACCGCCTGCTGGGCGAGGCATTTCTGCACCGCTCCCGCATTCCGCTGAGCGAAGCTCCGATCGACCACGTGACCGCCGCCGAATGGGCCGCGCTCCAGCAGGAACTCGGCACCGAAGAAGACGCAGAGCAGCTGGAAGAGGGCGTTGCGGACGGGTGCTCGCCCTGGGCCTGCCGAGGCGAGGTCGCAGCCACGCAGGATGACTTCGGGCTGGCCACGTGATCGTGCTGGACCTGTTCGCTGGGCCTGGCGGCTGGAGCCATGCACTGGCCGTGCTCGGCGTACGGGACATCGGACTGGAATGGGATGAGTGGGCCTGCAAGACCCGTGCTGCACAAGGTCAGTTGACGATCCGGACTGACGTGGCGATGTACCCGGTCTGGCCCTTTCTGGGGAAGACATGCGGGCTGATCGCCAGCCCGCCCTGCCAGGCGTGGTCGATGGCCGGCAAACGCCTCGGCCTCCTCGACCAGCCACTTGTCCACCAGGCCGTCGCCGACCTCGCTACCGGCCGCGACACCCGCGAACAGCTGCTGGCCTCCTGCCGCGACGAGCGCTCGCTGCTCGCCGCCGAGCCGATGCGCTACCTGCACGCCCTCCACCAGCACGGGCAGCCCGAATGGGTCGCGATGGAGGAGGTCCCCGACGTCCTGCCCCTGTGGCGCCAGTACTCCGCGATCCTGCGCGGCTGGGGGTACTCGGTGTGGACCGGGATCCTCAACACAGCCGACTACGGCGTGCCGCAGACCCGTCGGCGGGCGATCCTGCTCGCCTCCCGCACCCGGACCGCCGAGCCCCCGCCGCCCACGCACGCCAAAGTAGCCGAGCCCGAGTCGTTGTTCGGGCCGGGCCGCGCGCAGTGGGTGTCCATGGCAGAGGCCCTCGGCTGGGGTGCCACCGACCGCCCCGTGCCGACCGTGTGCGCCGGCGGAGGACCGGGCGGCGGCCCCGAGCCCTTCCCGTCCGGGTCACGCAAGACGCTCACCGACGCCCGCGACCGTGGGACCTGGAAGCCGCAGAGCGACCTCGTCCTGCAGTCGCGACGCGAGGGTGCCGGATGGAGCGCTCGACACGGGGCCCGGGAGAACCGGCCGGCCGACGCTCCCGCCCCTACGTTCACCGGCGAAGCACATCGCTGGTCGTGGTCGCTGCGCAGCAACAACCAGGCGAACGCGACCGTGCGCCGATTCGACGAGCCGGCCGGGACGCTGTTCTTCGGCCACCGCGCGAACGAATGCGTCTGGGTCGCCGAACCCGCTCCCAGTGACGCCGATGGGGAGCAGCCGGCGCCGGAATCCATCCGGATCACCGCCCAGGAGGCCGGCATCCTGCAGACCTTCCCCGCCGACTATCGATGGGCCGGGAACAAGGGTCAGCAGTTCTCCCAGATCGGCAATGCCGTGCCGCCCCGGCTCGCGGCCCACCTGCTGGCCCCGCACCTCAACAAGACGCTGAACCCCAACGACTTCACCCTGGCCGCCTAGATGCCCCAGCCCACCGACCCCGACGAAGACAACCTGGACGACCTGCCCCCTGCCCGGCCGGTGCACTACGCCGAGCAGTCCCTGCTCGGCGCACTCCTCCTGGACCCGCACCGGCTCCCCGATATCGGCGACCTGGACGCCGGCCAGTTCGGCAACCACGCTCACGGCGCCCTCTTCCAGGCCATTCGAACGGTGCCCCCGCCCGACCCGGAAGCCCACCGCTTGGATCCCGCCTGGTTGAACACCGTGCTCGGCGCCGCGCGCCCCAACGCCCCCGGGCTCACCGCCTCCTATCTCCACACCCTCATCCAGGTGTGCCCCTGGCCGAAGCACGCGCCGACGTACGCGCGGATGATCCGAGCCGATCACGCCCGGCGCACGCTGCTCATGCATGCCGAACGCCTCGCCCAGACCTCCACCGACGCCACCTTGCCCAACCCGGCTGCCACCACCCTGGCGCAGGCCGACACGCTCGCGCAGTTCCTGGACTCGCTCGCCGGACAGTTCGCCCCGCACCCCGGCTCGCTGCCGCGCACCGTGGTGCCGGGCACCCCCGGCGGACGCTGCCGCGAGGAAGCCCTCGACGAGGAACGCCTCCTCCTCGCCACGGCCACCGCGCACCCCGCAGAGCTGAAGAACATGCGCTGGCTGCAGCCCGACGACTTCACGCTGCCCCTGCACGCCACCCTCTGGCAGTGCCTGACCGCCCTGGACCACTACGGAGAACCCGTGGACCCCGTCACCGTGCTCTGGGAAGCCCAGCACCGCGGACTCCTCGCCGACGGCCTCGCCCCCGGCGACCTCATCGCCCTGGTCTCCACCCCCGTCGGCTCACCCGAATACTGGGGCGAGCGAGTCCTTCAACGCGCCCTGCTGGCCCGCGCCTTCGACGTCGGCACACGCATCGCCGCCTACGCCCAAGACCCGGCCAACACCCCGCACCAGCTGATCACCGGCAGCCGCCGCGCCCTGGCCGACCTCACCACCCTGCGCACCCGCTGGCACCGCAGCACCAGCCCTCCGACGCCGGCAGCTCGCCAACCGCCCAGCCCGGCCGTCTCACGCGCCGGCCCGCCGCCGCGAGCCACCGCAGGCAGCACCCGAGCACTCCGATGAACCCACCCGCTCCGGCCGGCCCCACGCCGGCCGGAGCCGTGAAACGAGAACAGATTGCCGCACCCCGAAGCAGACCCACACCTCCGCCTCGACCTGCTCGACGGCCGCCCCGGCGCCGTCACCGCCACCATCACCAGCACCCCCACCCACACCGTGCGAGCCCTGCTCGCCCTCCACGGCTTCGAGCCCCTCGCCGACACGACGATGGTCATGGCACGCATCGACCGCGAGGAACCGTATTACGCCGAACTGGCCGCACGTGCCCTGCGCGCCGAGGGCGTCACCGTAGACATCACGCCCCAGCTGCAAGAAGAGATCGACACCGAATGGACCTGGGCCAACTACCCCATGCCCTGGTGCTCGCGTGAGGAGATCCGCGAGGTCTCCAACGACGCCCAGCAGATCTACGACGACATCCGTCACGGCCGCCTGATCATCCACGCTCACGCCCACGACGGCTGGACTACCGTGGCCGTCGGCACCTACCGCGACGGCCCGAGCATCCACCTCCACGGCGAGAACCACCTCCGCGTGGAAGCCGGCCGGTACGACACCCCCGCCAAGGCCATCGCCGAGTTCGAACGCCTCTACGGCGACGCCGTACGCCCCGGCCCCGCCCCCGCCACCAGCACCGAACGCGACGCCGAGCAGGCACGCACCCCATCGACGCCCCACACGGCCGACGCCCAGGCGTCCCCGGCCACGACCGAGCCCGCAGAGGTGGACACGGCCGGCGTCGACGCCCACGAAGCGCTCCTGAAGGACTTCCTCGAGTCACACGGGGAGTGGGAACGCTGGCGCACCTGGTCCGACGACACCACCCATGCCGTCCACGAATCCCTCGTCCTGCGCGCCGAGTTCGTTCACGAAGCCGCCCCCGACGACACCCAGTGGAAGATCGCAGCGTACGAGAGCCCGGTCGGCGAGCGCCTGTGGCACGCCACCGCGAGCACCACGGTCCCCGTGGAGATCATGCGGGTACTCCTCGACAGCCTCGCCTCCGCGGACGCGGCACAGATCGCGGCGGGCAGCAAGGTCTCGGAGGCCGCCATCGGCGAGGCCACCCGCCCGCTGGCCGACGCCGGCTGGGAACACGCCATCGACGGCCGCTGGATCCGCTGGCAGGCACCGGGGGACCACGCCGTCGGCGTCCACTTCGACGCCTTCGCCGCCCACGCCCCTCACAGCGGCCTGCCCGCCTGGACGGTCTGGGGCGGTGGTGACGCCGACACTCCGCGGTGGGCGCTTCACTTCTCGCCGCACGCCGCAGCATCCGTACTGCAGGACGTGGCCTTCGAGGTGGCCCACGTACTCACGCAGAAGCCGGTCACGGCTCGACGCCAGGGGCTCAACCCCCTGACCCGAAACGACATCCGTGCGCAGCTGGCCTCGCGCGCCGGTTCGTCAAGGTCGCGGTGACGTCTGGCCAAGCCGGTGGCAGCAGCCATCACGCCTGCGCCACGATGCTGAGATGCACGACGAACAGGAGCCGCTGGAGGACTGGGCACGCCGCCGCGAGGAACGTCGACACGCCACGAAGGGCAGGCGCCGAGCGGTGCCGCTGACCGAAGGTCCGCACCGCGGGCAACACGTCGACCCCGACACACCACGCGTGATCCAGGAATGGAACGGAACGGAGTGGGAGACGGTCAGCCTCGTCAGCAATCTCGCCGTTGCCAAAACCGTGCTGTACCCACCGCAGCCGGCCGAACAGAAGGCCACCGAATGGGATCGCCCCGCGCTGGGCAAAGGCCGGGGCCGACACCGGAAGCCGACCCCAGCAGAGGACAGAGAGAAGTAGCAGTCCATTCAAGGACACACGAAAAGACGGCGGCAATATAGCGGCGGATCCCCGGTTACCGAAACCGGGGATCCGCCGAATACTTGTAGCTCCACCGCCACTTCCTGACCGCCCGTCGAAAGGCAGCACTGCGACGATCCATCACCTCACCGCCACGCGTCACGCGATGCCCGTTCCTGCTCGGTCACGCCGCGGCGTAGCTCAGCCGGAACAGGTCCTGGGCGCGCTCCAGGTCCCGCTCGGTGCGCAGCTGAACCTCCAGGTCTCCCGTGCCATGGTGGCCGAGCCCGGTCACGTCCCGGGTAAACCCGGGCACCAGATCCACGGCCGTCGGATCCGCTCTCAGGTAGACCAGCACCTTGGTCTGCTGGGGCGGGATGAGGCACGCAAAGTTCCGCAGCCGCTGATAGGCGCGGTACTGCTTGCGCTGCACCCGAGTGACGCCGTCGCCCAGACCGACGAGGACCTCGTCGACCGCTGCAGCCAGCTCGCCCATCGCACCGCCCTGCTGCCGAACCGGCAGACCGGACGCGCGGCGGCGTACCCGCTTGGCCTCGGCCGAGTGACCGGTGACCGAAGCCACGGTCTCAAGGCCAAAGTGGTCGCTGCCGAAGTACCGGTAGCGGACCAGGTCGATCGAGCGCCGGTGCTCGCCTACGGCGTGCACGTCGTAGCGAGTGAAGTCGCCGGCCACGCAGATCAGCCGAGGTGCGCTCCACAGGATCTGGGACGCGGCCGTCCCCCCGAGCCGGTCGCGGACCAGACTCCGGAAAGCGTCCTTGTGGCTCATCAGCCAGGCCATATAGAAGAGGCCCTGGTTGATGACCCCGGCATCCGTGCCCCGCTTGTACTCCACGATCACGGGCGCACCGTTCTCGTCGAGCCCCAGCGAATCGATGCGCCCGCCGTCGACGCAGTCGATCACGTACTCGCTCGCGAGGAACGTGACGCCCAGCATCGCCTCCATGTGCGCCTCGACGAGATCTTGCACATCCGCCTCGACAGCAGCAAGACGCGGCGTGACCACGGTCACGCCGCTATTCGTCGTGTGGAACAGCTTCAGCCCCGACACCTTCCCCTCCTCGGCTTCGAGATCACCAACTCGGAGGGAAGCAGGGTTATTTCCGCAGAGAGCGCCGGGCCTTGCGAGGCAGGAGGGTGACAAGCCGCCAGGAACGTTACCGACCGCAAAGGTGGCTGCCCACCCGTGCCAACTACGGCTACTTCGCCCAGCCCAGACGGACCACTTAACTCGACGCCATAGCGACTCGGTCAGCCGGACAGCGACGCCGAAGACGCCTCCACTAAGCAGGCTTCAACCGACACCAAGGAGCCGCTCGAATGCTCCATCGAGGACAGGCGACGCGAGCGGCCCTTCGCGTATCTGACATCCCGTCAGAAGTACCTGACGGGGTATCAGATCAAGCGTCATTTGAGCGTCACGAGCGTCATTTCAGCGTCAAGATATCGCCCGTAGCGCACACAACGCACATAACGCACAACAAGAAACCTGCAGGTCAACGGCCCTTTTCGGCAGGCTCAAGGATCGCGACGCACTCCACATGGTGCGTCATCGGAAACACGTGGAGACAATGCCGACGGCCCCACCAGCGGTGCCGGCGCCGGTTGGGCCCTATGCAACTCGCCTCCAACGCTGAGCGGAGCAGGGTATCCGTCAATGGCCGGTTACCGAAACCGGTGATTCCGCGGACTATTGGCAGTCCACCGCATCTCCCCGCTTCCTCACTGCCCCGGAAGCAACCGAACCCGAAAGGCACTGTTGACAGGAATGCCCAGCCAGAGCAGCGAAACGCATCACGGCCCGTTCAGCCCCGAGCACATCCGCGCCACCTGGAGTGGGACCGCGAGCGTCGAGGACGCCGCCCAGGCGTTCGGCTTGTCGAGATCGAAGAGCTACGACCTTGTTCGCCGCGGGGAATTCCCCTGCCGCGTGCTGCCGATGGGCCGCACCGCCCGCGTCGTCACCGCCTCGCTCCTCCGCGTACTCGAGAGCGGCGAGCCAGAGTACAACGGAGCCTCCAGCACAAGCCCCAATCCGTCTTGACCAACTGCACGACGACGCCCCGCCGGAGCAACCCGGCGGGGCGTCGTCGTGTCAGGTCCCCGTCCACGCAGGGGCCCCGTCGGAGCAAGCCGACGGGGCCCTCACGTGTCACGAGCGATCACAAGCGTATCACCAACCCCGTAGACGCTCTCACGTCACAGGGCCCTGACCTGGACTTACGCGCTCGCCTTGGACCAGCTGGACGCCCGTGGACGGTTTCTACGACATGTCCCGCCTCCGCACCCTTCGCGGGTACGGAGGCGGATAAGTGCGGGGCAGCGGACCCGTAGAGGGTCTTCTGCCTCACGTCTGGCGCCGTGACCGCGCGCGACGGCCCTTCGGTCAGTCACTTCCGGGGGCGTCGGCCATGAGCTTCCAGTAGACGTCCAGGAAGCGGAGGTTCTCGACCTCGTAGATGTCGTTGAAGGGGCCGGGTACGTAGGCGGTGTTGCTGACGCCCTTCTGGACTGAGGTGCAGAGCTGGTTGTCCTGTTCGCGGGCCAGCTTGTGCAGTTCGAAGAGTGTGCCGGGGTCGTAGTCCGTGCCGGCTTCGGCCTTCTCGGGGACGAGGAAGGTCTGGGTGATGCGAGTGCGGTTGGGAGCCAGGGGCGTGTAGGTCATCACGGCGACGCAGTCCGGGCTGGCGACCATCTCGAAGGTCGACGTGTGCCACTGGAAGAAGCCGCGTGCCTCGTCCAGTGGGGTGGTGCACTCGAAGAGCACCTTGCTCTCCAGGTGGCCTGAGCGCGTCACCGAGAGCGAGTCGCCGAGGAGCGGGTTGACGAAGTAGACGTAGTCGTCGCCGCCGTCGGCGCCGCCGGCGTCACCGTCCTGGTCGAAGACGCGGACGAGTTCGGGGTGGTTGATCGCGCAGTGGTAGCACTCGAGGGCGTTTTCCCAGCAGATCTTCCAGTTGCTCTCCACCTCGTAGGTGGCGACCTCGGCGACCTTGGCCCGGTCGAGGTCTGCGTAGGGCCAGACGACGTCGGCGAGGCTTTCGCGGACCGGGATGGGGGTCTCCTCGCCGAGGTGCACGAAGACGCATCCGTTCCAGATTTCGGTGTGGGCGTGCTTCAGGCCGAACTGGGTCTTGTCGAAGCCCTCGCCCATCTTGGGAGCGCCGCGGAGGCTGCCGTCGTGGTTGTAGGCCCAGCCGTGGTAGTGGCACGTCAGGGCTCGTTTGCAGGTGCCGGTCTCCTCGGAGACGAGTTGCGCGCCGCGGTGACGGCACACGTTGTGCAGTGCGTTGATGCCGCCGTCGGCGGCACGGACCAGGAGGAGGTCGACGGAGCCGACGGCGAAGCGCTTGTAGGAGCCGGTCGTCGGGAACTCCGAGACGTGCCCGGCGTACTGCCACGTCGAGTAGAAGATGCTTTCCAGTTCCTGCTGGAAGTGCTCCTGAGACAGGTATGCCTCGCGCGGCAGTGCCTGGGCGGTCTCGGGGGGACGAATGGTGGGCGCCATAAGGATCTACCTCGATGTGTTGTGGTGTGCGGTGTTGATCTGTGGTCAGTCGGCGGCGTGCACGAGGGCGCCCTCGACGTAGGTCCGCAGGACTCGCGTGCGGGCGATGTCCTCGGGTGGTCCGTCGAAGGGGTTCCGGTCGAGCAGCACCAGGTCGGCGCGGTTGCCGACGGTGAGGGAGCCGGTGTCGTCCAAGTGGTTGGCGTAGGCGCTGCCGGATGTGTAGGCGCGGACCGCGGTGGCCAGGTTGAGGCGCTGTTCGGGAAGGAACACCACGCGTTCGCCGTGTGCTGCGGGCAGGACGCGGTTGACCGCGACGTGGATGCCGAGGAGGGGGTCGGCCGAGGTGACACCCCAGTCGCTGCCGGCGGCGAGAGTGACACCGGCGCGCCGGAGGTCTCCGAAGGGGAATTGCCAGGCGGCGCGTTGCTCGCCGAGTACGGGGATGCACAGGTCGTCCATCTGGTCGTCGTGGGCGGCCCAGAGGGGCTGGATGGTGGCGGTGACGCCCAGTGCCCGGAAGCGGTAGACGTCTTCGGGCCGTACGACCTGGAGGTGGGCGATGTGGTGACGGAGTCCGGTGTCGCCGTTGGTCTTCCGGGCGTGCTCCAGAGCGTCGAGGATCTCTGTGAGCGCCCGGTCTCCGATGGCGTGGAAGTGCAGTTGGAATCCGTGTGCGTCGAGCCGCGTGACGGCACGGTTGAGCCGGTCCGGCTCTACCATGGACAGGCCGCGGTTGGTCGTGGGGCAGCCGCACTTGTCCAGGTAGGGATCGGTGAGCTGCCGTCCCGTTCTCGGGGATGCCGTCCTGGATGATCTTGACGGTGCCGGCGTGGAACCGGCCGGCCCGGCCGCGGTTCCTGCGCTCGATCAGCGAGTCCACCTGCTCCAGGCCCTGGTCCGGGTCCCACCAGAGGGCGCCGCGTACTCGGGCGGTCAGCAGGCCGGAGCGTGCCCCGTCGAGGTACACGCCGAGTGGGTCGGGCTGGCCGCCGTAGGAGCCGACGAGCGCGTCCTGCCAGGCGGTGATGCCCAGGGCGTGGAGGTGGCGCTGGGCGGTGGAGAGGGCGAGCCGCAGGTCGCCCGCGGTCGGTTCGGGCATACATCGTGCTACCAGCGACATCGCCTGCTCGTGGAGGACACCGGTGGGGCGGCCGTTGGCGTCGCGTTCGATCCGGCCCCCCACGGGATCGCCGGTGTGCTCGTCGATGCCGGCCAGTTCCAGGGCGCGACTGTTGACCCAGGCGCTGTGGACGTCACGCACGGAGAGGTAGACCGGTCGGTCGCCGACCACGCTGTCCAGCTGGTCCCTGGTGGGCATGGCGGTGCCGAAGGCGGTGAAGGTCCAGCCCCCGCCCGTGATCCAGGGCCGCTCGGGGTGGCTCGCCGCGTAGTCCGCGACGACCGCGAGGTAGTCGTCGGCATTCTGCGCGGAGCCCAGGTCGCAGTCGAGCAGCTGGAGGCCGGCGAAGACGGGGTGGACGTGGGCGTCCTGGAAACCGGGAAGCAAGAGCTTGCCGTGGAGGTCGACGACCTCGGTCCGCGGTCCGATGAGGTCCCGTACGTCGTGCTCCTGACCGGTGGCGACGATACGGCCGTCGCGAACCGCCACCGCGGCGCACCAAGGATGCGCGGCGTCCACGGTGTGGACGGGGCCTCCGAGGAAGACGGTTTGAGCGTGCATGGAGATGGCTCTTTCGGTGCTCGGGGTCAGGTGTCAGTGACGGCCGCCGCGACAGCACCGCGCCCGCGCCGCAAACGGCTGGCAAGCGCCACGAGGAGTAGGGCGGCGAACGGCAGGGTGACGGCGAAGGTGTTGACGGCTCCGGTGCTGCCGGTCATGAGCTCGACGTTGTCGATCAGCAGGTACGTCACCGCCCCGAGCAAAAGTACGGAGACGGAGGACACCGCGACGATCCAGCGATCGCGGGACGACCGTTGCTTGCGCCAGAAGAAGACGACGACGGCCACCGCGGTCAGGGTCATCAGCACGATGATGCCGAGGACACCGGGCGTGCTCATCCAGACCGTCATGTTCGTGTACGGGTCGAGGCCGACCGCGGCGAACAGGAAGACTGCGCCGACGGTGATGACGGCCTGAAGGTTGCCGTTGTTCGGAGAGCGGTACACCGGGTGGACGCGCGACATTCTCTTGGGCAGCATGCCCTCGCTGGACATGCTGTGTCCGTAGCGGCTGATGGCGTTGAAGTAGGCCAGGGCGGACGCGATGCTGCTGGTGACCATCAGGATCTGCGTCACTTCGCCCGCCCAGGTGCCGACGTAGCGTTCGGCGACCAGGTAGACCATGTCCGTCGGGTGGTCACCGGCCGCCGCCGCGATGGCCGAGTCGCCGAACGCCTGGACGACGGCCCAGCTGACGAAGCAGTAGAAGACGGCCAGAAAGCCCAGGGACACGTATGCGGCGCGGGGGACGGTGCGGTCGGGGTTCTTGGTCTCCGCTCGGTAGATCGCGGTGTACTCGATACCGAGGAAGGCTCCGAACCAGACGACGGATGACGCTGCCATGCCGGAGGTGAAGACGTTGGACGGGGCGAACGAACCGGCCTGGATGCCCTCGCTGCTCCCGCCCTTGAGCAGCACACACACGGCGATGACGGCGAGGATGCCGATCTCCGCGAAGAGCAGAACGCCCAGCACCTTCGTGCCGATGTCGATGCCCCGTCGTCCCAGGTACCAGATGATCACCTGGAGGACAACCGCAATGATGGCCCAGTGGACGTGGACGCCGAAGAAGTTGTCGATCAGTGACTGGGCGACTGTGGCCAGGATGCCCATGGCGCCCACCTGGATCGCCAGGTAGGAGATCAGCGCGACCGCGGCGGCCCCGCGTCCCAGGTCCTTTCCCAGCCCGCGCTCGACGTAGGCGTAGAAGGTGCCCGGACGGTCTATGTAACGGGTCATCGCCATGAAGCCGGCGACGAACGTGGCGAGCACGAGGCCGGCGAGGACGAACCCGACCGGGGCACCGAGCCCGCCGACCATGTAGCCCAGGGGA
Organism: Streptomyces himalayensis subsp. himalayensis; assembly: GCF_013778455.1. Lineage (GTDB taxonomy): Bacteria > Actinomycetota > Actinomycetes > Streptomycetales > Streptomycetaceae > Streptomyces > Streptomyces himalayensis. The sequence continues at coordinate 35,633 of NZ_JACEHE010000026.1, read as the reverse complement.
CCGTAGCCGGCCAGAAGGTTCAGGGGGGCAGCGGCCGAGATGACGAGGAAGGCCACCGCGGTCACCCCGAGCACACCCGGTTTGAGCGTGTGGGCGTGACCGTCCGTGCTCCGTGGCTCGGAACTGGTTTCGATGGTGCCGTCAGAAGTCGGTGGCATTGGGGTTCCCTTCGGGCAGGCGAGGGCGGACGAACCGGAAGGCGGTGCGGGTGACGGGATACGGTCCGCCCGGTGGCCGGCTGCGCCTGCTGATGGCGGCGGCCGGCCACGTGCGAGGGCCATTGGGTGACGGCATGCGGGCCGCGGAGACGACGGGGCGTAACGGCGACCCCGCGATTCATGACAGTGTCATAAAAACGTAGGGGCTGGATCGGCGTCAAGAGGGTGAATGCAAAATAGACGCATGCCAGCCTCCGGCACGGCTCTGACCAGCACCGGAGCAGGGGCTGTCACAACAGTCGCCGAGTCAGGCGCAACAGGGGAGGAAGCGTGCCCAAGATCGTCGACCACGGCGAGCGCAAGAAGGATCTGGCCCGCGCCGTGTGGGCGGTGGTGGAGCGCGACGGCGTCGAGGGCGCCACGATCCGCGCGGTGGCCGCCGAGGCGGGGTGGACGCGGGGCGTGATCGCCCACTACTTCCGCGACCGCGACGACTTGCTGCTCTTCGCCTACCGGCTAGCCCTCCAGCGCGAGCAGGAACTGGGGCCGGCGTCCGAGACACCACCACTTGAACGACTCATCGGCGTCCTTCTCCGTGCGCTCCCAGTGGACGCCCAGTCGCGACTGGACTTCAAGATCTGGCTCGGGTTCATGGGACGCGTGGCGGACCATCCGGCCCTCGCCGAGGCGGTGCTGGAGGAGCACCAGGACTACCACGCCCGGATTCGGGAGCTGGTCGAGTCCTGCATCGAGGAGGGAATCCTCGACCCGCCCTGGGAGGCAGCCCGCACGGCCGCGACCCTGGCCACGTTCGTCGACGGACTCGGCGTCATGACCGCCCTGGACCCGGCCACCTACTCCCCCGCCCGGCTGGAGCAGGACGTGCGGGGCTTCCTCCAGAGCTGGAGTCCGGACAGGACCGCCGCACGGGACACGCCGCCCTCACTTTCCAGCGCAGTGGCGCCGAGTAACGAGGTCGACGAGGTCCGCGACTGACCACCTGCCATCCGCAGCGGAGCCGCTGCACCCACCAGGGCGTGTCCAAAATGCTCGTATGCTGAGTCAGCATGCAAAATTCGCTAGTGCCCAGGTGTAGTGTGCGGATCTCTCTCAGGGGTCATGCACACGGAGGTGATGCTCATGCCGCGGCAGCACGACGGGCAGGATGTCGAGCCGGGGGTCCCGGTTCCCGGGGCAGCCCTCGACTCGGTGGACGAGAAGTTGATCAAGCTCCTTACGGCGAACGGGAGAGCCGCGTATGCGGACCTGGGCGCCGGTGTCGACCTGTCGGGAGACGCGGTCCGTGAGCGCCTCAAACGCCTGATCGCCGAAGATGTCATCCAGGTGGTGGGGAGCGTCCCCGCTCCCCTGCTCGGGCTGGAGAGCTTCGCACTGCTCGGCATCACGGTGAGCGGCCCGGCCCTTCCCATCGCTCGCGCGCTGAACGCGCTGCCCGCAGCTGATCTCGTCGTACAGACGGCCGGAGTCTTCGACATCGTCGCCGAGCTGGTGGCCCGGGACGACCGGGACCTGTTGCGGATCCTCGACGAGTCGGTCCGCACGCTGCCCGGAGTGGCTCAGTGCCTGACCATGCAGTACCTCTCCGTGGAGAAGTACGAGCCCACCGGGTCGCACCACGTTCTCCTCGGCGGCGGTCGGCAGCACTCACCGGCCCCCCGTCGTTCCGCCGATGAACTCGACGAGGCCGACAGGGCGCTGATCCGGGTCCTGCAACGGGACGGGCGCGCCAGCTACCGTCAACTCGCCGAGCAGTCGGGCGTCCCGTATGCCAGCGCACGGCGACGGGTGCTGCGCCTCCTCGACAGCGGCGTCGTGCAGATCGTCACCATCACCAACCAACTTCTCTACGGCCATCGCGTGCAGGCCGGCGTGGGAGTACGCGTACAGGGCCCCATGCCCGAGGTCGTGGAGCGTCTGCGTCAGGTGCCGGAAATCGATGTCGTGGCCGCCACGACCGGCCCCTACGACCTCCTGCTGGAGGTGAGCTGCGCCGACAGGGCCGGCCTGTACCGCCTGACCGGCAGCGTCCTGCGCGGCATCCCCGGGGTGCTGACCACGGAGACGTTCAACTACATCGACATCCACAAGCTGCCGTACACCTGGTCCGCCCTGTAGAACCGCAGGAAACCCCTTACCCCCAAAGCAAAAATAGGCTTGCCGAGAAAGCAGCGACTGCAAAATAACCTCCCCAAGCGACCATCGAAACGTCAGATTCCCTTGCCGGGATGGTCATCTCGTGTCATCGTGAGGACGTCCGGCGCTGCCGCGTCCTTGTCGCGCGGCAGCGGGTTGCCGCGGGTTCATAAGGGGAAGCTGATGACCAGGTCACGCACCGTCGTGGTCACTGGAGGGGCGTCGGGCATCGGTGAAGCCGTCGTCCGTCGATTCGTGGCGCTGGGGGACGAGGTCATCGTTCTCGACCGCAGGAAGCCCGGCTCTCCGGTTCGCTTCGTCGAGACCGACCTGAACGACTGCTCGTCGATCGACACCGCTGTGGATGCGCTGGACCGGCCTGCCGATGTCCTGTGCAACGTGGCCGGGGTATCCGGAGCCTCCCCGGTCCCGCTGATCCTCGGCGTCAACTTCTTCGGGCTGCGCCACCTGACCGACCGGCTGGTGCCGCGCATGAACGAAGGCGGCGCCGTCGTCAGCGTGGCGTCCACGGCCGGCTGGTACTGGCGCGACCACCTCGCCGAGGTGACCCGGCTGATCGAAGCACCCGACTTCCGAACCGGCGTCGACACCGGCGCCGCCCTGCTCCCCGACGGCAAGGACGCCTACGCCCGCAGCAAGGAGGCCCTCATCGTGTGGACCTCCCTCGCCGCCCAGCGCTACCGCGGTCACGTGCGCCTCAACACCGTGAGCCCGGGTGCGGTCGAGACCCCCCTCCTGCCCTCGTTCTACGCATCGATGGGACACGCGGAGCTGGACCCTCTGACGGAACTCGCCGGGGGACGCAACGGACGTCCCGACGAGATCGCCGCCGTCATCGAGTTCCTGGCCAGCCCCCGGGCCACGTGGGTCAACGGCACCGACGTCGTGGCTGACGCGGGAGCCGAGATGGCGTTCGCGCTTCGTCAGAACTCCGCCGCCTGACCGGTGGAGTGTCCGACCGTTCGGCGGCGGACGATCAGAAAGAAAGTGAGACACGGGTCATGAGCACCAGCATTGTCGGAGACCGACCGGTGAGTTCCAAAGAGCAGACGTCGAGTCCCGAGGACCGGCGAGTGAGGATCGCCGGCCGGCGTGAGCCCGCCCAGGGCGTGGTGGAGCTGACCCTCGTACCGGCCGAAACGGCCGACGAGCCGCTCGAGGCATGGGAGCCCGGCGCGCACATCGACCTCGTCCTGCCTTCAGGAACGGTCAGGCAGTACTCCCTCTGCGGGCAAGGGGAACGCCCCGGTGAGTACGTCGTGGCCGTGCTCCGGGAGCCGGAGGGCCGAGGCGGCTCCGCCGAAGTCCACGACCGGCTCACCGAAGGCTCGCTGCTGTCGATACGCGGACCCCGCAACCACTTCCGCCTGGCCGAGGCCGACCGGTACCTGTTCCTGGCCGGAGGAATCGGAATCACTCCGATCCTGGCGATGGTCCGCCGGGCCGCCGCCACCGGGACCCCCTGGACGCTCGTCTACGGCGGACGGACCCGGTCGTCCATGGCCTACACGGCCGAACTCGCCGAACTGGCCGCCTCCTGCGAAGGCGAAGCACAGCTGGTGCCGCAGGACGAGATGGGACATCCCGACTTCGCCGCCGCCTTCGCAGACCTGCCCGAGGGAACCGCGGTCTACGCGTGCGGTCCCGAGCCGATGCTCCAGGCCGCCGAGACACTCAGCGAAACGCTGCTGCCCGCCGGCACGCTCCACCTGGAGCGCTTCGGCGCCAAGCCCGTACCCGACAGTGAGCGAACCGGCGCCGACACATCCTTCGAGGTGGAACTCGCCCGCTCCGGACGGACTCTGACCGTTCCCGCGGACAAGCGGCTGATCGACGTGGTGCGCGAGGTCGTGCCGCAGGTCCCCTTCTCCTGCGAAGAGGGCTACTGCGGCTCCTGCGAGACGACCGTCCTCGACGGCACCCCCGACCACCGTGACCAGGTCCTCACGCCGGAGGAGCGCGACAGCAACGAGACGATGATGATCTGCGTCGGCCGATGCCTGTCCCGCAAGCTCGTCCTCGACCTCTGAGCCGTCCGGCCTCCCCATTTCCCACAGCCAGCAGAACAGGCCGTACTCCATGCATGACATCGACACACCCACGAACCCGGCCCTGCCGGAGTTCTGGACCCAACCGGACCCGCAGGCGGCGTTCGCCGCGATGCGCCAGGAGGGCGCCGTGCACTGGCACGACGAGCCGCCCTCCTCCTGGTTCCCCGACGCCGGCCGGGGGTTCTGGTCGGTCGTCCGCTACCAGGAACTGGTCGAGGTCAGCCGCGACCAGGACACGTTCACCTCCGCCCACGGCACCGAGATCGTCGACATGACGCCGGAGATGGTCCACATCTTCGGCGGGATGCTCAACATGAGCGGCGCCGCACACGCCCACCACCGGGCCATCGTCAACCGGGTCCTCACCCCCCGCACCGTCGAGGCCCTCAGCGACACGATCCGCATACACGCCCGGCGGTGCATCGACCGCGTCGCGGACAAGGGCTCGTGCGACTTCATGCAGGACATCGTCGGTGACTTCCCGGCGCAGATCATCTGCGAACTGCTCGGCGTCCCAGCCGACGACCGGGCCCGGCTCGTCGCGCTGACCGGCACCGCACTGTCCGCGTACGGCACCGCCGAGGCGTACAACGCCATGCTGGAGATCATCGCCTACGCCGAGGACCTGGTCGCGCGGGCACGGGAACAGGTCGACGACTCGGCCTCGTTCCTGCGGCGCCTGCTGGCCGCGGAGGTCGACGGGCAGCGCATGAGCGACCACGAGATCGCGGTGTTCTTCGCCCTGCTGGTGACCGCCGGCATCGAGACGACGGCGACCAGCATCGGGCAGGGCATGTACGCCCTGTCGCTCCACCCCGAGCAGCGGCAGCGCTGGCAGGGGGACTTCCAGCGGCTCGCGCCGCGCGCGGTGGAGGAGATCGTCCGCTGGGTGACCCCGGTGATGTACTTCCGGCGCACCGCGACCCGGGACACGGAAATCGCCGGACAGCCAATCGCCAAGGGTGACAAGGTCGTGCTCTGGTACACCTCCGCGAACCGCGACGAGCGGGCATTCGACCGGGCCGGTGAACTCGACTTCGAGCGGCCGGAGGAGCAGCACGTGGCCTTCGGCGGCGGCGGCCCGCACTTCTGCCTGGGGGCGGTGCTGGCCCGCAAGGAGATGACGATCTTCTTCGAGGAGCTGTTCGACCGCCTGCCGGATATCGAGGTCAGCGGCGAACCGGTGCGCCTGCACTCGAACTTCGTCAACGGCCTGGCCTCCCTGCCCGTGAGGTTCAGCCCGGCATGACCACGCTCCTGCCCCGGACCGTGCTGGCGGTGCCCGCCTCCTCCGAGCGGTTCTTGCACAAGGCCCGGACCTCCACCGCCTCGGCCCTGATGGTCGACCTCGAGGACGGCGTCACCGCGACCAGCAAGGACGAAGCCCGCGCGCTGATACGGACGTCGGCACGTCCGCTGACTTCGGCACGGCGACGGCTCTGGCTGCGGGTCAACGCCGCCGGCTCACCGCATCTGGCCGCCGACCTCGACCTCGCAAACGCGCAGCGAGAACACCTCGATGCCCTCGTGCTGCCCAAAGCAACCCCCGACGCGGTGCACGAGATCGCGACCCGCACGGACCTGCCACTCGTGGCGCTCGTCGAAAGCCCCGAAGGGGTCGAGGACGCCCGCGCCATCACCGCCCACCCGGCCGTACGCGCCGTGATGTTCGGCGAGCTGGACTACCGTGCGGAACTCGCCGCGGCGGGCGGGCTCCACGCCCAGGACACCTCCTGGGCGCAGGCGCGGATCGTGAACGCGGCGGCCTGCGCCGCGATCCCCGCGATCGCCGGCCCCACCGCCGCCGTCGACGACGAGCACCGGCTCCAAACCGACTGCCGACGTCAGAGCGACCTCGGTTTCACGGGCAAGCTCTGCATCCACCCAGCCCAGCTCGAACACGCGCTCAGGGCGTTCGCTCCCTCGGACGACATGACCGCCTGGGCGCGCCGCGTCACGGCCGCCGTGGCCGACGCACCCGCCGACGGCGCGATCGCCGTGGACGGAGCCATGGTCGACAAGCCCGTCGTCGACCGCGCCCGTCGCATCCTCGCGGAAGGCCAGCAGTGAGCACACGCAACACAGCCATCCCCCCAGACGGCCCCTACGGCGACGATTTCGTCATCGGTGAACCCCTGCCGAACGCACCGGCCATCACCATCGACGAGGGCACCGCCGCCCTGTACCAGGCCATCAGCGGAGACCCGGCCCGGCTGTCCCTCAGCACACCGCTGTCGCACGCCGTCACCGGCGCGGACACGCGGGTGGTGAACTCGGCCCTCGCCCTTCAGGTCGCCATCGGTCAGTCCACCGTCGCAACGAAGATCGTCATCGCCAACCTCTTCTACCGCGACGTGACCCTGCACCAACAATTGCCGATCGGGGCGACGGTGACCTCGACCGTCACCCCCGTCGCCCGGGCCTTCACGCGCGACAACGGCAAGGGCAGACGGGCAAAGGTACTGCTCTCCATCGAGACGCGCGACGAGCACGGCGCCCTGGTCGCCTCCCTGGAGCGTCTGGCCCTGCTGCCCCTGCGTGACCAGGGCCGCCTGGAGGAGGCCGGAGACATCGGCAGCGCCGACTCCACCCGCCCCCTCACGGACTTCCTGCCCGCCGTACCCGGGCACTGGGATCTCACCCGGCTGTCCCGGGCTGCGCTGCCCGAGAAGGGCTTCCAGGCGGCAGACCCGCTGCGTGACTCGATCAGCGGCGCCCTGGACCTCGTACGCCTGACCCAGAACCAGGCCGCCGCCCATCGCGACCCCGCCCGCGGGCAGCGGGGCCGGCGGCTGGTCTACGGCGGTCACACCGTCGCTCTCGCCCAGGCGTCGCTGTCCCGGCTGGTGCCGGGGCTGGCAGCGGTCGTCGGCTGGCGCTCGTGCGACCACCTCGCCCCCTGCTTCGAAGACGACCTGCTGTCGTTCGACCTGACGTGCGAGGACGTCGTGCCGGTCGCCGGAGGTGCGCTCGTCGGCTTCCGGCTTCGCGGACGGACCGTCGGGCCCGACGCCGAGCCGGTCGACGTCCTCGACTTCCGCCCCGTGGCGCTGGTCGCCGGAAACTCTGGAGGGAACCATGTCTGACGGACTCCACCTGCTCGACGGCATCCGCGTGGTGTCCCTGGAGCAGTTCATCGCCGCCCCGTACTGCACGCAGATGCTGGCCGACGCGGGCGCGGAAGTGATCAAGGTAGAACGGCCCGGAACCGGGGACCCCCGCCGCTGGTACGACCCCAAGGTCGGTCCCGACGACGACTACATCAGCGGCGGCTTCGCCTCCTACAACCGCGGCAAGAAGTCCGTCGAGCTGGACCTGAGTACCGAGGACGACCGGGAGATCTTCGACCAACTCCTCGGGACGGCCGACGTCCTGGTCAGCAACCTGCGCCCGGGCTCCCTCGCCCGGCAAGGGCTGGCCCCCAGCACGCTGCGCGAGCGCCACCCCCGCCTGGTGATCTGCGAGATCTCCGGCTTCGGCACGACCGGCGGACCGTACGCGCAGTGGCCGGCCTTCGACTCGGTCATCCAGGGCATGAGCGGCCTGTCCAGCCTCATCGGAGAGCCAGACGGCCCGCCCGGGCTGGCCCCGATGGGCACGATGGACCTGATGTCCGGCATCTACGGCACCATCGGCATCCTCACCGCCCTCGTCGGCCGAGCCACCACCGGCCAGGGCTCCCACGTCGACGCCGCCATGTACGACATCGGCGCGGCCTTCCTGGAACGCCCCCTGACCCTCCACGAGTACACCGGTGAGGTGCCCACACGCGGCATCGACCGCTTCAGCCCCGTCGGTGCCTTCCGGGCCGGCGACGGGGCGTGGGTGTCCATCGTCATCCCCACCGACGAGATGTGGCGACGCTGCTACGCCGCGCTGGGAAACCCGGAACTGGAGAGCGACCCCGCCCTCGACACCACCCTCAAACGCGCGGAACACATGGCGGACCGCATCGTCCCGCTGCTGGAGGAGTGGGCCAAAGACATGGACCGCCACGAAGCGGTGGCAGCGCTGCGTGCCGCGGGCCAGCCGGCCGGAGTCGTGCAGAGCATCGCCGACGTCCGCGCCTGCGAACACCTCGCCCACCGCGGCCTGTACGCCCCGATCGACGACGAACGCGCCCGGCGTTCCGACGGCTCGGCCCTCAGCCTGCCGCGCCTGCCCCTGCTCTTCGACGGCCGGGGAGCGCGACCGGGGCCGGTGCCCCGACTCGGTTCCAACAACGACGAGTTCCGCCCTCACCACCCCGCAGAGGTGTCCTCGTGATCCCTACCGCTCCCACCGACCTCTTCATAGACGGGACCTGGCGGAAGGCAGAGAACGCCAGCACCTTCCCGGTCGAGGACCCCGCCACCCAGCAGGTCATCGCCGAAGTCGCCGACGCGGACGTCGAGGACGGAAAAGCCGCCGCCGCCGCGGCCGCCGCCGCGCTACCGGCCTGGAGCCGGCGCGCTCCACGCGAACGCGCTGAAATCCTGCGCCGAGCCTACGAGTTGGTCATCGGCGCGAAGAAGCAGCTCGCCGCGCTCATCACCGCCGAGAACGGCAAGGCGCACACGGACGCCGAGGCAGAAGTCGGCTACGCGGCAGAGTTCTTCCGCTGGTACAGCGAGGAAGCCGTGAGGATCGACGGTCACCTCAGCCTGTCGCCGACCGGGGACAAGCGCATCATCGAAATCTCGCAGCCTGTCGGGGTGTCCCTGCTGCTCACTCCGTGGAACCTGCCGGCCGCCATGATCACAAGGAAGGTGGCGCCCGCCCTCGCCGCAGGCTGCTCGGTCGTCGTCAAGCCGTCCTGGCAGACACCGCTGACCGCACTGTTCCTGGCTCAGCTGCTCGCCGAGGCGGGCGTGCCTGCCGGAGTGGTCAACGTCGTACCGACCACCCGTGACGTCGCGGTGACCGCCGAGCTGGTCGCGGACAGCCCGGTGCGTGCCCTGTCCTTCACCGGATCCACCCGGGTCGGCAGCGCCCTGCTGGCGCAGGCCGCCGAGCGCGTGCTGAAGACGTCCATGGAGCTGGGCGGCAACGCCCCGTTCCTCGTCTTCGAGGACGCGGACGTCGATGCGGCGGTCGCCGGGGCTCTGGTCGCCAAGATGCGTCACAACGCCGAGGCGTGCACCGCCGCCAACCGGTTCTACGTGCACAGCTCCGTGCACGACGAGTTCGTCTCCCGCCTCGCCGACGGCCTTTCCGCGCTGAAGGTCGGGCCCGGCACCGTTCCGTCCGTACAGGTGGGGCCGATGGCATCCGCATCCGCGCGCGACACGCTCGCCGCGGCCGTGCAGTCCGCCGTGGACTGGGGAGGCAGGGTCGTCGTGGGCGGCAGCGCCCCCGAGGGCACGGGCTACTACTTCCCTCCCACGCTGATCGACCAGATCCCGCCGACGGCTCCTGTGCTCGGCCACGAACTGTTCGGGCCGGTCGCCCCGGTCGTCTCCTTCGACACCGAGGACGAGGCGATCAGCATGGCCAACAGCACCGAGATGGGCCTGGGCTCCTACGTCTACACGCAGGATCTGCGTCGCGGACTCGGCGTGGCGGAGCGGCTGGAGTCAGGCATGGTCGGCCTGAACACAGGCGTCTTCTCCGACCCCGCGGCTCCGTTCGGCGGGGTCAAGCAGAGCGGCATCGGCCGCGAAGGCGGTCGCCACGGCATTCACGAGTTCCTGGAGACCAAGTACATCGCCACCCAGTGGTGACGGCCCTGGCACCGTCATCGACACCGGAGAGTGAACCAGCATGACCACCCATCTCGCCCCTGTCGTGCGCGACTTCCTCCTGCCTTCTGCCCGTTCCTGGCTGGAGAGGCCGCCGCTCGAGCCGTTCATCGGCGGTTCCTTCCGCGCCGCCCGCTCCGACGACCGCATCCCGGTGATCGACCCGGGCACCGGACTGGCCCTCACCGAATACGCCGCCGCGTCCGAGCAGGACGTGAACGACGCCGTAGCAGCCGCCCGAACAGCGTTCGACGACGGCCGCTGGAGTGAACTCGACCCCGAGCAGCGAGAGTCCGAGCTACGCCTCCTCGCAGACCTGCTGGAGGGCGCGACGGAAACCGTCGCCCAGCTCGAAGCCCTGGACACGGGCAAGACCCTGGCCGAGGCCCGGCTGGACGTCGACGAGGCCGTCGCCGTCCTGCGCTACTACGCGGGCTGGGCCACGAAGGCGGAAGGGGCCGTCTACCCGGCACCCCGCAGCTTCCTGGCGACCGGGACACGAGAGCCGCTCGGAGTGTGCGCGGCCATCACGCCCTGGAACTACCCGCTGCCCATCCTGACGTACAAGCTCGCACCCGCACTCGCCCTCGGTAACACCTTCGTCGCCAAGCCTTCGGAACAGACGGTGCTGTCGACCGCGTACTTCGCCAATCTGTGCGCACAGGCCGGCATCCCGGACGGCGTGGTCAACGTCGTACCCGGCGCCGGCGCGACCGGCGCGGCCCTCACCGCCGCCGAAGGCGTCGACAAGATCGCCTTCACCGGCTCGACCCGCACCGGCCAGGCAGTGATGCGCGCAGCCGCCACCACGATGACCCAGGTGAGTCTGGAACTCGGCGGCAAGAGTCCCCAGGTCGTCTTCGCGGATGCTGACATGGACGCGGCCATCGAAGGCGTGATGGCCGGCATCTGGACCAACGCCGGGCAAGTGTGCGTCGCCGGCAGCCGCCTGCTGGTGGACCGCCGCGTCCACGACGAGTTCGTCTCCGAACTCCTGCGGCGGACAGCGGCCGCGACCTCGCTCGGCCACGGTCTGGCCCCCGGCACGACTCTGGGCCCGCTCATCTCGGCCAAGCAGCGTGACCAGGTGACCACGCTGGTGGAGAAGGCCGCCGCAGAGGGCGCCGAAGTACAAACCGCCTGCTCGCTGCCGGCGGAGGACGGGTTCTTCGCCGCACCTACCGTGGTCACCGGTGCCCGCCCCGGCCAGACCATCGAGCAGGAAGAGGTGTTCGGGCCCGTCCTGACCGTGCTGCCCTTCAACGACGAGGCGGAGGCGATCCGCCTCGCCAACGGCACCACCTACGGCCTGGCCTCCTCCGTGTGGAGCAAGGACATCTCCCGGGTGCACCGCGTCGCCCGCGGCCTGCGCGCCGGCACGGTGTGGGCCAACACCTACGGCATCTTCCACCCGACACTCCCCTTCGGAGGCGTGAAGGCGTCCGGATTCGGCCGTGAACTCGGCTCGGCCGCCATCGACCACTACACCGAGCTCAAGACCACAGTGATCGGCCTGTAGCCCGCCCCCGCAGTCGGCTGCTTGCCGTACCAGCACACCTGATCCCCGCGCAGGACCGCCGCGACTGCCACATGCCCGCACCCGGCGTCCCCACGACACAAAGGAAAGCGCAGTGAGCCTCCCCCTACCCTCGCAGCCACGGGTCCGCCTCGACCAAGTGGTCGGCCAGGTCGACTTCACCCAGGTCCCCCGCTTTGCCGGGCCCACCACGTTCGCCTCCCTGCCCCGTCCCCACGAGGCCGGAGACCTGGACGTCGCGGTCGTCGGCGTGCCCTTCGACGCTGGTGTGAGCTACCGCCCCGGCGCCCGCTTCGGCCCGCAGCACATCCGCCTCAGCTCGCGTCTGCTGCGGCCGTACAACCCGGAGGCCGACGCCTGGCCCTTCCTAGGCCAGCAGGTGGTCGACCTCGGCGACATCGCCGCCCACCCTTACGACATCCCCGCCGCCATCACGGCCATCGAGAACGGCACCCGCGCCGTCCTTGAACGCGCCGGGAAGCTGCTGGTCCTCGGCGGCGACCACACCATCGCCCTCCCCGTCCTGCGTGCCCTGCACGCTCAGCACGGGCCGGTTTCCGTCCTGCACTTCGACGCACACCTCGACACCTGGGACACCTACTTCAACTCGCCCTACCTGCACGGCACGCCCTTCCGCCGGGCTTCCGAGGAGGGCCTGCTCGACCCCGAGGGCTGCATGCATGTCGGCATCCGCGGTGGCCTGTACGGCCCGGGTGACATGACGCAGGACCGCACCCTCGGATTCGCGCCCGTCCGCTGTGAGGAGATCGAGGACATCGGCGTGCGGGGCACCATCGAGCGGATGCGCGCCCGCCTCGGGGACCGTCCGGTCTACGTCTCGGTCGACATCGACGTCCTGGACCCAGCCTTCGCACCGGGCACCGGTACGCCGGAGTCCGGCGGGCTCACCTCCCGCGAGCTGCTCATGATGCTGCGCGCGACGAGTGGACTGAACGTCGTGGGCGCCGACATCGTCGAGGTCGCCCCCGCCTACGACCACGCGGAGATCACCGGCGTGGCAGCCGCCCACGTCGGTTACGAACTCCTCTCCGCCTGGGCGCCGAAGCCGGCGCCCGGTCAAGCGCCCGACACCACGCGAGGGGCCTGACTCAGGCCCGCCACCTGGGCACCCGGCACATCAGCTGACCCGCCCGGAGGCCCGGCCTGGCCTCCGACACAGCTCTACCCGAACAAAACAGCGCCGTGGGCACCATGTCCCCCACTCCCGGCAGCGGCCTGAGCATCTCCACGCCAGCAAGCGCGGAACTGTCAGTCGCCAGAGGTACTCCAGCTCCCAGCCGGGCAATGCCAGCATGACCACCTCGTCACGTGTCCCGACGGCCGTCTCCTCGGCCAGGGGACCGCTGATGCCGGCCACTGCCCGGCAGACAGCACGTACCGGTCCTCGAAGTACAGCTGCTCGCCCGCACCGGGATGTTCTACCTAGGGCTCGTCACCAGCCTCGTACCGCTCGGGGTACTCGCCGGAACCCTCGGGGCGTTCGTCGGCTTGGTTGGACGCGCCGAGGATGCCGCTCACCTCAGTCGTACCTGCGGTGACCAGCAGTAGGGCTCCGACGGCGATGGTGAGCGCGCCCCCGATGATCCCGGTCCAGGTGTTGCGCCACGGGCCGATGGTGACCTCGCGGGGACGGACGAGGCGTTTGACGAACGGGAACCGCCCCCACAGCAGCACGAGGACCATCAACGGCAGGGCCATCCCGGCGGCGAAGACGAGCAGGACGAGCCCGCCGGTGTGCGCGTTGCCCGAAGACTGCGGCGACGGTCAGCACGGCCCCTAGCAGCGGGCCTGCGCAGACCCCGGCCAGAGCCGTAGACGGTGCCGAGCGCGTACACCGCCGTTGCGGTGGTGCCCTCGGCGGCTGTGCCTCGGGAGAGGAAGGGGATGGGGATGTTCAGCAGCATGAGCGCGCCGAGCACGATCACGACGATCGATGCGACGGTGACGAAGGTGAAGCGGTGATCGCTTGCCAGCACCTGACCGTGGCCCGTGTCGCCGAAGGTCTCGGGGTGTCGTGGAACACCGCCAACGACGCGGTCCTGGCCGAGGGCAAGCGGGTCCTGATCGACGATCCCGACAGGTTCGACGGCGTCAAGGTCCTCGGGGTCGATGAGCACGTGTGGCGGCACAACCGCCGCGGCGACAAGTACGTCACCGTGATCATCGACCTGACCGGCATCCGCGAGGGCACCGGGCCGGGCGGCTGCTGGACATGGTCGAGGGCCGCTCGAAGCAGGCGTTCAAGACCTGGCTGAGCGAACGCGAAGAGGCCTGGCGCAACCGCGTGGAGGTGGTCGCGATGGACGGGTTCACCGGGTTCAAGACCGCCACCACCGAAGAGCTGCCCGAGGCGGTCGCGGTGATGGACCCCTTCCACGTCGTGCGCCTCGCCGGTGACGCCCTCGACCAGTGCCGACGCCGCGTGCAGCAGGCCATCCACGGCCACCGCGGCCGCAAGAGCGACCCCCTCTACTCCGCCAGGCGGACCCTGCACACCGGCACCGGGCTGCTCACCGACAAGCAGCGCCAGTGCCTGGAGGATCTGTTCGCGGCCGACGAACACGTCGAGGTCGAGGCGACCTGGGGGATCTACCAGCGGATGATCACCGCCTACCGCGAACCCGACCGACCAAGGGCCGCGAGCTGATGAGCAAGCTGATCGAATCGGTCAGCCACGGTGTCCCCACCGCACTGGCCGAGGTCATCACCCTCGGGCGGACGCTGAAGAAGCGCGCCGTCGACGTCCTGGCCTACTTCGACCGCCCCGGCACCTCCAACGGACCGACCGAGGCGATCAACGGACGCCTCGAACACCTCCGCGGATCCGCCCTCGGGTTCCGCAACCTGACCAACTACATCGCCAGATCGCTCCTGGAGACCGGCGGGTTTAGACCGCAACTACGCCCTCGAATGTGAAGAGCCCGTTATTCAGTAAGTCCCACCGTCAAGATCCAGCCGTTATGGGTTTTCGGATCATGTGGGCTGGACCCCTCGGATGGGAGTGTCCAGGGCGCGGCGCAGGGCGGCGGTGGTGCTCTGTCCGCCCTGCGTCATAGCCCTGCGTCATAAGAGTGAGCCTTTCTGCTGTCACGTCGCTGTGGCGGGCCCGGTGTTACCAGGCGGGCATGATGGGCGCGGGGTAGCGGTCGCCGACCGCGCCGTTCGGCAGAAGCGAGCCGATCAGATCCAGCCCTTCGGGGGTGAAGGTGAGGTGCGCGGCGGCGACGTTCTCGGCCACGCGCTGTGCGCTACGGGTGCCAGGGATCGGCACGATGTCCTGGCCTTGGGCCAGCACCCAGCCGAGCGCCACCTGCGCCACTGTGCAGCCCTTCCACTCGGCGACCGCGCCTAGGTCACGGACCAGTGCCTGGTTGGTTTCGTAGTTGCCGGGCTGCCAGCGCGCGTCGTGGGCGCGCAGGTCGTTCGGCGGGCAGTCGGCGGCGGGCGTGGCTGTCCCAGTCAGGAAGCCGCGGCCGAGCGGGGAGTAGGCGACGAAGCCGATGCCCAGTTCGCGGACTGTCGGCAGCACGTCGGCCTCGACGGAGCGTTCGAACAGCGAGTACTCGGTCTGCAAGACCGAGACCGGGTGGACAGCGTGGGCGCGGCGGATGGCGTCCGGTCCGGCTTCGGACAGGCCGAAGAAGCGCACCTTGCCTTCGGCCACGAGCTCGCCGACGGTGCCGGCGACGTCCTCGATCGGCACGTTCGGGTCGACGCGGTGTTGGTAGAGGACATCGATGTGGTCGGTGCCCAGGTGCCGCAGGCTTGCCTCCACGACCGCGCGGATGTGCTCAGGTCGGCTGTCGAAGGCGCGGCCGAAGCGGCTCATGTCGGTCAGATCGTAGCCGAACTTGGTGGCCAGGACTACCTCGTCGCGGAAGTCCTTGACCGCCCGCCCGAGCAGTTGCTCGCTTGTGCCGCTGCCCAGCCCGTACAGTTCGGCGGTGTCGAAGTGGGTGACGCCGAGCTCGAAAGCGCGGCGGATGGCGGCGGTCCCGCCTTCGGGGTCGGCCGGGCCGTACCCCATGGTCATGCCCATCGTGCCCAGGCCCAGCGCTGAAGAGGTCAAGCCCTGCGAGCCGAGCGAGCGGACCGGCATGGCGTGCTCTGCATCGTGCTGTGCGTTCATGCCCCTGACGCTAGGGGTCAACGTATCCGCAGGTCATTGGGCAACATTCGCGTATGATTGCCTGATCGTCTCACCATGGCCGGCGTGTGGAGCGCGGACTGAGCAGTCGAGGGAACCGTATGCTGGACCGTCTCGCTCAGGCGATTACCGACCACCGCGACGGCCCGTGGGCCGCCACCGCAGTGCCCCGGCTGTCGCTGGTCGCGACCGACGAGTTGCTGCCGCCCAGCCGTCTGCTGTATGAGCCGATGGTGAGCTTCATCGCCGCCGGCGCCAAGCACACCGTCGCGGGCTCGCAGAGCTGGAGCGTGCCCGGCGGCCGGATGCTGCTGAATACCGTGCAACTGCCGGTCACCGCGGTCTTCGAGCAGGTGCCCTACCGCTCGGCGGTCCTGGCCCTGGACAAGCAGATCCTTACCGAACTGCTGCTGGAACTCGGCCCCGCCGCGCCGCCCCCGGCTGCCGAGCCCGCCTGGCGGGCCACGGCCGGTATGCCCGCTGAATTGATCGACGCCGTGACTCGCCTGGTGCGCCTGCTGGATGCCCCCGACGACATCCCGGCCCTGGCGCCGCGCGTCGAAAGCGAGATCATCTACCGGCTGCTGACCAGCCCGCTCGGTCCGGCGCTGCGCCAGGCCGCGGCAGCCCCGAGCACCCGGATCCGCGGCGTCATCACCTGGCTCGGCGACCGCTTTGCCGAACCGGTGAGCATCGACCAGATCGCCGCCGAGGCCGGTATGAGCCCGGCGACCCTGCACCGCCATTTCAAGGCTGCGACCGGTATGAGCCCGCTGCGCTATCAGAAACATCTGCGGCTGCTATCGGCCAGGCGCCAACTGCTGGCCGGCGACGCCACCGCCGCCCAGGTCGCCCACACCGTGGGATACACCAGCGCGACCCAGTTCAGCCGCGAATACCGGGCCTTCTACGGACTGCCGCCGGTCCAGGACATTACCCGCCTGCGCGCCGGTACTACTTCGACCGCCCCGGCACCTCCAACGGACCGACCGAGGCGATCAACGGACGCCTCGAACACCTCCGCGGATCCGCCCTCGGGTTCCGCAACCTGACCAACTACATCGCCAGATCGCTCCTGGAGACCGGCGGGTTCAGACCGCAACTACACCCTCGAATGTGAAGAGCCCGATAAGCGGCGGCGCAGACAGCGTCGACTACATCCGTGTGGGTGGCTCGGGCGGGGAAGGTCAGCCCCAAGAACCGGCGAACTCCATCGCGAGCATCTTCGGTGTAGCCGCCAGTTGGACGGTGACGTAGACCACCGGCACCGGGACCGGGTCGTGCGGGTAACGCTCGCACGTGGCCAACTCGCGAGGCGGCAATATAGCGGCGGGTCCCCGGTTACCGAAACCGGGGATCCGCCGAATACTTGTACCTCCACCGCCACTTCCTGACCACCCGTCGAAAGGCAGCACAGCGACGATCCATTACGTCACCGCCACACGGCATGCAATGCCCGGTGGGTGCTGCTCCTTTCGCGAGACAGCGTCACCTGCGTGAACTGGGACTTGGCGCACTCGGAAGATCGTCTTGACCGTCCGAGCGCGCACCCTCGGGACCTGCGGCACGCGCCGTTTCGAACACGACTCAGCACTCGCGCGTGACCTGCGGATTTCGAAACGATCTCCACGGCCGCCAGTCGGACCAATCCGGCAAATTCCCAGCTCAGCCCGTCCCTCGAAAGGTGCTGCACCACTCCGCCCCCTGGAACACGCAGCCGCGCGCACCCCGAGACTCCGTCCCAACTGGCGAACACGGTGCGACCACCAGGCTCCCTTACACCGCCCAAATAGGCACAGACCCGAAAGGCACGGCTGACAGGAATGCCCAGCCAGAACAGCGAAACGCATCACGGCCCGTTCAGCCCCGAGCACATCCGCGCCACCTGGAGTGGGACCGCGAGCGTCGAGGACGCCGCCCAGGCGTTCGGCTTGTCGAGATCGAAGAGCTACGACCTTGTTCGCCGCGGGGAATTCCCCTGCCGCGTGCTGCCGATGGGCCGCACCGCCCGCGTCGTCACCGCCTCGCTCCTCCGCGTACTCGAGAGCGGCGAGCCGGAGTACAACGGAGCCTCCAGCACAAGCCCCAATCCGTCTTGACCAACTGCACGACGACGCCCCGCCGGACCAAGCCGGCGGGGCGTCGTCGTATCAGGTCCCCGTCTACGCAGGACCCCCGCGGAGCGGGCCGACCGGGGTCCCCACGTGTCACTAGCGATCACAGGCGTGTCACCAACGCCGTAGACGCTCTCACGTCACAAGGCCCTGACCTGGACTTACGCGCTCACCCTGGACCAGCTGAACGCCCATGGACGGTTTCTACGACATGTGCCATGTGGTACCCAGTGAGGGACTCAAGATCAGGACAGGAGCGTCTTCTGGCCCGTCAAAGCGGTATTGCAGGGTGTTCGCTGGTGTCTCACTCACCTGCCTGAGCCTCTCATCTGTCACGACAGCCCCTATAAGCGGGGTCCTGGCTGTAGCTGTTTGACCAGGTGGAAGACGTCCCGAGCAGCGTAGCGCTTGAGGCAACGGACATTTCGCGCCGGGTCTTGCCCTCTTTGATCCGGCGCTCGTAGTAGTCCTGAGTGCGCGGGTCGACCCGTAGACGGGTGAACACGATGCGATGGAGCGCGGCATTGGCCTGACGATCGCCACCACGGTTGAGACGACGGTACTGCCGACGCCCGAGGAACGCTCAACGGGACTGACCCCGCACAAAGCGGCGAAGGACGCCTCACTGTCCAACCGTTCCGGGTTGTCCCCCCACCGCGATCAGCAGAGCGACGGCCGTGTCCGGACCGATCCCCACCACCTCGAGCAGCTGCGGGGCATGACAATCCACGAGCCGGGCCAGAAGAGCGTCCACATCCCGAATCTGCTCGGACATCTGCCCGATCCGGTGAGCCAGCAGAGCCAGCGTGATCCGAGTGGCCTGCAGCACCGCCTCCTCGCCGACTTCCTCGAGACTGCTCACGTCGGTGAACCGCGCACAGGTACGGAAGAGTTCGGCATTACCCAGTCCGGCCAGCTCTTCCCGCAAGGCGGGGTCAGCAGTAATGAGGACGGACTTGAGCTGGTTGATGGCCTGCGTGCGGGCTTTGACCGCCGACGCCTTCGTGAGTTTGTACATTCTCGCGATCTGCACCGGTCCGTCGCCCGATTTGGCCCGGGCGCGGGCCCGCCCGCTCAATACGGCTCGCGCCGCGTTCTGGGCATCGAGCGGATCCGATTTGCCGCGCCGTCGGCGTTCTGCCCGGTCCATCCGGTTCACGTCAAACACGTCTATGTCCTGGGTCAACAGATAGCGCGACAGGGACGCCCCGTAGGAGCCGGTCCCCTCCACCCCGGCCCGCCTCACGGCTCCCGACTTCCTGGCCCACTTCAGCAGATCGCAGTACCCGGCCGCGGTGGCCGGGAACGCGTCAGTGGCAAGCACTGTCCCCATCACGGAGAGCACCGCAGCCACATGAGCGTCCCGGTGCGTGTCCACTCCCAAAACCACCTCCCCCGCAGGGCGACGACGGCGGGTCTGCGGAGCAGGCGACGTAATGGACATGGTCGATCTGGACATGTCCATTCCCCTTTCCGGTCCGACGGCGCGTCGCGTTGCCGGTACCGGGCCGCGTCGGGCGGTCAGAATCGTGAGGACGCCACAACGATCGGCAGGCCCCCATCGGGACACACCCCGCCAGCCCGGCACCGACAACGCACCGTCCCCGGCCAACAGCCGACATGTGACACCAGGACACTTCGGTCAGAGAAATCATGAGTCAGACACCAGACGCGGGACAGCACGCGCTCATCCTCCCGACCCTCACAACGCCCGAACCCCCTGTGCACAAACTCGACCACCGACCGAACCTCCGCGACAACTGGCGTTCGTTGATGGCAGGGAACGCGCGCAAGAGAGACGCAGCATCCGGGCGCCGGACCCGGAGAGGGCTCGCGGCGTCCTCGTCTCCGACGCGTATGCCCATATCGAGGCCCACAACTGGCAGTTAGGCGGGAGGCCGTCGTGAGTGACTAGCGGCGGCTCTCCGCCTCCGCGTGCAGGGCCCGCTCCGGCACCGTGACGCCCGCCCCCGTGGGTGCCCAAAGGGTCGCCGCGGAGAGCAGGGTCACGGCCGCCGCGCCCATGAGCATGGGTACGTTGCCGAGCCAGGCGGCCAGCGCGCCGCCCGCAAGGGCTCCCACCGGCACCGTCGTGAGCAGCACCGCCTGCACGAGTCCCGCGACGCGGCCCTGCATGCCGTCAGGGGTGACCAGTTGCTGCGTGGTCGTCATGGAGATCATCCATACGGTGCCGGAGAGGCCGTAGCAGACCTGGTACGCGAGCAGCACGGGGAAGGCGAGGCCCAGCGACGCGGCCGGGATCAGGAACACGGCAGCGCCTGCCGCGAGTCCGAAGATCTGCGTGGCCCGCCACAGCCCCGAGGTCCTGGCGAAGCGTCCGGCGAGCAGGGCGCCCGCCAGGGTGGCCGCGCTGTAGGCCGCGTACGTCGTGCCCAACTGCCAGGCGGGCAGGGCGAGATCGCGGGTCGCGTAGAAGACGTAGAGGGCGGCCGCCGCACCGCTGCCGAGGTTGAGTCCGGCGCCCGCCAGGACCATGCGGCGCAGCCGGCGCTCGGCGCGCACCACCGCGAGTCCCGTACGCAGCGAGCCGGCCAGGGACTTCGCGCGGGAGGGCTCCCGCGAGCCTGTCAGCGCGTTCAGCGCGGCGGGCAGCGCGAACAGAAAGAGCGCCTCGATTGCGTAGGCCGCACTGCCCGCGAGGAGCGCCGCGTCGGCTCCGAGGAGCCCGACCATGACACCGCCGAGCGCGGGCCCGCCGACCTGTCCGCTCGTACGGGCCGCGGTCAGCGCCGAGTTGGCGGCGAGGAGCCGCTCCGGTCCGACGACGCGCGGCAGCGCTGCCTGGAGCGCGACCGAGAGCGTGAAGGTCAGGGTGCCCGAGACGCCTGCGACCACGTACAGGTGCGCCAGGGTGACATGCCCCACCGCGCCGGCCAACGGGATCGAGCCGACGACCAGGGTCTGCAGGGTGGTCACCCACACGAGGAGGCGGCGCAGCCTGATCCGGTCGACGATCGCTCCGGCCAGCGGGCTCAGCACGGCGCCGGGCAGATAGGTCAGCGCCAGCAGCGCGGCCGCCCCGAACGGCCCCGCGCCGAGGTCGGTCACGGCCAGCAGGGTCAGTGCGAGAGCGGTGATCTGCCGCCCGACGGAGCTGGCGACCTGCTCGCCGCACAGCAGCACGAAGGGACGGTGGCGACGCAGGGGGACCATCCCGTCGGCCCGTGACGCGCCCAACCCTCAGATCCCCGTGCAAGGAACAGGCCAGCGGTGCAGCCGCGGCGGCAGGGCCACCGCCCAACCGTCGGCGACGAGAGCGAGCCGCTCGGCCGCGAGCAGGTCGACGGCCTCCCGCTGCACGGCGTCGAGTTCACCGAGCGCCGTGGGCTCCTGGACCGTGGCGAAGGTGGCGAGCAGATCCGGGTGGTCGAGGGTGAACCTCGCCGAGGCGGGCCGCTCTCTGCGGTCCATGACGGTGATGAAGTCCGGGCCGCGGCGGTGGTAGAGCATGCCGGCGGGGAAGGCGGCGTACGAAGTACGCCAGGCGCTCAACTCACCTGGTTCGTCGGGCCGTTCGACGGGTGGTGGGAGGTGGTGCAGCATCCGTACGTACGAGGCGTCATGCGTGTCAAGCGGGTCGTCGCCTCGCGGCCGGTCTTCGTAGGCGATCTCCCAGTGCGTACGGAGCCGTTGGCTCTGGCACTCGCGCAGGAACTGGACCGCCACCGCCCTCTCGCGCCCCGCCCCGCCCAGGCGCAGCGGCACGTCCACGTGGACCTGTCGGCCGATCACGCGGTGGGGGACGGACGCGGGAATCCCGGTCATCCGGCCACCTCCTGACGGTCCGTGGATTGCGGAGCCGGGTCGGGGTCGATGCGGTCCGGTACGTCCCACGTGGGCAGGGACACGTACGTCCGCCCGTCGCGGAACACCAGCCCCGTCGCCTGAGCCTGCTGGATCCACCCGCACAGCTCCTCGGCCGGGATGTCGTGTCCGTCGCCGGCCAGCAGCCGGTGCAGCGCGGGCTCCGTCCGCCCGTCCTCGAGGCGGCGCAGCGCTTGCGCCTGCCAGCCGGTCAGCCGGTGGGTGCGGCGGGGCCAGCCGTGGCGCCGGTCGTGCACGAGCAGTACGTCCACGCCGTCCTCCGGCTCCGCTTCCTCCATCACCAGGCTCGATCCGTGATGTCCGTCGCGCCATGCCGCGACGGCCCGCTTGAGCCGGCTCTCGGTCTCTCCGCCGATGCCCGCGTCGTCCGTCGCGAACAGGTAGACGAGGTCGGTGAGTTCGGACTCGGGCAGCTCGTAGACATGGCGGTACATCTCGGCTGGGCGCCGCTTGCCGAAGCCGAACCCCGGGTCCGTGAAGTTCGGGCTGAACCGCTCCAGTTGGATGCGGTGGGCGCCGCCCGGGGGCTGCAGGTGGACGAGCGCGGGCAGTTGGTCGACGACCGGGGCGTAGTCCTCGACGGTCTCGCCCGGGAAGCCGTACAGGTAGTTCCAGGTGACGGTCAGCGCGTGGTTCTCGCACTCACGGAGTGTGCGGATGTTGCGGGCGCCGCTGACGCCCTTGTCCATGAGGTCGAGGACCCGGTTGCTCAGGCTTTCGATGCCGGGCTGGATGAGCACGGCTCCGGCCCGCCCGAGGAGGGCGATCTGTTCACGGTTGAGGTTGGACTTGACCTCGTAGTGCATCCGCAGGTCCCAGCCGCTCTCGGCGGCGAGGGGCAGGAAGTCCTTGAAGTACGCCATGTCGATGATGTTGTCGACGGTGACGACGTCGAGGATGCGGTGCCGTCGTACGAGGTGGTCGATCTCGCTCCACAGCTGCTCGCCCGACTTGGCGCGGAACGCCATGGAGGAGCCGTTGAGCCCGCAGAAGGTGCAGTGGTGCTTCTCGCCCCACCAGCAGCCGCGTGCCCCCTCGACCACCAGCTTCGGGTAGACGTATTCGAGGATGGGGGATGCGTCGAGGGCTGCCTGCCACTGGTCGTAGTCGGGCGCGGGGATGTCGGAGGGCGCCACGGTGCGCCGGGACTCGGTGTTCGCCCGCGAGACCCGGTCGTCCGTCTGCCCTTCCCACCAGCACAGGCCCGGTACGTCGGCGGGTGGCGTGTCGGCGTCCAGGTGGCGCAGGAGCGCCGGGAAGGCGTACTCGCCCTCGCCGCGCACCACGTGGTCGACGAAGGGATGGTTGCGGTGCAGGGCGTGCCCCATCGGGCCGTCGCAGTTGCTGCCGCCGAAGACGACGGTAAGCCCTGGACGGCGGCGCTTGAGCTCCCTGGCCAGCGCGAGCGAGGGCACGTTCTGCATGAACGTGCTGGTGAACCCGACGACGTCCGGTTCCTGGGCGAGCACCTCCGTCGCGCACTCGGCGATGAACTCGGTCGCGTGGACCCGCATGTCGGAGGCCGTGTCGATGCAGAGGCCGCGACGTGCGGCGTACTCCGTCAGCCGGGCGACGCCCCAGTTCTCGTCCTCGTACAGCACACCCGAGAAGACCCAGTCACCGAGGCCGTCGAAGATTGAATCGCTGCCGATCGCCTCGTAGTTACCGGGGCGCAGCCGCCCGCCGGACCGCTCGAGGAGGAACTCCGCCCAGCGCAGCGAGCCGTGGAACTCACGCACATCGTCGTCCGGGCGGACCTGCCGCAACAGCTGGTGCAGCAGGCCCACTTGGAGAGAGGGCAGATCGATCGGGTGCCACGGCATGGTCACCAGCTGTACGCGCACACCACTCTCCCCCGTCACCGTCCCCTCGATATCCCGCTCACGCTCACGTTCCCGCCCGGTCAGCGGGTCGGCGGGCGCTTCTCCATGACAGCGGGCTTGCGGTTCGTGCGCTCCTCTTCGCGGATCACTACCTTTTTGATCTCCACGACTCTCCCCTGGTCGACGACCTCGAACTCACGTGCCACACAAAGCAGTTCACCTTATGGGGCATCACATGCGCCCCACAAGAACCCCGACAGCGGAGCGGCCCGCCCATCAGAGGCCGTGCAACACGGGATCACCGAGAGCGACTTTGGGGTATTCGGTGTCGCCAGGGACGTCGCCCTGCTCATGGCCCTCGATCGTGAGGGTGGCAACGCCGGTCAGGCCCACGGTCACCTTCACCGGCCGGTTGATCTGCGCGGTCACGCGAGGACCCCGCTCATAGGGGCTGTCATGACACCGCCCACCGCGCGGATGGAAGACCCCAGCCGAGGCACTCAACGAACACCTACACTCGGCCCAGGAAGCCGGTATTGCGACGACCAGTTGAATCCGCCCGCCGTCAGAGGTCAGGATTTGAGCGATGCCGAGATGCCCCCTCACGCACGGGGCCTATCCTCGTTCTCACGACCCGACGAGTGCCGGTGGAATTGACTTGGTTCGATTCGAGCAAACGGGAATCCGAGCGTGACTGAAACGCCGCACATTGGTCACTGGCGACAGGAACTGGTGCAGCAGATAGCCGTTGTGCCGCAGCGAGCTTGTCGAGGAGCTGGTCGGCCACCTGGGGTGCGCAGCCGGCGAGCTGGGCAGCGGTACGTGCGGTGAAGGCCATGTCGCCGACGACGCCGAGAAGCCGGAAGAACCGGCGGGACAGCGCGGGGAGCGACTCGTAGGCGACGCTGAACGCGGCCCGTACGGCGGTCGAGGGGTTGTCGCCGAGGGCGAGGAGCTCCAGCGGGTCGCCCTCGCGCAGCGCCTCGACGAAGGACTCGACGGACCGCCAGGGCCGTCCGGCGAGGTGTCCGGCGGCGATGCGCAGGGCGAGCGGGAGCCTGCCGCACAGTTCGACGAGTTCGGCGACGGCCGTGCTGCACAGGGTCCCCGGGGCCCGGCCGAGGACGGCAGTGAGGACTTCCTCGCCCTCCTTCTGCGACAGCAGGTCGAGGGCGAAGCTGCGGGCGCCGTAGACGGCGACGAGGTCGGGCCAGTACTCGCGATGCAGGGCGAGTACGGCGCAGCTCGGCGAGCCGGGCAGCAGGTCGGGGACCTGTTCGCTGTCGTTGACGTCGTCGATGACGATGAGCACACGCCGGTCGGCGAGCCGGCTGCGGAGCACACCGGTGAGCTGGTGCCGTTCGGTGGGCAGTGCCGAGACGTCGGCGCCGGAGGAGTGCAGCTCGGCGATGATGTCGTGCACGGACCGGGCTCCGCCGCCGGCGTCGTGGAGGCGTACGTACCACTGCCCGTCGGGGTAGGCGGAGCTGAGCCGGTGCGCGGCGCGCAGCGCGAGCGCGGTCTTGCCGATGCCGGGCGGGCCGACGAGGCTGACGAGCGGTACGGCCGCGCGCTGGCGGGGAGAGAGCGCGGCGACGACCTCCTCCAGCAGTTCCTCCCGGCCGACGAAGTGGGTGGCCTCGGGGGGGAGTTGGCGCTGCACCACCCAGGGCGCGCTGGGGTTGGTGGGCTGCACCTACGGGCCGGGGTGCACACCATCGAGCACTGCAGTTTCCTCGACGCGTCCGGCGCGATCGTCCCGGATCACGGCCTCATGCGCCGGCTCGCCGCGAACGGCGTCCACGTCTGTCCGACCATCAGCGTCCGTTTCACCGAGCGCTGGGACCGACGCGACCCGCGCCAGCTGCCTGCCCTGCCAGCCCTGCACCGGCAGGGCGTCCTCGTCGTCGCGGGCACCGATGCGGGCACGGACGGCGCGCCCCACCACGCGTACGTCGAGGGCCTGATCGGCATGGCCCGGCTCGGTCTGCCGCCCGCGGAGATCCTGGAGGCGGCGACGTCCCGCGCGGCCCGCGCCCTGCGCGTCGAGACGCTGACCGGCCGGATCGGACCCGGCCTGCGCGCCGACCTCATCGCGGTCGAGGGCGACCCGCTGCACGACGTCACGGCCCTGCGGGCCCTGCGCCTCGTCGTCGCGAGGGGACAGGAAGTCCGCTCACCGTCCCAACCGCCCCGCGCCGACGAGTGGGTGCAGTGAGCGGTACAGGCGGCCCACGAGCAGGGTGGGCAGGCTGGGCCGTAGGCGTGCGCGGCATGTGTGCGTGCACGAAGCGTTCGGCCGTACGAGTGGTGCCACGGGCGTGGAGCCGCGCTCCGTCACCTCTCCACCGCCACCGGCGACGCTTCCCTCATGCATGGTGAACCCGAACGACCCACGCCCGGCACATCACCGGCCCCGTCCCCTGACCACCTGGCCCTCCCGCTGGCCTGCGCTCTGTTCACCCAGGACGCCACGTCGGCCGCTGCCCGTCTCCTGGGACTCCCCCCCGGACCCCGCCCCGTCCCCGTCCCATGACTTCTCCTCGTACGCCGCCCGCGCGCTCGGCGTCTGAGCAGGACGGGCCGCACCACCCAGCTGGCGGACACACGCACGCGAAGTTCCGCAGCTTCGAGCCTGGGCGCGCCCGGTCCGTCTCATCTGCCCAGCCGCCGTAATAAGGCCCAGCGCCTGACCGGCCTTTCCGTACCCCGTGCCCTCGCCGAACCCCCTCGGCGGCCAGTGCCTGCGGAATCAGGAGCGACCGGCGGCGGAGCACGGGCGGAATCACCAACCGCTCCTCGTCGTCCCTGAGCGCAGCCACGGCCGATTGAAGGGAACCCAGTCGCGTGGGGGTCGGGAGATGCGCTTCCCCTACCGTTCCACGCCGTGTCGCTTCGCGTAGTAGACGACGCGCCGCCATTCCGCGACCTCGTCGTCATTGGGCTCGGCATGACGGACACGCCCCTCGGCGACCAGCCGCTCGACCAACTCCGTCGCCTTCGCTTGTCGCGCGCGAGCGACGGGCCGTTCGAAATACGGCATCGCGCTGCGCGTTCGGCCCGTGGGTCCGCGCCGCCCGTCGCTTGCCGCCGAAGCCGAAGTCCCCGCGGACATCACCTGGTCACCGCTGTCTACAAACGCCGGGGCGTCGGGATAATGAACCGCCCCGGGTTCGGTAGAGATCTCAGATTGCGGCGGCCCACGTGCTCATCGACACCGACGGCCGCGTGGCCACCGACCTGAGAGTCTCCTTGACCGACCGGTGCAACCTGCGCTGGGCGAGAACGCCCATTCCAGGGAGTTCACTGAAGAGGCTTACCGGCTTGCCGGTGAGCCCAAGGAACGAGTGGTTGTGCCTGGCGCCGGTCACGTGGATCTCTACGATCGCGTCAACCCCATCCCGTTCGACAAGTTGGCCACGTTCTTCCGGAGCAATCTGAAGTAGCCAAGCGCGCCGCCGGGGCAGAACGCTCAAAGAGTGTTCTGCCCCGGCGGGCATCTTTGGTTCGAATAGTCAGGTGGCGCCAGTTCTTGGCGGATTCTCGGGTCAGTCGTCGGCCTATGAGGTCGATCATCTCGACGTGGATTATGGCCTCGGAGCGGTGAGGGTGTGTCTCGTAGTCGCGGTCGAAGGTCTTTGACACATGAGCCAGCCGAAGGTCCGCCCGGTCGTTCCCTCAGGGGGAGTGCCTTACCCCAGGAGGATTTATTCCAGGAAGGAAATCTCCCCTTTTTGCGCGTGCACCTTATGTCACTCTGGATTTCGTGGCCGTCGACAGAACCGGCCCAGCGGAAGGTGCACGGCCAACGACACCTGATCGATCGGGTCCCGGCCGGTCACCCTGTCGCGCACGTTGCCGATGAAATGGGCATCAATGATCGGCAAGACGTCCCCCAGGGCGACCGGATACAGTGCGCGCGTCGGCAGTCTGGTTACTTGAGAAAAGGGGAAGCGTGACCGCCACCAGCGAAGCCCGAGCCGCGGACGGTGCGGCGCATGCGACCCAGCAGGGCCGACTGCGCCGCGTGATGCGCTACATCCCTTTGATCGCCCCCGTCCTGCTGTGGACCGTGCCCTGCTGGGTGCTGCTGCACGCCGGCCAGCACTGGCCGCTCCCCGTGGCGATAGGCGGCACAGCCCTGTTCGTCCTCGGTCTGATCGCTATGCCGCTCGCGATGGTGCGCGGCCACGGCCGACGGCAGCAGGACTGGGCGGCGATCGTCGGAGACACCCTCCTTGGGACCAGCTGGGTGCTGTTCACCTGGTCCGTCCTGCTCGGCGTCCTGCTGCGCCTCGCCCTGAGCGTGGCCGGCGTAGGCGACGGTCAGACCCGGGCCCGGATCGTCACTTGGACGGTCCTCGGCGTAGCCGCCGTGCTGCTCGCCTGGGGGTACGCCGAGGCCCGCCGGGTGCCACGGGTGCGCCACCTCGACGTACAACTCCCGCGCCTGGGAGCCGGATTGGACGGCACTCGCGTCGTCCTCATCACCGACACCCACTACGGCCCGCTCGACCGCGCCCGCTGGTCGGCGCGGGTCTGCGCGAAGGTCAACACCCTGGACGCCGACCTGGTCTGCCACACCGGCGACATCGCGGACGGCACGGCCGAACGCCGCCGCCCCCAGGCCGCTCCGCTCGGCACCGTGCAGGCCACCCGGGCCCGGGTCTACGTCACCGGAAACCACGAGTACTACAGCGAGGCCCAGGGCTGGGTCGACCTGATGGACGAGCTGGGTTGGGAGCCGCTGCGCAACCGTCATCTGCTGCTCGAACGCGGCGGCGACACCCTTGTGGTCGCCGGCGTGGATGACGTCACCGCCGAGTCCTCCGGCCTGGCCGGCCACCGCGCCCACCTCGCCGGAGCCCTGAACGGCGCCGACCCCGACCTGCCCGTCCTGCTCCTGGCCCACCAGCCCAAGTTCGTCGACCGGGCCGCAGCAGGCGGCATCGACCTCCAACTCTCCGGCCACACCCACGGCGGCCAGATCTGGCCCTTCCACCACCTCGTCCGCATCGACCAGCCCGCCGTCGCCGGCCTCAGCCGCCACGGCACCCGCACCCTCCTCTACACCAGCCGCGGCACCGGTTTCTGGGGCCCGCCGTTCCGCGTCTTCGCCCCCAGCGAGATCACCCTGCTCGTACTCCGCTCCCCGCAGCGGCCCCCCACACTGCCCCTATAACGTGGGTTTTGACTGTGGGCCTGACCAGGTGGAAGACCTCCCGGGCAGCGTAGCGTTTGAGACATCGGACAATTTCGCGTCGGGTCTTGCCCTCCTTGATACGGCGTTCGTAGTAGTCCTGGGTGCGTGGGTCGACGCGCAGGCGGGTCTGCACGATCCGGTGCAGGGCGGCGTTGGCCTGCCGGTCGCCGCCACGGTTGAGGCGACGGTACTGCCGACTGCCCGAGGAACGCTCGACAGGGCTGACCCCGCACAGCGCGGCGAAGGACGCCTCACTGCCCAGGCGTTCCGGGTTGTCCCCCACCGTGACCAGCAAAGTGACGGCCGTGTCCGGACCGATACCCACCACAGCGAGTAGCTGCGGCGCGTGGCGTTCCACGAGCCGTGCCAGGCGGCCTTCCAAGTCCCGGATCTGCTCGGTGAGCTGTCCGACGCGCTGGGCCAGCAGACACAGGGTGATGCGGGTGGCCTGCAGCACCACCTCTTCACCGTCCTCGTCGTTCTCGCTGTCGTCGGCGAGCCGTAAGCAGGTACGGAAGAGTTCTGCATTGCCCAGCACGGCCAGTTCTTCCCGCAGGTTCGGGTCGGCACTGACGAGGGCAGCCTTGAGCTGATAGATCGCCTGGGTGCGCGCCTTGACCGCCGACCCCTTGGCGAGCCTGTACATCCGAGCGATCTCCACCGGTCCATCGCCCGACTTGGCCTGGGCACGCGCCCGCCCGCTCAGCACCGACCGGGCCGCGCTCTGGGCATCGAGTTAACGGCTCTGGGACACGACGGCTTGGCGGATCTTGGTGGTGAAGTCGGGGGTACGGGCGATCGGTATCGCCGCCCACAGGGTGCATCGCAGGCAGCCGCTCCCTCTCGCGTCCCGGCGATCAGCTTGTACACGTACGAGTGCCGGTTGGTGCCGGGGCTGTTGCAGACGGAGGCGTATGCGCGGACGCTTTTCGAGAACCAACTGCCGCCGCTGGGCGATGATCTAGTCGAGGCCCAGTGAACAGCGCGCGCCGAACGGCAGCGGTTGCTATGGGATCGGCCGAACACCGCGTACAGCTTCATCTTGGAGGAGCACCTGTTCCTGCGCCGCACGGGTGGGGTGGAGGTCACAGGGGGCTCATCGACCATGTTCTCGAAGTCGCACAGCAGCGGAACGTCGAGATTCAGGTCATGCCGCTGGTCAGGGAGACACATGCCGGACTGGCAGGCCCAATGCAGTTGCTGGAAACCGCTGGGCACCAATGGTTTCGCCTACAACGAGGCACAGCGCGGCGGCCTGTTCATCTCCGACGCGAAAGAGCTAAGCGTGCTCCAGATTGCGGTATGCCAGGATGCGCTCACAGGCTCCCCCTCGACGACTCCGTGAGCCTGTTGCAGCGGATGCGGGTGGCGGCCCGATTCACGACGGTGAGATGGCGGGAGCGTTCGCTGATCGCCGCCTCCAGCCGCGGCAGGTCGCCGAGCGACCGCAGCCAGGCCATGAGCATCAGATTCCGCTGTCCCGCCAGACCGCAGCACAGTCGGACGTCCGGCAGTGCGGCCAGTGCACGTGCCGTGGGATCCAGGTGCTCCGGCGGCACGCTCGCCCAGAACACGGCGGTGTACGGCCACCCTGAGATGGACTGCGCCATCTCGCAGCGCAGTCGCAGCAGCCGGTTCGCCAGCAGGCGCTTCACGCGGCGGCGCGCAGTGGGCTCGCTGATCCCGGCGCGGTCGGCGAGCAAGGAGTACGGCATGCGGCCGTCCTCGTGCAGCAGCTGGTACAGCTCCTGGTCGGTGCCGTCCACTCGCACGGCGCCCGCGGTTGCGGGCCGGGTGTCGGCCGACTCCAGCGCACGCTGCTGTGAGGGTTCGAGGCTGCGCAGCCGCCACCGACTCGGCTCGCTGTAGCCCACGGTCCGCATTTCCGCACGGTACGCCCGGACGCCGGGCAGCCGGCCGACGGTGTGGCGCAGGTAGGCGGACATCTCCGCGGGTGTCCGCAGCGCGATCGTGACCAGCAGCCCGTACGGCCCGGTGATGTGGTGGACGTAGCGGACCGGGTGTTCGGCGCTCAGCGCTGTGGCGACGTCGTCCAGTTGGGCTGGTGCGCACTCGATCTCGACGTAGGCCATGCAGAACTCGTTGTGCAGCGCCGGGCCGAGCACGCAGGTCACCCACGCCAGTCCGGTATCGCTCAGCCGCTCCCAGCGGCGCGCGACCGTCACCGGGTCGAGTTCGAGGGCGCGTCCCAGTTGGGCCCAGGATGCGCGCGGGGTGACCTGGAGCGCGTTGATCAGCGCCAGGTCCTTTTCATCGACGGAATCCTGCGGCATGCCTCTCTCTACCACGTGCTTGCTCGACAGATGAACCCAACTCAGCCGGCAGAAGTGACGGTTTGCTGCGTATCGGCGGCGTATCCGCGAGGCTCGCCAATTCTGGTGGCCACACACGTCGAAGGAGGTCGCGGATCGCCCATGGATGCGAACGCCGAGGAGAACAGGGAGAGCAGGAAGCGAGGGGAGGGACGCGTCAGCAGCAGGTACGCGCCCGGACGGCACGGCACTGCCGGCCTTGGGCCTCGGGACCGGGTCGTCCGCGAGGCGGTCCGGTCCGGACTGGTCGGCCCCGCACACCTGGTGGCCGGTTTCGTCGACACCGACGGTGTCCGGGCATCCGTGCGCGACCTGCGCGAAACATTCGGCCACGCCCCGGTGCTGCACACCTTCGCCGCCAAGGCCGCCTCCCTCGTCCCCGTCCTGCGGCTGCTCGCCGACTGCGGCATGGGCTGCGAGGTCGCCAGCCCCGGCGAACTGCGCCTCGCGCTCGCCGCCGGATTCGCGCCATCCATGATCGTCCTGGACTCGCCTGCCAAGACCTGTGAGGAGATTCATCAGGCGCTCGCCCTCGGTGTCGCACTCAACGCCGACAACCTCGATGAACTGCGGCGCATCCACGCCCTGCGTCCCGCAGACTCCGCGGACCAACTGAACGCCCGTGGGACGGTTTCGGGACTGTAAAACGTTCGGTGTAACTCCCGATCATGGAAGATGCATCGATGACCAGTGAGAACGTGACCGAGCCCGGAAGTGTCCAGTCGGACGAGCCGCGGTCGGCCAAGTCTGTGGACGACCAGCTGATCGACGAGCTGGTGGGCCGGGCTCAGTCCGAGGGCCTGCAACTGACGGGCGAGGGCGGGCTGTTGCAGCAGTTGACCAAGCGGCTGCTGGAGTCCGCTCTGGAAGGCGAGATCACCGACCATCTCGGCTATGACAAGCACGATCCGGCGGGCAAGAACGGCGGCAACTCCCGCAACGGCACTCGCGGAAAGACCGTGCTCACCGACGTCGGGCCGGTGGAGATAGCCGTGCCCCGCGACCGCGAGGGCACCTTCGAACCCAGGATCGTCAAGAAGCGGCAGAAGCGGCTGTCCGGGGTCGACGAGATGGTCATCTCCCTTGCCGCGAAGGGCCTGACGACCGGCGAGGTCCAGGCCCACCTCGCCGAGGTCTATGACGCCGAGGTGTCCCGGCAGACCATCTCCACCATCACCGACAAGGTCCTTGAGGGGATGGCCGAATGGCAAAACCGGCCGTTGGACACCGTCTACCCGGTCATCTTCATCGACGCCATCCACGTGAAGATCCGCGATGGAGCCGTGGCCAACCGGCCCATCTATGTCGCCCTGGCGGTCACCGCTGAGGGTCGGCGGGAGATCCTCGGCCTGTGGGCCGGCGACGGCGGCGAGGGCGCCAAGCACTGGCTGCACATCCTCACCGAGATCAAAAACCGCGGCGTGAACGACGTCCTCATGCTCGTCTGCGACGGCCTGAAGGGCCTGCCCGACGCGGTCGAGACGGTCTGGCCGAAGACGATCGTGCAGACCTGCGTGGTGCACCTGTTGCGGAACTCCTTCCGCTATGCCGCCCGCCAGGACTGGGACAAGATCGCCAAAGTGCTCAAGCCGGTCTACACCGCGCCGACCGAGGAGGCCGCCCTGGAACGGTTCGCCGAGTTCGCCGACGCCTGGGGCGGCAAGTATCCGGCGATCGTGAAGCTGTGGGAGAACGCCTGGGAGGAGTTCACTCCGTTCCTCCGGTTCGACACCGAGATCCGCCGCATCGTCTGCACCACGAATGCGATCGAGTCGGTGAACGCGCGGATCCGCCGGGCGGTCAAGGCCCGCGGGCACTTCCCCAACGAGCAGGCCGCGTTGAAGTGCGTCTACATGGCGATCATGTCGCTCGACCCCACCGGCAAGGGACAGGCCCGCTGGACCAGCCGCTGGAAGACCGCACTGAACGCTTTCGACATCACCTTCGACGGCCGCCTCTCAGCGGCCCGCCAGTAACCCAACCACCCTGGTTACACCGCTCGTTTGACAGACCCACGGTTTCTACGACATGTGCCATGTGGTACCCAGGGAGGGGCCCAAGATCAGGACGGGAGCCTCTTCTGGCCCGTCAAAGCGGTATTGCAGGGTGTTCGACGGTGTCTCACTCACGCCTCAGACCTCACGTATCAAGGAAGCCCCTATCGCGGGGGCTCGCAGGAAGGCGGACTGCATCGTGACGAAGTGGGCGAGCTCCTCTGCGGCACCGCGTGGCAGGCCGGCGACCGTGGTCTCTGGCAATGTCGTGATGACGGTCCGCAGCCGGGCGCAGAGCTCTGGTAGCAGGGCCCAGGCCGAGGCAGGAGCGTTGACGGCGGCGAGCAGCAGGTCGCCCTCGTAGAAGTAGGCGTCGAGCAGCGGCTCCTCGATCAGCAAGCGCACGGCGAGTGGAAGGACGTAGGGCAGTGCCACCTGCTGTGAAATGAGGGTGCGCAGATCCGCGGGACGGAGTTCGTCCAAGGGCACACACCGCAGCTCGTGCACGGTGCGCACCAGATGTGTCGCGTCAGCGGCAGGAGGCATCCAGCGGGGTGGTCCAGTTCGTCGAGCGTGCGGTCGAGGTGCAGCAGATGGTCCACGGGCTTCATTCTCACCAGACCGCTGTGTGCTCTCAGGCCGGACCAGGTGGAAGACCTCGCGTGCCAGGTAGCGTTTGAGGCAGCGGACGATTTCCCGTCGCGTCTTGCCTTCCGCCGTGCGCCGTTGAAAGTAGTCCCGGGTGCGGGGGTCGAGCCGGAGACGCGCGTACACGATTCGATGGAGTGCCGCGTTGGCCTGCCGGTCTCTCCCGCGGTTGAGCCGTTCCGGTTCGTATCCGTACAGAGCGACTGCCAGCCAGTTCACCAGGTGCGTGATGGTGTAGCACTGGTCGTAGGTACGGAGCTGGTCGAAGAAGTCAGCCTCATCCTGTGTGAGCTCAAAGCGCCAACCTGCGGTAGACGTCGACGGAGTGGAGCCAGAATCATC
The DNA here is from genome assembly GCF_013778455.1 of Streptomyces himalayensis subsp. himalayensis. Classification (GTDB taxonomy): domain Bacteria; phylum Actinomycetota; class Actinomycetes; order Streptomycetales; family Streptomycetaceae; genus Streptomyces; species Streptomyces himalayensis. The sequence goes on along the minus strand of NZ_JACEHE010000026.1, from coordinate 1,521 downwards.
CTGGCTCCACTCCATGGTGCGGACGTGTCACTGGAACTGTGCGAAGAACCTCCAGATCTCTGCCTTGGTCCAGGTGGCGACGCCGCTTTCGTTGGGGGAGCCGTCGACCGGACCGGGTATGTGGTCTCCGTCGAACGCGGCCCATTGGACCGGGTACCCGGCACGGCAGCCCGAGTAGGTGGTGGTGATGTGCGTTCGGCTGCCCGGCGCGGGCTCGCGCGGGCTCTGGGGAGTGCAGCCGTTGTTGCTGACGAATCTGTCGCGCAGGGACCGTCCTTGCGTGATGTTGAGGACGGAGTCGCTGATGCCGTGGATTCCGAAGTAGGCGATGGGCTGGGTGCCGCCGCTGCACCCGCTGATCTCGGCGCCGGAGATGACCGCGACGGCCCTGAAGACGTTCGCCCGGGAGCATGCGAGTGCGTAGCTCATGCCGCCGCCCCAGCTGAAGCCCGTGGCGAAACGCTGTGCCGTGTTGACGCAGAGGCCGCCCTCGATTCGCCGGATCATGTCGTCGACGAAGGTGACGTCCTCACCGCCCGCATTGGCCCAGCCGTTGCCGAGGCCCTGGGGGGCGACGAGGATCGCGGTGTTGTTCGACTGTTCCTGTTGGCCGTAGTAGGACCAGGCGTTCCCGCTCGTTCCGCCCGAGGCGACGTCTTGGGCGGTTCCGCCCCGCCAGTGGAACGCGAAGATCAGCCGGTAGGGGTGGCTGTTGTTGTAGTTGTCGGGAACCCTGAGGATGAAGCTGCGGCTCTTACCGCTGCTCTGGATCGTGTGGGTACCGCTCGTCAGAGTCGGGGCGCTGCCGCATCCGCCGCCGCCGGACGACAGCTTGATCATCTGCCATTGCTGGTTGGCGCCGCCCCAGTCGGTGTACTGGACGACGTTGCCGCCGTCAGTGGTGGAGGCGCCCTGCACCTCGACCGCCTTGCCGCTGTTGCGATTGATCAGCCGGACGTGGCCCGCGTCGGAGTCGGCCAGGCGGAACTGCTGGTTGGCCCCGTTGTGGTCGGCCCACTGCTGGATCGCGGCACCGTCTGCGGTCGAGGCGCCGGCCACGTCGAGAACCTTGCCCGAATGCCGGGCCTTGAGCCGGTAGAAGCCGCCGCCGGAGTCCACGAACTGCCACTGCTGGTTGGCTCCGTCGTTGCGCGTCCACTGGCCGACCCGCGCGCCGTCGGCGGTGGACTCGCCAGAGACGTCCAGCGCCTTGCCGCTGTTGCGATTGACCAGGACGTACCAGGCATTGGTGTCCACCGTCGCCGCCTCGGCGGGCGCCGGATTCACCGCGGTGAGCATGCCGATCGCGAGGGTCGCCGCCACCACGGCGGCGACCCGGGACCACCAGCGATGTCTTGGTGGAGGGGCGGGGGAAGCCGCACCGTAGGTCTTCATCGATTCACTCCTTCCTTTGTGGCAGGTCCCATCAGGTGCGGGTCCAGCGTTGGTTGCTGCTGTTCCAGCAGGAGTAGAGCTGGATCAGGGTGCCGTTGGCGATGCCGCCTGCGGCGGCGTCGAGGG